>BAEM01000044.1 GCA_000314955.1 Paraglaciecola chathamensis S18K6 | reverse complement strand
AGCTGCTTTGTCGCCACCACATTTGCCTTCGCCGCACTTGCCTTCTTTGGTCATTTTAGCTGCTTTGTCGCCGCCGCATTTTCCTTCACCGCACTTACCTTCTGCGACATCTTGCATATAACCAGATTCTAATGTTTGCATCCCAAAAGGTGCCGCATTAGCTTGAAAGCTAACCGCTGCTAGAGAGCCAAGTACAACTGCACCCATTGCTGTAGCGATAGTAGTTTGTTTAATCTGTTTCATATTTGACACCTTAAGTAGATTTAAATTTTTGTATGTAAAATTGCTTACAAATGATTAGACCCAGCGAAGTAAATGAATATTTCGTTGATGTGAAAAATATTTACATTTAAACGAAATCTCCCCATGGAAACCCGAGTTCACATGCAGTGTAGACCACGATTTACTTAAGCGTGAGTTAAATAAGAGGTCTCATGTGACTACGCCACTACCATTTTAAATGGTTTACCACGAACATCTAAAAAGGGCGTTTTCACTGTTAGCACAGCCGGATAAAGAACGCACCTTTAAGGCGCCGACCAACATAGACTAAGTGCTAATAGCAAGATTTGGATTTTCATCGTATAAAAATTTAGTGAAATTAAATTTAGCTACTTTGACGTGTTTGATTTCCCTTGATGTATTGCGTCGTAGCCTCTGTATTTAACACTAAAGTAGTTAAAAATAATGAATAAAAAACAAACCAAAGGGATTGAGATAGAAAATCCTAGCAAGTACATGACACTAACCTACGCGATATCGCTAACGATAATCGCGCTTTTATCTGGTGCTGTTCATTTGATGTTAGATCAAGTTATTGAGCAGCAAAGCCAAACCGGAAAGATTGTTAATATTAGCGGCCAGCAACGAATGCTCTCCCAGCGTGCAGGTTTGTTTGCACTTCATCACCTGCAAACAGGCAGTCATGACGCTAGACTCGTTGCTTTAGAAGCCATTGATAAAATGCTCATAAACCAAAACTTTTTATTACAGCACCATAAGGAAAATCAAGGTTCTGATTTTTCCGCAGAGTTAAACGCACTCTATTTCAGCCCTCCGGATAACGTGCAACAGAATGTAGTTAAATTTGCTGACACCGTCAGGCGAGTTTTAAACTCCTCAGAGGATTTAAATGAAGCGAACTTAACTACCCAAAAGCAATATATTGTTGATCTTGCTAAAACCTCGCTTCTAGATTCGCTTCACAGTGTGGTAGAGCAGTATGAGAAAGAGAGCTTCGAAAAAGTCGATGAGTTAAGGTTTGCGCAGAATGTGGTGTTTTGGATAATCATTTTTACCATTCTCATTGAAGCTATATTTATATTCAGACCAATGGTGGCAAAAGTGTCCTTGTTCGCCTCGAAGTTGCAACGTGAGGCTAACTACGACGCGCTAAGTGGTATATTCAACCGCCGCGCATTTAATTTACAGTCTGCACAGCAGTTTAATAAATCGCGAGAAAACGACCAACCCCTTAGCGTGCTAATGTGTGATGTAGATTTTTTCAAAAACGTCAACGATACGTATGGACATAGCACGGGTGATGAAGTGATCAAAGTGGTTGCTCAAGTCATGCTAGAGAATACACGCAATTCTGACCTCGTCGCCCGCTATGGAGGTGAAGAATTCATTGCTCTGTTGCCTAGAACATCTAAACACGAAGCAAGCATCGTAGCGGAAAAAATTAGACGTTCCATAGAGAGCATTGAAATTAACATCGATAATCATCAACTGCGTTTTACCATAAGCATAGGTATTAGTGACCTGAAGTCTGCTGATTCCAATATCGATAATGTTATTTTACGTGCTGATGAAGCGCTCTATAACGCCAAGGAATCGGGTAGAAATCAGGTGCTAATGAGTGCTTAACGAGTTAGCGCTGCGAACAGCAACTTAACTTCGAGGAGTCATGATTCACTGACGCGTTTGTTTGACATGCTCTACTCGAAGATTTGAATACTGCGAAACCCCCTCCTTCCATCATGATATAAGATACTTTTAATTTTTCTGCTACGTAAAAATTCACTAGCGCATATGCGCACTCACAAAATTGTTATAACATCACATTTTTAAATCCCAGACTAAACTGAGAAGTAGGCAACGTGGTTGCTGTGATCTCAACCACAGGGTTGATTGAATTCGCCCCATTGAACGAGTTAACTATCGAGCAATTTCAAACAACTGTGAATAATAAAATATTAGGTCACATCAACTTATTTCAAATTGCTAAGCCCTATATTAAACAAGGTGGCAGTATCACATTTACCAGTGGTTATGTGGCGCAAAATCCTATGCCAGGGTCTTCAGCGGTTAGCTTAGTTAATGCCGCGCTTGACGCTTTTGTTAAAGCTGCAGCCCTAGATTTGGGTGACTCACTTCACATAAATACCGTTAGCCCACGGTTCGTAAAAGAAACGATGCTGTTGATGGGAATGAACAGTGAAACCGGTATTAGCGCTGCTGACACAGCCAAAGCATACCGCCATTCTATTGAAGGCCAAGAGACAGGCCAATCATTCGATGTTGTGGATTACATTAACTAAAAGACGTCTTGGCTATCAAAAATCACTTCATCAAACATTTTTGCTAGATAGCCATTTCGTTAACTCAGATAAGAAGTGCGCTACTGACAATATGAAGTAAGCTCCAATAGTTGGACATTCCAATTACTGGAGGGCTTTTTATGTCCAAACATCACAGAGCATTTAAATTAAACCTCGCGCTTATCCTGATCTTTTTCGCTATCAACCTGTTCAAGTTCCTTTAACTCAGGACCATCGCTGGCTAAAAGCAATGCTATCCAGCGGGTGTCTTGCCCCGACTCAAGGCCAATCTTGACGATCATGGTCAAAGGTACTGACAGCAGCATGCCAACTGTGCCTAGTAACCACCCCCAAAAAATTAACGACAAAAACACCACTAATGTCGACAAACCTAGACCTCGGCCCATATACCTTGGCTCAATAATGTTGCCCATTACCGTGTTGGTAACCACAAACCCCAGTGCCGTTAAGCCGGCAATACCAGGGCCTAATTGTACTAGCGCCAGCAAAACAGCTGGGATGGCGGCGAGAATTGAGCCTATGTTTGGTATGTAGTTGAGCAAAAATGCCATCATTGCCCATAACAGGTAATGATCAACCCCTAAAAAGTACAGCCAAAGCCCTATCACCAACCCCGTACCTAAACTTACCAGTGTTTTGATCGCCAAATAATTCTTAACAGACAATAGAAACTTGTCGATTTGGCGCATTTTCATATTCGGATCGTCTAAAGCAATATGGATCTTACGAGGAAACGATTCCGCTTCGAACAACATAAACACCACAATAAGAAGAATTAATAAGAAGTTGGTCAACACCCCGCCCAAACTAGTCAATAAACTGGTTGCCATGTTCATAGCCGCACCGGGATCTAAATAAGACAGTAATTGGTTTTTATTAATCTGTATGTTGAAATCGTTTAGGCGACCAATCACAAAAGAAAATTGCTCGACCAGTTGTTTCCGGTATTTCGGCAAATTTTCGCTAAAGTCATTCATCGATTGGCCTACAAGTCCTGCGAGCATAAACCCTAATATAACAATGAGCAGTATAACCAAGACCACGGACACGGCTCTTGGGATCCTGTACTGGTTGGCCCAATTAATAATTGGGCTGCACGACATAGCAATAAAAATCGATAATAAGAATGGGACGACGATGGCGCTTGCGGCTTTTATGCCAGCTAAAACAACCACAAGTGATGCAAGTATTAACAGCACTTTCAGTGAAGGGGAATATTTCATTTGCATGGTTTAGCTCACTTGTAGAATAAATGAAAAAATTAACGGAAAGTATGCTTACTTTATAGCCTTACGTCGTGTTTTTAGTATTATGAGGCATATCAATGACATCTTGATAATATCCATGTACAAAACGATAAAAAGATATTAACGTACTGATTTTAGGTTATTTTTACGTCGTAAAACAAGAGTGGTAATAATATGAAGTTAAATCCCGCGACGATCCGGATAAAAAATTTACGTTTACGTACCTATATTGGTATTAATGAAGATGAAATAATTAACAAGCAAGATGTCGTCGTAAATGTAAAAATTGAATATCAGGCAGATCAAGCAACTGACACAGACAACATGGACGATGCCCTTAATTACAAAGTCATCACAAAGCGTATTATTCATTTAGTTGAGGACAATCGTTTTGCGTTACTGGAAAAATTAACCGCTGATGTCTTAATGATCGCCGCTGAACACCCAAGGGTGACATATGCCGAAGCCGAAGTGGATAAACCCCATGCCTTGCGCTTTGCTGACTCGGTTTCTTTATGTCTTTCATGTTCTAAAACGTAACATAATAAGGATTTTCTATGCGTATTTTGATTACTGGAGGTACAGGATTAATCGGTTCTAATTTAATCCCTAAGTTGAAGCCAAACGATATCACAGTGGTCACGCGCAATGTTTCGCAAGCGGAGCTGGTATTAGGTCACAAAATCACCCTAATCTCATCATTGGATGATTTCGATAACCTTGATGGCTTTCACGTTATTATCAATTTGGCTGGCGAGCCAATCATAAGCAAACGCTGGACTGATGATCAAAAAAAGCGCATAGAACAAAGTCGTTGGGAGCTAACCGAAAAGCTTGTAGCACTGATAAAAGCCAGCAATCAGCCTCCTGCGCTATTGATTAGTGGTTCAGCGATTGGCTACTACGGACACCAAGGCGACAATATTATTGATGAAACATTCGACTCACCGCACGATGAGTTTAGCCATCAATTATGTGAAAGGTGGGAGTTCTTGGCTAAACAAGCTGAATCAGCGCACACCCGTGTGTGTATTGTACGCACAGGTGTAGTGCTTACTCGTCGAGGTGGTGCGTTAGTGAAGATGCTACCTCCCTTTAAGTTTGGTTTAGGTGGTCCAATGGGATCAGGACAACAGTACATGTCGTGGATCCACTTAGAAGATATGTTAGATGGACTGATTTATTTAATAGAACATACGCAATGCAAAGGGATATACAATTTTACCGCGCCTAATCCCGTTACCAATGAGCAATTCAGTAAAACCCTTGGAGCCGTGCTACACCGCCCGGCTTTTTTACCTATGCCCTCTTTCGCTCTGCGCCTGATTATGGGCGAAGCAGCCGATCTTTTACTGAACGGGCAGCGGGTGATACCGAAACGACTACAAGAAGATGGTTATCAATTCCATTATCCCGAGCTTGAGCATGCCTTAGAGTGCTTGCGTTTATAGCCCTTGCCAACAAACTTGCGCTTCTATATGCCGTGCATAAAGTAAAAAAGACGCCGTGCATGAAATAGAAAAAGCCGATAACGAATAACGCGTTATCGGCTTTCTATTGTCCATTAAATAATCAGACCATTTGACGTAATAAGTGGCTGGTATTAAGGCGTAACAAACGCCAGCAACCTATAATGCCTAGCGCTCCAACAACAATCGCTCCGACGACAGGGGCAATAAACCAATACTCCCAATGCAATACTGCTTCCATCTCAAAGATTTGGCTTTGTAAAAAGAACAAACTCACTTCATTGGAAAACGCTGCCATCAGACCAGCTACTAACCCAATAATGACAAATTCGAACAAAACACTAGCTCGTATCAAACGTCCTTTGGCCCCTAACGTACGCAATATAGCAAGCTCTTGCTGGCGTTCATCCATACTCGCTTGAACTTGAGCGATCAACACTAGTGCCCCAGCTGCCAGCACTAAGACCAATATAAACTCTACCGCCAATGACACTTGCTGCACTATGCCGCGTAACTGTTCAATGCGGGCATCTACGTCAAACAAGGTGACACTAGCAAAAGGCTTCATCAATTCAGTGATATCTGATTTACGTGATTTATCTAAGTAAAAACTCGATAAATACGTTGGTAAATACCCTGTCATCGCTTGAGGTTGAATAACAAAGAAAAAGTTTGGCTGCATGGTTTGCCAATTCACTTCACGTAAGCTCGACACTTGTGTATTAATGATCTCGCTGCCTACATTAAAGGTTAACTTATCACCTAATTTGATATTCAACCTATCCGCAATGCGCGCTTCAACAGAAACACCATACAATCCACTTGCTAAAGGTTCACCCGATTCAAACCACTCGCCGGCTACAATCTCATTTTCAGGCTGCAGTGTATCGCTCCACGTTAGGTTTGCTTCGCGCCCCAACCCTTCACGACCCCGATCCTCTCCTGGCTCTTCGTCTTCTTTGCTAACCGCAGTTGAAACTTTTTCATCATTGATTGCCACAAAGCGCCCACGCACCACCGGGTAGAAGTGTTCTATATCGACTTTTTCTTCAGCAAAATGTGCTTTTAATTCAGGCAATTGCTGCTCAGTGATGTTTACCAAAAAGTAGTTAGGTGTACCTTGCGGGAGCTGATTTTGCCACTGGGCAATCATGTCATTACGCATAACCAGTACAATCAATAACAACATAATGGTTACGGCGAAGCTGATAAGCTGAATAGCATTGTCCATTGCTCGGCGTCGAATGCGCGCCCATGCTAATTGCCACGCGCCCATTTTGCCTTGTCCAAGCTTTCGCCCTACCCAAATGAGTCCAAAGGTCACTAGTAGCAAGCTAATGACCAACAAGATACCAGAGCCAAACAGAATAGCACTTAAGCTTAAGTCACCACTGTAAGCCCACATCAGACTGAAAATAGCACCGCCTGAGGCTAAAAATTGGATAAAGCGCGAACTCAGCGATGCCCCTAAGTCACGGCGTAACACACGTAGCGGAGAAACCGAAAAGAGTTTAAGCAGCGGATAAAGTGAGAACAACATGGCACATATTGCCCCGGTAAACACTGCGATGATCAGCGGACGCCAGAACCACACATCTAATGACACATCAACACTACCAGCCAGTGCCCACACCACAATTTGCTGAATCAAGAAACCGAGCACTGTGCCTATGACTATCCCCAGCAAGGTGATGAACGTGATTTGCAACAAGTAAACTTGCTGCACCATTTTTTTACTCGCCCCTAGAGTTTTCATAATGGCAACAGGATCATAGTGGCGTTGGCTGTATCTTTGCGCCGCAACAGCAATTGAGACAGCCGCTAAGACTATCGCTAACAAGCTAGCCAGCAGAAAGTACTGCTCAGCTTTTGCAATAGAACGGCCGATGGCCGAATCATCATCACTGACAGATACCCAGCTTTGCAGCTCTTTGTCCAGTTGTGGCATTAACCAATCGTAATACGCATCTAAATCACTATCACTGCCGGTAAAAAAATAACTAAACGATGCACGACTTCCTGGTCCAATAATATTGGTTGAGGCTAAATCTTGTTCACTGATCAAGACTTTTGGGTCACCGCCAAAAACACTGAATCCAGCATCCGGTACTTCAGATAACACTTTGCTGACGGTAAATGCTTTGTCCCCGACTTCAATAACCTGCCCTAAACTTAATCCTAAGTTTTGAAATAAACGTGATTCGATCCACGCATTACCTGGAGCGGGTAGCGAATTTGTGGCTTGCCCTGGCGCAAAAGGCTGCTCGGCCACTTTCACGGTGCCCTTTAATGGATACCCCTCGGCAGCGGCTCTTAAGTCAACCAACATCATATTGTCGCCAGAAAATGCCATTGAGCGCGTGTAAACTTGATTCGCTGTATTCAAATTAAATTCTTTGGCTTTTTCAATCCAGCTTTCATCCACTGGTTTACGAGATTTAAGCACCCTGTCTGCTGCGATAAACTCTGCACTTTTATCCGTTAACGCTGACTGTAATCTTTCACTAAAAAGCGATAGGGATAGCACCGAGGCCACCGACAAAATGATCGCCAGTAAAATAATGGTTAACTCTCCGCGCTTAGCTTCGTGTTTAAATAAGCGCCAGGCTAAATTTAATGTTTGCTTAGTCATGCACTACCCTACCTGACTTTGCGAAATCACTGATTTTTGCCCTGAGCTAGCATTATCATCTGATAGGGTGACTTCGCTAAGTTCCCCTGCATTCATTAATAATTGACGTTGGCAGTGTTTCGCCAACTCATTATCATGCGTTACAAGTACCAAGGTTGTATGGGAGTCGCGATTCAAATCGAACAACAACTGTTCAATTTTGTCACTATTGGCGGCATCTAAATTGCCGGTTGGTTCATCAGCAAACAAGATTTTCGGTTTAGTAATAAACGCTCGCGCAATGGCCACTCGCTGCTGCTCGCCACCGGATAGCTGATTAGGATAATGATCGCCACGATGCCCTAAGCCGACTTTATCTAGAATTTCTTGGCCAAGTTGTTTGGCGTTATCCAACCCCGCAATTTCTGCAGGTAACATAATATTTTCAATCGCTGTTAAACTTTGGACCAACATGAAGCTTTGAAAAATAAAGCCAACTTTCTCACCGCGTAATTGTGCCCGCTGCTCTTCGTTCATTTCATGCAAGGCTTGCCCGTCAAGATAAATATCTCCGCTGCTTACTTCATCAAGTCCCGCAAGTAGGCTCAACAATGTCGATTTACCGGAGCCTGACGCACCCACGATGGCAATCGACTCACCTGCCTTGACTTCAAAACTAATTGGCTTGAGGATTGCAAGTTCACCTTGAGAGGTAGTAACCGTTTTTGTGATCGCGGACGTTTTAATCATATTTACAGGAGCCATAGTGTTTAAATTGATAGTAAATTCATTGCGCAAGCGCGCCAAAGTCGTATTGATTCTTTTACCTATATTACTGGTTTCAGATCAGCTTTGGGCGAAATCGAGTAAATTGCTCATATTAGGTGATAGCCTAAGTGCAGGTTACGGTCTGACGCAAGCACAAAGCTGGGTAAGTTTGTTACAAGATGCGTGGCAAAAAAGTAACATAACTGTGGTAAATGCAGCGATAAGTGGTGAAACGACCGATGGTGCATTGGCTCGTTTACCAAGATTACTGAGCCAACATTCACCCAGCCATATTTATGTTGAACTAGGTGGAAATGACGGTTTACAAGGCCATTCAATCACTAAAATGCGCAACAACCTAATGGAAATAGTGAAATTAAGCCAAGAATCAGGTGCAACTGTTATTTTACAAGAAATGCAAATTCCTACGAACTATGGGCGTAAATACACCGAACTTTTTACTAAGGCTTATTCGGATGTTGCCGAAGAACGAGACGTCACATTACTGCCGTTTTTTCTCGCTGATATCGCCTTGGATACCCAGTTGATGCAAGCTGATGGTATTCATCCGAATGCCGAAGCACAGCCTATCATTGCCGAGTCGATGCGAGCGGCTTTGAGCCCATTGATCACTGAATAAGAGAGTTTTGCGCTTTGCATGGAATTAAAAAGAATGAAACGCTAGACTCATAAATCAGACAAATTAAAGGGGGAAATGTGATGGACGTGAGCGCTACAGGCTCAAATACCGTGCAGACCAATGTGCTAGCACCCAGACAAGAAGTCTCAGCATCAAGAGCAGAAACAGAGCGGCTCACAGCGCCGCAAGACTCGCAGACTTTATCGACCTCTTCGTCAGCCCAGCAAGGTAATGCGACTCCTCAAACGAGTGATCCTAATCAACGGGTTGGCTCGATAGTAGATATACAAGTTTAAAAATCGCGTCAGCTTGCAGCAAATAGCCAAGTTACCTTTGTTGCTGTAACACCTGTACAATTTCATTCGAATCACGCAGCCGACGCACTTGCATAAACAAGTCTTCGGCTTGTGGGTACTGACGTGACAAATAGCCTAGCCATTGTTTTAAACGGTTGGGAAAATACTTGCC
Organism: Paraglaciecola chathamensis S18K6; assembly: GCA_000314955.1. Classification (GTDB taxonomy): domain Bacteria; phylum Pseudomonadota; class Gammaproteobacteria; order Enterobacterales; family Alteromonadaceae; genus Paraglaciecola; species Paraglaciecola chathamensis. The sequence continues at coordinate 2,038 of BAEM01000044.1, read as the reverse complement.
TTTGTCACCAAACAACTCATAACCTGAGTAATCAATTAGCAACTGATTGACTTGAGACCAATTCATCACCTCTTGCTGACCACGTACTACCCGCGCCAAGTTTGGCATGGCTAAAATACCGCGCCCTAACATAATATCTTGGCAATTAGATTGGGCTTGGCAGTTTATCGCATCTTCATAAGACCAGATTTCGCCGTTCGCTATAATAGGAATATTCACTTTTTGTTTTATGTCAGCAATCCATGACCAATAAGCTGGCGGCTTGTAGCCTTCCACCTTTGTTCTGGCGTGAATAACCAGTATATCTGCACCAGCGGCTTCTATAGCGGCGGCATTTTCAAAGGCAAGGCTTTTATCGTCAAACCCTAGTCGCATTTTAGCTGTAACTTTGTGCTCGCTAGGTACAGCTTGTCGCACTGCGCTCACAATATCGTATAAAGTTTGTGGTTCACGTAGCAATACTGCACCACCTTTACTTTTATTAACTGTTTTAGCGGGACAACCAAAATTGAGATCAACACCGTGGGAGCCAAGCTCTACTGCGCGTACTGCATTTTCAGCTAACGGTTGAGGGTTTTGCCCCAGTAATTGAACCCGAACAGGTGTACCGTTCGGGGTATATCCATCATTATGTAATTCAGGGCATATACGATGGAATACCTTTTTAGGCAGTAAACAATTCACCACCCTTACAAATTCAGTGACACACAAGTCAAAGCCGCCGACTTTACTCAACATGTCTCGCATGAGGTGATCAACCACCCCTTCCATCGGTGCTAAAATTACTTGCAACTTATATACTCAATACTAAAGGTGAACGTTGTTGTTTAACACGAGCTTATCGTGATTTATCAGCCCAGAATACGCGTGGATTTCACTCATGATTACCATCGACATCAGGGCGACTTTTACGGCGTGAACAAGCAGCGAGAATTTCTTTTTTTCGCACTGATGAAGCCGTGCCCCAGCCAACAATTTCATCTAGCATGCGAAAACATCCCACGCACATATCTTGCTGATCAAGACAACAGTTCCGTACACACGGCGAATCTACATCCTTACTCGTCATCAAAAAACCTCTTGATTAGCCTGTCCGCATATATCTATGTAATAGAAATATAAATTTAAATCGCTAAATCATTACTTATCTGGATAAGGGCACAAGGTAACTCGACTAGTCGCGTTCTAATAACCCGTTTAACTGCTCAAAACTCACCTTATCATTGACAAATTTAGCATGGTGTAAGTAAGCGATGGCATCAGTAGGATCTAGAAAGCGCTTCGGTACAATACCTGATGCTTGAAAATATGGGAGTAAGGCATTCCCCTGCTCCATGTCATCAACAATCCAACATTCTAGTTTCTGGTTACGTCGGTCAAGTTGAGCCTTTAGCTTAAATGGTGACGAGCTGACTGTCTCAGGCACAACCCAACCACGCATATCAACTAAAACAGCCCAAGTGTTCCCGCGCATAGAATGCATAGCTTCCCCAAGCTCAGACAAGTAGGCCATATCAGTTTGTAAAGTCCAAGTGCCTTTTGTTCGCACGACAATCAAGCGCTCGCTAATACGAATTTTAAAATGTGCCGGGGAATCATCGAGGGGTTTAGTCATATTCATTACAGCATTAATACCATTCCACGTTAATAAGTGATCACTCAGCGAGAGTTTAAAAGGGCTTAAACAAGGCGCATGACTGAATGAATAGTTGTTCTCTTTCGAAGTCATGCAACGCAGTGTAAGCCCTTTTAAAACTCGCCTACAAGGAATGCCCCAGCGGCTTTTGCTCTGCGTTCTCACTATTTGAAAGGGAACAACCATTACTACATAGCGACGCCTTAATCAAAAACCGCTGGACGCATTCTGAGGCGGTCACTTATTAATGCGGATTGGTATAAGTCGTTTAGCTTTACCTTCAAAAGCGTAATCTAACTTAGCAAGGTGTCTGTGCACAAACGCCCACCACTGAGATTAGTCACGTCTTATATTCTAGAAATACAAAAAAAGCCGCACATTACTGTGCGGCTTCTCTTATTT
>BAEM01000045.1 GCA_000314955.1 Paraglaciecola chathamensis S18K6 | reverse complement strand
TACACCGCTAAGAAAGCAGTGTCGTCGAGTGTCGATTCGAAATGAATAAACATGGGTGTCTTCGTATCTTCCGAACATTTTTAACATGGGTGTCTTCGTATCTTCTGTTGGTCGGTTGCGCGTCTCGCCCAAGATACTCGGGTGACTTGAGTTGGTAGAAAAAGCAGCGACAAAGTCGCCAAAAGCAATGGCTACGCCGCTAAGAAAGCCGTGTCGTCGAGTGTCGATTCGAAGTGATTTAACATGGGTGTCCTGTTAATTCGATTGTTTTTGATCAAAAAAGTAATAAATGACACGTGAACCACCACGCTTACCTTTACCCTTACTTGCAACTCGAAGCTTGCGCAAACCACCTGTACCTTGAATGACATCCCCCTGCTTGGGGTCTGACATTAGCTCAGCCTGAAAGAGCCTAAACTCTTCATCACTGAGGTAGTCATCTCGATATTTCTCAAATATTTTTGATTCTACGAATATACACTTCATCATTAAAGTGTACGCAATTCGCGTATAGTAGGCAAGGAGGGATATAAATGAGTTGTAACAGCTTCATTCACCGACAATCTAACAACGAACATTTTTAACATGGGTGTCTTCGTATCTTCCTAAAAAAGCAGTGTCGTCGAGTGTCGATTCGAAATGAATTAACATGGGTGTCTTCGTATCTTCTGTTGGTCGGTTGCGCGTCTCGCCCAAGGTGCCCGGGGTGACTTGATTCAGTAGGAAAAGCAGCGACAAAGTCGCCAAAAGCATTGGCTACGCCTCTAAAAAAACAGTGTCGTCGAGTGTCGATTCGAAATAAATTAACATGGGTGTCTTGTTAATTCCCTTGTTAATTCATAGGTTACCTTGACATAAAAATTGGCCCTTTTAACTGTGATGATATGCGCTTTGAATGATTAGATATAAATTCATTTTTGTCTAAACCATATTCATTTTTTATGAATTGAGAAACCATATCAATTTCAGGGAAAAGCTTATCTCTGGAAATTCCAATAGTTGCAAGTTGTTTAAGAATTTGTTCTTTATCGGTTGATTTTATAATTACTCTTCGCTCTTTTGGGTAATATAACCATTCGTCTGGAATCGTCGGAATTTGATGTTTATTTCTATCTATACCAAATAACAAAAACGACCCTTCTTGACGAATAACTCGTGGGTTATCTAATTTGGGTTTAACACAAACAACTGACTGCAAATGCATAGGATTAATTTTTTCTAAGAAATACGGTTTTTCTTGTTTAATTATATGCATAAGTTTTAAAGCATGATCATTACTTCTATGGAAAGCTTTGTCATCCCTTTCGTGTTTACGCTCTATTTCAAAATCATCTTTTGCCCACGCTAAACCTGAAATTACACTTACGGTGTCACTATCAAAGTACTTTATTTCTTTTTTGGGAATTTTGAAGAATACAATTTCTCCATCTTTCTCTTTTTCATCTGCACCTACACATGCAAAATATAATGCGACTAATGGATTTTGAGTTATATCTAAAAGCCTTGTGGGTAAATCATAGTGTTGCATTTTCACAAGCTTTTCAAAATTGGTTTGCATATGGGAAAAATCTGCCGGGCACCTCATTAAAATTTCACGAACAATTTTATCTTCATTACTATGCCATTCATTCTTACGATATATAGATGGCTTAATATCATATGATTTATCAGCGTGACCTCGAAACACAATAGTTGTTTCATTATCGGAAAGCTCTGGTATTAATCCAAGGAGAGTTCTTACACTGCCACACTTTGATTCTTTTTTGTCAATTTTGATAATAAACTCCTTGAATACAGTAACCATTTAACGACCCAAGCTTGCGGTTATACTGTGAGCGTACCGAAATCAGCCAGAGAGTTTGGGACCGGTTGAATAGATTATTATGTTCCGGTTTTAAAAAATTCAACCATGACCCCTGATGCTATATTGAAGGGCAAGTTGGATAGACCTGAACTGAAATAGTCTTTGAACGATTTCTTACTTTCTAGAAACCTAGGCACGCTGTTTACTGCATTAAGACCTTTTTGCGACAAGACAACAGCATAGCTGTCAATGCTAGAGCCTTTATCAACTAAAAAACCCTCATGTTTAAGCCAGCTAATAGTTTCGTGGATAGTATCGTCTAAGTTGTCAAAATGAGATTGATAGCTTTCATCATTTTTAGGTGATTCGAAGTAACCGGATATGTTGACTGCCAGATCAACGGTTATCAATTCGGTTGGTAGTGGAAAAGTATCTAAACAACAGTGAAATATTTCAAGTGAAGCTATATTAAACACATCCAAATTATTCATAATTTCCCTTTAGGAACTTAACGCCCCGCTGCCTTGGTTTGTTATGCGCCACCATCCCCTAAAAAAAGTTTTGAACCAAACGCCAATAATGGTTTGTATTTGAGAGTTTTTGCAGCGACTTCATCAACTTTTTTGATTAAATTGACGGTTTTCGCCCATTTCTCTGATTTTTTTATTTCTTTTGTATCTATATCGCTATGAAACTCAATTTCCGCTACTTCTGCAAGCATACCTTTAAATGCTTTTTTGAGGCCGTCAGCACCATGGATGTGGAATCGATTGATTGCGTCCTCACACAAACGAATCAGTTCATTTAAAATTATTTTTAGTGGATCTTTTTTCGGTAGGCTTTCTATTTCGCCCTTTAACTCGGATATCAGTGATCTTATAATTTCTATGTCATTTTTATCTAATACCGCTTCCTTTTTTATCCGAGTTGCGCAAACTTCAAGTAAAGCAGTTTCAGCCTCACTTATTTGACGGACACCTTTGTCAAAGTTAGTAGGAAAAACAATTGTCGCGAGTGAGTTTAGGCCTTTCATATAGACTGCTTTTTCTTCTTCACTCATTTCGCTATTTTCTATGTCCTCAATGAACTGAGCGTACATCTGGTGGAGCGAGACAATACACTGTAGTCCCAATGAGGATTTTGATTTATGATCATTCGCAACATTTTTGTTAAGCAATAATGGGGCTAGCTGATTTACAAACGGCTGATTAGGTTTTAGCTGTTTTAGTAGCGCTAATAATCGACCAGCAGAATTTTGATACTTAACTTCGTAACTCATTCTTTAAACTTCCTTATCAGTGTGCATAACAATATTAATATCTTGTGAAATGCCGTGATTGCATCCGCGTATTAAACACAGCATTTTTCCGCCTTTCCCCATATGTCGTTTTTAGCATACACCGTAACTTATTGTACAGGTTAAATTTTTTCCATTTCTTAAACACGCTTTTGTAGAAATACGGAAAACATCCAAGATCTTGCTGTTATCCGGAAGAGTCGAAGGCAACGAGTATTTTTCTGTGCTCATAAGTAAGCGAAGCGCATGCTTTGCTTTGTTCACCGACTCAAGTCACCCCGAGCATCGAAGGCTAACACTGGGTCGATTGCATGGATACCATAAGCGCAGCGCATAGTGGCCGCAGGCCATAAGTAAGCAGCGAAGCTGTGCTCAGTGCACGCAGTGCATAAGTGGTCAAAGACCATAAGTGGCCGAAGGCCATAAAGTAAGCAAAGCGCATAAACAACTGCAAGGTTGAAAAAACAACGAATTGTCGACAATTCCCACCATTCCCTCTTGAAAAACCAAACAACTTTGCTATATTGTCGACAACATCAGGTTGTTGAGCGATTTTCAGTTCAGCGTAAACCTTACTCACATTCGCTAAAAAACACCTTAAATTGTCGGGAACCAAGCTACGTCCATGCAAAATCTAACCGAACAGCCTATTACTGCTGCTGATAAAACTTTTTTTCAGCTGCGAAAAGACATCGTTGAAGGTGTGGTGCTAGCCGGTTCAAAATTAAGCGAAACCGAATTGTCGACAAAGTATGGTGTAAGCCGAGCAGTCGTTCGTGAAGCGATAAACCGCTTAGAAGCGTGTCATATCGTTGAGCGTAAAGCTAATGTGGGGGCCCGGGTGGTGTCTTTATCAGCAGAAGGGCTGGTGGATCTATACCAAGTTCGAGAGTCCCTTGAAGGCATGGCTGCAAGACTTGCGGCGCAAAACATGACAGACGACGAGATAGCCGACTTAAATGGCCTGTTAAATGTGCACTCCCAAGACGTGAAAAATCACGGCTCTTATTATCAAGAAGCAGGGGATGTGGACTTTCATTACCGCATTATTTTAGGCAGTAAAAATAATCATCTTATCGCTATGCTCGTCAACGGTATTTATCACCTAGTGCGCATGTATCGTGTGCAGTTAGGCATGTCAGGCCCTCGCGTAAGCACGGCGTTTGATGAGCATAAACATATTGTTCAAGCCATTTCGAATCGTGACGGAGAATTAGCTGAAATGCTCATGCGCCGGCATATTTTATATTCGAAAAATAATATTCAGCGCAAATTAGCGCCAGAGCAGGGTTAGCTGTGGCGTCATGTCGCTGTCATCAATTAACCCTTTAATGAATGTACTGGGGTGAATGCTCACCTCATTGCCATATAACTACCTTAAGGAGCAAGTAACATGAGCCCAGGTCAAAAATTTCGTCAAGCGTTAGCGGATAATAAGCCGTTGCAAATCGTTGGTGCGATCAACGCGTATTCCGCCATGATGGCTAAAAAGATTGGACACAAAGCCATTTACTTATCTGGCGGCGGTGTGGCGAATGCATCTTACGGTCTGCCAGATTTAGGCATGACGTCACTCAATGACGTGATTGTTGATGTGCAGCGCATTACCTCTGCCTGTGATTTACCCCTTTTAGTGGATATCGACACAGGTTGGGGCGGTGCATTTAACATTGCTAAAACCATCCGTGATATGGAAAAGGCCGGTGCTGCTGCAGTGCACATTGAAGACCAAGTGGCCCAAAAGCGTTGTGGTCATCGTCCAAATAAAGAAATCGTACCGTTAGATGAAATGGTCGACCGTATTAAAGCGGCCGTTGACGCGCGTACAGACCCAGACTTTTTCATTATGGCTCGTACTGACTCATTCGCTCAAGAGGGGCTCGACTCTGCTATTGAGCGTGCCAAAGCATACGTTGCTGCCGGCGCTGACGGTATTTTCGCAGAAGCGATTAAAACAGAAGAGCATTACCGTGCGTTTGCTGAAGCCTTAGACGTGCCGATTTTGGCCAATATTACTGAGTTCGGCCAAACCGAATTATGGAACAAAAAAGTGTTAGGCGAGTGGGGCGCTGCGATGGTGCTTTACCCATTAAGCGCATTTCGTGCCATGAACAAGGCGGCAGAAAATGTCTACAACGTCATTTTAGAGCGGGGCGATCAAACCTCTGTCGTCGATACCATGCAAACCCGCATGGAGCTGTACGATTATCTGGATTACCACGAGTACGAGCAAAAGCTCGACAACCTTTTTGCCCAAGGTAAAAACAAGTAATTACTTAAATCGCCCTGCGCTAACGAAATAGAGCGGGGTGCCAATGAACAATGCTTGACGTTTTAATAAATACGCCAAAAACGTTAACGAAAACGTATTGAGGAACAAGTTATGGTAGATAAGAAATTAAGTGGTGCAGGTTTACGTGGCCAAAGTGCAGGCGAGACGGCTTTATGTACCGTGGGCAAATCAGGCTCAGGGTTAACCTATGCAGGGTATGATGTATCAGATTTAGCCGATAACGCCACATTTGAAGAAGTCGCGTATTTGCTGTTTAACGGTGAATTGCCCAATCAAGGCCAATTAGATGAGTACAAAGCGACACTGCATAAACAGCGCGACTTGCCGCAAGCGTTAAAAAACGTACTAAAGCTTATTCCTAAAGACGCGCACCCAATGGATGTGATGCGCACGGGCTGTTCGTTCCTAGGGAATATTGAACCTGAAGTAGATTTTTCTCAGCAGCATCAAGCGGCGAATCGCTTATTGGCGGCTTTTCCGGCAATCATGTGTTACTGGTATCGCTATAGCCATGAGGGTGTTGAGATTGATTGCACCACAGATGAAGATTCACTCGGCGGGCACTTTTTAGCGCTCTTACACGGCAAAACACCGTCAGAGCAGCACCGCAAAGTGATGGACGTTTCGCTAATTTTATACGCAGAGCACGAATTTAACGCATCTACCTTTACTGCACGCGTATGTGCTTCAACCTTGTCTGATATGTTCTCTTGTATTACCGGCGCAATCGGTTCGCTGCGCGGCCCATTGCACGGTGGTGCTAACGAAGCAGCGATGGACATGATTCAAAAATTCAGTTCACCGCAAGATGCCAAAACGCAAATGGCAGGAATGCTTGAACGCAAAGAAAAAATCATGGGCTTCGGCCACGCTATTTATCGCGAGTCTGACCCGCGTAACGTGATCATCAAACGGTGGTCAGAGAAACTTGCCGAAGAAAATGGCGATACGTCCTTGTATGATATTTCTGTCGCCTGTGAAGAATTTATGTGGGACACCAAAAAACTGTTCTGTAATGCTGACTTCTTCCATGCATCTGCCTATCACTTTATGGGGATACCGACTAAATTGTTCACCCCCATTTTCGTATGTTCACGCTTAACGGGCTGGGCTGCACATGTAATGGAACAGCGCAGCAACAACCGTATTATTCGCCCAAGTGCGGATTATGTTGGGCCTGAGCCACGAAAAGTGTCACCTATTAGTCAGCGCTAAGCTGTAACAAACACAGGCGAGCGCTAAGGCATTCGTCTGTGTTTGGTTGGCTTACTATTTTCGCCAGTATCTGCATTTCTCTCTATCAAACAGGTTATGACTGGCGCGTTGTTACTCTCGTATTTAAGGACCGCTATGAATACTGATTACCGTAAACCTCTTCCTGGCTCCAAGCTTGATTATTTCGATACCCAAGCTGCTGTTGATGCCATTACCCCAGGCGCTTACGCCAAATTACCTTATACCTCAAAAGTATTGGCTGAAAACTTGGTTAGGCGCTGTGAGCCAGAACATTTAACAGATTCACTAAAACAGCTGATTGACCGTAAACGTGACTTGGACTTTCCGTGGTTTCCAGCACGGGTGGTGTGCCACGATATTCTCGGCCAAACGGCATTGGTCGATTTGGCTGGCCTGCGTGATGCCATCGCTGAAAAGGGCGGCGACCCGTCTAAAGTGAATCCTGTGGTGCCAACGCAGCTAGTTGTGGATCACTCGTTAGCAGTCGAACATGGCGGCTATGATAAAGATGCATTTGAGAAAAACCGCGCCATTGAAGACAGACGTAACGAAGACCGTTTTCACTTTATTCAGTGGACTAAAACCTCGTTTAAAAACGTTGATGTTATTCCATCGGGTAACGGGATATTGCACCAAATCAACTTAGAACGCATGTCACCAGTGGTGCAAAAACTCAACGGTGTTGCCTTTCCTGATACGCTAGTGGGCACTGACAGCCATACACCTATGGTTGACGCCTTGGGCGTTATTTCTATTGGCGTAGGCGGCTTAGAAGCAGAAAGCGTCATGCTTGGGCGTGCATCCTATATGCGTCTGCCAGATATCATTGGTGTTGAACTTACTGGGCGCCCACAAGCGGGGATCACCGCCACAGACGTGGTGTTGGCCTTAACGGAATTTTTACGAAAAGAAAAAGTGGTGTCGTCGTATTTAGAGTTTTACGGGGAAGGCACCAAGCATTTGACCTTAGGGGATCGGGCAACCATTTCGAATATGACCCCAGAATACGGCGCAACAGCGGCCATGTTCTATATCGATCAGCAAACAATTGATTACTTAACGCTGACAGGGCGTGACGACGAACAAGTTAAATTGGTCGAGACCTACGCCAAACATACCGGCCTGTGGGCCGACAGCCTAGAAATGGCTGAGTACGAGCGAGTGCTTAAATTTGACTTATCGACGATTGGACGCAACATTGCTGGGCCGTCAAACCCGCATAGCCGCGTGCCAACCAGCGAGTTAGCTCAGCGCGGTATCAGTGGGGTAATTGAAAACGAAGAAGGCAAAATGCCCGATGGCGCCGTGATCATCGCTGCAATTACCAGTTGTACTAATACCAGTAACCCGCGCAACATGGTGGCGGCGGGCTTAATTGCGCGCAATGCCAACAAGCTAGGGTTAACACGTAAGCCTTGGGTGAAAAGCTCATTGGCTCCTGGTTCAAAAGCGGTTCAGCTTTACTTAGAAGACGCAGAGCTATTGCCTGAACTGGAACAGCTTGGCTTTGGCGTAGTGGCGTTTGCTTGTACCTCGTGTAATGGCATGAGTGGAGCTCTTGACCCAGCCATTCAACAAGAAATTACCGATCGCGATTTATACACCACAGCTGTGTTATCGGGTAACCGTAACTTTGATGGGCGTATTCACCCTCACGCTAATCAAGCGTTTTTAGCTTCGCCGCCTTTAGTGGTCGCGTACGCGATTGCCGGCACTATTCGTTTTGATATTGAGCGCGACATTCTAGGTCATGACCAAGACGGCAATCCGGTTACGTTAAAAGACATTTGGCCAACCGATGAAGAAATTGACGCGGTAGTCAAAGCCAGCGTTAAGCCAGAGCAGTTCCGTAAAGTGTACGAGCCTATGTTCGATTTAAAAGTTGAATACGGTGCGCACATTAATCCTCAGTACGATTGGCGAGCGCAAAGTACCTATATTCGCCGCCCTCCCTATTGGGAAGGGGCATTGGCTGGCGAGCGTAGTTTGTCAGGCATGCGCCCATTAGCGGTATTAGGTGACAACATCACCACGGATCATTTATCGCCGTCAAACGCCATTCAGCTCAATAGTGCTGCAGGCGCGTATTTGCATAAAATGGGCTTACCAGAAGAAGACTTTAACTCTTACGCGACTCATAGGGGCGACCATTTAACGGCGCAGCGAGCCACCTTTGCTAACCCGAAACTGTTTAATGAAATGGTGCAAGAAGTCACCGCCGACGGGCAACGCAAGGTTAAACAAGGCTCTTTGACACGCCTAGAGCCACAGGGTACTGAGATGCGTATGTGGGAAGCCATTGAAACTTATATGCAGCGCAAGCAGCCATTGATTATTGTGGCCGGTGCAGACTATGGCCAAGGTTCGTCACGTGACTGGGCTGCAAAAGGTGTACGCTTAGCTGGGGTCGAGGTGATTGTGGCTGAAGGGTTTGAGCGTATACACCGCACAAACCTGATTGGTATGGGCGTTTTGCCACTGGAATTTATGCCAGGAGACAATCGCCATACTTACCACATTGACGGTAGCGAAACCTATGACGTGCTTGGTGAGCGCAAGCCAGGGGCGAAAATGACCTTGAACATAACCCGTAAAAACGGCGAGCAGGTGAGTGTGCCTGTGAAGTGTCGTATTGATACCCAAGAAGAATCATCAATTTATGAAGCGGGCGGTGTTTTGCAGCGCTTCGCACAAGACTTTCTTGAAGCAACGGTAGGCTAATATGAGCTCTCAACATAAACTGCACCGGCCTCAAATAAGAATACCGGCAACCTACATGCGCGGAGGCACCAGTAAAGGGGTGTTCTTCGCACTGAGTGACTTACCAGAAGTGGCGCAAAAACCAGGCCCAGCGCGTGACAATTTATTGTTGCGGGTGATTGGCAGCCCAGATCCTTACGCTAAACAAACCGACGGCATGGGCGGGGCCACCTCGAGCACTAGCAAAACAGTGATTTTGTCGAAAAGCGATAAAGACGACCATGATGTGAATTATTTGTTTGGTCAGGTCGCCATTGATAAAGCCTTTGTGGACTGGAGCGGCAATTGCGGTAATTTAACCGCGGCTGTAGGCTCATTTGCCATTACTAACGGTTTGGTCAAGGCCAGTCGAATTCCGTATAACGGCATCGCTGAAGTGCGTATTTGGCAACAAAATATTCGAAAAACCATTATTGCTCATGTGCCGATCACAGATGGTGAAGTGCAAGAAACCGGAGATTTTGAGTTAGACGGAGTGACGTTTCCTGCAGCTGAGGTGCTGATCGATTTTATGCATCCTGCCGATGACGGTGATGCAAGCGCACAAGGCCCAAGTGGTATGTTTCCTACGGGCAATATCGTGGATACCCTTGACTCACCAGAGCTTGCCGCCATTGGCCTGTCAAACTTGCAAGCGACCTTAATCAACGCAGGTATACCGACTATTTTCGTGAATGCGGCAGATATCGGCTACAACGGCACAGAGTTGCAAGATGTCATTAATGGCGATCCTGCGGCATTGACCAAATTTGAAACTATTCGCGCCCAAGGTGCTGTGCAGATGGGGTTAATCAGTGACATAAGTCAAGCCGCCTCTCGTCAACATACGCCTAAGGTGGCTTTTGTTGCGCCGCCAACGCCTTATGTTTCATCAAGTGGAAAGGCTATCGCGTTTAACGATATTGACGTGCTAGTGCGCGCTATGTCGATGGGGAAACTACATCACGCAATGATGGGCACGGCTGCGGTGGCCATTGGTACAGCCGCCGCTATACCCGGCACCTTGGTGAATTTGGCTGCCGGAGGCGGCGAGCGAAATGAAGTGCGTTTTGGTCATCCATCTGGCACGTTAAAAGTCGGAGCTGCAGCAGAGCAAATCGACGGTCAGTGGTCTGTGATAAAGGCATCAATGAGCCGCAGTGCTCGAGTATTGATGGAAGGTTGGGTGCGTATCCCTCAAGACAGCTTTTAGCGGGTAACTGAAGGGTACTGGGATTGGTAGCTCACGTATTTGCCGCGTTTTGGGTGACGTTACGTTAGTGCCCCATTAATTCAAGCTATTGGTAAGCGACTTTGGCCTTTGCTAAGGCCGCTTTTTTATTTTATTGAAGCAGCTTTTGAATCAAGAGTGGAGCAAGAGAACATCAAAAGTGAATCAGTCTTGAAGCTGTATCTAGCCATTTTCTTTAGAGCGTGTGACCAAGCATGATTACTCCTCATACTTCCGCATTTTGGCGTGCCACGTTAGCCTTGTGTTTAGGCTCGTTCATGGTTTTTGCCAATTTGTACGTGACCCAGCCTTTGCTACCCATGATAGCCGAGCATTTTGCCGTGTCTGCGCTGCAATCAAGCGCCAGCTTTACCATCACGACGTTTACGCTTGGGGTGTCTTTACTGTTTTACGGCCCACTGTCTGACGCGATGGGTCGCAAGGGAATTATGCTGTTCACTATGTGCGGGATAACGGCAACTACCCTTATGCTGGCCTTTGCCATTGATTATCAGAGTTTGCTGATTTTACGTGCTGTGCAGGGCTTTTTTCTTGCTGGATTACCAGCCATCGCCGTGGCTTACATGAGTGATGAGTTTAATGCTGATGCTCTGATGTTAGCCGTCGGTATTTATATTAGCGGTAATTCTCTTGGCGGTATTGGCGGGCGATTATTGGGCGGTTTTTTAGGTGAAAACTTTGGCCTAGCAGGCACTTTTGAATTCATGGCTCTGCTAAGCTTGCTGTTAACCATGGCCTTTTTTTGGTTATTGCCACCGTCTGTGCACTTTTCGCCTAAACCCTTACGTTTGAAACCCATGCTAGCGCAAATGGGCGCGCATTTGGCGAATAAACGCTTGTTGTTGAGTTACTTGATTGGTGGCTTGAGCTTCTTTATTTTTGTGAATCAGTACAGCTTTATTACCTTTGTACTAAAAGATGCGCCTTATCAGCTATCCGCTCAGTTCATCGGGATGCTGTTTCTAACCTATTTATCGGGTACATATGCATCCGCCATCTCAGGCAAGTTAGGTAAGCGCTTTTCTCAACCGGTTTGTATGATGGCCGGTACGGTGATCATTATATTTGGCTCAGGGATAACGTTACTGCCTTCTTTGTATGCCATTATTCTAGGGTTACTTATTAATGCCTTTGGTTTCTTTTTAACGCACTCCACAGCAAGCAGTTGGGTGAGCTTGAACGCGCAGGGGGGCAAGGCTAGCGCGTCCTCTCTTTATTTAACCTTTTATTATATTGGCGCCAGTACAGGAGGCATTTACCTTAATGTGTTCTGGCAACAAGGGCATTGGTCTGGAGTAGTGCTGGGGTCTTGGTTGATGCTGTTGGTCGTTTTATGTTTAGGCTATTGGCTGAAAAAAATTGGGCATTCGGTCAAAAGTAAGACATCATAGCGGGGTAGAAAAACGCACTAAATGGAATTTTGTCGCTACAAAGCGTGCGTCATGCAACGCTAGCGAGCAGTATTGGAGTGATTCAAATGTACATGGATGTACCAAGTAAAACGTCAGTTAACCTTAAAAAACTTAGGATAACCTTAAGTATGGGAGGCTTATTGATACTGAGTTTTATCGGTATCGATTTATTATTGCTGCCCGAGGTGCTTCACCAAGCGTATTACATCTCCCGGCTGGGGATGCAGTTTCCATTCTTGTTAACCCTTTATCTGCTGACTTTTTTGTCAAATTACAATGCGCTTCACAAGCATGTTTTATGGCTTGGCGTGCTTGGCATAACCTATGCGAATTTCTGGTTGCTCGTTCAGTGCTGGACCCAAGCTGGATTAGTGTTCGCCTGGGAAGGCACGCTATTGTACGGGCTTTTCGGCATGTTCATTCTTCGCATTAACTTTATATATTCACTTATGTACGCCGTGCTCAGCCTTGTGGGATTTGCTTGGATAATCATTCACTATCCGATGTATGGTGAGCTAGGTTCGATAAAATTTGGCTTCTTGCTGTGTGGCTTTGCCGTTAGTTTAGTGGGGGTAAAGCAGATAGAGAGTGGCTTTAAGCGTTTTCAGCAAGTAAATAAGAAGTTGTTATATTTAAATCAAATTGACCCACTTACCGAGTTATATAATCGAGGCGCAATGGAGCAAAATTTCCAGCGGATGCTGTCGATTGCTGCACGAACGAATACCAGAATAAGTGTTTTTATCGTCGATCTAGACAACTTCAAGGATTTCAATGACGGATACGGGCATTTGCGCGGAGATGACGTTATTCAATTGCAGGCACAGATCCTGCGCCAAATTTTTAATCGAGAAACGGATATGGTTGCGCGCTTCGGTGGCGAAGAGTTCGTGGTGGTCTCTCTTGGCAATACCACTGCAGAGTCCGAGGCTCAGGCCGCACGCGTGTTAGCAGCATGGCAGCAAAATAATGTTGCCCACGGTAAAGGTAAAGGGCAGCGTATTGTAAGCTGCTCCATTGGTTTAATTAACACTGAAGTTAATAAGAGCACTGAGAAAGAGCGGTTGTTTGAAATGGCTGACAGTGCCTTGTATGAAGCGAAAAAACGCGGCAGAGCGCGTTACGTCAGCGCAATAAGCTGCGAGCTTGCCCCTGCTTAGTACATGAGCTCATAAGCTGTCTGTACTGATACTCAGTGCCGGCATGCTTTCGTGCCTAATTTATTTCCTAGGGGTACACACCCTGAAATACACAGATCCTGAAATAATTACTGCCTAATAAGAATATTGGTTTTCATCAGGCATCATTAATTTATTTACGAACACTGGGCAGGCCCTGTGGTTAGAGGCTTCAATGCTTAATTCACTAAAAGCACAAGCGTTGGAATAGCGCTTGCTTACTCCGTGGCAGATGAACTGCTTATGATTTGATAATTGTTTTTGTTACAGGTTGTCGATTACCTCATAGGTTTTCGTCGCACTTTATCAAGGTTATGAGCAGACACGTTACCAGACAAGAGGAGCGAAACATTGTCAAATTCCCAGTCACATTCCCAACATGCAGATAATTCAAACAAAGCCCAGCCTTCAGAACAGGCGTTGCTAAAGCCACTGGCGCTAGGGCATTTACCCCTTTCTAATCGTGTATTTATGGCGCCATTGACCCGCTCACGTTCAACCGCAGGTGATAACTTACAAACGCCATTGCATGCGCTTTACTATGCCCAGCGTGCTACAGCGGGGCTTATTGTATCTGAAGCGACTCAAATTAGTCCTCAAGGTCAGGGGTACGCGTGGACTCCGGGTATCTTCAATGATGAGCAGGTAGCAAATTGGAGGGTGGTGACGGATGCAGTACATAATGCAGGGGGGCGCATTTTCTGCCAGCTTTGGCATGTAGGCGCGATTTCTCATCAGGTATTTCAACCTAACGACGCTTGTCCTTTGTCATCGAGTGATTTTCAACCTGAAGGTGAAGCCTTTGTCGGTGATTTACTACCTGATGGACCAACGGTGCCGCACCCTAAAGCGCAAGCGATGACATTAGAAGACATTGATAACGTAAAACGTGATTATCGCCATGCGGCAAAATGCGCAAAAGAAGCTGGGTTTGATGGTGTTGAATTGCACGCAGCGAACGGTTATTTGCTAGACCAATTTATACGCTCGTCAGTCAATAAACGTGACGACCAATACGGCGGCTCTGTTGAAAATAGGTTGCGTTTACTGCAAGAGGTGCTCGATGTTATTGCTCAAGAAATTCCACGCAAGAATATAGGTGTACGCTTGTCACCAACGGGTGGGCCAGGCGGTAGCTATGATGAAAACCCTCACGAAACATACGTGGCGGCGGCCAAAGCGGTGTCGGAGAAAGACGTTGCGTATATACATGTGGTACGCCCAAACGATCACACGGGAGATGGCTCTGGCCTTGAAGAAGGTAATCAATTGCTTAAAGACATGCGTGCTGCCTTTAGCGGCGTGTTTATCGCCAATGGCGAATTTAGCCCCAAAGAAGCAAACGAATGGATTGAAAACAATGACGCCGATGCGGTGGCGTTTGGTCGTATGTTTTTAGCCAACCCCGATTTACCCGCTCGTCTTGCCCAAGAAGGCCCTTACAACAAACCAAACGAAGAGACATTCTATGGCGGCGGCAGCGAAGGGTACGTTGATTATCAGTCACTTACTTATCTCAAACCCGCTTTGTAACGTCTTATCTTTTTCTTACTGAAGGTGCTCGTTTAACCATTAAACACAGCACCTTTATATTTTCACCGGTTTTATATTTTTATAAGTTTTATATTTTCAAAAGTGTAGTGCGGGTAATTGACTAAAAGTTTGCTAATGCAAGCTAGGTCAAAAAACGCTACGCCAAATTAACAGCTAGGCCTTGTAAAGAGCTAAGCCTAATAAGGAACAAAATCATGACAACTATTTCAGCCTACGCAGCAAAATCAGAAGATGGTCACATGTCACCTCACGACATCAAACGCCGAGCGCCTGGTGCCCAGGATGTGCAAATCGATATTCAGTTCTGTGGTGTGTGTCACAGTGATTTGCATGCGGTTAAAAACGACTGGGGTAATTCAAATTATCCATTAGTGCCTGGCCATGAAATCATAGGTGAAGTGAGTGCAGTGGGCAGCGATGTTAAGAACGTTAACGTTGGTGACACCGTTGGTGTGGGCTGCATGGTGGATTCATGTCAAACCTGCGCCGCATGTGAAGAACACCTTGAACAGCACTGTTTAAACGGTGCGACCATGACGTATAACAGCAAAGTAAAAGATACGGCCGAAAACGAAGAAAGTATCACGCAGGGCGGTTATTCAAAGCGCATTGTGGTCGATGAAAAATTCGTACTTAACGTACCGAAAAACTTAGATAAAGCCGCTGCTGCCCCACTATTATGTGCGGGCATTACGACGTACTCACCGTTACATCAGTACGGGGTTAAAAAAGGTATGACAGTGGGCGTGATTGGTTTGGGCGGACTTGGGCATATGGGGATTAAATTCGCTTCTGCCATGGGGGCACATGTGGTGATGATAACAACCTCAGAAGAAAAAGCCGAAGACGCAAAAAGGCTTGGTGCAGATGACGTATTAGTGACCAAAGACGAAGAGCAAATGAAAAAGTGGCGTGGAGAGTTTGATTTCTTACTGAACACGATACCGGTAGGGCATGACGTTAACCCTTATCTTACCCTGCTGAAATACAACAGTACCATGTGTTTCGTTGGTGCCATTGAGCCTCTGGACGCGGTGAATGGTGCCTACATGATTGGTGGGCGAAAGGCTCTGGCTGGCTCGCTCATCGGCGGTATTAAAGAAACCCAAGAAATGCTCGACTTCTGCGGTGAGCATAATGTGGTTGCTGACATTGAAAAAATCGATATTCAAGACATTAATGACGCGTTCGAACGCATGAAGAATAATGATGTGCGTTACCGCTTTGTGATTGATATGCAGAGTTTGTAGAACCGCCAAGGTTTAATTAAGCCCAAGCGGTGACCGCTTGGGCTTTTTTACTGGGTAATTTTTTGTGCCTTTTGACGGTGCAAAGCAACTAAAATGGTGCTCGCACTAAGAATCTTCTTCGAAGGCGCTCAATCTTAGGCGCCTTCATTCGCCGCCATCCGTGTGTAACTGACTGATATTTAATTAAATTAAAAATTTTATAAATAAAAACAACTAAGCGGTATGTTTCTCGCAACTCAAAATTAACAAATAGAAAAGCAAATAAGTTAATGAACTCATAAAGTGAATTAATGCATTTTTTACCGTTTTTGAACTATTTTTAGGTTGTTGAATAAGTCTACATGCATCAAGGAAAAACGCGTTACGCCATTAGCTGGTCTCTACTTACAAGTTTGATTGAACGGCTAACATTGAGCCACTTTGTAATGGATATATAAATGAGCCAGGGTTATCGACACACTGTCGGCAGTTGCACATATCAATTTGAAAATTTGGCCCAATTGATGGCCAAAGCAACGCCAGCACGTTCTGGTGACAGGCTCGCTGGCTTGATTGCCCAATCCGCCGAAGAGCGGGCGGTTGCGCAGCTAACATTGGCGGAGGTGTCCCTAACCACATTTTTAAATGACGCGTTAATTCCTTATGAAGATGATGAAATTACCCGCCTAATTATTGATGAACATGACTTAAAAGCATTTGCGCCAATTGCGCATTTAACGGTGGGTGACTTTCGAAATTGGTTGTTGAGCGACCACGCAACCAGTGAGGTGCTAGCCTCTATCCGCCAAGGCATTACCCCAGAAATGGCGGCTGCAGTAAGCAAAATCATGCGCAATCAAGATCTTATTTTAGTCGCTAAAAAATGCCAAATCAGCAGCGCGTTTCGCAGCACAATCGGTCTGCCTGACAGGTTGTCGACACGCTTACAACCTAATCACCCCACTGATGACGTGAATGGCATCGCGGCCAGCATGTTAGATGGTCTGCTATACGGAAGTGGTGATGCGGTCATTGGGATTAACCCAGCAACTGATAACGTCAAACAAGCCACTAATTTACTGCATTTAATGGACGATGTTATTCAGCAATATCAAATTCCGACTCAAAGCTGCGTGCTCACGCATGTCACCAATACACTAGAGTGTATTGAGGCAGGAGCGCCGGTGGATTTGGTATTTCAATCCATAGGCGGCACGCAGGCCACTAATGATAGCTTTGGCTTTAATCTAGCCACGTTGGCCGAAGCACAAGCGGCGGCGCTGAGTCTAAATAGAGGCACTGTCGGAAATAACCTAATGTACTTTGAAACCGGACAGGGCAGTGCGTTATCTGCCAACGCCCATCACGGGGTCGATCAACAAACCTGTGAAGCGAGGGCCTATGGGGTGGCACGTAAGTTCAACCCTTTGCTCGTTAACACTGTGGTGGGGTTTATTGGCCCTGAATATTTATATGACGGTAAAGAGATCACGCGAGCAGGGCTTGAAGATCATTTTTGCGGAAAATTGCTTGGTCTGCCGATGGGCTGTGACGTGTGTTACACCAATCATGCTGAGGCAGATCAAAACGATATGGACAACTTGCTGTCGTTACTCGGGGTGGCGGGTTGTTCATTCATTATGGGGATCCCAGGCTCTGACGACATTATGCTGAATTATCAAACGACATCATTTCACGATGCCTTGTATTTACGCCGCGTTTTAGGTTTGCGGCCAGCGCCGGAGTTTGAGATGTGGTTAGACAAAATGAATATCATGAAAAATAACGGACAGCATGTGTTATCCGGCAATGTTCCCGGACCATTTGCCTGTTCGTTACATGCAATAGGGGGCAATTAACATGAAAAAACACCTCGATAGCCAAACTGCAAGCGGGGATCGCCTCGGGCACTTAAAAAACGGTAATGTAGTGGACAACCCATGGCAAACGTTACGCCGATACACAGATGCACGCATTGGTCTCGGGCGGGCGGGTATCAGCTTGCCAACATCAGCCATGTTAGGTTTTCAGCTTTCCCATGCCAAAGCGCGAGATGCGGTGAAACTCAGACTAGACACTGAATTGCTGAGTCAGCAGTTACAGCAGCAATTGGGAGAATTTAGCGCTGATTTTCCTCATTCGCCTTTAGTGCTGCATAGCCAAGCGTTTGACCGAACAAGCTTTTTACAACGGCCTGATTTAGGGCGAAAGTTAAACGATGCGTCTAGAAATACCTTACTCAACTTTATGACGCAGCAACAGGGTGATAGCGAACCTGAATATGATTTGGCTATCGTGGTGGCTGATGGGCTTTCCTCGCTAGCGGTACAGCACAATGCTGCGCCGTTTTTGAAGCAGTTTATGGCGCGTATACACAACGAAAAAAGTCCTTCGAAATTAGCGCCATTAACCATCATCGAACAAGGCCGTGTCGCCATCGGTGATGAAGTGGGGCAGTCTTTAAACGCCAAAGCGGTACTGCTATTAATTGGTGAGCGCCCGGGATTGAGTTCGCCAGATAGCCTAGGGGTATATTTTACGTGGGGCCCAAAAGTAGGTGTAAACGATTCACAGCGAAATTGTATTTCGAATATTCGCCCCGCGGGATTAGGCTTTGATGATGCTGCGCAAAGAGCTATGTATTTATTAACCCAAGCAAGGCGTATAAAGCGCTCGGGTATACAGCTTAAAGATCATTCTGATTACACCTCACGGGACGCCTTTGTGCAAAGAGGGTTGCCTAAACGAAGTTTTCTGACGAAGCCGAGCTAGCCTAAGCCGGGTGAGCTTGTAGCCGACCGAATGAAATTTAACGAAAAACGGGCCGTTAAAGATTACGACCCGTTAAAAGTAAAGAGCGAAAAGCCACTCTTCGTGCTTTATGGTTATGATATGCCAGAGCGCGCAGTTAAGGCGCGACAGGCTTTATAGCACGAGACGGTACAAAACGTGCGAAGCCGAACAACCCTAAAAATAGCATCCAAAAAACGCCTGCACCTTGACGTTCATACTCTTCTTCATAGGCTTCACAGTTGTCAATTGAGCCGCCCGGAATAGGCACTAACTTAACGGCCACAACGTGTGTGCTAAAAGACTGTGCATCAAACTCGTCTAGTTCTATTTCCCCAGTAATGTCTTTATTAACACTTGATACAGTGGCTGTGGCAATGATTTCGCCGTTTTCATTTATGCCATTAGCTTGGGCAATTGTGTATGGGCTATTGCACTCAATTAAATCATTCAAGCTAGAGAAAATATCGTTACGATAATCATAGACAAAGCCTTCTACGCGGCGAACCCCTGAACTGGTTTCTTCAAACTCAGTAAAGCCCACTACTAGGTTGTCATCGTTTATGGCTGTGGGAACGGTAGATGCGCTGTCAAAAAAATCATCTGGGTAATCGATTATGCCCGAGTCGTAGTCATACACGAAAAACTTATTAGGTGTAGAGCCCAGTATGCTTTTGGTGGCATAGCCTACAACCAAATCGTTGTTGTTGATGTCCGTCGCATAGCTGGCGAAGATATCGTATTCTTCATCGTTGTCTTCGCTGATGGTGTAAGCATTGTCATTGTCATAAATGACGGCTGCTGAGGTCAGGGTATCAGTATTTTGGTAAAAGGCAGGTGATGTGCCCACGGCAATACCTAAATCGTTGATCGCCACCGCTGTGCTGCTGTAAATCGTGGTGTCATCATCGTCTGGCTCAATAAGCATGGGCAGGGTGTAGGTATTGGCTACGTTGCCATCGTCCAATTGCCAAATAATACCTCGTTGCTGAAACACGGTATCTAGACTAGCAAACGTACTGATGCTAAGGCTGCGCAAACACGAGGCCTCGGGGATATCACCTCGCACGCTTTCATCAGCACAATCGTCGATGCTGTCTTGCAACGTCGTTGATACAAGTTCTGTGGTACCGATACCCACAACTTGATTCAATTCGTTTATGTCGTAGGCTTCACTGTAGCCACCTATGGTGTCTTGTGGTGGAGCGAGTTCTACAACATCATCTTCTATTTGGGCAAATGCACGAGCATAAAAATCGTTAAGTACATATGTAATGTCTTCGATGTCTTCAGTGACATATTCAAGCTTATAAAAACCGTCGTAACTCACCCCCACCGAGTAGCCGAAGTCGTTTATTCCACGCACAGTGGTGGTTGCACTGTTACGGTATTCATCAGTGTCATTATCAATGGTGTCAAATCCGTGCAGTAATATGCTGGTATCTTCCGAGGCGATATAGCTATTTAGACCGGCAATTTGCTGAAAAAACTGGCTTTCAGCATTGGAAATTATATAGCTGTACAAAAATTCGTAGTCAGCGGTATTGAAGTCACCAGAACGGGCATTTTCTAAGTTTGTTAGCCCAGCGATAAGAGTGGCTGAGTCGAAGTTAAGCAGAGAAACATCAATCACAGGGTTAAATTGAGAGGAAAGGTTAACCGCTATTTCACCAATGCTGTTGATGGCTGTGGGGTAAGAGTCTACACCTAATTCGGCTACGGGTAGCTCAACTACTTGATACTGAGCGCCAAACGCAGCAGGAATTGATAAAAAAGCGCTGGATAAAAGTGCTGCTATTCGTGTTTGTTTCATAGTTTTTTTCATGGCTTTTTTCATTGGTTGTTGCGGTGCATATGTCATAACGACCCCTGCTCAAAACTAAATGTCTGGCTCTGTAGCGTTATCGTTTTATCAGGCTTGTACATCTGCTTTCCTGAGCTTTAGGCACAGCGGTCTTAACTGTGATAAAGCACGGAGCGTTTCACAACGAATGAATTAGATATCGGCTAATGTGAGTCTTGGGTTGTCACTTGAGAAAAGTGAATCAGCGCCAAGGAAGGGCGAGCCTTGCCTTGACGCTACTGTGATAAACGCAGTTAGTTAACCTGGTTTTGATTCACTAAGGTCATGCTGAACCCAGTAGAAGCACTGTCATCTGGAGCAAAAATCAAGAACTGCTCAACGCTGTCTTCGTCTAACGTCAGTTGGAAGCTGTCCATGATAATATCGCTGCCGTCAATTGTGGCGATGGCAAACACGTCATAGGTGTTATTGATAAGCGTGATTGAGCTGTTACTTTCTTGCAGTACAGACAAGGTATTGTCAGCGGTCGAAATAACTTCATCGTTTTCAACAAAGTAGAATTTAACGCGGCTGAAATCATCTGAGTCGCTTAAGTTCACGACCTTGATACCATGGCTATAAATACTTGAGCTGGTGCTCTTAGTGATAGTCAAAGATTTGATGATCGACTCGTAGTTATCGACGATGCCGTCTTCGTCTTCATCAATTACATCATCTTCATCATCATCGACTGGATCGGTTTTTGAATATAAGAACACAATGTTGTCAGCGTTTTCCTGCAGACTTAATAGCGCGTCATGAATAAAGAGATCATCGTTGTCAGCGTTTATTATATCGAACGAATAATCGCCATTGGCAGTGGTTACCGATTCACTAAACTGACCGTAACTTAGCTCATCTACCATCAGTTCACCGTCGTCATCTAGGTCAACGTTTAAATCAACTACGCCAGTGTAGTTAGGCATATATTCATTTGTAGCAATACCGTTATAAAACCCGAATGAGGCTTCTGAATCGACATCGTTTAGTTCTACAACACTATTTACCCCTATGCTATCGACGGTGAAAGGTGAGCTACCAACGCCCACGTTGTCACGAAGTACCACAACGTATTGGCTTACCACTGAATAAGAAATATCTTCAGAGGTAAAAATAGGTTCGCTGCCACCAGGCTCAGTGATATAGAAAATATACTGATCTTGTTCGATTTTAATATTGTCGGTCAGGCTATTTAGTTCAACAGTTGAAACAAACTCAGCTTCATTGAAGGTTTCATTATCTTCAGAGATATACACATCAACGGTTGAATAGTCAGTATTAAGGTTTAAGAAGCGTACGTTAAACAAATCATCGTCGTCATCATCATCGTCATCTACCACTGGGATGTCGAACGTCAATACGTTAGGTGAACGAATATCGTCCGTTAGGGTGACAAACGTAATAACCTCGTTTTTGATTTGATGTTGCTCTTGATAGATCACCTCAAGATCGCTGCGTTCGCTGCTTTCTTCATCTTGCCAACCAAGCTCAACCCAGTAGGTATCATTGTCTAGCGCATTGTTTGAGGTCACATTGCCAAAGGTAACGGCGCCGTAGGTGATTTCAACTTCATCGTCGTCGTCTTCATCTAAGTCTTCATCAACGGTGAGATACACAGCCGGGGCATTATATGAGGCGTTGTAAAAGCGGATAAATCCGGTGTTGTCATCGTCACTTGAACCACAGCCAGTAAGGGTCAATACCGCTAAGCCCAAATATAGGGCCGGGGAGCGAATTATCGACGATGTCGTGTTGCTTAACTTCATTGTATCTCCAGGTTTATTTTCTTGAGTGAAAAGTGGACATATTTCACCCAAGGCTTTTGTTTATTTGCCATTGTGACGTAAGGATAAAACGTTAAGTTCATCGCCTATGAGGGGCTTTACATAATCTTTACCTTTCTTGGCAATCGCTGACATTTCTATACAAATAAAGACAAAAGTAGGGGGAATTTTGAGCAAAAACTGACAATCTGGATATCTAACTGGACTGTTGCAAAAAAGGCTAAAAGAAATCGACCAGCGACGACAAAAAGCAGAGGAAAAAGGATTGAGAACAAAGATCCGCGAGTAGACGAGCAACAGCAAAAGCGCATATGCAAAGAAGAGTTCGAGTTTACTGGAATATGGCCGAAAGGATAAGTGTTGAGGAACTAGTAGGGAATACTCAGTATCTGCGCCCGAGAGACCGTCTAGCTAGGCATTCAGCGTTTTTTGAAAAGCCCGCAAGGCGGGCGATAGCGTTTCGCGTCTAAGCGGTTAGCTTGGGGTTGTATTTGACCGGGTATTGATCTTTTGGTTTGCGTTTCGCATACGGATTGCAACATACCCACCTAATAGCAACAGCAACCAAGCGGATGGTGCTGACGCGTCTACCGTTGGTGGTGCAACATCGATATTAAGTGTGGCAAACAGCGATGAATCAAACTCGATTGTGTCATTACCCGCATAAAGTAAGCTAACGCTACTGGCAGTGAAATCAATTGAAAAATCAGACAAAAAAGTACTATCGCTAATGCTAGCACCAATTACTTCGCTGCCATCAGGCCACTCAATATCCTCAATGATCATATTCCAACCATTGGTAATTGAGAATAAACCGCCTGGACCATTTCCTGAACTATTCAAAAACTGGCGAATGACGATTGAGCTATCAAAAAATGAGGCTTCGAGTTGGGTACTGTCAGAAATTACGGCCGGTAGTACAGGCTCAAATGTTACTCCTGGTATATACCCTGTCGCTAAATTGTTAGCATCAAATCCTGAACCAACAGACCCAAATTCATTGTTAGTTGACCCGTCTTCAAATAATCCTACGTTGAGCCCATCTGCATCTGTCAGTAAAGTTGCGTTGACATCCTTCACACTGCCAGCGAAGAAAATAACGCTTGTTATGAGTGTTAACATTAATCTGTGTGACATAAAACGCTCCTATTTTAGTCTCGATATAAATTTGTATGATCAAAAAATAAATTTATTGATATATGACCGTTTACATCAAGGAAATAGGGCACAACATCATCCGTAAATTGTTTGCATAATAGTCAATGCATTTTTCAATCCAGGTAATGTTTTTATGCATAAGTTCAATATGTTATAGAAGCAAGTGCACGAGAAGTGCTCGCGCCATTATCTAAATGTAAAAATATATGACATTGATTTTTAAGACGAAAGTAGCTAAATGGTAACACTTTAGGGCAACGTGCGTTCCTTATAAGCGCTGAGCTCTTTTCACCCAGCACTCTTTACGTCCAGCACCCTTTACGCCGAGCATTCTTTACGCCAAGCAGCAATCAGCACAAACGTCTGTTAGATGCTGGGGGCTCTACATTTTAAGGTTTTCAGCCCCCGTTCTTTTTAAGTGTGCTCTTTCAATACCTTGCTAGTAAGGAGTTATTTTCAAGAACTGCGGTTTTTTTGTACAGCCCTGTGCCCACAACGTCACTATCTTAGTGACTTTGTGGAGTGACTAAAATGATTCGGTTGGTGGCACTTTGATGTATCAGCAAGTTTCCGTCTCGGGTAGGGCGCATATGGCGCACTATGCCTGAATAGATACGTTCGTCGCCTGTACCTGTTGGTATAGGCCAACTCTGGAAAGCTTCTGTTTTACGGTCAAAGCGCACTAGAGCGTCAGGGCGCATGCCCGACTCGTTATACCAAACAGCATCGCCTAGGACTGCAATTGCGTAAGGATGAGAGCTCGCCCCGCTGGGTGAGGGCCATTCTTTCACTTCGCCGGTGTGCGGATTAAAACGCCCTAAGCGACCTCGACCCGAGTTGACATACCAAATCATGCCGTCGTCAGCAATATCTAGGCGTCTAACGGTGGTGTTGTTATCAGGAAGTGGGTACTCACGTAGCGTCATAGAGTTTGGATCAACTTTGACCAAACAATTACTGCCATTACACGCCACCCAAGGTGTGCCATTTTTATCGATTTTAATGCCATACGGTCGAGCGTTTTTTGTCGGCATTGTGACTAATTTTATTTTCTCTGTCTTCGGGTCTAGCCGCCCAATCATATTGCTGTG
The DNA here is from genome assembly GCA_000314955.1 of Paraglaciecola chathamensis S18K6. GTDB lineage: Bacteria > Pseudomonadota > Gammaproteobacteria > Enterobacterales > Alteromonadaceae > Paraglaciecola > Paraglaciecola chathamensis. Next base: position 62,882 of record BAEM01000045.1, on the reverse strand, counting down.
CTGCAAGGTGAACCAGAGTAAGCCTTCGCTATCAAATATAGCGGTATGTGGATCTTTCGCGTTAGGGTCTGGCATCTTGTGCTCAGTGATCTTACCTGTCTCAGGATTGAGCATACCAACTGTGCCGTTCTTATTGCCTGTATACCAAATATTGCCTTGGCTATCGTGAGTCACTGAATGAGGCTTCGCCCCTGCTGGCAAGGTATATTCGCGCATATCACCTGTTTGGGGATCAATTCTGCCGATAATATTACCCCACTGGCCAGCCCACCAAATAGACCCGTCGGGGGCTTCTATTGGGTCACGGGAGCGTTGCCCTAGTGTTGGCACTGCCCACTCTTTAAAGTCAACTGTGATCTCTCCTTGGGGCAGTTTGGGATTGCGTTGCGTTGAAGGAGGGAAGTGCTCGGCTAAATACCCTGTGATCTTCGCCTGATTTGGGTTGTCGCTTAAATCGAGCATGGTGGCAATTAAAGCCTGCCAATCCGATTGACTATAACCGAGACTAGATGAAATACGGTTGGTGGCGTGACAGGAGCTACAATGGGCTTCAACCAGCTGTTTACCTGCTCCCTCAGGAAGCGGTTGTGCAAATGCGCGATTAGCACTGCCTAACGAGGCTAATCCCATAGTTGTTAATCCCATAGTTACCATTATTTTAACCGAGTGTTTCATGCTTCCTCCTAACTGAAAAATACATAATCACATTGACGCATTAAATGGGTGAATGCCCCCTCACAGATGGTTGTTTATTAACCTGTTTTAAGCCTACATTAATTCGTAGGCATTAAAAATATTTCCCGTACGCTATTTCGTTGATCTGCTTCAACAGCAAACAGTACTGCATCAGCTACGTCCACAGGAGAGAGCTTATCTGGCTTAGCTTCATCAAAGAAAGGGGTGTTGACCATACCAGGAGCGATCGTCGTGCAGCGCCCGCCCCATTCTTCCATTTCTTCTACTAGGTTTTGACCAAAGCCATAAGCGAACCATTTGGTTGCACCGTAAACTGAGCCTTTGATAGGTCGACGCCCAGCAGCTGAACTGGTGATAATAAACTGACCAACAGATTCGCGCAGATAGGGTAAAGTCACTTTAGCGGTGTAAAGAAGGGCATTTATGTTTATCTGGATCATTTTATCCCACTGTTCAGGCTCACCTTTTTCGACACCAGCACTGGAAACTCCCATACCTGCATTGGCAAATGCGACGTCTAAGCGGCCGAACTTTTTAAGCCCTACTTGCACAACTTGCGTCAGTTCATCAATTTGGGTGGCATCTGCTTGGGCTGCTACGGCGTGATCTTCTCCCAAGTAATCTACCAATTCGTCTAATTTTTCCTTTCTTCTGGCTGTTAATATCACTTTGTGGCCATTTTGCACTAGGATCTTCGCGGTCATTGCCCCAATACCGCTGGAAGCACCGGTAATGAGTACGACTTTTTCTTTCGCCATGTTACTTTCTCCTCGTGATGTGAAATTGATGACTGCGTCATAAACTGCTCATTAACAATAGAGCTGATGCTTATTTGGCTAAATTCAACCAGCTAGTTTCATTATTCTGTTGAAGTGCAGCAATAGGTGGCAAACAATCGATACACTCTATACAGCAGTTCACACAGTTGGATTAGTTTAGCTAATGCGACTGAGTAAAAAATGTGCGTTGTTAAACAGCGGTATTGTCACTAGAATCCGCGAAAATTTAGTCTGAGCCGAGAATTCAAGGTCTTTGGCTCAATGTCGTTTACATTATTTTATCAAATATCAAAAGGAGGGCGCTAAGTGAACACTGCAGAGTTTATTCAAATTCGAAAATTTATCGTGAAACTGGGCATTATGTTGCACAAGTACGGTACACCTGCATTTCGCTTAGAAGCCTATTTAACGGAATTAGCTACCTACCTTGGCGTACGTGCTTCGTTTATCGCGACGCCTACTGCTTTGACCTTCGTGATCTGGAGCGACAGACGAGAAGACGAATACAACCATTCAGTGCGCGTGCAACCGGGCGACTACGACATGAATGCGCTATCGCGAACTGATGAATTGGCGACGCGATTGCTCGCAGGTGAGGTTGGGCTAGAAGAAGCGGACCATCAACTTGATGTGATTAACCAAATGCCAAGCCCTTATGGCAAGGTCTTAACAGGGTTAGGGTTTTGCGGTGCCACCGGGGCATTTGCCATGTTGATGGGGGCGAGTTGGCAAGAAATATTGTGGACCTCCTTGATTGGCCTCGTGGTGTACTTTTTAGTGCTATGGTCACAAATATCTCGCCGGGTCACGCTCATGTTAGAGCCTGCGGCTTCATTAGTGGCAGGCCTTATTGCCTGTGCGATTAGTTTTTACTTTGATCATGGGATCAATATTCCGCTGGTGGTGCTTTCATCGGTAATCATTCTTGTACCTGGGTTAGCCTTAACTATGGGCTTAGCCGAATTATCGACGCGCAATTTGGTTTCCGGCACCGCGCGAGTCATGGACGCCGTGATGCAGTTGTTTAAATTGTACTTCGGCGCGTTTTTGGGGATCAGTATCGGCTTTGGTTTATTCGGCCCAAACGAGTCTCAGGTGGCAACCTCTTTACCAGAATGGTCGCGCTGGTTTGCTATTTTAATGTTGTGCTTGGCGTTGGTGGTTATATTCAGAACACGATTTAAGCACATCCCTTGGGCGTTACTGTCAGGCTTTATTGCTTATGGCGCGACAGTATGGAGTGCAAGTTATATTGATCAAGGCTTGAGTACCTTCGTTGGCGCTTTTGCCCTTGGTATTTACGCTAATTTATTCACCCGAATTGCTCATGCACCTGCATCACTGGTGAGTATGCAAGGCTTAATTGTTCTCGTGCCCGGCTCAAAAACATATATCGGCTTGAATTCTTTTGTATCTGGTCAGGATTTTGTGCAGGCCGAACATATAGGGCAAGAAACCTTTTTGATTTTCATGTCGCTGATTGCAGGGCTTATTTTCGCCAATGTCGTTATGCCCACAAAAAAGGCGCTGTAGGTAAACCTAAGCGCCTTTGATGGCTTAATAATAGCTTCGTGTTAGAGCCATTGAAGATTAGCTCACTTCTTTTAAGCCCTCATTCGTTTCAGCCATATAGTGTTTTGGATAAAAACTGTCTGGGCATGACTCTTCAAGCGCTTGGGCGAACTTAGTGGGTTTTTCATCATCAAAAAAGCTGCCGGGTGTGGGGCTTTGGTATATCTCGTCAAAACGGCGAACTTCGGTTTGACTGACACGGCGGAAAATATGCGAGCGGTTAAGATCTTCTGTGCTACGCAGGCCCGCGGAGGCAATAATTTCTAGTGCTGAATTCACCGTTGCCTTGTGGTAGCGTGCCACCCGTTCGGCTTTATCTGGCACCACTAAACCTCTGGCTAATTTTGGATCTTGAGTAGCCACTCCAGTAGGGCACTTGTTGGTGTTACATTCTAATGTTTGCACGCACCCTAACGCTATCATCATGCCTCTGGCGCTATTACACATATCTGCGCCTAGCGCGAGGTTCTTCACTAAATGGAAGCCACTGAAGGTTTTACCGCTGGCGATTACTCGAATGTCTTTTTTAAGATCAAAACCAACCAGTATATCGCACACAAAGGAAAGCGCTTCACGAAGAGGCATACCCACAGAGTTTGAAAACTCGAGTGGAGCGGCGCCTGTGCCACCCTCACCGCCATCAACGGTGATAAAATCAGGCTTGATACCGGTTTCAACCATGGCTTTACACACAGCAACAAACTCGCTTGCACGACCAATGCACAGTTTAAAGCCTACTGGTTTGCCGCCAGATAGCTCCCGTAGTTGCTTAACAAAGTGCATCATTTCAATAGGAGTATCAAAAGCGCTATGCGACGGCGGCGAATCGACTTGTGTGCCGGGTTCAACAAGCCGAATTCTGGCAATCTCGTTAGTATTTTTATCAGCAGGTAATAAACCGCCATGGCCTGGTTTCGCCCCTTGACTGAGCTTGATTTCGATCATCTTGACCACGTCTTTTTGGGCAACTTTTTGAAATGCCTCTGGGGCAAAATTACCGTCTTTATCACGACAACCAAAATAGCCAGTGCCAATTTGCCAAACAATATCACCACCGTTTTCTAAGTGGTAATCACTTACGCCACCTTCACCGGTATTATGATAAAAACCACCGATAGCAGCGCCTTTATTCAGCGCGCGAATAGCGTTATCACTTAGGGCGCCAAAGCTCATCGCTGAAATATTAAAAAAACTGGCTTCGTAGGGCTGAGTGCAATCTGGCCCGCCCACGGTAATGCGAGGGGCGGGGTGTTTACTGTCATGATGTTTGGCTGCCATCGAATGACCAATCCATTCATAACCTACTCTTTGGGTATCGAATTTCGTACCATAAGGGTTTGAGTCTAAACTGGCTTTGGCACGCTGATATATCAGTGAGCGGAACATGCGTGGAATGGGAGTACCATCGGTTTCGGATTCGAAGAAATACTGACGTACAAATGGGCGAATACGCTCCATAATCCAGCGGCCATGCCCGATCACTGGGAAGTTACGTAAGATACTGTGCCGAGTTTGATGGTAGTCGTAATAACCCAGTGCAACGATAGGGATAAGAATGAAAAACAGCCAAAGTGTGGGTAGCCATAATAAACTCAGAAGTAGAATGACCACCGCTGACCATATGGCAATTTTTATCAGTTTGCTTTTCATTGTTGCTCACTATTGTTGATTTTTGAAAAGATTCGTCGTTAACAGACCCAAGGATGTATCCAATTTTGCACGGCTACGAATTCATCCTAGTCGTGCAAGTATTTTCAATGTGATCTGTAAAGTCCAATGGGTTGTGTTTCTATATTTTTCAAGGAATTATCAGCATAATCTGCATGTTCTTTTATCTGTGCTGATCGACCAAAATCGGGTTACCGTCAGGATCCATCAGCATGAAACTGCCTGGGCCGCTAGTGTTTTCATCAACTTCACTTATAAAATCAACGCCTTGTTCTTTTAATGCGTGCTGAATGCTTCGCACATCAGTGAAGGTTTGTGTGGGATTACCCTGGTTGTCCCAACCTGGATTGAATGTCAGCATGTTTTTTTCAAACATACCTTGAAACAAACCAATGGTCTGGCTGCTATTTCTCATGATCAGCCAACCTTGTTGCTGATCGCCCCCTACCACTGTAAAGCCAAACTTCTGGTAGAAGTCTTTTGATGCCTGAATATCTTTGACCGCTAAACTAAGTGAAAATGCGCCGAGCTCCATGGTGTTCTCCTTATCGTTTGCTCTTATATTGACGCTAGCACCAAAGCGCGCCGCGTGCAAAATACAGCGCCTAAACCAAATGCTCAGCTAAGTAATCAACTAGCGAACGAATTTTGGGCGATAAATGCCGGTTGCGCGGATATATCGCCCAAATACCTTCTTCAGATTCACGGTAGTTATCAAGCAGGCTCACTAATGCGCCACTTTCGATGTGTTCTTGTACGTAATAATCTGGCAGTTGCACTATGCCTAACCCTTTGAGCGCGGCATCAACCAAGCTAAACCCACTGTTGTACCTTAGCCTGCCTTTCACGCGGATATTTCGCTCTTTGTTCTCGTCTCGAAAGTGCCAGTAATCCAATGTGCCCAGCAAACAACTGTGTTTATTTAGCTCAGATAAAGAGTGAGGAAAGCCGTATTTGGCCAAATACTCAGGAGAGGCACAAACTGAGTTGGTGCGGGTTGCGAGCTTTTTCGCCATCATAGATGAGTCGCTTAATTTACCTAAGCGAATGGCCAGATCGTACCCTTGCTCTACTAAGTCTATTTTCTGGTTACTTAAATATGCCGACACCTCTACGTCAGGATAAAGCTGCATAAAATCATTCACTAAGGGCAGAATTTGTTGCTCACCATAGGTCACGGGGGCGGTGAGGCGGATCGTACCTTGGGGCTTAGATTGTAAATTGGTGATAGCCCGTTCTGCAGCTTCAAGGCCGTCAAGCACGCTACGACAATGTTGATAAAAAAGGCGGCCTTCTTCGGTCAAGGACACTTTGCGCGTGGTGCGATAAAACAGTTTCACATTAAGCCGTGTTTCAAGTGCGCTAATTTGGCGACTGACTTGGGCGGTAGAAATCGCCAAGTTTTTTGATGCTTGAGTGAAACTTTCAGTTTCAGCCACGTAAACGAATTCGTTGATCCCTTCCCATTGCATTATTGTTACCTGTGAGTAAAAGTAATTTGCATAAACAGTATATTATCATTTCACAGGAAATAAATATAATGCTCTGCATCGATAACGCAGCGCGTTCAAGCACAATATGGGAAACAAACATGAGTTGGTTATTTTTAATACTAGGTGTGGTTGCAGAAGCTATGTCTCACGTGGCGTTAAAAGAGACAAATGGCTTTACCAAAGTTATCCCTAGCGCCTTGGTGTTAATGGGGCATTTGGCAGCTTTTGTCTTTTTAGGACAAGCAATGAAAGGCATGCCTATCGGCATAGTGCATGCACTGTGGGCGGGCTTAGCGATAGTGACCGTAACGTTATTGTCGACGGTTATTTACCGCCAACACCTAGACTTAACGACTTGGTTTGGTATGGCCTTTGTCGCCATTGGAGTGGCGATGATCAATTTGTCGCAAGGCCATAGCCATTAAGCGTCATTGCGGTCAGGTATTTTTCGAAGCTATTCGGCCTTGTTTGCGGTTTAAATCCGCTGTGTAAAAGGATACGAACGTCGCTGAAATAGCCAAGGTTTTGCAATTTAAATATATGTAATTAAACACAAATAACGTAACGAGTTAATTAACTAAAAGTGAGGATCATAATGACAGATCAATTTATTAAATCTAAAGCCGCCATTGCTTGGGGACCTAAGCAGCCATTGTCTATCGAAGAAGTAGACGTGATGCTACCGCGTAAAGGCGAAGTATTAATTAAAGTGATTGCCTCTGGTGTGTGTCACACAGATGCATTTACCTTGTCTGGTGAAGATCCTGAAGGCATTTTCCCTGTTATTTTAGGTCACGAAGGTGGTGGTATTGTTGAGCAAGTGGGCGAAGGTGTAACCAGTGTATCGGTTGGCGATCACGTTATTCCGCTTTATACCCCTGAGTGCGGCGAATGTAAGTTCTGTTTGTCTGGTAAAACGAACCTGTGCCAGAAAATCCGTGAAACCCAAGGTAAAGGCTTGATGCCAGACGGCACCACACGTTTCTACAAAGACGGTCAGCCTATTTTTCACTACATGGGTTGCTCAACGTTTTCTGAATATACGGTTTTACCTGAAATTTCATTAGCAAAAGTAAACAAAGAAGCACCGTTAGAAGAGGTGTGCTTACTTGGCTGTGGTGTGACCACAGGCATGGGCGCAGTGATGAATACCGCCAAAGTAGAAGAAGGCGCCACTGTGGCCATCTTCGGTTTAGGTGGCATTGGTTTATCTGCCGTGATTGGGGCAACCATGGCGAAAGCCAGTCGCATTATTGCAATCGACATTAACGAAAGTAAATTCGAATTAGCGAAAAGATTGGGTGCAACTGACTTTATCAACCCCAAAGACTACGACAAGCCTATTCAAGATGTCATTGTTGAGCTTACCGATGGCGGCGTTGATTACTCATTTGAGTGTATCGGTAACGTTAACCTAATGCGTTCAGCGCTTGAATGTTGCCACAAAGGTTGGGGCGAGTCTGTGATCATCGGTGTGGCCGGTGCGGGTCAAGAAATAGCAACACGTCCGTTCCAATTAGTCACAGGCCGCGTATGGCGTGGTTCGGCATTTGGTGGGGTGAAAGGTCGCTCTGAATTGCCAGATTACGTAGAGCGTTACCTACAAGGTGAATTCAAACTAAGTGATTTCATTACGCATACTATGGGCCTTGAAGACATCAACGAATCATTCGAGTTGATGCACAAAGGTGAAAGTATTCGCAGCGTTATTCACTTCTAAACGTACATCTTCTCTATGACTGTTTGCCCTTGGGCAAGCAGTCATTCTTTTCGCTGTTTTAACGATAGAACAATAAAGCCATAACGGCTTCTAGATGAGTTTTAGGTGAGCATATGACAATTGAAAATCTCTCTGTAAACAAAAGTTTTGCTGGTTGGCATAAACAATATAGTCACCAATCAAAAACGCTTAATTGCACTATGCGCTTCGCGATTTATTTACCGCCGCAAATCTCAAGCGGTAGTAAAGTACCCGTTTTGTACTGGTTGTCAGGCTTGACCTGCACCGATGAAAACTTCATGCAAAAAGCCGGTGCACAGCGCATTGCGGCTGAACTAGGCATCGCGATTGTCGCCCCTGATACCAGCCCTCGCGGAGACGACGTAGCAGACGACGAAGGCTACGACTTAGGCAAAGGTGCAGGTTTTTACGTGAATGCGACTCAGGCCCCTTGGGATCGCCATTACCAAATGTATGATTATGTGGTAAATGAGTTGCCACAGCTAATTGAAGCGACATTTCCTGTATCGGATAAACGTGCCATTTCCGGTCATTCAATGGGGGGCCATGGAGCGCTTACTATTGCACTGCGTAACCCAGCTCGTTACACATCTGTGTCGGCATTTAGCCCGATCAGCAATCCACTGAACTGCCCTTGGGGTGAAAAAGCGTTTAGCGCTTATTTGGGTAAAGACAGAGCGACATGGCGTGAATACGATGCTAGTGAGCTCATGCGCGCAGCCACTCAGTTTGTACCTGCTTTGGTTGACCAAGGGGCGTCTGATGATTTCCTAACTGAGCAGTTGAAGCCCGAAGCGTTGCAAAGTGCTGCAAATACTAGCGGTTATCCCTTAGCGCTGAATTTGCATGAAGGCTACGATCACAGTTACTACTTTATCAGTAGTTTTATCGAAGGGCATTTACGCTTTCACGCTGAGCATTTGAACAAGGCGTAAGCCCAAAGCCAATTCTCTCGCAGTTATCCTTGTTGGTTCAGTACCAAAGAAGGTGAGCGCTTGCGCTTACCTTTACACAAGTTTACCTGCTTACTTACTTTTGCCGTTTTTGATTAATTCATACAGATGGAAGAATGTTTTGACTGATTTGTCTCACTCTCGTTGGCAGTGCCTACTAGCGCCAGAAAACCTCTCTTTGCTTACGCAAATACAACGTGGAATCGAAAAAGAAGGGTTGAGAGTCACGCCCAGCGCAACCATTGCACAGTCAAAGCATCCTAAAGCGTTAGGCTCTCCCCTAACGCACCCTTGTATTACCACGGATTATTCAGAGGCCTTGCTTGAATTTATCACGCCGGTATTTCAGAACCTGGAAGGCTGCATAGATTACTTAAGCAGTTTACATGCATTCACTGTGCGTCAGCTTGATGATGAATACCTATGGCCCGCCAGCATGCCGTGTCGATTATCAGGGGGTGAGAGTATTCCTATTGCCGAGTATGGCAGCTCCAATATCGGGCAAATGAAACATGCTTATCGTCAAGGGCTAGGGAATCGTTACGGACGGACTATGCAATCTATTGCGGGCATTCATTACAATTTTTCTATGCCTGACGCGTTTTGGGTTGAGCATCAGAGAAGCTGCGGGGATACAGGGGATTTGGCCACCTTTAAATCAAACCGCTACTTTGATCTCATTCGTAATTTTCGCCGCCACGGGTGGTTACTTATTTACCTATTTGGTGCGTCGCCAAGCTTAGATAAAAGCTTTCTTGAGAAAAACGGACAAAACGCTCACAACTTAGCACGTTATAACAACAGCTTGGGGCTACCTTATGCCACCTCGCTGCGAATGAGTGATTTGGGGTACCAAAGTAAAGCTCAGCGTGATTTGCACATTCGCTATGATGATTTACCCAGTTACCTTCATGACCTGAATCGCGCCATTGAAACCCGCTACCCAGGCTACGAACAGATTGGCATAAAGGTGAACGGTCGCTACCGTCAACTAAATAGCAATATTCTGCAAATTGAGAATGAATACTACAGCGAAATTCGCCCAAAACGAGTAACAAAAGGCACTGAAACGCCTAGTCAAGCGCTCAAAAATAGAGGGGTTGAATACATTGAAGTACGAATACTCGATACCAACCCATTGCTACCAGTGGGGATCGATGCCGAACAAATTCGCTTTTTAGACACCTTTTTGCTGTATTGCTTGATGGCTGATAGCCCAGTGTTATCCAGTGAGGAGTGCGCTGAAATCAAACATAATCAGCAGCGAGTAGCACTAGAGGGGCGTAACCCTGCTCTGCAGCTACTGAAAAACGGCCAGTCGTTAGGCTTGAAGCTTGTTGCAAAGCAACTATTGGCTGAAATGAAATCTTTTGCTGCACAGCTTGATAGCGCCCATCAAAACAGCATGAACCCGGCCGTTACCGCGCACAGCTACCAATACGCTCTAGATGCTCAGATGAGTAAAGTTGAAAACAGCGCATTAACGCCATCAGCCAAGCTCATGCAAGAAACCCAAGAGGGTGAAGAATTCGTAGCGTCAATGCTGACAAGGGCTAAGCGCCATCAGCAATACTTTCTCGCTCAAGATAACGACAACGACTTGGAAGCTGAACTTCATTTAGCCGCGGTGGAGTCGTTGATTCAGCAAGACCAAATAGAAGCGCATGAGCACCACAGCTTTGATGAGTTTCTACGTATGCAATATTCTGCCTAGCGTTGGGCGCAGCTGTTCAACATACAAACGGATTTTCGTTAGCCTGCTAGTTATTAAACTAAATAGGATTATCGCAACTTAATATTGCTAATAAGGTATTGTTAACAAAATGTTGTTAACAATATTTCAATAATGTACCTTATTCATTTACGAATGTGATAAGGGTTAAATGTAATGGATTTTGTTGTTATAGGGCGTATTAAGATATTTTTAATTACACTAGTTTCACTTTTTCATATTGGGCTGCGCGCCTCACGAGAGCTCATCAAATCAAAGTGTGCCGGTTGATGATAAGGCGCTCTCTATCGCGGTGAACAAGCACAGCCAAGATCACCAGCGGGTGGCGCGTGATTTCAATCGCGATTGGCTATTTTCCCTTAGTGATAACACGCAATATAGCAACACAAATTTTGACGACAGTGCATGGCGAACGCTTGACCTTCCTCACGATTGGAGCGTAGAACTCGCCTTTGATAAGCAAAAGGGTGACGGCGCTACAGGCTACTTACCTGGTGGAGTAGGCTGGTATCGCAAGCACTTTACTACCCCGAGCAACTCATCAGATCAGCCTAAAGCGCAGCAGCGACACTTCGTATACTTCGATGGCGTGTATAACCGTTCAGACGTTTACCTAAACGGACAAAAACTAGGCGCTCAAGAATACGGTTACACGCCATTTTACTACGATGTTACCGATGTATTAGCACCAGAAGGTGAAGACAACGTGATCGCTGTCAGGGTCAATCATTCTCGGTATATTGACAGTCGTTGGTACACAGGCTCAGGCATTTACCGAGACGTTGAGTTCATTACCACAGGTGCGCTGCACATTCCTATTTGGGGCTCCTATGTGCTCACACCCAGCATCACAGATAGCAACGCACACGTAGTGCTGGCCACCAAAATCGCCAACGCTCAAGCACAATCTGCCCAGTTCACCGTGCAATCGTATATTGAAAATGCTCAGCAGCAGGTAGTTGCTAAGCACGAGCAAGTGCATCAACTCGCGGCCAACAGTACGCTAACCGCTAACCAAGAGATGAACATTGCGCGGCCCATTCGTTGGGATATTAATAACCCGTATCAGTACACTGTGGTCAGTAGGATTTTACAAAACGACCGTGTTATCGATGAATATCGTACTCATTTTGGTATACGAGAACTGCGTTTCGATGCCGATAAAGGCTTCTTTCTTAATGGCCGCTCATTAAAAATAAAAGGGGTGAATTTGCATCACGACGCTGGGTTGGTAGGTAGCGCTGTACCGGATGACGTTTGGCGTCGTCGTTTACTAAAATTAAAGGAGGCCGGGGTCAACGCAATACGCGTAGCACATAACCCTTCTTCACAAGCGTTTTTAGATTTGTGTGACGAGCTGGGCTTGATGGTACAAGTAGAAATATTTGACGAGTGGGACAATCCCAAAGACAAACGCTTGAATCAACAAGAACGTCATTCAGATGATATTAGCCGAGGTTATGCCGATATTTTTGCCCGAGACGCGAAGCAAGACTTAACTGCAGCAGTCACCCGTGATCGTAATCACCCATCGGTGATCATGTGGAGCATTGGCAATGAAATTGAATGGACCTATCCACGTTATGCAGCGGCTACGGGTTATTTTGATATGAATGCAGGGGGAAATTACTTTTTTAACCCGCCGTTTATCACGACTGAAGAAATAACCCGCCGCTTCCATCAAAGCTCTGAGGGGGAACATGTACTGGCCAAAACGGCTAAAAAATTGTCTGAGTGGGTCAAAGCGTTAGACACATCACGTCCGGTGACCGCCAATTTAATTTTACCTTCCGTGAGCCATATTTCCGGCTACGCAGATGCGCTTGATGTGATTGGGTACAGTTATCGGCGTGTGATATACGATTATGGGCATGAGCGTTACCCTGACAAAATGATTATGGGCACAGAAAACGTTCCCCAATGGCATGAATGGAAAGCGGTAATGGAACGTGATTTTATCGGCGGTACGTTTTTATGGACGGGTATTGATTACCTTGGGGAAGCACATAACCAATGGCCTAAGAAGTCGAGCGCCACAGGTTTGTTGGACCTAGCAGGCTTTGATAAGCCCGCATATCATTTATTTAAAAGCCTATGGAATGAGACGCCTCACCTGTACTTAACCACCCAAACAATGCCATTGTCACCCTATAAATTGGACGATAACGGCGATGTAGTAGAGAAGAAGAAAGATGCCTGGCAACAATATGTATGGGGCTGGCACGACGTTAATCACCACTGGAATTATAACAAGGATACGCTTGTCGCCATTGAGGTGTACACCAATTGTGCTGAAGTAGAGCTGTTGGTAAATGGTCAATCAAAAGGGGTTAAACAGCTTGCTGATTTTCCTGATCGAATTATGAAATGGGCAGTGCCGTATACACAGGGCAGGGTGCAGGCGAAAGGCCTAGGAACCTGCCAAACGCAAGATCAGCTGCAAACTGCCGCAAATGCCAGTCAAATAAACCTACACGCGGATCGCCAAGTATTACCCGCAGATGGCTATGGGGTTGCACATATTGAATTGCAGTTGCAAGACAACCAAGGCAGACCAGTTGTTCTAGATGAGCAAACTATACAGTTTGATATTACCGGCCCTGTGACAGTACTAGGTGTGGATAACGGCGCACCAGACAGTTTACAACCTTACCGGGCCGAACAAGTGACCACGGCAAAAGGACGTGCGCTTTTGATGTTGCAATCAACGCTAACCCCTGGCGAAGTCACAGTGACGGCCAGTAGTTCAGGGGTAAAAGCAGCTTCATTGCACTTAACGGTTAAATGACGACAGGCAGTCAAGCCTATCAACATCTTAGCAAAACGTAGGTAAAGGTGCGCATTGGCTATGTTCCGTGTAGCTGTTTTACGAGCAGCTATGCGCGCCGAATTTTGCCAATGCTAACGATAACTAAAACGCGAAAGATACGAAGACAGAATACGACGGAAACAAAATTTAATTCTTATTTAAATAATGTTTTTTACATATAAATAATATATTATTGAATCTTGTTAACAATAAACAATGGTGTTCGCCGATGTCAAAACTATCTCACGGACTGTTACTGTCGCTTCTTACTGCAGGGTTAAGTGCATGTAACAATGACGTTTCCTCGAATAGCGTTAAACCGTCTGCTTCGAATCAACAAAATAATGAACTAGTGATGTTAGCTGATTTTGAAGAGGCTGCGTTGCCTAGCTGGATCCAACGGGATCATATTCAAGCTCAAATAACGAAAGCCGCAGGCATCACCAGTGGCAATCAGGCGATTGAGCTAACATTCGACTCAGGCTCAGAGTATTCAACGTTATCTCTTCAACCAGCCAAACCTTGGGATTTCTCTTTATTGGGCGATATGAACCTCGCTTTTGATGCCACAAACACAAGCGATGTGTCGGTTCATTTATATCTTCGGGTGAATGATACGCACCAAATGCAAACCAGAAGTATCTCGATCCCAGCTCATAGCAGTGCCACCTACTATGCTGATTTGAGCGGCCCACAAATTTCCTTAGACAGTGGTTTACGAGCCGATCCACCGGCTTGGTCGTCGGATGAATTTAGAATGCCATATATGACCGGTAATAAGCTCTTAGATACTAGTGAAATAAAAGAAGTGAGCTTTTACATTTCATCGAATATTCAAGACAAGCAAGTCATCTTGGACAATGTAAGAGCAAGAAGTAATCCGGCCATCGACCCCGAGTATTTAGTGGGGTTAGTGGACGCATTTGGTCAACCTGCAAAATCTAATTTCAAAGATAAAGTGAAATCTGACAGCCATTTAAAACAACTTGCCGAAGAAGAGCTAGCTGATTTAGCGGCTAACCCGGTATTAGCGGACCGTTCTAAATACGGCGGCTGGAAGAACGGCCCAAAATTAGAAGCCACAGGATTTTTTAGAACAGAAAAGGTTAACGGCGTTTGGTCTTTAGTTGACCCTGAAGGATATTTGTTCTTCTCATCGGGTATTGCCAATATTCGTATTGCTAACACTACAACATTAACAGGGGTCGACTTCAAAGACGATCAGGTACGCTATATTGACCCTGAAGATGTTACCCCGGAAGACTCTTTGGGAATACGGCCTGTTTCTGCAAAAGCGCAAAAGACGCGCTATATCTCATCTGAATTACGACACAGTATGTTCAATTGGCTACCAGATTATGACGATGAATTAGCCGATCATTATTCATATAGAAGAAGTACGCATAAAGGCCCTTTAGCACATGGTGAAACCTTTAGCTTTTATCAGGCTAATTTAGAGCGTCGCTACGGAGAACGTTATCCAGAGTCGTTCATTGATGACTGGGAAGATGTGACCATTAAACGCATGCGCAGCTGGGGAATGACATCATTTGGAAATTGGGTGGACCCAGAATTTTATCATAAAAACCAGTTTCCCTATTTTGCCAATGGTTGGATTATTGGGGATTTCAAAACTGTTACCGCCGATGGACATGGTTGGTCGCCGATGCCGGACCCTTACGATCCAGAGTTTGCCCGACGCGCGAAAGTCACGACGCAAGTCATTGCCGACGAGGTCAAAAACAATCCGTGGTGTATAGGCGTGTTTATTGATAATGAAAAAAGCTGGGGTAATCCAGCGAGTATAGAAAGCCATTATCGTATCCCTATTCAAAACTTTAAAATGGATGCGAGCCAAAGCCCAGCTAAAGCTGAGTTTACTAAGTTGCTGCAAGATAAATATGGAGATATTGCAACGCTTAATCGTGCATGGGAAACCAATATTCCTTCTTGGGATTCGTTCGCCAAAAAATTTGATGTAGAGCAAATCAACGATGCCATGATTGAAGATATGTCGGTTATTCTTGAAACCTACACCAGCCAATATTTTGAGGTGGTCAATAGCGCATTAAGAGAAGTTATGCCAAATCACTTATACATGGGTGTGCGAATGGCCGCTTGGAGCATCAACCCTGAAGGGGTTCGTGCAGCTAAAAAATACGTGGATGTGATGAGTTATAACTACTATCGAGAAGGTATGCATGACTCAACTTGGGATATTCTTCCACAGATAGATATGCCGAGCATTATTGGGGAATACCACTTTGGTGCGATGGATACGGGACTGTACCACCCGGGGTTAATTCACTCTTCTGACCAAAAAGATCGCGCAAGAGGGTATCAAGCTTACATGCGTAAAGTAATAGACAACCCCTATATGGTGGGGGCGCATTGGTTCCAATACACAGATTCGCCCGTTACTGGCCGTGCGTACGACGGTGAGAATTACAATGTAGGCTTTGTTACTAACGCAGATGTACCCTATAAAGAAATGGTTGAAGCGGCGCGAGAGATAAATCAAGAATTGTATCCGCGAAAATTCAAAGACGCAGTTAAATAACGCTCTCGATCAGAGCTTGTCTAAAAGACGGCATCGCTGCCGTCTTTTTCATTATTTCTGTTACCTTAATATAAAACTAACGCTGACTTGTATTTTTAACTCTGACTCCAATTCTCATTCTCACTCCAGTTCTCACTTCAACTTTATAGCTGCCTTTAGCTTTCCTGTGCTTCTGGCCATTCGTCTTCGTCTAAGAGTTTATTGGCAATTAACTGTGCCCTTAAATCGTTAATGTGGTGTTTGAGTTCATCACGAATAAGACGAATAGCAGGCGATATTAGCTGCCGGCTAGGCAATACTAACCACATTTCCGTTAACGGGATTTTATACTCGGGCATGAGCCGCTTAAGCCGACCTGCTAGTAAATCTTGGGCCACATCTATGGCTGATTTTTTGGCAATACCTTCGCCGTCAACACACCAGCGCCTGACAATATCCCCATCGTTAACGGCTCGGTCACTGTTCATTTTAATTTTGTATTTTTGCTCATGTTGATAAAGCTCCCAACCGTCGTGTACTACTTCATAAAGTTTGTATAGGAGCGCATTATGATGGGGCAGGTCGTCAGGGGTTTGTGGCTCACCATGCCTTGCAATATAGGTGGGGGCAGCGCAGAGCATATGGGGGATGTTACACACCTTGAAGCCATATAAGTTGAGATCTTTTGCTGCATCTTTAGTGATTGCGCGCAAGGCAACATCAACACCGTCACGATAAAAATCGGCGCGACTGTCACTTGCGTGCAGGCGCAATGTAACCGTGTTGTATTTACGCATAATATTGTTGAGCAAAACACGCATTAAATTTCGGCCCATTTCTGATGAAACGGCCATACGGACTTCGCCTGTGATTGATTGCTGCTCTTCGTTAATTAATACCTGACCTTGTTGCAACAAATCTAACGCCTGCTGACAAAGGGGTAAATAGCGTTCGCCTTCAGTTGTCAGGCGCAATTGCCGCGTGGTTCGTACAAACAATTGCGCGCCCAGCTCCTGTTCAACGCGTTTAAGCGACACGCTGGCCGCTGATGAGCTCATATCTAATTGGTTGGCCGCAGCGGTAATAGAATGAAGTTCGGCGACTTTTAGTAATACATGTAAATCAGCAATTTTCATTTCGGTCTCTTGTGTATCGGCATTGAACTACTATGCTGTGTTTTGGCTATTATCCACGTTTTCGCGAAAGTGTATTGGAGATTTGCCCGTTTATCGAATGAATTTTTCAGCATAACATGCACCCATACTAACTTAACGGAGAAAACCCAATGATAAAATTACCTAATGTAGCCCCAATAGCCTTCACCACTGCGTTAATCGCAGCGCTTTTAACACCAGTTGCTTTTGCAGACGAGCCTGCGTCAAAAGTCGTTGCCGCGAGCGATATTAAATGGGGGTACCTTAACCCACTTCGCGGCGATAAAAGCCCGGGGGCAGCGGATCTTTGGGGCAATCGCACCACAGATACCGCAACGGGAATGCTAGTTCGCTTTAATAAAGGGTTTGAGTCTCCACCGCATATTCACAACATTACCTACCGCGGCATTGTGATTGAAGGGCAAATGCACAATGATGACCCCAGTGCTGAAAAAATGTGGATGCCAGCTGGCTCGTTCTGGACACAGCCCGCAGGTGAAAATCACACAACAGCGGCGAACGCTGATACGAATCTAATTTACCTTGAAATCGACTCGGGGCCTTATCTTGTCAAGCCATCGAATGAAAAATTCGATAATGGCGAGCGCCCGTTAAATCTACACAAAGATAATATGGTGTGGTTAGCCGATAGCGATTTAAATCAGATTAATGTTGATGGTGTGCAGTCTACTTACCTGTGGGGAAATACTGCTGACATGAATGGCTCAATGGTTAAATTACCTGCAGGCTTTAACGGTGACATTACCACCAACGCAAATGAGTTTCGAGCCGTCGTCATAGCCGGTGCGGTTGAGTACAGCTCAAATGAGCAAAGCGAGGCTCAAGCGCTAAGTGCAGGCAGCTATGTAGAATCAAAAGGGAATTTTACCCACAGTATTGCAAACAAAGCAGATACCCCAGCGGTTATCTACATTCGCACTAATAGTAAATACCAAGTCAATTAAGCAGGATTTTGAGATAGGTTTTTTGAACCTAAGTATGCGAGGGATTGCGTGACAAACAATTGGCCACACTCTGTGGCCATTTGGCTATCAAATTCAAAGTGCATACGGTAATAACGCCAACTACTGGCACTCATAACATAGCGCAAATTAGCCGCTGTTTTTTTGATGTCGTCAGCTGAGACATATGAAAAGTGATTTTTGAGCAAATCTTCTAACGCTTGAAGACGCTGCTTGGTATTGGCGTTTAACACGCGAGGAAGCAAGTCAGCACTGAGCAGAACCATGACTTTTCTGGGCTGTGCGTCAAGCTTTGCATAGAGTGTGGCAATGTACGAGGGGAGGGCATCGACCTCATCAGGAACATTCGGCATGTCTAACTCAGCATACAGCCTAGCGGTGAGGGCATCTAAGAATGCTTCTCGCGTGGTAAAGTAGCGAAACATTGTGCGCTGTGAAATATCGGCTTGTTCGGCAACTTTTTTAAAACTCAGTTCATCAATGTCGCAGCGCTTTAATAGCTCCCAGGCTGCATCAAGCAGTAAATTAACGGTGAATGCGGCTTTCTTCTCTTGCAGTAGGCTCATAAATATCCAATTGTCATAACCTATGTCAACTTGACTTATTATGTGTCAATTACTATTTTTTAGCTAGACCCTAAGCTAACGAAAAGGAATGAGTCAATGGCAATACAACCTATCATCAAGCGAGCCCAAGAAGGAAAGTGGCTAAATGTGCTTGGCATGCAACTGCAGTTTTTATGCACCAGCGATGACACCCAAGGTCGTTATTCGAGCATGCTTAATACCGTGCCAAAAGGGTGTGGTGCGCCGCCCCATCAGCACCCATGGGATGAAGCTTTTTATGTGTTAAAAGGTGAGGTGGAGTTTCAGGTAGGGGATGAAGTTTATCTGCTCAAACCGGGAGATTATATATTGTCTCCGGCCGATACTACTCACGCATTTACCGGTTTGTCTGACGAAGAAGGGTTAATGATCGCCTTTGAATCACCTGGACACTCCCATCGCTTCTTTAAAGAAATCAACGATACCGTTACCGAACTTCCAAATGATTTGGTGAAAATGCCTGCAATTGGCCAGCGCCATAAGGTGAGCTTTGTATCACAACAGGATAAGCGATAAGGCAACAAAAGGCTTTAATCTCTATTTAAGATACAGTGTTCACTTTTGTGTGAGGGAGTGCGCGGAGCAGAGTTTATGGCTTTCCCTACAGAGAAAACCAAATGAAATTGCTTTGCCTGACGCTTATTCCAAGTATTTATTGTTTTGTTCTTTAAACAAAGCGCAGCACCAAGCCAATGATGAGCCCGGTGACAATAAGCTGTACCAAGCAAAAGCCCATAATATCTTTGGCCTTTAGCCCAGCAATGGCTAGCACGGGCAACGCCCAAAACGGTTGGATTAAATTTGTCCACGCATCGCCCCACGCCACTGCCATGGCAACGCGGTTTACATCTGCGCCAAGTTCAGCTGCTGCGGGCAAGATAACCGGGGCTTGTACTGCCCATTGCCCGCCGCCTGAAGGCACAAAAACATTGACGATACCGGCACTGATGAAGCTCCATACTGGTAGCGATTCGGCGCTGGCAAAACTAATTAACCACTGAGACATGCTTTGGGCCAATCCTGACTGCACCATGACGGCCATAATGCCAGCGTAAAAAGGAAACTGAATAATAATACCGCTTCCACCTTGAATGGCTTGTTGAAGACTGTGCAGCAAACGTTTGGGGGTGCCGTGTAGCACTATAGCTAAAAATAAAAAGAGACTGTTAACTATATTCAGATTAAGGCCGCCGCCTTGGGCGAAGTAGTTCACTAGGTAGGCAATGCCGACGAAACCACCAATGACTGCCAATAGCTTACTGTTCTCTAGTTTATCTGCTGGTCTTGTATTGGCCGCAGTTGGCATAGGCTCATCGCGCAGCTTATCTGGGCTGACGATAATGCTCTCGTCTGCAGGGGGCAACATCATGCGATTAACAAGGGGAACTACAACAAATAGGATACCGAGTAATGTGAGGTTAAAGCCGCTGAAAATAGTGTTGCCTGTGGCGATCACGCCGATTTGGTTTTCACTAAAGTGCCCACGTGTGGCAATTGTCAGGGGGATTGAGCCGGCTAAACCGCCATGCCAGACCACAAAGCCTGAATATGCACTGGCCACCAACAAGCGATAATCTACCTGCGTGTTGCGGGCAAGCGCTTTGGCGAACAGTGCCCCAATAACTAAACCAAACCCCCAGTTTATCCAACTGGCGGTGAGTGATATCAAAGTGACTAAGACGATCGCTTTACCTGGGGTATTACCTAGTTTCGCTAGGCGCGCCAAAATGTTTTTCATTAAAGGGGTGCTGGCCAACATAAACCCGCTGACGAGTACTAGCAGCATTTGCATAGAAAAGCTCAGTAAGCCCCATAAGCCGTTGCCCCATTGGTCTATGACGGTCATTAGCGGTTGTTGCTCAACAATGACCGCGGCGCCTATGGTGATTAGCGTTAACAAGAGTACGAAAATATAAGGGTCGGGGAGATAACGTTCTACTAATTTTATAAAAGGTTTTGCGGCACGGTTTAGCATATAGAACGCCTACAACATATTGATAACAAGACGTATCTTAGCGTATTTTAAGTCAAAGTATATGCCTTGGTATTGTTGCTGGAAAGCCGGTGACACAGTTGGCGATAACGCGTGACATGAAGCAGCGTATCAGGTTTTAACCCACACCCTGAATTAGCCTGAAAAAAACCAATAAGTACAAACCTATCTATTCAATCTATTAACAAACTAACGAGGGGTTTGCCTTTATAATACCTAGCTTGATGCATGTGCAATACCCAGCTTGAGGCACTTATGATAGTTCGCGATACCCCTCATTCATTTAGGTTGTTTTTTATTTTGCGTGGGTCGGTTTTACCGCTCATCTACGGAAAAATTCTGTTCATTACATTGCTGGGCGTGGCAGTGTCGGTGGCTCAACATTTTTACCCTAAAGTATTCCCTGATTTTACCCTTGCACCTGTGGCTTTGTTTGGTGTCGCGCTGTCGCTGTTTCTTGGTTTTAGAAATAATGCTAGTTACGATCGTTGGTGGGAGGGGCGTAAGCAGTGGGGGCAATTGGTGGTGGCCTCGCGCAGTTTATCGCGCCAATTGGTGTCTTACATTGACGGCAGTGAAAAAGCAGGTGCTGATGCACAAAAATATGCCATTAAGCTATCCATTGCCTTTGTTCACGCACTGCGCCATAAACTTCGTAATACTGATGCATGGCCCGACATACAAGGGTATGTCACTGAACAAGACACACCATTCTTGCGCGCAGCAAACAGCCTTCCAGATGCCATATTGCGTTTGATCTCGCTAAAAATCAGGCAGTGCCGGGAGCAAGGTTTGTTGTCAGACATTTTGCAAGTGAGCTTGCATGAGCACATTACTGCGATGGCAGAAGTGCAGGCGGCGTGTGAGCGAATTCAAACTACCCCGCTGCCATTCGCGTACATGTTACTCGTGCAGCGTACGGCGTACTTGTATTGCTTCATTTTACCCTTTGGCATCGTAGCGACTCAGGGCTTAGTCACGCCTTTGTTCAGCGCTATTATTGCCTACACCTTTTTTGGTTTAGATGCGTTAAGCGAAGAGTTGGCCGCGCCTTTTGGTCTGTCTGCAAATCACTTACCTTTGCACGCTATTTCGCGGACGATAGAAATTAACCTGTTGGATATACTCGGTGAGAAGCCATTACCTGATCCTATCGAAGCAAAAAAACACCGCCTAGCCTAGTGTGCGTTAGACTCCAAATATAAAGGCAGCGTGAACGCAATTTTGATTGGTATCTTTTGGATGGATGGATGGATGGATGGATGGTTGCTTGGTTATTTACTTATTCAGAAATACGTTAGCTAAGGCGTGCTCGCACCCTTTTTTTTATCGCCTGCACAGCAAACAGGCTAAGAGAAAACGCTCAACGGTTATCGCGACAACCCTTAACCGTTTTTATAGTAACGCCTAACGAACGTTTGCTGCCATATGATAAAAGCGTTCATCTTCGCTGCGTATCGTAAAACCATTTCTTGTATACAGCGTGATGGCAGGGCTTATTTTTAATACTCGCAAGGTGAGGGTATTGACGTTGGCGTTAGCGGCTATGCGCTTTGCTTCCTTTACCGCTGCTTTACCAATACCTCGATTTTGAAAGGTGGGTAGCACTTGAAGATCTCGTAAAATATACCCTTCATCGCCGGTCGCTAATCTCATCACACCGACTACTTCTTGCTGAAACACGATATCGAGGTTTTCCAGTTCCTGGGTCACTTCAAGTACTTTAGCCACATTCCAATCTGGGGCGAATTGTTCATAGTAGACACGCATATTCTCATAGGTGAAACGTGCTGCCCGGTGAAGGTTTTCAGTTGCTACAAAGGTGATACTCACTAAGCCTCCTTGTTAGTCGTGGTTACAGCGCTCAGTAACCAAGTTCTCTGTCCACTGCGCCAATCAACGGCGTTTGATTAATGTAACGCTGCACATTGGCCAGTAAAACTTGGCCTGCGCTATCGTCTTGGGTTACCGCAGCGATATGCGGAGTCACCAAAACCTGAGGGTGCTGCCATAGTGGGTGAGTTTCAGGCAGTGGCTCGATAGCAAATACATCGAGCACTGCATGGGCCAAATGCTCTGCGTCCAGCAGCGTGATTACATCTTCTGGAATAAGTTGTTCACCGCGCCCTACATTAATGATGCTTGCCCCTTTAGGTAATAGGCTCAAGGTATTTAAATTGAGTATGCCCCGTGTTTCTGGTGTGAGCGGTACTAAGGACACTAGAATATCTGTTTGAGATAAAAACTCGGGCAATTCCTTATCGCCGCTAAAGCAGTTTACCTGACTCACTTGTTTCGGGCTGCGACTCCAGCCATTGACGCTAAAACCCAAATCTAAAACCGTTTTGCTGCTGCTTGACCCAAATGACCTAAACCAAAAATACCCACGCGCCTTTTTTTGCTCGGGATAGTGGGTATTTGCTGCCACGTCGCGTTTTTATTAGCATTGATATATGAAAAGGTATCTCGGTGAATATTCAGCACATGCATAGCAATAAATTCGCTCATGCCTTTGGTAATACCAGGGTCGAGCATTCGTACTACCTGAATATGCTCAGGCACGCTGGCCAAATCGAGTTGGTCAACGCCGGCACCAACAGAAAATATGACTTTTAGGTTGGGGTAGTCTTGTTGGTAATCACGGGGTAATTTCCACACTATCATCAGCTCGATTGCGGCTTTATTTTCAACGTGTGGCCAGTGATGCCAAGTTACATCAGGCAGGGCATCAGCAAACAATGTTTGCCAGTTATCGTTGCGTGATTGAGGGCCGCGAAAAAGCACATGGGTTGTCATGAAAATTTGCCTCGTTCTCTGGTTGTTAGCGCTGTGGCGGTATCCTATCCTGAGTGAGTTGAAAATGGTATTCGCAAAAAGAGATTCGTTTTTAGATGTGTGTTATTCATCTTTGTCCGCAACGCAAAACATGTCACTCAACACCTGTTATCTGATACCCGTGACGCAAGGTTAGGTTAGAGTGTGCTGTCTGGCTGGTTTTTTGGTGCTGCAAGGGTGAACGCCTGTAGTTCGTTACAGGCTTGATAAGCGCGCATTATCTTAGGGTAGGGCTGCATGTCTACATTGAACCGCAAGGCGTTGTATACCTGTGGAATCAAATAAACATCGGCCATGGTGATTTTTTTTCCTAGAGCGTACTTGGCTTGATTAGCGGGGCCTTCATCAGCTACGAGCTGGGCTTCAATGGCGTTAAAGCCTTGTTCAATCCAGTGGCGATACCATTGCTGCTTTTGCGTATCTTGCACAGCCAAATCGTTACTGAGATATTTCAATACGCGCAAATTATTCACTGGGTGAATGTCACAGGCTATTATATCCACTATGCTGCGTACCTTGACGGCCGCCATTAGGTCATCTGGCATCAAAGGGTATTCGGAGTATTGACCTTCAAGATAAGCTAGGATCGCCCCGGATTGCGTCAACACTTCTCCATTATCAAGCTGCATACATGGCACTAATCCTTGTGGTTGCAAAGAGGTATATTCTGCCCCCAGATGTTCACCTTTAAGCAAATTCACTGGAACAAGCTCATGTTTGATGCTTTTTAAGTTTAATGCGATACGTACCCGATAGGCCGCTGATGAGCGAAAGTAAGTGAGTAGTTTCATGATTTGTTTTCCTAAGATCCCAATCGCGTGAATACGTTGAGCACAAGTGCAGCGTGCTCAACGAGTTTAAAGTTGGCGAAATCAGACTCGATTTAGGGACGAGCAGGCAACAAAGTGCCAATCACTTCACCAAAACCTATGGTAACAGCGCCGTCACGGCTGCAATGTGCACGCATAATTATGCTGTCACCGTCTTCTAAAAATTTTCGCGATTCTCCATTTTCTAGCGTCAGGGATTGCTTTCCACCGTGCGTAAGTTCCAGCAGCGAGCCTGCTTCGTCGGCTTGCGGGCCTGATTGTGTGCCTGAGCCTAATAAGTCGCCTGGGGTCATTGGGCAACCATTAACACTGTGGTGGGTAACTAACTGTGCAGGTGTCCAATATGAGTGTTTGAAGTTTGATTGTGATAATTGCTGCGGTGCTTGATTACTTTGGCGCATTTTCTCTGTTTGGATCAGGCAGCTTAGCTCTATATCAAGATTACCGGCTTGGGTATTCGCCTCGCTGGTCAAATATTCAAGGGGCTGCGGGTCACTTTCTGGGCGAGTAAAGGCCTCTCTAAATGGCGCAAGGGCTTCGGTGGTGACTATCCATGGAGATATAGTAGAAGCGAAATTTTTAGCGAGAAATGGCCCAAGGGGTTGGTATTCCCAAGCTTGAATATCGCGCGCCGACCAGTCATTTAAAATACACATACCAAAAATGTGTTGTTCGGCGTCAGTAATATTGATGCGCTCGCCAAGACGTGTTCCTTGACCAATAAATACCCCCATTTCAAGTTCATAATCAAGGCGTTGGCATGGGCCGAAATCAGGGGTATTCGCATCGGGCTTTTTGGTTTGGCCGATAGGGCGAGGAAAGGCTTGCCCAGACACATCAATACTTGACGAGCGGCCGTGATAGCCAATCGGTACCCATTTGTAGTTTGGCAGTAGCGGATTGTCTGGACGAAATAAACTACCCACTGCTGTTGCATGGTGAATAGAGGTGTAAAAATCAGTGTAATCAGTAACTTGGCATGGCATGTTAAATTCAGCGTCAGTGTGGGCGATTAAGCAATCTTCGAGCGCACCTTGAAGTGCTGACCCTTCACTTAAGGCATTTGATAGCGCCAAACGTAGCGCTGAGTTTGTTGTCGCCCCTAGGCCCATCAAGGTGTTAAGGCTTGTTTCACCCGCTGCTTGTGCGCCGCGCTGGGCAGCGCCATCGAACATGTTTAATTTGGCGACTTTAGCCATATCGAGAATAAAATCACCAATGGCGACGCCACCGCGCCATTGGGTTTGGCCGTTTGCTTCGCGAAATATCGAAAAAGGTAAATTTTGAATGGGAAATTGGTCGTGGCCATTGGCTGAATCGACCCAGCTTTTACGTGCTGGATCGTGAGTTTCGTTTAATAACGTCATGATATTAATTCCTATGTTATTCACTGGTGGCTATGGCTGGCCGTTAAAATGTTTTTTAAGGTCGCCCCAACAGGCCAAATACTGTTTTTGGCGTTGGGGCGTGTTAAGGGCAAATTCTGTCGGTGCAATGATGTAACGTGATTCAAGCATAAATGCCATGGTGTTTTCATAGCGCTGAGGGACAAGCTCAGCTTGGGTGGCTTTCTCGAATACGTCGGCCTCTGGGCCATGGGGTGTCATACAGTTATGTAGGCTCATACCGCCGGGGGCAAAGCCTTTCTCTTTGGCATCATATGTGCCTTCAATCAAGCCCATAAACTCACTCATAAAGTTTCTGTGGTACCAAGGTGGGCGGAACGTATTTTCGGCCACCATCCAGCGTGGTGGGAAAATCACAAAATCGACATTGGCTACGCCTGTTTCACCACTAGGCGAGGTTAAAACGGTAAAAATTGATGGGTCGGGGTGATCAAAACTGACAGTGTTGAGCACATTAAAACGGGACAAGTCGTATTTATAAGGTGCGCTGTTGCCAACCCACGCCACTACATCAAACGGGCTGTGATTTTGTTTGGCCTGGTACAACTCACCGCAAAATTTAGCCACAACTGTGTGTTGCTCTTCGCTATCCTCAAAATAGGCTACGGGATATTCAAAGTCTCTTTGATTAGCGAAGCCGTTTGCGCCAGCGGGCCCGCGCTCGGCTAGCTCCATTGGGCTGCCATAATTTTCACACAGGTAACCCCTTATGGGGCCATTTATGGGCTCAATTTTAAACTTTATGCCTCGCGGGATTAGCAAGATTTCCCCAGGTTTAATGGCTAACTTGCCCATTTCGGTTATCGCCATAAACTCCCCAAGTTGAGGAATAAAGAGTAACTCGCCGTCAGCGGAATAGAACGAACGATCGCCCATACCTTGGTTGGCGGTATACACATGAATACCGATCCCTGATTGACCTCGCACATCACCGTTGGCCGCCATGGTGGTTAGGCCATCAATAAAGTCTGTTGGGGCTTCTGGGATGGGTAGAGCGTCCCAGCGCATGACATTGGGCGGGCAATCCACCTCGGTGATAGGCCCTGAGCACACAGCGCCTTTATCCATTTTGTTAAAGTCACCCATGGCAATAGAAGGGCGAATTCGGTAAGTCCACGTGCGCCGGTTTTCGTGACGTGGGCGCGTAAATGCACTGGTACTAAATTGCTCGGCGTAAAGCCCATATGGGCAGCGCTGTGGGCTGAACTGCCCTACAGGGAGCGCACCTGGTAGGGCTTCTGTTTGGTGTTCGTTGTTGAAACCGGCTAAATATGAAAGCTCAGTGTTTGTGCTCATGTGTTGTCCTGTGAAACGCGAAAATAAACGACCTTCATCCGATAATAGCTTTTATAAATAAGCGGGAAGTCTATGTTTTAATCTAATTTTTTAACCAACTGATGACAATGGATTAACAGTAAAATGACGTAATTAGCTCTGAACTTTGACACGCTATCTGTAAACTTTTGTTTCTCTTTTATGCCCAGCCCCTCGTAAAATAAACTGTGACCAAGCCATCAATCAGGTCATGCTGTGGTTAATCCTTGTGACTAAAAGACATTTCAAAGGGTCTTGTATGACTTGTGTTTTTTGGCTATTGCCTTTGCTATATATCGTGGCTTTGAACTGCATGAAATGAACGAGTTAATGAGGAGGGAAACAGGCAAGCGGAACGCTACTGAACTTGCTTTAACGCCGCAGAGCTTTTTCCAGTTCACGCGCTTTTTCACGTTACGATCTTTTCATGTCATCAGGCGATGTAACCGCGAAAGGCGACTCGCTGACGCTTATTGTGACATGCACGTTAGCTGGTAACGCATGCGGCATGAATTCATTTTTAATCTTTACTGCTCAGACAGGCGTTGCTATATCCTTGTCGAGGGACATTAAAATACGATATGCACTACGACGCTTCTTTGTCTGTAGCCTAATGCATGTTACATTTGTGTGAATAAACAACATGTTATGTTTGGTTAGTTTGTAAAGGCGAAGTATGTAGATGCGAATCGATATTCTTGATGAAACTTAGACATACGCACCCCGATTTATCTGTATAGCGAATTAGCGTGTAAAAGCAAGAAAGTAAGGGAGTAACGAGGTGGGGAGCGAGCAAAAAGTGTTGCGTGGTATATTACCCTTTATATTGGGCTTGATGTTCCTTTTTAGCCATACTTTGCTTTGGGCACAAGTAAAAGGTGAGTCAGATTATATTGGCGTGCAAGCATGCCAAAGTTGCCATCAAAGTGAATATGACCAGTGGCAACAGTCCGATCATTTCAAAGCCATGCAAACGGCGAACAAAGACACTGTGCTAGGTGATTTCAATGATATTGAAGTGAACTTTCACGACATAGCGACCCGCTTTTTTGTTGAAGATGGTCAGTACAAGTTAACCACTACCAACAAACAGAATAAAGTCCAAACCTTTGATGTGCCCTACACCTTCGGTTTTTACCCGCTACAGCAGTACTTAGTCGATGTGGGTGAGGGGAAGTTACAAGCGTTTAATATTGCTTGGGACAGCCGCAGCAAAGAAGAGGGCGGACAACGTTGGTTTCATTTACAACCTATTGAAAAAATCACACCTGAACATCCTTTCTTTTGGCAGCGTCATTTTCAAAACTGGAACAGCCGCTGTGCGGATTGTCATACAACTGATCTCAAACGCAATTTTGAGCCGAAAAGCAATACATTTGCTACGCAATTTAGTGAAGTAAACGTCGCCTGTGAGAGTTGCCACGGGCCCGCAGGGCAACACATCAAGCTAGCAAAAAAGGGGGCGCTGAGCGCGCAAGATTCAGGCTTTCGTCAAACCTTACCCGCGCTAAAAAACTTTTC
The DNA here is from genome assembly GCA_000314955.1 of Paraglaciecola chathamensis S18K6. Lineage (GTDB taxonomy): Bacteria > Pseudomonadota > Gammaproteobacteria > Enterobacterales > Alteromonadaceae > Paraglaciecola > Paraglaciecola chathamensis. Next base: position 34,259 of record BAEM01000045.1, on the reverse strand, counting down.
GTTTAGCCCGAATAATCCGATTGCCCATGCCGATGGAAAACCAAACAACAGTGAAATTAATGTGTGTGCGCGTTGCCATTCGTTGCGCACGCCATTAACCCAACCATTCACTAACACTGAGCAAGCTTATCAAGACACCCATGATAAGACAGCTGCAAATCCCAAAAAGAATTATCAAGACACCCATGATAAAACAGCTGCAAATTCCAAAAAGAATTATCAGGACATCCACGGTAAAAGTAACCACAATCCTCATGCTAAGCAGCCCCAGCAACGTTTCGTCGATGACAACCGGCTGGAGTGGATCCGCGCACCGTTTTACCATGTAAATGGCAGCATAAATGAAGAGGTGTTTGTCGCAGGCTCGTTCATGCAAAGTAAAATGCAGCATGCTGGTGTGACGTGCTCAAACTGCCATAACGCCCACACAGGTAAGGTCAAAATTCAAGGCAATGGCTTGTGCTTACAGTGCCATCAAGCAGAAACTTTTAACAGCCCTGAGCATCACCACCATGCGCCACAAACCGAAGGCGCTATGTGCGTGAATTGTCATATGCCTGAAAAAACCTATATGGGCGTAGACGACAGGCGCGATCACAGCTTTTTAATTCCTGATCTGAGCTTTAATGGTGACTCAAGTGAGCCGCAAACGTGCTTGGCGTGTCACGATAAAGAGGATGATCATTGGCGCCAGAAGAGCCAAAAAGTATGGGGTAGCAATACAAATTCGAATGTATGGCAAGCTACGCGCCAGCAGGTGCAAGATGGTACGCCTGAAGGCCTAGAACAAGCGATCGCCTTTATACAAAACCCAGCTAACAGCCGCTTGCGACAAGCATCTTTGTTGGCAGACTTGAGCCAGTACCGCTCGCAACAAGGGGTAGATATTGCCCTTGAAAATCTCGAGAGTGACAGCGCTTTGCTGCGCCGAGCTGCGGTAGAGTCGCTGGAAATCCTAAGCCCCCAAGCTCGTTGGCAGGTTTTAAGCCAAAAGCTGAATGAGCCCAGTAAGTCAGTGCGTTTTGAAATGGCGCGATTACTCACCGATAGCCTAGGACAGTTGTCTCGCAGCGACAAAGCTAATCTACAGCCCTTGCTAAACGAATATCGTGAAATGCTTGAGATAAATGCTGATTCACCTATTACTCAGCTGGCCATTGGCAATTTAAACACTCAGCTAGGCGATTTAGCGGGCGCAGAGCAGGCTTATATAACCGCGTATAAAATTGAACCCAGTTATATACCTGTGTTAATTCAAATTTCTGAATTTTACCGTCAGCAAGGTCAAGATGAAAAAGGCGCGGGATATTTGAGTAAGGCGTTGAAAGTTGAACCGAACAACGCTCAAGCTAATCATGCGTTAGGTTTATTCAAAATTCGTCAGAAACAATATGGGCAAGCCCTGAGTAACTTAAAAATAGCGGCACACAGCGATGAAGCAATGCCGTCTTTTGCCTATATTTATGCGGTTGGACTTGAGCAACAAGATCAGATCAAGCTCGCTATTAGTGAATTGGAAAAAGCCCATCAGCGCTGGCCGAGGGATGGGGATGTGATGAGTGCCCTTATCAGTTATTTACGCAAAACTGGCCAGAATGACAAGGCACAACAATACCAATCTAAGCTACAAACATTGCAACGTTAATTGGTTAAATTACTCTGCACTAGGACGTAAGCGTTATTAATATGATTTTGAATATTAATTGGGTTGTTCACACAGTAACACAGAGCGATTACTCAGCGTTGATCGCCATTTGGTAAGGTGCAGTGCGTGCCACCCATGACTTTCTTCCTGAAGAGGATATCGCTGAATTAAAGCCGCTAATTTTACAGCATTATTTTGATGCTGTTGATTTGCGCTGCATTAAAAGCAGCTCTGGCGAAATGATAGGGTTTTGCGGGGTGCATGCGCAAAATATCTAGATGTTGTTTGTCTCGCCTGCAAGGAATGCCCCAGCGGCTTTTGCTCTGCGTTCTCACTATTTGAAAGGGAACAACCATTACTACATAGTGACGCCTTAATCAAAAACCGCTGGACGCATTCTGAGGGGGGCACTTATTAATGCGGATTGGTATAAATAATGCAATAGCGAAACAGCAAGCAACAAAGGTGGACGTTAACGAGCAAAACCCGAAAGCGCTGGGTTTTTATCAGCGTATTGGGTTCAAAGTCGTTGGGCGCTCTGAACTCGACGGCCAAGGTAAGCCTTATCCACTATTACACCTAGCGCTATGAACTTAAGCTAACACTCAATACGCCAAAAAGGACAAGCTATGCAACCCACTGATATTCGTCTGTTTATCCCGTCTAAAGACTTCGCTTTTTCTCAAACATTCTATCAGGCATTAGGTTTTAGCAGAGATCCGGTAAATGATCAGTTATGCATTTTTAGTCAGGGCGAATGCACGTTCTTTTTGCAGAATTTTTATAACCAAGCGCTCGCTGAGAATCTAATGATGCAGCTTATCGTCAAAGATATTAATGCGGCGCTCAAGCAAATCGAAAGTATGGGCGAGTTAGTCGATAAGTACGAACCTATTCAACAAGAAACTTGGGGCAAGGTAATTTACTTATCGGGGCCAGCTGGTGAGCTATGGCATATTACACGGCTCAGTGGTTAAATCGTTGAGACTGAATACGCAGTAGGGAAGTGACCGGAAAAACCTCAAACGTTTGAACTGACCGCTGCCATTTTAATGCCCGCAAACAGTAAAAAACCACCTGCTGATTTGTTAATTAGATTTACGATAGAGGCTTTAACCGAGCCGCTAGAAAGCTTTTGTCCTATATACGCATACATGGTGTACGACAGCAAATCGACCACCAAACACGAAGCCCCCATGATAAATAACTGCAGTAAAATAGGTTTTTCAACATCAATAAACTGTGGCAATAAGGCTAAAAAGTAGAGCAGTGCTTTAGGGTTTGCCAATTCTACGATAAACCCCTGACTAAACAGGGCAACCCCTTTGGTGTTTGAGCTAGTGCTTTTGTTTATTCTTAAGCCGCCGCTTTTACTGAATAAAGCGTTTAATCCAAGATAGACCAAGTACGCCACGCCAACCCACTTAATAATTGAAAACACTAGGTTTGACGCAACCAGTAGTGAGGCGATCCCAGTCGCGGATAACAGAAAATAAACCACATTTGCGCTGGCAACACCTGTCACCCCAAAAAGCGCTTTTTTTGCCCCATGACGTGCTCCTTGAGAAGCGATCGTAATTACCGCTGGCCCGGGCGACATACATACGATGATGGTGGTGGTTAAAAAAATCAGGTAAGCGTGAATGTCCATGCTGTGTTCCAAGCGTTTTATTGAAAATGTCATCTAAAGCACGCCTCAAGTTTGTATGATGAGATTAGCGGCTTGCGTAAATGTCTTATTTAGCTGCGCGTACTTTACGTTGAAATCAGCTGAGTTACCAGCAGGAGAAACACTCTCTGTCTTGCGAGTATAAAGCGCTTTAGCTGTGCCTGATGCAGATCAATAACACGCGTATTGACGTATTTAAATACAAGCCTTCTCTTGACATAAAATGACCAATAGGAGTAAAGTTAATGAAGTTTCAGTAATTACTGAAACTTTAGAAGTTAAAGTAATATTATCCCCAGATTACACTGAAAATTTGCGTCGCTAAAGCGACCTCACAAGGAGCCTTTAACATGATAGATGAAACCTTCGTGGATCTATCGAGATTACAGTTTGCGATCACCGCTCTGTTTCATTTTTTATTCGTGCCTTTAACATTGGGCATGACCTGGATCTTGGTGATCATGGAGTCGGTTTTCGTCATGACAGGCCGAGAAATATACCGAGACATGACAAAATTCTGGGGCAAGCTATTCGGCATTAACTTCGCGGTGGGCGTGGCAACGGGCCTGACGATGGAGTTCGAATTCGGCACTAACTGGTCTTATTACTCACACTATGTGGGGGATGTGTTCGGTGCGCCTTTAGCGATAGAAGGGCTCATGGCCTTCTTTTTAGAGTCGACCTTCGTGGGGATGTTTTTCCTAGGCTGGGATAGATTGACCCGCAGACAGCATCTGGGTGTGACTTTTTTGATGGCTGTGGGGACCAACCTATCGGCACTGTGGATATTAATCGCTAACGGCTGGATGCAAAATCCTGTCGGGGCCGAGTTTAATTATCAAACCATGCGCATGGAGATGACGAGCTTTGCTGAGTTGGTATTTAACCCAGTTGCGCAGGTTAAATTTATTCATACCGTCTCCGCAGGCTATGTGGCGGCGTCCATGTTTGTGTTAGGCATCAGCAGTTACTACATCCTTAAAGGGCGTGATGTGTCCTTTGCCAAGCGTTCATTCTCGGTGGCTTGTGGGTTTGGTTTAGCGTCAATATTGTGCGTTATTCTATTGGGGGATGAGTCTGGGTATGAGGTAGGTGAAGTTCAAAAAGTGAAGCTTGCCGCTATAGAGGCTGAATGGGAGACCGAAGAAGCGCCAGCAGCATTCACCTTATTTGGTTTTCCTGACTCAGAAGAGCAGGTGACCTACGCAGCGGTTAAAATTCCCTACGCCATGGGCATAATAGCGACGCGCTCGCTTGATGAAGAAGTGATAGGGATTGACGACTTAGAAGTAAAACACGAAAAAAGAATTCGCAACGGTATGCTGGCGTATGAGTATTTAGAGAAACTCAGAAACGGCCAGGACACCCCAGAGAACGTCGCCACTTTTGATACCTTAAAAGCCGATTTGGGCTACGGCTTACTGCTTAAACGCTACACGCCGACGGTGGTTGATGCCACTGACGCACAAATACAACAAGCGGTGAAAGATTCCTTCCCGAAAGTAGGCCCCATGTTTTGGTCGTTTAGAATCATGGTGGGCTGCGGCATGATCATGCTGGTGGTATTTGTGTTGTCGTTCTACTACAACGCCCACCGCGTAATCGAGCAAAAACGCTGGCTACTCTGGGCGGCAGTATTCAGTATTCCGTTACCATGGATTGCCATTGAATTTGGTTGGGTAGTCGCTGAATACGGTAGGCAACCTTGGGCGATATCGGAAATATTACCGACTTTTCTAGCCACCTCGTCTTTGACCACAAATGACTTACTGATCAGTATTGCGGGTTTTATTGTGTTTTACACAGGGCTGGCAATCGTGGAGGGCTGGCTGATGTTACGCTTTGTGAAACAGGGGCCTAGTTCGCTGCATACTAATAAATATCATTTTGAGCAAATCAACCAACAACCCAATGACGAACAAGGAGCAAACGCATGATTTTTGATTACGAAACGTTGAAATTATTGTGGTGGCTGTTCATTGGTATTCTACTGATTGGTTTTGCGGTAACGGATGGTATGGACATGGGCGTGGCAATGTTATTACGCCTTGTGGGGAAAACGGACAGCGAACGCAGAACAGTCATCAATACAATTGGCGCCCACTGGGACGGAAACCAAGTGTGGTTCATTACCGCTGGTGGGGCGTTATTTGCGGCCTGGCCCATGGTGTATGCGGCGGCATTTTCAGGTTTTTACTTTGCCATGATCCTAGTTTTGTTTGCTTTATTCTTTCGCCCTCTTGCGTTTGATTACCGTAGTAAAATTGATACGTACCGCTGGCGTAACAATTGGGACTGGGCGCTGTTTTGCGGTAGTGCCATTCCAGCTTTAGTATTCGGTGTTGCGTTTGGCAACCTGTTTTTAGGGGTGCCGTTTAATATCGACAACTTGCTGCGTGCTAGTTACCAAGGTTCGTTCTTCGGTTTACTTAATCCATTTGGCATCTTAGCCGGCTTAGTTAGCATTACCATGTTGATGGGGCATGCGGGTATGTGGTTACAGTTACGTACTGATAGTGATGTAGCTACGCGTTCTGGGCAATATGGCCGCTATGCATTACTGGCGTTTATTGCGCTATTTGCTGCAGCAGGTGTTTGGGTGGCAAACATGAACGGCTATCAAATTGTTAGCATGCCAGACACCCAAAGTTACGCCAATCCCATCGGTAAGGTTGTGACGACAGCCCCTGGTGCCTGGTTAAATAATTACAGTGCTGTGCCGCTGACCATTGTTTTTCCCATATTAGCTTTTGCCATGGCGGTGCTTGCTTTGCTGTTTTCAAAAATGGGCAAACCTGCACTTGGCTTGGCCTCCTCTAGCTTGATGCTAGTGGGCGTAATAATGACTGCTGGCGCATCCTTGTTCCCATTTGTGATGCCATCTAGCACCAATCCTGACGTCAGTTTAACCATGTGGGATGCAGTGTCTAGCCATATGACCTTAAACGTGATGTTTGTCGCGGCGATTATCTTTGTCCCTTTGATTCTGGGCTACACCACTTGGTGTTACGTTAAAATGTGGCGCAAGGTAACAGTGGATGAAATTGAAAATAACACCCACGGTAGCTATTAGCAGCTCAGTGATTAAACCATTTTCCGGTGTCATCTTTTTACACGCTGACACCTAGGCTAAGGAGATATTATATGTGGTATTTTGCGTGGATTTTAGGCGTGCTATTAGCGTGTACACTAGGAGTCATAAACGTGATGTGGTACGAATTTCAACAGAACAAAGACAGCATAGCGGACGATCAAAAAGAATTGTACGAGAAGCTGCAAAAAGAACGTGACAACTAAAGCCCGTCCAGACCGCGCTCAGCAATTGTTGCTGCGCGGTTTCTTAAAGCGCGAATCTAAGCCTGCCGCCTCAGCGCTTAAATTCAGTATCGCTCTGGGCACATTTAATGCGTTATTGATGATTGCCGGAGCATACTTACTGGCGAAAATAGTGCACGAGGTGATGTTTGACGCAGCGGGATTGAATGATGTGTCTTACTTACTCTGGGCGCTAGGTGGCATTATTTTGGCTCGAGGGATTTTCTTAGCGCTTAGCCAACGCCTAAGTGCACATGCTGCACGCAATATTAAATCCAGTATGCGAGCTAATTTACTGGAAAAAATCACTCGGTTAGGGCCAGCGTTTACCGAGCAAAAAGGCCACGGCGCTATGCTGAATACTTTGCATGATGGGGTCGAGGCATTACACGACTATTATGCGAATTACCTGCCGAGTGTGGCATACAGCGCACTTATCCCGCTGGCAATTTTAGTGGTGATATTTCCAACCGATTGGCAAGCTGGTCTCATCTTTTTATTCACCGCACCGCTCATTCCGTTTTTTATGATTTTAGTTGGCCACAAAGCGGAGCAACTGAATCAAGCTAGGTGGCAGCAACTAGCGGTGTTGGGCAATTATTTCTTTGACCGAGTACGAGGCTTAACGCAGTTAAAGCTGTTCAATGCGACCAAGCGTGAGTTAACACAAATAGCGAAAATATCTGATGATTTTCGCCATGCGACCTTAAGTGTGCTCAAGATCGCGTTTTTGTCTTCCTTCGCATTGGAGTTTTTAGCCACTATTAGTGTTGCGCTTGTAGCAGTCATCATTGGCTTCAGGTTGTTTTTCGGTACATTAGATTTTGCGACTGGTTTTGTAGTGCTGCTGCTAGCACCTGAATTTTATTTACCCTTGCGCAAACTAGGGAATCATTATCACGCTCGTCTAGAGGGAATAAGCGCAGCTGGCGATATGCTAGAGATACTCCAAACACCGGAAAGCTCTTCCTCAGAGTCTAAAAAAACAGCATCCAGTGGGTTTACTTGCTTGACGAATAACCCCGCGATTACGCTTAAAAAACTGAATTTTACCTACCCCGATAGCAATGAAGGACTCCACGACGTGTCATTATGTTTACCAGCAACTGGCATGGTGGCATTTGTGGGGGCGAGCGGTGCAGGTAAAAGCACACTATTTGATTGTTTATTAGGCTTTCACCCGCAGGTAATACCTCATGTGAATGTGAATAATCTGCCCCTTAGCGAAGACGATATTCCTAGTTGGCAGCAAGGTATCGCGTGGGTCCCCCAACAGCCAACTTTGTTTTATACCACGATTAGAGAGAACATCCTGTTAGCCAAGCCAAACGCCACCATGGAAGAGGTGAAAAGGGCCGCACAACAGGCGGGCGCGCTGGATTTTATCGAATTATTACCCACCGGCTTTGATACCCTATTAGGCGAGCAAGGTGAGGGTTTATCTGGCGGGCAAAAACAGCGTATCGCCCTTGCCAGAGTGTTCTTGAAGCAAGCGCCAATTTTGATGCTAGACGAGCCGACAGCGCATCTAGACAGCGCGACAGAGTTTAGCGTTCAACATGCGATAAACGAGTTTGCTAAATCTCACTTAGTGCTGGTGATTGCCCATCGATTAAACACCTTAAAACAAGCCAGTAATATTGTGCTGCTAAATAACGGACGTATCGTGCAACAAGGTGACTATCAAAGCCTGAGTCAGCAAGACGGGCCTTTTAAAACCCTACTGACAAGCGACATGCATGAGGTTGAAAATGAGTAATTTCATTCGCTTGTTACGACTTTGTCGCCCCCATTACAAAGCCATGTTGTTGGGGATTTTTCTGACTGTTCTGACTGTGCTGTCGAATGTTGGGCTACTTGCTATTTCTGGCTGGTTTTTGGCTTCCATGGCCGCCGCTGGGATCGCGAGCGCACAAATGAATTACTTTACCCCTGCGGGCATTATCCGCTTTTTAGCCATAGTACGTACGGCATCTCGTTATGGTGAACGCTTAGTCACGCACAATGCGACCTTTTTGCTACTAAGCGAGATTCGGGTAAATGTATTTGCAACCTTGAGCCAGTTAAATAATCAACAATTGGCCATGAACCGCAGTGCTGACTTGTTCAATCGGATGCAAAACGACGTTGATGCGCTAGACAAGTTCTACCTTAACGTGCTGCTACCCATGCTAGTGGCTCTGGTATGTGTGCCAATAGTCGTCTGGATCATTGCCGGATTTAACCCAGCGGTGGCGTTAATTTGCTTATGCGGAATACTATTAGTTGGCGTGGGGCTGCCATTACTGCTGAATAAAAAACTAAGCCGCAGCGCTGCCCAGCAGATTAAGCGCTCTGCTCAGCTGCGTGAGATCCTATCTGATACTCTCAGCGGTCAACGTGAGTTAGCTATTTACCAAGCCACTGAGCATCAACTAGCGAAATGCAACGAGGTACAGAAAAGCTACAATGCCCTTTTAGATAAGCGCCATAAGGCGCTTGCTGACAGTGACGGCCTCAGTCTTATTGTGGTGCAGTTCGCTATGCTTGCTAGCGTGGTGATACTCGTGCCTTTGGTGCAGTTAGAACAATTACCTAATGTGCACTTAGCCATGCTAAGCCTGTTTGTTCTAGCCAGTTTTGAAACGGTTTTGAGTTTACCCAGTGCTTTTATTCAGTTGCCTGTAGCGTTAAGTGCTGCGGGGCGAATATTTGCGCTGCATGATATGTTACCTCAAGCGGTTGATATGCCCTTAGATACACCTTTATGCGCAACACCGAGTGTTATAAATTCAAAGACCCAAGGCGTTGGGCTAACAGTGCAAAACGTCAGCTACCAATATGCCAATGACCCGTTAACCAATGCGCTTAACAGTCGGCCCCAAGAGATAAGCGAACACTATGCCTTGCAAAACCTTAGTTTTTCAGTTCAAGCAAACGAAAATATCGCATTAGTAGGGGCAAGCGGCAGTGGTAAATCAACTTTGGTTAACCTATTGAGTGGATTGTGGCCTGAGCAACAGGGGGATATATCATTTAATCGTCAGGTGAAAGAGCCAAATACCAATGATATTTCCGTTATGGCTAAGACGTTAAGCTTCGAACAACGTAGCAGTTTAATCGGCATTTTGGCTCAGCAGCATCACATATTCGATGGCACCATAGCCGATAACCTACATTATGCTTCACCAGAAGCGAGCAAAACGCAAATGATCCAAGCATGTGAGCAGGCTCAGCTAGGCCAGTGGTTACAGACATTGCCAAACGGGTTAGATACGCGACTTGGAAGCGCAGGTAGACGGCTATCACAGGGCCAGTCTCGTCGACTGGCGATTGCGCAAATGTTATTACGCCAGCCCGCTATTTTAGTGTTAGATGAACCCACAGAGGGCTTAGATAACCAATCAAAACAAGCGGTCATGGAGGCCGTTATGCACGCGATGCGTTACAGTACAGTGCTGTGTATTACCCATGATCCCGCGCTTTTGGAAAGCATGGATAAGGTCGTTTGGCTCGAAGATGGACAGGTGAAAGGTCAGGCCAGTCATCAGGCATTGCTGACTGGACACCAAGCCTATGTAGAGTTGATCACCAGAGTGTAAGTCATTGTATTATGGTATTGTAAAAAATGAACTTAATGAAATTTACGCTGCTGATTATATATGGTTATTTGCGATAAAAGGCCCAAGAATCGCAGTAGATTTTGATTTTAATCACTCGCAAAGGAAAGATAAATGTAAACCAAACGATAATATCTTGTATAAGACATACAGTTAATATTACTCTTATCTTTTGTTTCAACAAATTTGCCGTATATGAACGAAAATCGCTTTGACAATAAACTCAGCCGTCCTGGTTTAGCTTTCCAGCCTCTATATAAACAAGTAGAGGAGCAAGTCACTCAACTTATCGTTGAGCAACGCTGGAAGCCCGGTGAAATGCTGCCGAATGAATTCCAACTTGCCAGCGAATTTGGCGTGAGCCAGGGGACGGTGCGCAAAGCACTAAACAGCCTAACGAGCTCTAAAATACTGACCCGTAAACAAGGCATAGGAACGTTTGTATCTGAGCACACAGGGCACCACGGTTTGTATCGTTTTTATCCTCTTATTGGCGATGGTAAAAACCCTGAACTACCCAAAGCAGAGTTGTTGTCTATTACGACCCAAACCGCCAGCAAAAAAGTGGCTGCCGCCTTAACATTGAAGGCCAAAGATAAAGTTATTGTGTTGGTTAGGCGTCGTATTCTAGAAGATGAGTTTTGTATCGCGGAAACGATTTATTTGCCTCATAAGTGGTTCAAGGCGTTACTCGATGAAAAAGAAGTGCCTCATACCCTATATCATTTTTATCAAACGAATTTTAATTTAACGGTACACACTATTCGCGACAGTATTAAAGCGGAACTGGCCACGCAAAATGATGTAGATATGCTCAATATCAAGTTGGGCGAGCCTCTTTTGGAAGTCACGCGTATTGCGCAATCGCTAAACGACAAGCCCATGGAATATCGTGTTAGTCGCTGTCGCAGTGACAAATATCATTACTTGGTTGAATTGAACTAGAAATACATTTTTCTTATAACGCGTTAATCATCGTGCTCGAAATGTATTTTTTTATCTGCTAATAGTTGGCTGATCTGTATTGGCTTTCCTTCGTTGTCTAGTTCAACTAACCCCACGCCCGAGCCATTAACTAATCGTTCACCGGCCGAAGCGTGAGACGGTTTTAATGGTGTGACGCGCATATTTCGCCGTTTGGTAAATATGTTTAAAGGCGAATACGGCGCGTACAGCCAGCGGTTTAATCGGTCGAGCCAATTGAGCAAACCTTCTGGGAAAGTGTTCCGTAAGCCGCTGCTGGTGATTTGCCAAATATCTGGGCTGTTTCGTCTGCGCTTTAGCTTTACATGGTACGCATAGGAATAGTGCACATCCCCCGACAAAATCACGAAGTTCTGTGGGGTTTTCCGGTGGGTGAATAAATTAAGTAGGTAATTTGCACTGCCCGGGTGTGCCATCCAGTTCTCTGCATCCACCATCAGGGGTTTTCCGATACGGGTGAAAACACGTTGAATAGCTTCGATGAGTTTTACCCCAAATATCGGCGCTGGGGAGACCAGCACCACGGCAGGTTCATTGATCAAAGCTTGCTGCAATTCAGTAAGTGATTCCCAATCCATCAAACCTGACGGCTTGTTGGCATTCGATTCTGACCACCAACGCTGGGTGCGGGTGTCTAGCACCAATAATTTAGGCGAGGTCGGCCATTGATAATGCCATTGCTCAAACTCTAGTAATTCGCTAATGGTGTCATCGTGCTCAGCGCAGCCTAAGTCATTTAGACTGGTTTGCACTTTGCTCAGTAATTCATCACTGAAACTGTACGGCGAATTGCCCCATCCCTGACACAGTAAATAGGCCATTAGGGCGTTGCCGATAATACGCCTTGAGAAATCGTTACCATAAGCAGTTTGTTCCCAATCTGCGGTAAGATTCCAATCATCAGTCACATCGTGATCGTCAAACATCATGGGGCAGGGTAGGTGAGCCATTACTCGCCTCGCTTGTGACAAACCAGAGACAAACTGTTCAATTAGTCTCAGTTCATTTTGATATTCATCTACCGTTTGTGCGCCGCTTGCCGATTGTTTATCGATCGACTGTGGTTTTTCGGTACAGGCATTTTCCCAGCATTGCGGCGACCAGCACAGTAAATACATGGTGATCACTTCCGCGAACGATACAAGATGATTATTGGCATGCACTGTGGTGAAAACAGGTTTTTCAGCGGATTTGAAAAGCGGAATTGTTAATTTTTGACTGTGCTTATCATTCGGCAAAATTTGCACTCTGTGGTTGTACAGTGCCTGTTCACTGTGCAAAGAGCGGCTGTCGGCAACGGTTGAGTCAGCAAAGGTTTCATTATCAATTCCCAGTGTAGGAATAACACTGTGAATTGCCGCTAACATAGGCGTCGCCACATCATCAGCGTATATTTGATCTCCGGTCATCATTAGCAAGCTAGGCCACTGAAGTGGCTCTTCTTGCAAGCTACTTAACAGGTTATCTGCAATCACTAAACCATCAGGGCTGTCATGATGGGGTTTGCGACAAGAGCCATGCAGCATTTTTCGTAATTTAGTATGTACAACAAAACCCGGCGTGTCGCGCTCAGGGTAGCAAATATCGCTAAGTAACTCGGTTAAGGTAACACCAGCGTTGTGTTCATTGTGGAAGGCGAGTTGATAGCCCACCCAGCAGTCAGTAGGCAGGGGAGATGCCAAAGATAAATGCACCAAGTGAATATAAAAATGCTCGCCTACCTGTATACACCTGTGTTCAGGTAATGTGGTAGAGGAGGTTTTATCACGTGTTTGTGTGTTGTGCTTAAAAGGAGTTTGCTTGAGAGGGAAAGTGCGTTTTGTTTCGCCCTCTGGTAACAAAGTCAGCGTAAGGTCAACGGGTTGGGAAGTCACCAGCCACAACGTCACGTGATCGACGCTAAGTTTTTTTAAAATAGGCCCTGCGAGTACTTTTAATGCTGACTGTTGCAAATCGTCTTCCTAACTTTGATAGTCAATAGAGTGGCAGTTACTTTAGCAATGTTCTCTTGGGTTGATCCACACAGTCATGCATTTAGTTACTAAAGGGCATGTTACAAATGTACGAAGTTTAATGTTAAATGAGGCTGATAAGCATGCAGTCCGGCTACCGAATTACCTTGGCGTAAAGGTGCGTATTATAAAACTCTCCTTGCTTGTAGACCGCCTTTTTAAACCTACCTTCTAATATAAAGCCGCAATTTTCTAGCACCTTGCAAGATGCCTGATTACCTTCAAATACACTGGCGTGTAAGCGCACTATCTCACTGTTATTTTTCACTTCGTTAACCAGTAACGAAAGCGCTTTTGAACCGCAGCCCTTGCCCCAAAACGGCTCAGCCAACCAGTAGCCGACCTCAGCTGAATAGGCGTATTCAAATTTGCCGGGCTCAGCACCGATACAGCCAACAAATTCACCGTCCACTTCAATTGCGCGAATAATGCCATTTTTGCTTCCATGCTCAATCCACCAAGTGGCGTCATCTTCTGTATAAGGGGAGGGAATGCGGCTCGACAAATAGCGAGTCACATTAGGGGTGTTTAAGTTGTGTATTAGACTCGCTTTGTGCTCTGTGGCGAATGTTTGAAGTGACAGTATCATTAGGTATCGAAAAAGTGCTTAAATAAACTTGCTAAGGGCCGTAGTGTTTTCAGTTTGCGTGTTTTTACCGCGCTCGGCAAGCAGAACCTAAACCTGCCTTTAGATAACAGCGCTATCGATTAGCACTGCTATCATTCAAGTGCATTTAGCTTTCTGCTAGATTTACTCAGTACAAGAAAGCACTATTTTACCAACATGTTTTTTCTCAAGGAAGCTCTGTTGTGCTTGGCCTATCTCGTTTAATGGGAATGACTGGGCAAGGATAGGGGCAATCTTTTTCTGCTCAATACAATTTATTAGGTTTTGAAACACCTCAGGCTCAAGAATGGTGCAGCCGTAAAAACTGAGATCTTTTAAATAAAGCGTTCGTATGTCTAGTTCGACGATAGGGCCGGCTATCGCACCAGAAACCGCGTATCGGCCATGGCATTTAAGCACGTCGAGCAATTTAGGCCATGTTGGGCCGGCCACTAAATCAATGACTACGTCAACGCTATTTGCCCCAAGTGTTGCTGTTAAGTCAGCATCACGGTGAATGACTTCATCAGCGCCTAAAGCCAATAGCTGCTCTTTTTTGGCTGGGCTGGTAACGGCAATGACATAAGCGCCACGGGCTTTTGCCAATTGAATGGCTGCGGAGCCAACACCGCCAGATGCACCTGTGATCAACACGCGTTCGTTCGCGGCTAATTGAGTACGCGTGAGCATGTTTTCAGCCGTCGAATAGGAACAGGGGAAAGTGGCTAATTCGAGATCGCTTAATTCACTGTTAATACACACAGCATGACGAGCATCAACCACTGTATACTCAGCAAAGCCGCCATTGCACTCTGAGCCAAAGTACCAAGGTGTTTCTAGCTTCTCGCCGTTGACGTGTTGTAGGCAGGGCTCTATTAATACCCGCTCACCAATGCGCTTGTTGTTTACTTCACTTCCCAGTGCAACAATTTCACCGCATACATCCGCCCCTTGTATAAAGGGGAAGGTTAAAGCACTGCCCGACCAACTCGCATCGGTATCACTGCCATCGCTTTTAGAGTACCAAGCTGTTCGTGTATTGATATCTGTATTGTTAACCCCTGCAGCCTTGACTCGTATAAGTACTTCATAAGCTTTAGGGGAGGGCACTGGGATGTCTTCCTTATATTGAAGCATTTCTGGGCCGCCGTGCCCTGTTAATAGTACCCCTTTCATGTGTTTGGGAATGTTCGATGTGCTTGAAGTATTATGCATTTTTACTTTGCTCCATTAACTGTTTAATGACGCCATTGGCTGATTCGATTGATGAGTACCCCATAATGGGCCAAACGCTGGAAACGCCTTCATGCAGTATGAAAAGCACCGTCGCTAAATCAGGCCGCATGGCTTGCTCGCCTAGCAGTATGCGGACATCGTCTTTGTGCTTTGCAACGGCTGTTTTTATTTCTTCATTCTCAGGAAAGGCAGCCAGTGCACTAAGTGACATGCAACCGTGTGGAGCAAATTCACTCATCCAATCATTGAGCCTTTCAAATATAGCCAGAATGCGTGCTTCACCTTTGTTCACTGATGGTGCTGATAAAAATGCCAAATAGCGTTGATGTCTGTGATTCAGGGCGGCCACTATCATTAATTCCTTGGAAGGGTAATGTTTATATAGTGTGCGCAAACTTACATCACACGCAGTCTTTAATTGAGACACACTCGCTTCGGCGAAGCCGTACTGGCTAAATACTGCTTCTAAACGCTGTGCAATTTGCGCTTTTAACATGTTCGAATTCCAATATTTACTAAGGTAGAGTATTCATTCTACTTGGCAGGGTGGAGCGTTTGTTCTACCGAGTCAAGTGAACCCATTTCGTTTGCTTTGATCACTGGTGAGAATATGCTAACGCTCGAATACGTATTTATTGGTAGGAAACGGAAGGGTTTGTTACCCACAAAAAAGTTATTTACAAAAAAAAGTAGTAGTAGCGCTGAACTCACTTGAGATAAAAAAGGTATTAATGTATTCAACGAGAAAATAATTGCGCAAGATTAACGCCTGTGGCTTAGGGGGGAAAATGGAAAATTTTATCATTCGCAAACCTTTCGGAGATACGTTCACCTACCAGTATCCGTCTGGTAAAACCGTTAAAAATAAAGGCATTAGGCGCTGGGTGAAGAGTCTAGCGATACCGCCTGCATGGCAAGAGGTGCAAATTGATCTCGATCGAAGCGCTAAGGTTTTTGCTGTTGGCCGAGATGCACAAAATCGCAAGCAATATATTTATAACCCCAAATGGACCGAGCAGGCGAGCGAGCAAAAATTTGAACGTATATTACGCTTCGCTAAAGCGTTATCGACTATGCGCCGCGTCACTGGGCAGCATATCACTCAGCGACCCATTGATGAAAAAGTGGTGCTGGCTTGCATGACGCGTATGCTCGATGATGCTTTTTTTCGCCCTGGTAACCCCACTTATACCAAAGATAATGAAACCTACGGGCTTACGACGTTAAGGGTTAAACATATGAATATTTCAGGTAATCATGTGGAGTTTGATTACGTAGGGAAAAGCCATCAGCAACAACACAGAGAAGTAGACGATAAACACGTGGCCAAGGTGTTAACACAACTTGAGAAAATGACAGGTTATGAGTTGTTCGATATTAAGTTACCAGAGGGGGAGCGCAAAAAAGTAACCTCCCAGGATTTGAACCAATATATTGCCCAAGTGATGGGGGAGGACTTTAGCGCGAAGGATTTTAGAACCTGGGCGGGAACTGTGCTTATGGCTGTTGCACTTGAGCAAATTGGCCCTGCGAATGATCAAAAGCTCAGCCAAAGTAATGTTTTGGCAGCGGTTAAGAAAGTGGCGAGTGAGCTAGGGAATACGCCTGCGGTGTGCCGTGCAAACTATATTCATCCCAATGTGATATTCCATTATGAAAGTGGAAGAACCTTGGCTTATTTTCGCAAGCAACTTAAGCGCACTAAAACGAAGTATTTCAGCCCAGATGAAAAAGCCACATTAAAACTGCTTGAATATTTAGTTGACACAAATTGAGTTATTTACCCGTTATACCATTCCACGTTAATAAGTGCGCACTCAGCGTGAGTTTAAAGGCGTAAACAAAGCGCATGACTGAATGAATAGTGTTCTTTTTCAAAGCCTTAAAACACAAGGGACGCCCCTTGAAGCTCATCTGACAGAAATGCCCCAGTAGCTTTTACGCTGCGAACTCACTATTTGAAAGCGCTCACTATTTAGAAGCGCTCACTATTTAGAAGCGCTCACTACTTGAAAGTTCTCACGATTTAAAAGAGAAAAACCATTAGTACATCGCGACACTTTAATCAAAGTCGCTGGGCTCATTCTGACGAGGCCGTTTGTTAATGCGGATTGGTATTCGTTCACTGATTGCTTTACGAATATTTTACGTGGTGACGAAAAGAGTGTGAGATGTATCGCTTTTTACTATCCTCTGTGGCTTTTTAATATGTATCTTGCACGTCGTATATATCAAACACACGACGACCGGTTATTAGTAGCACGTTGAAAGAGGTTATTGGTTCTAAATTTAGGGTGCTATTTAGTTATTTTATATTTACTTTGTGAATGATGTTTAGGTTTTTAATCGACTTTTGGGAGTGAGTAGGTTGGCTTAAGCATGAGAGAAAGAAGGCTGCTAGTTGATATCAACTAGCAGCTATAAGCACCAGGGAGGTACATAACAGTTCACTACGCTGTCGATGGGTATTATGCCGAACTCACTCCATAAAATGCATAGTATTAGTGTAAATTGCGCGTAAAGAATGTGCATAAAAAGTGCATTTTTATCTATTTGTATTGCATGTTATTAATTTGGTCTGTTTCAGGCTAGTTTTTAAAATAAACAATAACAACACTCATTGCCTTATCTTTTTAATTCGTGATTGTATTGTTTGCCCTTTGCGTGTAAAGGGTTATCTAGCGAGATGTTCTATTTTCTTAAGAGGGGGAAATTAAAGTCCTCCTAGATATAACATTCTAAAATTATTTTTCTTCTTTCTTACCTGCCTAATTTTTATTCTTTTTTGCATAGTTATGCAAGTTAGTGTCAGTGACTGTCATGCCTGAGTAAGTGAAGCGTAAATTATTGTAATATTGCGGCTTTTTTTCCCGTTTTGATTTGATTCATTCTTATGCTCGGTGCTTAATTCCGCGCTTGGGTACTCCCCAAATAAGTAAATCTACACACGATGTAACCAATAAAATAATAATAAAGCCCATTCATTAAATTTATTTAGTGTTGGTGTGCTTTAGGGAATTAAAAATGTTTAAAAATAACCTATTGGCGCGTTCAATCCGCTTTTCTTTACTGGTCACTAGTTCCGCAATGCTATTACCAAGTGGTTTTGTTTCAGCGCAGACATCTGATGAGCAAGCCAAGTCAGTTGAGAAAATTCAAATAACAGGCTCTCGCATTAAGCGCACGGATCTTGAATCGGCTAGCCCAGTATCGATCATTAGTGCACAAGACATAACATTAGGCGGCTTTACATCCGTTGAGCAAGTATTGCAGCAAAGCACTGCTTCTAGCGGAATGGCAACGGGAGCCGCCACTAATAATGGTGGTGCCGGCGCTGCTCGTATTAATTTACGAGGACTTGGCATTAGCCGGACTTTAGTTTTGGTGAATGGCCGAAGAATGGTGAATTCAGGTACAGGGGCAGACTCAGCGGTTGACTTAAATACGATACCACTGGCAGCAATTGAACGCATTGAAGTACTTAAAGACGGAGCATCCGCAGTATATGGCTCTGATGCTGTCGCTGGCGTCGTTAATATTATTACCAAAACCAATTTTGAAGGACTCGAGTTATCGGTTGGTTACGCAGGTTCGGCGCAAGGAGATGCGAACACTGGGGATATCAGCTTAGTCACAGGCGGCAGCAGTGATAAAGGCAACTTTGTAATCGGCTTGAGCTACGTGGACCGTGGCACCGCAATGCAGGGAAATCGCGGTTTCTCAGCGTGTCCTGATAACGAACTCGACGACACAGGAGCATGCCTAAGCGGTAGCTCTTATATTCCTGGCGGGAATTACAATTCCGGAGATGGATGGGGAACCTTAGACAGTGACAAGAACTGGTCAGAAGGATACGAGGCGTACAATTATGCAGATAGCTCATACCTTTATACACCGCAACAGCGAGTAGGGCTATTTGCCAATGCCAATTACGATATCGCGGAAGATACACAAATATACTTTGAATCATTGTATACCAAGCGTACATCGACTCAACAGATGGCGCCGTCACCTATTGAAGCCATACTAACTGCTGATGCAACCGGTAATCCATTTGGTACTGCTACCTCTATGCGCCGACGCATGACAGAAGTGGGGGATCGCGTATTTGATCAGGTGACCGATACACTGCGTGTGGTGTTGGGGGCGCAAGGTGTATGGGATGTTGGATCTGGCTACGATTGGGACGTGTCTTATTCTTACGGGCGCAACGATGCGACCGATCGCTCTTCAAACTACATAAACTTAACCAAGCTCTACAACACCATGGACGCGTCAATTTGTAATGACGTAAGCATTCCGTGCCAAGATTGGTTTGTCAACGAAGGCGAGTTGTCAACTGACACCATCGACTATATTTCTTATACGGATCAAGCCAGTGGCGGTAATGAATTTAACATCGTAAACCTTAACCTTTCTGGTGATTTACTTGAGCTTCCGGCTGGTTTTGTTGGTTTTGCTGCAGGCGCTGAATATCGCCGAGAAAAAGGTTGGTATCAGCCAGATGCCGTTACGGTTGCGGGAGACGGTAGCGCTTCTGCTCAAGATCCTACATCAGGAGACTTTGATACTACACAAATCTACGCTGAATTCGCTGTGCCTTTATTAGCTGATTTGCCCCTAGTGAAAAGCTTATCTGTTGATGCGGCCATTCGTTGGTTTGACTACAGTACGTTTGATTCTGATACAACCTGGAAATTGGGACTGAGCTGGCACGTGAATGATGATTTGATGTTGCGCGGAGTTGCCTCTACTGCGTTTCGCGCGCCAACTGTTGATGAGCTGTACGGCGGCGATGTTGGCTCGTACGATTACTTAACTGATCCATGTTCAGGTTACGGCGCTGGCGATGCTAGCTCAACTTTGTATCAAACCTGTGCGGCGCAAATCAACAATACAAACTTTGTGTACAGCGATGGGCAAATTGAAAACACCTATACCACTGTGGCCAATTTGACCCCAGAAGAAGCCGATACCTTTACCCTAGGCTTGGTGTACAACCCGCAATTTATTGAAGGGTTTTCGGCTACGGTTGACTACTTCAATATTGAAGTGAGCAATGCTATATCTCGCATTTCAACGCAGACTTATTTGGATCAATGCTATGCTGGCGAAACAAGTTACTGCGATGTGTTAAGCATCACCCGTAATGAAATCACCGGCAATATTGATT
Organism: Paraglaciecola chathamensis S18K6; assembly: GCA_000314955.1. Taxonomy (GTDB): domain Bacteria; phylum Pseudomonadota; class Gammaproteobacteria; order Enterobacterales; family Alteromonadaceae; genus Paraglaciecola; species Paraglaciecola chathamensis. Next base: position 14,019 of record BAEM01000045.1, on the reverse strand, counting down.
ACATGGAGTCACCATTGACGAACGTGGGTACGGTTGAAACACGCGGCGTTGATATGAACGTGACTTACGCTTTTGAAGCCATGGGATTTGATTGGGGCATAGATTTAGATGCCACTCGTTTGCTTGAATACACAGAGGACGAAGTAGAATATACAGGTAAAATTGACGGAACCAATGGTGGATTTGCCAAGTGGAAGTCGAATTTAGGCATTAAAATCAGTCAGGATGATTGGACGGCAAGCTACAAAGCGCGTTATATCGGTAGTATGACCGATGATTATTACGCAGCATATGATTTAGTGCAGACTGTGGGTTCTGTTACCTATCACGATATAGCTGGGCAATATTTTATGAATGACACATGGTCGGTTTCAGCAGGCATCGACAACTTGTTCGATAAAACGCCTCCTTATATCTACTCATGGAACAATGCCAATACGGTACCTGAAGTTTACGACGTAATGGGCCGCTATTATCACGCCAAGGTCACAGCGCGTTTTTAAACTAATGAATTGCTAATCAGTCATATACATTAAGCGAAATCCGGTAAATCTTATTTACCGGATTTTTTTTATGGTCGACAAAAAAGCTCATTTTGAACAAACGCTTCTGTAAATTAACGCCATTAAGGTACCTGACATAAACGCCATTACAGAGCCCGTCATAAATGATGAATGCTAAAAAAAGTAATCAGGACATATCGGGAGCGTCCATATATGTCTATATAAAAATTTTTGGTTGTCGTATTCGCTGGGTGATTTTTGATACATCTTTAGTAAATATTTTTTGAGTGTGAATTAAACATAGGGGGGTAAAAATGGTTTATGCTAGAGGCCGCTATTTGCTGAGATGACCAACTGATATGACGAAGGTTATTTTATCTTGATGGCAAAATATAAGTATCAGGAATACCTCAAGTGGAAGGCGGGTGACACATTTTGCCTTCAAAAAATGCTCTCAAACCTAAAGGATTAAAAATGAAGTTTACAATTTTACTGGTAGCACTGACGTGCTTTACCTTTACTGCACATGCCGAGTCTAAGGCAAGCCGCGAATCTGTTGAAAAGCTGATGATGTTAACCGATGTATCAAAAATCATGGAATCGATGCAAGGGCAGGTGAGTAGCATGTTTAACAACATGGCGAGCCAAATGAATATTTCTGAGCAAGAAAGGCCCGCATTTGAAAAGTACATGGGGAAAATTGATAACTTGCTCAAAGAAAATATGACGTGGGATCAATTCAAAGAGCCAATGATCAATGTCTACCTGACTCATTTTAATCAGACTGAGATCGACGGCTTGATTGAATTTTATCAGTCGGATGTGGGTAAGAGCATGACCCAAAAAATGCCATTAGTAATGCGAGACTCTATGATGGCAGGTCAGCAAGCCATGCGAGATATTATGCCGCAAGTACAAGCCATTGCCGAAGAAATGCAAAGTGAAATACAACAAGTTAGGCAGCAAGAAGGCGAATAATAAACACGTTTACGTAAGCTGCTTACTGGCCTTGTTGTGCCCAGTGACATATAAAGCCGCCAAGCATCATTGAATGCGGCGGCTTTTTATTTTAACGGGTATAGTTCATCTGGCTGATAGATTATCTTCTTTAAAGCCATAAAAAGCCAAGCGTATCAGCGTATTTCAAAACACATTAAAACCTAGCCATATCCGTTGCTATTTCTACTTTTCCTGAATAATGCTGCTGAACGAATTTTAGCGTAGCTTGGGTGTCATTGCGCGTACGGTTCATAAAGTGTGATAAAACCACGCGCTTAGCATTGGCCTGGTTGGCTATTTTTCCTATATCCAGTGGGCGCATGTGTAAGTTAATGGCTGCGCCGGTTGCACTTTGCGGGACGGCGTTATGCATGACCAAAATATCACTGTCCTTGGCCAGTGTTGCCAAGACATTGTTTTTGTTACTCATATCCCCTGAAAAGGTGATGCTGCAGGTGCCTATATCCACTCGCCACGCGACTGCGGCAACGGGCCCGTGATGTACGGGAATAGCAGTAATAGTGATATCTTCGCTAAGTTTTTCACTGTGTTGCTTTATCGGTGTCAGCGGAATGTTCTGTGCCTTGATATGATAATCTGCTTGACTGCTGGCGTCTGTGTAATCGCTCAAATAAGCAAACGCTCCCTCATTGCCCATTAAACTGGCTAAATAATCGCTTGTACTTGGCATTAACGCATTTGCACTTGGCCCATATACCGTTATTTCTTCGTTGCGCTGAGTAAAATATGAACCTTTCACGTAGGCGGGTAAATCTGCGCTATGATCAACATGTAAATGGGTTAACAGTACCGCCTGAACATCAGTGAAATCTGCCCCTGAAGCGCCAAAATTAACGCTACTACCGGGCCCCGCATCAATCAATATTCTGGCTTTGTTTTTATGCCAGATTAAATAGCTAGAAGACACTCGGTCATCGTTTAATTCTGGGCCACCAGAGCCCAGCACTTGTAAGGTCACTGCCTGCTGTGCACAGCTCTGGGTGGGTGCTGAGTGCGCACTAAAACCGGTGGTAAGCAACAACATCGTAGCGGCGTGTGATACCAGTGATTTTAGCGAAATGAAGCGTGTTTCAGTGTTGATTATTGGCATGGTTTATCCCTGATTAATAAGGTGATTGCGCAGAAATTAGTCGCTGTTATGTGCGCGTATTCACAAATATGATGGATTTTGTAGCATAAAAATTTCACTACATCCCTATAATCGTTCGAGCTTTCTTGTCGCTACCTCTTTTGGCGATTCTCACAACAAGGACACATCTCATGTCAGATAATAAGCACAACGATACACAACTAAACAGTACAGAGATTTGGGTAAACAAAGCAGATATATCACAAACCAAAGTGGTTCAAGGTCAAATAGACACCGCTGCACTGCAAGACGGTCAAGCGATCCTCAAAGTCGACAGTTTTGGTTTTTCTGCAAACAATATCAGCTATGCCGTAACCGGTGAAAAAATGGGCTACTGGGGCTTTTTTCCCGCAAACGAACAATGGGGCATAGTGCCTGTGTGGGGCTTTGGCACAGTAATCGCGTCTAAGCATCCCCGGGCCCAAGTGGGGGAAGTGGTATACGGTTATTTCCCTATGGGTACGCACTTGTTGGTCAATGTTGATAAAGCCAATGACGTGAGCTTTTTTGACAATCACCCACAGCGCGTCAGCAGTTCTCCTGTGTATGACAATTATTTACGCTGCGCACAAGACCCGTCCTACCAAGAAGATTCTAAAGCTTGGTTATTGAATTATCGCCCCTTGTTTATGACCTCCTTCGTACTGGATGACTTTGTTGGCGAGCATATCAGCGACAAAGTAACGACTGTGTTACTCACCAGTGCATCAAGCAAAACGGCCTACGGCTGTGCACATTTGCTTATGAAGCACAAAGCACAGCGCGGCGGCCATTATCGGGTGGTGGGGTTAACCAGCGCAGCAAACAAAGCCTTGACTGAATCCTTTGGCTGTTACGACGAGGTACTCGAATACAAGGATATTGAGCAGATAAGCCGAGACGGTGAAAGCTGGGTGCTCGATTTTGCGGGTAACAAGCAGTTGCTGCTTGATTTACAAGACCTGTTAGGGGACAAACTGTCTCGTGAAGTCTTTATTGGCGCCACTGATGTGAAATCACAGACTAATAAGCCCAAAGGCAAATTACACGGGCAGCTGTTTTTTGCTCCCCATCAAGTGAAAAAGCGTACTGAAGAATGGACCCGAGAAGGGTTTAATGAACGTTATGCTAAAGCTTGGAGCAGCTTTAACGCTAATATGCAGGATAAGATTCAAGTAGTGGAATACCAAGGGGCCAAGGCTATTCAAGAATTGTATCAACAAGGTTTGGCTGGCACATTGAATAATGAAGAAATTAACGTATTAACCTTTTATACCATTCCACGTTAGTAAGTGATCACTCAGCGAGAGTTTAAAAGGGCTTAAACAAGGCGCATGACTGAATGAATAGTTGTTCTCTTTCGAAGTCATGCAACGCAGTGTAAGCCCTTTTAAAACTCGCCTGAAAGGAATGCCCCAGCAGCTTTTGCTCTGCGTTCTCACTATTCGAAAGGGAACAACCATTACTTTATAGCGACGCCTTAATCAAAAACCGCTGGACGCATTCTGAGGGGGCACTTATTAATGCGGATTGGTATTAGTCGTTCAACACAGTGAAGGCGAAGGTGGCGGGTTAGGCTTGCCACCATTTGTCATTTAATACCTGAATTGGCACCGCTTTTAAGTGCGCTAATACAATTAAGCGGTCGCTTTGATTTAAAAACTCACCGAATACTACCTGCTGGGTGTCATCAACAAAACGCAGTTGAATGCAGTCAAATTGGCCACTGGCTTTCACTAGCCCTACATAAGTTTGCTGACGAATAAAACGCCAGCTCTTGCGTGGCCGATACGTACCCGCTTGTAACTTAATAATACCTTCGCTGATGGTAATGACTTGCTGCTGATAAGTGAAAAGTGACACACGATACGAGATATACCACAACAAGCCCACCTCAATGCCAGCAAAAGGCAGAATTAACCAAGCTCCCACAAATGCCCAGGCTAACGCTATCATCAGCACCATAAACGCCACTACAGCTATCAATAGTTTGGTTTGTGCCCAGTTTGCTGAGCGATTGGGTGACAACGTCAGCACCCAGCTTTCGTTAGTGTTGTTTAAATTAACCATTGCGCTTTAGCGCTCTCGTTTGGATCATTTTAATAAAACACAAGCATACAAGACAAAGTCCTCACTGTGGTAAGCCGAGCTGTGATAAACGTAACAAAGGGGAGGGGAAAGTTGAATAAAAATACCTGCGAGCATTCAATGCGAACATCCGTGATTAACTGAATTACTTTGCCAGAATTTGGGTTTTCTGGCAAAGTGCTGTCGATATCAAAATGTAGTGTAAATTCAATGTTTTCTCAATTTTCTGCTGGGCAAATTCGTGGTTTCTTGATCCTAATATGGTGCGTTGTATTTGCGCTTCAACAAGAGCCTATTCGCTTGTTTGTACAGTATGCTGGTTTTACGTTTTTAGGCATACTCGGTGCCGTTTTCGCGAATGCGACCGGTGCCGGCGGTGGTGTGGTGTTCGTACCTTTCTTTAATCAAATGGGCTTATCTCCTAGCGCAACAGTCGCCACCAGTTTTGCCATTCAGTGTTTTGGTATGACTGCCGGAGCGGTGACATGGTGGCGCTTTCACTTGGCGCAAAGTGGCGATAACGTGCAAGCAATAGAGCAATTTGACGATAGCGCAGCGCAATATTCAGATGCCCAGCGCACAGAAACCTTGCACATTCAGCAGTGGCAAAGCTTGTATCCGGTATTATTACTGAGTATTCCTGCTTCTGTGGCTGGATTATTAACCGCGCAATTTAACCCTAGTTGGTTTGGCGCACTTGCCCAAGGCGATAAGTTACACATTGGCTTTGGTGTGTTTTCTATCATGCTCGCAATAAGTATGTTTTTAATGGTGGCGCTGGCGGGCCGTGGCTCACTGATAACCCAATTACGACGGTTAGATAGTATTTTGTTACCGATTATTTGTATTTGTGGCGGCGTAATTACGGCATATTTGTCAATCGGTGTAGGAGAGCTACTCGCTGTCTACTTAATCATGCGCGGTTTTAATGTGACATTTTCTATTGCATGTGCGGTGATATTGAGCGCTGCGACTGTGTGGTCAGGTGTGGTACATCATGTCATGATCAGTCAAGCTGTTTATTGGCCTGTTGTGTTGTTTGCTGGGCCAGGCGCTGTGATCGGGGGGATCTTAGCGAAACGTTTAGTGCTGCATTTCTCACCTACACATCTAAAACTGTTTTTCGCTAGCTGGATTTTAATATTAGGCGCATCGGGTTTGATTTTTTAACCGTTGAGCAAGCAGACCATTTTTTGCGTGTGCACATTTTGGTTTCGCGCGCGTCATCATATAGTTCAGCAAGGGCAGTCAGCACTGATTTATTTTCTTTTACTTAAAGGTGATCAGAGTCAAAACATTTCCCATAACCCGCTTGTTATCCACCAATGCGCCTTCTTTTAAACAAGAGGGGAACAGCCTTGAGCCCGCAAAAGGCCTTGAGCTCCAAAAAAGTCACGAACGACTGCCAATAGACGACCAAGTTGCCAGTGAAGAGCCCCTTGAAATTTGGCTAAAACACCCCCTTAAACAAGCAGGTAAAGCAAGCTTGCTACTGACCACCATGCGCAGCCCAGGGGACGATATTGCCTTGGTCAAAGGCTGGCTACATACCAGTGGTTTACTTGATAATGATGCAGACGTACAGCGTATTACCCACACTGGCAGCGGGCGCGTTAAAGGTAGTACGGCTAATCAAGTTTTAGTTACTTTGCATCCCCAATCACACTTCGACATTCATTCGCTGCACAGCCAAGGGGGCAGTCACATTGAATACGTCAATTCAGGTTGTGGTGTCTGTGGGCAGCGCTCAATTGATGTTTTGCTTGATAAAATCCCAGCTCAAGAAACGCAAAGTAGAACTAAACTAACTGCCCGTGAAGTATTCTCTTTGGCCGCTAACTTGCGTAGCCAGCAAGGTGTTTTTGCACTCACTGGCGGGTGCCACGGTGCTGGGTTATTTATCCTAGGCAAAGCGCATACGTACCATAGTGAACTTGTCGATGTGCGAGAAGACATTGGTCGGCACAATGCACTTGATAAACTTATCGGGGCAAACTTGTCGCTATTAATACCGAAAAAAACGCTTAATCAAGGGGCTGAGATAACTTCTGAAAAACCGGCTGAAAAAGCGCCCGAATATGGTGTGGTGATAAGTTCGCGGATAAGCTTTGATATAGTGCAAAAAGCAGCCATGGCCAACATAGGTATGATTTTGGCCATGGGCGCTCCCTCTAGCTTAGCTATTGAGCTGGCTCAAGAATGCGATATTTGCATAGCGGGCTTCATCGGTCAAAACCGTATCAATGTATACACTTGTGATCACAGAATTGTGTAGTGAGTTACCAAATATAGAATCATAACGCATTGCTTGTCGCTACAGGCAAGTGAACGTTGTTTAAGGAGCCAAAATGAAAACCGAATCGCCAGAGGCAGCAAAATCACCCTCATTTGATCCTGCGGATAGCCAGCGTATTGAGATCAGTCAGCCCAAAGAGTGGGCCGCGGGGATCCCTGCGGTATTGTCTGCATACAAGAATGTGACCACCAAAGCCGGCCCCATTAAAGGCACGCGGTTATTATCGGATTTAAACCAAATTGAAGGGTTTGATTGCCCAGGTTGTGCTTGGCCTGACCCACTTAAAAAGCGCGCTACGTTTGAATTTTGTGAAAATGGCGCAAAAGCCGTTGCGGATGAGGCGACGACCAAGCGTGCAGATGCGGCATTTTTTGCAAAGCACAGTGTAGATAAAATGCGTGGCCAATCTGATCGCTGGCTGAATGATCAAGGGCGATTAGTACAACCAATGTGGCTGCCAGAAGGCGCGAGTCATTATCAGCCAATCGAGTGGGCTGAGGCATTTAAACTTATTGCTCAGCAATTAAACGCACTGCAAAGCCCGAATGAAGCAGCGTTTTATACCTCGGGACGCACAGGCAACGAAGCAGCCTTTTTATATCAATTATTTGTGCGCAAATTTGGCACCAATAATCTGCCTGATTGTTCAAACATGTGCCATGAATCAAGTGGTGTTGGCCTCGGGGAAACCATAGGTGTTGGTAAGGGCACGGTGAGTCTTGAGGATTTAGAGCACGCTGAAGCGATTTTTGTCTTTGGGCAAAATCCGGGGACAAATCACCCACGTATGTTGTCATCGCTACAAGATGCAAAGCGCCGAGGGGCTAAAATTGTTGCGATTAACCCGCTGGATGAAACAGGATTAAAACGATTTAAAAACCCCCAAGAGGTGTCTGGGGTGGTAGGAAAGGGAACCGCGTTACGCGACCTGTATTTGCCAGTTAAAATCAATGGTGATGTGGCCTTACTCAAAGGGTTGTGCAAGTCATTGATAGAGCGTGACAGTCATCATCAGCCAGTGCTAGATCATGAATTTATTGAGCACTATTGCCATGGTTTTGACGCGTTTAAAAGTGATATAGAGCAAACGACTTGGCACGCTATTGAACAAGGCAGTGGGCTAACGCAAGCGCAGATTGAACAGGCTGCAGATATTGCGTGTGCCTCTAAAAAGACGATTTGTTGTTGGGCAATGGGCATGACCCAACACAAAAATGCGGTGGCCAATATTCAATTGATGACGAACTTTTTAATGTTGCAAGGGAATTTAGGCAAGCCCGGCGCCGGCGTATGCCCAGTGCGAGGTCACAGTAATGTGCAAGGCGACCGCACCATGGGTATATGGGAGAAACCAGATCCTAAATTTTTAGATGCGCTGGAAAAAGAATTTCATTTTAGCCCGCCTCGAGAGAACGGCGTAGACGCAGTCGAAACCGTTCACGGCATGCAAAAAGGACAAATAAAAGTCTTGTTCGCCCTTGGTGGAAACTTTTTCAGAGCCATGCCAGATCACCAAGCTAACGATGCAGGCTTAAGGCAGTGTGAATTAACGGTGCAAGTATCCACTAAGCTTAATCGGTCACACTTACATACTGGCAAGCAAGCGTTAATATTACCCGCCTTAGGACGTACTGAAATTGATACCCAAGCCAGCGGTATTCAAACGATTACGGTTGAAAATTCCATGGGGGTAGTGCAAACGTCCCACGGTAAAATTCCTCCTGCATCTGAGCTACTCAAAAGTGAAATCGATATTCTTGCAGAGCTTGCTGTTAATACACTTCCAAACGACGAGTTGGGCTGGCTAGCATTTCGCTCAGATTATCGTCTCATACGCGACCATATCGCCAATGTGATCCCTGGCTTTGAAAACTTTAATCAGCGCATTGATGAATTAGGCGAATTTGTGTTGCCTAATGCGGTCAGAGATGCGCGTCAATTTGCTACCGCCACAGGTAAAGCCAACTTTGTGGTACACGATATTGAAAACATTGACGTGCCAGCGGGGCACTTATTGATGATGACTATCCGCAGTCATGACCAATTCAACACCACTGTGTATACCAATAACGATCGTTATCGTGGTATTCACGGTACACGTAAAGTGTTGTTTGTGAATCGCTTAGATATGGAAGAATTAGGCTTAAAAGCCGGTCAACGTGTAAGGATTCGTAGTCATTGGCCACATGACAAAGCTGCGTTACGTGAAGTGACTGATTTTGCTTTGGTTGAATATGGTATTCCAAGAGGGTGCGCTGCGGCGTATTACCCTGAAACGAACGACTTAATACCACTTGGCAGCGTGGCAGATAAGAGCAATACACCGGCTTATAAGTCGATTGTTATTAGCCTGCATGGCTAATTGCTCACGGTTTAAATGCGATGGCTTTGCATATCGAAGTATGCTGAGAATGACTGATATGCACTTTTTACTAACCGGTTTTAATAGCCAGTGCTCAACACAAAGGCAGACATAATACAGTGAGTAAAACTAAGTGAGTAAAACAAAGGTTGAAACTTTCCATAGAGTAGCGACGATAAACAGCGTAATTGCGATTTCATTGTTTACCTGCAGCCTAGCATCAACATTCGCTCACGCTGAGCTCCCCTTTGAAAACGGAGCCAGTGGTAGCACGATTAGCGAGAACGGTGTGTTAAATAGTGACCTGAACAGCGCGCTCGCGGAGGGTATCGAACTTGATGTTGGCGTTACGCCTGAGCTGCATGCATTGCAACAGCGCTGGGCAAAAGTGAATTATACCATGACGGGCGATGAGCAAATTACGGCATTTACCTCACTTGTCAGCCGAGCGAATGAACTGGTTCTCAGCGAGCCAAAAAATGCGGGCTATTGGGCCTGGTTAGGTATTTGCCAGTCCACTTCGGCTGCGGCAATCGGCGGTACTGACGCCCTTTCGCTAGCTAAAAAAGCCAAAGCTTCGTTTGAAAAATCTCTCAAACTTGACGGGGACGCCTTAGAAGGCGTTGCGACCTTCTCATTAGGTACGCTGTACCACAAGGTACCAGGTTGGCCGTTGAGCTTCGGCAGTGACAAAGAAGCCAAGAAATTGTTGAGTAAAGCTGTAGAGCGTCATCCATTTAGCATTGATACTAACTTTTTCTTTGGTGAGTTTTTATTTAACGATGGAGATAGTGAAGACGCAAAAGCTTACTTATTACGGGCCAAACAAGCTCCACCGCGCGCAGATAGACCCATTGCCGATAAGTACCGCCGGATAGCCATCGACGAGCTTCTGGTTAAAATAGCAAAGGATTGATGCGAGCATAGCTACAGTTTAACACTCTTACTTGTGCGCATAACGTATCGAAAGTCATCATGGGCTATGCTTTTCACTTCCATGCTGTTCCTGTCGGACGTTTTCACCACGAAAAAGGTACAGCAGAAATGACTGGCCCTTTAAACTTTCCATCTGATCTTGGTTGAATTGGACGTTAGGATAAGTGTTGCGCTGGCGCTTATACTGCTATAAAAAGCGCATTCGCTTATACTTCCTATAAAATTCGTGGAAACACCTACATGTTTGAGCAGTTAAACCAAGCAATAACCCCATTTCTAGAGATTTTCGGAGACAATATTTACACCCAAGCCGGGCTTGTCATTGCGCTTTCATTTATCGTCGCGTCGATATTTAAATACGTATTGATGGTGGGGCTTAAAGCCTTTATTGCACGTATTCATGTAAGTTTAGATAGCAGTTTTTTAAACCTACTGCATACACCAATTTACTACAGCTTATTGTTAATGGGGTTTTCCAGTGCGGCGTCTATTGTTGCTCCGTCTGAGCTCAGTGGATATATCATTTTTTCCTCGCTGCAGTCGGTAGCAATCTTGATTTGGACCGCATTCTTTTTGCGCGCAAACCACGTAGTACTGCGCAAAATTGCCCTCAATCCCAACCGTTTTCACGCCGTGAACAATAAAACACTGCCTCTGTTTTTAAACTTGGTAAACATCATTATTTTAGTGCTTTGTGTGTACTTCGTTTTTTCGGTTTGGGGCGTTGACATGACTGCTTGGCTGGCATCAGCGGGGATTGTTGGTATCGCTGTGGGCTTTGCTGCTAAAGACACCTTAGCTAATCTGTTTTCGGGCGTGTTCATCATGGCTGATGCCCCTTATAAGATTGGCGATTACATTGTGCTTGATTCTGGTGAACGCGGGGAGGTCACCCATATCGGCATGCGCAGTACGCGAATGCTGACCCGTGAAGATGTGGAGGTCACAATCCCGAACTCTGTCATGGGCAACTCTAAAATCATTAACGAATCTGGTGGGCCGCATGAGAAATCTCGCTGCCGAGTACCTGTGGGTGTGTCGTACGATGCGGATATTGATGAGGTTCGTGAAGTCTTGATGCAAATCGCGTTAACAGAAAAAGAATATGTATGTGAAGATCCAGAACCAAGAGTGCGCTTTCGTCGTTATGGTGCATCTGCTCTGGAATTTGAATTACTGGTATGGATAACCAAACCAGCACTTCGAGGTCGAGTCATAGACATTTTAAACAGCGAAATATTTAAACAATTTAGGCAGCGTAAAATTGAGATCCCTTACTCGAAACACGATTTGTACATCAAAGAAATGCCCAAAAAATATGCAGGCGAGCCAAAAGGTGAGGCTGAGTAAACGTAATTGTATCGTTTTAAACTCTAGCGAGATTTAGGATAAGTCTCGCTCTGCTAAAAATCGCACCAATTGTAGGGTGAGGTTCTCTCTGCGAGAAGCGTCAGGCCATAGAGCGTAAATACCAAGAGGCTTTATCTCCCATTGGGGTAATACATGTACCAGTTCGCCGGATTTTATTCCTTGAGTCACTAAGTGCTCTGGTAAAATAGTGAGCCCCAAATTCTGCTCAACAAAATGCAGTAAAGCCCCGGCGCTATTTAGCTTGATACGTGTTTTTTCAGTGACGCTTGCTACGTCGCCTTTTTTAGAGACAAACTCGGTAGTGGTGTTACGCATGCTAAAGTGCACCCAATCCCAGTCGGCTAAATCTGATGGATGCTTAGCGAGTGGGCGAGCATCGACATAGGCTTTTCCTGCTACCAAAAAGCGCCTACTTTCTCCTAGCTTGCGGGACATCATTGAGCTGTCTTGCAGCCAACCCGCACGAATACACATATCAAGCCCTTCTTTTAGGATATCCACTTTCGTATCTGTGTAATTAATATGCAATGACACCTTGGGATATTGGTGAGCAAATTCAGCAATCGCACTCGACAGTGCAGACGACGCTAAAAATGCCGGGAGCGAAACTTTAAGTTCTCCGATCAAATCTTGAGTACGACTGTTGAGCTCATTGACGCCTAACTCAGCACTTTTTGTAATATTCACCACATGTGCGTAAAAACGCTGGCCCTCGTTGGTTAAAAACAGTTTGCGTGTTGTTCGATAGAAAAGTGTAACGCCTAAGTATTGTTCTAGATCTGACACTGTTTCACTCACTCTAGAAGGCGCCACACCTAACTCACGGGCAGCAGCGCGAAAGGCCCCTTCATCTACCACTTTTACGAATACCGCCATATGGCGTAGGTAATTAATCATTGTTCTGTTTTTCGGAATAGTTAAATGTGTTTATTGTGCATATTCATATCAATTTGTAAACGTCATAATAGCTCCGTACTTAGCACTAACCCATTTAAAGATTGCTTTGAAACGTTTTTGAAGCAAAAAAACACTGATTGGAGTCACTATGAAATGTCGCAATACTGCATTGGTTGCCGCCACTGCGCTTACATCTGCATTGCCTACTTTGGTTTACGCACAGGAAATTGCCCAAGCGGATAAATCTGAGGTCGGTTTTTATGTTTCAGGACAGGTAGGCTATAGCCAACAGGTGAATGATTCTGAAGCCATTGGTCAAAACATCGCTGTTGATGCTGATTTCCCAGCTGAATTTGATGCCGGGGACGGCGTGGTCGGTGGGATTGGTTTAGGATACAAATTCGATGATAACTTTCGAATCGAAGGGCGCTTAAGCTATCGAGAAGGTAGCTTTAGCGAAACACAATTCGGTACTGGTACGCGCGAAGGTCAAGAATACATTCTTGATGGCGATATTCAGAGTACAACGCTAACCGTGGAAGGCTTTTACGACTTCCCAAATAAGACCGCTTTCACGCCGTATATAAAAGTTGGAGTGGGCGTTTCCGATAACAGTTATTCTGCGCGCTTAGGTGGGCAGGGAGTTGCTGGCTTCGATGCGTTCGATGGAGCAGTAGACGGTTATTATGATGCATACGCCGACGGTGATGCTACCCAATTTACGTGGAATGTGGGCTTTGGTGGAAATTACCAAATCACACAAAAATTTAGTCTATACGGTGAATACCAATATGCCTCGTTTGGCGACATCAATACGGGACAAGACTCGTTCACTGACGGCTTTAAAATCGATGATATAGCCAGTCACGAAGTGGTGATTGGTGTGCGTTACGCGTTGTAGTACTTATTACAACGTCACGTTAAAAAATTGAAAAGAAGATACGGAGAATAAGATGAAGATGATTACTCAAGTGCTATTAAGTCTGGCGTTATTAATTCCAACATTGAGCTATGCAGAGGTGATTGAAGTAGCAACGTTTACATTGAAAGAAGGCGTGACATATGAGGCGTTTGCACCAATTGATAAGGCTGTAGAAGTGGAACATGTGGCTAAGCAGCCGGGGTTTATTTCGCGTGAAACAGCCAAGGGACAAAATGGTGAATGGCTAGTTGTAGTGCACTGGGTGACAGAGGAAGACGCTGAAGCCTCTATGCGCAGTTTTATGCAAGTACCGGCCGCCTCAGATTTTATGGCAAAAATAGACGCATCGACCATGGTCATGAAGCACTATTCAAAGTAAGCGATTAGGTGACGTTATGACAATTATACCATTCCACGTTAATAAGTGATCACTCAGCGAGAGTTTAAAAGGACTTAAACAAGGCGCATGACTGAATGAATAGTTGTTCTCTTTCGAAGTCATGCAACGCAGTGTAA
>BAEM01000046.1 GCA_000314955.1 Paraglaciecola chathamensis S18K6 | reverse complement strand
CTTCAACTAATCTCAACAAATACACCTAATGCACAGCTTGTGACACGAGCGCTTGCCTATAACTTCATCATTCCATATGAATTCCTTTCTCAACACTCAAAATTTCATAAAAAATCTTCAGTTGTTCAGCTCAAAAGTGCAGTTATTGAGTATCAAGCGGCATTTCTATATACAAAAAATCTCAACACCTATCTAATTCGAAATTTTGTATAGATTTAACGATGGCTGTCTCTTTAAAGCTGTATAGATTTAACGATGGCTGTCTCTTTAAAGCTGTCTTCTTTAAAAGCTTCGTAAACTGCGGGCTCTAAGAATGACAACTATGGCTGTCTCTATAAGTTACTATGGGTGTCAATATAAATACTCCCACCCTAGGTTTTATTAAGCTGTATCCCACCTGCTGAACTGTGCAGAGATGTTAATACACCCGGAGACCAATATTTAATGCTCTTTGCTATTAAAAGCTATAGGGAAAATATTTTCTATATTTGATTCGATAACTTGGCGAGTATTCGAAAACCAACGGAATCCCTGACTACAACTAAGCGTAGGTATTTACGCCTTTGCTAAGCGCTGGATTCACCTCCTTACCTTGCAACTTTTGTAAGTCGGACAGCACATCACGGAAGTTTTCCGTTGATTGACCCGTGCTTTCTCGATAGGAAATTCTATTTTGGTAATAATCGATGAAGTTTATTTTTTCATCCTGCACGGCTTCCATCTGCGCCTTGGTGTTTGATGTGAGATCAATACCATCCGCGGGCAGCACAACGTAACCAAGCGGAACTTCTCCCGCTTTAACCAATTGATTATATTCTCGGCGTGACATGTTGGTGAAATCGTAAACATCGCCAGAGCCTTGCTCGCTTTTGGTTTGATGCGCTGGGGAGTGTTGATCCGCTTTGTTGCCGCTACTTGGCAATTCATTGCCTGAGATGCTAAGACGTGTATTCTCGTTGAGTGGTGCTAACGCCGAGTTTGACTGAACATGCATTATGAATCCCCCTCTTCTATTCGTAATTTTTCAGTTTATAACTGTGGCTTAGCAAGAGGTATTCCAGCGACGCGGTGATGGTGCTTTCTCGCGTGGATTTGCTTGATGTTTAGACTTGGCATGCAAAATTAGAAAAATAATCTCGCCTATGTGTGCCTATAAAAACACATTTTTGTTATATTCCCTGCTCTACGCGCAACGTAATTTAATATTTTTCGGATGGCTTACCACTTCATGTCAAAATCTCTTCTACATCCACGTCACTGGGCCAGTTGGTTGGCTGTCCTTATTCTTCGAATAATTGCCTTACTCCCTTTTAAAGTAAAAATGTTAGCAGGCGGTGCGTTTGGCAGGTTTGGCTATCGTTTTTTTAAGCGCCGTCGTCATATTACCGCTACCAACATTGCGTTGTGTTTTCCACAGAAGAGCGCCGCTGAACAAACCCAGTTAGTCAAAGACATTTTCGTGTCCAACGGTATCGGTTTTTTTGAAATTGCTTGGGCGTGGTGGGCGAACCCGGAATCTTTACGTAAACGTTTTACGGTGCACGGCTTAGATGTACTGAAAAAAGCGACAGAAAACGGCCAAGGTGTGCTCTTGATCGGTGGGCATTATACCCACCTGGACCTCGCTGGCCTGATGGTGAATTTGGTCGCGGATATGGACGTTATCTACCGAAAAAATAACGATGCCGTTTTTGAACACGTCATCACCGAAGGCAGAAAGCGCGTATTTAAAAATGTGCTCGAACGCTCTGACATGCGTGAAATTATTCGTAAGTTACGTGATGGGCGTGTGGTGTGGTTTTCACCGGATCAGGATCACGGGATCAAAAACTCAGTGTTTGCCCCCTTTTTCGACATCCCAGCAGCCACGGTAACCTCAGCCAGTAAACTCATGAAGCTGGGCAAGGCCAAACCCGTGTTCGTTGCCCATAAGCGAGATCTGGATACCAACCATTATCATATAACATTTGCTGTTCCAGAGGATGAGTTCCCAAGCGGTGACGATGTAACCGATGCAAGTATTATTAACCAAATGATAGAACACGCGATCAGACAACAGCCAGACCAGTACATGTGGGTACATCGGCGTTTTAAAACGCGCCCACCAGGGGAACCTTCGGTTTACTAAAAAGCGCTCGATATAACCTAAGAATAAAACGGGCTGAATTACTTTTCGGCCCTAGTCAAAAAAGCACAATGGCTCAAACACCCACTTTGGCAATTTGAACACGGTTGTACCTACTGAGACCCCCGCCTATTAGTACTAGGTTTTGCCTTTACTCTTATCGCAATTCGCTTGATGAAGTGCCCTCTCAGAATGCAGGCAGCGGCTTTTGAACAACACGTCGAAGTGCAGAAATGGTTGTTCCCTTTTAAATACTTAGAGCGCTGTGAAAATGCAGCTGGGGCATTCCTTTCAGGCGTGTTTTAAGAAGGCTTACACCGCCATGCACGACTTCGAAAAAGTACAACTATTGATTCAGTCAAACGCCTTGTTTAAGCCCTATTACATTCTCGCTGAGTGAGGATTTATTAACGCAGAATGGCGTTAATAAAAAGAGTGCTAACTTAGTAAACAACAACTCAGCAAACGCTAGCGTAGTAAACAGTAAGCTATATACGCCAAGTAGCTAATCATTCGAAATACGCATGTTAACTGGCTTACTCAACAAAAAATGTCGCGGTAAAACCGTTAGATTTATTCAGAATGTGCGTCTGTGTTCCTGTACTCTCCGCAGTCACAATAAGCTTTGTGGTATGTCTATATATGTCTTTCACCGCGCCGTTGGTTAGCGTAATTTTCCGCAGATTTTTAGGCAACGTAATAGAGCGAAACACCACAGAAGTTTCATGCCCTAATGTTACCGCGCCCTCGCCTAAGGCGATTTGTTTATTTTCCCCAGTTAATAAGAGTGTTTTCTTTATATGCGCGAGCAGTTGCTCGTTAAATTCTTCAGGGGTAGCGTAAGGCGATTTTGAAAAGTGCTGACGGACTTCCTTTCTAAACGCATCTAATGATGAGGTTAAGGTTAAACTCAAGGTATGCTCTGACATTATACTTAGTCGCAGCACTGAATAATCAAACCCATGTGCATGAACACTGATTGAACAACACATCAGTGCAATAAACACGACAACCTTACTGGTTAGAATACGAATGTTGCCCATGTTTACTCTGCCCATGCGCCGTAGAAACAATCCAGGAATTCATTACTCTCCAGCGACAACACATGATAATGGTAGCCACGTATTTCATCAGTGTGACCTCGGCATTCATCAAGCTCCGCTGCTTCGTTTCCCTCGTCATCTAATTTTGCGTATAGCCCAAAACCATCTAATGCATAGCCAATCATTGCTGAGTGATCATCCGATTGGGCAATACGCGTTGTCATGCCGGTATCGCCATGATAGTGATAGCCTAAACTGTTGTTTACATGGCCGCCCGCATCGTCAACTGGGGCAATTTGATAGCCCGCTAGGATAATGTCTATGTCTGCTGGGTGATCAAAGCGTACGCCGTTAAATGCAAGTCCTCTAACCGAGGGGCCATATTCTACGCCGGCCTGCTCTAGGGTAGGTCCGTCACTTAATGTGACCGGCTCACTTTGTTTCACCGGCGTGATGGGAATGGGATAGGAAACCTGAGCACTCACCCACTCGGGTAAGCACTGCGCGCACATATTAGTATATTTGTCTTCAATATTCGGATCTGCTCCTTCTGCGCACTCTTGCGCGGTTTCCATTCTACGAACACTGCCGTCGTCTTCATACATTTTGAAACCCGGATCATCGTAATAGGTCGCTAAATTCGCGATAAACGGACCATCAAGATCGTTAATTTCACCTTTATCGAACCATAGGCCGCCATCCTCTGCGGTGTCATATATAGTTTCAGGGCACCACGGTCCCATGTCATGTTCTGATGCGATATGCTTTGAAGTGATTTCGTAGCATAGGGTGTCACTGCCATCAACTAACGTGCAAGATACTGTGTTTACACTGACATTTTCCCCTGTTAGAAATAGCGTTGCATCCACGTCAATCACTATCTCTTCATCGGTGACGGGCTCGGTGCTGGTATCATCTTCAACAATAATTTCATCAACAGCGCTCTGGTCAAGCTGCGTATTATCACTTCCACCACACGCGACTAAACCCAAACTCAATGAAACAAAAGCAGCACTTCTTATTTTACGCATCACAACAATCCTCTTTATTGGCCTAGTCATTATTTTTTAATCCATAGGTTCTGAATAAGCCTTGCCTACGGCGGTCACCCCGACGGAAATTGGTAATCACCTTACTAAAGTTAAAGAGCAAACATTGTGGAGAAAATAAGGATATTGCGCGCACTTTTAGCCCCGCGTCGCCTTAGCGCAACGTTAAAAAGCATCGTTAAAAAGAGCGACCTTAATTAGCCCAAGGCCAACAAAGAATAAGTGTACTCGGCCAAGAACTAGGGCAGCGTGTATTTTGCGCATACGTTAGTACGCTTCTGCACCCAACATTACTGACTAATAACGCCAGAGGCTTAGTCCATGATTGGCAAAGGTAAAATGCACTCGAGGCACCTGTATGCTAGCTCTATGCTAGCAGGCCACAGCTAACAACTGATTTTTCATCCCATAAACAAAACGCCAACCTTGATTAAATAAGTACGATGCAATACTTTAGCGCGCACATCACTTTGCAATAGAGTCTCGCGTGTTTTATTTAGTCGCTGTCACCGTTTTATGGGCATTTTCGTTTTCACTCATTGGTGAATATTTGGCGGGTGCCGTCGATAGTTACTTTGCCGTAGTTACCCGAGTATTGCTCGCTTCTTTGTTGTTTCTGCCGTTTCTAAAAGTGTCACTGCTGACTTTCAAGCAAAAACTGGCTCTGGGAGTTTTAGGCGCCCTTCAACTGGGCATGATGTATATCTTTTTTTATCACTCGTTTCTTTATTTATCTGTGCCTGAAGTACTGTTGTTTACCATTTTCACGCCCCTTTACGTGGCAATGCTCAACGATGCCTTGTTTAAACGCTTCTCGCCTTTTCATATGTTTTGCGCGCTGATTGCAACTATCGGCGCAGCGATCATTCGTTTTGAGGGCGTCAGTGAGAATTTCTGGACAGGCTTTTTCATTGTACAAGGGGCTAATCTATGTTTTGCCCTAGGACAAGTTGGCTATCGCAAATTGGCCTCAACATTCCAGCCATCCGTTTCGAATCACAATATATTTGCCTGGTTCTACCTTGGTGCGCTGGCTGTGGCCTTACCTGCCTTCTTTATGTTTGGCAACACAGATCAGTTACCGCAAACGACAAGCCAATGGGGAGTACTGTTGTGGCTGGGCATAGTGGCATCTGGGATGGGTTATTACTTTTGGAATCAAGGTGCATTGCGCGTATCGGCCGGTACCCTAGCCATTATGAATAATGCACTGATACCCGCTGGGCTGATCGTTAACCTACTTTTGTGGCAAAAAGATACCGATTTTAGCCGCCTAGCACTAGGTGCGGTGATTATTGCTGGCGCACTGTGGTTATCGCAAAAACGCAGTCAAAAAGATGCCCGATTATTGCCAAGTAACGACAGTTAACGAACGAGGGAAAGACATTTAAACGTCCACTTATTTAAACGCCTATTCATTTAACCGCCGTGGATCATATTGGTATAAATTGGCTTAACTTCGACGATAAACACTTATCATTTTGTAGTCTTTTCTTGGCCCAGTTACCTGCCACGTAGACTCCCAAAGTGGCCAGTGATCAAAGTTATAATTCACCACATAATGATCGTCACCACACAGATGTTGTGCATTTGGGTCAGCAGCACTAAAAGAATGAAAAAAACGCCTATCATCAAACAAAACAGCCAATTTACCGCCAGTTTGCTGCCAAAAATAGCTGCGCTGCGCTTGTAACTCCCGCCCATCAGGCGCAGTTACCACACCGGATTCATGGTAAATCAACTCTGAATCTGACCAGCTAAAGTTCGCCAGCCCTTCAAACGAAAACGTTTCCCCGCGTTGTTGTAGGATCTGTCTGCTAAGCTGCCACGCACCTACAAAATCTGTTAGGCAAGAAGGATGTTGATTCATCGCTACTGTTTTGGGATCTTGCGTTTTACTGTTGTTTCTATTTACCACAGCCAATCCTCATCAATGGACACACGCTCGCATCTAACCAGGCGTTAGTGACCAGTGTGGGTTATCTACTCTTATTTACCAAAAATAGCTGACAGTCGCTGATAATTGATCTGAACGCCCCGGAGTACCGGGAATTTCCTCAAAGGATTCATCCCACATATTATCGACTGCCAGTACCAGCTCTAAACCTTCAACCTGAGGCGGTGCATAAGTCAGAGTGATGTGGGTGAAAAACGCTTTATCGTCACCGTTTCGCAACAGGTTCTTTTCTTGTTTACGCCATTCATTGTCGACTCTTAATTCAAGCGCCTCGCCAGGATACCAAATCACTCCTAGCGTAAAACGATGAGGTGGATAGTTTAACGCGTAGAAGCTCGCGTCTATGTTCTCGTCACCATAATCCTCAGATTTATCAAGATAGGTATAGCTGGTCACAAAATCAGCGTTTTCCATGCGCGTAATGGCGATAAACTCAAAACCAATTGTTTCAATATCTACCGGATTCGCCACCCGCGCAGAAGTGGAGTCGAAGCTGTAGGTCCAGTCCGTTAATTCGTTATCCCAGCGGTAGAAAACAGCTGAGTCTACCCGCCATGTAGCTTCATCTAAAGAAAGTCCCAATTCGAGGTTTTTACTGGTTTCTCGCTCAAGCGTATCATTGCTTCTAAACAGCCCACTTGAGGTACTTCCACCAATAGCGGTATACCCTGCTACTTGCGTGGCTTCTGAATAGGACAAGTTAACCGTGCGCGCTGAATTGTCTGAGTTTATTTTATGCCAAACAACATCGCTTATCAGCGATATGCTCGAATCATCGCGATTGGTATCGTCATAGGCGGCTCCTGCCCGAAACGTAATGTGCTCATTGTCTTTTAAGGCTATTGCGTATTCAGGAACCAAACTTACTTTGTAGTAATCTCGCGAAGTAATGTTGTTTTCAAGACTAGTCGATTCAATCTCGTCTGCTGTGAATTGAACGGCATAGTTCAGCGCAAGTTTCTCAGTAAGCCCATGGCGACCTGATGCCGCGACTGATTTTACCTTAGTTTCGTGAAATGCTTGAAAGCTCTCTGGGTTTTCTCTTGAAAAAACATAATGATCGTTTTGCTGACGGTAATAAGCTGACACTTCAAAAGTGCTTTCTTGAGCATATTGCTGCAGGTGATTGAATAGCAACAAACGGGTTTCTAAATCTTCTGTTTCATTCACATTGAAAGGGGTATACAGGTTAGGCCAGCCAAAAAACTTTTGTTGATAGCCAAAAAACAAGTCGGTTTGCGATGAGTCACTTAACAGCTGTATGCGCCCTGAGGCCCGTTCAAATTGATGGTCACCATTATCTATCGTTCCATCACTTTCAGAGCGAGAGTACTCTCCTTCAATACCGGCTTTCCATTGGGAAGAATCATCCACCGACCAGGAAACAGCGTTGTGAATTCGTTGCATATTGAAGTTATTGTTACCCATGCCTAACGAAACACTGCCTGCCGTTTGAATTGGCCGCCATTTAAATGCAACCGAGCCGACTGAACTATTAGCGCCATAAAGTGAATTATCCACCCCTGTTAAAATAGCGGGTGCGCTGAGCATTTCAGGGGCAATCGGCATTTCAGCAACGTAATGCCCAGTTTGTGGGTCGATAAGGGTAGCGCTTCCCACACTAAAGCCCGTGTTTTCAAAAATTCCACCGCGGATGGTGATATCAGCTTGTGCTTCAGCCATGTTTCTAGATTGCAGATCGACTCTAGGGTCGTATTCTAAATTTGAGATGGGCGAATTAAAGGTGCCAACCGGTGATTCATTCGCCGTTGCTGCGCCCTCAACCGTGATTTTTTCGATGTCCTTTTCGATGACATTCTCGGTGTTGCTTTCTATCGGTCTTTCCGAGTTTTTTTCAACAACCACCGCACTGAATGAAGAGAGTGAAAAGGTAGAGGCTATACACATAGCCGTTGTTATTACTGCGCGGATCATTGTTCTTCCTTTTTTTGCGGCATGTTGTGTGTCTTGTTGTGCATGTTTGTATGTCTTATTGTGTACTTTCAAAAATAACCTTAGCGGGCGTACTCGTGCCTAACCCGAAAGCATTCAGCAGAATATATCGCTGCAGGTTTATAATTAATGGTTTGTAGCTCGGTATATGTCATACGTATTTGTAGTCACGTATTTATAGTTGCGGGTTTGCAATGTAAGGGCTCGCAAATAAACCAGCGCAATCCTTAACCCGATACCAAATGGGCGTGGATTGTATATGATTGGCAGGAGCCTAGGAAGGTGCTGTAGCACAGAAACCTGTAGGCGACATTTGGCCATACAGGTTTTGCTTAGTCGCCCCTAGCCTAATACCGAGCTAGAGGTGGTTTGTGCGACTTTGTGTGTGACTTTTTATACGGTATCTTTTTGCGAGCAATATAACCGTTCACTTTGTAGCAGCGTCGCGGTTTCGCGGTGTTTGGTCTTACATTACCACTTGGTTAGCGCGTCTTGCACTGTTTGCATATCTGGGTCGTTGCTTTCAAGCTCCTCCTTGTCTTGCTGCATTATGCGCAGCACTCGCGCCAGATAGGCTTGGGTTTCCAGACTGCGTTTAGCCACTTCATCCTTGCTAGGTTGGTAGCCATCAAACTCACCTTTTTCAATTATGCCCTTGTCAGCCAATAGGCACTCAAGTGATGCCAAGCGCTCCTTGGTGACTGACAATTCCATCGCCAAAGACATAGCAACTGACAATGCTTGCTCAGTTTGCTTTTGCGCTAAAAAGTACGGCCGTTGACCTTTGGCCTTGGTGCCTGCCAAGTTAACTTTTTCAGCGTCACTTAGGTGTTTTTTTGTATCACTCATGCGGCATTCTCACTCATATTCGCATTTTTCTTTGCGCTCTTTTTAGCACCGTTATTTGCACTTTGGCCTTTCCACAAGCCTATCGCATTCCATACTGGCGAGCGGCCGTAGTCCTCACCATCCGATTTAGGTTTACCAAAGATTTTCTCGTCGACTTTGGAAACCACGCCCACATCAAACAAATCGCTAGGGTCGAATCCACACTCAGCGAAGACTTTAGCTAAATCTAGTTCGTGCATTGGCCCCCAATAAGGTTCGTTGTTAAAGTAGGTGTCCCAATCTCGAATAAACTGTTGATATACATCCATGCCAGCATATTGCGGCTGTTCTAAATGCAAATTTAACCCACCGTCTGCGAGCAAACGGTGAATGGTTTTGAGAATTTTTGGCAATGATTGATGAGACAGTTCATGTAAGAACATCGAAGTGGTAATTAAATCGAATGAGCCGTCATCGTATTGGCTTAATTCTTCTGCATTAGCTTGTACAAACTGAATATTTTCGATACCTAGTGATGCCGCTCTAGCGTGGGCATAGCGTAAACTTGGGCGCGCCACATCCACCGCTATCACTTGAGCATCAGGGAAATGCTGCGCCAGCGGCAGAGCATTGTGGCCTACTGTGCAACCAATATCTAAAATTCGTTTCGGAGAAAAGTCTGGATGTTGGGTTTTGAGCCAGTTCGCTATCCCTTGGCCTCCGCCATCACTGAGCGCCCCCAATAAACCGGCGGTAGTAACAAACAAACCAAGATCGTAGCTGGCGGCCACTGTCACGTCGTTCTCGAAGTACTCTTGGTAATAACACCCAGGTTGGCAATGTATATCCACCGAGCCCACATTGGGCGGGATACTAACACTGCTATCAAGCTGAATATTTGCGTTGCCTTCACAGGCTTTATCGACCTTCTCAACTATGTTTTCAATTTGCCCTAACACTTGTGAGCGAGCAGCTTGATGGCGCATTTCCATGGTGTTCCGGCGCAATGCACTCCACATCTGAAAATAACCATTATTCAGCATGTGCTTTCGTACATCATGGCGCGAGGTGGGCTCGCTGCCTGTTTGAGCGATAATGGCTGGCTTGACTTGCTTATCATACGCGGTTTTCACCCCAGGCAATATTTGGCTGCTTAAATGTACATTTAAGTGAGTGAGAAAATTTAGCCGCGCAACTTCGTCATGGTTGCCGCTAGGAAATACCGCATGCTTTGTTAATACATCCCAGCTTGGTAACGCGTTACTGCTCATTTTCACCTCCAATGATCTCAAATTCAGTTAGTTCATAGTGGGTCTGCATATAGCCATCAACACCGGCTTTGAGTAATAAATAGTCATCATCAGCAGTCACCCATAAATTATAGGGAGGGTGTTCTTCCGGTAAGTTACCTGCGGTATCTACTACTTGAAAATGACGCGCAATAAACTTTCCTGCCTGCACCACTATGCTCTCTTCGCCCACATAACGAATGCCTAAACCATTCATTTTAAACAACAGCGGCCCAGTTGCACCGCGATGATCAGGCGAGGTTAGCATGATGTCAGGGAAGAAGGTTTTACCCGGCCCTTGGGATAAATCATAGAGCTTCATTAGAATACCGTCGCCCACAATAGGGTGCGACTGTAGCCACTTAACTGGCTGCTCAAGTTCAATTCGTTGGCTAATGCGCCCGTCTCTTTGATTATGGGTTTCACATTCAGCGTAGGTATCGGTAAAGCGAAGCCATCCGCTTCCTTCATATTTGTCGCCAACAGATAAGCGCACGCTACAATCGATAGGGCTGCAATCTTGACGCATAGATTGCACAACATCGCGCACCACATTAGGCTCATCATCGATTTCACAATGGGCGTGCATCACTTGCACACCGTCCGATTGATTCGTCAGAGTGAAAAGCTCCCTTCCGCGCTCTTGTCCAAACCGTTCAGGTTTTTTACTGGTGTATTGAATCGTTCCGCGAATCGTTCTGTGCTTCATGTTTGCTCTGCCTTACATCTGCTTTTTTAAAGGGCATATTTGCCTGCGTTGAAAAATAATTCAGTGATCACGACCGACCTATTTGGGCGATGTCAATTTGTCACCAATTAGATTTGCAAGCTATGCTAAAACTGAGTTATAAATATAATTGTTATATCAATAGCACATTAACTTAAAGGTGCACTAAAAATTAATGCAATTCAAGGTTAAATTGTTGTCAATATCAGCCATAACACCTATGACAATTATCAAAAATTTAAAGGTAATCCGATGCAAACGACCACTAAAACCGCAAAAGAAATATATAACGACGTAAAAAATAACCCTGCACGTAAGCGTTTTGGTTTTGGCAACAAAGCCGTATTGGTCAATATCGACCCGCAAAAAGCCTATACCTGTACCGATGAATTTGCGACAGCATATGAAACAGACCCACGCCAAATGGAGTACATCAATGAGATGTCGAAAACGTTTCGTGCGCTAGGCTGGCCGGTCGTTTGGACGCACGTTGCCTATATGCAAAGCGCCGAGGATGCCGGTATTTGGGGAACGCGCACTGATACGCCAGATTCACTGCAAAACATTAAGTTTGACTCACGACGCAGTGAATTCGATGACCGCCTCGAAATCGATTACGTCAAAGATGTTGTGTACTTAAAGAAGATGCCCTCAGCCTTTTTTGAAACCCAATTACAATCACTGCTAGTGTGGCACCAAGTTGATACAGTGATCCTAACTGGCGGCTCTACCTCTGGGTGTATTCGCGCTACCGCTGTTGATTCTTTATCTCGTGGCTATCGCACTATTGTTCCTGAAGAGTGCGTGGCAGATAAACATGAAAGTTACCACTATGCCAATCTAACGGATTTATCACTGAAATATGCCGACGTATTGACCCTGAACGAAGTAAACGAATGGCTCAGCGGGCAAACAGCACAGCAAAACGGTAAATAGCAATTAACGAGGTGTCGACAGATGAAGAGTGATCCTGGATTTTACGATTATTGGCCTTATGAAAACCGCCCCAAAATACGCTGGCCAGGGGGTAAAAAAATGGCATTTTGGGTGGCCCCCAACATTGAATTTTATGAGCTAAACCCGCCGGCGAATCCATCACGAAAAGCCTGGCCTCAACCTTACCCTGCTACACAAGGCTACAGTATTCGTGATTATGGCAATCGCGTGGGTCATCAGCGGCAAATGGATTTACTCGACAAATACGGTATACGGGGTTCTATATCGTTATCCACTGCCCTTTGCGACCACCACCCAGAAATTATTCAAATGTGTAAAGAGCGTAATTGGGAATTTTTTAGTCACGGCATTTACAATACCCGCTACACCTATGGTATGTCTGAACAGCAAGAGCGCGACATGATCAAAGATTCCATGGAAACCATTTACCAGCACACGGGGCAAAAGTGTGCGGGTTACTTAGCACCAGCACTGTCACACTCAGAACTCACCTTAGACTTATTTGCCGAAGTAGGCACTGAATTGTTTGGCAATGAAGGGGGTATTTATACGTGTGATTTATTTCATGACGATCAGCCTACGCCCATTCACACACGCAGTAATAAACCCTTTGTCTCTATTCCTTATTCACTGGAAATGAACGACACCATTGCCTTCGTGGTGAATAAAATTGAGCCTAGACGCTACGGCAATATGCTCAAGAAAAACTTTGACCGACTTTACGCCGAAGCGGACGAGTCAGGCACCATTATGTGTATTCCCACCCACAATTATCAGGTGTCTTGCCCACATCGCATGAAAGCATTTGAAGAGGCGCTTGATTACATTACCAGCCATGACGATGTGTGGGTAGCCACAGGCAAAGAGATTGCCGATCACTACCTAGAGCATTACTACGAACAAGCCAAAACAGACATTGCGCAAAAAAATGCTGCTTTGGGCCCCGCTGCCACACATAAAGGAGCGAAATAATGGCCCTTGATAAATCATACCTAGAATACAGCCACCGTAGTCATGGCATGGATCACGACCGTTACGACTGGTCGATGCTCACCGACCGCCCCAAAATCACTTGGCCTGACGGTAAAAAGCTCGCCTTGTGGGTGAATGTGCCTTTGCAGTTTTTCCCGCTGGATCAAAAGGGTGAACCGTTTAAAATTCAGGGCGGCATGACTATGCCCTACCCTGATCTACGTCATTTTAGTTTGCGCGATTATGGTAATCGCGTGGGTATTTTCCGTTTTTTAAAAGCGTTTGATAAATACGGCGTAACCCCTACGTTTGCGATGAATACCCAGCTAGCCAAGCGCAATCCGTATTTGCTCAACACCATTACAGAGCGCGGTAATGAAGTGATGTGCCACGGCATGCACATGGATGCCCTGCATTACGGCGGCCAAGACAAACAACTAGAAACCCAACTAGTACAAGATTCGGTAAATCAATTACGTGAGTTAACCGAGCAAAACATCACAGGTTGGTTAAGCCCAGGGCGCAACGAAAGTGAAAATACCCCGGAGCTGCTAGCTGCAAACGGTATCGAATATTTTTGTGACTGGGTGAACGACGATATGCCCTACAGGTTTAAAACAAACAAGGGCAACTTGTGGGCCATGCCGCTTTCAAACGAGCTAGATGATGCGTTTATTATGCTCAATAACTTACACAGTGAAGACA
This sequence comes from Paraglaciecola chathamensis S18K6, assembly GCA_000314955.1. Taxonomy (GTDB): domain Bacteria; phylum Pseudomonadota; class Gammaproteobacteria; order Enterobacterales; family Alteromonadaceae; genus Paraglaciecola; species Paraglaciecola chathamensis. The sequence goes on along the minus strand of BAEM01000046.1, from coordinate 48,026 downwards.
GTTACGCAGAGCAAATGATTGATGCCTGTGACTTCTTACTAAAAGAAGCAAACCACAGTGGCGGGCGAATTCTGAGCTTAAATATTCACCCGTGGATGCTAGGACAACCCCATCGCATTGGGGCGCTAGAGCAAGTGCTAGAATACGTGATGAGTCAAGACGTATACAGCGCCAGCGCCAGCGATATTCTGCAGGCGTTTACGTCACAAACTACGACCTAAAAAGCCTTTAACAATAAACCCGCGGGACATTTACATAATGCGCCGCGGGTTTTGGATACCTGCCAATAGGGACTTTTAACGCCGATATACCCGTGACCAGCTAATCAGCATATCCGCTACCAATTGCCCTCAACGGCATGTCTAGCTCCAATTCAGGCACTTGCAACCCCACCCAAGCCGGAAAAGTATTGCTGTTTGGACCAGGGAATAAGGTGTATTCGTCTGCCCAGGGGTAGCGTTTAACAGCAGCTGTGATTTTAGGGATAAGCTCTGTTGCCTTATCACCCTGAATCGATAGAACCTTATCTGGTTTTGCCCCATACCAAAAACGATCAGGCGTGGCTGTTTGGTATTCTCGCAGCGCTGGCAACCCGCTATTTACCCGCCAACCAACGACTTCATACACTGTATATTCAGGGTCGTTTTCCTGCTTAACAGCTAACCAAGTATGCACCGCAAACCAACCGCGCCAACTAAAGGCATCTGCTGCGTAAACTTCAATCGATGCTTGGGTATCCGTTACTGGGTTGAGGGCCAAGCCTGCTGATTCACGAGACGCTGTGCGCCAATCTTTGTTGCTACACGCCCCGAGCAAAATAACTAATGCGATAATCGCCAGTACTTTCATTTTTTGCCTCATATACTACCTAAACCTTTTCATTCACAACGTTCATTTGCCGCGCTGTTTAATCTTTCGTTGTTGCACATCAGAAAACATCTTGTATTCGAAGAACAATAAAGCAAATTTGCATTGTTCAAGCAAGGACACACTTGTTACCAATTTCGTCATCCCCCCGTGGTACAGGGCTTTTGATTGCTGACTTAATTTAATATCGAAAAACATCAACTGCACAAGATGAGGGTATCGAGGCGCTTTTTTTGATTAAACGAGTAAGATGAAGGAAAGGTATTAAACACTACCTCAAAAGTATAGGTATCGAGATAGTGGCTCATGCACAGCTTGAGGCGTTGCCCTGGACCAGCGAAAAAAGTGGCGCAATATCGTGGCTGAAAAAGGAGCAATTGACGCCATAGTCTCTTGTTATACATCTATTTCCCCGAATCAGTAGGTTTATTTTCATTGAGTGACAATTTACTTACTGCTTGAATTAAACTCGCTGCACTTTCGAGTGTTTTAGGATCAAAATAGTTTGAAGAATTAGCACAAAACGCAGTATTACTAGATATATTCCAATGCTCAAAAGCCTCCCTGATTTGAGCCCAATCAGCATCTACACCGTACGATTCAAGATAAAATTTTCCAAAATTAATTGCATGTTGACGTTCGCTACTTTTTAAAGATTCATGCATGTAGGACTGGCTAAAACTAAACGAATATTTGGCTAAAGCCACAAATAAACCTACGACTATCAAACCCTTAAACGTTATTAGAACGAGGAAGCTCAAACTAACATCCCCCTTTTGTTCAAGAATGTTAAAACTTTCGATTCCCAAATATGACAGAATGACAATGCCTGCTGCTATAGAGATGGCACCAAAAACCGCCCAGACTCGAGAGATCGTATGATACTGGTTCTCTTTAGTTTCAAGTACTTCTAGGGCATCGTTTACATATTCTCCCGATTTTTGTTCAATGCTTTTACGACTCTCTTCACGGTATTTTTCTTTCTCTTTTTCAAGCTGTAAGTACGACTTTTTTAGGTGCTTTTCTTGCTCGAAGATTTTAATTTGCAGTCTTTCGGCCTCTTCTTTTTCCTTTTGAGCTAGCTCCTCGATTTTATGCAACTGCTCTTGCTGTTGCATAAACATGATTTTTCTTTGTTCTTCTTCTTTTGCAAGCTGCGACTGGCGCTCTTTTTGCTCTTCATTCAATTTTGCTTGATAAGCATCGAGTTGAGCTTTTTGTTTTTCAATTTGCATTCGGTAGGAGTTTTCTCTTTCAAATGCTTCTTTTTCTCGAATACTCAATTCGTTATGACGTTCTTTCAACTGATCAAAGAGGAGCTTAGTCCTATAGTGCTCGTTATCGGCGATTGAGTGATTTAAATCATTTTTTATGAGTATTAAATTATCTAAATCCGGACTACCACCTTTGCTTTTGGGCCTTATTTGTTCGATGGAAAGTTGTTCAGGGGAGTCAACTTTTTCGCCAGTTACAGCACACCTAAGTCCATCCCTTTCAATCAATTTTTTCTTTATATTACTATCTACCATGATGGTTCCTGATTAGATGTATAACGCCTTGCTCTAACGAATCCCCTCATAATTTTGAGCAGAAACAATAATATAGACACGCATGGCGCTATTTGACGTCTTCTATTAAAAGTAGGAATTTCGCCAAAAACCAACCAAGCTGTTACGGGCAAAAAACAACACCATGCGTGATATTTCTATCTTACACGATTTGCTTAAAAAACAATGCCCTAATCTACATGCCAAACGTCTTTCTTCTCTGATGATTGCCACCCAATCTTTGCTGGATGGCCAGCAACTGTCGTTGACCGAATTAGGACGGAATATCTCAGGCTCCGTAGCCCCGAAACACAACATCAAACGCATCGACAGACTGCTTGGTAATAGCAACCTACATAACGAGCGGCTCGACATCTACCGTTGGCACGCAAAGCTGCTTTGCGGTGCTAACCCCATGCCTGTTGTACTCGTGGATTGGTCTGATGTGCGTGAGCAGCTTAGGCATTTAACCTTACGTGCATCGGTCAGTGTTCAAGGGCGCTCTGTCACACTTTATGAGCGCGTATTTTCCTTTGCTGAGTACAACTCTCCTGTCAGTCATAACCCCTTTTTACGGGAGTTGGCGAGTATCCTGCCGTCGGGTTGTTGCCCGTTGATTGTTACCGATGCTGGCTATCGTAACCCGTGGTTTCGTGAAGTCGAAAAGCATGGCTGGTTCTGGCTAGGTCGAGTGCGCGGAGATGTGGGTTTTAAGCGTGATGGGCAAGCTTTATGGCAAAGTAATAAGTCGTTTTACCCCAGCGCAAATTCGCGCGCTAAATACTTAGGGTGTGGGCAATTGGGGCGTAAAAGCTCGCTTCATGCACATCTGCATTTGTACAAAGCAAAGGCCAAACATCGAAAGGACAACCGCTCTTCAAAAGCAGGACGAAACCACACCGCCCAACAAAGCTATCGAGCGGGTAGCAAAGAGCCTTGGCTACTCGCCACTAATCTTCCCGAGAATAATAAACTTAACTCAAAACAGCTGGTTTCCCTTTATGCAAGACGAATGCAAATAGAAGAAACCTTCCGTGATATTAAAAGTCCTCAATACGGTATGGGGCTACGCCACAGTAACAGCCGCTGTACCAAACGATTCGACATATTACTGCTGATTGCGATGCTCGCAGAATGGCTATTACGGCTACTCGGTCTCATTGCTCAAAAACAAAATTGGGAAAGAGCATTTCAAGCTAACACCATCCGTAATCGGCGCGTGTTATCTATTATTAGACTAGGCAGAGAAGTCAGGAAAAGAGCAAAAGATTACAAGATGAACTCAGCCCAAATTACCTGGGCTATCGGCCAATATATTATCTGGGTTCACAAAGAAGGGAGGCCTATTCTATGAGGGGATCCCCCAGCGCCCTAATAATGGGCTAAAAATTGTTTGCTAAAATGTTGAGGAACGAAAACAGCAAACTGTTTTTAGTCCTTATTTATTAGCTTGTTATGTTTCTCTACTCTGAAAGTAAAAAACGTGATGAACAAGCCAACAATACCCAATATACGAATACAAGATTGCAAAGTAGCCTTTTTTTGCTCGCTTGTTTTTATTACAACATCCAAAGCCTCTAAAGCTTTCTGAGTATCGAATCTGTCGTTTTTTAAGCCTTCTATAATTGCACTGTTTACACGGTCTTCTTGTTCCCACTGTGCAATTTTTATTTGATGAAGATATGCAGCAGAAACTACCAAACCTATTCCAATTAGAAACCTACCGTACTTTATTAGGTAATATTCGATTTGCTTATACATCGACTTCCTCGTGAAACATAACTTTTCAATAACGGGCGCAGGCACGTGGGGCATAATGGCGAAGCCGCCCCGCGTATAGGCGTCCCAGCGAACGAAGTGAGCGAGTTGATTGAGTTGTTATGTTTCATTGTTTCTACGGAGTAACTCACTCAACTCTTTTTTACTTTGCTCCGGAGTTTTGCCCGCAGTATCAATGACAATACGTGCTGTTTTCCACGAGTGATAATCCCTTGAAGTTACACTTTCCCATGACGGAAGTAAAAGGTTTGGGATATCCGTTTGCCTTTTTTCAACACGCTCTTTGTGTTCATGTGCATTAGAGCAGATGACTTCGATTTCTGTGAAGGGCGACGAGGCTTTATTTGCAACGCTTATCCACGCTTCACGAGACTCTAAAACTGGATTAGTTGAGTCTGCTACTACAGAAAGCCCGTTTTTTAGATTCTCTAGTGCAAGAGCAAAAGCAACCTTATAACCCTCGTCATATAGCTTGTTAAATCCACAGTTCTTTAATTCTTGTTCGATAGTATCGATGCGAATATGGACTGCACCCGATGAGGAAGATAAATACTTTGAAAGTTCAGTTTTGCCTGTTGCGGGCAGACCGCCAAGGATATACAACATAAGAGTTTATCGATTCCTCCTTGAAACATAACGCCGCCAGCAGGGGACGAAAAACCAGAGCGAAGCGGCGGTTTTTTGTTCCCTCTGGCTGGCTTTGTTATGCATGGCTACCATCCGGTAACTTCAGCTCTAATTGTGCATTGAATTCTGCTGGTGTTGTAATGATGGCAATATCACTTAAGTCACCAACCTCCAGTATATAGGGGCTGGGCTCTGGTTTGTTGGCATCAATTTTCACACGATATTCGCGCTGGTGTGAAAAGAAGCTACGCTTTTGGTAGCCCAGCTTATCTTCAGGCATATTTCCATGAAATTCATGCTCATTGAAGTAATCAACCAACCCAAGAGAACCATTTAGGTTTTCCTTCTCAATCGCTGCGGAGCAGCGATTAATAAATTCTGTAGCATTTACAATCGCTACACAATATTTACCCAAACCAAAACATGAATCATGTAATTCTAAGGTTCGTTTGAAATCCGTTATTGTTTCAGCTGAAACCGAATCGTGACCTCGACTGTTTAGTGAGTAAATACAGAACACATTATGATCAAGCAAGTGATTGCCATGCATTACGATTGGTGCAGCTAAATCTGATGCTGGAATTGTATGCTCGCCAAGTTTAATTTCACCTAACTTGCTAGGCTGATAAAGGGCAACTATTCCTTCGTACTCATCTCCACGTAGTTCACCTGACTCATCTTTATATTCTTTAAAAGAACGAATCGTATTCATGAACAGCTTCCCATTCACAAAATCTTCGGCATGGGCTTTGTTTTCGAATAGTTTAACAAAAGCAAATATGGTGGCCACTCTCACTCCTTAAGATGCATAACGCCTTAAGCAGCGAAAAATACGAGTGTTTTTGGGCGTAGCCCAACGAGTAGTTTTCCGCTGACTTAACTTGTTATGCATGTTTCGAAAACTTCTCTCTAATCTCATCTTTTTGCTCTTCAGTTTTAACAGCAAATGACCTGTAATCCAAGTTTAAAGAGCGGCACATTTTCTTGTCTTTATTAACTTTATACAAATCATATGGCAACAATGAAACTAATGACGCACACACGACAATAAAAACGCCCACTAATGCTTTTTCGGCAACATCAAATATTGATCTATCTGAAGTGAAAGTCACATACGCCGAATACACATTAGCCACAATAATTGTGGACAGCACTAACGTTGAAAAAGTACTGTATTTACGAATTAAATATAAAATGTTGTCCTTCATTGATACTTTAAAATGCATAACAATATTAATATCTTGCAAAATGCCGTATTTAAACACGGCATTTTTCCGCCTTTCCCTATATGTCGTTTTTAGCATACACAGTAACTTGTTGTACAGGTTAAATTTTTTCCGTCTTTATGCTTTTTCCTTTTGGAAACACGGAAAACTTCCAAGATCTTGCTGTTATCCGGAATAGTCGAAGGCAACGAGTATTTTTCTGTGCTCATAAGTAAGCGAAGCGCATGCTTTGCTTTGTTCACCGACTCAAGTCACCCCGAGCATTGAAGACTCACACTGGGTTAATGACATGGATGTCATTCAAGTGAAAGCCGCGTCGGGAACGCGTTTTCACTACCAGTGTTAGTCGAGAAGCACAGGCGACCAACATGGATGTTGGAAGGTAGAGCAACGCAGGGAGTACCGGGCTGGCGTGCCAGTTGCCAAGATAAGTGACTTGCTGGAGGGCGGCCTTTACAAAGTACATCCTGTACTTTGCCCTTCGGGTCATCCTTTGGATGTTCAAAATGGTTCCCGACCATTTTGTCTTGGTGACTTCTTTTGGCTGTTGATAAGAAGTTACTGGCTCGTAGGGACGAGAGTCATATTCGTCATGCGACCGCCATGGATGGCGGAAGGTAGAGTAACGCAGGAGCAGTTACCGAGATGACGATAAGCGCAGCGCATAAGTGAGCACCTCGAATGCTTAGCAATTAACTTGGGTGTCCTGTTAAATTTCTTAATAAGCGCAGCGCATAAGTGAGCACCACGAATACTTAGCATTTAACTTGGATGTCCTGTTAAATTCTGCGCATAAGTGAGCACCACGAATACTTAGCATTTAACTTGGATGTCCTGTTAAATTCTTAGCCGTTAACTTGGGTGTCCTGTTAAATTTATTAACTTGGGTGTCCTGTTAAATTATCCTCCTGTTAAATTTAGCGCCCCCTGCCCGCATAAACATTGAGTTAGCTGATGCCTGATAATCTGGAGCTAAGCTAAAACGCGCTGCTGCCCAAGGTGAGCATTAATCAAAAAAAGGTTAGCCCTGAGACTAACCTTTCTAAACTTCGCGACTACTTTTTATATCGCAGCTTATTATTGTGCTCGCTGGCGCTTAAACTTCTCGCCTTTCACGACCTTTTTGTAGCCCGTCCAACTTGTTTCATTCGGACGCTCGTCATCCGTTGGCGGCGGTGTTTTGTATTTTGGCGCATGTTCGTTGATAAAGGTTTTCATTACGTCACCCATATCGTCAAAACTGTCTACTTTGCGGCCTGCTGTGTGAATATAAATAGAGCCTTCACGCCCACTCATCATCATAAAGGGGAGCCAGTCTGAAATACGCACCCAACCTACATGTACATCGGCGGTGTCTTTTTCGCTGCTGGTTAAGCTTTCCAAGTCGCCTGAAAAATTAAATAGCTCAGAGGCATGATACACACCGCCTACTTGCTTCTGGTAATCGCCCCCTAAGTCGTTGTGATAAAAAAGCGGCACTGGGAAGGTCATCCACCAGTAGTCTCCTTTTATGTCACCACCGAATTTTTGTTTCCAGGGTGACGCAGTGCCATCTTCGTTACGAGGAAAGCTAGGAGGCTGATTAACGGGGTCATTCAACACATGGTGCACATCAACCACTTCGTTGGTCCATGGGTTTTCCCATGTATCCAGTGGTTGACCGGTTTTCTTGTCGGTGTAGAGTAAAATTTCGCGCGTAACCAAGCGGTAAGCTTTGCCTTTTTTACCGCCATCAACGGTGCCACAAGTGCGCACGTTCATACCTTCAACGTTAAAAATATGCTTGTCGACTTCACCTTGGCGACGGGAGAACACTTTGCCTTTCCACCAGTAAAAAACCGGCTTGTCATCAATGGTAGAGCATTGAATCTTACGCATCGCCATATTGGCGCCTTCCGGGGTATTGAGATCGAGTTTAGTTGCAGCAAATGCACTGTTAAACGATGCACCTGCTAGTAGAATTAGTGATGCCAGTTTGAGCTTTTTCATGTGTTCCATTCTCTTATTTTTGACCAAATCTAGACTAGTCGAACCCGAGCTAAGCGCATTGAGAATTATCAATTCGCCCCGATGATTTTCCACACGCCAGTGGCTTGTAATATAATGTTTCTATTGGTAAATATTCGCCCTTCAGCAAAAATGACACTACGGGTTTTGCGCACAACATGGCCCACTGCAAATAGCACATCACCCTCTTTACCCGCAGCGATTAAATTGCTGTTTAGCGAAATCGTAGCGAAGCGAATGTCATGTCCGATCTCATCACCAATACCACGGTATATCGCGTAATCTGCTAATGCCAATGTTACGCCACCATGCACTACCCCTTCGGGATTAAGATGATGAGCTTGTATTTTTAGTGCTCGGTGCATCACCCCGTTTATATTCTTTTCATAAAAAGGTCCCATATGCGCAGAAAAGCCATCTTGCTGGGTGCACTGGCTAAAGCTTTCATCGAAGCGTATATCTGTCATTAATTAAACCTCGCTGGGCGCTTTTGCGTGAACGCTGCCGCCCCTTCTATGAAATCTTCAGTGTGAAACGCATCATCGAACAACTGTTGCAATGCTGCTTTGTTATCAAACGCTTCGTTGTTTGGCATATCACATAAATATGCCAGCGCGCGTTTCGTTCCGCTAACGGAATAGCCGCTCACGCCCAGTATTTGTTTGACCAATGCATCTGTTGCTTCACTGAGGTGTGCGCGCTCAACCACTTGACTCAGCAAACCCCAATCGAATGCAGTGTGGGTATCAATTTTCTTGCCCAAATAAAGCAGCTCTTTTGCCCTTGGTAAACCGACTAAATTCACCAAGCGTTGAGTATCTGCCAAACTGTACAACAGCCCAAGCTTAGCGGGTGTAATAGCAAAGCTTGCTTCTTCAACCGCTATACGAAAATCACAACACATGGCCAATCCCATTCCTCCACCAACGCATACACCATTGATCTGGGCAATAGTGGCAAAGGGTAATGCTGCTAATTTCTGTTGGGCTTCTTGAACGATCTGATTACTGGCAGAAAACGCGTCTGGGTTGGCTAACATATCATGCAGTTCTTGAATGTCTGCACCGGCGCAAAATGCTTTTTGTCCCTCGGCCTTTAACACTAAAACCCGAATCGAACGCTCTTGCGCTAACGTATCACAAACATCCGCAATGGCCTGCCACATAGCCTGAGTTAACGCGTTGTATTTTTCCGCTCTGTTGAGGCTTAAATAAGCGACTTTTCCCTTTGTATTCAAGGTGACTGTTGACATAAATCAATAAGCTCCGGTACTGGTTTAGTCCAAGGTTGCGTTGCGAGTTAGGTTACGTCAAATTATCTGCTATTCAACACAATAATAAATTGCGATTTAGCAATTATCCCACACGAGAGCAAGATATGAGCGATCCCCTTTTAGGCCCAGTCGTTGGCGCGACGTTGTTGGCGCCCCATTTAAAATTTGCTAGTCACTGTTACCAATCTGGTATGGGGTATACGTTGGTCCGCGAAGAGGTCGTTAGTCAGCAAATGTGCGAGCTGTGGAATACACCAAGGCTATTAAATAGCCCTGTACATGTGCTTGCCGCAGCCAATGGGCATGCTTGGCTGCGCATAGTAGAAGACAAACAATGCCAACCCACTAAGCCGCTGAAAACCCACGGCTGGATGGCGCTTGAAGTCAATGTGGCGAACGTTGATGTTATCCGCAAAGAAATCGACACCACAGTATTCAAAGTCATCGGCGAGCCGGCTTATCTACAAATAAGTGACGCAATAAAAGCAATGCAAGTTATTGGCCCATGCGACGAAGTCAGCTACATAACACAAATTGATAAACCCGTTCCCCCCTTTGAGCTTCCTATGACGACAGCGCGCACTGGCAGCTTGTTTATACCTGTGTTGTGCACGCCCAACCGCGATGCAAGCTTGGCATTTTATGAGTCGCTTAATCAGGTAACAGGGCTTAAATTTAATACCAAAGTGACCGTATTGAACAATGCTTGGGGCCACGACATTGAGCATCAATATCCGGTGGCAACAATACAGCTTGGCGGGCAATGCCTGTTTGAAATTGACCAGGTCCCCCAAGCACAATCTGCGGTAACCAATTCAGGATCACTGCCATCAGGGATCGCAATGGTAACCTGTATGGTTGATGACTTAGCATTTGCCGCTAAGCAGCTAGCCTTGCCGGTATGTGAAATACACAATGCTTACTACCCCACTGCCAAAGCAATATTGGCCAAAGGGCCAGCCGGTGAATTGATTGAGTTAGTCGAACGCCCAACAGCATGATCTGCCAAGTTGGCCTCATGCTCACTTTGACTAACGCGGAAGAAATAATATTAGCTAGGTGCAGGTATGAACGGCTGACGAGTCACTGTTGGCAATTTACCAGCGGGAACCGCGTTACCTTGGCTAAACACTGGTTACTAAATGCTCATCACACAAGGTTCGTTTGAAGCACACGCCCTCTTTAAACCAATGCCATGTTCGAGCTCGGTGCTTTTTGTCCGCCCCCATTACAATGCTTTCATAGAACCATGCACCGGGCTCATCTTTACGCTCAAGCTCAAGTAAGAATATGTTTGGGCTTGCGACCCACCCATAGCCCTTAAAGGTATCAGTATCCCAATAAATTTTGTCGTTTTTTATCGTGCCATCAAACGCAACATTGAACTGACGACCATCATCCCAGTTAAATTGATTCCGTTGAATATAAACAACCGGTCCGTTGTCAGGAAATACACATTCGACTTGGCTGTGGTGAAAATCAAGGGTATTTCCTTTGGTGTCGATGTGTCGGTAGGTGCCTTGCCACACGCCTGCGTGTTCTAGCACCGCAGGCATAAGCTGCTTTAATATGGATGTCATTGCTTTCTCGCTCGTTGATTGATTGATTGAGGGTCATAATGTCTTTTTCATGATGATGAGAGACGATTTTCTTGGGCTTGGCTTGGCTTGGCGCTAGCTTAGGGTTTTATCATCGAAAAAAGCCAGCCACTCGGTGGCGACATCTTGAGCAAAGGCATCTAAAAACCCCGTTGACCACTGAAAATAATCTTTGCGAAAACCGTTTTTTAAGTGAGCATCAACTCGTTCACTTTGAACCCGCATATCATCATTTAAATTCATCACGAATAAGCGATGCGGCAGAGTCTTAATATCTTCTATATATTGCGCTGCATGATGAAATGCCGCCATGTGTCCCCATTCATAGGCTTCGCCTGCGCGTAAATTTTCTGCCATTGAAGCAGCGCACATTTGTAACGTCATGCCAGGGCCACGATGCTGAATAACACGCTCCCACATAATACGAAAACGCGTTCCTTGCTCATCAAGAGGAATAGGAGCGTACATATCACAAAACGTCTGAACTTCGCTTTCTAAAAATACCGGCGCGGCTATATTGATCACTTTGTTGACCCACTGTGGATACAGGTGTGCAGCCCTAACAGAGACCATACAGCCGGTGTGATAACCAACAAAATCAACATAGGTGACGCCAAGGTGTTTTAACACCTGCCAAACGGCGTGAGCATACGTTTCTATGCTGGCTTGTGATTCATCAAAAGGAGCTGCTGACTCCCCATAACCTGGGTAATCAATAGCAATAACGAGCCTGTCTTGTGCAAGTAAAGGCAGTATATGCTGATATGAACGGCTAGATTTCGGCACCATATGCAAACACACTATGCTAGGTTTGGATGAAACCTTACCAGCCATGCGATAATGAAGTTGCCCGAATTGACCATCAGTGAAATGTCGCGTAACTACTGGCTGATGCATGATAACTCCGCTAGGGTAGCGCTGTGTTAAATAAAGATAGAAAAGCCCCTACAACCAAAGGCGCTAGGGGCAATATAAGCTTTAAAATCTATATTCGAAGTCGGCCCCCCAGGTAAGCGGATCAGCCACATACTGAGTAAAATCTCCTGCTGCAGCGGCTCTTGCATACACTTCATCGCCCAGGTTTTTACCCCATAGTGCCACGGCCCATTTTTCACTGTCAGGCTCGTAAGCGATACGTGCGTTAATGATAGTGCCCACAGATGTAAGAGCGTGGGCCGGCGCATTTGCCACTAAGCTGTAAGAATCATCTTCAAACGAGAAATCAATGCGGCTGGTAAGTAAGCCCTGCGCAATCGGCATTCTATGGGTAAAGCCGATGGTGCCTTTATAATCAGGAGCATTTTTAAGCTCCAATGCTTTGGCACACTCGATAGAGACCTCACCGTTACAACCAGGGCTTGACCCGCTGTTAGTTAGGCCACCAGCTTGCGCAAGTGTCATTTCTTTATACTCACCGTCGATCGTACCGAATGTAACATTGACTGTAAGACTCTCAGAGACTTCAAACAACGCCTCAAGCTCGATACCGCTGATCTTGGTTTCATCTACATTAAAGCGTGTGAACCCCAACCCCGGCACCGTGGAAGCAATTTGCAAATTATCGTAATTGTTATAGAAATAAGTGGCGTTTAAGCGCAGGCGGTTGTCCAACAAATCACTGCGTACGCCAATTTCAAATGCATCTAGTTCTTCTTCGTCGACCGGTAAAAAGCAAGCGGTTTCAACACCGAAGCAATCCGGTGACCAACCACCACTCTTAAAGCCTGTTGAGTATGACACATACCCCATAACGTCTTCGGAGAATTGATTATTCAAGGCAATATTGTAAGTGGTATTGCTAAAATCGAGCTCCTCATTCCGATTACCGCCGCTGACGGGCATTAGAGCGTCAATCGCTTTGGTTTCATCTGTGTAGCGAATACCCGTAGTCAAAGTTAAGGTTTCATTGAACTCATAGGTGCTCTGAAAAAACGCAGCATAGGCATCGGTTTCAACACCTAACTCAGAAGGGAATACAAATATTGAGTCCATTTGCACATCTTCTGTGAAGTAATAAACACCAGTGACAAAGTTAAAAGCCCCTTCGTAATTGGATGTTAAGGTGACCTCTTGGCTGAACTGATCTTGATCAGTCTGTTGACTATATGGAAAACCAATACGACTCGATAGGTCATCTTCCATCTGACGATAACCCGTTAGAAAGCTAAGGTCATACTCACCAATTTGACCTTGTACATTTAGTGATAAACCACTGGTTTCCACTTCACTGCGATAATCATTGAAACACCCTAAGCTCAAAAATGCAGCTGGCGTTGCAGCTGAACATGTCACACCGGGCACGGGTTCAATAGTAAATAAATTGTTGTCTGCATCATTCGCCAACGCAACGGAATCTGGTACGGGGTCTGAATCGTCTTTGGTGTAATCAACCGCAAGATTCATATTCCAATCTTCGTTAAACTCGGTGTATAAAGCGATGCGCAATGCCTTGGTGTCTTTTTCGCCCGCTTCGGTGCCCGCTTGGTCGGCAAAGTCACCATTTGGATTGACTGTATGAAAGCCGTCACGAGATTTGCTTAATACTGTTGCTCGTATCGCGCTGCTATCAGATAAACCGAGGTTACCGGTGAAGCGCCCATCTAAGCGGCCGTCACTACCTACAGTGGCCTTAACTAAGCCATAATTTTCGTTTAGTTCAGGCGATTTGCTAATCAGTTTAATGGCGCCACCATTTGAATTTCGCCCATATAAGGTCCCTTGCGGGCCGCGCAACACTTCCACTCGCTCTAGATCAACTAAATCAAATAGAGCACCTACTTGACGGCCAACATATACGCCATCGACGTACACACCGACCGCGGGGTCAGCAGACACCCGGGACTCGTCCTCTCCTACCCCGCGTAAAAAGATTCTGGCACCGCTGGCTGTACCGGTATTTGTGGCTAGGCTGATGTTGGGAATTTCATATTGTAAGTCCAAAACATTAGTGACTTGTTTTAGCTCTAAATCCGCAGCGCCAATAGAGGTGACCGCCACGGGGACTTCTTGAATCGACTGTGCACGTCTTTGAGCAGTAACCACGATTTTTTCCAGCTCTTTACCTTTTAAATCATCGCCACCGTTTGCAGCGTCGTCACCTTTTAAAGCATCGCCACCTTTTGCAGCAGCGCTACTGGCTGAAACCGAATTTTCCTCTTCTGGGGCAACTTGAGCCAACACAGGTGAAATCGACGTTGCAAGAACAGCTGCAATTACAGTTGCAAGGTACCCTTTCTTTATAGACTTACTCATAGATGTCCCCTTTATATTATTTTAATCTGTCATGAGCCTATTGACATATTATTATAACATTAAGCAAAGTCAAGCCATGAAGTGGTTAAAGTTTGAGCGCAAATTTAATGATAAAAAATGCATAAGCTTTTGATAAAATTAACAAAATTAATTTAATTATTATCAACACAGTGTTTTCGGGTAAATTATTAACACCCATTTTAATATTCTCTATTAGAACAAATGCCCCTTAAAAGGAGGTTTTAAGAACTTTTGGGTGTAACGAGCAAGGAGTCGAAAAATTGTACAATTCGATATTTATGCCATTTTCTGTCGTACACTTTTCGGTCGCAGTGGTAATAGCAACAAGATCAAGATCACATGATAATACGGGTAACTAATTGATTTATAATTCTAAAATAGGTGGGCGGTAAGTATTCGAAAGTCTTCTACACCTTCCTTTTCTGCCATTTAACTGTGGTAAATAAAAGTCTCGAACAATTCAGCGTTAACCCACTAATAGACCCGTATCCTGTCAAACTCCTTTACATTTACTCACTTTCTAAACTGAATCTATCTCTAAGTAGATGATTTAATAGTTTAAATATCGCTTGGCGTAAATAATGCTTAGTAGAGTTTGAGCTGTACGGTTCGGCAAACCCTATCTTTGATGTTTTAGTTGTTAGTTGTTTCAGTAGTTAGATGTTCTAGGTCGCCGCCCTGATAATTTAAATACTCACATTCAACACGTTAAGATAATTAAGGATAATTAATTATGCGTTGCCTAAATCTACTAAATCATTCGTCCCAACTGAAGACCTTGCTCGTAATGTGTGCTTGGTTACTCGGCGTTAGCGCGCTGCAAGCAAACGCCCAACAAATTGACAACAAAGGAACTGAGTTTATTTTGGCCTTTACGCCAAATTTCGATAGCTCAGGAGACGTTGAAATTCACCTAACTGGAGATATTGCCACTCAAGTTACCATCAACTACCCAATGAACAGCCCGACCTTTACCACTGTCGAAAATGTAGTACCTGGTAGCGTTACTGTCGTTGCTATTCCGATCACGGCGATTTCAAACGCGACACCTAATACTATTCGAGACAACGCTATACACGCGATAGCCACTGAAGAGTTTGTGGTTTATACGGTTAATAGAAGAGCGCAAAGTTCTGATGCTGCTTTAGGCTTGCCCGTCGATACGATGAATACACAATATATCGTCTCTACTTATAACCCATTGTTTAGTTCACAGTTCGCTGTTTATGCTTCCCAAGACAACACAGTTGTTACCATAACCCCAAACAACGATTTAAATGGGCATGTGGCGAGCACTCCCTTTGATGTCACGCTTAATAGAGGCGAGATTTACTATGGCGAGTCTGCAACCACCGGTCCAGCGGGTTCGTTGACTGGTACAATTATTGAAGCAACGAGGCCTGTTGGTTTAGTAAATGGCAATAGATGTACAAATGTACCGAACAACACATCAGCATGCGACCACATATACGAAGTGGCTCAACCTGTTCAATCATGGGGTTTAACCGCATCAGCTACAAACCTACCTAATCGCCCATCGGGCACTATTTACCGAATAGTGGCATCTGAAGACAATACGTCAGTTGAGATAAATGGCATATTTCAAGGTACGATTAATCGCGGCGAGTTTATTGAAACGCCACTGCTCACTGGCAACCTGTCGTTTAGCGGCGATAACCCTATCTTCGTGACCCAATATATGCCTGGACAAAGTTCCCCTGGTGCAACACTAGGCGACCCTGCAATGGGTAATATGATCCCATCAGAGCAATACTTAACTGACTATACATTTTCGACTGTAGGTGATTCGCAATTTGTGCAAAATTTTGCCACCATCATTGCCGCCAATGCTGATGTAGGTTCGCTCTTACTTGATGGGGTTCCGGTGCCCGCTGGCGACTTCACCCCCTTTGACGATATACCGTTTTCCTCTGCAGTGATTGAATTAACCCAAGGTACTCACACGACTTCGTCTCTTAATCCGCACGGCATTACGGTCGAGGGGTACAATGGATTTGATTCGTATATTTATCCAGGTGGTGCTTTATTTGGCTTTATTAATTCTCAGGGTGACCCATTCCCACCAGTGTGCTCTGTGACCATGAATGGCGATATGGCCAGTGGCAGCGTGAGTGACAATACCAATGATGAAGATCTTAATAATAACGGCCAGTTAGATCCAGGCGAAGATGCCAACAATAACGGGGTATTAGATGCCGATACTGGGGTATTTTTCGTCAATACATTGTCTTCAACCAACGTCAGTATATCAGTAAGCCCATTTGCCGCAGGCGATGGCAGTGTCAGCGTCAGTGCTACAAGAATCGATGGATCCCAGCCTGGTTCAGCGAGCATTGAAGGGGTCGATGGTGCGGGTAATACTTGTGCATTAGAAATTGAATTCACCGATGAAGAGGCCATGGCCTGTGACATAGACGGCGATATGAACGTTGATATGGATGATTTAATGATGATCCGTGCTGCCCGCAACATGTCGGCTTTACCTGGCGATCTGCGTGATAACGACGGAAATGGCGTGATCAATACCCTAGACTTCAGACAATGCGCCATTCAATGTACGCAAAATCGTTGTGCTGTTCTGTAGAAATTGCTGCATTAAAAAGTAAAGAAGGTTAACTCAAGAGGAATGAAACATGTTAAATAAAGTTAAGTACGCTTGCTATGCCCTAATTGCACTAGGTCTTGTGGCACAATCTGCAAATGCCGCGTTAATCACCATGACGCCAAGTTCACAAACCATTGAGCTCGGTGATACCGCTAGCATTGATGTATCCATTTCTGATTTTGCGACCGATCAGTATTTAGGTGCGTTTGATTTTGAGCTTGCTTTCAACGACTCTATTTTGTCGGTAAGCAATATCATCTTCGGTACAGAGCTAGGGTTTAGTTTTCAAGATGAATTCTCATCTGGTGCTAACCTACATGCCGTTCTCGAGTCATCTCTAGAAGAAGCACAATACTTGATTGACAACCAAGCCAGTGAATTTCTACTGTTCACTATCGAGTTTACCGGCACAAACTATGGTAGCAGCTCGGTGGCCTTTGATTCAGTGTTACTCGGCGACCAAGACGGCAATGAGATTACAGATGTTGACTTTAACAGTGCGCGCATCACAGTGAATAACCCAAATGCAGTACCAGAGCCTAGCGCGTTAGGCATTTTATTCGCTGGATTTGCATTTATGGCTTTTCGTACACGCAAAGCGCGAAGCAAGCTAAATCGTTTGAATTAAGCACTTTATAAGAGTACTTAAAAGGCTGAAGGGATCTGATACGTTTATTTTTCGTTAAAACGCTATCAGATCTCTTTTTTGTTCACCGCCGCAAGCGCGGTCAATAAAGCACAAGGCATGATGGCAAGCTGACCGGGCTAAATCTTGACCACTGATTTGCCCATATTTTCGCCGCGCATCAAACGACAGAATGCTTCAGGCGCTTCAACCAACCCATTGGCAACATCTTCGCGCACTGTTAGTTTCCCTTCTTTTATGTAGTTTACGCAGGCATCGACAAACTCATCTCGGCGTGGCTCAAAATCATACACCACCAAGCCATAAACGATAGCACGGGCTTTTATCCACATAGCAGGAGGCGGCCCCATACTGCGCGTCGTTTTGTTATAGTCGGCCATTAGGCCACACAATATCACTCGGGCACCAACGGCCAATCTTTCAGAAACAGTATTCAGCATATCGCCGCCAACTAAATCAAAAAAGATGTCAATACCGTTCGGGCACAACTCATCAAGCTGCTGACCCAAGTCACCTTTTTTACGATTAATACAGGCGTCGTAACCAAGGTTTTTTACAGCGTAATCACACTTTTCGTCTGTACCAGCAATACCGATAACGGTACAGCCGTGTATTTTTGCTAACTGCCCAGCGACTGATCCTACACCGCCGATTGCCGCTGGAAGGACTACCACATCACCCGCTTTCGGTTGAGCTTGCCAAATCATACCCGCGTACGCCGTTAGGCCCGGCATGCCGAGGGCTGACAAGGCATACGATGGGTTAGCAATTTCTTTTTGAATTTTAAAAACACTATCGCCATCATGCACCGAGTAGTTTTGCCAACCCCCAAAGCAGCGCACTAAATCCCCCTCTTGAAAATCAGAATGATGAGATTCAACGACTTTACTCACGGTTTCACCGCGCATAACATCACCAGGGTTAACCGAGCCAGACATATGACGGCCAGCAATTTGACTGCGCATATAGGGGTCGAGTGACAAATACAAAGTTTCACATAGAATTTGTTTATCTTGCGCTTTGGGCATGTCGCCTTTGACAACACTAAAGTGTTGCGGCTGCGGTTGTGACTCTGGTGTTGAAGCGAGCTGTACCTGAATATTTTCTTTCATGTTTAATTTTCCGCGTTTGTTTATTGTTAGTGTGGTGTATCACGCTTGTTGGCGTTGAAAAGCCGCAAAAGCACTGGCCATTTCACTAAGTCCGTTTTGAACATCAGCGTCACTGCGCACCCAGTCCCACCATTGGTTTAGGCTATGCAATCCGTTGGTTATCTCGCTCTTTGCCTTTGCGCCTACGGTGACATCAACCCACCAGAATGTAGGGGCCAGCACAATGTCGCCCAAGGAGAGCGCCTGGCTTCCCATGTCGGCATTTGTTGCAAGCCACTGATCGAGCTTTTCAAGCGTGGCTCTTACCACGTCATATTGTGCGTTTTCATCAAAGGTAAATTCCGGCAACATCATCGCCTTAAAATACGGCAACAAAGCAGGCGCTAAATGCGTATCCGTAAAGCTAGCCAATACGCGAGATTGAGCCGTTGCTAGCGGGTCATTAGGTCTAAATGTTAGTGTTGGATAAGCATCCTCTAGATATTCCATTATGGCTATCGATTCTGGTAGATATTGCCCGTTATCTAGCCCAAGCAAGGGTATTTTACCAAGAGGGTAAGCAGCCAAAAATTCTGGCGTTTTCAAGGCTAAAGTGGGAGCCACTATCGCAATATCTAACTGCTTTTTGCGGATCAATATGCGCACACGCGTAGCGTATGGTGAATGATCAAGGTTGATTAACTGCATTTAATTCCCCCATTATTTTCACCGTGACACAACGGTAATTATTATTCGAATGACCTAATTTCAAGAACTATGCTCGCGCTGTTATTTATCGTGTTAAACAACGCTAGTAAATTTTGCGCTGGCCATCGCTGGAGCCGCTTCAATATCGGTTTTAAACGTGGCATTCCAGCGATTCAAAAAGCCGAACAATGAAATCACGCCAACTATTTCTACTATCTGCACTTCGCTAAAATGCGATTTAAGCCGTTCAAACTGTTCATCGGTCACTGCATTTGGCACTAAGGCAGCATTACGGGCTACATCGAGCGCTTCGCGCTCAGCTGGGCTGAACAAGTCACTGGTTTGATATTCCCAAATAGCGGCTATTTTTTGCTCGGTAATACCATGTTTTAACGCCCCATATTGAGTATGCGCCTGACAGTACTGGCAGCCACTTGCGCTACTGGTCATTAAACCCAGCAGCTTTTTCAAGTCATTATCCAGTGCGCTAGGCTGATAAATTGACTGTACTAAGCCTAAAAAGGCATTCAGCATTTCAGGGGCGCGAGCCATGATTAAACCGTCGTTGGGGGTAAACCCCATTATGTTCTCACCTGCCATCATAGTGGCTTTTAGGTCATCAGGTAGCGCGTCAATCGATAAGGCTGATAAACGTGACATATTATTGTTCTCCGGTTTGAATATACTTACTCAACTTATGTAGTGGACTCACTTGTTTACACTGCACGTTGAAAGCCTTTTGGCAGGCCTGCATCAGGGGTAAATCCGTACAGAGGCTCGTTCGGTAATGCATTCGCTAATATTTTTCGTGCAGCAAATAAACCGTCAAAATCAATACCGGTTTTTAGTCCCATGGCTTCGAGCATGAAAACTAAATCTTCAGTGACGATATTGCCACTCGCCCCAGGCGCTGCAGGGCAACCACCAATGCCCCCCATTGATGAATCGACTGTGGTGATGCCGACTTCAACCGCTGCCAGTGCATTTGCTAATCCTTGGCCGCGCGTATTGTGAAGATGAATACCCGTCAGGTTTTCTTTGCCTATAGCGGCCCATACTTTCTTTACTAGACGCTGTACTTGCGCCGGGTTGGCGTATCCTGTGGTGTCTGATAATCCCACTTCATCACAACCAGCCTCCATTAATGCAATGGCTAACTCGACGACTTTGTCTTCACTCACCACGCCTTCTATGGTGCAGCCAAAGGCGGTAGATAACCCACCTTCAAATTTCGGACGTTGCTCTTTCGGTAAGCTTTTCACCAGTTCAGCAATGCGTTTTACCTCTTCAAGTACCTGCTGATGGTTACGTTTAACGTTACGTAAGCTGTGTGTTTCACTGACTGACAGAGGAATACTCATTTTGGTAGGCCTTACCTCAATGGCGTTCTGTGCGCCTCGATAGTTCGGCACTAACACAGCGACATTCAGCCCAGCGATTTCCCGCGCATATTTGGCCACCTCAGCGGTATCCGCAAGTTGAGGAAGCACTTTAGCTGGTACAAACGAGCCCACTTCAATTTCAGGTACGCCAGCTGCCGCTAGCGCGTCAATCCAGGCTAGTTTGTCAGCCGTTGGCATAATAGTGCTAATACTTTGCAGGCCATCTCTTGGCCCCACTTCACTGATTTCGATATCAAACGTTGCCATATGTTTTCCAATTTTGAACCTTGAACTGATAAGGCTTAAAAGCACCAAGGTTGAATAATGAGATCCTACTTTCCTATGTAAACGTCTTACGCTCTAGCGCACCAAGGTAAGAAGCAAAGCAAAAAGTAGAACGAGCAAAATTAAAATACGTTGCTTAGACGCCCTTTTGCAATGGCTCTGCATCGCGTTGGTGCAGCGAAATTGACAAATGTTAATCTGCTACTTTTACATTCAAACTCTATTGTTATAATATTATATCATACAGACAAAAAGTAGTCTTTTTTGCAATGAAGTACGCCTTCTTGAAAAAGACATCGTGCGTTATCAATAAATCTGGGAATACTAACGATGACAAATTCAGTTATGCCAAATTCAGGACGATTGCCGCTATCGGGCATTAAAGTAGTTGAGTTTACGCACATGGTTATGGGGCCTACCGCAGGGGTTATTTTGGCCGACTTGGGTGCGCAAGTAATTAAAGTTGAACCATTAGGAGGCGACAACACTAGACGTTTGAAAGGCTCAGGTGCGGGGTATTTTTCCATGTACAACCGCAATAAACAGAGCGTCTGCTTGGACATAAAATCTGCCGAAGGAAAAGACGTCGCTCTATCATTACTCAAAGAAGCTGACATTTTACTCGAGAATTTTCGCCCTGGCGCAATGGACAAATTAGGCCTTGGGTATGAGCAACTAAAAACAATTAACCCACGCCTGATTTACTGTTCTCTTAAAGGCTTTTTAAGTGGCCCTTATGCCCATCGCACCGCGCTAGATGAAGTTACCCAGATGATGGGCGGCCTAGCGTATATGACAGGTCTTCCCGATAAACCGATGCGTGCAGGCTCTTCGGTCATTGATATCACAGGGGGCATGTTTGGTGTCATTGGTATTTTGGCCGCCCTTGAAGAGCGCCACCATACCCATGAAGGTAAGAACGTTACTTGTTCACTGTATGAAACCACTGCATTTATGGTTGGGCAACACATGGCACAACAGGCCGTAACAGGCGAAGCACCGCCTCCCATGTCTGTGCGCCGCTCCGCGTGGGCAGTGTACGATATATTTCAATGTGCTAATAACGAACAAGTTTTTATCGGCGTGGTCAGTGATACCCAGTGGCGAATTTTCTGTGAAGCGTTTGATCTGATCGAGTTCGCAAAAGATCAAAGTCTCGCTCAGAACAATGGTCGTGTCGCTCAACGAGAGCGTATTTTACCGGTAATAAATGCGGTGTTTGCCACACTTAGTAAAACTGAACTTATGGCGAAATTAGAAAAATCTGGTTTGCCGTTCGCCCCTATCAACAAACCTTCTGATTTATTTGAAGATCCGCATTTAAATGCAGGTGGATTGGTTGATGTCACTCTGCCAGATGGAGTCAAAACTAAACTGCCGGGATTACCTCTGGAGATGAATAATGAACGTATGCCTCTGCGCCACGACATTCCCACCGATAAAGGAAATTCAGTAGCGACTTTAAAAGACGCAGGCTTTGGCGATGACGATATTGAAAAACTACTTTCCCTCGGTGTAATAAGCGCCTAACACCGCAACAGCTATAGCATTTAACGCACAGTCCCAGGACCAAAGCCGCAGTTACTGAATAACGTAATCTGCGGCTTTTTTATACGCATAAATAAAGAACCAGTCTTTTGGTCATGTGCTGCTTATTCATTATCAACTTTGACATTACGCCGGTTGAAAACGCGTTATTACTAACTTCAATTCGATATTCGTTAAAATTTACGTTTTCTAAACCGAGCAAGACAGAACAGCATAAAAATGGTAATTTTTTAAACCGTCTCGAAACTTAAAGGGATCTAAACGTCAATAGATTCTTGAGAAGTGTTATCTACTAATATTAATGGATTAAATAATGAAAAAAGTACTCGCTTTTTTAAGTACACTAATTGCAACACCACCAGTATTCGCAAATTCTGCCTTGCTATGTATAGACTGTTCAGGCCCAAGTAAAGCCAAAGCTTTTGCTACATCTAAGGCTAATAGGCTTATCTGTGACCAAGATTTTGGTCCCCAGAAAACCTGTTCATCGAGAAATAAAATAGTCACTCTCGTTGATAGAGACAGCGGCAAACCCTATCGGTATAACGTTTATCATGAACCAGATGCACCATGGAATGTTAACGCAGATAGAATTGCACTCAATGATAATATGGAAAAAGGGTTTGCGGTTTTAACTAAATTCTACAGAGATTTAGGTTCCGCTATTACCTCTAGTTCAAGTAACATTTCTCACCTCAATGGTTCAATAAATAACGTCAATAACACTTCTTCTATTTACGTCCAAGCTAAAACGACAAATTGCCCCACGCAGACAGCACTAAGTACTATTACAGATGCATCTGCAATGCAAAATCTAGAAGACTCAGCAAGACTTGAAATAGCAACAAATTTGTCAAGTAAAAACAACGATACTAATCTTCACCCGATTAAAAAAAATAATACCTACTCCCTAAATTTTATGGGAATTGGCTTAAGTATCATTGACAAAGCCAGTAGTAGAAATCCGTCTTTTGTAGTGTCATTTGATGAGTCTGAGAGGAATACTTCATTGCAGGATTATTTACTTTTCACCGTCGATGTTCTTGGGTATGACGCAAACAATATTCCAATCACAGATTTTAATTTAAGTGATAGTTCTAGGGTTGCTGGATTTACCTTATCTAGATTGAGAGGAGAAAATGGTCCTGTCCCGATAGATAACGAATGTGTTGAAACAAAATTAGAGGAAGCTGTGAATATGGGATTATTAACAGTTAAAACCTCATCAGTAGGCGGGAGTGGCGGTGCAGGTGGTGGAGAAGGTAGTGGTGGAAAAGGTAGTGGTGGAAAAGGTAGCGGCGCATCTTTTCCTGTATCTGGCGGCATGGGCTGCCAAATAGTCGACTTTTTCCAAAGTGGAGTACATATCTACACGTTTAAGATCTGCTCCTAAGTGTTTCAAGCTGCCTTTGATGTGAATATAGTCGGTATTTAGAGCCCAGCAGAGTTTATCTTCAGTTATCAGTAATACTCAGGAAAACCGTGCGCTAGAACACTATGTCAGGCCAA
Source organism: Paraglaciecola chathamensis S18K6 (assembly GCA_000314955.1). Lineage (GTDB taxonomy): Bacteria > Pseudomonadota > Gammaproteobacteria > Enterobacterales > Alteromonadaceae > Paraglaciecola > Paraglaciecola chathamensis. The sequence goes on along the minus strand of BAEM01000046.1, from coordinate 24,034 downwards.
CCACGGATACTGACGCTGATAAGCCTGTTTAAAACTCGCTATGTTTGACTTTGATTTCAACGTTAATGCAATGCCATCTAACCCTTCGAGTAACATTTCCTGCTGGGCGGGTAAAATTGAAAAGCTAAAACGCAGCGTTTCATTAACTGAGTCAGTTGCCTCAAGCTCTGTGCTTTGATGATCGGTGTTATACGCACATACGTAGCATTCCAGTAAGTTGATATTAACCTGGCACGTTTGCGGGTCTTTCTCAACATGGTTGGCTAGTGCGAGTACTTCATCATTACCAAGTACCACAGGCAAAATGCCATTTCTGATGCAGTTATGATAGAAAATTGAACCAAAACCTGGGGCGATGATCGCTTTGATCCCATACTCCTTTAACGCCCACACTGCGTGCTCACGAGACGAGCCACAACCAAAATTATCACCCGCTAATAAAATGCTGCTATTTTTATATTGCGCCTGGTTAAGCACAAAATCTTCATTCGGCTCGCGGCCATTAGGTAATGTGTAGCGCCAGCCTGCAAATAGGCCCTCGCCTAAACCTTGTTTAGACACGAGTTTCATTTCCCGTGACGGTATGATGGCATCAGTGTCGATATTAATTTGTAGCATCGGGGCAGCTACCCCTTGATGAACGGTAAATTTTTCCATTACAAATACTCCCTCACATCAGCGATACATCCTGCGATAGCACAAGCGGCAACTGTAGCAGGGCTAGCAAGATGCGAGCGCGTTTCTGGCCCTTGTCTACTCTCAAAATTACGGTTGGTACTGGTCACAACCCGCTGGCGATAACCAAAACTTTCACCACCGGCAAAGAAGCACATAGAGCAGCCTGCTTCACGCCATTCAAACCCAGCCGCAATAAATATTTTATCTAGGCCTTCCGCTTCTGCTTGGCGCTTAACTGTGGTTGAGCCTGGTACGCAAATCGCGTTAACGTTTTCTGCGACTTTTCGGCCTTTTAGAACTTTTGCGGCCAAACGTAAATCCGATATACGGCTATTGGTACACGAGCCTATAAAAGCCGCCCCTATTGGCAACCCTTTTAATGCACTACCTGCTGGCAAATCCATATACTCATAAGCTCGATTTAACGCTTGAAGTTGATTCTGCGTGGCATCAGCGGGGGCAAAAGGCACGACCGAGTCCACGGCGCAAGCGTGCTGGGGGCTGTTACCCCAAGTAATCGTCGGGCTGATATCAGCGCAGTCTATCTCAATCGTTTTATCAAACTGCGCGTGTTCATCACTGTATAACGACTGCCAAAAAGCAACAGCCTGCTGCCATAACGCCCCTTTTGGTGTGTATTCACGCCCCTTAAGATAGGCAATTGCTTTATCGTCAGGAGCAACCAAACCGGTAAATGCCGAAAATTCGACCGCCATATTGCATAAAGTCAAACGGCCTTCGATATCAAGAGCATCCACCGCCGTTCCGCCAAACTCGATGACGTAACCTGCCCCACCCGCAGCGCTGTATTTGCCAATCAAATGCAAGATCATGTCTTTGGCAGTGACCCCAAAACCAAGCTGACCGTTAAAATTAACCTTCATGGTTTTAGGTTTACTGACGCGTAAGGTCTTCGTTGCCAATGCATGTTCAGCCTCGCTGGAGCCAATCCCCCATGCTAATGCCCCTAATGCCCCTTGAGAGCACGTATGGCTGTCGGGGCAAACCAAGGTTGCGCCCGGTTGCACTATGCCTAGTTCCGGTGACACAACATGTACAATCCCTTGTTGTGGATCATTGACGTCAAACAATTTTATTCTGGCATCAATACACGCATCACGAGTGGCCAAAATAAAGTTTTTTCCGCTGGGTACCTTGGTGTTATCTCCCCTGCCTATAACAGTGTCAACAATGTGATCCATGGTACAAAATACATGCTCAGGCGAAACCACTTTTCGTTTATCGGCTTCTAAACTTTTCAAGGCAATAGAGCCTGTGCGTTCGTGCAAAAACACTCGGTCGATGTAGATTAAGGCTGCGCCATCGTCGAGCTCTTGAACAAGATGATGCTGCCAGATTTTTTCAAATAAGGTTTTGTCCATAATGTTACTCATCCGATGAATTGCTAAGACTAAGCATGGATTGCTTTAGTGCGGTAAAGCGCCCTTCGATCCCTGCTGGTGCGAAACGCATTTGAATATTTGGCGGCAAATTTGCATCGTCTAGTCTGTCTACATATTGTTTAAGTAAGCTAGTTGGCCAGCGCAATATATGTGTTGGCACTGTGACCGGCTGCAGTTGCTCTGGTCGCTCATTCATAAACGCAGCACGATAGGCTAAATGGTAGTTTTCACCTGCGGTTAAATAGCCCATAAGGGTGTCTTGAATGACGTGAGCCGGCATATCAATACTACCGACCCGAGCGCTTTCAGAGGTATCAAACCAGGGGAAGTAGTGAAATAACTGACTCGACATTTTCCAAACCAATGCCAAATGAGAACCATCTTTTTGCGGACTGATATCGGGGAAGTACTCAGCCAATATAGCCTCACGCTCATCGTCTTTAAACCAAGCCGCATTTTCAAGCACCATGCCTTTGATTGAATCCGGATGGGCCTTGGCATACTCAATGGCAATCTGTGCTCCGGTGGCAGAGCCATATAACAAGGGCTGCTTTAACTCTAAGGCATCGATAAATTCGTTCAAGGCCTGCACGTATGGAGTAAGGCTTGCATCGGGCTTAGCGCCTTTTTCAGCTTGCAATTGAGTGTCTTTATACTGTGGTAAAGGGTCAGACTGGCCGTATCCAGGGGTGTCAAGGGCGATAACCTTAAACGAGTCCGACAAGGCATTCATGATCGGTAGCATATTGGCAGATGACATAGGCGATGCGTGCAACAACACTATGACAGGTAAATGATTTGCGCCTTGGCTTCGATAGTGCAATTGCCAAGGAGCATCACCACCTAGCGAAACGTAGTGCTTTAATACTGGAAAACTCGGCATAAACTCACCCTAATCCCAATGTTTCAGGATTAACTCGCCCGTCAGGGTCGACCATTGCTTTTATGCCTTGGATCATCTTGTAGGTATCAGGCTGAATACCCTCTTTAAACTGATACGTTTTGCCTATTTGCAAATGCACGCCACCAAGCTCTTTAAAGAAACTGCTTAGTTCAGTACGAATTTGATGTACCTTGGCTCTGGCTGGCAGGTTTTCGTCGTGTTTACCCACTTTTGCCAAGTAGTCAGGCTCAACACTTTTCTCGTGAATTTCGGTGTAGGCATCGGGCCAAAAGAATACCGGCTCTAATACAAAACAGTTATTGGCCACCACGGCAAACAAGTAGCCAACACCAATATCAAACTTTTCTATATCAGCGGCATGCTCGGCAAAAATGGCTTCCACCCCATCATGAGCCTGCTTAATTTTAGAATGCGGAAACAAACCATGCACTGGCACCCAGCGTTCGCCTTGGGGCCCAAGCATATTGTTGACTGGCCCAAATGGATTAGAACGCGTAATTTTAGGAATGCTATTTTCAATTTCATTGCCGTTAAATTGCTTGGCAATAGCACGGATGTCATTCATACGCGCCTCAACGGCGGCATCAATACGATCTTCAACAATAATCTGCACCGAGTAACCCACATCTTTCATGTAGCCTCGCCCCGCCATGGCTAACTTCGCTCCATCTTTGAGTGCGCCAAGAAATGAACCGGATGACTTCATCACGCCTGCCAATGCTTTTACATCTTTGGCTAAGCTTTCACGCTTTAAGCGAAGGGCTTGTAAAAAAGGGTCAAAACCAAAACACTCCATGGCTAATCCTTGGCGAGAAATCTCGCTCATGGCCGCAATGCAATCATCGCCTTGTTTGAAATCAAACGCTAAAAAGCCTTTTGCGGGTAATTCAGGTATTAGGCGAAATGTGGCGGTTGCTTTAAAGCCTAACGCGCCATTATCACAAGTGAAAATGCCAGTCAGGTCAGGACCATAGTGACGGAAAAAAGGACTGCCATTAACTTGCGCCCCAGAGCCTGTGGTCACTAATGTTCCATCAGCCAATGCCACTTCGAGCCCGATAACAGAATCAACCGCAGTACCAAATTGACCAGAACCCCAAAAAATCGAATTCTGCGATAAACCGCCCCCTACAGTCGCTTTGCTGCCTGACAGTGTTCCCCAGTAAGGCGTTCGTACACCTTGAGCTTTAAGCGCTTCGTGTAGTTTTTTCCAGGTGCAGCCGCTTTCTACGGTGACGTACATATCTTGGGTGTTTATTTCTAAAACGCGATTCATGCGGCCAAGATCTATCATAACGCTTTGAGTTTTGGCCGGTACATAGCCCTTGGTATATGACATACCGCCCCCTCGAGGGACCACATTCATCTCGAATTCTGTCGCTATTTTTAATACATCCGATAACTCATGTTTGTCACCTGGGCTGACAACCACGGTGGCTGGAATATCTTTGGTGAATACGTCTTGGGCGTACAAACTAGTAGAGTAATCATCGGTTAACACATTGTCTTTGCCTAAGATTGAAATCATGGCAGTCAACATATCTTGCTTAGGTAGCGTATCGGTATTCAAAGCGTTCTCCTGACAATTTTATTGTTTTGCTTTTAAGTTCTTTTAGGTGCCGCATCAACTTAAAACCTATTGTTCTATCATTAGGACATTACAGGATAATGATATCCCTGACAACAGATCATTGAGCTCTCCTTTGACAAAAGACTTGCTCCACTATTTATGTTATCTTGTTATATTGATATATCATTTTCTTGAACCACCCAAATATGGAGATGGATAACCCATGTCATTCGATGCTCAATTTGCTTCGCTCAATCAGACCAAGTTAAATGAAGAGTCACCAACGCCCCTTTACTACCAGCTTTACAGCCTGCTTAAACAGAATATCTTGAACGGTAGTTTAGAAGATGGGTCACAGTTACCGACTGAATTGGGGCTGTCTCAAGCGTTCAGCATTTCACGGATCACTGCCAAGCGCGCACTTGACGAGCTGGCCGCCGAAGGCCTAGTCGCAAGACGCCGGGCTAAAGGCACCCATGTTACGCATAAGTATCAGCCCAAACCGGTCAAAGCACCTTTAGTCGGCATGCTGCAAGAGCTAGAATTTATGGGCCAGCACTCAGAAGCAAGAGTCGTTGAACTAACCACGGCACGCCCACCAGCAGAAATAGCGGAAGAATTCGCCCTAGTTGAAGGCGAAACCTTATTGAAAATGACGCGCGTCAGAAGCCGCCTACATGAAGCGTTTGGTTACTATGTGAGTTGGAGCAAAGGGCTGAATAAGTTTAACGAAAAAGCTAGCTTAGAAACGACCACTCGCCTTGAAATATTTCGTAAAAATGGAATCGAAATCAAACATGTAAAGCAAATTTTAAGTGCCTCTGCGGCTACGCCGGAGGTGGCTAAAGAATTAGGTGTAGAAGCGGGCTTTCCCTTGTTAAGTTTGACTCGTCGCTCATATGATGAAAATGAAAACCTAGTAGATTACCTGTCTGCCCTGTACCACCCTGAACGTTTTCAATACCGGATGGACCTAACGCCTGAACCTTCAAACTAGCAGCAAGAAGCGCTAATCACTCAAAAGCCACGGCTTAAAATGTGACGACTGCAGATATAAAAAACGCCACATCATGAAGTGGCGTTTGTCATATCAAGAGATTGTATCCGTATCTTGCTACATCGGTTTAACCGCACCGAAAAACGCGACTGTTAAAATGAGTATCCAGTAAAGGTATGCTAGTTTTCTACCAAACCGAATAGAGCGGTCTAGGGTGGCTTCAACTTCAGCGTTCTCGCCCATTGCAAGCTGGCGAAATAGCTCAGTCCACTCACGCATGATAAAGCGTAATTTAAGTCCAATCACCAAAGTACAGGCATATAAAAACATTTTAATAGAGAACCATTTCTGCCCAGTTTCAGCCATTAAGGGCCCATCACCAAACAGTGACCAAAGGCTAGTGATCATCAGCGCCGGTATAACAATGAAGCGAATACCCTCGTCAATTTTAGTTAAACGAATACCGGTATCGCTTTCGCGGAAAATGTAAGCTGACCAACATAAGCCCAACCATAGCGCAAACAAGATCCACATACCGGTTAGCCAGTTTCCACCTAGCGGCTGAACACCCCAGATGTGCCCCATGTGTAAACCAAGTGGCAATAACATAATGATGCCGGTTCGGGCTAATATATCTATACGATAGGCCGTTTCCATATGACGGCGTCGCTCATCCATCGACAGTTTCCGATTGATAACATTGAATGAGGTTTGAAATACGCCCCACTCACCGCCTAACCAATACACCATCGCCACAATATGTAGCCATCTTAAAATGGGTAACTGATACATTTCCAAAAAAGACATAGATTAACCCTTGTAATATTTCATTATTCTTAGTCGGGATAATCGTTCATGCCTTGCAATTTGATTACCACTCAACCCTTGCCAAAACTCTACGCTAGGGGCAATTAATCAAGAATGATGAATATCAATTTGTCTGTGTCACCGGCTTATAAACAGCGAATAACAAGGGTTTCAGGATAGAGAAACTAAAAGCAGATGCGCTTTAAGGCGTTAAAAAACCAGCAAGTCGGCCATTTTACACAACCAATCAGATGGCAAATAAGCTAATTTAACCGATAAAAAACGCGTAGAGGGAAGGATATTTTTTCACGCTTTTGCGCATTGGAATTACGCCGTTCTAAACAGGCCGCAAATACAATATGGCTTTACTGCACCCCTTATTATCCCCACTATTTATGCGGGTTATTGAATACGAGTGCGAGTTATTGAATACGAGATATTGAGTGGGCCCCCCGAATGAAAGGCCGTTTTAGTGAAGCTTATGCTGTTTACAATCCAATGGCGACAGCTTGCAATTTGGCAAACAGCCGCCTGTTAGATTTAATTTAGTGAAGCATGAAGTATTCGCTTTCTTTGGAAAACTATTCTTCTTAATTACAGCTAACCAGAGCGCTGTTCGCCTGACCGTTTTTGGCATGCATTAGTGTTAGTCAAGGCTCGGCAAAATATAACGAAACTGGGTGTGCTCTTGCCAACGCTCGGCTAAGTCTAACAGTTGATTGTCGCTGCCCAGTGGCCCAACAATTTGCATCCCAGCTGGCAGTATATTGTCACTTAGCATTGGTAAAGACACTGCTGGCAAACCAGCTTGGTTAGCAAAACTGGTTAAGTCAGCTTGATTCGCCGGTACTGGCTGTGCAAACGAAAATGCGCGTTGCAAAACCGTTGGCATCAGTATGGCGCAGCCTTGCTTGAACAGTTGCCGGGCGAAAATTTTCGCATTATCTAGCACTCGCTCAGATTGCATCATGTCCATGGGGGTTTTTCGTTCTATATATGACAACATGCCGCGCATATATTCTGAGAATTTTTGCGGCTGGTTTAGCCAATCTTCTTGATGCTCAACGCGCATGTCGGCTTCACAAAGCAGTAGGCCAGCCCTTCGAGCTGCAGCGAAGTCATAATCAGAAAAATCAAAATACTGAAGGGTATACCCTAAGTCAGTAAATGCACTTAAATTGGCAGAAAAGTCAGCAGCGATATCAGAGGATACGCCTAACCCTTCGAGGTTTTCGGGTACCAATAGTACTTTATTGTCAGAAGCAGTAAAGCAATCAATTGCCTTAAAATCGATAGAGGCAGCACAACTTTCGTCAAATGCTTTCATCACACTGATGGCCAGTGTTAAATCTTTTGCAGAGCGCGCCATAGGCCCGATATTATCCATCACCCTGCTACACGTTACTGAGCCATGATTGCTCACCGCGCCGCGACTTGGCTTAAAACCAAAGATACCGCAATAGGCCGCAGGAATACGCACCGACCCCATAGTATCTGTACCTAGTGATAAGCCAACCATACCTGAGGCCACCGCTGCGGCCGAGCCGCCAGAAGAACCGCCCGGCGTATAACCGTGTTTGTGCGGGTTGTGGCAATCACCAAAATGTTCATTTTGGTTGGTGGCACCAAGGGCGCCCTCATGCATATTCAATTTGCCTATAAACTGGGCCCCGGTTTGACGAAGACGATTAATTACAAACGCGTCTTGCTTCGCTTGTCGCCCGATACGGGTCGCCATGCCGGCTGTGGTCGCAAACCCCTTCACATCAATATTGTCTTTAACGCCTATACAAATGCCTTGAAACACCGAACCTGTGCGCGTCTCTTGAGGTGCACATTTAGGTAAAGCAGTTTGTAAAAACGCATTAATTTTAGGATTGACCCGTTTAATATAGCGGTATTGCAGCTCTGCCAATTCTTGCGCAGAAATTTGCTTATCTTTGATCAGGGCGACATGGGTGCTCACATCCTGACTGAGTAGTGCCATATCCATTATTTAAACCTGCTATCAATTAGGCGAATAGGTTTTTGGCGCACATCGACTTGAGTGAGTGGTGTTAATTCCCCTTCTCCCACCAACGCGACTTGTACTTCGATACCTATCTTGCGTTTTAATATTGCAGCGTATTTTGTCAGCAGCTCCGCTCGTTGCGACTCAGGGGTTGAAACCTCAGCTCGCACTATCATTTCATCTCGCCCAGTTTCGTCGCGAACCGCTTCACAAATAAATTCCCCAAGGAATTCCTCACGCTCGTCTAACATTGGGCCAATACCTTGTGGGTAGATGTTGATCCCTCTGAGTTTAACCATATTGTCCGAACGGCCCATAAAACCTTTAATTCGTTTAAACGGCAGATTGAGGGTATTTTCCCCGACGACTTCTTGCGTAATATCATGGGTATTGAAGCGGATAATCGGGTACACATCATCTTTGTATAGGCAGGTCACTACCATATTGCCTGTATCACCAGGTGTCACCGGTTGATTACTTTGGGTATCAAGTAATTCTAAATACTGGGCATCTTCCCAAACATACATTCCACTGTGGTCCGGGCCCTCAGCAGCTATGGTGCCCGTGTCACCCACACCATACCAATCAAACAATTCTGGGTTGCCCCAAGTTTTAGCAATACTTTCGCGGCTCTCCATACCCAAATGGCCGATAATCATATCGATCTTTATGTCTTTTCCCGGCTCTAAGCCTTCTTCTTTAGCCACATCTGCTAAACGTTTGATGTAGTCAACGAATCCGACGAGAACATTCACCCCGAAGGTTTTCATTAAATTAACCTGCTGCACCGAGCGTGTTTCAACCCCTGTGCCCGCCGATAAAAATAACGCATTGGTATATTTGGTAACGGCTTCACGAATGTAGTGCCCGCCGTTAATCATGCCGTGACCGTAGCAAGACTGAATGGTTGCAGCGGGCTTTAAGCCCATAAACCGGTAGGACCGTGCCACCAGCAACGATTGTACTTCTCGACTTTTCGGTCCAAACAACAAGGGTTGAGGAGTACCTGTTGTTCCGCTGGTCGTATGAAATACCAAGGGTGGGCGTTGCTCAGCGGGTATGCCATCAAGGCCATGAAAATCACCAATCGGTGGATACTGTTCAACGCTTTCCATAATGTCTGATTTGGAAATTAATGGTAGCTTTTGAATGTCATCGATACTTTGAATGTCTTGGGGCTTCACACCCGCTTTACCCCATATTCGCTGGTAAAAAGGGATCTCCCATGCGCGCTTTACTACCACCATAAATCGCTCATTTTGCAGCGTTTTTAAACGAGCTTTGCTCATCCCTTTAAAGGTCTCAAATACCCCATCGCCTAAAGGAAAATCTTTAAGCATTTGGTCATAATCGAAGGACTCAAAATAGGTGGGATACGTGTGTTTTTGTGTGTGACTTGCCGGAGAACCGACTGCGTTATCAACCGTGTTTTTCATCTGCTTACCTATTACTAACGAGTGCATCAACTAAGTGATTAATATTCGGGATCTGTTCCAGTTGGTCTATGCGTTTTATCAAAAAAGCAATTTTATCTTCAGCAAAAGGGACAATCGCGCTTTTACAGGCCGCGCGAAATTTCGCCAACTGGGCTTGGCGATCTAACGGATTTTGCGGGCTACCTAACACATCCGCTATTTCTATCTGGTATTGCTGACCAGATATTAACCTTACTTCAACCCGCACAGGGGCTAATGCATTAGGGTCGGTGACGTGATTCAAATGGGTATCGACTTTGGCCCCTAACGTGAGAATATTTGGGTCGGCTAAGCAATCAGCGGAAAAATCGGTGACGCCGACATCGCCTTTTAATAAGCCGCTGGCGGCAATATAGCCATTACACAACTTGGCATAACTGGCATCCATACCTAGCTTTACGGGCCGGCCTACCAGCTTATTAATTAATGGCGGAGCATACACATCAATTTTAGCGACTTCTTTGGCACTAAAGCCGTGAGTGCGTTGTAATCGTTGTAGCCCATCAATGGTGCCATGCCCGGCTCTGCCAGTGGGAAAAGGCTTATGACTAACCTGCTCTATCTGAAATTCACGACCCACCTTGTCACGTAAGGGCGCCAAATCATAACTGTCTTCAAATAGGTGAAAGTAACCATAGGGCCCTTGAAGAATATCTTTTGGCCCTTCTAGCCCTGCACGGGCCATATCCACAGCGCGAATAGCGGTGGCGGCATTAACACCAATTTGCATCGCCAGCATAGGTGAGCCTTCAACATGGGATTGCATGGTGCCGCTGATTTGGCTATAGGCAATGCCAAGGGCATTGGCTAACATCTCACCTTTTACGCCGAGCATGGCACACATGCCAGCGGTTGCTCCTAGGCAACCGCACACTGACGGTCGAAAAAACTTCAAACTGGATGTCACACATTGGCCAATCAACGTGGCTACATCTACCGCCAATGTCACACCAAGAATAAGCTGCTTTGCACTAAGATTGTGCGCTTGTCCATAAGCCATCAAAGACGATAAAATCACCGCCATAGGGTGTACAACCGCGGGCTCATGCACACAGTCCCATTCTTGATTATGAATTTGGTAGCCATTGATAGCAGCAGCAGAGGCCGCTGGCAGCCACTCTCCTGTCACCCAAACTTGTGCTTGTTCTGCTTGCCCCCACTGTTTTACAGCCTGTTTCAGTTGGCTCACTTGGGGCACGCGTGAACCACTTATTCCGACACCTAACGAGTCCAAAATAAACGTTTTACAAGCGGCTATAGTGGTATCGGGTAACTGCTCATAAGCGGTATTTTCGATGTGCGCAAACAACAGGGCAATGGCATTAATAGGTTGGCTCATAATTTATTCACTATGTTGATTACGCATCAGCGCACTGAAAGTGGAAATATTCCCCGACTGCAACCAGTCAAACTGACATAACTGTTGTATTTGTTGTTCTGACATACCACTGTGACTCAGCAACATATGCGCTTTTGCATGGCGCTGAGCCTCAGTTAACGGGGTTTCTGGGTCGCCTAAGGTATCTATATGTTCGCGCTGATACTGAGTTCCGTTTTTCAATCGTACTGTGCAACTGGCACCAAATCGGGCAGGATAACGACGTTCAATTTCTGCGTTTACCTGCACGCGAATTACCCCGCGTAAAGCGCTGCACTTAGCTTGGCTAAATGCCTCAGGAAGATAGTGAGCAAGCATTGGTGCGCCCCACAATAGCATGGCGGCTAATCCATGCTGAATACTGAACTTGGCTTCTAAGCTCGTTTGCGGATTCGCTCTGTCACAAAACACTTGGGCGTCTTGATAAACCCCCACATCGATATGTGCTACTTCATCGCTACTAAAACCATACTCACGCATAAGCTCTTGCAATACGTCCATCGCAGGGTGAGCGTGACGACAGGCCGGCCAAGGCTTAAAGCTACAGTCATAAATTCGCCAACTGGGGTGCGTTTGAATAAACGCTTCGGGGCACGAATCATCAGATAAGGCAGCAAAAATCCCTTGCGGGCCTTCCAATATATATTCCGGCCCACTTAAGTTGTGCTTAGCCATAAAACTGGCCATCAGCCCAGCACGACATGCTTCTGCGTTATGCCATTGCTTAGTTAGCACTTGCTCGTTACGCATTTGCCATAAGCCGCCTGTGGTACTACCCGCATTACCAATCGCCCAAAGGGTTTGCTGTTGTGACAACTCAAAAATGGCCGCTGTCGCCGCCGCTGCGCCAAGGGCACCACAGGTGGCCGTATTATGAAAATAAGCATAATGACTGCGACCAATCGCTTCCCCCATACGAATGGTGACCTCGTAGCCGCGAATTACCCCTCGCAAAAATACGTCAACAGAGCACCCAACTTGCTGCGCTGCTGCAAGAGCGGCGGGAATAACCACAGGCCCTGGGTGCAAAATAGAGCTACGATGAATATCATCCATCTCCAGCACGTTGCCTAGCGCCCCGTTATACAACGCCGCATTTTGCATACTTAGTTGTTTAGTTTGACCAATTGCAGAGCATGGCCCACCTGCGTCTAGGGTTAACAATGCCTGATAAGCAGAACCTGCTGCAGAGTCAGCACCTAGGCTGGCACAGGCAACCCAATCTAAAACATGTGCACCGGCTCGCATCAGATCTTGCGGTGCGACCGACTTTTGATCAATGTCAATTAACAGCTGTTTGGTGAGTGAAAGATTGATTGGCAATTTAGTGTTATTCCTATACTCTTCGATTTGTCCGGACATATTTATAACAGGTATTTTCCTGTTATTCGAATAACCATCGAGGATAAATGACTAAAATCAAATCTCAGTCAAGTAAGCACGCACTTCCTTTGTATCAAACCATTGGAGAGACGCTCATTAACCAGATTTTGTCTGGCGAGTATGCGCTCAATACCTTGCTGCCAACCGAAAAACAGCTTTGTGAGCAATTTTCGATAAGCCGTCACACCGCCCGCGAAGCCTTGCGGTACGTAGAAAAAACTGGCTTAGTTGAGCGCAAGCAAGGGTCAGGTACGCTCGTCAAACGTAACACCATGCCAGAACAAATAAATCAGTTCATTAACTCGGTAAAAGATCTTCTGGCTTTTGGTCAGCACACCCGATTTGAAGTACACGTCAGCGACATGATTGTATTGGATGAAGAAACAGCTGCCTTGCTTGACACAACGGAAGGTCATGAATGCATCCATATTGGTGGTATCCGTACTGAGCCTCACGATAAAAAGCCAATTTGCTATTCGAATATCTATCGCCGCCCACATCAAGACGAAGTGGACGAAAAACTAAAAGACAAAAAAACCGCAATTTACGCAGTGATAGAAGCGTTAGACGATAAGAAAATCGGCAAAATTGAACAGCAAATATCTGCTTGCCTGTTGCCTGAGCCGCTGGCTTCACAGCTATCAGCAAGCGCAAACTCAGCCGCCATGAAAATTACTAGGCGCTATTATTCAGTAGCGGATGACGATTTAATTCTTGTCGCACAAAGCATTTATCCAGCTAAGCGCTTCAGCTTTACGTCTGTTCTTTTTCCCAATAAGTGAGCATTAAAAGACAATGTTAGTGCAATTTCACTGTGTTGATAAAACCCCATCCCAGCAAGATAAGCGGCTTGAAAATTTGGGCGCTCATCTTGCTTGGGTGGAATCGAACATGGCACAAATATGTGTTGCAGGCCCTTTAAAGCAAGATGAACAGATTGTGGGGTCTTTATACATACTGGACGCCCCGACGGTTCAACAGGCAAAAACACTGCTATTTAGCGACCCTTATTATCTCGTCGATATTTGGGCATCAATAAAAATTCAAACGTTTAATGCTTACGCCGGTACTTGGGTAGGCGGGAAAAACTGGCCAACTTAATAATAACAATTCCTGTCCTGCGCAGAGAAATAACAACAATACAAGAGGAATACCCATGCAGTCAGTATCAGAGTCGAATGAAAGCCCAGTATCCGAAAAGGGCAAACGAGCGGGACATCCTATGCACTGGATCACCGTATTTATTGCCATGACGTGCTTGTTAGTCTCTAACGGCATGGTGATCACCGGCATCACCGCGTTCGATGGGGCTATTCTTGCCGAATTTAGTGACTGGTCTCGGGGCGATCTTAAATTAAGAGGGTTCATTACCCTAGCGATCACCGGCCTGTTGGCTCCCATTATTGGCGTGTTAATCGACAAAATTGGGGTTAAGTTTCTTATTATGGTAGGCACTGTGGTGCTCAGTCTAAGCTTTTACGCCTATGGCAATATTCAAAATATTAGCGACCTATATTTGATTCATGCTGCATTTGCGATTGTATTGCTGGCTTGTGGTTTAAACGTAGCTGTTATTTTGGTTTCGAACTGGTTTGTTAAGCTGCGCGGAACAGCCATTGGTATTGCCGTGGTTGGCACTTCATTGGGTGGCGCCGTGCTGGCCCCTCTATTTGGTGGCTGGCTAGCGGATGGCATGACATGGCGTGAAGGAATGCAATTGGCTGCTCTCATTCCATCCAGCTTATTTTTACTGGCATTATTTTTACTGCGCAATCGCCCCACTGACATGGGACTCAAGCCCTATGGTTTTGATGGCAGCGCGCAAACGCCAAGCGCCGATCTTTCCCAACACGGCTTAACGTACAAAGAAGCCATTAAAACGCGTTCATTTTGGTCAATTGCCTTTATCGCTATGTTCACCTTCTACACCATAATGGGCTTTCAGGCCAACCTGGTGTTACATCTAATGGATCTCGGGTTTAGCGTTCAAGCTGCCGCAGCGGGACTCAGCGTATTGTTTATTCCTGCCCTCATCGGTAAGTTTCTATTTGGCTTAGTGGCCGACAAAATTACCGGTAGGCGCGTTCTGTATTCTAATTTAAGTTTAATGCTACTCGGCTTAGTGGGTATGTTATTTACCGGCGAAGATACTGTGCTCATTGCCGTTGGTTTAATTGGTTTTATGTGGGGCGGTTTTTACACCTTATTGCAACTCAATGCGGTAAACAACTTTGGCCTTAAAGCATCAGGCAAATTATTAGGTACCATCACGGTATTAGATGCCTTTGGCGGCGGCTTAGGCATTTGGGCAACAGGTGCCATTTACGACGCCTACGGTAGCTACCAAAATGCATTTATGATTTTCTGTGTATTGGTGGCTTTATCTGTGGTGCTGATCAGTCAGGTTAAAAAGCACGTGTAGCTCGCTACGGCACATGTGCCCGACTCTTTCTAACAAAGGTTTTTTTAAGCCATAAATTAACGGCAAGCGTGCTCTACGTTTGCCGTTTTTTGTTGGCTAATAACAACAGCGAAACGCTTCAGTGCTCTTGTGATATTTTCTGCTATAAGCGTTAGGTCATAGCAACTCAAAACGGTCGTTAAGAACAGTTGTTAAGAACGGTAGTTATAAACAGTCATTATAAACTGTAGGAAAGAACGCTAGTTAGAAACGATAACAAAAGGCGCTGGCTAAAAAGGGCAAGAAACGGTGTCAATATGCAGTTTTATTTAGCAGTACTGGCTTAGCGATTGACTGCGTAAGACCATTGTCTGTTTGCCTTATAGCTTATTCACTGTGTTGTGACGTGAATACTCGTCACAAAGTGCAGAACCCACACCATAAAAAAGCCGCCTAGCAGCGACTTTCTTATCATTGCGCCATGCTGTTTCCAGCTGCGCCGTGGGATTTCTAGCATAATGCCTAGCGTAAAATTGGCTTAAAACCACCAAGGCGACGGCACGCCCGTATTGCGGATATAAGCCTTTTTGCGAGTGAACCGGCGAATCGACTCTGCGCCCATTCTTGAACCGCCTAAGCCAGAATATTTGAATGATTGTTTTTCAGCTTCATGGATAAGCGCTGTCAATGACGCATCGTTAATACTGACTGCACCTGCTTCAAGTTGGCTAGCTACCTGCTTTGCATAATCAACGTTTTGGCTAAACACTGCCGCTGATAGACCAAATTCAGAGTCATTAGCCAGCGCGATAGCTTGCTCATCGCTGTCGACGACAGTAACAGGTAGAATAGCCGCAAAGGTTTCGTCACTCACAATACGCATGTCCGGTGTGACATCCGTCAGCACTGTCGGGGCACAATAGCGTCCTCCGCCAAGATTACGAACCTCACCGCCACATAGAATGGTCGCTCCTTTGTCTTTAGCGTCTTGCAATTGCGCTTCTACAATGGCCACTTGTTTCGCGCTTATGATTGGGCCAATCTGCCCTTGGTGAATGTCTGGGTAGTTGTGCGCGAGGGCATCGACTTTTTCTACCAATTTGGTCAGAAATACTTTGGCGATATCTTTGTGAACATAAGCCCGTTCTAACGACATACAAGATTGCCCAGCGTTGACCATACTGCCCCAACATAAGGCTTTTGCGGCAAGCTCTGGGTCTGCGTCATGACATACCAAAGCAGGATCTTTACCTCCTAACTCTAAAAACGCTGGAATAAAACGCTCAGCACATGCCTTACCAACCTGACGACCAGTCGCAACGCTGCCGGTAAAACACAGCGAATCAACGTTTTCAATAACCGCTTGACCGGTTGCGCCAGCACCTGTCACGATATCAAGCACCTTGTGTAAGGCCGGTACGTTTGAAAGCAGCTCATTAAATGGCGTAACAAATCGCGAAGTCACTTCACTGGGTTTAATTAACACTGCACTGCCAGCAAGCAAGGCGGGGATCGCATCGACTAACGACAGCAGCAAAGGGAAATTCCACGGGCTGATGACCCCCACTAAAGGGTAAGGCAAATAGTCTTGCTGTAATTCAATAAACGGAATTTCAGCCGCCCAAGGCTCTGACTTGGCCAGTAATCCTGGGGCTTGCTTGCACCAACGATGTATACCACTTATGGTCACATCCACTTCTAATTCCGATTCACTTGCTCGTCCGGTGTCGTTTACTAGGGCTGCAACCAGCTTGGGCTTATGTTCAGCCATTGCATCGGCTAAATTCTCTAGGGCCTGTATGCGACCGCTCAAACCGAGTGCCCACCACTGTATTTGTTGTTGCTTTAATTGCTGAGCAATATCCACGACGTTTTGTGCACTGAACAAGGGTAAATTAAAATCTTCTTTGCCTGTGCGAGGGTTGATCACAACCATTGTTTGCATGTCGTTATTCATCTGACTGCTCCGGCAAAATGACCCCGGCTTTTTTCAAAGCTTGAATACTATTAAGCTGTGTTTGAATGAAGTGGCTGCGTTCGGGCACGTTAACCTGCTGACCAGCATTGAGCATGGTATTCGCCGGATACACAGCTTGATTGTAATGCGCACTAAACAGTTCATTTCGCTGGCGAGACAAAATATTGCCCATACCGGGTTTGTTTCGATAGCGGCGTAAAGCAGTGATATCAAGCTCAGCATTTGCCACCATGCTCTCCCCCATTCCTGCCTCAGCCATAACCCTGCCCTTAAAATCCACTAATTTAGACATACCATCGGTAGACTCAGCAGGAAAATCAATATCCGCAATGCCTGCGGAATTCGCCGACACAACGTAGGCTAAATTCTCAACCGCGCGGGCGCGCTTGGCGATATCTTTAGGCGTTAGCTCAACAGAGCCAACTTCTGAGCTACTGTGCAACAATACCTCTGCGCCATTCATCGTTAAACAACGGCTGATCTCAGGGTATAGAATTTCTTCTGAGGCGACGCAGGCTAAATTGCCCAGCTCGGTTTTCGCCACCGGAAACAAGGCGTCTTGACCGTATACATCTAAGTATTTGTCCAGCACATCATGGGGCGTGGGTGCAAACATCGAGACCAAACGACGGTAGCGCAAAACACAATCGCCATTTGGCCCGAGAATAAATGAAGTTTGAAAATACAAATCGCGAAAATGGGGATCAAGCTCATACACATTGCCAGAAAGGTAAATATTATTTTTCTGGGCTATTTCACTGAGCAAATCGTACTCTTTACCGTCTTGGGCAATAGCACCTTTTTCTTTCCACTCGCTGAGGGACTCTCCTAATGGAAAACTAGTTAAAAAATACTCAGGTAATACGACTAATTTAACGCTGGGCCCAACAAACCCCTTAGTTCCTTGTACTTGCCCAGCCACTGTGCGTATGTTTTTGATCATTTTTTGCCTAGCATCGGCAACGTTTAACTTATTAATAGCAAAACATCGCGTTTGTAATGCAACTGCGGTATACGCTAAAGACATGAGTTACTCCAATGTTGTTTGTGACAAACCGTCGATTAGCAAAACACTAAATTGCCCTGTACCTTCACGATGCTTCTTGGCTTGTACATATTCAGGTGACTGCCAAAAGTTGTGCGCCGCTTGGCAATCGGGCCACTGAGATATCACCACGCTTTTCGGAGCATCTTGCCCTTCAATGAGCTCGGGCTGACCCATGGCAATATACTGGCCACCAAACTTTTCGACCAAAGGCGGTACAACTTCAGTGTATTTAGCAAATTTCTGCCAGTCATGAACTGTGGCTTGAATTATTAAGTAGGCGCTCATTTAGCCCTCTCAGCAAACAAATTTCGTTTACTTTAGCAAATGCCACAACATATTGAAGTGAAAGCAGTTTTATAGATTCGTTTGTTTGATATTTGGCAATGGTTAATCCCTCAAAACGAGAAAAAACAAGATATGCTATTTAACGAAGTCGTCAACTCGCCGTAGACAAGCTTAATAATTAATCAAAAAATACTCAAAAATCGATTAACTTTCCGGTCTATTAGTTTAATAATGATCCCGTTAGATCCCTTAAACGACGATAACAATAATGGATGGCAACTGTGACAAAAGGACAATCCACAGAGACCTCTCATAATAAAGCGCGCTCTCGAGGAATTCGAGCGTCCAAACAAAAACTACGTAGTGCACAATTAGCCGCAGGGTTTAAATCTCAGGCAGAAGTAGTTGATAAAATACAAAGCCTTGAAGGCTTAGAAAAAGCACCTCGCTCTTTGGTAAGTAGGGTGTTTCGAGGAGATCCTGTCGATCCCTTGAGCATCGAAAGAGTAGCAAAAGCATTAAATGTAGAAGCTTGGGTGCTCTATTTAGACTCTGGTGAAGTCGATGTCTCGACCCAAAATACAGCTAATCATGACGGTGCGTCCGCGGTTAATCAGCAAGCACTAGCTCACACTGAGCCTGAAAAGGTCCCAGAAAATAATGAGCATTTACATGTACCTCGGCACGACAATGACGCTCCCCCATTAGCGGCGGAACATGCTGAAAGCCCGCTCCCAGCAGTGCTTAACCCTTCGTTAGATTCACATCAGCAAGACTCCCCTGATAACAAATCTGACAATACATCTGGCAACACACCTGATATACACAAAGCTGAAGACGTTGAGCGTCAAAAACAGACAAACAAGCGCATGCCTTTGTTGCTGGTCACGCTAGTTGTTTTACTTTGCGTATTGCTCGTAGACCGATTTTGGCCATTCGATGACAACAGTGTCGCCAGCACTGCGCTGGCAGGCATTGTCGATATTGACAATAAAGTGGTTGCTGTCATGCCAATTACAGGCCCAAGAGGTAGCGATATAACGCGCAGTATTGAGCAGTTACTGGCTGGCCCAACCCAGCTTATTGTTGGTAGTTCTGCTTTGCATGCGAGTGTACAAAGCCCACAAGAATTATTGCGTAGCAAAAAAGCCGATCTGGTCATAAGCGGCGAATTAATTGAAATTGGTCGCTACATCGCGGTGCGTTTATTTTTATCTCGTGATGAAAATATGCAGCAAGTTTGGTCTGGGGTTTTCAGCAAGTCTTCTTCTGAACAATACATCGAATCACAACTGAAAGAGGGTTTGAACACGTTACTCACCAAACGTCCGATCGCTAATATTGCTGACTGGTACAGCTTGCAACGCTTTTTACATGGTATGCAGAATTTTGAAGGTGAGCGTTCAGAACAAGTTATTTTACGCGCAATGGCTGACTTTCAGCGCGTCATCAATAGTGCACCAGAGCTAGTGCATGGCTATGCAGGAATGTGCGCAGCCCTAGTGGAGCAAAATTTAGAAACCAGTGACAAAAATTACCTAGAAGACGCCAGCACCTATTGCAACAAAGGGGTAGCCATAAAGCCTGACTCTGTGTTTATTCAAAACGCACTGGGCAATCTCGCCAGAGTTAAGGGAGATTATGAAATCGCCAATCAACATTTTGCCAAGGCGCTCGGTGCCGATCAAAATGATACTACTGCCCTGCAAAAGATGGCTGAAAGCCAGATGCGTATGTTTCTTAAAAACCGCGATCCTGAGCTTTTCACGCGCATTCTAGCAGCCCTTGAGCACGCAGCTGAGCTTGAACCGAATAATTGGAAAATCCCTTATACCCAAGGCCGCGCCCATTACTTTAAAGGGGATCAAATCGGCGCTATCGATTATTTCAGCCAAGCTGCAGAGTTGTCTGTTAACTACCAAACGCTAAACAATCTAGGGGCGTTGGAGTTTTGTGTTGGTGACTTGCAAAATGCTAAAGCACATTATCAGCAAGCTTTAACCCTTAAACCAAAGCACACCGTATTGTTGTCGAATATTGCAGTGCTGCATTTTTACCTCGGAGAGAACCAACAAGCGTTGGATATTTTTGAGCCGCAAATCAAGCGCATCACCGAAGAAGGTGGCCCTGGGCTATACCAACTCTGGTCGAATGTAGCAGACGTCTACCGCACGCAAGGTCACACCAAAAAGGCACTTCAAGCATATCGTAATGCCATGTCTGAACTTGACCGTGAGGTTAGCCAAGGGGAAGCAAACGTGATGCAAAAAGCATCTCGTTTGGCTATGTATATTTTAGTTACTGAGCTTTCACCTGAGTTGCAAACCGCTCAACTGTTAGCATCGCTGCAAGAGCAGGCTGAAGCCCTTAGTAACGCGGCTGATCCTGTGTCATTGCATCAACTCGCATTGAGCTGGCTGCACCTTGGTGACACGCATAAAGCCAGTGAGTACCGGGATAAACTCAGCGCTATTTGCCCTGGTTTTGCCGCATCACCAGACTTTAAGGCGTTAAACTCAGCCGCGCTAAACGTAAACCCTAGCTAACAATGGACAAATGCAACGCACCCATGGTTAAGCATAGGTATTTTCGTCGGTGTAAGCGTCCGTAATTTCTTCGGTGTTAGCGTCGGTGTAAGCATAAGTATTAGCTCGGTTTAACACCTTTATATCTGCAGGCTAGCCCTAGCACACCGAGTAAGAATACTCCCCAGGACGCAGGAGTAGGCACAGGCACATTGCTTGTATCGTCAAGCACTGTAATTTGTGCGTCAAATACACTGATATCCAACGCGATCGCATTCGCATCAGACACAATAAGATTGCTAAAACTAAGCTGACTAACACCTACATTACTCGCCATAAACGTCAGCGTAGCAAACATGAACTCATCAGCTTGAGCAGATAAATCATCAACAAAAGAGACGGCATATACGTCGATATCATTAACGTTTGCGAATACGTCAAAAATATCAAATTCATCTAACGCGATATTGCCCACCGCTGAATTTATAGAGCTCACAATGTTATTGAACCCAAGCAAAAATTCAAACCCGCCTACATCGTCGGTTTCTAACCCGGAAAACCATAATTCAAATGACACTGTATCGCCGATATTAACGGTTTCGTTTACGCTACTTTGCGCGTTGTTAAACGATAGTATTGGCAATGCACTTGCCGTTTGATTAACCCCAAGAAGCAAAGTTGCTGCAAGAACTATGCGTTTTAGCGTATGAGCGATATTGGTTTTGATCAACATGAATATTCCTTATTTATATATTGAATTTGCAGTAATTTCTAACGCTTGTGTCACTGTCATGATCGAGATAATCATATGAGATAAAGCAGCACATCCTTGTGCTTATCTCGCTGGTATTAATCGGGTCTCGACAAGCAACGCGGTAGGTCACACTCCAGTGCACATCCTCTGGCGTCGAGCACATTAATCACGCCATTTTGGTCCCAATCTGCGACATCATTTTCTTCTGCTGTTGCATTACGACGTCTAGCAATAGCGCGAATGTCCAAGCTATCAACAAAGTTATTGCCATCAACATCACACATCTTAGGTTCAACCTGCGCTATGACATCAATGAGTACCTCGTCGAAGTCACTCGCCTGCCCATCGCTAACCACTAAGCGTAAGGTATACAAACCAGCTAAGTCGGGGTCGATAAAGGCAACCACATTATTTTGATTAACGATAGTGGCCACACTGTTCTGGGGACGTGAAGCAATTTCCCATAGGTAAGACAGAGATTGAGGGCCAGAATCAGGATCAAAGCTCAGTGAGCCATCCAGCACCACACTTTCACCAGCATCAACTGTTTGATCCTCTCCTGCATTTGCTACCGGTATTTGGTTTTCACTGACGGTAACCACAACTGAATCAGAATCGCTCAATTCACCATCGCTCACTGAAACCATTAGCGTATAAGCCCCCGATACATCTGGCACAAACATCGCTGATCCGGTTGAGGTGGTTTGAATACTCTCGCTATTTAGTAAGCTACCTTGTGGCACCGACACAAACACCCATTCGAACGACAATGGGGCTGGGCCCTCGTCTGGGTCAAAGCTGGCAGAGGCATCAACCTGGATGCTGTCGCCTATTTCGATTTGCTGATCATTCCCGGCGTTAGCGACGGGCGGCTGGTTTATTACGACTTCATTGATAACCACAGTGACTGCCATGACATCTGTTAGTTCGCCGTCTGAAACCGACAATTGTATGCTATAGCTGCCCGCTACATCGGCAGTAAAACTCGTGTTGGGGGTTCCTTGGTTAACCAAACTGCCACTGGAAACCGCACTACCTGTTGGCACACTGAGCACTTGCCAACTGTAGGTCAATGCCTGAGGCCCATTGTCGTTATCAACACTTGCACTGCCATCAAGGGTGACTTGCGTACCGGTTAGCATTTCACCGCTTACTTGCACATCTGCTTGCGGCGCTACATTTGCTTCAGCGACCCGTACAACGACTGAATCACCTGTACTGCTATTTTCGCCATCATCTACAACAAGGCTGAATACATAGTCACCCGCCACATCAGGCGTAAAGCTAGGGTTTACACTTGAAGCATTTTGCAATTGTTCAAGGTTACTGCCTGCTGGAACGGCACTAATGGTCCAAACGTAAGTGAGTAAATCCCCGTCAGGATCACTAGATGCACTGCCATCAAGTTGTGTAAGCGCGTTTAGCTCAGCGTTTTGATCTGCACCGGCATGGGCGGTGGGTGCACGGTTCACCACTGTCACCGTAACAATAGCGCTGTCTGTAAGTAAGCCGTCGTTCACTTCAAGCTCAAATCTATACTCTCCATATACGTCTGGCTGAACCGTGGCATTTGAGCTTTGTGCATTGGTGATATCAGCTTGTGTCAAACCGCTGAGATCAGGGGTAGAGACCAATGCCCAGCTGTACGAGAGTGGCTCTGGTGCGTCGTCGGGGTCAAACGAACCCGAACCATTGAGTTGAATAACCTGATCTTTATATACCGTTGGCGCAGAAGACGCTGACGCAATAGGTTTTTGCGGATCAGGGGCCGCGGTAGGCAAATTAAACTCTAGGACGTAGTCGCCAATTTGATCTTTGCCTGATGTCCCATCACTTAGCACCAGTGTGTACGTGCCATCCATTGGCAGGCTTAAATTATAGAGTCCAGCGCTGGAATAGTCGCCTGCGTTCGTAAGGTAACTGCCATCGGGACTATGTACAGTCATAAAGGGGTATAAGTTTATGGCGTCAATTTCACGCATGACTAACGTTACTTCATCTCCCACAGCCCCATCAAAGGTGAACGTATCCAAGTCACCTTGAGTCACCGTTTCAAAATAGGAGCCAGCACCACTCAACTTCCCATGTTCATTCGCACCGAGTGATTTAGCAAAGTAAATTTCATAATCAGCAGTTTGATCACGTCGACTTGTTCCATCTTGTACTAATAATGTGTAAGTGCCGGTCTGCGTAGCGAGAAGATTTCTTATACTCGCCACAGAGTAATTACCAGACTGACTCAGTCTCTCCCCTTCAGGTGAATAAAGCACCATCCATGGAAAATAGTTATTCCGATCCACATCCGACAATTGGATATGTAAACGTTCACCTGCACTCGCGCTAAATGTCCAGGTATCTAAGTCACCTAAGGTGATATCACCGCTGACGGAGCCACCATTTATCAGCGAACCATGTTCATTAGCACCCAGTGATTTGG
>BAEM01000047.1 GCA_000314955.1 Paraglaciecola chathamensis S18K6 | reverse complement strand
AACTAAATAGCGAAGATACCGGTCATAATTAGCGTGTGTTTTAGTTTATGTGTGTTCCCGATTAAACTACTTAGCCCAGCTCTTTAGCTGGGCTTTTTTTTGCTTTATTTTCTGATAACGCCAAATGAGAAGTGTATAACAAACACAAAAAAACCGGCTTAAGCCGGTTTAATCGAAGTAACCTAAAAACTAAGCAAATTGATAAGTAAAATAATCACTTAAGAACTGATCAAATCCCACCGTATCTGACTCTTCAATTTGACGCTGATCTTCCAGCGAGTTCATTGCATGCTTGCTCAGCATCTCTGCATCAAAGAATTGATAATCAGTGTCATGTAAACGCGCTTTGTAGCTTGATGCCAACTCTAGCCCCAAAACCCCATTATCCTTATCGTTGGCTAGTAAAATTGCCAATACTTTAGCAGAAGGCGTTTTTTCCGGATCTAGGATCTTTTGCCATTCGTTCTCTACAGCTAAACTATATTCAGGCACGTCTAGGTTACTGTCTAATACTTTAGCTACCTGCCTCATACCGTCAAACACAGTAGCTGCCCATTGGGTCATAGCTATCGTTTCTTCGTCTTTTGTAAGCGTTAATGAAGGGTCACGGCCATGATCGACCACAGCACGTAAATTCATCTCTGTTTCGCGATAAGAATCAGTTGTCATGTCTGGGCTAGGCATAACAACACAGTACACTAAAAATACATCTAAAAAGAAAAACTGATTGCGTTCAATGCCAATATCAATAAATGGGTTCACATCAAGTGCACGCACTTCAATGTACTCAACACCGCGGGCTTGCAGTGCATCAGTGGGCTTCTCTAAAGGTTTTGTTGGCTGCTTAGGACGAATAGGCGAGTAGAGCTCGTTCTCTATCTGTAATACGTTGCTATTGAGTTGCTGATACTGCCCGTCTTTTTTGCCAGCAAATTTTTCGAAAACGTCTGACGGCGTACTAATCGCTTTGCGCAAAGACTCAATATAAGTATCGACTTGGTTATAACAGGTCATCAAACCCGACTGAGCACTGTTTGTGTAGCCAAGATCGCTCATGCGTAAGGAGGTTGCATAAGGTAAATACAACGACCCCTTACCTATTGTTTTAAAAGGTAATGTGGTGCTTTTCCCTTTTACAAACGAACTGCATATTGCCGGAGACGCACCGTATAAATAAGGGATTAACCAACAGAAACGGCGGTAATTTCTGATCATTGCAAAATACGCAGCGGACTTGGTTTCTTTATTGTTTTCGCTGCCTTGGGTTTTGTTTATCCAAAGATCCCAAAATGTATCAGGCAACGAAAAGTTAAAATGCACCCCCGCAATCGCTTGCATCATACTACCGTAACGGTTCTTTAAACCTTCTCGGTACAGACTTTTCATTTTGCCGACGTTAGACGAACCAAATTGCGCGATAGGGATTTCATCTTGATCGTCAATATAACAAGGCATACTCATCGGCCACAGACATTCATCATCAATATTAGCTAAAGCAAACTTATGCACATCACGTAATTGGCCCATAGTTTTATCAGCGTCTTGTTCAGGAGGCGTAATAAATTCCAACAAAGACTCAGAGAAGTCAGTGGTAATGTATTCATGGGTTAATGCAGCCCCCAGTTTCTCATTGTGGGGTGTCTGCGCTAACTTTCCATTAGGTTGAATACGTAACGCTTCACGCTCAATTCCATGGCAGATCCCTGTCAATGTAGAAGCAAGGTCTTCTTTAGCTAAGAGCGCCACGCGCTCGGCAAAATCTTTTTCTAATGTCTGCAAAATAAGTTCCAGTAATATCAGCAACCCCCAGTAAATGGGGAGCGTTAAAGTTAATTCAAGGAATATAGACCTGTGTTACTTTATTTTTCACTCAATTCAGGTGTTAATATTCAACGGTCATGTCAACCACTTCCCTTCCAAGGGTTGCTAATTGAGCGCGGATCACCTCAGCATCTCCAACAACCACAATCTGCATTGAATCCGGATCAAGCACTTTTGCAGCTAGCGTGTTCAACTCTTCTTTACCAATGTTATGAATAATCTCATTTTGCGTAGCGCGATATGACTTATCTAACTCGTAAGTAAGTAGGTGGCGTAAGAAGCCCGCTTTGCTCGACGGTGTTTCATATTCTAACGCATCTCCTTGAGTGAATGCATTGCGCATCAGCTCTAACTCAGCCTGAGTCATGCCTTTTTCATGATATTTACTGATTTCACTCAGCATTTCACGAATACCGTCTGCGGTATTATCTTGTTTAAGATCGGCACTGGCATCGAACCAACCTAACGTTTTCCCGCCGATAAAACTTGTTGAAGCACCATAGGTATACCCTTTGTCTTCACGTAAATTTAGGTTAATACGGCTGCTAAACACGCCGCCAAGCGCAAAATTCATCAGCTTACTTCTAAATTGCTCACCGGTAGCATCATAGGGTAGATAAGGTTTAACGATAGACACCACAGATTGCTTTGCACCCGGTTTATCAACCAAATAGATGACAGGCTTTCCCATTTCCGGAAATTTGGCATAATCTTCTATTTCATATGATTTAGCTGACCAGTTTGTCAAAAATGACAATGACCCCACGATCGTTTTCGGGTCAATATCGCCAACCACAACGACATTAGCCATGCTCGGTGAGTAATATTTTTGATAGTAAGCTTTTACGTCATCCAGGCTAATGTTGTTTAATGTGTGCAATGTACCCGTGTCAGGCAAACTCACACGGTTGTTGTCACCGAATAGCAATTCACTGACCGCACGACTGGCTAACACAGACGGGTTTTTAACCTGTTGTTGCAACGATTGTGCAGAGCGCTGTTTTAGACGCTCAAAATCACTTTCTAAAAATGCAGGGGCAAACAGCTTTTTGTTAAATAACGCTAAAGTCGCATCAAGATTACGTGACAAGCTATTGATCCGCACTGTGGTATAACGACCACTTGCTTCAAAGCGAATGCTACTGCCTAAAAGCGCCAATTGATTGGCCATTTCTTCATTGCTAAAGCCCTGAGTGGTTTCATTCATCATTTGTGCGGTAAACGACGCCAGCCCTGCTTTTTCAATAGGGTCAAGCAGCGGCCCCCCTTCCATATTAAAGCTAATAGAGACAGTAGGAGTTTCTTCACTATCTAAAGTGACAAGCGTCAACCCATTATCAAACGTTTGTTGATCAAAATTCGGAACACTCACCACAGGTGAAGGCCCTACAGGTGGCACAAGGCTACGATCGAACGAATCTGTAATTTCTGCTTGTTCCACATGCTGCTCAACCGTACTGAGGTTGTCTAAGTTGCGCTTTGGCGGAGCAAAGTTAGCCGGCTTAGCGGCTAATTGTGCCTGACCTTTAGGTACTATGCTTAACACCACACTGGGCTTATTTTTAATATAGCGCTTATATACTCGCATCACGTCTTCGGCAGTCACGGCGTTATAGCGATTTAAATCGTATTGCACCATATCAGGCTCGCCATCGAAGGTTTGATTTGAGGCAAGCGTTGAAACCTTACCCGATACGCTTTGCAATCCAAAAATGGTGGAAGACTCTATACCGACCTTAGTCCGGTTTAAATCATCTTCGTTTACCCCCCGCTTTTCAAATTCAGCCAGGGTTTGCTCGAACCGTGTATAAAGCTCAGACAAATTGGTGCTATTTTGCGGGTTGGCAAGCGCGATCAGTTGAAATTCGCATGCTAATTCTTGGCAAGGATGTGACACCAATGCTTGTACAGCATAACCATCCTTAACGAGGTTTTTATAGAAAAGTGAGGTTTTGCCGGCCCCTAAAATGTTTGATAACACATCTAAAGGCGCTTCATCTTCGTGACGCACATAGGCCGTCGGAAACGTAACCTGTAACAAAGGTAAGTGAACTTCATCTTCTAAAGTGACGAAGCGAGTGTCATCTAGGGTTACCAAGGTTTTTTCAGCGTTTTCAACTTCTGGCCCTGACGGGATAGGCCCAAAATACTTGTTTGCCCATTTTAGAACCTGCTCTGGTTGAATGTCGCCACCTATAGTTAACACTGCATTGTTTGGCCCGTACCAACGTTTAAAGAAGGCTTTCAAGTCATCTACGTTGACTCGGTTTAAGTCTTCGATGTAACCAATTGTCGACCATGAATAAGGGTGACCAGCTGGATATAACGCCTCTGAATTACGCTCACTGCGCAGGCCATAAGGCTGGTTGTCATAACTTTGGCCACGCTCGTTCTTTACTGTTTCGCGCTGAATCTCAAATTTTTCTTGAGTCACTGAGCCCAGTAAAAAGCCCATGCGATCAGCTTCTAACCACATCATTTTTTCAAGTTGATTAGCAGGTACTGTTTCAAAATAATTAGTGCGATCAGAGTTGGTAGTCCCATTCATATTCCCACCAGCTTCGGTGACAAGTTTAATATGCTCATCATCCGCAACGTTTTTTGAGCCTTGGAACATCATATGTTCAAAAAAGTGCGCGAACCCTGACTTACCTACTTCCTCACGAGCAGAGCCTACATGGTAGGTGACATCAACACGTACTAATGGGTCAGAATGATCTTCATGTAGCACCACTGTTAACCCATTGGCCAAGCGATACTTCTTGTAGGGAATACCTACCTGATTTTTATCTACCGTATGCTCGGAAATGAGGGTTATCCCCTCGGGTAAGTTTGTTGTCGTTGGAAGTGACACGGAACTGGTTGGTTGACATGCGGCTAAAATGCCGGCAAATGCCGATAATATAACGATTTTTTTTACCACGAGAAACTTGCCCATTGATTTACACTAGTTTAATAGTCTACCCTTTCATTCATAACAAAGTCACCCAGCTTGTGGGCTGACTCAGCAGTAAGTGACGACCTGATCTAAGGATCCTGTGCATGAATCAAGACCCCGTAATTTTCGATGTAGACTTTGCGTTGCGCCAATTTAGCGGCAATGAGAGCTTATTAGTCAAAATGCTTGGCAAGTTCAACGAACAATACGAAGGAGTCGAAGAGACGCTTGTCAGTGATATTCGCTTACAAAATTTAGACGCTGTTCGCCAACAAGTTCACACCATAAAAGGGGTAAGTGGCAATTTAGGCATGTCAGCTTTGCACCAAGCTAGCCGTGACTTTGAAGCCCAAATTAAAAGCGAAGCGCCAGAAACGCTCAATTGCAATCAGTATATTGCTGTTCTTAAGCAAACGTTAGCGACAACCAATGAGTATGCTAATACAGTGCAAAGCGCAAATGCAGCCACATCGAATGCTGCACAAGGGGAAGTTAACCCTCAAGGCAAACAAGAATTGCTTAAGGCGCTTAAAAGAAACGAGTTCATCACCCCTGACAAACTCGATCAGTACATAAGAGACTGCGCACTGGACAACGATACCCAAACAGCGTTGCGCAACGCTATTGACGATCTTGATTACCCTGCGGCGATTGCTTTACTTGAGTAATTCCGCTTTTCCCCCGATTTCTGTTGTTTTCGATCACCCTGACTTCATTATTATCGACAAACCACCCGGCGTAAGTGTGCAAAATGAGGCAAGCACCTCGGGGATTTTGCCCATGGTTTGTACACAGCACGCATTTGATAAACTGTGGTTAGTCCACCGACTAGATAAAGTCACATCAGGTTTACTGATATTGGCCAAGCATGCGCAAGCAGCCAGCCAATTGGGTAAACTATTTGAAGCGAGGGAAATTGAAAAATACTATCTTGCGTTGGGCGGCGCTAAACCAAAGAAAAAGCAAGGTACCGTCACAGGTGCCATGAAAAAAATTCGCGACGGGAAATGGGCTTTTAACCAAAATGGCAACGCTGTCGCCGTCTCTCAGTTTTTTAGTAAGAGTGTATCGGCCGGTATTCGCTTGTTTCTACTAAAGCCACTTACCGGTAAAACCCACCAACTCAGGGTCATGTTAAAAAGTTTGGGCAGCCCTATTTTAGGGGATGAATTATATAAAGCTCAGGCACAAGACCGAACCTATCTGCACGCCTATTGCCTGCGCTTTACCTATCAAGGTCAATTGGTGCAGTTAGTCTGCCCACCAACCGAAGGCGCGCTATTTACGGATGAAGAATGCCAAACAGCGCAGCAAGAATATGCCGAACCTTGGTTAAAAAGTTGGCCAACGCCTAAAACCTCCCCCAGTTAGGCAAAAAACAGAGGATACCTAGCAGTGAAAGTCGCGATCGTTGGTAATGGTGCTATTGGAAACCTACTCCTATTAAAAAGCATAAAAATGCACCTAGAAGTGGGGGTAATTATGCGCCAGCAGCGCAATTTCACACTAAATGCCACTGACATAGCCGGTCAGTCTCATCAAATTGACATCAATTCGATTGCACTGGCCTCGCTACATGATTATGACATGCTCATACTGCCGGTAAAGGCCTACCAAATAGTCGATGTGCTTAGGCAGATGCAACTTTACATAGCCCCGACACAAACCATCGTATTACTGCACAATGGTATGGGGGTTATCGAAGACGCGAAAATGCTGCTTCCTAATAACCCACTGATTGCAGCAACCACCAGTCATGCAGCCTATAAGCCTGATACACATAGCGTGGTTGAAACCGGTTTGGGAAACTGCCAACTTGGGTATGTACTCAACCCGCCACACAATACGCTACATAACGAGCGAGAAAACGAGCTAAAAAGCGCGCCAAAAAATGACGCCCTACAAACTGTGTCATGTAGTCAGGTTCTCGATACGCTTTTAGCGCCATGTTCTTGGCAGCAAAATATAGAACAGGCGCTTTGGGATAAACTTGCGATCAACGCCGCTATTAATCCACTGACCGCGATATATAAAGTCAAAAATGGCCAGCTAATAGAAGCCAAATATCAGGCCATGATAAAGGATATATGCGGAGAAACCGCTGCGGTAATGAGCGCCCTAGGCTTTTTAGGCAGTGAAGAACAGCTTTATCAAAAAGTGCTTGATGTTGCCCAGGCCACCAGCGAAAACTATTCCTCGATGTATCAAGACATTACGCACAAACGCCCTAGCGAAATTGACTATATCAACGGTTATATTTGCCGCGAAGCAGAGAAACACGCTATCGATGTACCACTCAACACGGCGCTGGTGAGCCAAATTAAAGCATTAGCTTAATGGCGTATTAGCTTAGTGACGCGTCACATTGCGGGTTAGGCTTGCCAGAGTATTTTTCAGAGTGTAGATACAAAAAGAGCGCCCAACGGCGCTCTTTTTCATACTCGAAACCTATTATTAGTGGCTGATTATTCAGCTTTCTCGCTGCTAACTTCCGGCTTCATGTGCGGGAACAGGATGACGTCTTTAATCGTAGGGCTGTCAGTGAATAACATCACCAAACGGTCAATACCGATCCCCTCACCTGCTGTTGGCGGCAGACCGTATTCAAGGGCACGAATATAGTCATCGTCAAAATGCATCGCTTCATCATCGCCCGCGTCTTTTTCAGCTACCTGCTTACGGAAACGCGCTTCTTGGTCTTCTGAGTCATTTAACTCAGAGAAACCATTTGCTAGTTCACGACCGCCTACGAAAAACTCAAAACGGTCAGTCACGAAACTATTGTCGTCATTGCGGCGCGCCAGTGGTGATACTTCCCACGGGTATGCAGTGATGAACGTAGGCTGATCAAGTTGCTCTTCTGCTGTGGCTTCAAAGATTTCGCAAAGGTACTTACCTGCTCCCCATATGCCATCTACTTCAGGCTCTTTGATGTGCAGCTGCTTGGCCATCGCTTTAAGCTCATCAAGGTGCGCTTCAGGATCGTTGATCGCTTCAACGTTCGCTTCAGGCCAATATTTGATCACCGCTTCGCTCATGGTCAAACGCTGGAAAGGTTGGCCAAAGTCGTAAGTTTTCTCTTCGACTACGTTACCTTCGCTATCCTTGATAGTGTTCTTCACAATGCTCGTACCTAACACGTCTTGTGCAACGCTGCGCAGCATTTCTTCCGTTAGGTTCATCAAGTCTTGATAATCAGCATAGGCCTGATAAAACTCAAGCATAGTGAATTCTGGGTTGTGACGCGTCGATAACCCTTCGTTACGGAAGTTACGGTTAATTTCAAATACGCGTTCAAAACCACCTACCACCAAACGCTTAAGGTAAAGCTCTGGGGCGATCCGCAAATACATATCAATGTCTAATGCGTTATGGTGCGTGGTAAACGGCTTGGCCGTTGCGCCGCCGGGAATCACCTGCAACATAGGTGTTTCTACTTCCATGAACTTACGCTCACTCAAGAAGTTACGAATACCCGTTACAATTTTACTGCGGATCATGAACGTATCACGGGTTTGTTGATTTGTAATCAGGTCAACATAACGCTGGCGGTACTTGGTTTCTTGGTCAGCTAGGCCATGGAACTTTTCAGGCAATGGGCGCAACGACTTAGTCAACAATTGGTATTCGCTCATGTTGACGTACAAATCGCCTTTACCAGACTTATGAAGTTCACCTTTAACACCAATGATGTCACCAATATCGAGACTGGTGTAACGGGCTTTAATGTCTTTTTGCGTGTCTTTTGACGCATACGCTTGAATGCGACCTGTCATATCTTGCAATAACAAGAATGGCCCGCGCTTAGCAAGTATACGCCCAGCAATACTGACCACTTTACCAAGTTCTTCTAAAGCCGCTTTTTCATGTTCTCCAAACTCTGCTTGAAGATCTTGGCTATAAAATTCACGACGAAAGGTATTAGGGAAGCCGTTCGATTTGCAGTTTTCACGGATCTGCGAAAGTTTAGTCCGGCGCTCAGCTATGAGCTTGTTTTCATCTTGTTGCTGTTCAGTCATCGACTTTCCTGATTTCTATTAGCTATATATAAATGTGAATTAACTTACAAACCTGACTTTAAGCTGGCTTGAATGAATTTGTCTAGATCACCGTCTAACACTGCTTGTGTGTTGCGTGTTTCCACACCGGTGCGCAAGTCTTTTATGCGCGAATCGTCCAATACGTAAGAGCGTATTTGACTGCCCCAACCGATATCAGACTTGCTGTCTTCCATGCTCTGTTTTTCTTCGTTTTGCTTCTGCATTTCGAATTCATACAGTTTGGCTTTCAGCTGCTTCATGGCTTGGGCTTTGTTCTTGTGTTGTGAGCGGTCATTTTGACACTGCACCACTATGTTCGTTGGTTCGTGGGTAATACGCACCGCTGAGTCGGTTCTGTTTACGTGTTGACCACCGGCTCCAGAAGCGCGATAGGTGTCAATACGTAAGTCAGAGGGGTCGATATCAATCTCAATATCATCATCTATTTCTGGGTAGGCAAACACAGAGGCAAATGACGTATGACGGCGGCTACCTGAGTCAAAGGGAGATTTACGTACCAAACGGTGCACGCCGGTTTCGGTGCGCAGCCAACCAAACGCATATTCACCTTCAAAACGGATCGTGGCGCTTTTTATTCCAGCGACATCACCGTCTGAGACTTCAATGAGCTCGGTTTTAAAGCCATGGGCTTCACCCCAACGCAAATACATGCGCAATAACATGCTCGCCCAATCTTGCGCCTCAGTACCACCGGACCCAGACTGAATATCAATGTAACCGTCGTTAGCATCATTCGGGCCGCTAAACATACGGCGAAACTCAAGGGTTTCTAGCTTAGCCACCAACACTGCTAAATCTTTTTCAGCTTCATCAAAGGTATCTTGATCGCTTTCTTCAACAGCCAGCTCAAGTAGTTCTTCAACATCAACACAACCTTGTTCAAGAAAAACGATGGTCTCGACCACTTGCTCTAGGGCAACTTTTTCTTTTCCAAGGGCCTGAGCACGCTCTGGCTCATTCCACACATCAGGACTTTCTAATTCGCGGTTAACTTCTTCGAGGCGTTCACTCTTTTGATCATAGTCAAAGGTACCCCCGAAGCGATGTACTGCGCTGCTTTACGTCACTGATGGTATTTAATATTGGATTGATTTCGAACATAAACCTTAACATTGTCATAGCAGTTGAATGGCGGCGGATTTTACCGGATTTTCTCTGTTAATGACAGATCTGTACTATCAGTTACAACAAATCATACCTTACTGCCAAAATGTGACACCTACTTAACGCAAAACACCCGCTATAAGGCGGGTGTTTTCATCACTAACAATATGTTACTGACGCCGTTTACATGCGCTCCATGGTGTCAATGCCAAGCAGGCTCAAGCCAGATTGCAAGGTTTTGGCCGTTAGCGCCGCCAGTGTCATGCGGCTATCACGCACTTCAGGGGCAATGCCCTCTTTTAACATCGGGCACGCTTCATAAAAACTCATAAACAAGCTGGCAAGTTCATACAAGTAGGTACACAACACATGGGGGGTACCTTCAGCGATAACTTGGTTAATCGCTTCAACGTACTGAAGTTGCTTCACTGCGAGCATTTTTTCTTGTGGAGCATCAAGGGTGATCGCAGCATTTAAGGTTTTATGGTCAACCCCAGCCTTACGGAAAATACTCATCACCCGAGTATATGCATACTGCAAATAAGGTGCGGTGTTGCCTTCAAAGCTAAGCATGCTGTCCCAGCTGAACATGTAATCTGTGGTACGGTTTTTACTCAAATCTGCATATTTCACCGCGCCGATACCAATTTTATTGGCTAACACTTTCAGTTCATCAGTAGATAAATCGGTTTCGCGCTTGCTTAATAATGCTTGGGCACGCTCAACGGCTTCATCAAGTAACTCAACTAATTTTACGGTGCCGCCGGTACGGGTTTTGAAAGGTCGGCCGTCGCTGCCTAGCATCATGCCAAATGGGCAATGTTCGTAAGTTTGCTCAGGCTCAATAAAACCTGCTTTACGAGCAACAATTTCGGTTTGCTTGAAGTGCAACGCTTGGCGGGCATCAGTCAATATCAGGGTGCGATCAGCATGTAGCTGCTTGTTACGGTAGCGAACCGCGGCTAAATCCGTGGTGGCATATAAGTACCCGCCACCGGACTTTTGCACTATGTATGCTGCGGGCTTGCCTTCTTTATCTGCTAATTCAGGTAAAAACACCACCTGAGCACCTTCGCTTTCAACCGCTAAGCCCTTTGCTTGCAGCTCACTTACAACATTGGCCAAATCATGGTTGTACGCGCTTTCACCCATAATATCAGCTCGGGTTAAACTCACGTTAAGCTTGTCGTACACTTCTTCGCTGTGGGTAATCGATACGTCAATAAAGTTTTGCCAAAGCGCCAAACAATGAGCGTCACCCCCTTGCAGTTTCACTACATATTCACGGGCACGATCGGCAAAACCGTCTTCTTCATCAAAACGTACTTTGGCTTCGCGGTAGAAATCTTCTAAATCAGACAGAGCGGTTTCCGCCACCTGATTTGACTCTAGTTTGTCGTTTAAATGCGCCAACAACATACCAAACTGCGTGCCCCAATCACCCATGTGATTCTGGCGGATCACCTTATGGCCCATAAATTCGAGGGCTTTAACCACGGCATCACCAATAATGGTGGTACGTAAATGCCCCACGTGCATTTCTTTGGCTAGATTCGGTGACGAGTAATCAACAACGACTGTTTTGCTTGGCTGAGTTTCAATGTTTAAACGCGGGTCTGCCGCGGCCTCTGACAACTGTGTCGCTAACCAATCTTTGCTTAGGTATATGTTGATAAATCCAGGGCCGGCAACTTCGAGTTTTTCTGCGATACCATCAAGCTCCACTGCAGCGACGATTTTATCCGCGATATCCCGCGGCTTTTGCTTTAGCACTTTCGCAAGCGCCATAGCACCATTGAACTGGTAATCACCAAAACCTACTTTGGTTGCGCGACTAAGGGGGGCTGGGGAGTTTTCAGGTGCACCGATAGCCACCAAGGCTGCACGAAATTTGTTTAATAAGAGTGTGTGTAAATTCATATTTTAAAGCCAGTAATCGTATTTGTTGAACACATATGTATGTGCAATTTGGCTGGGGCGAGGTGCCCCAAGCCATTAATGTTCGCGAGTTTGATGAAACTCTATGTCTGGGTAGCGCTCTTGAGCAAGTGACAAATTCACCATAGTCGGGGCGATATAGGTTAGGTTGTCGCCACCATCAAGGGCCAAATTGGCTTCTGCTTTGCGACGAAACTCGTCGACTTTGCGTTCATCTTTGCCGTATATCCAGCGCGCGGTGGCCACATTAATGTGTTCATACATTGCGTCCACGTTGTATTCCCCTTTTAACCGCGCAACAACCACGTCAAACTGCAACACACCCACAGCGCCCACGATCAAGTCGTTATTTTGCAATGGTCTAAAGACTTGCACAGCGCCCTCTTCTGAGAGCTGAATCAAGCCCTTGAGCAACTGCTTTTGCTTCAATGGGTCGCGCAAACGAATACGTTTGAATAATTCAGGGGCAAAGTTAGGAATACCAGCAAAACGGAACTTTTCGCCTGAAGTAAAGGTATCACCGATTTGAATCGAGCCATGATTGTGCAAGCCAATAATATCCCCAGCGTATGCTTCATCGAGCAACTCTCGATCTCCGGCTAAAAACGTCAAGGCATCTGAAATACGTACATCTTTACCGATACGGCTTTGATGCATTTTCATGCCCTTTTGATATTTGCCTGACACGATGCGGCAAAAGGCTATACGGTCTCTGTGCTTAGGATCCATATTGGCCTGAATTTTAAACACGAAACCGCTGAATTTTTCATCTTTAGCTTCAACCTTGCCTTGGTCAGTTTCACGCCCTTGGGGCGTAGGTGCCCACTCGACTAAACCGTCAAGCATGTGATCGACGCCAAAGTTGCCCATCGCGGTACCAAAGAACACAGGGGTTAATTCACCGGCAATAAATTCGTCTAAATTGAAATCGTGAGATGCACCTTTCACCAATTCCAACATATCACGCAACTCTTCTGCGTAATCGCCAATGGCGGTATCCAGTTCAGGGTTATCTAAGCCTTTAATAACACGCTTTTCTTGAATAGTGTGACCTTGACCTGTGGCATACAAAATCGTCTCATCACGCAGTAAATGGTAAACACCTTTAAACTCTTTTCCCATACCGATAGGCCAGGTAATAGGTGCGCACTTGATATTGAGTACACTTTCCACTTCATCGAGTAAATCGATGGGATCACGGGTGTCACGGTCAAGCTTGTTCATAAAAGTAATAATCGGCGTGTCACGCAAACGGGTAACATCCATCAATTTGATGGTTCGTGCTTCAACCCCTTTTGCAGCATCAATAACCATTAAACAAGAATCAACGGCTGTCAGCGTACGATAAGTATCTTCTGAGAAGTCTTCGTGACCTGGAGTGTCGAGTAAATTAACCAGACAATCAGCATAAGGAAATTGCATGACAGATGTAGTAACCGATATGCCCCGCTCTTTTTCCATCTCCATCCAGTCAGACTTAGCATGTTGCCCAGACTTTTTGCCCTTTACGGTACCTGCACGTTGCAAGGCATTTCCGAACAATAAGACCTTTTCTGTAATGGTGGTTTTACCCGCATCCGGGTGAGAAATAATAGCAAAAGTACGTCTGCGTGAGACTTCTTGCGGGACTAAAGCGTTAGACATCTAATAAAATCTTCTCGTGTTTTCGCGGTTTTGTAAGCACAGGTAGAAGCCCTCAAACAGCGCTTCAATCGTCAAATCCGTCATGTTAATCGTAATTGCGCGCTATTTTCGCTGATATTAGGCACATAAACAATCAATGGTTCATCTAAGGCTCTTGATTTCTGTTTAAATCAGAATATAAAAACAAAAAAAGGGGCCAAATTGGCCCCTTGAACGCTAGCATGATTCGCTAGCAACGCTATAAATACGTTTAAATCTGGTATAAAAAGAAAAGCTGATTATTTATACACAGAGCACCGTCATTCGGTTCACTGGATGTCGATAACCACTTTACCTAGCCCTTGACCACTGGCTAGACGATCATGGGCTTTGCCCACTTCTTCTAGACTAAAAGACAGGTCATCCAACACTGGGCGTAAGTGCCCTGCTTCAATAATGTCGGTTAGTGTTGACAAAATTTGACCATGCACTTCTCGCTTATGGTCATGCAACATAGGGATAAGCATAAAAACAACATGCAATGAAAGACCTTTAAAATGCGCGTTGGTTAAATCTAGCTCCAGCAAAGATACTGTCGTCGCGATATGCGCATTTAACGCAGCGGCCTCAAACGAGTTCAGTAGGTTTTCACCACCAACCGAGTCAAATATCACATCAAAACCGGCGCCTTGTGTGTGCTTTTGCACGTAATCTGCAACGGTTTCTGTCTTGTAATTAATGCCTGTTGCGCCTAATTCTTTAATAAGGTTCAATTGGTTTTCACCACCGCCCGTTGAAAATACATTCGCTCCAAAATAACGAGCTAATTGCACTGCAATATGACCAACGCCGCCAGATCCACCGTGTACTAACACATTTTGACCTTCTTTAACTTGGGCTCGTTGAAGACCT
The DNA here is from genome assembly GCA_000314955.1 of Paraglaciecola chathamensis S18K6. Lineage (GTDB taxonomy): Bacteria > Pseudomonadota > Gammaproteobacteria > Enterobacterales > Alteromonadaceae > Paraglaciecola > Paraglaciecola chathamensis. Next base: position 4,562 of record BAEM01000047.1, on the reverse strand, counting down.
TCGTAAGCGGTTATCGCCACTAACGGTAATGCAGCCGCTTCGCGCATCGTAAGATTTTTAGGTTTATGCGCAATGAGTTTACTGTCTGCTAGCATGTATTCAGCGAGCGTACCCTGTAGGTCAGCTAGGCCACCAGCACAGCCATAAACTTCGTCGCCAGGTGCATAACCAGTAACCCCTTTACCAACTGCTTCGATGGTACCTGCGAAGTCCATCCCGAGCACAGCAGGGGCTGCTGGTGACAATGGTAAGTCAGGCCCCATTTGTCTGATCATCATGTCAACTGTATTCACACTGCTTGCTACAACACGGACTAACACATGACCAGGCTTAAGCTCAGGCTTAGCTAGCACGGTAGATTTAAAAACACTTGAATCACCAAATTCATTAACAATCATCGCTTTCATCAGAACGGCCCTTTATTGATTAAGAGAGTGCATTGTAACCGTTGCACTTTGTGGTGATAATTGAGCAATAGTTACAATCAGTTTTTAGATTTAGTTGATAATAGAATGAATATTGAACACCTTAAGCTTTTCGTACGTATCGCCAGAACCTGCAATATCAGTGCAGCCGGTCAAGAACAGGACTTATCTCCCGCTGTGGCCAGTGCTTATATAAGCAAACTCGAAGATAATTTAGGCGTGCGTCTTGTGCATCGCACAACACGTAAGGTGTCGTTAACCGAAGAAGGCGAAGCATTTCTACCCCACGCAGAAGAAATACTCACCAATATAGAAACCGCTAGAGCATCTATTGGCGATGGTGAGCACAACCCCAAAGGGGTTTTGAGAGTAACAGCACCCGCCTCTTTTGGTCGTATGCATATTGTTCCCGCCTTAGCAGAATTTTTAGCTCGCTACCCTGAATTGTCAGTGGATTTTCGTTTTAACGACTCTATCGTCGATTTAGTCGAAGGTGGCTTTGATATCGCTATTCGCGATGCCGCATTGAAAGACTCCAACCTGTTTGCGCGCAAATTAGCGCCTGATCGCAGAATTGTGTGTGCATCCCCAAAATATATTAAAGAATTTGGCGAACCAAAAACGCCACAAGATGTTGCTAACCATCAATGTGTTAATTTGATGGGGCTAGATACCTGGGAATTCGAAGCAGAAAAAGGGTCAGTCAGTGTAAAAGCCAATGGTAAAATTCGTATCGATAACGGGGAAGCGGTTAGAGATGCTGGTATTGAAGGCTCAGGCCTCGTTATGTCGTCAATCTGGTGCGCCTATCAAGCATTGCAATCAGGACAACTTGTGCAAGTACTAAAAGATTACCCAATGGTGTCAAAAACAGCAATATGGGCGGTATATCCAAGCAATCGTCAATTAGCGCCAAAAGTACGAGCATTTATAGACTTCTTTTTGGAATATTATGGGCAAACACCTTATTGGGAAAGGGCTTTAGAAGAGTAAGTAAAACCCTGATATTTCAACATGGCGTATTAGTGTACGTATTATATCAATCCGCGTTAATAAGTGATCACGTCTTAACGCGGAATGGCATTAGTGAAATAAGTCACGACTTGGATCTCAGTTATTTCTGCCTATTCGATTGACAAAGTAGGCTGTCGTCCCTATCTCTTTTGTAAGTCTCGCAAACCATAAACAAGTAAACCGTCTATGGTTTGCGTTACGTCTTTCCATCATTTGAAGGAGTTATTATGCTAGGCGAAAATCATTCACTGACAAACGATTTCCCAGAATTAAAAGACACCATAGCCGCATTGAATAAGAACGACACAACATTTGCAGAAAAAGCCAAAGAGTATGACGAATTAGATAAGGAGATCCGCGTATTAGAACTAAAAGATGCGCCGATTGACGACGAGGCCATGCACCAGTTGAAGCACGACAGAGCGGTATTAAAAGATGCCCTTTATCAACGTCTATTGAGTGAAAGCAAATAGTAGGTATTAGCAAATAAGGGCTGAAGTACTCTCGATTGGTTCTTCAGCCCATGTTTTGTAATTTAGGTTTTATTCAGACGTAATACGCTGAATAATCTCGTCCATCGCGGTTATTAGTGTCTTGTTTTTTTGCTCACTGAGTGCGTCAGGATGAGGTTGAGCAAATTGGGCAATATCATTGTCGTAATATTGACCGGAAGCCTCTAGAAATTCATCCGATAATGCCGCTCTAGTTAAAATATCTGCACCAACACGTAAATCACTGCCAGCCATTCCATAGGCATCTTTTACCATTTTACTGCCCAGTAACGATTTAGGGTTGACCGAAACAACCACTGGCCCATTTTCAGCTCGCGACAATCCTAACTGACGAGACCACATGGTTAGCGCAAGTTTACTTTGCGCATATGCTTGAGAATCATTTAACGATTGTTGACCGGCTAACGCCGCCAAACTAACCGGCGCCTGAGCTGCTGAGGATACATTCACCACGCGAGAGCCTTTACCAAGAATGGGCAGTAATGCTTTTGTTAGGATATACGGCGCGAAAGTATTGACCGCAAATCTTACATCTAGCTTGTCTTCAGTCATGCTATTGGGCACTTTAAACACACCTGCATTATTAATCACCGCATCAAGTGAACTGTGCTTTGCATTAATGTCGGTTGCTAGCTTAATCACGTCACCAAAATTAGCCATGTCGGCCAAATAACACTGTGTTTTATCATCGGCTGCGCCAGCAGCTAATGTTGCTTGTGCATCGCGCAGTTTACTGCTGCTTCGACCGTGTAAAAGAACAGTATGACCTGCAGATAGCAACATTTTTGCGGTTTCAAAACCTATGCCGTCTGTGGCACCTGTTACTAAAATTGTTTTACTCATCACTGTCTCTCCTAAAGGTTAAAAAAATTTTAAGCTATTACTTACAACGCACTTGCTCGCCTTCATTCTCTGCTCATATCAGCACTGCGTTTTGAAAACATCTTTAAACTAACACTCAAGTAACCCCTTGATAATGACCAATCGGGGGGAATCAGTATTTATAATTAGTTGATAATCCCCCTCTAAGCACTACAAACAAGGCCGCAATTGGCACTGGTTTAGCAGCTCATGGGGTATGACCGAACAAGATGTACATGGACATGACGATTCAACGCGTAAACCCTATGCCTAGCGCGCTTGGCGTTCACCTACCGCTCTGTAACGTCAGGCATCTAACATCTGGAAACCTATAGAGAATTTACTTGTAGGATAATCTTATTTCTTTATTAAAAGCGATTTACAATCTGTCAACATTCCCTTATATTCAAACAAGGAGGGGTAACTTTTTTCGCCCTCATATTCACTAAAATGTTCGTTTAGCCCATATTTAGGAAGCCTACTCATTATGTCTCGTAGAAAAAAGTTCAGCGGTGTACAACTTAAATCGCTTCGTAAAGAAGCTGGATATACCCAAGGTGAACTTGCTTTACGGGTTGGCATTTCTCGAGAGACGGTTTCTGCCATAGAAAATGAAAAACCCGAAACGATGAACAGTATCGGTGTTGAGGTAATTAGTAAGTGGTGGGCTGTATGCCGCCAAAAAGCATCAGAACAAACTCGTGAATCATTCTTTTCTACTGTTATGGATTATTTCGGCTTTAATCATACCTAATGTTAGTTCGTGCTTACCTACCCAAGATAATGACGGCCCTCTTTGGAGGGCTTTTTATCGCCGCGGGTATTTTAACGTTTAATAATGCTGTTCTATTTGATCTTTTGTTTATAGGAGTTCTAGTATTTACTGCGATAATTTGTCGTAAAGATATAAATGTGCTCGGTGTAATAACAATTATATTTTTATTACGTACCTTTGAAGAAATAACTTGGCTGTATTTGGGAGATTCAAATTTAACGAAATTTGTTATCTATCCATCCTGTATCATTATTTCTTTTTACCTAAGGTATGACTGGGCAGCAAAAATATTTTTGTATATTGGAATTTTAGCTTCAACTACTGAATTATATTGGTTGTACGAAGATTATCAGGCCCCTCAAATATATTGGAACATGACGCTGGTCGCCATCACATTAATTTCTAGGAACCTGATATTTTCTCGTGTCAGTATTACAGAGCACTACCTGTCCAAGATAATGAGATTAGAAGCTAAATCAATCAATTTGGATTGGATTATATATAGACTTTACGGCTTATCATTAATACTTCAAATTATTGTTATTCTTGAATATCTTATCCGTCACCTTTTTGGTGCTTCTGAGTTAGTATTATTTTACTACTCAAGTGCTTATGCTATTAGAGCTATAAGCACCTTATCAATTTGGGCTATTTTTAACGAAAGCTACAAGCAGTTAGCTCCAAAGTCCTTAAAAGCATAAAACTCTACATTCACTAATAAAACATCCATAATCAGTCGTGCGAATTACCGCATAAACTAAATTACGTGGAGTTTTTTGAATGAATGTATTAAATGCAGCATTAGGTATATTGTTGGTATCAAGCAGTTTGAATATCGCCAGTGGCAACCAATTTTTTGAAAATTCAATCCGAGATTCACATGCCATAATTAGCATTAGTGGTGAAGTTATATCGCCAATTATTGCTATGACTAGCAGTAAAATGAAACCGCCTGTGATTGCCATGACCAGCAGC
>BAEM01000048.1 GCA_000314955.1 Paraglaciecola chathamensis S18K6 | reverse complement strand
CGTGCTTAATGACTTGGCCCAAGGCAATTACACGGTTCAAGCAAGCATTACCGATGCCGCAGGTAACAGCACTACTGAAAGTGACACAGGCAGCGTGGACACCGAAGGCCCAACGATTGCCTTAACGGTTGTAGGTGAAGTGGAGTCTGGATTTCCAATCCTATCTGGTACCTGCTCTGAACCTGAAGGCACTGTCATTACCGTCGTGATCACAGATTCGAATAATGTTGAATTCTCATTGTCCGCCCAAGTTGATATAGATGGATTGTTTACCGTTGTCATTCCAGCGACTGCAGCAGATGGTGATGCTTCAGCAGTTATCAGCGTTACGGACTTAGCTGGCAATGAAACAGTCCTAAACGCTACCGTGCCTATTGATCTTACTGAGCCCGTTATTACGTTAGACAAGTTAGGTGACATAGACGTGAGCGCTAATTTACCGTCAATTACGGGTACATGTTCAGAGCCTGAGGGTACGGTAATAAGCGTTACTCTTATTGACTCAGAAGCTAATGAATTCAATTTGACCACAACAGTTGGTGTAGGGGGGCTCTTTACTGTGCTTATTCCTGGAACTGTTGCACAAGGAGAAGCAAGTGCTGAAATAAGTGTCACAGATATCGCCGGTAATGAAACCATTGTTAATGCGACTGTGCCGATTGATACCAGCGCACCCCTTATCACCTTGGATAAGCTCGGTGATATTGATGTAAACCTAGGCTTACCTGTGATTACTGGGAGTTGCAGTGAGCCCGAAGGCACCGAAGTGCGCGTGACCTTGACCGACTTTTTGGGTGATGAGCATGTCTTGACGGCGACCGTAGGCGTCGGTGGTTTATTCACAGTCGCAGTGCCGCTGACGGTGGCCGAAGGGGATGCCTCGGCGGTGGTGAGTATCACAGATATTGCCGGTAATGAAACCATTGTTAATGCGACCGTGCCGATTGATTTAACCGCACCGCTTATCACCTT
>BAEM01000049.1 GCA_000314955.1 Paraglaciecola chathamensis S18K6 | reverse complement strand
AGGCGTTGTTGCAAAAATCATTGCTTAATTAAAGCAAATTGATTTGAAAAAAGGCTGCTAAATGCAGCCTTTTTTGTGCCTGCACGTATTGTGCGGCTCCAAGCGGATTATTCCGTGACAAAATCGTCGGGAACGATTTTATTCATCACGTCCGTGTGACTCACCTGCAGAGCAGGCCAGCTAAAGCTGTTGTGATTTGTTCCAACAAATCTTTATGAACATGCGAAGCATGGCCCGTAGAGCGCAGGCGGCCGCCGCGCGGGCAGGATGCCCGGAGTAACGTGGCCGCACAGTAGGTGCTGGTGTTGTTGCAAAAATCATTGCTTAATTGCTAGCAAGTTGATTTGAAAAAAGCTGCTAAATGCAGCCTTTTTTGTGCCTGTAAGAAAGTTAAATGTCGAGGGTGAACCCATCCCTGGTGTGTCAGCCAGCTCTTAGACTGGTGACGCTCTATGTAACTGTTTACAAAACTTAGTTGAACCCATCCATGGTAGCGCGGTCCAGTGCACACATCCCTGTGTGCCCGTTCAGTCAGGCGGCGCAGTGCGCCTAAACAAACTGACTTCACCCTTGTCAGTCGTTCAACCGGCTGGTGCAGTGCACCAGAAAGCCTCCGATTTCACCCTTTTTTTATGTCTATACAAAACGGGGTTTAACCCGTCCATGGTGATGGAGTCCAGCCCGATATCTCGATAACTGCTCCTGCGTTATTCTACCTTCCACCATCCATGGTGGTCGCCTGTCGGTCGTTCAACCGGCTGGGGCAGTGCGCCAGAAAGCCTCCGGTTTCACCCCTGTGTGCCCGGCCTTCAGGCGAGTCGCCTAATTTTACTTGGTTTATACTCGTCAATTACTTATTGGAATTGGTATTTTTTATCGCTAAAGTGCGATTTCGCGCAGCATTGCTAACTAGCCTCTTTTGCGGATCTGTACAAAAAGCTAAGATTAGCTATTATCAATTTTTGTCTGTAGCTTGAGCGAGATATGTTGAAAGCGTTATTAGCCTTGTTGTTAATCAGTTCCCTTTATTTACCCGTTTTAGCTCAAGTGACTCCGGCTAACAACATTACCCTGAAAGTGGGTGTGCCTGCTTTTGCCCCTTTCGCTTACATTAACGAAGATGGTGAAATGTCTGGCGTAATGGTGCGATACCTTAATTTACTCACAGAAGATACTGGCTTTGAATTTGAGTTAGTGCTTCAACCATATGCTCGTGTGCTCGCTGGCGTAAAAAGTGGGGAGCTAGACATTGCGCTCATTTTTAAAAACGTACAACTCGAAGGGTATGCTGACTTTATAGGGCCTGTGTCGAGTTCCAATGTCATCGTATTGCCTCAGGCTAGCGTTGACCTACAAACCTATGAACAATTAATTTTATTAGGGCGGATAGCGGTTGTTCGAAGTGCCAGCTTTTCTAAAACGTTTGATGAAGATACTAAGCTGCAAAAATTTTCAGTAAAAGATTACAAACAAGGGATAAATTTACTCAGTATGGGCAGAGTTGATGCAGTAGTGGGTTCTGAGGCTGGCATTGAATATAACCTTCAAGAGCTAGGACTAGATATTGCTAACTTTGGTCACCCCTATGTTTTAGCCCAAAAGGAAAACTGGCTTCACTTTTCTAACAAATCTAAACATCGAACGCTAATAAAGCAGCTTAAAGCAACCGTAGCTAAACATTACCAAGATGGCTTGATGTATCAGCTATATAAAGAGGAGTTCCCAGTCGGCGAAGCCATCTCCAGTTTTCCGTAACACTTGTTCACATTTGAAGTTAAAATGTTCTTATTTATATCAGTATAATCAGTGTGTTAAATACCACTATTCACTAGGAATCTGAATGAATTACTCTGAATTGGGCCGCAGTGGTCTATCTGTTTCTCGTGTTTGCTTAGGCTCAATGACTTGGGGCGTACAAAATACACAACAAGATGCAGACCAGCAAATTGAATATGCTTTATCTCAAGGCGTGAACTTTATTGATACGGCCGAACTGTATCCAGTGCCGCCCTCAGGGGATAAATACGGCCATACTGAGATGATTATTGGTGACTGGCTGAAGCGCAATCCAACAAGGCGTAAGGATATTATACTCGCCTCAAAAATAGTTGGCCCAGGACTAAGCTATATTCGCCAAGGCAGTCAAATTTCTGCTGAGTCCGTTATTCAAGCCGTTGATGATTCCTTAAAGCGTTTGAATACTGACTATATAGACCTTTACCAATTGCATTGGCCGAATCGTATTTCTCCCCATTTTGCTAAACACGCGGTAGGACGGGTGCGTTTTTCTGATGCTGATCGAGCAGCAGAAACTGCGCAGATGTTATCTATCTTAGAAGCGCTAAACACTTGTGTTAAACAGGGGAAAATACGCTTTTGTGGACTATCCAATGAAACGCCGTGGGGATTGCAGCAATATTTAAACTTAAGCAAAGAGCATGATTTACCACGTATGGTGTCAATGCAAAACGAGTTTAGTTTACTGCACGCTAAAGACTGGCCTTATCTGATTGAAAATTGTGTCGCTGAAGATGTGGCATATTTACCTTGGTCGCCTTTAGCTGGCGGTGCATTAAGTGGTAAATACTTAAATAATCAACGCCCTGAGGGCAGTCGTTGGACATTCGAACAACGTAACGGTATTTTCAGGGATACCAAAGGGACAGAGGCTGCCATTAGTCGCTATGTAGATGTCGCAAAAGCCCATGGTTTAACACCTTGTGAGCTTGCCCTTGCCTGGTGCGACAATGTAGAAGGCATTACATCAACCATTATAGGGGCGACGAGCATGACGCAGTTAAAAGAAAATATTGCCGCTTTTGCAACACCATTGAGTGAAGAGGCTAAAACGGATATAGCTGAAGTGCTTAAACAATATCCAGCACCGTTCTAATGTCGTTCGAGCTGCACTTGAACTGTTTATTTGCCCAGTGAATATCTGCGAAAGCAAAAAGAGGCCACTATGACTCAACAAGCGCCAAACACATTCAACTGGCAAGACCCTTTGAATTTAAATGCTCAACTCAGTGATGAGGAACGACTTATTCGTGATTCGGCTCATCAATATTGCCAGCAAAAATTGATGCCTAGAATTTTGCATGGGAATCGAAATGAGCATTTCGATCGAGATATTCTGTCTGAGATGGGCGAGCTCGGCTTATTAGGCTGTACTTTACCGCAAGAGTACGGCTGCGCTGGAGTTAACCATGTTAGTTACGGATTACTGGCCAGAGAAGTGGAACGTGTTGACAGTGGCTATCGCAGTGCCATGAGCGTGCAATCGTCATTGGTGATGTTTCCTATTTATGCGTTTGGTAGCCAAGCTCAGAAGCAGCGCTATTTACCTAAATTAGCACGAGGCGAGTGGGTAGGTTGCTTTGGTTTAACCGAACCTAACTCAGGGTCAGATCCCGCTAGTATGCTGAGCTATGCGAGAAAAGTAGACGATGGCTACTTACTCAATGGCAACAAAATGTGGATCACCAACTCGCCGATTGCCGATGTATTTATAGTCTGGGCAAAGTTAGACGGGGTAATTCGCGGCTTTATTCTTGAAAAAGGCATGGCTGGCTTAACCTCTCCTAAAATTGAGGGTAAATTTTCACTACGTGCTTCGATCACCGGCGAAATCGTGATGCAGGATGTGCTGGTACCAGAAGAAAATATATTGCCTGATGTTAAAGGTTTAAAGGGGCCATTTAGTTGTTTGAATAAAGCTCGCTATGGGATTGCATGGGGTAGCTTAGGGGCAGCGGAATTTTGTTGGCACCAGGCACGGCAATATTGCTTGGACAGAGAGCAATTTGCCCGGCCCTTGGCGGCAAATCAGCTGATACAGAAAAAGCTTGCTGATATGCAAACTGAAATTTCCATCGGTTTACTTGCTTGTTTACAAGCCGGCAGATTAATGGATACAAACGGTCTTCCCCCTGAAGCCATTTCACTGATTAAGCGTAACTCCTGTGGCAAAGCGTTAGATATCGCACGGACCGCCAGAGATATGCACGGTGCAAACGGAGTGTCAGATGAGTATCACGTGATCCGCCATGTACTCAATTTAGAAGCGGTAAATACGTATGAAGGAACTCACGATGTTCACGCGCTTATTCTGGGTCGAGCGCAGACGGGCCTATCCGCTTTTGGTTAGAAACGGTGGTATTTAAATAGTCACAGAATTGAGCAAAAGGTAATGGACGACTAAATAAAAATCCTTGGGCGAGATTACAGTGGTTGAGCTGCAAGAAGTTACGCTGCAGTTCTGTTTCTACCCCTTCAGCAATTACATTCAGTTTTAAACTATGGGCCATGGCTATAATCGCTAAAATGATAGCCTTGTCGTTCTCGTCGCTGACGAGATCTTGCACGAACGACCGATCAATTTTGATGTGATCAATGGGTAATTTTTTCAAATACGAAAGCGAGCTGTAGCCAGTACCAAAGTCGTCAATGGACACACTGACACCAAGCTTTCTTACTTCAGTAAGCAAGTACTGCACTTTGTCATAGTTATCCACCAGAACCCCTTCGGTTAGCTCTAATTCCAACTGATCAGGTTGAATATGGCTGTTCTGGATTGAACCACGAATAAACTCTAATAAATGCCTATCGCTTATCTGCCTCGGGGATAAGTTGACTGAAAGTTTACAGCTGTGACCTCTATGATTCAAAGTGCTTATCATTTCGCAGGCGCGTGAAATTACCCATTTGCCAATGGGTACAATTAGCCCTGTTTGTTCAGCAATCGGAATAAACTCGTCGGGGCCGATGCGTTCTCCGTCCAAGCGGTTCCAGCGTAATAAAGCCTCGGCTTTTAAAATGGTACCACTGGTTAGGTCGAGCATGGGTTGCAGAAATAGCTCGAACTCATGATTGGTGATCGCTGTTTGTAATGCGTTTTCTAGCTCAATGATGCGCTGGGAGGCATCTTTAAGTGCTTGAGAGTAAAACTGTACACTGCTTTTAGAGGCTTTTTTTGCATTAAATACTGCAAGATCCGCAAATTTCATCAAGGTTTCTGCGTCATCGGCGTCTCGTGGGAAACTGGCAGCCCCGATATTTAAGCCGATCTCGCAGTGAGTGCCATTGGGCAAATAAAATGGCTGAGTCGCTGCGTCAATTAAGGTGTTGCCTAAGTCGACACATTGCTGTTCGGTCACGGTTTTCTGGCGAATAATCGCAAACTCACCGCCGCCTATGCGGGCAAACATATCGCCTGGACTTACATGAGGGGTTAAGCGTTCTACTAGCTCTTTAATGATTTGGTCGCCACGGGAATGACCGTGAATTTCGTTGATACGTTTAAAGTTCTTAATGTCTAAATACAGCACGTAGAACGGCATGGCATTACTTACCGATTGTTCAAGCTGCATCCAGAAGTACTGACGATTAGGTATATCAGTGAGGGCATCGTAATGGGTGAGCTTCTCATTGTTCTGCAACAGGTGCTTCACTTGTGAGATATCATTAACGATAAATACCCAGTGAGTAATCTGTTGGAAATCGGTTTTTACTGGATAAATGGCTAATTTAATCCATTTACCATTGCCCGGTGGCTGCAACCAAAATAATTCACCGCTCCAGCGACTACCTGTGCTGATAACGCGTTCAAACTCAGGGTACTGCTTTTCAAACAACTCTAAAATTAATCGGTACGGTTCGGACTCAACGGGTGTGAGATGACTATCAAATACGCTGTACAAGGCAGGATTTTGACTAATGGGCTTAAGATTAGGGGTTAGTATTGCCACACCTACTTCGGTTTTTTCAATGACCTCAGTAATCGGCTGCTGAATGCTTTTTAAATCGGATGACTGATTGAGCATTTCATCTAAGCGCTGATGAACATACTCCTGCTGGGCAACTATTTTATCGTTAGATAACAAAAGCTCACGCGCAGATTGTAAGGTTTGTTGTCGCTCTTGAAATTGTTGTTTGACGTTGTTGATTATCAGATAAAAATCGCCGCTTTCCATTGTTGCGAAGGCGTTTAATTTTAGTTCGTTATCAGCAATGCTTTCATTCCAAATTCCAGATTCTATCTTTCCGTAATCCGCATACTCCCAGAATTCTTCAGCCTGCATTAAAAAGTCATCCAGAAACGGGCTGTCTGTTGGTGTTTGAAAAAACTGTTTATCTCTTGCACCAGGAAGGAGTATGTCTAGCCATTCATGTTCGGCGTATACCGCTTCAAATTGATCTACATCAACGCGTTTAAATATACAGCAATCAATGATCCCCAGAGCTTTAAATAAAGATAGTTTCACGAGCCTGCCTCACTTAATAGGTGTTGGGCAAGTGTTGAAAATAAGAGCTCCACATTTGCTCCGGTTTTCGCACTTGTGAGAAAGGTGTAGCTAAAAGGAGCAGACAGCTCTTTGAGCTCATCTTCATCCCAGTGCCATGTGCTGTCTAAATCAGATTTATTGATGGCTAAAATTGCCGGTATATCCGACATATCTCGGGCCAGCTTAAAAATCTCTATTCCCTCTATCAATGATTGCGAGCGGGTTTGGTCGACGACTATGATAATGGCACCTGCGCCGCGCAAGTATTTGGGCTGAAAGCCGCAATAACGATCAATGCCTTCAATATCCCAAAGCATAAACTGCACGGAACCTGCCTCGCATTCGACTTGCTTCTTGTCAATCTTGACACCAATAGACGTTAGGTATTTCTCGGAAAAAATGCCTTCTACAAACTGTTTTATAAGACTGGTTTTCCCAACTCCTGAAGCGCCAAGTAAACATATCTTTTTCTGGATCATAATGGTCTAGCTATCCGTTACTGCGTGAAGCTTGGGTTGTTATTACATTAAATAGCACTTTACGTGCGCCATTTCCTGCATCGGGTACGTCAATTATGCCAATACCAATAGCGTTGAGCTTGTCACTGGGCAGGCCGTATTCTTGCAGGGTGTCTCTCACGGTTTGTGCACGTTTGATGCTTAATACTTCATTATAGGACTGCGATCCTTTGGCGTCACTCGCGCCAATAATAATAAAACTCACATCTAGTTGTGCCTGCCCGGCTAAGCTCAACAACGCCTTTGCGTGGGATGCAAGCGACGCGAGGCTTTGTTCGGCTTGAGGACTAAGCTGTGTGCTGTTGCTAGCAAATTCCACAGAGGTGCTATTTATTAGACTAATTTTAAGCTTAATAAGTGTCATGGCGCTGTCTTTGGTATCGAGAGCCAAGGTGGGCCTATCACTTACTTGAATAGTTGCTAAAAGTGATTGAGGGTCTGTTACGCCAGGAAGTTGAGCTAAATCAGCTGAGAGTGCATGGTGTTGTTGCTGAGTAAGTTCTCCGGTCAATGTATTGCCGTCGCTGGTTAACGCGATTCCAGGATAATTGCTTAATAAGTCACGCAGCCGAGCGTGTATTATCTGGCTTTCTAAAGATAAAAAGCGCTTTTCAGTAAGGCTTATTGCTTCAGCTGGTATTTCATGTGCTTCTAACCAAGTGTTGATAGGCTGCGCATCAGGATCGCGCAAAATATCTAATTTTACCTCTTGTATACCGTCTCTTTGAGCACGAATTAACATGATCCCAGGTTCTTGATTAAGCGCTTGAATTTGATTGATATAGCCTTGTACTAACCATAATTTGTACGCATAAAAACTGGTGCCACAGGCTAGCAGTATCAAGATGCACCAGGCCATCCAGGGTTTCGACTTTTTACCTGTAGCTTGGTCTTTTAATTCTGAGACAAGGCAATCCGTTAATTGCTGATCGCAGTCAGCAAACGCAGACGTATCGCCATTGAAGTCTGCTAGCGGGCCTTCGTATAAGGTGTGAATTTCTTCTATGGTGAGCTGTAACTGGTCAGCCACACGCTGTGGCATATTACCTGTGACAGCAGCAACTAGAACGGCTCTGGGTCCTGCTTTTAACACTAGCGTGAAATCATCAGTTTTGACGATATCTAAACCCTGCTCGTTACCGTCTGCATTTGGTTTAAACGAATCAGATACAAAATCGTTAATCGCGGTAAGCATAGAAGAAATAAGATCTGCATCTGCTGAGGATTGCTGATTGTAAGCCAGGCTATTAAGTAATAGGCCGGTTTCTCGATGTATTAGAAAAACTTGCTCTACGCGATAATTAAAGGTTTGGCTGGCTACATAATTGGCGTAAGGCACCCCAGCTTGCCTTGCTTTAACACGCCATGTAAGACCTTTTATGGTTAAACTATTTTCCAGTAATTGATTGGTACGTTCGATAAACTCAGTTAAAAATGCAGTAACAGATTTACGGACTACGCTACCCACAATAGGGTACAAATAACCAACGAACTGTTCTTTGCGATTGGCAACAGAATATTCTACTGATTTATCTACCAGCGGAGTCATCACCTTTTTAACACTGCCGTCTCTGTCTTGGCGATCTTTAAGGGCTTCTGAAAATACGTCGCTGACAATCTGCCGAGCGTCTTGACGTATAGCGCCGGTAATATGTTGGTTTTCTTCGCCAAACAAAATTTTCCGCAATTCATCCAACTGCGGATCGTGTTCAGACTCGTTACTACTTCCTTGAGTCGGCATGATGAAAGTTACTCGTCATCGCCAGTTTCTAAGTTTGAGGCCACGGTCGAGAGTAATTTAGCCAAGGTCTTGCGGTCAGTTTTAGAAGCATTAAGCTCGTTTGATACTCGTGTGAGCTGGGCAAGAGCCTCTTTAAGTTGTTCAGAGAACTTATTCGATAATGTGGCGATATCTTGGTCGATTCGTTTATGTAATTCATCGTTTTCTTGTTTATTGGCTGCTTCTACCATTTCAAGTTCAGACGACAAATTTTTGTTTAACGTGAACAGTTCATTCGCTTTAGCGTCTTGGCCTTTATCAGCGTTTAATAACTTGTCTTCTAATTGGTCGACATGACTTTCGAGGGCATTTTGCAGTTGGGTAAATTGGCGGGCAGTTTGCTGTTCGTGTTGTTTGAGTTGGGCTTGTAATGCTTTGCCAAGCTGTTCAATTTTTTGCTCAAGCCCTTTCTGTGCATCTCCAAATACAATCTGCCTAAGATGCGCTAATTCAGCAGCGGGTGAAGGGGTGTCCTGTTTATCCTGAGATTGCTTATCAGTCATCTGAATTTCCTTTGGCAGCCACAATATAAAGCCTAATTTTTTTCTTATAACAATAAAGCGTTCTGCCTGATATACAAACACTTTTTTGCTAAAAAGCAGGCATTATGACTAATTTTACAGCAGCGAACATGTAGCTAAGCTGCAAGTCTAACGTTTGCTAATTGAATTAGGTACTATATGTCAGTAACCGTGAAAACGGATAAAAATAATTAAGGAGTCGGTTTGCTAGACGCTAACGAACAGAAAAAACAAACAAACCAAGAGAGCCCTACAGGGTGGTTTTCGCGGTTTTTAGCGACGGTAGAGTGGTTGGGGAACTTGCTTCCGCACCCTATTACGTTGTTCGCAATTTTGGCCACGTCGATTGTGATCATCAGTGGAATATTAGGCTATTTTGATGTCAGTGTGGTTGACCCTAGACCGATTGACGCGAAAGGGCGCGCTCCAGATGGCATGATTTCTGTGGTCTCCCTTCTAAACGCCGAAGGGTTACAACGTATTGTCACTCACTTGGTCACCAACTTTACGGGGTTTGCCCCGCTGGGCACTGTGCTGGTGGCATTACTTGGGGTGTCGGTTGCTGAACACTCTGGGCTTTTATCAACCGCTATGCGCGCCATGGTGATGAATGCTTCAAAACGCATGGTGACCGTTGTCATCGTGCTTGCAGGTATTTTGTCTAATACGGCATCTGAGCTAGGTTATGTGGTGCTAATTCCCTTAGCGGCGATGATCTTTCATTCGTTAGGTAGACACCCTTTAGCTGGATTAGCCGCAGCATTTGCTGGGGTTTCTGGCGGTTACAGCGCAAATTTGCTGTTGGGTACCGTAGATCCTTTGTTGTCCGGTATCACAGAAGCGGCAGCACACATGATCGATCAAGACTACGCGGTAGGGCCAGAAGTTAACTGGTACTTTATGTTTATCAGTACATTCTTAGTTGCAGGAATGGGGGCTTTTGTTACCGAGAAAATAGTCGAGCCACGCCTAGGAAAATATGACCCGAGTGAGGCATCAATTGAGCTAGCAAAACAAGAAATGAGCGCCCCCAGCGCAAAAGAAAAGAAAGCCCTGCGCTGGGCGGGTGTTAGTTTTGTGCTGTTGTGCGCAGTGCTAGCATTAACCATAGTGCCTGAAAACGGTATTTTACGTCATCCTGAAACAGGAGCCGTCGCAGGCTCACCTTTCTTAAAAGGAATCGTAGCTTTTATTTTTGTTACCTTTGCGGTGCCTGGTTTTGTTTATGGCAAAATCGCCGGCACTATGAACAATGACAAAGATGTCATCAATGCCATGTCTAAAAGCATGGGCGCGATGGGCCTGTATATTACGTTGGTGTTTTTTGCTGCTCAGTTTGTCGCTTTCTTTAACTGGACAAATTTAGGCACAGTCCTCGCGGTTAAGGGGGCAGAGTTAATACAAACCATTGGTCTTGATGGTCCTGGGGTGTTCATTTTCTTCATTTTAATGTGCGGAATGGTTAATTTATCTCTTGGCAGTGCGTCGGCTCAATGGGCGGTCACCGCGCCGATTTTTGTCCCTATGTTGATGTTGGTGGGTTTTGCGCCAGAGGTGATTCAAGCGGCGTATCGTATCGGTGACTCAGTCACTAATGTCATATCGCCTATGATGAGTTACTTTGGGTTGATATTGGCCATTGCCGCTCAGTACAAGAAAGACCTCGGCATGGGAACCTTAATTGCCACTATGCTGCCTTACAGTTTGGTGTTTGTGGTAGGGTGGACAATCTTATTTTATGTATGGGTTTTCTTGCTTGGCATGCCTGTTGGGCCGGGGGCAGCGACCTATTACACTGGGTAAATATTTTTTAGTGCCACAAATAACAGTGCATCAAATCCGTTTTATGGTTTTAAACGTATTTTTTGCACTGATTTATCTAACCGAAGTTGAGTAAACGAATGAAGTATCTTTCAAACAGCACATTTACCCATGACCAAGAGGACAAAATTGGTGTATTGGTCACGAATTTAGGTACGCCGGAAGCGCCTGAAAAGGGCGCTTTGAAACGTTATCTACGTGAGTTCTTATCTGATCCTCGTGTTGTAGAAGTGCCTAGGTTAATTTGGTGGATGATACTTAACCTGGTGATTTTAAATATTCGACCTAAGCGCTCCGCTCATGCTTACAGTACGGTGTGGACGGAGCGAGGTTCACCATTGATGTTTCATACTCAAGATCAAGCGGACGCATTGGCTCTGAACATGCAAGAAAAGTATGGTGATAAGGTAATCGTTGATTTCGCCATGCGTTATGGCTCACCTTCGATTGAATCTGTCACGAGAAAGATGCTTGAACAGGGGGTGCGCAAATTGTTGGTACTGCCACTTTATCCGCAATATAGTGGTTCTACCAATGGATCTACTTTTGATGCCCTAAGCCAGGTGCTACGCAAAACGCGCTGGGTTCCTGATGTGCGCTTTGTTAGTCATTATCATGATTTCACACCCTACATCGACGCATTGGTAAACACTATCAATGCGCACTGGGCCAGCCATGAACGAGCAGATAAGCTTATTTTTACCTATCATGGTATTCCAAAGCGTTACCTGACGTCGGGCGACCCCTACCATTGTGAATGCTACAAAACATCGCGATTAGTGGCAGAGAAATTAGGATTGAGCAAAGATGAATATATGGTGACGTTTCAATCGCGTTTCGGCCGCGAAGAGTGGTTGCAGCCATATACTGATCACACGCTTAAATCGTTACCAGAACAGGGGGTTAAATCCGTGCAAATGATCTGCCCTGGCTTTTCAGCTGATTGCCTAGAAACTATTGAAGAAATTGGTATTGAAAACCGAGATTATTTTATGGAAGCTGGCGGCGAGCGCTACGAATATATCGCTGCTCTCAATGCACAACCTGAGCATATCACTGCGCTTAGCCAGTTAATTGAGCAGAACCTAGGGGGATGGCTAACATGCCAACGGAATGCTCCATTAAGTGCTAAGTTAGCGTCTGATTTAGGCAGCCAGAGCTAATGGCTGATTCCGCGGAAATTAAAGCACCTCATGCACTTCGTAGGGCGCAAAAATTAGCACACATGCTTGATACCGCTGTTGGTATTCCTTTCACTAAAATTCGTTTTGGGCTTGATAGTCTCTTAGGGTTGATCCCGGGAGTAGGAGATTTAGTCACAGTTGGTTTATCTGCGCATATAATTCACTTGGCCGGTCAGATGGGGGCACCAATGTCGCTGCGTGCCGCAATGGTCAAAAATGCAGTATTTGATTTTCTAATTGGTTTAATTCCATTTGTGGGCGATATCAGTGATATTTTTTACAAGGGGAATCGTAAGAATATACGCCTTCTAGAGACCTGGTGGGTTAGCACGCACCATCAGCAACTCAAAAACCAAACCGCTGAGATGGTGGATAAATGGGAAAAAGAAACTACAAAGGGTAAGTACGACTAAAGTTAGCCCTTTTTTCGTCCGGATGTGTCAAAAAGCCGTCTTTTGTCTAATTACAAAGCACACTCTAAGCCCCTAAAATTTATTTTGAACCCTTGTTAATGTTCAGACGTGTGTTTGCAGTATTTTGTTTTATCCCTGCGGGCGGTTGATTTATTTGGCATTTTTGGAAATTTTTTATGCGTAAGTTGTTAAGGCTTTTTACCGTCATAGGTTGCTACCTTGCTCTTTCGACAAGTGTGCTGGCAGCGCAAACGTTGTCTGTCGCCATTCTGACTACTGGCGAGCGTCAAACTGACGTTTACCGTCAGGCCTTCTCGGATTTCGAAGAGCAGTTTAGCCGCTACAACGTTCAGGTAGCATTTTACAATGACAAAGATTTTAAGCGATTACTGCCCAGCTGGCTGGAATCTGGTGAGCATGACTTACTGTATTGGCAAGCTGGCGAACGCCTGCAAACATTAATTGAGCAAGATGTTATACAGCCTATTGATACTTTGTTGCCTACAATCGAGCTACAAAGTGCCATACAACCCGCCGTATTCAAAAGTGTATCGAATCAAACCGGTACATACGCTTTGCCTTTTTCTCAATATGGCTGGGGTTTTTACTACAACAAATCTATGTTTAAAGCGCTTAATGTTAGTGTGCCTACTTCGTGGGACGAATTTGTCGCTTTGTGCTTGAACATTAAAAGCCAAGGAGCAAATCCCTTGGTACAGGCAACGCAAGAAGGCTGGCCAGTCCTTGCTTGGTTAGATTTTTTATCCTTAGATACAGGTGGGGAAGCCTATCGTGATCAGTTGGTCAGTGGCCAAGCTGTTCGTAATCAAGACTCCAAAACGTTGTTAGCGCAATTCGATCAGTTATTGGGAGATGGTTTATTTTTTGCGCCGGAAAAACTATGGAGTTGGCAGCAGGCACTTCAAGCTGTGGAGCGTAGTCAGGCCACTATGACGCTGACAGGGCAATTTGTAGAGAGCAGTATTGATCCTCTTCACGAAGAGAACATTGGCTTTTTCCCATTTCCGAAAAAAAACGGGACCAGTAAAGGCGAAGTAGCGCCTTTAGAGGTATGGGTAGTACCTCGTTCAGCACGCAACAAAAATAAACTAACAGATCTATTAAGGTATTTACTTACCAACAATACTACTCACGCGACGAATTTAGACGCGCTTCCCGTCACAAATGAAGACTTTTTACCGCGACTTCCCAATGAGCGAGTTAAACGTTCTGCGGCAGCTCTAACTCAGTCCTCTAATTTAATTCAATTCTTTGACCGGGACGCCGCGCCTAGCTTATCTGAAAATCTTGCCAAGAGCCTGGCCAGCAGTATTCATAGTGATAGCATTGGGCCACTAACAGATGGTCTTTTTCAAGGGCGAAATAGTGATTTTGAAGTTAATTTAGGCTCAGATATTGCCGTACTTCCGCAATTGTACTTTGCTTCACTCACGGGTTTAAAAGAGACTTTTTTCGCCTCAAATTTAATGCAAGATATTTACCGTCAACTGGGCTATCAAATTTCGGTAACCCGTTATACAACGTTGGAAGCCTCACTCAATTCCTATCGATTCGGTATCGATGGTGAGCTCGTAAGAGTAGACGCCTACAAAAAACTGGCACCGTCATTAACCAAAATACCTGAGCCTTTGGCGAATGTGGCTTTTTACCTAGTGTGTAAAGATTTAGAAATGTGCTCCAGTAGTCTTCCTAAGGGCAGTGAAGTATTGGTGACAAATGATCTGCTGGGGGTGAAAACTTGGGCCGAGGAGAACCATTTGAGAACGAAGCGATATGAGTCAATCGAGGCTTTATTTCGCACCTTCAATCGAAGCAGTAAAGGCCTAATGGTACTAGGTGCTAGTGAGATCATAGACAACAGCGTATTACTGACCGACAGCACTTATCGAACAATTATCTCTGTACCCCTTTACCACTATGTGCATAATAAACATAAGGAATTAGTTCCTTTGATAGACAATGCACTGAAAAAATACAAAGCAACAGAGCGCTACCAAGCGTTAAAACAACGTTATTGGTTACAACACTATTAATTAACTGTGTTCATTGCCCAGTGCAGCAACTGACACCGGAGCCGTGAAATGAAAATATACG
This sequence comes from Paraglaciecola chathamensis S18K6, assembly GCA_000314955.1. Classification (GTDB taxonomy): domain Bacteria; phylum Pseudomonadota; class Gammaproteobacteria; order Enterobacterales; family Alteromonadaceae; genus Paraglaciecola; species Paraglaciecola chathamensis. Next base: position 2,433 of record BAEM01000049.1, on the reverse strand, counting down.
AAACCAAAACCGCACCTACGCCTCGTCGTGTGCGGTTTTTTCTTGCCGAAAAAGACATTCCGATGGAATACGTTCAGGTCGACATACAAGGTGGAGAAAACCTAAGCCCTGCTATGCGCAACCGTAATCCAATGGCAAAGGTACCCGTGTTAGAACTAGATGACGGCACCTGCATTAATGAATCAGTTTCCATTTGTCGTTACTTTGAAGAGCTACATCCTGAAAACCCATTAATGGGTACTACACCACTAGAAAAAGCACAAATTGACATGTGGCAACGCCAATGTGAGTTTGGCTTGTTTATGCAAATTGGGATGTGCTTTCAACACTCTACGGGTTATTTTAAAGATCGAATGACCCCCGTCCCTGAGTACGGCAAAGTAGCTGGACAGGATGCTACCAAGTTTCTGGAAATTCTTAATACTCGTCTAGCTGACAATGAGTTCATCGCGGGAGATTCATTTTCTATCGCAGATATTACTGCGGTTTGTGCCATCGATTTCGGTCGAGTGGTAAATGTACGCATTGCGCCAAAGCAAACTCATCTGCAGCGCTGGTACGATGCCATTAGTGCACGCGCAGCTGCAAAAGCCTAAAGGATCTCACATGTTTGAATTATATACATCGTCTACTCCAAATGGATGGAAAGCTTCAGTTGCGCTTGAAGAAATGAAGTTGCCCTACGACGTGCACAGCATAAACCTAATGGAGCAGGAGCAGAAAACCCCGGCGTTTTTAGCGCGTAACCCGAATGGCAGAATTCCTGTGCTGGTGGATAAAGACGAAGATAATTTTGCCGTTTTTGAATCTGGTGCGATCATGTTGTATTTAGCAGAGAAAACGGGGCAGTTTATTCCAAGTGACGCTAAAGGGCGCTCGCAAGTGATCCAGTGGTTGATGTTTCAAATGGGCGGAGTGGGCCCCATGATGGGACAGGCTAATGTGTTTTATCGCTATTTCCCGGAGAAAATTCAACCCGCTATCGAACGCTATCAAAAAGAAGGTCGGCGCTTATTCGAAGTATTGGATACGCAGCTAGCAAAGCATGAATTCCTTGTAGGGGATTACAGTATTGCAGATATGGCAAATTGGTGCTGGGTTCGCACATATGAATGGTCAGGTATCGACATTTCAGGTCTCGATAACCTAGTACGTTGGAAGAACAGTATTGAAGCAAGGCCACTTGCGCGCAAAGGTACCCAAGTGCCAGATAAAATCGACAAAGAAACCTTGGTGCAAGGAGCACAAACCATTGTCACTCGCTAATGCTGCTGGCTCAGGTAAGGGGTTAAATAGGGCGCAAAGTAATGTCTAAGTTGCGCTCGTTTTTCGAGATCACCAGTTATGGCATATACAAACACTGGGATGAAAAAGACAAAGCGCTGCCTAAGATAAAAACCTTTACCACGGACATACCAGCCGAGCTTGATATAGAGTTTGGTTTCATTATTAACTGCAAAAAAGCGAAAGGTAAAAAGCTCAGGTACTGCATTTTCCATCCAGATATACCCGACGACAGAGGGGATATAATGCCCCCGTTTGAAGGCGATGTTTATGTAGAAAATAATGACTGGGATTTCTACCTAGGCGACACAATTTGGCCTCCATTAGAAAATAAGCTAGGTGACTGGCGAATGATCATAGAACTAGATGGAAAAGTGCTAGCCGAAAAAACCTTCAGCGTACTAGTAGAACACGGCGATGGTGAAATTCAATTTTGGAAAAAACGAGGTTACTAATACCAATCCGAATTAATGCGTGCCCCTAGAAAGCGTCCAGCGGTTTTCGATTAAGACGCCGCTGTGAAACCATGGCGTGTTATATTTTTAAATATTGAAAGCGCAGCACAAAAGCCGTAGAAACTTTCCTATCACGCGCGGTTGCTAAAACGTTTACTAAGACACCCAAGCTCGTTTACTAAGACACCCAAGCTTAAAATTGTATAATTCGAAAGTCAGTTATGTAGACAGCCATGTTTAATATTGTTTTGACGCTTCAATTAACCAACCGCACTGTTATTTATTGGTAAGAACTGCTCTAGATACTAAATAACTGCGCTTTTGAGCTGAGCAACTGAAGATTTTTTATGAAATGTTGAGCGTTGGGGAGGAATTTATGTGTATTGAAGAAATATAGGCAAGCGCTCATGTCACAATCTGTGCATTAAGTGTATTTGTTGAGATTAGTTTAAGTTTAAGCGCGCTTCAGCAGCTCTTTTGCTTTGCTCATCCCGCGTATTCGTTGATGATGAGTATGACGCTTGAACGCATTCATCATTTGCTCTGCGCCCGCTGCGTAGCAGAAGTGTTTTTCAAATTCAGTGGTTAAGGCTAACCACTGTGCTGAGTCTAGTCCTAGTCTTTCAAGTCAGTTAGATAGACAGCCATGTTTAATATTGTTTTGACGCTTCAATTAACCAACTGCACTGTTATT
>BAEM01000050.1 GCA_000314955.1 Paraglaciecola chathamensis S18K6 | reverse complement strand
AAAAGTGACTGGCTGACCACGGATGGTCTGTCATACCCAGCATGGATGCTGGTAAGCGAAGCGCATGCTTTACGTGCACGAAGTGCATCCTCTGTGGCCGCAGGCCATAAGCAAGCGCAGCGTTTAGATATGCGCAGTACATGAAGTCACTAAAACCACAAACAAAAAGGGCGCCTTATGGCGCCCCTTAATCAAATCAAAGCAACTCAATACAACCGCTATACACGCTCAAATACAGTTGCAATACCTTGACCTAAACCAATACACATAGTCGCTAAACCGATAGATTTATCGTTCGCTTCCATCAAATTAAGCAAGGTAGTAGAGATACGAGAACCAGAGCAACCTAATGGATGTCCTAGCGCAATCGCACCACCGTTTAAGTTTACCTTGTCTTCATATGTATCTAGCCAGCCAAGCTGTTTGATACACGACAATGCCTGCGCTGCGAATGCTTCGTTAAACTCAGCTAGCTCGATGTCAGCCATTGTCATGCCAGCACGCTTAAGCGCTTTTTGGGTAGCTGGTACAGGGCCAAAGCCCATGATAGCGGCGTCACAACCAGCAACGGCCATCGCACGAATTTTCGCACGTGGTGTTAGGCCTAGGGCTTTTGCTTTATCAGCAGACATGATCAACATAGCTGATGCACCATCAGATAACGCTGACGATGTACCCGCAGTGACCGTACCATTAACAGGGTCGAACACAGGGCGTAAACCAGACATACTTTCTGCCGTTGAGTCAGGGCGTACCGTTTCATCAGTATCAATTAGACGTAAAATACCGTCAGCGTCATGACCTTCAGTGGCCACAATTTCATTCTCCCAGCGCCCTTCAACAGCAGCGGCATGGGCTTTTTGATGTGAACGTGCACCGAATGCATCTTGCATTTCACGGGTAATACCGTTTTGACGACCTAGTAATTCAGCTGTCATCCCCATGCTGCCTGACGCGCGAGCTGCGGTCTTGGCAATCCCAGGGTGAAAATCAATGTTGAAGTCCATAGGTACATGGCCCATATGCTCAACACCGCCAATCATGTACACATCACCGCGACCACTCATGATGCCGCTTGTTGCATCATGCAAAGCTTGCATAGATGAGCCACATAAACGGTTCACCGTTACGGCTGCGACAGTGCGCGGAATGTCTGTTAATAACTGAGCGTTACGGGCGATGTTGAAGCCCTGCTCTTTAGTTTGTTGCACGCAACCCCAAATGATGTCTTCAATCTCGTTAGGATCGAGGTTTGGGTTACGTTCAACCAATTTACTCATAAGATGTGCTGATAAGGTTTCAGCACGTACGTTGCGGAATATACCGCCTTTCGAGCGCCCCATTGGGGTACGAATACAATCGACTACTACGACTTCTTTCATGTTCTTGTCCTCTGGTGCAATTTAGGCTGATTGAGAAAAATAAGATTTACCTGAGACGGCCATTTCGCGCACACCGTCAGAAATCTGATAAATCGGACCTAAATCCGCGTATTTGTCGGCAAGGGCTACAAAGTTAGCCAAGCCCATGGTTTCGATGTAACGGAACACACCGCCTCTAAATGGAGGGAAGCCTAAACCGTACAACAAGGCCATGTCAGCTTCTGCTGCACTGCCTACTATGCCTTCTTCTAAACAACGAATCGCTTCATTCGCCATAGGGATCATCACTCGGGCAATGATTTCATCTGCCTCGAAGTCACGTTTGTCAGCACAATGTGGTGCGAACAATTCGTAGGCTTCATCTGCGGATTTCTTCGCCGGGCGACCACGTTTATCGACACTGAAGTTGTAGAAACCTTTGCCATTTTTCTGACCTAAACGCTCAGATTTATACAACAAGGTAACAGGGTCGTTTTCGATTTTTTGCATACGCTCTGGAATGCCATCGGCCATTACGCTTGATGCGTGATCAGCCGTGTCCATGCCTACTACGTCAAGTAGGTAAGCAGGGCCCATAGGCCAACCGAAGATTTTCTCCATCACTTTGTCTACTGCAACAAAGTCAGCGCCGTCCATCACTAGCTTGCTAAAGCCCGCAAAATAAGGGAACAACACACGGTTTACCAAGAAACCTGGGCAATCATTAACCACAATCGGGGTTTTACCCATTTTCAGCGTTGCCGCTACCACTGTTGCAATCGTGGCATCAGTGGTTTTTTCGCCGCGGATGATCTCCACCAAAGGCATTTTGTGCACAGGGTTAAAGAAATGCATGCCACAGAAACGCTCTGGTTTTTCTAAACTTTCGGCGAGCTGATTAATAGAAATTGTCGAAGTGTTTGAGCAAATCACTGTGTCATCAGACACATTTTGCTCTGTTTCTTTCAGCACTATGCCTTTGACTTTCGGGTTTTCAACAACCGCTTCGATGACCAAATCAACGTCTTTAATCGCTGAGTATTCAAGGGTCGGAACGATGTTGTTCAAGGTACTAGCCATTACAGCTGGGGTCACTTTACCGCGCTGCATGCCTTTACCAAGAATTTTTGCCGCTTCATTCAAGCCAAGATCCAATGCGCCTTGGTTGATGTCTTTCATGATAACTGGCGTGCCTTTCACAGCTGACTGATAAGCAATACCGCCACCCATGATCCCTGCGCCTAAAACAGCCGTTTGTTTTACGTCTTTCGTTGCGGCCTTGGCTTGTTTTTTACCTTTGCTTTTCACTAACTGATCAGCAAGGAAGATACCCACTTGAGCTTTAGCTGCATCACTTTTGGCTAATTGAGTAAAACCTTGGTTTTCAAGTTCAAGCGCACCCGCGCGGTCTAAACGGGCTGCGTTTGCAACCGTATCAACCATAGCGTGTGGTGCTGGGTAATGCTTACCTGCTTGAGCAAAAACCATAGCTTTAGCTGTTGAGAAGCTCATCATGGATTCATTTTTGTTTAGCTTAAGCGGCGCTTGTTTTTGCGCGCGACGTGCTTGCCAGCCAAACTTACCGTCAATAGCGTCTTGCAACATACTAAGGGCTGCATCACGTAATTTTTCAGGCGCGACAACAGCATCCACTGCGCCTTCTGCTAATGCTTTCGCGGCTTTGCGGTCACGGCCGGTGGTCATCCACTCTAGGGCATTATCGGCACCGATTAGGCGAGGCAAACGTACAGTGCCACCAAAACCGGGCATTAGGCCCAATTTAACTTCTGGTAAACCAATGGCTGCTGTGGTGTCAGCAACTCGCAAGTCACAGGCTAGGGTCATTTCACAACCGCCGCCTAAAGCGAAACCGTTGATAGCCGAAATGGTCGGGAAAGGTAAGTCTTCGAATCTATCGAATACTTGAGACGTCTTCGCTACCCAGGTTAATACTTCTTCTGCAGGCATATCGAACAAGCCAGTGAATTCAGTAATATCGGCCCCTACGATAAAGGTCGACTTATTCGAGCGAACCAACACGCCTTTAACGTCTGACTGACTTTTGAGGGCTTGAGTTGCTTCGTCTAGTTCGCTAACCGTTTGACGATCAAATTTATTCACCGAACCTTGAGCATCGAATACAAGCTCTGCAATGCCGTTTGGCAACAGCGTTACGTTGAGGCTTTTGCCTTCATATATCATTATTTTCTCCTTTGGCTTTGGCCAGGATTGAGGGTATTAAACTGTATGACTGTTCAGATTTCGATTTATGACTATGCATTGCTCCTGAGCGGGGCTGCTAAGCAATGCGCTGGTTAATATCTTAATATCAAAACAACAACTAATTTATAACAATTATCAAATTGGGGTACGTTGCCATATTTCAACTGGTCATGCCAGTTAAATATGTTGAAACTTAGGTTGTCCCATAGCCCCGATTACAGATATCTTATGGAAGTTATTTAACCAACGAATGAGGCAGGGTTATTCTGCGTATTCTCCATATTCTGTTGCTTCTGCTAGCCTGCTTCTCATCTCAGGCAACGACAACACTTTCTTCAACAGAGCAAAAACAACAACATCAGCGCGAAATTTTCGTCGAAGCAGAATCACTGGCTTACAACCCGCAAAGCGCTGCGTATCAAAGGCTAGTTGAACAATTAGTAGACTATCCTTTGCTACCGTATGTCCAGTTGAAAGCATTGATGAACAACATCAATAGAAAAAATGGTCCGCAGATAGAAGCTTTCCTTGAAAAATATAAAAACACGCCTTTAGACCGCTCTTTGCGCAAAGCGTGGCTTCAATATTTAGCTAAATCACAGCGCAAGGCAGAATTTTTAGCCGCCTATACCAACACTGGCAACGCCGAACTGGCATGCAAAAACATTGAATTCAGGCTGTCTGACCCTAGCGAGCGCGAAGTAGCGTTAACAGAAGTGCCAAGATTGTGGATTGTCGGTAACTCACAACCGAAAGCTTGTGATTATGTTTTCCGTGAATGGAAAAAGGCGGGCTTACTGACCAAAGACATGGTTTGGCAACGCCTAGTACTTGCAGCGACTCGCGGCAAACATACTTTGATCCCTTATTTAAAAAAGCTGCTACCAGAAAATGAGCGCTACCTGGCTGATTTGTGGCTCGCCGTGCGCCGGGATGCCAGCAACGTAAGCCGTGGTTCCAGATTTCCCCACAAACACGTCAGCAAAGAAACCCAAATACTAATTTACGGTTTGAAACGCTTGGCTTTTAGTCACCCTGATCTGGCTTTAAAAAGCTGGTACGCCCTTGAAAAACGTTTTGCTTTTAGCGCCCCACAGCGTAAAGAAATGACTGAACGCTTCGCCATCGCCTTGGCCGTAGCCGACCATTCTCAGGCTGAATTATGGCTAGATAAAGCCAGTGCCGATTCAACTGACATCGAGTTATTTCGCTGGCATTTAGCCCACGTGCTTCGCTTAGGCAACTGGCAACATGCACTGGAATTAATAGAAGCTGCCCCGTCAGGTATCGCCCAAGATTTAGCGTTTCAGTATTGGTTGGGCCGCACCTACGAGCAATTAAAAGCCGGCGACTTAGCTCAGCAAACGTTCAACAAGTTGGCGAACCAGCGACATTACTATGGGTTTATGGCTAGCGGAAAATTAGCCAAGCAGCCTAGCTTGCATGACAAAACTTTACGCTTTAGCCCTGAGCAATTATTAGAAGTTTCCAACATGCCACAAGCAAAACGTGCCTATGAGTTTTTGCAGCTAGGCAGAAGCCTAAGCGCAAGACGAGAATGGTACGATTTACAGCAAGGTCTGAATGAACAGCAAAGCTTAATGGCCGCGGTATTGGCCGATAGCTGGAAGTGGCATGACCAAGCGATATTCACATTCGCTAGAGTGGGCTATTTAGACGATTTAGAGCGGCGCTTTCCGATCGCCTTTGATGAAACCTTAATCAACAGTGCAAATAAAAACCATGTTGACCCCGCTTGGGCCTTTGCGATCGTGCGCCGTGAAAGCTCCTTTATGCCTGATGCAAACTCCCACGCTGGGGCCAGAGGTTTAATGCAGTTGATGCCAGGTACCGCCAATTATTTAGCCAAAAAGAAAGTCGGCAGTAGTAGCTTATTCGACCCGAAACAGAACGTAGAATACGGCACTCAATATATGCGCTATTTAATGGACAAAATGGACAACAACCCTGTGCTAGCAACTGCATCTTATAATGCTGGCTGGCGCAAAGTATTAGATTGGTTACCCGAGCGTGATGCCGTTCCTATGGATATTTGGGTGGAAACGATTCCTTACAAAGAAACCCGCAATTACGTGAAGGCCGTTATGGCATACAAACAGATATATGCCCAGCGGTTAGGCCAACCCAGCCAAGTGTTTAAAGAGTTGGTGGATATGCAAATAGCCCCTATTCAGCAATAGAGGGAGTGAGCCCTGTCGCAACCCTAGCTAGCGCGATAATCGAGGGTTGTGGTAACGTAAAGAGATGAATTACCCAAGAGCCATGGACCATAAACATGCAGCAGTTAGCCGAACTTTATCCGCAACATATTTCTGAGTTACAAACCCGTACCAAAGAGGCGCTGTCGCGCGAAGGTATTGACGGGTTAATCATTCACTCAGGCCAAGCCAAGCGCATGTTCTTAGATGACAACAACTACCCGTTTAAGTGTAACCCTCAATTCAAAGCGTGGTTGCCGGTTATTGATAACCCTAACTGCTGGTTAATCGTTAACGGTAGCGACAAACCCAAGCTGATTTTTTATCGCCCGAAAGATTTCTGGCATAAAGTGCCACCTGAGCCCAATGATTTTTGGGTCGAACAGTTCGACGTAGTACTTTTAACTCAAGCCGATGCAGTGGAAAAACACCTACCTTACGACAGAAGCCGCTTTGCGTATATCGGTGAATATATTGAGGTAGCAAAGGCATTGGGCTTTGATTTGGTCAACCCTGACAGAGTGCTAAACTACCTGCATTATCAACGCGCCTATAAAACAGACTATGAACTAGTTTGTATGCGCCAAGCGAACGCGTTAGCGGTCGCTGGGCACAAGGCTGCTGCCGCTGCCTTCAGCGCAGGGAAAAGCGAATTCGATATCAATCAAGCCTATTTAGCCGCCGTGCGCCAAAGCGATAACCAAGTCCCGTACAACAATATTACCGCCTTAAACGAGAATAGCGCCATTTTGCATTACATGGAGCAAGACGTTGTTGCCCCAGAGGTATCACGCTCTTTTTTAATTGATGCAGGAGCCAACTTTCATGGCTACGCAGCCGACATTACCCGCACATATTGCAATGAAAATATTGCCAATAGTAGCCACTTTGCCGAGCTGATAAAGGGCATGGATCAGGTTACGTTAACCCTAGCAGACATGCTAAAACCAGGCGTACCCTACAGTGACATACATATTGCTGCACACGAGCATGTTGCTCAGCTATTGCATCAATTTGATATTGTTAATTTATCTGCCCAAGATATTGTTGCCGAGCAAATAGTCAGTACGTTTTTCCCCCATGGTATAGGCCATTTCTTGGGGCTACAGGTTCACGATGTAGCAGGGCATGTAGCAGATGATCGCGGCACACCGAACCCGCCACCCCCAGAGCATCCATTTTTACGCACCACCCGTATGATTGAGGCGCGTCAAGTGTTTACCATAGAACCTGGTTTATACTTTATTGATAGCTTGCTGGCTGATTTAAAGAGCACAGAGAAGTCTAAGTTTATAAACTGGGATATCGTTGATAGCTTTAGGCCTTTTGGCGGCATTCGCATTGAAGACAACATCATTGTGCATCGTGATAAGAACGAAAATATGACCCGTGACCTCGGTTTAAACTAAACACCCAGTGCTGATAAAACGAAAGACGTTAGGGATTTAGCTATATTGGGGCGGGTAAATCGACCTGCCCATTTCAAGCACTTTTATGCCAAACAAGTAGAATAATTAACAATACCGCCTCATAGGGCATTTAAATAGGAAGAGATATATGGACGTTTTACTTAGTTATTTACTCTCAGTTCAAACACTGCTTTTGGTGTTTATTATTGTACTGCTTAAATCCTCAATTAAGTTTGTGCCACAAAACCGCGCCTACGTGATTGAGCGTTTTGGGAAATATCAATCCACCAAGGAAGCGGGCCTTAATTTCATACTGCCCTTTATCGACCGAGTCGCAGCGGATCGTTCATTAAAAGAAAAAGCCGTCGACGTGCCCGAGCAAAGTGCGATCACCAAAGACAACATTTCGCTGTCAGTAGACGGCGTGTTGTACTTTCGTGTGCTTGACCCATACAAAGCTACTTACGGTATAGATGACTATGTTTTTGCCGTCACCCAATTGGCGCAAACCACCATGCGTTCTGAGCTGGGTAAGATGGAGCTAGATAAAACGTTTGAAGAGCGAGATATACTGAACACCAACATAGTGGCTGCTATCAATGAAGCATCAGGCCCTTGGGGTATTCAAGTTTTACGTTACGAAATCAAAGATATTGTGCCGCCACTATCGGTGATGGAAGCCATGGAAGCACAAATGAAGGCAGAGCGAGTAAAACGCGCCCAGATACTCGAATCAGAAGGTGACAGACAAGCAGCCATTAACCGCGCAGAAGGTGAGAAAGCCTCAGTGGTACTTGCCGCTGAAGCAGATAAATCAGAGGCGGTATTGCGCGCTGAAGGTGAAGCGAAAGCCATAGTGGCTGTCGCTGCTGCTCAAGCTGAAGCTCTGCGTCAGGTAGGTGAAGCTGCTGCAACCGAAGAAGGCCAAAAAGCCATTCAGCTCGACTTAGCGACCAAAGCCATCGAAGCAAAAGAGGCCATAGCCAAAGAATCATCAGTCGTGTTATTGCCCGATAGCGGCACCGACATTGCGGGCGTTGTGGCACAAGCCACCACCATTATTAACTCACTAAACCGAGCAAAATATGATGTGGCTAAGCGATAATCTGGGCATAGGCTTAATCAGCCTTGGCCTTTTGCTATTAGCAATTGAAATTCTGGTACTTGGGTTTTCCACATTTGTACTGTTTTTTGTCGGCGGTGCTGCCCTTATCACCGGCATATTGATTCAATTTGGCATTGTGCCGGATACCGCGCTTAACGCGACCCTGTTTGTATCCCTGTTTACAGCAGTGCTCGCAGTATTTTTATGGAAACCACTTAAAAATATGCAAAAAGACGTGGATCCTAAAAAAGCCAGCAATGACATGATTGGTCACCAGTTTATACTTGCCGCAGACACCAGCGCTGAACAGCCGGCTATCTATCAATACTCTGGAATAAACTGGCGCTTAGTCAGCGAACAACCAATCGCCAGTGGCACCAAGGTGGAAGTCATCGCTGTGGACGTAGGGCAAATCACTATTAAGCCTTGTGCGTAATTCACACTTCAGTGCAGGCTTTGTCGTTATTTTATCCTCGCTGCTCATTGCCCCATAGGAATATATTTCGGCAAAGCTTCTATACGTGCTAACCACGCCTGCACCGCAGGATACAAGGACAAATCAAAGCCACCTTCGTGCGCGACATGGGTATAGCCGTATAAACTTACATCCGCTGTACTCATATGTTCGCCAGTGAGAAATGGCGATTGCTCTAATTGTGTTTCCATCACGGCAAGTGCTTTATGCCCGCCTGCTTGCTTGGCTTCATATTCAGCTTTTTTGCTATCAGGTAACCCTAGGTATTTAGCAATAAAGCGAGCAACTGCAATATAAGGTTCATGACTGTACTGTTCAAAAAATTGCCATTGCTGCACTTTCGCTAAATCAAATGCATCACTAGGCAGTAAATCACTGCCCATCGCCAAATAATTAATAATAGCGTTTGATTCCCACAAATGACGCCCGTCATCAAGGGCAAGTAAAGGGATTTTCCCATTCGGGTTCTTGGCTAAAAATGCTTGAGCATTAGTACCACCGGCTAATATATCCACATGGATCCACTCGTGCTGAATATTCAGTAAGGCGCACATCAGTTTCACTTTGTAGCAATTGCCAGATTGTTCATCCCCGTAGATTTTCATCTTTCATCACCTTATTTAAATGCCTTGCTTAACCCAATCCCAAGCCAATAAAACTGGCAGTGTACTGACCTATAACGCTTGTATTTTTGTGTATAAATCCATATAAACAAACAGGAATATTAAAAAAATGACCAGCAACAAAATGTGAAAGTAACCCACAATAGAGAAGAATGCACCTATGGCTGAAAACCGCCCATTGTTTAAACACATTAGAAACCACGATGCTTTGTTCTCTGAATTAGCTTTATTACGCAGCGAATATGTATCTCAACTGGGTTTAACCAACCACGAGTTTCACAAAACTCCAAAATTTATTACCCCTGATGGGCGTCGCCTAACCATTGAGCCTGAACGCAGCATAGTCGTACCCAATGTAGAGGTATTGCGCGGCGTTAAAAGTCAGCTTGAAAAAAGCATTCCAGGTTTTCATATCATCCCCAAAAGTGAAATTGGTTTTCGTTATCCTACTGCCGCGATAGCCGGTAGTGATGCGCCATTCATCAAACGCTTTCGCTCAGAGTTTTTCCATAAAGACGGCGAAAACCGCGACATCTGCCGGCCCATTAACTTGTCTTACGGCATAAAAAGTCGAGGAAAGGCAGATAATCGCCAAGAGTACGAAGTTTGGGTGCAAGATGCACATTTAGCCCAGGACCCATCCCATTTATTTATCGACAAATACGGTGAAGACCTACCAGATGAAGTACGTCAATTTGCATTAGCTGAGCCCGTTGTACACGGCTGGATGGGCGTTAAACGAGCCGCATTTGAAGCAATCTACTACGACCCTAAACGTTTCGGTGATATCGCAGTGTGTGTGGGGCTATCTGTGGATGCGTATAATATTGGAGCCCGCCCTGATTTAGCCTATTCTGCGGAAATTGGCAGCTCAATAGCCAAGGGCAATGCCGAGCTAGAATGGGAAGTAATGGGATATTACGCCCCTGCAGGCCAAAGCTTTGATCATGACCAAATTTGGCAAGCGATTGACAGCACCATAGCAGCCATTGCCGCCCCATTAGAGAGCACTTATCAAAACGATTTAATATCCACTAACGAGAGTAAAACCGAACGCATTTTAAGCACTGTGGCAGCGGTGGGCTCAACACCTAAACAAATTGCTGCATGGAACTTAAAGCCTTGGGAGTTCTTAGAAACCACCAGCGAGCATCGTAAAAAGGCTCACGACCCAACGCGCAGCGTTAACTTACTAGGGCGCTTAAATCGTCTATTCTATCAAGACACGCAACCTCTGCCGTCGCTGAATAAAATTCATGATTTAATCAGTTAAATAACCTGATTACTGGATAAGCCTAGCTCAGGTTAAATAGTAAATTCGAGAAGAGGAAAAATACAAAAGCCCAGCGATAGTAATACCATTTATCGTGGGCTTTTGTCATTTTAGAACGCGTTTTAGTCGCCAGCGACTTGCATGTTATCAATTAAAATAGAACCGGTTTGAATGCTACCGCGGCTTTCTATTTCTGCGCCCACTGCCACAATGTTTTTCAACATGTCAGCCAAATTGCCCGCAATGGTGATTTCATGTACTGGGTATTGAATAACCCCATTCTCGACCCAGAACCCTGCGGCGCCGCGACTGTAATCTCCGGTCACCACGTTCACACCTTGCCCCATCAACTCAGTCACCAACAGACCTGTGCCTAGTTCGGCTAACATTTGCTGGTCGCTTTGCCCAGAGGACTTAATTAACCAATTATGAATACCACCTGCGTGCCCAGTGGTTTGCATCTTCATTTTACGCGCTGAATAGCTGGTCAGTAAATATTGATTAAGCACGCCGTCAGTGACAATTTCGCTGTCTTTGGTGCGCACACCTTCATGGTCGAACGCTGAGCTAGCCAAGCCGCGCATAATAAACGGGCGCTCACTGATGTTAAACCAGCTAGGTAAAACCTGCTCGCCGAGTTTATCCAGTAAAAAAGAGGATTTACGGTATAAATTGCCACCGCTAATAGCACTGATAAAGTGACCAATGAGGCCAGACGCAATTTCTTTGTCAAACAATACTGGCACCTTGGCCGTTTTGATTTGACGGGCACCTAAGCGCGCTAAGGTAAATTCAGCTGATTCTTTACCGATTTGCTCAGGGCTTGCCATCAAGTTAGCTTGGCGATCGACTGTGTAGCTGTAATCGCGCTGCATGTCTCCGTCTTGCTCACCGATAACCACACAGCTCATGCTGTAACGGCTACTGTTGTAACCCACATTTAAGCCATGACTATTACCGTATACTTTGGTGCCTAAGTTCGCATTGTACGATGCACCATCAGAGTTGGTTATGCGAGGATCGCGCCCTAAGGCTGCGGTTTCGGCTTTAATAACCTGCTCAATAGCAAAATCAGTATTAAGTTCAACAGGGTGATATAAATCAAGATCCTGTGGCTCAAATGCCATTAGCGCTTTATCGGCCAAACCTGAGCAGTCATCTTCCCCTGTGTACTTGGCAATTTCGATGGCTTTTTCAACGGTTAAACGCAATGCATCAGGGCTTAAATCAGCAGTAGATGCACTGCCTTTACGCTGACCTTTGTAGACGGTGATCCCTAATCCGCCATCGTTTGTAAACTCCACCGTTTCGACTTCTTTCAAACGAGAAGAAACGGCGATGCCTTTCACCTTCGACATGCTAGCTTCAGCCTGCGTAGCGCCTTTTTCTTTGGCCAGTTTAAGTACATCTTCGACTATTTGTTGGATATCCGTTAATTGCTGCTGCATACACCCTTCACTATCAAACGAGATTACCTTGGGCGACTAACGACTAACTATATTAATCGCCAATACAAGGTTACAATATTTTCCTAGTGTACCATTAAAGACATTGTTATGGCCGTATCTCCAGATAAAAACGAATTTGAAGTAGAACAAGAAGACACTCAACTGAGTAAAACGCAGATCAAAAATCAAATGAATGATTTGCAAAAGCTAGGGGTATCCCTAGTAGATTTGAGCCCAACTGCATTAGCTAAAATTCCAATGGATCAGGAATTACTTGACGCTGTGATGTTGGCAAGGCGGATTTTACGTAAAAAAGAAGGTTACCGTCGTCAATTGCAGTTGATTGGTAAATTAATGCGCCATCGGGACGTGACCCCAATCGAGCAAGCTTTACTGCAAATTCAGGCTTCTCATCAAAAAACCAATCAAAAATTTCACAAATTAGAGATATTGCGCGATAACTTAATAGCCCAAGGTGATAGCGCAATTGAAGAAGTACTAGTAGAGCATCCTATTTTAGAACGTCAGAAATTACGCCAGTTGGTTCGCCAAGCGGCAAAGCAACAAGCGGATAATAAACCGCCCAAGGCGGCTCGCGAGTTATTTAAATATCTTAAATCTTCAATAGACGGATAATAAATATGAGTATTAGGTTACCGAAGTACATAGTGTGGTTAGCGCTTTTTGCGTTAACCAGTTGTGGTGGTGGGGTGTCTGGAGAAAATGGTGATGACCCATTTGGCTCAGGCGGTGATTCAAGCAGTGACACAGCTAATTATACCCTAGCCCTATCTACATTTGATGACCAATGCTCTACCCCTACTCAAAGCTTCACCTCGGGCCAAGTAGCCTGCATCGAAGCCACATTGTTACAAGACGGTAACCCAGTACAAGGTGAAATAGTCACCTTTAGCGGCTCATTAGGGACGCTGTCGAGCACCACGAAATTGACCGATAGCCAAGGTGTCGCGCAAATTACTATCTCTAGTGAGAACACCGAAATCGGTGCTGCTGAATTAAGTGCCACTTACGACGATGCAAGTGCTACGCAAAACTATGAGTATCTAAGTGCCACAACTACCGCCAATGAAACTGCCGTGGTCAGCATGGCGATGCTTAACAATGGTCAGGGAGTCAATCGCTTTCAGGCCGATACCGATGTGCAATTGCAGACCCAAATCGTAGACGAGAATGATGACCCCATTGCCGGTGTTATTGTGACCTTCAGTGCACAGCGCGGCACATTAAATACAGATTCAGCTTTAACCGATAGCAATGGTGTGGCACAGGTCACGTTATCAGCCACTGACAGTGATATTGGCGCTGGCGTAGCAACGGCCATAGCAGTAGTCAATGATGTTGATTTGGCCAGCTCGCTTAACTATGAAATACAAGCCGCTGGGGCGATAAGCGAGCAAGTAATTCGATTGGGTTATTTCGACGAAGACGACGTATTTATTGAAAACCAATTAGGTGTGAGTACCCGCAACACCGAGGGCGATGTAGAGATCAGCGCAGGTGGCACTTTAGGTCTCTCTGTTGTACTGGTAGATGAAAATGACCAGCGCATATTAACCCAAACTCCGGTCACTTTTAGTTCTAACTGTGTTGCCGATGGCTTTGCCACCATAGACACCTTAGTCAATACAATAAATGGGGTAGCGAACGCCACTTTTGAAGACCAAAGCTGTGCCGGTGGCGAGGGTAATACCGATTCTATTGTCGCCTCTGTAGTGGTCAACAACGCAACGCTAAGCGTATCCCAAACAATTTCGATTCAGGCTGAATCTATTGGCTCTTTGGCATTTGTCTCAGCAGAACCGAGTTCTTTAGTGCTTCGTGGCACTGGTGGACAAAACAGTTCGTCTGTTTCAACCTTGGTGTTTCAAGTGAACGGCGCATTGGGTAATCCTTTAGCCCAGCAAGAAGTAGCATTTAGCTTAAATACCGAAACGGGTGGTTTAACGCTTTCATCCAGCACAGGCCTGACTAATTCACAGGGCCAAGTGAGCACGCGTGTTACTGCTGGTGATGTGCCAACCTCGGTGCGGGTAACCGCTGAAGTCGAAACTGAATCTGGTGAAACCATTGTCACCCAATCTGACTTATTAACGGTTAACACTGGCCTTCCAGACCAAAACAGCTTCACCGTAACCGCTGATAACTTAAATCCAGAAGCGTTTAATATCAATGAGCAAGAAGTAAACTTAGTCGTACGCTTGGCAGATACCTTTAATAACCCAGTACCTGATGGAACTGCAGTTAGCTTTACCGCTGAAGGTGGCTCTATCGACGGTAGTTGTACTACGGTATCAGGTGCCTGCGGAGTAACTTGGGTGAGCGCTAACCCTACTGTACCGGATCATCGCATTACGATATTAGCCACTGCAATTGGCCATGAAACGTTGTTCGACAGCAACGGCAACAACATATACGACGATGCGGATGGCGGTGCCATTGACGATGACACAGACAGCGGATTCGGTAATAGCTTATATGGCCAAACCGGCTTTGTGGATATAAGCGAAGCTTGGCGGGATGATGATGAAGATGGCGTTCGCGATGCGGGTGAGATTTTCCTTGATTACAATGCCAATGGAAATTTTGATGCCCCCGATACCTTATTTAACGGCCCTCAATGTACAGGTAGTAACTGTGCTACAGACGAGGCTAGCACCATGCATGTGCGCCGAGCATTAGTTTTAGTAACCTCTAGCTCAGCCGCGCAGATTGATATTATCAATAACAGCGCTGCTATTATTGCCAGTAATTATCAAGGAACGACAGGCTCATCAGCAATCCCTAGAAACGCTACTCAGAGCTTCACCCTGGTTTTCGCTGATACAGCTCGCCAGCCTATTGCAAGCGGTTCAAACATTATCGTCAATACCAGTGCTGGGCAACTTAACGGGCAAACGAATTTAACCATGCCAATTACAGCGGTGAACGCCGAATCACGTGCTACTTTTACACTAGAAAACGATGTGACTGAAACAACACAGGCGACACTGAGTGTGGTTATCACCTCACCTAGTGGGGTTGAGTCGGCCACAAGTGCGATAGTGACACTTAACTAGACTTTAAAAAAACAGCAGACACAAAAATGGCGCGATAATCGCGCCATTTTTTATTGTTTGAAAAGTAGAACCGACGGTCGTTTAGCAAATAGTTGCTGCGTAAACTATCGCTTAGTCATATCTAGGCTGTGCCGCCAACGGTAAGTTCATCAACTTTGAGCGTCGGCTGACCTACGCCAACAGGCACGCTCTGACCGTCTTTACCGCAAACGCCTACACCTTTATCTAGCGCTAGGTCGTTACCCACCATAGAGACTTTCTGCATGGCTTCTGGGCCATTACCAATAAGCGTCGCACCTTTGATTGGTTGAGTGACTTTACCATTTTCAATCAAATAAGCCTCAGAGGTAGAAAATACAAACTTACCCGAGGTGATGTCTACTTGTCCGCCACCAAAGTTAGGGGCATAAATGCCGTTTTTAATGGACGATATAATTTCCTCAGGCGCATATTGCCCCCCTAGCATGTAGGTATTGGTCATACGCGGCATGGGTAAGTGTGCATAAGACTCTCGACGACCGTTGCCCGTTGGTTTCACACCCATCAAGCGTGCATTTAACTTATCTTGCATATAGCCGGTTAGAATGCCGTCTTTAATCAATACATTGTATTGGCTCGGTGTGCCTTCATCATCGACCGACAACGACCCACGGCGGTTCGCCAATGTGCCATCATCCACAATAGTACAACCTTCAGACGCGACCTGTTGACCCATACGTCCGCTGAAAGTAGATGCGCCTTTACGGTTAAAGTCGCCTTCTAAGCCATGACCTACTGCCTCGTGAAGCAATACACCTGGCCAACCACTGCCCAATACCACTGGCATTTGCCCTGCAGGAGCAGCCACCGCACGCATGTTTACACGCGCCATATGAATGGCTTCATCGGCAATTTTCTCGTACAGAGGGCGCCCGTCTTCTTGACTGAGGAAGTACTCATAAGCATAACGACCACCAGCCCCTGAACTACCGCGTTCACGGCGAGCATCTTTTTCCATCAACACAGAACAATTTAAGCGCACTAGTGGGCGAATATCTGTACAGAAAGTGCCATCAGTGGCGGCAATCAATACTTCTTCATATACACCTGAAATACTGACTACAACCTGGCTAAGTGCAGTTTCTTGTTGGCGAATATAGCTATCTACTGCGCGTAAAAGCGCTATTTTTTCTTCATCTTGCATACCCAAAATTGGGTTATCAGCATGGTATTTAGCGTCGACCTTTTTGCTTTTAAGGGCGTTGACTTTATGCTTACCACCCGCGCCTGCGATATTGCGCGAGGCTGTTGCAGCTTGCATTAATGCCTCTGGGTTGATGTCATCTGAATAAGCAAAACCGGTCTTTTCACCGCTGACCGCTCGAACTCCCACACCACGCTCGACGTTATAGCTACCGTCTTTAATGATGCCATCTTCTAGCACCCAGGTTTCATGCAGGCTTGCTTGAAAGTAAAGATCGGCAAAGTCATTATCATGTTGATAAATGGCATCTAACGCATTGGCCAGATGACCTCTGTCGAGATTAGCGGCAGTAAGCAGGTTTTGTTCAACCAGATTAGACAAGGTAACTCCTGAATTTATTATGGGAATAGACCGGCATATCCCGGCGAATTCGATTAACTATGGTTGGGTCTAGCTGGGCGTCGATCGCGCCTACCGACTGTGGTATTTCAGCTAAGGTTTCACCCCAAGGTGAAATAATACAGGAATGACCATGGGTTTGTCTCTGATTGGCGTGAATACCCGTTTGACCCGCTGCCACTAAGTAGCACTGATTTTCAATTGCCCGCGCTTTTATTAGCGCTTGCCAATGGGCTTCACCGGTTTTTTGGGTAAAGGCAGCCGGCAGCGCTATTACATCCAATGCTTGGTGTTCAGCCAGGGCCTGAAATAATCCAGGAAAGCGAACATCGTAACAAATAGCTAAGCCTAAATGCCCAAACGGTGTGTCTTTCACGCTGACCAATGTGCTGCCCGCTTGGGTGTACTTAGACTCACAATAGGTCTTGGTGTTATCGGCAACTTGCACATCAAACAAATGGATTTTCTGATATTCAGTCACCCGTTCACCCGCATCATTTATCAGCAAACACGACGCGGTAAACTTATCAGGGTTCGTGCCTTCGAGCGGCATGCTTCCCGCCACTAACCATACGCCATATTGCTTGGCCATATGGCTTAAGCGCGACTGAATAGGGCCTTTGCCCAAGGGTTCAGCAATGCTGAGTAACACTTTGTCGCCCCCACCAAAGCAGGCAAAGCATTCAGGTAATACCACTAAGGTGGGCTCGTTAACTGTTAGCCTAGCCAGTTGCTGCTCAACATGATCGAGATTTTCTGTCACGTCAGGTGTAGACGTCATTTGTAGGGCAATAAGATTAGCCATCTGATACCTCCAGCGCTAAGCGCTCTTTGTCTATATCTTGTGGAAAGCTTATATCTTTATTGTGGCCAATGGGGTCTATTGCAAGCCCTGCATTAGGAGCATCAACAGGCGCAGGATTGGTTTGTGCAGGTAAGCTGATTTCTTTACTGTCACGCTCAAGCTCTTCTAATTTAGGGTCATCTAGGGTGCCCGTTAACGAAAACTTGATATTGGAAATAACTTTAGCTGACGTGAGCACCTGATCTAATGCTAAAGCAGCTAATGCCGTTGCGGGGTTCACCATATAAGCCACAATAAGCGGTAAACTGGATGTAACTTTAGGTGCAAACGAGATATTGTAATTCACTTCTCGGGTGTTCAAATTGGTGTAGCCTTGCATGGTGATTTCACCAGCGCCACCGTCCACCACTGTATCTCGAGTATCCACTGTACCCTGTGCAACCTGAAAGCTACCTTTCATTTTGTCATAGAAAAAACCTTGGGCGAACACATCACGAAAATCTAAGCGCAGTTTACGCACCAGCGACTCTAAACTAAGTAAGCTGAAAATACGTGAGCCCTTGTCAGTGACCTCGGTTAAGTAACCATCACTGAGTCGCCAATCAACGTTGCCATTTAACGTCGCATAGTCAAATTCAAACGGCGGGCGTTGCCAATCTAAGTTAAATTTGGCTGAAGCTTTAGAATCTTTGATGCCTGAGTCAAAATTAAACCCTTTCAAAAATAAACCGAAGTCTGAGCTACTAAACTCACCTTCTATCTTGGTGTGACTACCGTTTTGATTGAACAACCAATCGCCGCTGGCGTATAAAAGACCATGGTCGTTATTTAGACGCAGCGAATCAATATGCATGCCATTGGCTGCCCGAGACAATTTAAAGTCTACTCTGCCTAAGTCTTTATTTTCAAAACGGCAACGCTCACACAAAAACTCAACTGGAGGCAAGGTTTCAAGCTTAGGCTCAAATTCTATCCCTTTACCTTCCTTTTTCTCCCACCCGGCTAAATCGAGGTAATCCGCGGAGATATTGATCCCCCTAGCTAGCCAATCTTTATACAAGGAAACATTCGCCCTAACTTGCTTGGCGTTAACATTGATTTGCCAACTATCACCGGTGTTTTTGGTGACCGCCTCTAAACCTGTTAGCTGCTGAGAAGCAACCGTGGCGCTTTGAGCATTTAAGAAAATACGTTGAGGCTCGCCGATAAAAGGCTTTTTGTCTTGATCAGAAGGAATACCCGAGTCATCGTCAGTTAAATCATGCAGTAAAGAGGAAATAGCCTGATACCAGTTGTCTATGTTCACATAGGGTAGGTTCATCGCTACGCTAAAACCTAACCCCATCGGCATATCCAGCGCTTCGCCTATGGCCAGATGCGCCCGAGAAAATTGCATAGTTTCATAAGGCAGTACGCCATCAAATTTGACCTGCGAGCCCATTTTCAAGCTAACAGTTGATGCAGTTTCATCACCTGACACATCTAAGCTCAGGGGTTTATTTTGATTAACGGTTTTGTTAAGTGGTTGAGGCAGTTGTGAGCCTACACCGGTCAAGCTGGTATACAAGTTGGCCGTATAGCTAAAACCGTCTTCCGGTAGTGTCAATTTTACATTGGTATGCCAAGGGGATACGCCGTCAACATAGCTAGCCAGACTAGGCACAAACTGTTCGACAAGTGGTTTGATTTTCCAATCGCCCTTTAAATCGATATTGGCTAGATAACCCTCGCTACGCTGGCGTCCACGGAAATCAACTTCTATAGGCTGGGCGAAAAGCTGCGCTTGCAGACCGCTCATATCAACCACTTCGTTTTTAAACGCCACTTGCCCCTTTGCATGTTGCAAACGCATATCAACGCGCGGGACATAAACTCGGTTGTCTGCTAAATGCACCACACCACTTGCGACTACATCCTTACCTGATAAGGGAATAACGAGATTTAAATCCACATTAAGTGCATCACTGACCTGCACCTCATCTAGCACCTTTCCTAAACTAGTAGCCAAGCTGCTGCTTTTCATTAATGTGTTCACTTGCGCCCCTAGAGCTGCGCCCTTAGCGTCTATGGTAAGAACAGCTCCTGCAGCTAAACTCGGGATATCCGCTGATAAATCAGACAAATTCACATCGAGCAATTTACCTGAGTGGGCTTGCATGAACAGGCCCTTGTTTTCAAACAATAAGTCAATTTCCAGCTCGCTGAGTTGCGGCCAGTCATAGGCGAATTCAAACTGTGCGTCTTCAACCCCCACTGAAATTTGAAACACCCCTTGGTTACCTGCAAAGGGGAACTGATCTAACTGCCCGTTCCAGAGAATATTTGCGCCTTTAACTCGGCCACCTTTGAGGGCTCTTTGCAAATACGCTTTGGTATCTTTGCCCATCAGGTCTCCAGGAAAGAGCGTATTCACCTGCGCTACATCTAACTCGCCTATGGTACCGTTAAGAGCAAGAAATCCAGTTTGAGTGTTGTAGCGCATATGCTGATCTATGTTTAACCAGTCACTTTTAAATGCTATCTGGGGTGCATATATTTCGACCCCTTGTGCAAGTGATTGAATATACATATCAATATCGACAGTTTGAAACTCAATATTGCGGTCGACTATGCTGTCGACTTTCCACTGGGAATTCCGCCCGCTAATTTGCACCCGACCTTGATCGTTGTGCCAGTTTACATTCAGCTCAAGATTATCCACGCCTGGAATATTTGCACTCTGTTGCCAGCCTATATGGCTCACATTTACTTGGGCATAGGTATCGGTTTTATCGAATTGCACATTGAGTTTGTTCAATGTCGCACTTGGGGAAAGCCCTTGTAGTACATTGAAATCAACTGGGTTTAACGCCAGCGGCAAAAGAGGGGTAATCGCAGATAAATCAACGCGGTCGGCATTTTGTATATGCACCTGTCCTTTATCATTGATTTCACCATACCAGTTAGAGGTTTGCGAACGGTCGTTAGCCTGTAAACCAAGATCGTACAAATTGAATATCCAACCCTCTTTGCTTGGCTCAGCATTAAGTTGGCCGCCTAAAATAGCAGCCTTGATTTGCGCATCTTCTTTTTGCCATACAAATCGGCTATCGGCCAAATCCAGTTGGGCATTTTTTATATCGCCGTCTTCAATACTTGCCCACACCACAAAGTTTCCACGGCTTTCTACTAATTCATACCGTGTTGCCAGCCACTGATTAATCCAGGGCGATAGGTCGACTTCATGTGCTTTGGCATAAAAAGTACCGTTCAACGAATCTTTGTCACCGCGCAGATCTAAAGTAAAAGAGGCAGAGTTACTGGCTAACTCTTCGACCTGTAGTTCGCCTACCCCTTGGTGATGACGACCTTTATTGCTCCACAGCAATTGGTTAACTAACACCACTTGCTGATCATGGGAGGTAGTGATTTCGAATTGGCTGTTACTCACCGAAAAAGATTGCAACTGCTCTAAAAACAACTGTTTTAACGCTGAAACAACAGGAAAGTCGCTGCCCTCTTGGTTCATTAAGCTCAAATCTACTTTCAGGTTCAGGCCATTTAAATCGAAACGTTGAGAGCGAACTTGACGTGCCAATACTGAGTCCCAAAAGTCCAGCTCAATAACGGTTTTCTCGATATCTAGACTGAGGGGGGATTGGGCATTTTGTACCAACTGCAAGTCTTCAAGAACAATCGCAGGCCCCGCGCCTTTCCATTGTGCGGTGATATTGCCAATATTAATTTCAACTCCGTACTGGCCCTCAACCCATTGTTCTATTCGATGCTTTTGCCCGTCCATATAGGGCAAGGTGTAGCGCACAACACTGATTGCCACAGCCACCAGCACCAGTAAAATCGCAGCGCAAGACCATAGCTTTTTGATAATGTAAGCGGCATAAAAAGAGCCTGACTTCACATCATTACCACATCGTATTTATCTTGGTTATAGAGCAATTCGGTATGTACCTTTATTTGTTTCGACACAAATACTTCTAATTCAGCCAGCATATGCGATTCTTCGCCTAGTAAAGCTTCGACCACTGAGGGCGCGGCGTACACCACAAACTTGTCTGCATCATAGGCGCGATTAACGCGCACGATTTCACGCATGATTTCAAAACACACAGTTTCGACGGTTTTTACGGTACCTCGGCCCTTACATACAGGACACTCTCCGCACAGAATATGTTCCAAACTTTCTCGTGTTCTTTTGCGGGTCATTTCAATTAACCCCAACGCAGTAAAGCCATGTATATTGATTTTAGCGCGATCTTTACTGGTTGCACTTTCTAGTGAATGGATGACGCGCCTCTGGTGATCCGAGTCAGCCATATCAATAAAATCAATTAAAATCATGCCACCCAGATTACGCAAACGAAGCTGACGAGCAATCGCCGATGTCGCTTCAATATTGGTATTGAAGATCGTTTCTTCTAAATTTCGATGACCCACAAACGCACCGGTATTGATATCAATTGTGGTCATGGCTTCGGTCTGATCGATGATAATGTAGCCACCGGATTTTAAATCAACACGTCGTTCGAGTGAGCGCTGAGATTCGTTCTCGACATCATAGAGATCAAAAATAGGCCGATCGCCTGGGTAATATTCCAATAAACGATGCAACTCAGGTACATACTCTCGGGTAAACTGCTGTAATTCGTGAAAAGACAGTTTTGAGTCGATTCGAATGCGATCCAGCTCAGTGCCTACAAAGTCACGTAAAACACGGCGCGCTAAGGGTAAATCTTCGTATAAGATGTGGGCTTTTTTCTTCATTCGTGAACGGATTTTTTCCCACAAGCGCCGTAAAAAATCGGCGTCTTGGCGCAACTCCTGGGCCTTCACACCTTCTGCGGCAGTGCGCAAGATAAAACCGCCATTTTCACTGCAGTACTCTTGCACCAAACTTTTCAAACGCTCACGCTCAGCCTCATCTTCAATACGCTGAGATACACCGACATGCTCGACGCTGGGCATAAACACTAAGTAACGCGATGGAATAGTAATATCTGTGGTTAAACGAGCGCCTTTAGTGCCAATTTGGTCTTTGACCACTTGTACTACTATGTTCTGGCCGTCACGGACTAGTTCACGAATATCTCGCTTTTCTAGGTGACTCGAGGAGACTTCGTCTTCCACTTCGCTGTGAATTGCAATATCAGAAGCGTGTAAAAATGCCGCTTTATCCAAACCTATGTCAACAAACGCAGCTTGCATACCAGGTAAGACCCGGCTGACCTTGCCACGATATATATTGCCGACCAAGCCTCGCTTGGTGTGACGCTCGATATGGACCTCTTGTAAAATGCCATTTTCGATCAGCGCCACTCGTGACTCTGAGGGGGTAACATTAATTAATAGTTCAGCACTCATGGGCTTGGCTCATCCGAGAAAGTAATTGATTCGTTTCGTATAAAGGTAACCCGACTACGGCGCTATAACTACCTTTAATATGGGTCACAAATTTGCCGCCTATGCCTTGGATGGCGTAACTGCCAGCCTTATCTTTTGGCTCGCCGGTTTGCCAGTAAGCTTCTATCTGAGACGGGCTTAAGGCGCAAAAAGTCACATCTGTCTTAACCAGAATAGTCTCAAAGCGTTGCCCTGAAGTAACAGTAACCGCGGTTAACACCTGATGCTGCTGCCCTGAAAGTAGGTTTAGCATAGCCTTAGCGTCATCGAAGTCTTTAGGTTTACCCATGACTTGTTCGTTTATAACCACAACAGTATCGGCACCTAAAACGAGCCGGCGCTTAGCAGTGTCGGCACTGGCTCGCCAACCTGCTTGAGCTTTTTGTTGTGCTAGTCGCTGCACATAGTTTTCAGGTGTTTCGTTCGGAAGTATCGATTCGTCAATATCCGCGCTTAACGCGGTAAATGGCACACCGATTTGACTAAGTAACTCAGCCCGACGGGGTGACTGAGAAGCTAAAATAAGCATAATTGATGTCTGGTGGGGCTCAGCTCAAACGAAACTGACGACGAACCCGACGTAATAACCAAAATATCCATGGCCAAATTACCATAGAGGTAATTACGGGCCACATGTATGTAAGCATAAAGTAGATGTCAGTTAATAAGTGCATTAACCAAAAGACCACTAAATTGTATAACGCGCACAAAATGCCGATCACGATGGCTTGCTGCCAAACGGAATAATTTCGCAAGCGCTGATAATTAGCCGCCAGCACAAATACGCTTAAACTCATAGCAAAACTGTGCACACCTATACTGGTGCCTAGCAATAAGTCGAGTACTAAACCGACAATAAAGGCGACCCCAACATTAACGCGTTCGGGCAACGCAAGTGCCCAATAGCCGAGCACCAAAAAGACCCAGTCTGGGCGGTACTGTTCAACTATGCTGGGCATCGGCATAATTTGTAGCACCAAGGCCACTATAATACTCAGACCGATAGTATTGTTTCTTAGTTTCATTGTTCTGCTTCCGGAACAGTTTGCTCAGGCCCCACCAGATTATTTGGCCATAACAAAAGCAAATACTTTAGCCTGTCTAATAATGCCACTGGTTCAGCATTGATTTGGGCAAAAGGACGACCTTCATCACGCACAATAGAAGTAATTCTGGCGACTGGATATCCCTCGGGGAAAACGTTGCCCAACCCTGAGGAAAGCAGCAAATCGCCCTCCTTCACATCCGCGCTGTGAGGAACATGCTGGATGATTAAATCATTCAAGCTCCCTGAGCCAGACACGATCATACGTATGTTGTTTCGCGCCACGCGCACCGGGATAGCATGGGTCACATCTGAAATCAGCAATACCCGACTGTTGGTCGAACCAACTTGCATAATTTGCCCAACAATTCCTTTATCATCGATAACAGGTTGGCCTTCATACACGCCTTGAATCGCGCCGCGGTCAATCACGATTTGATGGCTATACGGGTTGTTGTCTACCGCCATTAACTCGGCCACTTCTTTGCGAATATCGCCTCGCACAGGCGTATTCAAAAGTCGTCGTAGACGATCGTTTTCTTCTTGCAGCAAAACAAAACGCTGTAATTTGCCATTAAGCACCACGGCATTGTGTTGTAGCTCAGCATTTTCTTCGAGTAGTTGCTGATGCGACACCAAACGACTCGCACTGGCATTGAGCATTTCGCTAGGCAGATTGGCTAAATATTGAATGGGGCTTACTACAGAATTAAAGTAAACGCGGGTCGTAGCAAAACCGTCGAATACGTGATCGAACACGATTAAACCCACTGACAGCGCTAGGGCAAAAACCAGTTTAATGTGTAACGACGGACCACGCAGAAAAATCGAGTTCATATGAAATGTAAAAGCGGCTACCGCCGCTTTTTAATATCCTTTACTAGGGGTTACTCGTAGCTAAATAAATCGCCACCGTGCAAATCGATCATCTCGAATGCTTTACCACCACCTCGTGCAACACACGTTAAAGGATCATCAGCAATCACCACTGGAATGCCCGTTTCTTCCATGAGTAAGCGATCTAAATCTTTTAATAAAGCTCCACCACCGGTTAACACCATACCGCGTTCTGAAATATCAGAGGCCAGTTCAGGTGGTGATTGCTCAAGGGCAACCATTACCGCTGATACAATACCGCTTAAAGGCTCCTGTAGGGCTTCTAGGATTTCGTTGCTATTAAGCGTGAATCCACGAGGTACGCCTTCGGCTAAATTGCGACCACGCACTTCAATTTCTTTAACTTCTTCACCAGGATAAGCAGCACCAATTTCATGCTTAATACGTTCAGCCGTTGCTTCACCAATAAGCGAACCAAAATTACGACGAATATAGCTGATAATGGCTTCATCGAATTTATCACCACCAATACGAACCGATGAAGAATAAACGATACCGTTTAACGAGATAATTGCGACTTCAGTGGTACCACCACCGATATCGACCACCATAGAGCCCGTTGCTTCTGATACTGGCAAACCTGCGCCAATCGCTGCCGCCATAGGCTCATCAATAAGGTAAACCTCACGAGCGCCTGCGCCTAATGCTGATTCTCGAATAGCACGGCGCTCGACCTGAGTTGAACCACAAGGTACGCAGACTAATACACGAGGACTAGGGCGAAGAAAATTGTTGTCGTGTACTTGTTTGATAAAGTGCTGAAGCATTTTTTCAGTCACATAAAAGTCAGCAATAACACCGTCTTTCATGGGCCGTATAGCTTTAATGTTGCCAGGAGTACGCCCCAACATCCGCTTTGCTTCACCACCGACAGCCGCCACACTTTTAGGACCACCTGCGCGCTCTTGCCGAATGGCAACAACGGAAGGCTCATTTAGTACAATTCCCTGATCCTTTATATAGATAAGCGTATTTGCTGTACCGAGGTCAATAGATAAGTCGTTGGAAAACATTCCTCGAAGCTTTTTGAACATTGAAAAACCGCAACCTGTTTGATATGAGAGATAATCCGCTAACTTTACCAATGCCCCTCGTCTTGGGCAAGTAAACACCTCATTTGACGTGATAAAAAATGTAGAATCCTTATATTAATTCAGGTTTCACTAACAAAATTTTATCAAGACCTCAAAAAAGAACAAAAGCAGATGTTTCGTGATGGAAATATGATCTCACTCAGACCATACATTTAACAGAAAGTGCCCAGCGCTATATAATTAAAATGACAATATATTTGAGCGTTAATTAAACACTTCTCGCCAGTGAATAATTCGGTCGTTTCCTCGATACAGGCCGAAAGTCAAAATAGAAGATGGACCATCGATACTGCTAGCCCCGGGGCAGAGCGTTAGGTCAGAACAGATATAACCATCATTGTTCCAATCAAAGTTCATGTATTGCGCCCAAGCTGGGTTACCTGCGCTTGGATCTAAAGTCACCCCGACTGCACCCGCGACGCCAGGGCCATTGCCTGATGCACTGCCTGTAAGCGTAAAGTTGCTATTTCCTAAAATTTCTCCTGCAATCAAGGTGCCGCTACTGACGGTGGGATCAATTTGTCCGGTTATGTCATTTCCTCCTTGAGCGCTCAACACTATTTGCCCTGCACTTTCAGTTAAATCGATAGGTGTACAATTGTCTTCTTGGTTGAGTTGCCAGCGACCATTGAGATAATGCTCAGCGCGAACAGGGGTAACCAGAAAATCTGTTTCAGGTCCAAAATTTGGTTCAAGGGATAGTCGTCCGTGACGCACATTCACGTTTGTACCTGTGATATTGCTGCCAGTTTCATCGCTAATGCTAAAATCTTCACATCCCGATATAGGATAATCGCTTTGATAACACACATTGTTATCGGCTGTTAAAAATGTAGCCAGAAAGCGCATATCCACCGCTGCCGCGAAAGGCTCTAGCAAAGGATAAGCAGTAAAATCCGTAGCCACTTTTTGATATGCAAATGTTGCGTCTGGCACTTCAACTAAAGTGATACCATTAAAAGCTGTTGGCTCGGTGATCAATGCAGGTGCTTCACTTGTAATGCGGGTAACGACCGGGCTTGATGTAGCATGAATTGACGCATCATCAATTGCCACGCCAGCCGTTGTGTCAGGGCCATATCGCCAGTATCCGTTGATATAATTTTTAGTCACGTTCCCCTGGGCATTCATTGCCACCAGCTCAACTTGGGTAGACGGCGAAAACGTCACCTGCTGCCCCATATAACTAAAATTACCGCACTGATTTACAAGCTCTGGCGCAGTTAAAATCTGCACATCAAAGTATGCTGGGGTAAATTCCCCTAAGATAAGCGTGCTGTCAGTGTTAATCGCGTCAATCGGGTTATTGTTATCTGGTAAGTAGTTAACGTCTTGCACGTCAAGACGAATGACGCCCACTTCGCTGTAATTGGCTTGGTAATCGTATCGCCCGCCCACAAAGCTCAGCGTTGGCGTATTAGAAAACTGTTTTGTTAGACTCGCTAAAACACCTGCAGCGTCGCCGTAGATAAATGTGCCATCTGCACCTGCTGCTTCGTATGGTAGCATTCGCTCTGCGGCTATTTGCAATTGCCCCGGTTGATAATTCGCTAAAGGACTATCCCCTACAGCGCCATAAGCGGTAATCGTAAAGGTAAACTCTTCTCCGGCGGGGTACACGTCTGGGTCGACGACAGAGGGGTAAACGCTAAAGTTATTGTCTGTGTACACCAATGCTGTCGGTGCCACAGATAACTGCAGATGAGCAGGAACAACATCCACACTCGTTGTGCCAGAGGTAATAGTTACACCGTTTATTTGTGCTTCTGCCCGCAGTCCCACGCGCCCAGCATCGGCATAGCTAAGTGTATCTAAAGATGCAATGCCATTAGCATCAAAGGTTAGCCTAACGCTACCCGTGGACTCACCACTAGGGTTTGTACTGGTATCAATACCGCTAAAGTTAGTTTCGCAGCGGTTTGGCGAGGTACAGTTGACTCCAAGCGTAATTTCTTGCTGTCCCTGCAGCAATGCTTGGCAGACACCATTGGTATTTTGCACAGCTCTTAAATTAGCACCACTAAAATTAAGTTCTGCTAATTGGTCTGGTAAAAACTTGTCAGCCACATCAGTACCGACAAACTCAAAACCCGCGTCTACAAATGTCATACTACAATCTTGCGCTCCAGAGCCAGTATTGACGCAACGCAGCGGCACATCAGGAGCGGCAGATGATTTACCAAAATTAAAGGTACTTGGGTCAAGTACGCTAAGAGGCGTATTTTCGAGGGAGCCAGTAAACACCAATGGGTCACCTGCCCCCCAAGTGCCTGGGGTAATACTCAAAGCGCTTTGCTCTGTATATAACTCGCTACAGCTTTCATTGGCGCATGCTTTGATTGTGACGGTTTCAGCTTCACAGGTTAAGCCCTGCCCGTCATGTTCAATTTGATAATGACTTATCGCCTGACAGGTACTCACACGCCCCATGTCGGTATTAATTTGGCTACTGTTTTGCACGAACGCGTTTAAGCGAACGTTATCAAATTGACCGTTTGCTGAATTACGACTCATATTAGTTACAATATAAGTAGTGCGATTGTCGCCTATGTACAAGCTATTGAACTGAGCAATACCGCTGTTCAAATTTAGGCTATTGGAACGCCCTGCTTCTCGCCCGTTGACATAAATAACCGCAGTTTTGGCGGCATAATCATAACTAACAGCGATATGCACCCATTGCTGTGCCGCAAAATTTAGCCCACTTGCAACCACTTCCGCATCACTGTCGTTAAGATCCTCAAGCCCGAAATACAAACCCGAGGAACGTAAGCTAAGATAAAAATACTTAGAGTTGGTATTTCCTATATTTGTAGAAGCATCAAATAACTGACGACTCGTGCCACTAGACCACGCTTCGTTACTGCGATACCAAAATGAAATCGTTCCAGCAGAGCCCATGTCATCAGGAGCGATACCCGTATTGATAGCGTTAATGCTATTGGCAGAGTTATTGAAAGGGATATCCGTAAAGCGACAAGAAATCTGTTCGGTAGACAAAACGGACGCTATATTCCCGACGGGCGAAGCATGTCGTGCGTTATCGGTACTGTCTAAGATACTTTGAATGCCGTCAAATTCAGCTTGCTCAAACTCATACACAGTATAAGGTTCCACTTGACAGGGAGAAACATTATTCAGGTCGGTGTTGACCTGATCGCTACTTTGGCTGTAGTCATAAATACGTAAGTCATCAAATTCTCCATTCGCTGAGTTTTCAGTCATATTGAGAATTTTATAGCGGCTGCGATTATCGCCCACATACAATGTATCGAAAACCGGAGCCTGCCCATTTAGGCCTAAATTGTTAGTTTGTGCCCGTTGTCGACCATTAATAAAAATTGCCGCACTATCTTTACTGTAATCATAACTCACAGCGACATGCACCCATTCTTGCGCCGCGAAACTCAGGCCAGACACCCGTAATGCCCCATCAGCGTCAGTGCTGTCTTCTAAACCAAAGTCTAAATTTCCTGAACCTAAGCTCAAATAGAAAAAGCGTGAGTCACCATTACTGCCCAACCAAGTGGACGCATCAAAAAGCTGTCGCCGAGTACCGTTTTGCCATGACTGATTACTGCGATACCAAAAGGAAATTGTGCCTTTTTTACCAATTTCATTATCAACGCGCAGTCCAGTGTCAATCGCAGAGCTCACATCTGAGCGGGTATTGTTAGGCACACTCATGACCTGACAAGATTTTTGCTCACTGGGATACTGAGGAAAAATATCCCCTACAGGTGAACCGTCATAACTTGAAGAAGACGAATCCGTTATGCTGCCATTGCCAGACCAACTGGCTTGCTCAAACTGATAAAAGGCCAGTGGTGGCCCATCACATATTTCTTCTTCTGTGGCCGTGACTTCAAGGTCGTCCATATAAAAACCGGCAACAGAATTCGAACCGCTTACTTCGAAGCCAATGGCCACGTTACTGCCAACATAATTTGATATATCAAAACTTTCAGAGTTAGCCGAGGTTTGCGTCGAAGAGACGCTGTAGTTCTTTAGATTGTGCCAAGACTGCCCGCCATTAGTGGAAATACCCAAACGTACAGTGGAGCTACCTGTAATATAGCCGGTGCGATAATTGAACGTCAGCTGAGCGCTAACCGCATCAGATAAATCCAGCGTTCGATACAAGAAACGACCGGAGTAACTACGAGGGCCTGAGCTAGAAATGATCCCCAACCGCATGCAGTTGCCATTCGTGCATAGTGTGTTGGCCACGCGTAATACGCCTTGAGAAACACCATCATTTTCGTTCGCTTCACGCCAGTTTGATGTCCAATTTCGGGCACCAGTACTATTGCCATAACTAGCTTGGGGAAAATGATCACCAATAGTGAAAGTTTCTGCGTTACAACTGTTTCTGGTTATTTGTCGCCAAGTAGCAGAAAAGCCTCTCCCCACGATCGATTGATCTGTGTTATGCACAATAAACATAGCGCCAGAAGTAGAGGTAATTGAATCAGGTAAATCGCTCCCAGTAAACCTTCCTAATTGAGGCGCACTAGCGTCAGAACCATCGTATACAGTCAAAGTGTCATACCCACTTTCATATTGAAAATCGGTAAAAGAAAGCACTATATTGCCACTAGTTTCGGGACGAATTAAAAACCCACAATTTTCAAGATTGGCGTAATTTCGATTTTCACCGCCTGAGTCGGTGATATCACCGACGGCTTCTTCACTAAGTAAATCTGTGCACATAGAATTTGCCAGCGCGGAAACTGGAAATAGGAAAACAGTGAGAAAAATGACAGATAAAAGCGGACTTTTCATCTTTTAAGCCTAGTCCACTGACACACGGATAACGGATTACATTTCATACCTAAGTACATCTTTATTGTATCCCTTCAACAGATACGTTACGACTCACCACTGTGTCGCCTGCGATACAGGAGCCTTGGGCAGTAATACGAAAATACTGGTACAAATCCCCACTGTCATCCACAGACACAACATCGCAAGCACTTGTGTAGCTGCAATTGCCTAAGCCAGGTGTATTGGTAAAAGTGAAATTGTAATTAGCAGGGCAGTTGCTCGCGCCAGAAAGCGGAAATGCACCGCTAACTGCCTGCTCTACACCGCTACGCGCTGCGTTTAACGCCCGCTGACCATACACTTCGCTGACGACGCTATCGGCCGATGCGGCGAACATTGTCAGCATTGTTGAGGCTAATATAGCCAGCACAATAATGATAAATAAAGCAATAACTAACATACTACCGCGCTGTTTCTTGCAGTAGTGGAATTGCGCCATAGGATGCAGCTTACGGGACATTGGGCACATGGATATCACTGCTAAGGTTAATGGTTTCATCGTTAAGCTCAAAGGCGAGCAGGATCTGAATGAGGCTATTTCGATTCAACGTGGCGTTTTGTATGGTAAATGGGAGTTGCGCAGAAACTGACAGATCGTTAATGATGTTTTCTGCCATTAGCGTTCCGCCTGCGCCAAAGACGGTTTGTGTTTGGCCGATAGACGTTTGGTGTCTAAACATACTTCCACCACGAACGCAGTAACTCACTGCATTTCGCACTATATATAGTCTAGATGCCGGGGAGATATCCGCAAAAGCACCATCGACTGTTAAGGTCGCTAAATGCTCTGGGCTGTCATTGCTACCACAGTTCCCGTCTCCGCTGTCTGTACAAGATAAAATAGAACGCCGCTTTTGCCGACCAACATCAAATACATCATCACTGTCCGTGGGGTAAACAACGGCCATGTCACCACTAGCCAATGAAAATTGGCTGTTGATATCACCTAGCTCGACAGTATTTACCGTACGCTCTGTGGAAGGCACGATTGGCAAACGCGTGTAATACGTCGCCCACGCGGTAGGAACAAATTCGATACATTGGCTACCATTAGCTTCGGCGACACGAGCACTATTAGGCACTGCACTGCGTAATTCCCGGTTTAAACGTTCTAGCACAAAACGGCTTTGGCTAAGAAGCTCATCACGCTCACTTACATCATTAAATATCTGCACCCCAGAGCGAATAAAGCTAGTTACACCGATAGACACCACCCCTAAAACAATAATGACAGTGATAAGCTCAACCAGGGTAAAACCTTTTTGTTGGTGCAACGTCACATGTTTACCCATCAGTAGTTATACCTGTAGGTCGAAAATACTATGTCTTCGTTGTTCGGGGTCGTTACGCTCACAGTGATAAGCTTTGCAAGCCCTACTGCGTTGTCATTTATGCCATTTAAATCGGCGTCATAAAAAACCGACACAGTAGCTCGAAAGCCTTGGTATAGGTTGCGTCCATTAATGCTCATGGTGCCACCCGTGGCGCTGAGTATGTTTCCGTCACGCTCATCTAAACCATTAAAATCATCTACATCGTTGTATGCACCACGGCCTTCCCCGTCAGGCCCTAGCGCGCCAGGTAATGTACACGCCGGTGCTGATGATTCACCGCAACGCTCGCTACTATTACGACTTGAGTTCTCATCAAAGGACTTACCGCTAATTTCATTAAGTAAGGATTGGCCTAGCTCTGTCGCTCTCACTTGAAATATGGGATCAATACTACGTGTTGCTTGAGGAACGATCATGCTGACGAAAAAGGTCATGGCGATTGCAAACACCAGCATACCGATCACCAGTTCAATTAAGGTAAATCCGGCATTTTCCTTTAACTGCACGGTTAGTCTGTTAACATTCATGAATGTACCCTTCACTTTCGACGCAGATAGCCGGCGACTGACTTCCTTGAAAGGTAATACGACACTCAGTCTGGCAACTTCCAACATTGGTTGAAGGGCGACCAAGACTATCAAATGCCATAAGATTGAATGCGCCATTTCCTGTATCTAGCGTCGTCATGCTAATACCATCAGCGGCGATTTCACCAGCGCTGGTTCGCAGAAAATCAGGTGTGGTGTAATTAATACTGGTTGCACAAGTCGCAGTACGTTCAGCTTGGGTGTTATTACGATAACTAAGGGTTGGTGGGCCAAAAGCCGGATTCGATGTATTGAAATTTATTTGGAAACAATAACCGTTTCGCGTGTCTTGCATCGCGCGTTGTTGCATCGCGCGTAACGCTGATAATAAACGTGATTGATAGCTGTATTCAGCATAGCCCGTACTATCAAAGCGACTCGCAGCGGATACAGCCAGAATACCAATAATAAGGATCACCACTATTAGCTCAATAAGGGTGAAACCACGTTGCACAGCATTCACGGGGAATGTGTTTTTGCCGCCCAACGTATTCATTCATTTTACTCCAAACAGGAAGCCGGAAAAGAAAAGCCAAACTAAAATTGGCCAATCACTAACACTCTTCCGGCTTAACCAGCTTAACAGCCAGTGGTAATGCTGCCGATCGTTGGTTCTTCACCTTCAGCTGTAGCTGCTTCATTATGAATGTAGTAGGCATAACAAGCCCCAGCATTCGTTGTACCGTTTGGATAAACGATTAGCGCCACAGTACTATGGGCTGGTAAGGTCGTGAAGCCATCTGCAGTAAGATCCGCATCTATATTTTGAGATTCATCAACACAAAATT
Organism: Paraglaciecola chathamensis S18K6; assembly: GCA_000314955.1. Classification (GTDB taxonomy): domain Bacteria; phylum Pseudomonadota; class Gammaproteobacteria; order Enterobacterales; family Alteromonadaceae; genus Paraglaciecola; species Paraglaciecola chathamensis. The sequence continues at coordinate 107,445 of BAEM01000050.1, read as the reverse complement.
CAGAAGTACAAGCTCCACTGGTTAATACTTCAATATTTGCGTCAAGCATATTGATCCAAGCAAGATCCCAATCGTGACGAGCATATCCGAAATCAGTTTGCACGTTATCACCGTTTTTCAGGGCTAGGGTTGCTGCTGCTGATGCATTTGTCCCATCAAGTAGAGATTTAGCATGAATAATGTCGCTGGCTGACTGCATTGCACCTTCCATCCCTTTTACAACAGATGCTCGGGCATCACCTTGAATATCTAAAAATTTAGGCGCTGCAGTTACCGCCAAAATACCCAAAATAACGATAACAATGATTAATTCAATAAGGGTAAAACCACCCTGTTGTTTACTGTTTTGCATGATGTTACTCCAATTTGCTAGATAGCAGTTTTAAACTGTATAAAGTTATACCAGCTGCTTTTAGCCTCAGCTATTAGCAAATGGTAGCGTGTCAAATTATTGACTAATTATTACTAAAAACAATTACTTGCCCGATTCTTGGATCGTATATAAAGCCATTACCTGCGGTATTGTCAACGGGCTCATTGGTATCGTTTTTTATAGTCTGGGTTAAATAGTAATAACAAAGATCATTTCCCCCAGAGCCATTTCCCTCGCTCTGACGAGTAAAATAGCGGTGTTCATCAAACGGGCGATTGTTCCAATTAGAAGAGATAGTTGGCGCGCTTTGCATGATTAAGTTAAAAATACTTTCACAATCTAGCAGACTTATTTGCGTATCTTCGGTACTGCTATCTGTATCAAGCTGTCCTGTCGGGTATCCAGTGTCCTGATCAACGCCAATCCGAATATTATCCATCGTCACAAAACTTAAATTTGTGGCAAAATTTTCTTTCGGCCGCCCTTCAATTTCCCATTGAGCTCGCACCAAACCCACGCCTGTTGCAAAACCACCTGCAACCCCTTCAACTGTTGCATCTTCCGCTTCTTCGGTCACATCCAGTAAGCGCGGTAAAGCAGTGGCGGCTAACAGACCTAAAATAACCACAACGATGACCAATTCGATTAAGGTAAAACCTTGTTGGCGTTGAGCGCGCTTTGTTGGAAAGGCGTGGCTTTGTGATCTAGCTAATTTCATCATCTTTCTCTACCCATTCGGTTAACTTATGATTTTGGAAACCTGTCCCGTATACACTTTATATTCAAAATAAGGCCCTGTTGATAATCTGTATCGGCAAATCGATGCCAGAGCATTATCACTAATCTGCACCCCATCATAAAACTCGGCGTACATTTTAAATCCTTCTACTTCTAAATCTTTGTTCAGCACATCGCGCCATAAGTCAGCGCAGCCTTTACTTGTTGGCGCTAGCCTAGGCCAGCCTAAATGACTCATATTAAGTGGGTGGCGGCCGGTTTCGTTTCCCTGTGCATCATAGTTCACGAGTAAAATACTACTCGGCCTTCCTTCATTTTGCCATTGCCAATGGGCATTCAATGTACTCTTGGTGAACTGCTCCACTAAGGTTTGCAAAGCCACTTTGCGAATACTCGGACTGCTGTCATTGAAATAAACGATAAAGCCTAATATGAGTGAGGTAAACACAACCACGACCACTAAATTACTAAAGAGGGAGCGTTCACGTTCGTCACTGGCTTCATTTCTACGCATAAATTAACCCTGTATCGCCCCCATCATGTTCCACATTGGGGTGAAGATACCCAGCGCTAGTACCAGAACCATAGCTGCCACCACCATGATAAGCAGGGGTTCTATTTTTGAGGTTAGACTTTTTAGGTCATAATCTACTTCACGTTCGTAAAACTCAGCAGCTTCTCCAAGCAATTCATCCACCCTGCCAGTTTCTTCGCCGACATTAATCATTTGTAGTACCAATGGGGTGAACATTTTACTTGAGTTAGCCACTCGAGACAGGCTCTCACCTTTTTCAATGTTTTTGCGCATCTTAACTATTTTGTCGGCCATAAAAGCATTGCTCACAGCGTCAGAGACTAAGTTAAGCGCCGCAGTTAAAGGTACGCCAGAACGCAGCATCATAGAAAAGCTCCGCGCAAAGCGACTTAATAACGTACGTTCAAAAATTCCGCCGACAATTGGCAAGCGTAGTTTGGCTTTGTCCCAATTAAAGCGCCCCTTCGCAGTATTGATATAACGCGACACCAAGTAGATAGCTAACACTATACCCACCAGCATGTAAGGCCATTTAGTAATGAAAAAATCCGAAGTAGCGAGCAATATACGCGTCATCAGGGGCAACTCAGCACCAAAGCTGGTAAACATATTGGCGAATACAGGGATCACGAATATGTTCATGATCACAAGCGCAGCCACAACGGCTAAGATAACGAATGTGGGGTATCGGGTAGCCGCTTTAATTTGTTTGCGCGTTTCTTGCTCGCGCTCCATATAATCCGACAGCTGCAAAAATGCCTCGTCTAGTCGACCGGTGTTTTCCCCTACGTGTACAATACTAACGAACAATTGGCCGAACACTTTGTTGTGTCTATGCAGTGCTGAAGACAAGGTACGGCCGCGTTCTAGCTGATCGCACACGTCATTTAAAATCTGTGTCATGCGCTCGCTACTAGATGTTTCAGCTAAGCCCTTAACCGAACGAATTATGGGAATGCCTGATTTTGTGAGTGAGTACATTTGACGAGAAAAAATAACCAAATCTTCGAGTTTAATTTTCGGTGTAAACAAAGACACATTCAAAGAGGCCGCAGTAGCTCCTTTAGCCTCTTTTATTTCGATAGGGGTAAATTGTCGGCCAAGTAATATTTGCGCCACACTTGAGGCGTCATTCGCTTCTATATTACCTGCGGTTAGCTCACCGCTGGCATTTCTCGCCTTATAGGTAAAATTAGCCATGGCCGTTATCCGAACTATCGTCTTTTGGCTCTAATTCGAAAGCAAATCCATCACTTGAAGGGGCAGGTTTATCTTCTTTGGATTCAAATGTATCTGTAGAGTCGACGTTTGTTTCTACGCTGCCAGCATCAATTTGCTCTACTAGCGCTTCGGATTCTGGGGCTTCTTTTTGCTCATCAGCCACCATTTCTATCAATTTCAGTACTTCTTCAACCGTGGTGATCCCCATTTTCGCGTAGGTTAATGCCACTTTCGCTAAAGGGACAAAGCCAGGGCTATGCTGGGCCGCTTGACCGAATTGAATAGAGTCATTGGATTTCAATGCATTCATCATGCTTTCGGTCATTTCGAGCAACTCAAACACACCCACACGACCACGATAACCAGTGTTATTACATGTTTGACAGCCTCTACCGCGCCTAAACGTGACATTGGCCACTTGAGGGTCGATATTTTTTAACCACAGCCCTTCCTCAGGTGATGGCTGATGTGGCTCGCTGCAGCTTTCGCAGACTTTTCGCACCAATCGTTGTGCAATAACAGCCCGTAATGAGCTGGCAACCAAATAACCTGGGGCGCCCATATCGAGTAAACGCACAGCACTGCTGATAGCGTCATTTGTGTGTAAAGTGGATAACACTAAGTGACCGGTTAATGCGCCTCGAAGACCTATTTCAGCGGTTTCTTGGTCACGCATTTCCCCGACCATGATAATGTCGGGATCTTGCCGTAAGGTGGTGCGCAGTACGTTGGAGAAGTTCAGACCAATCTTACTATTGGTTTGTACTTGGTTGATCCGAGGTAAGCGATATTCCACGGGATCTTCAACGGTAATGATTTTGGCGGAAGGCTGATTAAGCTCACTTAATGCCCCGTACAATGTGGTTGTTTTACCTGAGCCGGTAGGGCCTGTAACAAGGATCATCCCGTGAGGACGCTTCAGTAGGACTCGGAAACGCTTAAGCAAAGGCCCCGGCATACCCGTTTGGTCAAGTGACAGCACACCGGCTGATTGGTCAAGTAGTCGCATAACCACTGACTCACCATTTTGCACCGGCATGGTTGAAACCCGTACATCGATTGAGTGGCCCTTAATGCGCATGTTTGTGCGACCATCTTGCGGTAAGCGCTTCTCTGAAATATCTAGTCCAGACATCAGCTTTAAACGAAGGACTAAGGCCGAGGCAATATTCTTTTCTTTTATGACATTTTCTTGCAGCACACCATCAACCCGCAGACGAATACGCAGCAATTCGTTGTCAGGCTCTATGTGTATATCTGATGCTTTGGTTTGCAAAGCATCCTCAAAAATGGATTGTAATAAGCGAGCCACGGCGGTGTCTTGCTCGTCATCCACCCCGGTATCAAAATCAAATTCTTCATCGTCTTGATATTCTTCTGCCAATTCTTGGGCAAAAGAAGCAATATCTTCAGTTCTACGATAAAACCGATCGTAGGCTTGAAATAATTGCGCGTCACTTACCACAGCCACTTTAACCGGCTTAGGTAACACACCGGATAAAATATCAATAGCGGCTAAGTCGGCCGGGTCACTCATGCCCACCAGTAAATGATCACCTTTATCGTCAAGTACCAATGCGCGGTAACGACGGGCCTGCACCTCGGGTAGCAGTAATACCGCTTCTACCGATACTTGGTATTGCGTTACATCAACTAGGGGAACCCCTAAATGCTGAGACAAAAAAGTCAGTAACTGGTTTTCCGATACGAAGCCCAACTCTATCAGCATATGCCCCAGTTTTCGGCCGCTCTGCTTTTGAGCCGAAAGGGTTTGCATCAGCTGTTCTTCACTGATGATTCCTTCTTGAACGAGGAGATCCCCTAAGCGAATTTTGGTTCTTGGCTTCATTCTATTCCAACTAAATCATTCAAACGTTGTCGCACAAACGTAATAACTTGCGGCGTTAACTGCTGTTCATTGTCTGCTTTTTGGTAACTTACTAAGGCTTGCGTCTTGTCGCCTGAACTATCCTGGGCGATACCTAGCCCTAACCACCACTTGGCTTGCTGAGGTTCAGCATTAACCAATTTTTGATAATCTTGCTGCGCTTGCGCATAGTTTTCCATCTGCTGGGCCAGGGCACCACGATAAGCATAGTAATCACTGTGCAACACCATTGACGGAGACACTTCTAACAATAAGCTTAACGCTTTGGCTGGGTTGTCTTGCTGAGCAAACAATCTCGCCAGCATCAAACGCAAATCATGTTGCTCAGGCGCAGAGGCCACTCCCTCTGTGAGCAGTGCTTGCGCTTCCTGCAGACGATTTTCTGCAAACAGAAGAGAGGCTAGTTTTTTACGAATACGCACATTATTAGGGTCAGTGCTTAGCAGCTTTTGTAATCCACTAATCGCGATTAAGGTTTTACCGTCACGTAGTGCCTGATTGATTGTTTGTTTTAATCCAGCTTCGGAGTAGCGAGTTTGGTTCGTTTGCTTGCTAAATACGGCTTTGGGCTGCGCGCTATTGCCTGAGTCAGTTTGCTTGACACTCGCTACGCTTGCGGCTTCTGGCTCAGTACTAGCCAACTCGGCTGTAATGTCAGGTTTAGCATTTGTATTCTGAGTTTGCGGGGTCTGTCTCTCAGATGAGACATTTTGCGTATTCGTTGTTTCTGCTACAGCCGAAGTGGGCGCTGAGGTGTCCGGTTCAATCCACACCACTTTTTGGCGAGTTGAGTCATCCGCTAGGGCATCGGCGGTCGGTTTTTCAACTTGAACGGCATCAGCCGCTTCATCCTCTAATAATGCATTCACAGCAGGTGTGTTAGCGCCTTGGTTTGAGGTGTCGCTATCCAGTATTGACCAGTAATATCCCCCTAGTACGATAAGAGCAACAGTCAATAACAAGAGCACTATCCATGCAAATTTAGCCACGTTACGTTTAGGTGGCTGATAGTCAGCGCTTGCGGTTTCTGATGCACTCTGTCTTGCCTCAAGATCTTGTAGCATTTTATTGACCACACTCATATGCCATACCTCTGAAATGCCATATACATAGCCAGACCAACACCCGCGATAAGCATTAATCCTAGTAGCGATTTAGCTAGACCAAAGCTATTTTTATAGGCCGCTTCGGTATCTGCTATGGCCAGCTTAACGTGCCTTGTTTCCACCTGTTGCTTCCCTTCGCCGTAAGCTAACATCAGCGCCTTGTGACACAATACATTGACAATACGTGGTGTACCTTTGCTAGCTTTAAACAGTATTTTGCAAGCTCGGCTTGAAAAAATATCGCCTCCTCGATAACCCGCAACTGACATGCGATGACGCACATATTGGAATAACTGGTCAGCATCCATTAGTTTTAATGCATAAGAGAATGTCACTCGCTGTTTCAGTTGGCGCAGCTCCGGTAGAGCGAGTTTATCGTCAAGCTCAGGCTGACCGAACAGCACGACTTGCAGTAACTTACGCGATTCTGTCTCTAGGTTAGTGATTAATCGTAACGCTTCAATACTTTCTACGGGAAGGGCTTGTGCCTCGTCAATGATCAGCACCACGCCTCGATTTTGTTGATTTATTTCAATTAAACGACGCTGTATGCGCTGAGTAAACTCTTGCTGATCTGCATGCTCACTGAGCGTGACATTAAGCTCAGCAGCAACCGAACGCCGTAACTCGCTCGGTGTTAAATACGGGTTGGGAATATATGCAGCCACAAAATGGTCAGGCAATTCGTTCAGTAACTTACGACAAATTAACGTTTTTCCCGTACCTACCTCACCCGTGACTTTAATAAACCCCTCACCGGTTTTAATGGCAGTCAACAGTACCGCTATTGCTTCCTTATGGCTGGGCAAGCCAAAGAAGTAGCTGGTGTTTGGGGTCAGGGTAAAAGGCAACTCCTTTATACCGTAGTGGTATAAATACATAAGCTTATTCCACGTGTAGCCAGTCAGCCATTTGATTGCGGCTGCGGATTAACTGCTGTCGCCATGTGTCAGCACTGACCACAGTAGGACGCAGCAAAATAACCAATTCCTTTTTGATTTCACTTTCCTGACGGTTCTTAAACAAGTTCCCCAGCAGAGGGATATCACCTAACAAAGGCGTTTTAGATTCAGTTTCAGAGATGATTGATTGCATCAACCCGCCGATAACCACTATCTCCCCTGATCGCGCATGAATGATGGTGTCTGATTCACGAATATTGCTAGCTGCTAAGGGCAGTACAAATTGCTCTTCATTTAAGGTCACCACCTTTTCTTGCTCTTCGGTTTCTATCACCGAAGGATGAACATGCAACAATACCCCGCCTTGGGCATCTATTTGTGGGGTAACATCAAGGGCGATCCCAGAAAAGAATGGCGTCAGTTCAATATTAGGCGTGGTCGAAGCCGTTGCTGCGGTTACTGTGCTCTCACTAGAGACGTCCGTTACAAAGTATTCATCATCACCCACTTTTATGACCGCTTTTTGATTGTTTATTGCCGTCACTCTAGGGCTAGATAAAACCTGCACATTGCCTTGCGTTTGCAGCAAGTTAAGCACACCGCTGAAGTCTTTATTTACAAAGGATAAACTTGTTACACCGCCCAACGTGGCCGAAATGGCATCCCCTAGGCTGCCTGATGTAGTCGAAAATTGAAAGTCTGTACTGCCACTGTTTGCCAATATTTCTGACCAGTTAATACCTTGCTGATAACCATCACTTAAAGACACCTCTAAAATGCGCGCCTCTAGGATAACCTGACGCTGAACATGCTCTTCTGACGTGGCAAGAAACTCTTTTACTGAACGTATTTCATTGGGCATAGCGCGCACTGTCACTAAACCAGCCTGTGGCATAACCATCACACTACGGCCTTCTTCCTTGCCAATCATAACTTGCAAAGAGGCCAATAAGTCTTTCCAGAAATCTGTTTCCGTGCTGGTTGATATACTAGTGCCGTTGCTGTTACTTCCCGAGCTCAAATTATTTGAACTTCCGCTGCCAGACGAAGAGTTTCCACTGAAATTGTTTTGTGAACTGCCCGAACTACTGTTACCACCTTGAGCTTGCGACACACCACCTGAGGTAATACTGGTTTGTGTCGCCCCATCTCGTTTCATAAGTAGGTAATTTACCGCAAACGTTTCTGTGCGCATCCCTGTGGGATAAATACGATAAATGTTTTGTCTGCGCTGTATGTCGTAACCGTAAATTTCAGTCACAATGTCAAAAATCTGCTCTAGGGTAACTTGCTTTAAGTTAAGGGAAATCAAGCCTGACACAGAAGGATGAATAGCCACACTAAAAGGGGTGTCTTCTACGATGCCAGAAAAGAAGCTTACCGCGTCTATTTGCTGAGCATTAATATCAAATTTAGGTTCACCGAAAAGGGCCTTATCAGCTTGTTCCGATTTTGGCATCAAGGTTTGATGAACAGCATCAGGTAAAGCTGGAACCCCCGTCTTTTTCGTATCAGTCGTTTGTTTTGTGTCAGCAATTGCGTCGTCTAATGATTTCTCATAATGCTTTGTGTCATGCTTCGCCTGACAGGCAACTAATACCAGCAAGAAGCCAGTTAAAGTAATACGCTTAAAATCCATCATTTGCATCTTTTATAAATTGAGAGTGATTGACAAAAAGTTCTTGCGGGCCTTTATCGCCGTGCAATACAACTCGACTTTTGCTAATTGATACGAGGGTTTTCCCTGCTATGTCTTGCCCTTCTTTAACACTCATACCGTTGATAATCGCGTGCTTGTGCATGCCATTAATGAATATGGCATTGAGGATTAATTTATCGGCCAATTCGCCATTAACTGAAGTACTAGGTACTGCATCATAAGGACGAGTAGGATCGACCAATACCTGACCATAAGCAGAAGCAACGGACACTGGAAAAACCAATAAAACACGCAGAAAAAAGCTGATTTTATTATTCATATCAAACACCTATAAACGCCTTACTGGTACTCAAGGTATACAATTCCACTTCAACCAAAGCCTCTGGGTACCCAGTCACAACGTAATTAAAACGCTTCCAGTAAAACTGCCATTTGAGGCCTTCAATGCGCGTAAGATAATGTTGAATATCAAAGTAACTCCCTCTTAATGACAACAATACCCCATGGCGATAAAGGTTGATTTCGTCTACCACAGTGTCATTGCTTTCAGCGTCAGACTCCGCATCAACTTTCTTTGTCTGTGAACTCAGTACAGGCGTTGGCGCAATTGACTGCATAGACACCAAGGTTACCCCTTGGCTACCGGCTAGCATGTTTTCTAATAAGAGAGGCATTTGTGTCGGCGGTACTAAATTGACGGTCTCTTGTTGCAAATACAGATCTAAATCTTGGCTTTTATCAGTGAGCTTATCTAAAGATTCAACCAGCAAATCATTCGGATCGTTACCAAGCGCATACTCGGCAACTTCGATTTGCGCTTGCAAACTGTTTAGCTGATTTTGCAAAGATGAAATAGTTTGTTCATTTCGAGTTGTGCTTTCATTCACAGGCTCGATGAAAAGCAAATAACCAAGCAGGATAATGATAACCACACCGCTGAACAAAATAAGTAGCTTCTCGCGTTGCGTGATCTTTAAAAACTGCACGAAAAGCGTGTTATACCTTTCTTTTAATCCTTGGTTGGTAGCGGCTTGATTCATGGCTGTTCCTTTACTTCTGCTTGCACTGACTTTTTAGTGTCTAAAGTAAACATCAGCTGCTGATTTGGGTCACGATAAAGCTTAGTGGTTGAGAACTCCTGCCCCTTCAAACGCGGGGTTAAACTCAGGCTGGTCATCCACTTAGGTATAAGCGATGAGTCAGTTGCTGCGCCCTCTAACATCACTTGGTTTTCATCCAAGTGAATGCGAGTTAACCACAGTCCATCTAAATGGTGTTCAGCCAGCCCTGTCATTAGTCCTGCAAATCCGTGGGATTTGAACTGTTCCTGCCCAGACAACTCATCAATGACCCTTTGTTTCAAGCTCACTTCTAATTGCTTACTTTCAATAGCGGCCAATAACACTGGGTCTTTGGTGCGCCCTGCTAACGTTTCATTCAATATGACGAGCTGATCTTCAAGCTGATTTTTTTGTGTTTGTATAGCGCTTAATTCCTGCTCAACACTTTGACCATGACTATGATTGAAGTAATAGACTGCCCCAAAAACTATCAACAAGATTGCCCAAATTGCGATCACGAATGACAGCGTAAGCACTTCAAGTTTTGGGTGTAATTCTGGTAAATACAGGTTAATACGAGACTTCATTGGCCTGCCTCACTATTAATTTCAATGTCTGTAAGCGCAGCCCCCAAGCTGGCTAAACTGACTGTCGGGCTTGGCTCGTTAGGCGTTAACGGCAAGTCCATAATAGAGACTGGCATAAACGTCAGCTCTTTAATCAACTCCGCTAACTGCGCTTGAATAGGCGTATTCAGGTGAACCACAATGTGACGCACTGGTGCTTGTCGCAATTGGCTTTCGAAGTAATCCATTGAGCGCTGAATTTCGACACTCAGAGTGTCCCCCATGCCCATTTGAAACTCTTCTAATGAAAAGCTCGCCAGGTTTTCATAGCCTTTCAAGCGACGTGAGAAAAACAACTTACCCTGTTTAAGGATATTTAAATTAATTTGCCCGCCTTTTTCTTGAAACAAGCTTAAAACAGCATCGTCACTTGCAGCTAAAAGCTCTGACGTGGCCAACTCTTCTATGGTAATAGTGCTTAACTTTAAGTCGGCTTGTGAAATGCCTTTAATTATTGAGGTAACTTGAGGGCGCGAGATAGCAACCACATTGACTTTTTCTTTACCGCCAATCGCAGCGGGATGATCATAATAATCAAAAACGTGCTCATCAGTACTGGTGAGCTGCTCTTTGACCTGCCACTGAATAGCTTGAGCGACTTCTTGCTCTTCTACTTCCGGCCTATCGATTTGAAATAACTGATACTTATTTAGCCCTAACGCAACATGGCAAGGTGTGCGCGCCAAGTTGTTCTGGGTGACATATTCTTGTAAGTGTTTAACCCAATCTTGCATAGGGAGACTATGCTGCTTTACCCACTGGTAGGACCCAGATTTTTTTTGGATAACATTTAGGTGCAACTCAGCATCACCCATTTCAATCCCAATCGAGTGAAATTTTGATGGCTTGCTAAAGTACTGCTTAATAAACTCGCGCCAGCTAATTCGCATTTTTCAGTTCATATCTTGTTACATTACTTCGCCATTACAGCAAACTTTGAAATAAAGCACCAGCAATATAAATCCCTTTTGAATCTCGATTTATTAGCGATACCAATAAGTTAACTTAAGGTTTTACAGATTAATTTTGCATCAGTATAGGCGACAATAGCGACATTGCGAATTTAGTACAATTAGACGATTGGCTAAAAAAAAGGGGCCCGCAGGCCCCCTTGGAAGGTAATAAAAGCACCCGAAAACGCTCTACATCACGGGTATAGCGTGCAGCTACCTAGCGTTAGTACTTTCAAATATTTTATCCGCTGACTCAGCGACAAAACCAGTGAATATCGAGCCATCAGATTTTGGATAGCGTTTAGCAAATTCGTAAAAACAGCTAGGGATTGCGCGCTCGCCATCAGTAAAGGCCACTGGATGTTTATCTGCCAAAGTAGATGACTGCTCTAACATAACCTCAACCGAGCCTTTGATTTCACCGCCTGCAGTATTTAATGACAAACCTGCAGCCTTCACTGCCTGATTGATTTGCTCAATAGAGTCAAACTGGCTTAAATGATTATTACTGACAGTAAAATGATTAGCGCGATAGCCCCACGCTGCTACCCACGCCGCAAATTCTGACTCTTGCAACAGGCGTTGATAAGTTGGGTAGTCAATATCCCAGTGACGACCTGAGTATAAAAAGCTGTCTTGGGTCACTGCGTCTTTATCCATGTTTGCCACAAGAGAGCGCACTGTTTCTTGTAATGACTCACTGCACTGTTCAAGCAATAATTCGGAAATAAAGACCTTGGGTAAATCTGGATTTTCAGTATGCTCAAAATGTTTCGCGTAAAGCTTCTTGCTTACGAAATGATATTCACCGCAAGCCTTGTAACCGACGGCTTCAAAATGCGCTGCTAACGCGCTCAAACCGATCCCCGGCAAGTTAAAGGTACGCAGAGCAATGTGATCGTTTACCACCTCTTGTCCCTGAGTTTTATCAAATAAGTCGTGCACGGTAACCGCAGAAGGCGTTACCGCAAGGTAACTTTCCCATAATTTTTCAAATAAAGTATTCACGTTTGTATGCATAAATAAAAACCTTTCTATTCAATGTTATGACGTGCCAAAGCAGAGCAATTTTACTTTTGCTCTGCTCGTTTTATAGCTTAATAAAACGCACATCGCTGCCGTCTGATAAACCTAACTCAGCCGCCGTATTTGCGCTGAGCAGTAACGAATTTGTATCGCTGTGGTATTTCACTTCAGGGGTGATCGTGGCGCGAAATTGGCTGACGTTTGTGCTGCACAGCATGTAATTTTGCTCATCTGCTTTGGCCTGTGATAATTGGTGTTCATCACTTATCGCCACAGTTGCTAAGCGACTTTGTTGCACTGTACGAATGTTTCTTAGCGCCACTTCGACAGTAGGCCCCGCGTCAAACAAGTCGACGTATCCGCGATGAAAGAAGCCTTCTTTTTGCAGTAAGCGCAGTGCAGGGGCTGTTTTTTCATGCACCTTTCCAATCACATTTTGCGCTTCAGGGCTTAGCAGCGCCACGTACACTGGGTGTTTAGGCATCAACTCAGCAATAAACGATTTATCCCCAATACCCACGAAGTAATCAGCAGTAGGGAAATCAATCCCAAAGAAGTTCGTCTCTAACCATGCCCAAAACGGCGAATGGCCATTTTCATCGGAAATACCGCGCATCTCGGCAATAACCAAATCAGAAAAGCGCTCAGGGTGATTGGCCATAAACAGATAACGAACACGAGACAAAAGTTGCCCAGCAAAACCACGGCGGTATTTTTCACGTACAAATAAAGTACATACTTCAGATGCCCCAGTGTAGTCGTTACACAAATTTAGCGTCTCGACGACTTTTTTCACCCCTAAGCGAGGTGAGTAATGCACATGGCTGGCAACATGATAGTGATAAAATGGTGCGCTCAAACCCACCGCCGCTTCAATCCCAGTGACACCAATGATGTCTTTACTTTGCGTATCTTCGAGCACAAATAAATAGCTTTGCTGACCGGGGGAGGTCACGGTTTCAGTAAAGCTCTTTTGGGCGCGAGATATTTTGCTGAGTAATAACTCATCATTATCAGGAAGCGAAGTAAAGCCATGCCCAGATTCAATCGCAATCTGCTTTAAAGCCGCAAAATCTGCCGAGCATATAGGCCGAATTACCAACATGCTGCTTAGCCTTTAACTACTTGAGCAACAGCTTGCTCGAAACGCTGTAAGCCTGCCGCTATGTCTTGCTCTGGTATCACTAAAGAAGGGGTAAATCGAATCACATCTGCGCCGGCCACTAAACACATCAAGCCATGCTCTGCTGCTGCATTTAGAAATGTTTTCGCTTGGCCTTTGTAGGTGTCATTCAATTCTGCTCCAAGCAACAACCCCTTCCCGCGTATCTCACTGAACACATTGTATTTCTCATTGATGCGCACTAGACCAGCACGGAATAACTGCTCTCGCTGGGCTACGCCTGCTAACACTTCACTATTATCAACAACGTCAAGTACCGCTTCAGCAACGGCGCAGGCAAGGGGGTTGCCACCGTAAGTAGAGCCGTGAGTCCCTACTTTTAAGTGTTTTGCTATTTCAGTGCGCGTTAACATAGCCCCTATCGGAAAACCGCCGCCTAGCGCTTTTGCTGTGGTCAAAATATCTGGGGTAACAGCTAAATATTGATAGGCATACATAGCACCGGTGCGGCCGACACCCGTCTGCACTTCGTCGAAAATCATTAACGCATTGTGCTTGTCACAAAGTGCACGCACACCTTTAATAAAGTCGGCACCGGGGGAAATTATCCCGCCCTCGCCTTGTAGTGGCTCAAGCATCACAGCGCAGGTGTTGTCGGAAATTAACGCTTCAACACTGGCCAAGTCATTGTAATCAGCATGGGCAATATCACCTGGTTTAGGACCAAAACCATCGCTATAAGCTGTTTGTCCCCCCACGGTCACAGTGAAGAACGTACGCCCATGAAAGCTTTTATTAAACGAGATGATCTGTGATTTGTGCTCACCGTGCACGTCGAGTGCCCAGCGGCGAGCTAACTTTAAAGCCGCTTCATTGGCTTCTGCCCCCGAATTGGCAAAGTAGACTTTATCTGCAAAGGTTAACTCAGTCAGTTTTTTGGCTAAGCGCAGTGCTGGTTCATTGGTCATCACGTTTGACAGGTGCCATAATTTCTGCCCCTGCTCTGTAAGCGCCTGCACAAGTGCTGGGTGGCAATGACCTAAGCAACTAACCGCTATCCCACCTGCGAAATCGATGTATTCTTTATCGTTTTGATCCCATACGCGAGAGCCTTGACCACGCACTGGAATAATCGCTGATGGTGCATAGTTGGGAACCATAACGTCATCGAATAAATCTCTGGTTACTTGCATTTGGGCACTCCTATTAGTTTTTATTCATTCACTGTGAAACGCATCACAGTCTACGTATTACTCTATTATCAAGGTAATCAGGTTAAAATTGCAGTAGCATTATGGTTAAAATGCTCAGTCTAATTAGCAAATAGACCAAATTAAGTATCAAAATGATAACTAAACAAGAACAACAGCTACTTTCTATCCTGCGCTCTAATGCCAGAGCCAGCATCTCTGATTTAGCGCGTGTATTGAATTTATCCCGCTCGACCGTTCAAAACCGCATGACTAAACTGGAAGAATCCGGTGTGATTAAAGGCTATGCAGTACAATATGGCAGTGAATACCAAGACAACCTTGTATCGTCGCACGTGTCCATCAAGGTTAAGCAAAAATTAACCGCCAAAACCAACGCAGAATTGCGCCAAGTCAGCGAAGTCAGTGAACTCTACGCCATTAGCGGAGAGTATGACTTAATCGCTATAGTGCAAGCTGAATCTCTTGAGCAGTTAAGCCAGATTTTAGACAACATAGGTAACTTGGACGGAGTGGAACGTACTAATTCATCCGTTATCTTAGAGACAAAGTTCAAGCGATAGTAGCGTTTAATACCAATCCGCATTAATAAGTGAGCGCCTCAGAATACCTCCAGCGGTTTTTGATTAAGGCGTCGCTATGTAGTAATGGTATAACAGAAGAAAATATTGCCTTTGTCGACTTTCGCCTAATTGCATAACCCTCCGCGATGGCGTATCTATTTACGCTCTATACATTTTTCATGTAATTCATGGGATCGGTTAAACAAGGCGTGTAAATTGAAAAGTAAAGTGTTAGTTGTCGATGACAGTTCTACCAGTGTTCGTGTTGTCAGTCACTTAATTAAAAAAGCAGATAAAACACCGATCAGCGTGTTCAGCTTAACCCAAGCGTTAGACGTACTAAATGATCAAGCCAGCGATGAGTTTTTATGTGCTGTAGTCGATTATACCCTACCTGATGCCCCTAGAGGCGAAGCCATTGAAGCGGTATTAAAATACAATATCCCGGTCATTGTTATCACGGGCAGGCTAGACAACAACACCCGCGAACAAATTTTAAACAAGCCTGTGGTTGACTATATCCCCAAACAGAATGCCCAAGTATACGAGTACCTAACGCGTTTAATTGTTCGTTTAGAGCGCAACAGTAAAATCGGAATATTAGTGGTCGACGACTCGCTGTTGAGTCGCAACGCCGCAGTCAATTTATTAAAACGACACAATTTTATTACGTATGAAGCTAAAGACGGCATTGAAGGGCTCGAAATTCTAAACAAAAACCCCGGCATTAAAATGGTTTTAACCGATGAAAACATGCCCAATATGAGCGGCTTAGAAATGCTTGTCGCGCTACGCAAAAACTTCAAAAAAGACGATTTAGCTGTCATTGGCATGTCCTCAGAGGGCCCATCCTTTTTGTCCGCTAGGTTCATAAAAAGCGGCGCCAATGACTATTTAAACCGCCCTTACTGCCATGAAGAATTTTTCTGCTGCGTCACCCAAAATATTGAAAGCTTAGAAAATATCGAAGCTATCCGCCGAGCAGCAAATTCTGATTATTTAACTGGCTTACCCAATCGCCGCTACTTCTTTCACCGCTTAGAGAACACCTCACCTTCAGCTCAAGATTGTGTTGCCCTCATCGATTTAGATTTCTTCAAAAAGGTGAACGATACATTCGGCCACGAAGGGGGTGACCAAGTGTTAAAAGATGTGGCGCGGCTTTTGGCTAGCCATTTTAGCCAACACCTTATCGCACGATTCGGCGGTGAAGAGTTCTGCGTTTACTTTCAAAATACCTCCGTAGAACAAGCTAAAGCAAGTCTAGAGGAATTCCGTATTGCGTTTAGCGAGCGTGCTTCGTGGATAAATCAACAACCCATTAAGTGCACCACCAGCATAGGGTTAAGCAACAAGTTTGAAGGTGAAATTGACGGCATGATTTCCTTTGCTGATCTCGCGCTTTACCAAGCAAAACAACTAGGCAGAAATCAAATCGTCGTTGATGAATTACAAGCTAACACCCAGATAATTTAGTTAGCATGCGTCCCTAGGTTGCCACTATCACCAAGGGTTGAGTGCTTACCTTAGCGGCGCTTCTAGTGATGCTTGCTCGATTGTTTCTGGTGTAATATTTTTTACCAACTGCAAAAAGCTCATAGTGGCGATATTTGCCATATGTTGAATGGAGTCGTTCCATACTTTACCGTGGCCTACAAACATGGTCATGCCCTCCATGGACGAAGAAATAAACAGCGCGACTTTTTGCACTTGCTCAAAGTTCAGCGTTGGGTTCAAACGCATAATGCTATCTTCAAGCGGTACCCGCACCCGAGCGTAAATTTCATCCATTAATTTGTCCGCATACTCGTCATGATTGGCCAGCGCCCAAAGCTCCGGGTAGAAGGTCGTTGTGGTGGGGTTACCCAAATCAAGCACAATAAAATTGATAATCGACTTGAGGTGCAACTCAGGATCGTTGTTCGCCCCTAATCGTAATCTTTCAAATTCATCCATAAACTCATCAATACTATGATCGAGCATATCTTTTAAAAGATCATTCTTATTTGGGTAGTAATACTGCAAATTACCCACACTGATCTGTGCCCCTAGCGCAACCTTTCGCATAGACAACTTACTGTACCCTTCTTCAATGAGTATCGATTTGGCAGAGTCTAAAATCAGTAATATGGTTTCTTTACCGCGACGAGATTCCCCCGTTCCTTTTCTAATATTTCTCATTTTATTCAATTAGTTACCTTTAATCAGGCAAGCATTCGTACATGCTTACCTTTCCCTTGTGCGTGATTATATCAGATCCCAGTAAAAGTCTTGAACAAGCTTGAATGATCGCTCAAAAAAAACACTCATGTGAAAAATTTGTGAAAAAACACTTGGATCATTTGTACAACTGTACTAATTTAGTACATACGTACTATTTAGCGCATTAATTGTTCACCGCTTATTTCGATTGAAGTGCGGCGGGCATGTCAATTACTAGGATCACTCTAATGGTTAGCAAAAAAATACGACCCGTTTCTGCACTATCATCCGCACTATCATCTACATTATTCTCTGCACTACTGCTCTGTTCAGTATTCAGTCCAACAAGCCAAGCTGAACTCCCTAACGATACGGTGCCCAATGTACTGACCCTACCCGAAACGCACCCAGAATCTTGGCTGTATGTTCAAGACATGAATTTTTGGGGAATGACTGAAGGCAAAGTGATCATCTTAGATATCGCCAGTAACACGCGTAACTACAAAGGCCAAGTCAGCACCGGCTTTTTCGGCTCGTTTATTCCTTCCACCGAGCGCAACGAAATGTACAGCGCAGAAACCTATTACGCTCGAGGTACGCGAGGTGCGCGAACTGATGTTTTATCTGTGTGGGATAACGCCACTCTTAGCGTTAAAAAAGAAATTGAATTACCCCATAAAAAACGTGCACAAACAGTGTCAGAGAAAAACGCCACACAGCTAATTGATAACGACAAGTACATGCTTGTTTTCAATTTTACCCCCGCTACCTCGGTTTCCGTCATCGATATGCTTGAACACAAGGTTCTCAACGATGTGGATATCCCAGGTTGCAGCTTAATTTACCCTTCGGGAAAACGTGGGTTTAGCACCTTATGTGCCGACGGTTCAATGCTGAGCATTCAGTTAGATGAACAAGGCAAGGTTGCCAGTGAAACCCGCGTACCGTCTTTTTTCAATGTGGATGAAGATCCCCTGTTTGAGAAATACGCTCGCATCAATAATGTCGGCTACTTCCCGACATTCCAGGGCTACATGCAACCCGTTGATTTAAGTGGCCCAGTCGCCAAACCTCAAGAAAAATGGGATCTGCTAAGTGCCAGTGAGCGAGAGCAAAACTGGCGCCCAGGTGGCTGGCAAATCATTTCTGGCCACCCAGATGGGCGGGTCTTTGTTTTAATGCACAAAGACGGTGTGAATGGTAGCCACAAAGACGGCGGCACAGAAGTGTGGGTATACGACACCAAGCAGCATAAAAAGATCAAAACCATCCCTCTTGAAACCCACGGCATTTCGCTTGAAGTCACCAAGGGTGATGAGGCTCTTTTAGCCGTCACCAATGCGAAAATGATGATCGACGTTTACAACCCCAAGAGTGCCAAGTTAGAGCGCACCTTGTCTATTGGCGGTGATAACGCCAACCCCTTCACGCTAACGGCAGTGGAGTAACCTTATGTTAATTAACCTATTACTCGGCTTACTTAGCGTATTTTGGATCGCTTGCGCCGTCCATAAACTGGCAGATTTAAACAGCTTCACCCACAACCTAAAACAATACCAATGGGTACCACCCATTCAACGCGACATATTAGTAATAGGGCTGATTTTAGCCGAAGCGCTAAGCGCCATTTTATTGCTACTGCCTGCTATGCAGCTATTCGGGCTAATACTCGCTTGCGGGTTACTACTGGCCTATAGCGGGCTTATCGCCCTGAATATTTACTCTGGTAATCAAGATTTTGATTGCGGGTGCCTATTTGGTAGTCAAGAACAACGCCTGAGTGTCAGCCTTTTATGGCGAAACGCAGGTATTTTATTGCTGCATGTGGTTGCGTTTCTTGCTCTGCAAACCGCCACATCTCGCACGTCAGATGTACTCATTAGCTTATTGTTCGGCGCTGTAGCACTGCTTGTTGGTGTTATTGCTCAGCAACTACTTCGTAACCAATCTCACATCAACGCTCTAAAGAGGTAACTCACTATGTCAAACCTATTTCTATTTACATTCGCCCTCTTGTGGGTACTGGTTATTGCACTTGGTGTTGTGGTTTACGCCCTAGCACGTCAAGTCGGTGTGCTGTATGAACGTGTTGCGCCAGCAGGTGCATTAGCCATGAATCAGCAATTAAAAGCAGGCGATAAAGCCCCAGAAATTTCTGTTAAAACCTTAAGCAAAGAAAAATTACTCATAGGCAAGCCTACCCAGAAAAGCACGCTGCTATTTTTCTTATCGCCTGATTGCCCTGTATGTAAAGAGTACCTACCTGTTATTACCTCTTTGTCACGGGCCGAGCGTTCGCACTTAGATGTGGTCTTTGTTAGCGATGGTGACGAACCAGATCATCACGCCTTTATCAAAGACAAAAAACTCGAGAACTTCCCTTATGTGCTTTCAGAGGAAGTAGGTAAAAAATTCGGCGTTAGCCGTTTACCTTACGCCACGCTTATCGACAAGACAGGCATCATCTCATCAATGGGCTTAGTTAATTCTCGCGAACACATCGAGAGCCTATTAAATGCTCAGGACCTCAATGTGGCGTCGATCCAAGAGTTCTTAGAGAAGCAAGGTAACAACGAACGCACCCTCTACAAACAGGCTTAACGAGAGAGACTCTATTATGAAATGGTTTGATAAATTCTTTGAAAACAAAACCCGTAATATCGCCCGCACCAGCTCAAGACGCAGCTTTTTATCCAATGTAGGCAAAGCTGTTGTGGGTGTTTCTGTCATACCTGCTTTGCCTGTGGCTAAAGCCGCCAGTGGTGGAGCCCCAGCGGGTGCTCACTATCCGGGGGTTTCCCCGCAAACAAGTGGTAGCGATGGGGACCCAGGCGACCCAACTACCTGCGAGTACTGGCGCTACTGTGGTATCGACGGCTTTTTATGTTCTTGCTGCGGCGGCTCTCAATCAGCCTGCCCGCCAGGCACAGAAATGTCGCCAATCACTTGGATCGGCACCTGTCTTAACCCGGCGGATAACAAGCATTACATCATTTCCTATAACGACTGTTGCGGTAAAGCAGCTTGCGGACGTTGTTTCTGTAATCGTAATGAAGATGACACCCCCATGTATCGAGCATTTTCAAATAACGACACCAACTGGTGTGTGGGCGCGTCTAGCGAAACCTACGTGTGCTCAACAGCGGTCATCCTCGGCACCTCAATCGAATCATAGCTGGGAGTATTCCTATGCCTAATTGTTTTCGAGTCAGGTCATTCGCCACTTTCGGGATTGCTTTACTGATGTGGCTGCCCTTGGCGAGCCACGCCAATGACGCCCAGACCAAGATGAAATACACCTTGTTCTGTAGCGGGTGTCACACCGCAGATGGCCGCGGAAGTGGCGACCCTCGCATCCCTGACATGCGCAACTACGTGGGCTATTTTGCCGCCGTGGAGGGTGGCCGAGAGTTTTTAATTCAAGTACCCGGCGTAGCAACTGCGCCTTTAAAAAGTAAGGAGTTATCTCAAATCGTCAATTGGATGCTGCGCACCTTTAGTACAGATCAGCTACCCGATGACTTTCAACCGTTTGATGAGCAAGAGGTGGAACGATTGCGGCAGTACGTTCTACGTAGCGAATTGGGGAGCACGCGCAAAGCGCTGGTTACCCGAATAGAAGAGTACAAAAAAAATAATTAAACACACTGGATTCGCACCTAGGAGACACCATGAAAACACTAAGCTATTCAACCATATCGACCGCGGTCATGCTCGGCCTTGCCAGCGTTGGCGGACTGGCCAGTATCAGCGCCCATGCTGATGTGCTAGAAGTCATAGAAGTGACCGCACAAAAACGCACCCAAAGCGTTCAGGAAGTGGGGATTTCAATCACCGCTTTCAGTGGCGAACAACTTGATGCTCTCGGCTACGACAACGCGCAAGAAGTCACCGCTATGGCGCCAGGGGTCACGGCTATTCAGCCCAATGGTCCGTCTGCGTTTTATATCAATATTCGTGGCGTAGCGCAGAATGACTTTTCTGGTGATCATCAAGAATCCCCTGTGGCAGTTTACTTAGATGAGGCGTACATCAGCGCGTCATCTGGTGCTGGTTTTCAACTGTTTGACATCGAACGGGTAGAAATACTCAAAGGGCCGCAAGGCACACTATTTGGCAGAAATGCGACGGGGGGCTTGGTACATTACATTTCACGCAAGCCCACCGACACCTTCGAGGGATATGGTAAGGTTACCTTAGGCAGCTATAACCAAATCCTGACAGAAGGCGCTATAGGCGGCGCACTCACCGACACCCTCTTCACTCGCTTCTCCTTCACCACCAATAATCACGACCCTTACATCAACAACACCCTTGGTAAAGATCTCAACAACGGAGACGACTGGGCAGCCCGTTTGCAATTTTTGCTTGAAGTCACAGACGACGTGGAATGGCTGATCAGCGCCAGAAGCGGTAAGCAAGACATAGACAGCGGATTTTTCGAGCATTCAAGTGCGCGCTTAAATCCTGAAACCGGCTTGGGAGAACATTTTGACGGCCCCAATTTAACGACATCAGCTTATCAAGAGCCTGATAATGGCGTGTACACAGGTTCATACGACAGAATTGGTTTTAACAAAGTCGAAAGCCAAGGGATCACCAGTAATTTACAATGGGATTTTGGTGATATTCTGCTGACGTCGATCACCGATGTGTGGAGCCTAGAGAAAGACTACATCGAAGACTCAGACGCCTCGCCACAAGACTACTACAACTTCTTTTTACAATCGGATGTTGACCAATTCTCTCAAGAGCTGCGCCTAAACGGCCAAAGTGACAATAGCCGCTGGGTTGCTGGACTGTACTATTTAGACATCGACGGCACGTTCGCCAATGGCGGAGAAGTGCGCGGGTTTGTTGACCAGCTTGCGGGTGCTGGAGCAGGTACCGGCCCTGAAACAGGCGGGCCCGTCACGATTTGGACCCCTTTTGACACCACCACCGAGACTTACTCTGTTTTCGCCCAGTTAGAATACGATCTAAATGAGCAATGGACCGTTATTGGCGGTTTGCGCTGGGCCAATGAAGAAAAGTCCATCGACTACTCGCAAAATTATGTCGAAATTGCCAATGGCAGTAACCCCTCTGCTGCCAATATCGTCAACCCAGATCCATTGGGCTTTGGCGGCCCGCTCTTTGTATTTAATGATGAAACCTTCGATTTTGCCAGCCTAGATGATGATTACTTAACCGCCAAAGCGGAAGTAGATTACAGCCCCAGTAAAGGCACATTATTCTACCTAAGCTACAACCGCGGCATTAAAAGCGGCGGCTACAATGCTCCGCTCGATATCACTGACTTTCTTGATGGTAATCCTGAAACCGGTGGCCCAGAAGAAATGCAATTTGGCAAAGAAACCTTACATGCCTACGAGTTTGGTGTGAAACATCAGCTCAATTCCACCACTCGGGTCAATGGCGCTGTTTATTACTATGACTACGACGACTATCAAGCCTTTCGCTTAGAAGGCTTAACCACGTTCGTCTTCAACACTGACGCCAGCGTCAGCGGTGCTGAGCTTGAGATCACGTCAAACCCAATAGACAACCTAGACTTGCTACTTGGCGTTAGCTACGTCGACAACAACGTGGAAGATGCCTATCAACTCCCTAACGGTGATCTAGTCGACCGGCGCGCTGTGGTTACCCCAGAGTGGAATATTAATGGTTTAGCGCGTTACGGCTGGCAACTAGCGGACGGCGAGCTAGCAGCGCAAATAGATTTTGTTTACATGAGCGATCACTACTTTCAATTGAAAAATTCACCCGTGGGCGAACAAAGTGGCTACGCCCTATTTAATGCTCGGGTGTCGTATACCTCTGATGATGGCAAATGGGAATTCGCTGGCTTTGTAGACAATCTGCTTGATAAAGAATATCGCGTAATGGCCTTTGATCTCGCAGGCGGGCCTGAAGCTGGGGGATTCGGCATGGTTGAGAATTACTACGGCAAACCCAGATGGTGGGGGCTCAGTGCTACCTACAATTTTGAATAAAGACACAATAGATTAGGAACATTTTATGGCGCTTAAACAAAGCTATATATGTGGCAAGGCTGATGCTCAGCTTATTTACCAAACCATTGGTGATTACTTTGATTACATTAGCCAAAAACATGCAGACAGCGAGGCCTTGGTGGTTGACCACCAAGACATTCGCTGGACATACGCCACTCTCAAACAGAAAGTCGATGAATTGGCCACTGGCTTACTCGCTCTTGGCATAACGTCTGGTGATCGTGTGGGGATCTGGGGGCCCAATTCTTATGAATGGACCGTCACCCAATTTGCAACCGCAAAGATTGGCGCGATCATGGTGTGTATTAACCCTGCTTATCGCCTTCGTGAATTAGAGTACGCGCTAAACAAGGTGGAGTGTAAAGCCATTGTCTGCGCAGAACAGTTCAAAACCAGCAGCTACCCGCAAATGTTACAGCAGCTCATACCTGAACTGGCGCACTGTGAGCCGGGGAAAATTGAAAGCTCCGTTACGCCCCATTTACGCAGTATTATAAAAATGGGCGACGAGGCAGTGCCGGGAATGCTTAATTACGCAGATGTCTCGCAAATGGGCACAGAAGCGCAGCGACAGCAATTAGTCACTCTGGCCAATCAACTGCTGCCTGACGACCCTATTAATATCCAATTTACCAGTGGCACCACAGGCCAGCCCAAAGGAGCCACCTTAACCCACTGTAATATTCTTAATAACGGCTTTTTGGCCGGTGAAGGCATGCGCCTAAGCCCCAGTGACCGAGTGTGTATACCGGTTCCCCTTTACCATTGCTTTGGCATGGTACTGGGGAATTTATCCTGTATCGCCCACGGTGCCACCATGATTTACCCCAACGATGCGTTTGATGCGTTAACCACTTTGCAAGTGGTTGAAAAGGAACGCTGCACCGCCTTGCATGGCGTACCCACCATGTTTATTTCTGAGTTAGATCACCCCAATTTCCATGAGTTTGATTTATCCAGCCTACGTACCGGCATCATGGCGGGGTCGTTATGCCCGGCTGAAGTCATGAAACGCGTTATTGGTGAAATGCACATGGAGCACGTGCTCATTGGTTATGGTCAAACCGAGCTTAGCCCGTTGAACCATTTAACCTTACCTGAAGATCCGCTACAAAAACGCGTTGAAACTGTCGGCCGAGTAATGTCTCGCATCGAAGTTAAACTGGTGGATGAACACAACCGCGTAATCCCAATTGGTGAGCGCGGTGAAGTATGCACCAGAGGTTATTCGGTGATGCGAGGTTACTGGAACGATCCGAGCCGCACGGCTGAAACCATAGATTCTGGTGGCTGGTTACACTCAGGTGATATCGGCATCATGGATGAAGACGGCTATGTGACCATAGTCGGTCGCAGCAAAGACATGATTATTCGTGGGGGTGAAAACATCTACCCCAAAGAAATTGAAGAATTTTTATATACCCACCCAGCGGTACAGGATATTCAAGTATTCGGTATTCCCCATGTCGATTTTGGCGAAGAAGTTTGCGCCTGGATTTGCCTAAAACCTGGTAGCAGTGCCGCTGCCAAAGACATAACCGATTTCTGTAAGAATCAAATTGCTCACTTTAAAGTCCCTAAACACATTCGCTTCGTTGAAGCGTTTCCGTTGACGGTCACGGGCAAAGTACAGAAATTCAAAATGCGCGAAGTCATGGAGCTTGAAGTGGCTCAGGCTTCTCCTGCCCTTGCAAAATAGAGGATACAACATGCAATCATTTCCCATGCTGATCAATGGCGAGTTAGTTCAAGGTAATCGCTCACTCAATGTCATTAACCCGGCAACCGAAGAGGTATTTCAGCAGATTACCTGCGCTGATGAAAGCCAATTTGAACAGGCTATTGCTGCTGCCAAAGGAGCTTTTGCACAATGGCAAACGGTGGATATGCAAACCCGTCGAGACAGCCTCAATAAACTCGCTGATGCCCTAGAAGCACAAACCGGTGTATTCGCTGAATTACTCACCCAAGAACAAGGTAAACCACTGGCCGAATCAACCGCTGAAGTGGGTTTTAGCTGTGCATTTATTCGTTACTTTGCCCAGAGAGAACTGCCTATTGAAACCTATCAAGACGATGAAACCAGCAAAGTCGAGCTACACCGCAAACCTCTGGGTGTGGTTGCAGGTGTGGTCCCTTGGAACTTCCCCTTGATGATAGGCTGCTTTAAATTGGCGCCAGCAGTGTTGTCTGGCAATACGTTTATTTTAAAGCCACCCGCGACAACACCATTGTGTGTGCTGAAACTGGCAGATATTTGTCAGCAAATATTCCCTAAAGGCGTGGTCAATATCATCACCGACAATAATGATTTAGGGCATATTCTCAGTGCCCATCCTGATGTTGCCAAAGTGGCCTTTACGGGTTCAACCCCGACAGGTAAAAAAATCATGTCGGCGGCATCGGGTACGCTCAAGCGCTTAACCTTGGAGCTTGGCGGCAACGACGCAGGCATCGTGCTACCTGATGTTGATCCTAAAAAAATCGCCCCGGCCATTTTTGCCACGGCGTTCATGAACTGCGGCCAAGTTTGTATTGCCCTAAAACGCTTATACGTACATGAAGATATTTACGACGACCTTGTTCACGAGCTAAGTGAATTGGCAAATAGTGCGGTAGTAGGCAATGGCTTACACGATGGTGTGACCTTTGGGCCCATCCAAAACAAGGCACAATTCATCAAGGTGCAAGAATACTTAGCAGACGCCAAAGACAATGGCGTTATTGCCGCTGGTGGTGAGGTACTCGACGGCCCCGGTTTCTTTATGCGCCCAACCATAGTGCGTGACGTAACCGACGGCTGCAAAGTGGTGGATGAAGAGCCATTCGGGCCTATTCTGCCGGTCATTAAATACAAAACGATTGATGACGCGGTTGAGCGCGCTAACAACTCAGTATTTGGTTTAGGCGGCTCTGTTTGGTCAAACGATTTAGATAAAGCTTATGAGGTCGCCAAACGGCTAGAATGCGGTACTTCTTGGATAAACCAACACCTAAACTTTGGCCCAACTGTACCTTTTGGTGGCGCGAAAGAATCAGGTATTGGAGTTGAATTCGCCCAAGAAGGCTTATTGGAATACACCCAAGTGCATGTCATTAACATAGCCAAACAAACGTTTTAATCTGAGTCATAATATTCCCCCACACGCGCTGGGGGAATAGTTGCAAAGCGAGCTTATGCTCGTTACCCTGCCCCCTTATTTAACCCGTGTTTTTCTTCTCTGCCTTCTCTGAGCAACTTAGCTCACTTACTTTCCGCATATTAGAAAACCTTTTAACCTTCATACTTCATAAACGAGAACCTATGCGCGCATTTTCTATTTTTGTCTCAGCCTTATCTCTACTCATGTTGTCCGCCTGCACCGATAGCTCAAGCGTAAAATTCACCCCTAAGGCGGGTGAAAAACGTGATTACCGTACAGCACAAACAGTTGAAATCACCACTGATAAAGGGCGTGATGAGCAATTCTCGAGCAAAAATTACAGTACAATTGAAGTCACCGAAATAAAAGGTGACACAGTAAAACTGCACATCAAACCTGGTCGAATAGAAGCTTCCATGGGCACCTATGATTTTCGCTCATCCGTACCTGATGAAATGCCAGAAGCCATGCTAGACGCACAAGCCGCTGGTATCGATATGACCATTAATCTGGAAACAGGTAAGCTTCTCGAAGTCGATGCATCAGGTGAGAGCCTAAAGCAACAATTAAAACAAATACTTGGTGACAAAGTAGATAACCTATTTGAACAGGCCGGCCAACCTAACCTGCCAATAGCCATTACCCCTGAGAAAGATTGGCAAACCCAAGGTACCTTGTCAGGTGTACCTGATGTGAGTTTGTCCGTCACCAAAGTCGACGACTCTCGAGTTTGGGTCACGTACCAAGGCGGTACTGAGGGCCATAGACTAGCAGGGCTAGCGATACTTGATAGAAAAACCGGCTGGCTCGAAAAGCAGGTTCAAACCAGTGAACTTGAACAAACCGTGAAAGGTAAAACCATTCATATTCGCGGAACACAGGTTACCGCGCTAGTAAGTGATAATGAAGAAAACTACATACCCGATATTCATGCTAAATGGGCTAACCACTGGATTGATTTAGAAGGCGGTAAATCTCCTGATGAAATAGTCGCGATAACCGACCCTAAAAACATATTTTTTGAACCCAATGGCCTACTGACAAAAGATGACGATACCCTGTCACTGTCTTTGAACCATGCTGCGGCTAAAAAAGTGCGAGTGGGTGATATTGAGATATTCGCGGCCCGGGCGTTTGATTTTGCAGGTAATGAAATAGATACCCCCATGCATACTACGCCGACATACACCCGTCACCTAGCTCAAGATAACCGCCAAACCACAGAAGCCGATCTGCAACTGACCTCGTCTGGTGTGTTAATCGACACGATTGAGCAAATTGCGAAAGTCACTGCTAAAGTAGCTTGGTACCCTGATGAGACGTTTACCCTGCGCCTAGCACTCGACGACAAACTAACCGCCCATTACGCGAAAAATGGGGTAGAAATTGACTTTAAACCGACCGAACAAGACGATATATACGAAGTCTCTTTTAACGGTCGGCCAAGAGACTCATTGGTAACACGACTAGGAGAAGGTCAACCGTACCAAGTACAGTTTCGCGCCAATCCTGCAGCACCCAAGTGGCTAGATGCCCAAGAAAGTAACTTACGTTATATAGCATCCCCCGACCCAGAAGCACATCGGGTACTGATAAAAACCGATACTCCGCCAAGCCACGTTGATGTTGTGGTGCTGCGCTCTGCTAGCGAGGCGGAAGTCGTGCGCGAGGTCACCTTTTTATCTGAACGAGCACAGCGGTTTGACCCAAATGTTCAACCACAAACCCGCTATTTGTTTGACAGTGACCAACCCGCTAATCCCATACCCGCCGTTAAACCCCAGGGTGTTGAACGAGGGCAAGTCATATTCCCTTTAGGGGCAGAACAAGCGAAAACGTGTCAGGCATCTCTTTCCCCTGAAGCCCAAGAGGCTGGGCGTTCACTGGTTTTCGCTCGCAGCCAAACGCCTGAAAACTTTACCCATCCTGTGGCGCTTAAACTGCAAACTGAAGATGGGGTACGCGAGTATTTTTACCAACTGGGCGAGCGAGACATTCGCTTGCACTGCGACACTACTCGCACGTGGCAACCGGCTAACATCGCCCTTAACGAAAAAACGCCATGGGTCATCCCACTAGCAAGTTTAAATAAAGATAAGCGGCTAAGCACAGTAGGTGATCTACTTAGCCAATACCGCTTTTTAGATGAAAAAAAGCGCATCTTGAGCTTAACCACATTAAAAGAAAATGCCGAATTAGCCCCGCAAACGCCCCTTGACGATGTCACTTTCCCCGATGGCTCACTGCGCATAGCCGGTGCGCCGGCAAGTGTGCAAGTTATCTCGGTTACACCTACCCCGATTGACCAAAGCTTTAGTGTGACATTTCCAGAGTTACCCACGGAGAGCGCAGAATGATCGCTAGGTTTTGCTATTTACTGTGCTTCGCCTTAATGGCAACCCCGGCGCTCGCTGAAACCCACTACATGGACGTCAACTTGTACCCGACACAAGTGAAGGTGAATCGCACGTATCACTACTCAAGCGACATCGAACCAGATGAAAAGGGCATTTACACCATTTCAGTTTTTGACAAGCAAGATGCACTCATCGCGACGCTCAGAAGTACAGAGCCTGTGGTGAGTAAGGGCACCTTAACCGGCACCTTAGTGGCGCAGGAACGAAAAGCACACTTGATTTCTCGCTTGCTGCACCGCTTTAATGACGGTTTCTCTGGTCAGGTTGAAACCCGTGACAGTCAAGGGTACTTGCAGAAAGTCACCCCCTACAAAAACAGTAAACGGGACGGAGTAGAAAAAGAATACTACAGCAACGGTGCCTTACAGGCTTTTTCCCGTTACAAAGCAGGTAAGTTAGTACTTACATCCAAAAGATGGAATAAAGCTGGGTTGTTAATCAGTAAAACCGAGCGCAGCCCAAACGGTAAGTTTATCAAGCGACAAAAATGGACCAACAACGGTGACTTACTCAAGTTAATCGAGCCTGTTGATATCCCCAATTATGCTCCTGGGCTAAAAGAAATCGCGTGGCGTTACGATAGAACAGAGGTCTTTATCGCCTCGAGTGTACGTGACCCCGACCGCGGTTTCACCCGAGGTGCGCGTCACCCTTACAAACTGATCGAAAAAAGCCGTGACGGTAAAATTTTTGAAGCTGTCGAGGAAAATGGCGGCGGTAAAAATGGCATGCAACGCTATTTTTTGGAAGGCTACGAGCAGATTGAACACAGAGTTAACGGCGAGCTAGACGGTGAGTACAGCCAAAAAAATGAAGGTAAGCTAACAACAGGCGGTACCTATAAAGCTGGGGTGAAAGTAGGCGATTGGCAGGAAACAAACAAAGATGGCACTGTCACCTATGAACACTATTC
This sequence comes from Paraglaciecola chathamensis S18K6, assembly GCA_000314955.1. Classification (GTDB taxonomy): domain Bacteria; phylum Pseudomonadota; class Gammaproteobacteria; order Enterobacterales; family Alteromonadaceae; genus Paraglaciecola; species Paraglaciecola chathamensis. The sequence continues at coordinate 77,767 of BAEM01000050.1, read as the reverse complement.
ACAGCAAGGCAAACGTGAGGGAAAACGCGAAGTTTACGATCCCCAAAGCGAGCAATTGCTGGTAAGTGAGTTTTATCGCAATGACAAAAAACACGGTCAATACCAGCGCTTTGATAAACAAGGTAACAAAATAACCTACGGCCAATATACCCAAGGTAAAAAAAACGGAGCATGGGTTGAGCAAGACGACCAATCCCAGTGGCAAGGTCACTACAAACAGGGCAAAAAGCAAGGTCAATGGACGAAACGTGATGCCCAAGGCTACGTTGATGCAAAGCTGACCTATAAAGATGGCAACTTAGCAGGCTCGCAGTACTTGTTTGCTGAAAATGGCGCGTTACGCCTGTTTGAAATGCGCAAAGACGGTGTTCGTCACGGCAGCAGAATCTCCTATCAGGACGGCCAGCGAGAAGAAATACAGCTGTTTGAAAAAGGACGATTGCAGTCAGAAACAGATTGAGTTTGTACAAAAAACCAATAAAAACCGCCCCGCTTAAACACTTACCTGCGTTGTAAGGGGGCGGCGATTTTAGTTACATCAGCTAGGTAAGAATATTACTCAAAAAAGTAACGGAAGGTCGCACCAAAGGTTCTTGGCTGATTGGTGGTAAAACCAAGTCTAGCGCGGCCACCACGCTCTCTATCAAACGACAAAAGCGCATACTCATCAAAGACATTGTTCGCGTAGACAAGAATTTCATAATCATCATACGCAAGCCCAAAACTAAGATTCATGGTGCCGTAAGCATCCAATACTAAATCCAGCTCGGTTGTTTCAAGCCCAGTAGCACCACCAAATGCCAGCCCAGAGGTAAATACCCCAGCACCCGCAACTTGGTCACTAGGTTGGGTAATACGATCGCCTACGTATTGATAAGAACCTTGAAAGTAGCTGCTGTTTGACGAGAACAAAGGCTGTGCAAGATCGTAGGTAAACCCAATCGCGAAGCTCTCTTCAGGTACTGATGCCAAACGGTTACCATCTGCAACCCCACCAAGTATTGCACCAGAGCCATCAACTACGGTTGAATCAAATTCAGCTTCTATAATGCTACCGCTTAAAGAGAAGAATAACTGGTCAGTAAACTGACGAGTGAGTTCAAACTCAATACCTTGCGTGTGTGCATCAGGTACGTTAAATGATACTCGCGAAGAACATGAGCCCGCATCTAAAGTCACTTGCAAGTCTTCAATATCATTGTAGAACGCAGCGACATTTGCGCTCCACCCACGGCCAGAAGACTTAACACCAAATTCATAGTTAGTTAGCTGTTCATCCTCATAGTTTTGAAATGAACCAAATATAGCTTCGTCTTGATCAGAACATAAGCTTCTATTTAATGGGTCGTTTACCCCGCCAAGTCTAAAGCCTTGCGACACCTGAGCGTTCAAATTCACATTATCATTTAAACGATATTGGCCTATCACCCGTGAGGTAAATCCGTCTGACTCGGTATCATCAGTTTGGTTGTCACCATTAGCAAACAAGCCACCTGAAATAAACTGGCGCTCTTCTTCGTAATCATAAAAACGTGTGCCCGCCGTCAATTTAAAATCATCACTCACTTGATAATTAATTTCACCAAACACAGCTAACTGAGATAAATCATAGGGTAAGAATGCATTATAAGGTGAATCTGCTTCAAACCCATTTGCCACCGCCGCAGAGGTACCTGCACCTAGCGTAGCATCAGTAAAGCTATCGTAACCTGGGGTAGGTAACGTTTGTTTGTACGTTCGCTCGGTGGATGAATAAAACGTACCTATGATCCAATCTAACGCGCCATCGCCATTTGAGGCGGCACGAAGCTCAAAGGTATCTTGTTCCACTTCGGTGCGATCGTGTAGGTTCGAAGGCAAAGTAACCGCTTCGTCAGGGAAGCCTAAATCAATGCTTACCGAGCCTGACAGCGCACTCGCGTCGCGACTGACCAGAATATCTCGGTCGGTATAGCTGTATACAAAGGTAAAGTCAGCAATATCCGCTTGATATTCTGCGGTGACATCGGCAATAAATGTATCGTCGGAGAAGCCTTCATCTAATAATAGATACTGCTCTTTCTCGCCTAACTGCCTTGCTGGCCATGTGGTGGTGTAAGGGTTAGCAAACACGTTGAACACGTCTTGACGATTAAAACCGTTCATTTCCAACTCTTGAAAAATGATCCTTGGTGTTATCGTTAGTTTGTCGTTTGGGCTAATAACAAATGCCAGCCTACCGCCGGTTCTATCCCCGTCGTTTACGTCTTCTTTAAACGCATTATCAGGGCCATATGCGTTAATAAAACCCGCATAATCAGTGCGATACACCACAGCACGCATAGCAACTGAGTCTGATACGGGCAGGTTTACCATGCCTTTCACATGACCACCCACACCGCCGTCATCCACTGAGTTAAGGTTCGCTTCAAACTTGCCCTCGAATGTATCCAACTCAGGTTGGTTGGTAATGTAACGCAGCGTGCCACCAATAGAGCCAGAGCCAAAAAGCGTACCTTGTGGGCCGCGCAGGGTCTCGATACGGTTTAAATCAAATAAATCTAAATCTGGGGTAAACAATGAAAGCGAAATCACGCTTTCATCTAAATAGACGCCTACCTGCTCTTTAACACCGGGTTGGTCACGTACCACTTGCCCTGCCGATACACCGCGCATAGACACTTGGCTTTGCCCTGGCCCAAGGTTTTGAATAGAAACACTGGCAACGTTTCGAGCCACATCTTCTAAATTGCTCGCACCGCTTCTTTCGAAGTCTCTTTGCGTCTGCGCGTTGATTGAAAACGGAATGTCTCCAATCGATTCAGCGCGCTTAGTCGCCGTTACTATGATTTTCTCAACGCCAGAGTCTTGAGCATCGCTTGTGTCTTGTGCAATAGCACCTGTGCTAAGTAACCCGATTACCGCCACACTCAAGGTGCTTAGGCGAAATTTGTGTGTGTTTAGTTTCAACATTTGTCCATCCAGATTGATTGTTGCTTTTTTGTTAATGACCGTCGTGTAATGTGGCAAAAAAATTTGAGCATTTCTACTGCTTACCGACGATATATTGTTATTTTTGTAAGTATTACTGTCCAAACCCAGAATAAAAAATATCCAGACGAATTCAAACAAGAGACCGTGCGCCAAGTAATCGAAAAAGGTCATTCAGTGCCTGATGTTGCTAAGCGATTAGGTATATCGGATAAGTCACTTTATTACTGGATTTGTAAGGCGAAAGCGCCTCTCAGTCAATCCACAGAGCAAGAAGAAATACGCAAGCTTAAAGCTGAGTTAAAGCGAGTAACGGAAGAGCGCAACATCCTAAAGGAGGCCGCCGTGTACTTTGCAAGCGAGTCAAAGAAAAGTACACGTTCATAAAATCACGACTCAATGTTTATTGCGTTAACACCATGTGCAGGGTACTAAATGTTCACCGCAGTGGCTTTTACGCTTGGTTGAAAGAGCCTCTATCTAATGCAGAAAAAGCCAACGTGCGATTGCTTAAACAGATTAAAGCCAGTTACGCACAAAGTGGTGGTGTTTATGGCAGTCCACGCATCACACATGAGCTGCGACGTTCGGTTAAAACCGTGTAGCCAAGCTGATGAAGCAGGCCAAGCTCAAAGCTAATATTGGCTATAAACGGCGTTATTTTAAGTCGTCTGCGTCTCATATTGCCGCTGATAATCATTTACAACAACAATTTGTTGTGTGCGAGCCTGATACCGCGTGGGTATCAGATATTACTTACATTAAGACAAATGAGGGATGGCTATATCTGGCTGTCGTATTGGACTTGTTCTCACGCAAAGTAATTGGCTGGTCAATACAACAGACAATGACATCAGATATTGTGATTAAAGCATTGCTGATGGCTGTTTGGCGGCGGCCGGAAACAACGCAGGTGATTGTTCATAGCGATCAAGGAAGCCAATATGCCAGTGGTGACTATTTAGATTTTTTAGCCGCCCATAACTTGATACCAAGCATGAGTCGCAGAGGTCATTGTCTGGATAATGCTGTTGCAGAAAGCTTTTTTCATTCGCTCAAGACTGAACGTGTAAAGCGAAAAGTGTACGCGACCCGAAGTGAAGCTAAGGCAGATTTGTTTGACTACATAGAAGTGTTTTACAATCGAACTCGACTACACAGCCATCTTGGTCATGTATCTCCAGATGAATATGAAAATACATATTCACAGGCAAGTTAAGTGTCTACGAAACTGGGGGAAGATCACACCAGTGTCAGAATCCTTTTCGGTTGAAAACAGAATACCAAATTAATTCCTGTTAATTTTAAACCATATCGAAATGTGTCTTGCAATTACAACAATCCATTAGTAGTCTAATTGCAATCCAATAAGAATACTTTGGTCGAGAGCGATTTATAATGCCTAAAAAGATTCAAGTATCATTTTCAGACAAACAGGTCGAATTGATACATACACTAAAAGGTGAGTTGGGAGACTCAGAATCTGAAGTTGTTCGCGCTATTGTTACCAGTTGGTTTATCGACCAAGGCCTTATAAAGACTGTAGTAAACGATAAAATTTTGAAAAATATACAGAATCACAAAGACAATTAATAAATGGATAAATAAGGGTAGTAATTTGAAATCATATTTGGAATGCATTGATTGTCTGAACGGACTTAAAAAGGTCAAGAGTGAAAGTTTAGATCTTGTGCTAACTGATCCCCCGTATAATATCGGAGGACACATGAAGTCACGCGGCTCGGGTGTTCACAGGTTAAGAGAAAATCATTTTTCAATTTGTGATTGGGATAATGTAGATGAAGATGTATGGGAGCAGCACATGCTTGAACTGGCCGAGGAGTTGTTTGAAAAAGTTAAAACTGGTGGTGCAGTTGTTGTTTTTATGGCCATCATAAAGGTTCAGACATTAAAGAAAATTTTCGAAAAGGCTGGTTTTTACTATAAAACAACTGGCATATGGCATAAGAAGAATCCTATGCCGCGCAATATGAATTTAACGTTCATCAACTCAACCGAGTCTTGGTTATATTTTACCAAAGGCAAACCAAGTGGCACCTTCAACAATGATGGCAAAGCTATTCACGATTATTTCGAGACAGGTCTAACTCCTAAGTCCGAGAAAGCCTTCGGAAAGCACCCAACTCAAAAACCTTTAAAACTGATGTCTCACTTGGTATCTCTTTTATCTAACAAGGGTGATGTGGTGTGCGACCCATTCTGTGGTAGCGGAACAAGCTTATTAGCAGCTAAAAATTTAGGACGAAATTATGTTGGTTTTGACTTAAATGAAGAATACCTGTCAATTACCCAAAAACGACTAGGATAAAATGATGACAAGCTTTGAAACTGTAGATTTATTTAGTGGTGTCGGTGGGCTTTCGTATGGTTTTGAAAAAGCAGGATTCATTAGCAAATATGCAGTTGAATTTAACTCATCAATTGCGAAAGGATACGAAGAAAACTTCCCTCATTCGAAAATTATTAATGAAGATATCAATACAGTAAATATTAAGTCTGTTTTTGGAAATTTAAACGGCGATAAAACCATCATAATTGGTGGTCCGCCATGCCAAGGTTTTTCTCAAAAAGGCAAGCGCATCGGGCTGAATGACGAAAGAAACTTTCTGTTTCTGAAGTATATAGAATGTGTGGAAGTAATAAACCCAATTGCGTTTGTGATAGAGAACGTACCTGGGCTGTTGACCAACGAAGGTGGTTTCTTCTTAAATGAAATTATCGAAAAACTGCAGGGGCTTGGATATTCATTATTTGAGCGGGTTCTAAATGCGAGTGATTATGGTGTACCACAAAATAGAAAACGGGCTTTTATCGTCGGCCTAAGAACCGAAAACGCGACATTTACGTGGCCAACTGAATTTGGCAAAAAAGTAACTATCAACGATGCTATTTCAGATTTGCCAATCTTGAAGTCTGGAGAAGGTAGCAAATCAGCTGGCTATCGGACGGCTCCTGTATCAGATTATCAAGTTAAAATGAGAGGAACAGTAAGCAAGGTGCTCAACCATGTCTCCACTAAACACTCGCCGCTCGTTCTAGAACGTCTCAAGCTTATTCCTGAAGATGGAGGAAGAACGGATCTACCACCTGAGCATCTGACTAAGTCTACCTTTAGCGGCACTTGGTGTCGATTACCAGCCAATGGAATAGCAAGAACAATCACTACGCGATTTGACACTCCCTCGTCAGGAATGTTTACTCTACCACGACAGGATAGATGTCTCACTGTGCGAGAGGCAGCAAGAATACAGTCGTTTCCTGACTCATTTAGATTCCCAGGCGGTAAATCTACTCAAATGTTGCAAGTAGGGAATGCTGTACCACCTCTTTTAGCGGAAGCTGTAGGAAAACAGTTAATGAAAAGCCTGTTAAAGATGGCTTAAAAGACTGAGCCTGTAACAGATTCTGTGTAACTGCCATTATTTAATATGCTGTTCGAGGCGTTCCTCGAACTCAATAATAAAACGACTCATCGCCTGGCGCCAGTTGTGAATCGGCATCGACCACTTTTTACTGGCGTCTTTTATTGCTAAATACACCATTTTTCTGGCTGAATCATCACTGGGGAAGATCTTCCGTTTCTTGATGGCCTTGCGGATAACGCTGTTCAATGACTCGATGGCGTTGGTTGTGTAAATCGCCTTGCGGATGTCTTCAGGGTAATTAAACAGGGTGTTGAGGTTATGCCAGTGCGTACGCCATGATTTGGCAATTTGAGGGTACTGGCCATCCCATGTTTCTGCAAACCGTTCCAGCTCAAGCAGTGCCTCATCTTCTGTTGCTGAGCGGTACACGCGCTTCAAATCTGCTGTAACGGCTTTGTAGTCCTTCCATGACACGTATTTCAGTGAGTTACGCACCATGTGTACGATACACAGCTGGATATGCGTTTTTGGGAACACAGCATTAATCGCATCAGGAAAGCCTTTCAGGCCATCGACACAAGCGATGAGGATATCTTCGACACCACGTTGTTGCAGCTCGGTCAGCACGTTTAACCAGAACTTAGCGCCTTCGTTCTCGGCAATCCACATGCCCATTAATTCTTTTTGGCCATCCAGGTTAATACCTAGCGCTAAGAAGATGAATTTATTGATGATGCGCTTATCCTGACGTACTTTCACCACGATACAATCGATATAAACAATCGGGTAAACGGCATCCAGCGGGCGTGATTGCCACTCTACAACTTGCTCTATTACAGCATTGGTGACACGAGAAACCAGTGTCGGCGATATCTCAGCACCGTACCATTCATCAAATGCAGCAACGATTTCGCGGGTACTCATGCCTTGCGCATAAAGCCAGAGAATTTTATCGTCCATGGACGTAAAGCGGGATTGATGCTTTTTGACGAGCTTGGGTTCAAAGGAGCCGTCACGGTCGCGTGGTGTGTCGAGTTCAAACTCACCATCTTCAGTTTTAACTCGCTTGCTGCTCTTACCGTTGCGACTGTTTGATGAAGTGGACTTTCTGTGTTTCTCATAGCCAAGATGTTCATCCATTTCTGCGTTTAATGCCGCTTCAACGGTAATTTTCTTCAACATCTGGCTGAATTCGTTTAAGTCCTCAGGTGTTTTAATTCCCTTGGCTGCTTCCTTTGCGAAAGCTTCAAGTTCTTTTTTGTTCATGTTCATCTGCCTGTCCTTAACTCTCTATAGAGTAAATTGAGATAGGCAGTTACACAAAATTAGTTACAGTCTCAAAAGACTCTACAGTGGCGGAGTCTCTTTGATATGTATATTTATATTATCTCCGCCACCTAGCTTATATGGCGCTTTATTAAGAATGTTATTTGCCACATGCGGGTATATCAGCATTGCATTTTGAACCAAGTGTAGTTCCGCATCTCGTTTTAACTTCAGTACGTCATAATTAAAACTTGCGCCAAGTTCAGACAAAATTTTCCACTTTACGTCAACTACGCAACCGATGCTTTTCAATAAAAATTCAGGTGTTACTTTAAAGCTATCCATCTGCATATTGCAACACGAAAATAGATCTTGATAGGCAGTTGGCTTTATGACTATGTCTTTCTCATCAAAGTCGCTAAGTAATTGATCATAAACCAAGTACTCAAAGAAAATATTGGCTTCAAAAAAAAAGGAGGACGTAGATAGATACTGACTGTTCGTAGTTTCTCCGACTCTAGTATCAAAAAAATCTTCGCTTGAGAGCAAAGCTAGTAAATTATTTTGCAAGTTTCTTGTGGAGTGACTCTTGAACAGCCCCTTATTTCTAGTCAATGTCACATCATCTGATTTTGCTCCAAAACCAGTAGTGTTAAATTTCCTCTTAATTTGGCTTTGCAGCCCTCTCGCAATGCCGATTGTTCTATCAGATAAAAAAAGTTTATTGTGTTTCAAAAATGTAGATATTACCGCTTGAGCAATTCCTGCTAAACGTACGTCGAACCTATCATTTCTTTTGAGTTGGTGAATATTGCTTTTGTTAGGATCTACAACGGATGAACCTATCTCTATTTCAAACTCGACCGAGTTTGAAATATAAGGGCTCTTGCGTTTTCGCAGAGTTGAAAATTTTCTAAAAAAAGATGCAATTTCGTTTAGAGCTGCTAAAAACTTTAGTTCCAACATCGCATCAAAACTATGTTTAGTTTCATAACTTTGATTCAACAATGCCAAGTTAAGGAGTGAATCGTCTATACGAAATAGCCCTGCCTTATTCCTGTATTTCGCTATGACGCGGAGTGATTCTTTTAAGAATTCTAAAAACTTTGCGGTGTCGTATGCAAATATCTTCGGACAAATAATCACTTTGACAATTCCAGCATTGGTTTTCACTCTCATGTAACCAATCTTATTGTTATTTGCTTTTGCCCCAATTATCGACAACTGGTTTTTAACAGTCGTTACATCTATATTTAAATTTGCGAATTTCACGAATATGTTATCGGTTTCATTGATAACAATGGTTAGGTCTTCGCTATAAACTTCATTGGCTTGAAACAAACGAATATCCGCTTTCTTTTTGAATATGTTCAACCAGTGTCATGTAATTATCGAACTGGCTTAAATCAATGCCAAATGGCATTTTTGCTCCTGATAGCACTTTCGCCATTTGGTTATACTCAATATCTTTTATGTCTTTAAACTCCACTACGACTTTTAAAAGTGCTCTGTAAAACGAAGCAGTATCATCGACATCAATCCAGTTTGCATGACCAATTAAGAGTCTGTCGGGCTGAAGTTCGTTAATATCATTTAGAATGGCATCGTTTAATGACTTCAAAAATTCAGCCACTTCGGCCTGTTTAATCACATCATGCTTTGGATATAGCTCCACAACATCAATTCTTCTCAATAAGTTATCCTCAATAATCTTTTGATCATCGCGGTAATTAGATGTGCAAAATAGGTGTAGATTGCCGGGCATGATCAATCTTTTCTCAACGTTAGAACCGTTTATAAGAGTTGGAATTGTAACGAAGTGCTTGGCCGTTCCATCTATGGTGAGCCGGTAAATCTCGTCGAATACAGGCTTTGCTGAATCGATCGTGTAATTAAACGTTCTTTTTGACTTTTCAACCAGATAGATTAGGTCGCCGATTAAGGCATTTAGGCTATTTTCTTGAATTTCTTCCAGTACAAGTGCGAATCGAGAAGTTGGATGCTGCGTTGCCAACAAAACGAAATTGAGTACCAATCCTATTTTTTCATCGTAAAGTATTTCGTTTTTACTTCCAGTGGTAACACTAATGCCTTGCATTAATGAACTATTTGTACTGGCTGAGTGGACATTTACTCTAAGGACTCTGTTTATTGGTGTACCGGCCGCATCATTAATAACGCGTCCGAGATCGAAGTTTTTGTCTATAATATTATCTATTGCTCTTGATTTTCCAGTTCCTGGGACTCCTTTGAGTAAAAGGTTTAACGGCACATCCGTTGTGTCTAGCTCGTATTTTGCTTCTCTATCTTTAACGACGGGAACTTCAACACTTTCATCATCAGTAGTGTAGTTAGGGGAAAAAATAGCAGCAAAAAAATCAGCTCTTTGGCGATAATTAGCGAAATCGTTGTCGTTCACACACGCATATTGTTTTTCATCTTTGTTAAACTTGACGAAATCATGCAGCCCGCTTTTGATGAATGGTTTAATTATTCGTGAGGGGCCATTTTCATGGAAATCACCAATATCGACCGCATCTCTTAAAAAGTCATGCTGTTTTTGTTGATTATCGTTAAACCGTGTCTGCTCCACTAAAAACGTTAATAACTTGCCTAAGTTTTTGGCGAAATCCGATTCTAAATCTAAATCTCCATTCAAAAAAACTGGTTTGACAAACCCCTTAAATGACTGCAATTTTTCAATTAGAAAACCATCAAGCAAATCTATTGCGCTTGTGTATACAAGTTCTTTTAAGAATCTTTCACCGCCCGTGCGTTCGCACGACTCGGGCTTAGCTTTATCTTGAAATTCTAAATTGAAGGCTTTATACATGTTGATGCAGCCAACCTGCAAAGGTTCGATTTGTGTATTCAATAATGGATTTTTGTTTGAAGATGCTTGGGTGATATCAGTCGAATTGAAGAATGAGTTTAAGCCAGCAACCTCCTCATCAGTGAAGAACAATGCACGCTTTCCATTTTCCAGTTGCTCTTCAGCATATGCAAGACGATAAGGCCTGTCATTGATTACCCACAGGACGTATGCGGTTAATAGTGCATCGAGGTGCTTTGCTAGGGAAGATTTAATGTTCAGACGTGGCGATATTTTTTTATTCAAAGCATTACCCTATGATTGGCGCGCTCCTGCGCAAAATAGTAAACAGTTAAACTATCGTATAGTACTTTCGCCTATTAGTACCTGTAAAATATCAATTTATCACGTTGTTAAACAAACTTTTTGTAAATAGTAAGGCAGAATACTGCATGGGGAAATGTGAGATTGCTATCCACACCTTTGACCAAGCGCTTTGTTTAATGTTGGCCTACGACTTCAAAATGCTTATTCACTTCAGCTTTGGTCATCATAGACTCGAATAACATGGCTTGTACTTTTTTGATATTGTCAGATAACAGCTTTTACTTTCTATCAACTTCGCGACCTCTAGCTCTAACGGCTTGTAACCCTGATTTGGCTCTTTCATATATTAATCTACGTTCAAATTGCGCTATCGACCCAATCATATGAAACGCTAATTCACCACTGCTGTAGTTGTATCAATATTTTCATTGAGACTGATAAACTGAACCAGTTCTGATTTAAAAGAATCTAATAATTCCGTTAAATGATGCTCGCTAGCCGATTGATGCCAACTTATAGACCTTTATTCGGCTCACCGCACTAATCCTATTCAAATACCTAGCATTTAATTTAAACGAATATGACACAGCTAGGTAAATAATGTCTACTTAAAAACAAAAAACCCTGCAAAAACAGGGCTTTAAATAACTTAACATTAAGACTTTTATATCATTTAGAACGGAATATCATCATCGAAATCGAAGTCAGGTTCGGCCATGGGTGCTGGCTTATTTTGACCGCCTTGTGGCGCTTGATTGAAACCTTGATTAGCTTGGCCACCTTGAGCAGGCTGCTGATTATAACCTTGGTTAGGCTGTTGCTGGTAAGCCGGTTGTTGGCCTTGATTAGGGCGCTGCTGAGGTTGTTGACGCTGCTGCCCTTGGAAGCCGCCTTCAGATTGACCGCCACCTTTACCACCTAACATTTGCATCTGATCTACAATCACTTCAGTGGTGTATCTGTCTTGCCCTTGTTGATCTTGCCATTTACGGGTTTGCAATTTACCTTCAACGTAAATTTGCGAGCCTTTACGCAAGTATTCACCCGCCACTTCAGCTAAACGGCGATACATAGTTAGGCGATGCCATTCGGTGCGCTCTTGCATTTGCCCTTGTTGGTCTTTCCAGCTTTCGCTGGTCGCGATGCTTAAATTCGCTACCGCGTTACCATTTGGCATATAACGTACTTCAGGATCTTGTCCTAAATTGCCCACCAAGATGACTTTATTTACGCCTTTACTCGCCATTTTAACTCCTATTTTCAGTCCTAAAGCGCAGCGTTCTAATCGATTACGTTTAGATAATATGCTGGCTTCTTACTGGATTTGTCTATTTTTCTCAATTCGTTAGTGAATATATAAATGCAGTTTTGCTGCCGGTCAATAAGTATCTCACATCACAACTGAGTGCGAAAACTTCCCCTTAGCTATGACAAAAATGCTTTTCACTGTACCGATTATTATAACGCGATTTAGCCAATTGTTTCTCAGAAATTTGCCCTTGATTCGTTTAAAAAACAAATCAGCCATTGACCAAAACGTGTGCCTTATCTATCTCAAACTCTTTGCCGTGGGCTTTTATGTACACCACACCTTCGTCTGGCACGACTGTGACATCCACTACGCCCTCTAGGGTGGCAAGCTGCTCGCCAATGGTTTGCGCCGAGTAACGAGTAAAATCAGGCTTGAGGGTATAGCGCTTTAAGCGCTCACTTGTGCCAAGCTTGCGTAAGCCAAGCCACCAAATACCGCAGGCACCACCTGCGATGACAAACACCCATTGAGGGCCAATATACTGACTGGCTAAGCCAGATAAGGTGCCACCTAAAAACGCCCCAAGAAACTGAAAGCTAGCGTAAATTCCCATGGCGGAGCCCTTTTTACCGGCAGGAGCAATGCTTGACACCATAGCCGGAAAGCTCGCCTCTAAAAAGTTAAACCCTGCGAAAAACAACCAACCAAACACCATGACCGCCAGCACAGTGCCGTGCTCAAAGTGCAGACCAAGCAGCGCTGCGCCCAGAAGCAATATACATAAACGAATAACCGCGGACTGGCTCATGGTTCTGGTTAACATCATCAATATAACTAACCCCACCACTGAAGCTGCCAGAATGGGCAAATACAATTGCCAGTGGCGATCTAATTCCCAGCCTAGTGCACTGAGCAAAATAGGCATTTGCACAAACAGGACCGTGATCATCATGTGCAATAACATCACGCTGATGTTCAAACGGCGTAACTGCGGGTCGAAAAACAGGGTTTTCACGTCGGTTAGTACAGGTAATGTATCCCCTTTAGGGGCGTAATTTATGGCGCTGGGCACCACCCATATCACCAAAGGAATACACAAAATCGCAAGAATACCGGTAATCGAAAAAATACCGTGCAGGCCGTAATTATCCGCAATTACCGGGCCAATTAATAACGCTATGTAGAATGAAAACCCAATGGCAATACCAATAATCGCCATCACTTTCGGGCGTTGCTGTTCACGGCTTACATCGCCAGCTAATGCCATAATCGCGCCAGCTATCGCCCCAGCCCCTTGCAAGAACCGGCCTATCACTATCCACAACATGTTATCAGCTGTGGCGGCAACACCGCTGCCAATAGCGAACATTAGTAAACCGCCTACAATGACGGGCTTGCGGCCAATTTTGTCTGACAATACGCCCATGGGAATTTGCAAAATGGCTTGAGTCAAGCCGTAACCACCGATCGCAAGGCCGAGCATTAACGCTGAATAATCTGGGTACTGTACTGCTAGAATGGCCAGAACCGGCATCACCATAAACAAGCCCAGCATACGCAGGACGTAAACGGCGGCCAAAGCCAAAGAAGCGCGAATTTCTGTTCTATTCAAATGAGTAACTAATCAGTTTGAGGTTATTAAGGGAGCGAAGTTTAACACAAAAATATCGCGCTAAACGACAGCAAGATTGCAGCAAACATGGGGGAAAACTCCATAAATGCAATGATATACCTGTGTTTAAAACATCAACTTACAAATTTCATCGACGATCTAATTCAAGCCGTTAATCGTATCTTGCTGTCATTATCACTTTGGGTATTGAAAGTATAATTGTTCATCCGCATAGAGCTCTTATATCAAGTATGTAATACTCACTCTTTTGGGGACGACTTTGGTCAATAATGGATAAGATAGCTGTACGTGGCGCGCGCACTCACAATCTAAAGAACATCGATTTAGATATTCCTCGAGACAAACTTACTGTGATCACCGGCTTGTCTGGCTCCGGTAAGTCTTCACTGGCATTCGACACCCTTTACGCCGAGGGGCAACGTCGCTATGTCGAGTCACTGTCTGCTTACGCAAGGCAATTTTTATCCATGATGGAAAAGCCCGATGTGGATCACATCGAAGGCTTATCGCCGGCTATTTCCATTGAGCAGAAATCTACCTCCCATAACCCGCGATCTACTGTGGGCACGATCACAGAAATATACGATTATCTGCGATTGTTATACGCCCGCGTTGGCGAGCCGCGCTGTCCGACGCACCATGTGCCACTCGATGCACAAACCATTAGCCAGATGGTCGACCGCGTACTTACCATGCCTGCAGATGAAAAGCTGATGCTGTTGGCGCCCGTCGTACAAGATCGAAAAGGTGAGCATGTAAAAACCCTAGAAAGCTTAGCGGCACAAGGGTTTATTCGAGCGCGAATTGACGGCGAGGTATGTGATTTATCCGATCCGCCTGAACTCGACTTGCATAAAAAACACAATATCGAAGTGGTTGTTGACCGCTTCAAGGTTCGTGAAGACTTATCTTTGCGACTTGCTGAATCGTTCGAGACTGCGCTGAACTTGTCCGCCGGCACGGCTAAAATTGCCTTTATGGATGATCCACACAAAGAAGAAGTGGTATTTTCATCTAACTTCGCCTGCCCTCATTGTGGCTATTCAATGGCAGAACTTGAACCAAGGTTATTCTCGTTCAATAACCCTGCGGGCGCCTGTCAAACCTGTGATGGCTTAGGCACAAGACAGTTTTTCGACCCGCACAGAATTATCAGTAACGACGAACTCAGTTTATCCGGCGGAGCGATACGCGGCTGGGATAAACGCAGTTATTATTACTTCCAAATGCTACAAGCCGTGGCGGATCACTATAAGTTTGATTTAACCACGCCTTTCGCTGAGCTTGATGAGAAAGCCAAAGACATTGTGCTGCACGGTAGTAAAGGCACCTCAATCAACTTCAAATACATCAATGATCGCGGCGATATTATGGAGCGCAAGCATCCCTTTGAAGGGATCATTCCGAACATGGAACGCCGCTATCGTGAAACCGAATCAAACGCGGTGCGTGATGAATTATCTAAATATTTGAGCCAACAGCACTGTAGTAGTTGTAATGGCACACGCCTGCGCCTAGAAGCGCGCAACGTGTTTATTGGCGAGACCCCTTTGCCAACCATCACGGAGATGTCGATTGCAGAGTCTTTGCAGTTTTTCACCGACATTGAACTGACTGGAAAGCGCGAAAAAATCGCCGATAAGATTTTCAAAGAGATCAACGACCGTTTGAACTTCTTGGTCAATGTTGGCTTAAATTATTTATCGCTTTCACGCAGCGCCGACACCTTATCAGGCGGTGAAGCTCAGCGTATTCGCCTTGCCAGCCAAATTGGTGCAGGGTTAGTTGGGGTGATGTACGTATTGGATGAACCCTCTATTGGTTTGCATCAGCGTGACAACGAACGCCTACTGACAACGCTAGAGCATTTACGCGATTTAGGTAACACCGTTATCGTGGTTGAGCACGATGAAGATGCCATTCGCGCCGCTGACTTTGTGCTTGATATCGGCCCCGGGGCCGGTGTGCACGGCGGCGAAATAGTTGCTCAAGGCACCATAGATGACATCATGAAAAGCGAACATTCCCTGACAGGTAAATACCTCTCAGGCCGTGAAGCCATCGCTATTCCTGAAAAGCGCACTGAGATCGATCAAGATAAATGGATCGAAATGAGCGGCGCAACAGGTAACAACCTTCAAGATGTCGACTTGCGCATCCCGTTTGGTTTAATGACCTGCGTAACCGGTGTATCAGGTTCGGGTAAATCAACCCTAATCAATGACACTTTTTATCGGATAGCCCATCGCGAGTTAAACGGCGCGACAACCGGCGAACCAGCGCCGTACAAAACGTGTACCGGCATGGACATGCTCGATAAAGTGGTCGATATCGACCAAAGCCCCATAGGCCGTACTCCCCGTTCAAACCCAGCGACTTACGCGGGTATTTTCACCCCGGTACGCGAACTGTTTGCAGGCACGCAAGAAGCCCGTTCTCGTGGCTATAAACCTGGGCGATTCAGCTTCAACGTAAAAGGCGGACGCTGTGAGGCTTGTCAGGGCGACGGCGTGATAAAAGTTGAGATGCACTTTTTACCGGATGTTTACGTGCCTTGTGACGTGTGTAAGGGCCAGCGATACAACCGTGAAACCTTGGAAATTCAGTACAAAGGGTTAAATATTCATGAAGTACTGGACTTAACCGTTGAAGATGCCCGAGAGTTTTTCGACGTTATTCCTGCTATTGCCCGAAAACTACAAACCTTGATGGACGTAGGTTTGTCTTATGTGCGTTTAGGCCAAGCGGCCACGACATTGTCAGGGGGTGAAGCCCAGCGGGTGAAACTGGCCAAAGAATTGTCAAAACGCGACACAGGCCAAACCTTGTATATTTTGGATGAACCCACTACTGGTTTGCATTTCCACGACATTAAACAATTATTGCAGGTGTTACATCGCCTACGCGATCACGGCAACACAGTCGTGGTGATCGAGCATAATTTAGATGTGATTAAAACGGCTGATTGGGTAATAGACTTAGGCCCAGAAGGCGGCTCAGGCGGTGGGCAAATTATCGCTCAAGGCACCCCAGAACAAATTTGCGAAGTAGAGATTTCTCATACTGCGCGCTTTCTTAAACCTCTGCTATCAATTTAAACAAGGAACTAAACCAATGTTAATTGAAGATTTTAATGTGCGATTTTGTGAAACGGATGCCTTAGCACACGTCAGTAATACTGTGTTGGTGGATTGGTTTGAAATGGCTCGCGAGCCAATATTCAGAATTTTCACCCCTGAATTAGATTTACAAAATTGGCCGTTGATTTTAGCCGGCTATAAAGTCGATTTTCTCGACCAAATGCATTATGGCCATCCTGTTCAGGTGCGTACCTACATCAGCCGTATTGGCGGTAGTTCATTTGATACCTATCAAGAGTTATGGCAAAACGGCACCAAGCGTGCGACTGGCACGACCACTATGGTCCAGTATAACTACGCTGAGAAAAAGTCAGTGGTGATCAATGATGAAATACGTGAAAAGCTAACGGAGCACGCCATCCCTCGGGGCGTGAATGCCTAAGCCTGAAGCCTTTATTAAGGTTATTGAGCACGCTATTAGTGACGAACTGTGTGATCAGTTCGTCACCCAATTTGAGTTAAGCAAAAATACCCAACCGGGGCGCACAGGTGGCGGAGTCGACCCAGACAAAAAGCGCAGCCGCGACGTGTCAATTATTACTCACCCAGAATTCAAAACGCCCTATCAGGCTTTATTACCTGTACTTAGCCAACAAATATTAGCCTATTTCGAAAGCTATTTTTTCGCCCTTATTGGCCCTATCGGTTTGACCGTTAAGCACCCGAAAAGCGGCCAGCCGGTTAAACTGACTCAGGACAACTTTAAAGAAGTGGGTTTACCGAATTTAGCCAACCTGATGGGCTACTTATTTCGGTTAGGCAATATCAACGCACAGAAATACGATAAGCAACAAGGCGGTTATCCTTATTGGCATTCAGAAGTTTACCCTCAGGCCAACAGTACAGATGCCTTACATCGTATTTTATTGTTTATGTTTTATTTAAATGATGTGCAAGAAGGCGGAGAAACCGAGTTTTACTATCAAGATTTATCTATCAAACCGCGCAAAGGCACTATGGTAATCGCCCCCGCGTATTTTACCCATACTCACCGAGGGAACGTACCCATCTCGAACGATAAGTACATTCTCACCTCATGGGTACAGTTTAATCAGGCTAACGTTATCTTTGGCCAACCCACACGCTGAGTAGCCACACGAGGGCTTTGAAAAACCTTAGCCATCATATGGCGTCACTTCAATGCCTTGCATGGTGTAGCCTACTGTCGCTAGGTCTCCTTCCCACACTTGGGTAGCTAATGTACCGGTCACCCACACAGCATCGTATATGTTGTCGATTGGCACACCATCAGGAAACTTCACATACACAATTTGGTTCGGCGGCGGCGGGGGCACATGAATACACGCGCCAAAATACGGTACTAACAAGAACTCTTTGGTGGTATCACTGCTGCCTTCAAGGGGCACTACAAAGCCTGGTATTTTAACTACTTTGCCATCCAGTTCATTCACCACAGGGGCATTTAAACTTTGCTGTACCATTGAACCGTCATGATTCACTTCCTCTTGGGGGGCAATGTAATTTTTTGGGATCATGTCTTCCCAAAATAACTCTTCAGGCTCTTGGCTAAAAACAGCAAACGAACTTATCGTCAGCAATAACACTAAATACTTCATGAATTCTCCTTAGGGGATGCAACACTGGGCACATTCGCCCACCGCAGCATGTTCATTCTAACTTCATTTCCATCGTTCGGTTGGTCGGGAATATTTAACGCTAAAATCAATGAGCAAACCGCAAAACCTGCACCGATGTAAAATACGGCAGACGGTGAAGTTAACCACACCACGCCTAACAATGCCGGAATGACTACAGCCGCGATATGATTAATCGTAAAACTCACTCCAGCGGTCGAGGCGATATCTCTGTGATCGGCAATCTTTTGAAAATATGTCTTAACCGCAATGGCCATGGCAAAAAACAGGTGATCTATTACATACAGTCCAGCAGCTAACTGACTATTGTCTACCCATGCATAACCCACAAACACACAAAGTAAACCAAGGTATTCGATACACAAGGCCCGTTGCTCACCAATTTTATGGATCCAGCGGCCTATTTTAGGGGCAAAGAATAGGTTAAACACATAGTTGAGCATATACAGCAGACTGATATCACCCACAGAATAACCGAATTTCTCTACCATCATAAACGAGGCAAATACCATAAAGATTTGCCGCCGCGCACCACTGAAAAACACCAAGCCATAATACAGCCAATAGCGTTTGCGTAAAAACATGTGCTTATGCTGCACAGAGGTTTGGGTAAACTTATCGAATCCAAACCATAACCAAATCACGATCAGCAGACCTACTCCACCAGCCAGCATATACATAGCCACATACGAGATCCCCGCCCATTCCATTAGCAGCCAAATAGCGCCGTATGCCAGCAACGAGGCAAAACTCTTCACCGCTAACTGCTGCCCCATAAAGTGAGCGCTTTTGTCTTTATCGAGCCACTGCAAGGTCAATGATTGGTTGATGGTCTCAAAATAATGAAAACCAATAGACATCAACACGGTTGTGCAATACAACCCTAGCTCGAACGGCAACCAGCCCGTTAAAGCAACGCCAACACACATAACCGCCAACGACACCAATGCAAGCGTTTGCTCTTTGAGCACCAGCAACAAGAAGACCGCAGTAAAGGCCAGAAAGCCGGGGACTTCCCGCAGGCTTTGCAGCATGCCAATTTGAGCACCATTGAACTGCGCTTTCTCAACCACAAAATTATTCAGTAATGCATTCCACACTGAAAAAACCAGCGGCATCACAAAGGCCATAGCCAATAAAAGTATCTGTGGGTTGGAGCGAAATGAACGTAAAAATGTCATGGGTTTCAATTTATAAAACGGTGATGGTCAGTGTCTCACAGGAGACAGAAAATAAAAAAGCCGACAAGTCGCCGGCTTCTAGGGTTTCAAAACCTATTCAACTGAATAGTTTGATTAACCTTCTGTTTTGTAACGCTCTACGCTGCTAACGATTTCTTCTTTTGCTGCTTCAGCGTTTTCCCAACCGTCGATTTTCACCCATTTTCCAGGCTCTAAATCTTTGTAATGTGAGAAGAAGTGCTCAATTTGGTTAAGGGTAAGCTCGTCCACTTGGTCGATGTCTTTGATACCACGATAAATGGTAGACAACTTATCAACCGGTACCGCTAAAATTTTAGCATCAGTACCTGATTCATCTGTCATTTTAAGCACGCCAACAGGACGACACTTAATCACACAACCAGCAAGAAGTGGGAAAGGTGACATCACTAGTACGTCTGCTGGATCACCATCTTCTGACAATGTTTGATTAATATAGCCATAGTTAGTGGGGTAGTGCATGCAGGTCGCCATGAAGCGGTCGACAAAAATTGCACCTGTGTCTTTATCCACTTCATATTTGATCGGATCAGAATACGCAGGGATTTCAATCACTACATTAATTTCGTCTGGTAAGTTTTTACCAGCTGGAACATCGTTAAGACTCATAGACTTGACCTATAGATTGATGAAAATTGGCTCGAATTATAGGGCGATCAACAACAATATGAAACGCCACAGAGGCAATAAAGCATGGGATTTGCCCGTTATTCACAAAAAAACTGCCAAAAGCAGGATAAATTCACTTAATCGCTGCGCTTTGGCATTTTCGCTTAGTCAGTCCTTATACCCATCTCCATTCCTAAGTGAAATGGCATTACCCCGCAAAAGGAGTATTTTTTATAGCGTCCAACATGGTTCTGTAATCACTGGTGGCTAAAAATTGTGTAACATCTTTTATCGGTAATTGACTGTCAGGATTACTCACAGCCAGTAAATGGGCGATACCAAAATCTTTCGCTGCCTGCAAAATAGGCAGGCTATCATCAACAAACAAGGTATGCTCAGAATCGAAACCTAAACGCTGTTGAAGCTTTTGCCACAATAATTGAGACTCTTTGGTGACCCCAAATTCATGAGTCGAAATGAGTGTATCGATATGGCTATCAAGCGCAGTGTGTTCAATTTTCAACGACAGACTATCGGGGTGAGCATTCGTGACCAATACCACTTCACGCCCAGACTCTCTGAGGGCGTCAAGCAAGGGAATGGTGTCATCACGCATGCTAATTAAATGCTCAACTTCACGCTTCGCTTGCATAATATCTAGCTGCAGTTTGTCTGCCCAGTAATCTAAACAATACCAATCTATTGTGCCAAACACCTGGCGATACTCAGCCATCATGTACTCTTTACCCTGCTCTTCGCTGATGCCTTTGCTACCGGCGTACGTTTTCGGTAAATGCTCTAACCAGAAATGGCTGTCGAAATGCAAATCAAGCAAAGTCCCATCCATATCGAGTAAAACTGTTTTAATTTTGTTCCAAGGTAAGTCAGGCAAGTGGCAAGTCCTTAAGTTAAGCGTTATATTCGACGTAACAGTAGTTTACGCGTCATTGATGCAATTAGTGAGGCTATGATAACGTGATAGGTAGATGAGCAAAATAGACCCCAACAAAACACTTCCACAAATTCACCAACGACGCACCGTGGCAAAAAGCGGATTGTTCACCGTTGAGCAAATTGATCTCGAGTTTTCCAATGGAGAACTACGCACTTTTGAGCGTATGGCAGGCGGAGGACGCGGCGCGGTGATGATTGTCCCTTTCATCAATGACCACGAATTTCTACTCGTACGTGAATACGCCGCAGGCACGCACTCTTACCAGTTAGGTTTCCCTAAAGGCCTGATCGACCCAGGCGAAGAGCCCGCCCAAGCCGCGGATCGCGAGCTCAAAGAAGAAGTCGGTTTTGGCGCAACTACACTGCACTACTTACAAAACGTCAGCATGGCACCGGCATTTTTTAATGCTCGCATGGATATTTTTATCGCTGAAAATTTATATGAACAAACGCTACCCGGCGATGAACCAGAGCCTTTAGACGTCATTAAGTGGTCGATAAACGATCTCGATGCGTTATTGGCTCGCGACGATTTCGTTGAAGCTCGCTGTATTACCGCACTATTTCTCGCGCAAAAGTGGTTAAAGGAACAATAATGCCCACCGACTCTATCTCTTCATTACTCGACATAGCTAAAAGTGCAGCCCAAGCGGCTGGAAAAGTCGTCATGGAAATCTATGACAGTGGTGACTATAAAAGCTATCAAAAAGACGATGATTCGCCCGTGACGTCAGCCGACTACAAAGCGAATGAAGTGATTTTGGCCATTCTAAAACGAAAGACTCCGCACATTCCTATTATGTCGGAAGAGTCAGACAACGGTGCTCTAGACGAGCGTAAAGACTGGCATCGTTATTGGTTAATTGACCCTATTGATGGTACTCAAGAGTTTATCGCCCGCAGTGGCGACTTTGCGGTAAATATTGCTTTGGTTGAAGATAACCAACCTGTTATTGGCGTGATTTACTGGCCCCCCGGTGAAACCTTGTATTTTGCCTCAAAAGGGCACGGCGCATTTAAAGAAAGCCGCACCGAAAATAAACGCATTCATGTGCGCAAGTTTGATGATCCTGAACAAGACCCGGTTATGATTGCCATTAGCCGCCGCCAAGCGCGGGAAAACGTTATGCGCAGCATGAGCGACCATCGCACTTATCAAACTTACCCGACGGGCAGTTGCTCGTTAAAATCATGCTTTATCGCTGAAGGTAAAGCGGATGTTTTCTTACGTTTAGGCGTGACTGGCGAATGGGACACTGGCGCTTCCCAGTGTATCGTCAGTGAAGCAGGGGGCAATATTCTGGCCCATGACTTTTCGCCCCTTAGTTACAATGAACGAAATTCCGTTACCAACCCAGATTTTATCGTTATGGGTGATCAACGAGTAAATTGGCAAACCATAGTGAAATACACCACAGGAGATACCGAATGACCTTCCGCAAGAATGCCAAGTTGCTAAAACTGGCCGCAATTAACCTAGCCGCGCTATCTAGCTTACTCGTATGTGCAAGCGCTTCCGCCGATTGGCAACTGCTTAATAAAGACTCTCAGTTAAATTTTATTTCTACTAAAAATGTAAATGTCAGTGAGCTTCATCATTTTTCACACCTCAATGGCTCACTCACCAGCGCCGGTGAATTGTCGGTTGATATCGATTTGTCATCGGTAGAAACAGGGATTGATATTCGCAACTCTCGCATGCGCGAAAAGCTGTTTATGGTAGAGAACTTCCCGAAAGCCACGCTTACAGCCACATTGCCAAAAGAAATTGTAGCCTTTACCAAAGGCCAAGCAGGTACCTTCGCGATCCCTGCCAAACTAAGCGTGCTAGGGCAAGAAAACGACATTGAAGTGAAAGTACAAGTGAGCAAAACTGATCACAATCGTTTCATTGCCACCAGTGTTCAACCTGTGCTTATTAAAGCTGGGGATTACGGCCTACAAGGCGGTATAGACTGGCTGCAAAACGTAGCGGGTTTGTCCAGCATCAGCCCGAATGTACCCGTAACGTTTAACTTAACCTTCATCGAATTGATGTAGTTAATCGCTGCCGTTAATTGAGTCAGTAAACACGCTTTATTCTGTTTCCTCATCGATCAGCCCAAGCTGATCTTTGGGGATAATATTTACAGTTTCATGTAACTCGGAATACACCAGCAAGGCCTCGCCCGATGCTAATTGGGCTCGCACTTGCTCTACCTTATCTGCCAAGCTGCAATCCGCCTCACCGTACTCGGTGCCTTCGCGTAGCACAAACCCTTCAATCAGATTGCTCAAGGCATCTGGGCTCAGTTCATTAATCGGTATAATCATAAAACGATATGGCTTTGCACTTATTCGCGCAAAATCTCCTGAAAATATTGATTTACACGCTTTTGCATCCAAATAACCGGACGCCAAGGCGTGCCTTGCATAAACCCTACATGCCCTCCTTTGTCACTTAATTCAAGGCGCACATGAGGGGAAAGATCCTGTTCACTGGGCAAAACAGACTCACTCATAAAAGGGTCGTCTTTGGCGTGAATGATAAGGGTCGGGGTGGCGATGGTTTTCATAAAATTTATCGCGCTGCATTGAGTGTAGTAATCATCAGCGCTGTCAAAACCATGCAGAGGCGCTGTTACATGCTGGTCAAACTCTTTGAAGCTTTTAAGAGAGCGCGCTTTGGCATCATCTATTTCGAGATGATCGGAATAATCAACGGTGCGCATTTTATCTACTAGGTTATTCACCATACTTTTCAGTAGATAAGACTGGTACATACGTGACACACCTTGATTGATACTCAACGAACACTCAGCCAATTTAAAAGGCGGAGAAATCGCGATACCTGCGCGCAAAATGCTCTGCTCAGGACGCTCCCCTAACAGTTTTAACAGCATATTCGCCCCGAGGGAAAAGCCCATCGCGACTTTTGCGACATTAGGATACAGCTCAGTTAACCAGTTCAACAAAAACCACGCGTCTTCTGTTTCACCCGAGTGATACGCTCTGGGTAACGTATTGTGCTCACCGCCGCAACCGCGAAAATGCATCAATACCGTCACATAGCCTTGTTGAACTAGATTGGCAGCCATGTCATTGGCGTAGTGGGACTTGTTCGACCCTTCCAAACCATGGAAAATGACCACCAGCCCTTTGCTCGTTGCAATACTGTCTCTGTCTCCCGCCCAAGCTAAATTGACAAAATCCCCATCGGGCAAAATCAAGCGCTCTTTATGCCAATGCACCCGCAAGCGACGCTGAAAAAAGCGCGGCCAAATCGTTTGAATGTGTCGGTTCTTCGCCCACCGAGGAGGGGTGAAAGTACTTTGTACAATCTGGCCAAATAGGGTGTTTTCACTGGTTGAGTTAACCGTATCTAAAGGAAGATGACGTGATGAAGGCTGAGGCATTGAGGTGAGTATGCATTCCGATTTGCAATAAATTGTGCCACTGAGTATACCAACTCTCTACCCCGTTGTAATTAACCATGAAACGCAGTCATCCATGTGCAGACAACAAGCGCCGAGCACAGGCGCTTAGATTCGAAAATCACCCAAATTGGGCATTCATAAAACCAATTTACTGGTACAGAACGGCCTCTTTGCACGTTGGCGTAAACAAGCGTGAAAACGACTTTCTCTTAAACAGTCATAGTAACTTTGTTTAAGCCTTGCGGTGTGTCTGGGTTGCAACCCAATTGCACGGAAATGTCGGCGATATCAAGATAAAAACGCTGCATAACCATTAACGCACCGAGTCGTGGGTGCACATTATCAGGAAAGACCTTCATGTTTAACACATGAGCCCCGCGCTCGGTCACGTCATCAACTTGTTGCTGATGGGTGGCCTGCGATTCATCAAACAGCCCTAAACTGAGCACTTTTAGAGGTTTTTGCGCTAGCGCCACAGGACCGTGCACAAACTCCGCACTAGAAAATGCTTCAGCTTGAATTGCGCAAACCTCTTTGAGCTTTAATGCGACCTCTTTGGCAATCGCATAGCCAAAGCCACGCCCCAGCACAATGCACTTATCACATCCTTTGAACATGTCTGCATTTAATTGCTTGGGCCCATTTACAGCGCGTTTAAGCGCATCTGGAATACCCTGTATCGCAGCAATGAGAGCTCGATCTTTTTTACTGAAAGCCACCAATTGCAAAAGAGCGCTTAAACACGCTAGGTAGCTTTTCGTTGCGGCGACGGCCAGTTCTTGTTCCACGCGCAGCGGGATAAGTTCATCAACTAAATTAGCTAACGGCGAGGTTTCATCATTAACCAAACCGATACACAGCGCCCCAGCCTCTTTCGCCATCTGCATGTGCTGCAAAATATCTGGGCTGCGCCCTGATTGTGAAATCCCGATAACCAGTGCATTATTTAGCTTTAATTGTTTATGAAACACAGTTACCACCGAGGGCGCGGCAGCCACCACAGGAATGCCTAACTCCACTTCAATCAAGTACTTTGCGAATACCCCCGCATGGTCTGACGAGCCTCTTGCCACTATGTACACCACACTTGGGTTAAGTTGCTGTATTCTCTGAGCAATTCGCTCGCAAGTGTTTTGGTTTAATCTAAGCTGCTGCGCTAAAAGGTCAGCGGTAGAAGCGGCTTCTGTAGCCATAATGCTGGTCATCAATATCTCCGGAAAAACGTAAAAAAAGGTGACGATTAACGTCACCTCATTCAATTTCACTTCAATTAAAAGGTAAAAATAAGCTCTCCACCTTGCATCACGTCGCTGTGAGAGATGGTATTCATCTGCACCGGTGCACCGTTAAGCGTAACCTCTTTCACATAGTCACTTGGCTCTTCCCCTAATATCACCTGTTTTACCGTAAAGGTCTTGTTATTTGGTAGCTGGATCTGAACTGTGTCGAACTGAGGCGTGCCTAATACATACTGCCCGTCAGCTGGATTTAGAGGGTAAAAACCAAGCGCACTGAACACATACCAAGCCGACATTTGCCCCACATCGTCGTTACCTGAAAGACCATCTGGATTATCGCGGTACATGGTGTCACGGATCTCTTTAATGCGTTGCTCGCCTTTCCACTTCTGCGAGGTTAAAGAATACATGTAAGGCACATGGTGCACTGGCTCATTCCCGTGGGCATATTGACCAATAAGCCCAGAAATATCCGGTGATACATCTCCCTCCATAAACGAATCGGTACTGAATAACGTATCTAACTTATTTAAAAATGGCGCTTCGCCACCAAATAAGCTGATCAAACCTTCAACATCATGAGGTACAAACCAAGTGTACTGCCACGCATTAGCTTCGGTGTAATCTGTGGTTCGGTGGTCGACATGAGTAGGGCTAAAGTTTTTCACCCACTCACCATCTTGGGTTTTGCCACGCATAAAGCCGGTTTGTTTATCAAACAAGGTTTTATAAGACTCGGCACGTTGAGTGAAATACGCATAGTCTTGTTCTTTACCCAGTGCTTTTGCCATGCGCGCAATCGCCCAATCGTCAAACGCATACTCGAGGGTTTTCGATACTGCTTCGACCTCTAAATCAGAAGGTACGTAGCCGTACTTAGCGAATAAATCGATACCAAAACGCTCCTGCATAGCTGACGCTTTAAGAGCCTCGAATAAGGCCTCAGGAGCTACATCGGTTAAGCCTTTAAAATAGGCATCTACTATGACGGACACTGCGTGATAACCGATCATTACGTCGGTTTCATTGGCCATTAAATCCCAAGAAGGTAACAGACCTGTTTCGTGGTAGAACGCCATCATGGAGCTGACCATATCATTGACGCGCTCGCCATTAGAAATGGTCAACAGTGGATGTAATGCGCGAAAGGTGTCCCACAGTGAAAACAAAGAATAACGTTCGAATTGCTGACTATTGTGAGCGCTACCATCTGCACCAAAATAACTGCCACTTACGTCATTAAACGTCTGCGGTGCCAAAAATGAATGGTACAAAGCCGTATAGAACTTACGCTTAGCCTGCTCGTTATCATCAGTGACTTTAAACTTGCCTAATTGAGCCGCCCACAGTGCTTGTGCTTGATGCTTGGTATTGTCGAAATCAAAATCAGCCACTTCTGCCGCTAAGTTTTGCTTTGCCCCAGCAATGCTCACGTAAGAAATACCTACTTTTGCCACTAAAGCCTGATCAGCAATGTCACCGAAGTTAAGCACCACTTCGCTTTTTTCCGCATTGATGAACGGGCCAGCTTGAGCTTCGCCTTCTTTGTAAAACTGATGTGCAAAAGGTTGGTTGAACTGGGCAACAAAATACACAGGCTGGTAGTCACTCCAGCCGGTTGAAATGCGATAGCCCACTAAGGTGCTATCGTCGATTACACGCATAAAGGTAGCCACAGATTTATCGTAGTTCTGGGCATAGCCTAAATCGATCAATACTTTAGCGTCTTCTTGGCCTGAAAAGGTGTAACGATGCACACCAGTACGCTCGGTAGCGGTTAGCTCAGCATTTACCTTTTCTTGTGGCAACCCTACTTGATAATAGCCAGGAGACGCCTGCTCATCGTCGTGTGAATACTCACTAACCACATGTTTTAGCTCATTATCACGACGATTTTTGTAATCACCACGAAACGGCATCACTAGCACATCAAGCAAGTCACCGACACCAGTACCAGATAAATGCGTATGGCTAAAACCAAGTAACTGGTTGTCACTGTAGTTATAACCGGATGTCCAGTCCCAGCCTTTAGAAGGATTATCAGGGCTTAGTTGCACCATACCAAAAGGCACCACTGCGCCGGGAAATGTATGCCCGTGCCCACCTGTGCCAATAAAAGGGTCTGCGTATTGTAATAACGACTCATCAACGACCTGTACCGCCGTCGCATTTTGTATGTTAGGTTCCGAGTTTGTGGCACAACCAGCAAGCCCGCTCACGGCACATAAAGAAAATGCACCTGCTAAAAATTGTTTTTTCATTATTGGTATCACTTTTTTATCACTCATTACTTAATCTGGGAGCTTGTCTAGCCAGTTCTTTTTCAAGATCCAGCTGGTCACAACAATGACGCCAAAGGCTGTCAACATCGACCACCACTGCTGAATCACTAAATAAATCGGCATCACCACTAGGCCTATTTGCCACACTATACCGATGGCAACATTGAACATGTCACGGTAAAACGCTCTGTTTGGGGCAAAGTCGGGATCCAAGGCGATGACCTTGTCACAAATTGGCCCCCATGCCCCCCAAGGTTTCACCGTTCGGTAAAACTCACATAACACGTCATCAGATTCAGGCGGGGTTAGCAAAGTGCCTGCGATGGAACCGACAAGGCCGAATATCAGTAGCAACGGAAAGGCCATTAGAGGTTGCACTTCGGGAAGTGCAATCGGTAACACCAGCGCGCCAATCAAACCTGCTAACATGCCCCAAAAGTAGCCGTAGGCATTAAATCGCCACCAATGCCATTTCAGTAAATTAGCCGCCGCATAACCGCCAAATAACGCGGCAAAAATCCATTGCATAATGGCATTAATGCTACCAAGCATCAGGCCAAGCCCCATACCGAGAACGACCAGCACAATAGACACGATATAACTCATGCGCACATAGGTGCGGCTGTCAGCATCCGGGCGTAAATACCGGCGATAGATATCATTTACAAAGTAAGCGGGAGCGGCATTCACCGATGCCGCATAGGTCGACATAAATGCCGCAAGCAAGCCAGCTATAAGCAAGCCTGTTAAGCCAACCGGTACGAAATTATTAATAGCGAACGGTAGAATCTGCTCAAAATCAAACTGCGTACCTTGGGCTTGAATATCTGGCCCCATGTACACAATGGCGAGAATAGATAACCCTGCCACCATCATGTAGCGAGGGAAAAACATCACCAAAGACACCAAACCACTCATTTTTGCCGCATCTTTGGGGCTTTTGGTGGCTAGAATACGCTGCATGTCATAATTCGGTACAGGGCCAGCCATACTCGATAATACCCCCTTAAACAGCATCATCATGATCATCAAGCCAAATAGCTCGAGACCATCGTCTTGCACTTTAACGTTGACGCTGTCTATCAAACCTTGCCAATTAAGATCTAACCGCCAGTCGAAAAAGAGTTGATCCCACCCCTGAGGCGTGGCGGCAGCCAATTGCTCGGGTGAAACCATATACATGGCAATCACTCCAACTGAAATCGCTGCAATCGTCATGATTACAAACTGCAAGATCTCAGTGAACACCACGCTGTACATACCCCCTTTGACCACATAAATGGTAGTAATCGAAAAGATAATAAGCGCGTAGATATCGGGGGATAGCTCCCAAGGAAAAAAGATAGCGGCAAACTTGCCTATTCCTTTAAACGCGTAAGCAATAAAACCAATAGCACTCACCAGAGCAAATATCACTACCACTATTTGACTCATTTCTGCGCCTTTGCCAGTACCAAACCGGGTTTCCATCCACTGGGCACCTGTCATTACATTTGAGCGACGTAACCACACCGACAGATAAATCATCAAAAATATTTGGTTAAATATGGGCCAAATCCAAGGTAACCATGCGCTTTTCAAACCGTAAACAAAACACATGGATACCAACCACATAGTGCCGGCAATATCGAACATTCCCGAGGCATTTGACACCCCTAGAGCCCACCAAGGAATGGTTTTGCCGCCTAAAAAATACGAGTCCATATTTTGACTAGCACGTTTGGAAATATACAAACCAATCAGTAGCACCGACACCAAATACGCAATGATGACAGCGATATCAATCCAACTTAAAATCATGATTTCATTCCAATCGTAGGCGTGCCGGCTAAGGCATCTTCACTAAAGCTATCAAACAGTGACTGCCAGCGAACCTTATCGACTAAATCGGCTATTTGCTGCTGGCTCATGTTTGGCAACGCAATGGTGATGGTTTTCACTTGTTGCGGCAGCAAATCAAAAAAGTTGTCGCTAAAGTTACCGATTTGCTCCGCCATGCTCACGTACATTTGGCGCACAAAGGTATCTGTAGTAAACATTAAGGACAATGATTGGTCACCAATTTCATGTTTGCAGCTTATGCTGGCAGATTGAAGCGCCAATGATTTATTGGGTACAAAGAAGTGGCTGTTTTCACATAGCGGTGTGCTGTCTTCCTGAACCAGCCTAGCAACAACCACACTAGAAGCTAGCCCATGGCGAGGCACGAACTGTTCTACATTCAACGAAAATACATTTTCTGTACTGTTGGCCAACACTGTCACGAATTGCTCGTGATACCAGTGAATTTCGCCACTAAAATCATATAGCTGAATTTCTAATTTGGCCGCAAATGTGTGCAGAGCATCTGAAACCAAGGTTACAATAAGTTCATCTTGTTCGGGCTCAATCACCAGCAACTGAGAGGCAAAGCTGCGTTTAGCTTGATAATGCAGGGCTTTCCAGCGCCCATAGTAATCGATACCAGACCAAGAAGCTGCTGGCCACGTGTCATTCAATTGCCAATATAAGGTTCCCATACAAAATGGCATCGCCGCGCGATGGGCTTCAAACGCCATTTTTAATCCAAGAGCTTGTTGAACTTGGCTTAAATACAATAACTGATCGAAGTCTTTCGGGGCATTGAACTCTTCATCCATATAGCTACGGATAAGCTTATTGCCACGTGGATGCTTTTGATGAACCTGCATCACGGCTGATTCAAGTTCGCGATCTTCTGGCTGGGTAAAACGGTGAGTTGATTCAGCAATAGGGAACGACTGAAAACCGTATTCACTCATAAAGCGTGGTACGCGTTTTTTGTATTCACTGAACGGCTCTTCACCGTGCCATACACCCCAGTAATGGTGATTGGCTTTGTTATCTTCGTCGTTTTCCCAAAAACCGATGGGTGACGAACGCAAATAAAAGCGCTGCGCATCAAGGGAGTTGATAACCTTGGGTAAGCAGTCATCGAACAAACGGATGTAATCCTGTTTCAGTCGCCCGTACAGCTCATCAGAGTAGTCAAACTTTTCAGACCACTGCCATTTTTCGATGGCCATATCGACTTCGTTATTGCCACACCACATAGCGATACACGGGTGGTTACGCAAACGCTTAACGTTATATTCCGCTTCTTGTTTCACATTTGCCAAGAAG
Organism: Paraglaciecola chathamensis S18K6; assembly: GCA_000314955.1. Classification (GTDB taxonomy): domain Bacteria; phylum Pseudomonadota; class Gammaproteobacteria; order Enterobacterales; family Alteromonadaceae; genus Paraglaciecola; species Paraglaciecola chathamensis. Next base: position 46,505 of record BAEM01000050.1, on the reverse strand, counting down.
GCTTCATCTGCTGGGTACAAGGTGCACGCAAACATAAAGTCTTGCCAGATCAAAATGCCGTTGCGATCTGCCAATTCGTAAAAGGCATCGTCTTGATAAATACCCCCACCCCACACCCGTAGCATATTCATATTAGCAGTGACTACGGCATCAAATACCTGCTGGTGACGTTGTTCGTCAACACGGTGAATAAAGCTATCATCGGGAATATAATTAGCCCCTTTCATAAAAACTGGGTGGCCGTTTACTTTGAAATAGAATGACTCTCCCATGTCATCGGCCTGATTAACCACTTCTATTTCTCGCAACCCCACAGCTTGCTCGCGACGGGCGATAACTTGTTTATCCTTAACTAACTCAAAGCTAAAGTCATATAAAAATGCTTCCCCCAACCCATTAGGCCACCAGCGCTTAGGATCGTTAAGCGTAAAGTTTATCAACATGCTTTGCTCGCTCGCTTGGGCCGATAAATGCACATCTAAGATTTGATTCAACTGCGGAGCCTGTTCGCATTTAACCACTAACTGGGCGTCAAAATCTGTCATCGCGCTAACATCTAGCGCGAAATGGAAGTCAGCTCGCTGTGCTGACAAAGTCTGCTGTACAAAATGTACGTCTTTAATTTCAGCGCTGTCGATAAACGCTAAATAAATATCGCGCCAAATACCAGACGTCACGAATTTTGGGCCCCAATCCCAACCAAAATGACAAGGTGCTTTGCGACAAAAGACACTCAACTTCTCGTCACTTTTGTCGTTTTCCGCTGGGTAGGTAAAACCGTTAGCTATAAATTGCGGATACACTTCGTTCATGGGTGAGCGAAAACGAATTTCTACTTCATTTTCACCTTCTACCAGCAAAGACTTACAAGCAAGATGTTGACCGACAAACATATTCTGCCCGCTGGCGAAGTGCTGCCCATTGAGATAAATATCACAAAACGTATCAAGCCCTAGTGCAACTAGATTGACTTCACTGTGGTCCAATTGCGCTGCTGATACAATAAATGAACGGCGATAATGCCAGTCCTTTTTCTCAATCCACTGCAAATGGGATTCGTTGTCTCGGTCAAACGGATCGTCTATTAAATTATGTGCTAGAAGGTCAGTAAAGTTACACCCTGGAACCTCTGCATTTCGCCAGTCTTGCGTATCAGCTTGGCAGAACTGCCATGTTCCATTTAGAGGTAATGTCTTCATTTGTGTCATATATTCTTCGTTAATCATAAAAACCAATATTGTAAAGTGGGCTGTCGAGTCGAGTGCGGGGCCGCCCAATGAGTCATCCCCACGATGAAATTATTGCTGTGTAAAACACTGCTTGGTAAGAGTCGAGTTAAGTGTCATTAACGCCTTGATATAACTGTCTAACGGGATTTTCATGTACCACCCCGTTGAGAAGAACAGACGAATAAGCGTGAAAAGAATAATGATAATTTTGCTCCATCTGCTGACTTATAGCCTGCGCTATTAATTTGGCGCTTGCAGGAGTAATACCGCCGCCAATCACTATTTCAATTTGCCCCTTAGCTAGAGCGATGTAACGTGCTAATTGCGCGCAATGCTGCTGCGCAGTGTCGTGACTTCCCCAGTCACAACCTGAGGTGAGAATGCGCTGCACGCCTAGCTCAATGAGGGTTTCAATGGCTTGAGCTGGTTCAGCCAAGGCATCAAATGCACGATGAAATGTCACCTGCAAATTAGCGTTATTAGCCACTGCGATTAATCGAGTTAACGCACCTATATCCAGCTTGTTATCTGGTGTGAGCGCGCCGAGCACCACCCCTTGCATTCCAGCTTGTGCAGCAAGGGTAATATCATGCTGCATTTGCAGTACTTCACCCTCGTCATAACAAAAATTCTCACCTCGTGGGCGGATCATTGCCAGTAAGGTTATCTCCTCTTGGGCGGTTGCCTTAGCTTGCTGCATGGCATTCACACTGGGCGTGAGTCCCTGGTGTTCCATATGGCTGCAAAGCTCTACCCGCGCCGCTTTTCCTTCACGAGCGGCGCGAATTTGCAGAGCGACGTTGGTAAGGACATCACAAGGTAAGCAAATTTCGATATCAATCATTAACGGATCGCCAATTGCCCTAAATACACATTCACATTTTCCTCGGCCGTACCTTCCCTAAACAACATACCGAGTTGGCCAATAGGTTCCTTAGCGAGCGTACTTAGTGATACTTCATAGGTGTGCCAACCTTGCTGAGTGTCATTAGGGGTAATTGCGTTTAATGCGAACATGTGTCGCTTAGCGTCAGCAGTTTCCACATACAATGAAAGAGCGCTGACGTCGCCTTTGAGCGTTAACGTCGCTGTATTTTTTTTGCCTAGCACAAAGTGAGTTTGGTACAAAGGAATGCGTGTTTTTTGCGTGCTAAGTGAGCCTGTGAATACCAAAGAGCTGCCACCAGAAAACACCTCTTCGAAATCATAGGCTACTGTCATTGACTGGTTGCCATACACCGCAAATTGCCAAGTAGGCAGCAGATCTTGTTTGCTCATGTCAGTCCAGCCACTTAACACCTGCTGGCCGTTCTCGATCAGCTTTTTACCTTGGCCGGTATTAAAATGCGTTTCGAACGGTAATGCATTCACAGTGGTTTTTGCCGGTACGTAACGCCCTATGCCCGGCCAACCGTCAAGGTCATTATTGGCAAGGTTTAAATCGTCCCCCACAAACAAGCGTTGCTCTGTTTGGTAAAAACGTAGCGAGTCTTGGGGATCGTCTTTAAATTTGCTAAAAACAGGCGTGTGGGGTTCGCCACTGAAATTAAAATTGAAGTTCGGTGCGAATAGCGCAATAGAGGTAAGCCCTTGCTTGGTATCGCTATCAAATAAATCCTCTAACCACTGAGTCTTACTAAAAGCGCGCTGTGCATTACGACTTGGCCATAAATCAGCACCAAAATACAAGTCGTAGCCAGAACGCCCCAGTTCTTGGGCAAGCGAGACAGAGCGCTCGACCATGGGTTTGTTCCACCAGTAATTCATAAACATGGCATCAGCACTGGATACACCCTGATGTAAAAACGCTTGGTTTTTCTCATTCAACTGGTTTTGCCAACGCACCTCACCATTTTCCAGCATGGAGTCATACCAATGGATCTCCATTCCTTGGGGGGCAATAGCCGTTAAATACTGCATAAACGCCAACATTTTCTGGCCCAGTTTTGCCCCGCGACGAGCGTCTTTCTGCCCTTCAACTAATTCATTTTCTGCATCTTTAATGGCAGTTAAGTTAGTTTCTTGATTCATTAGCCAACCGTCAAAACCATAATATTGCGCGATGTCGACAAGTCTATGGGCCATAATAAATCGCCCCTGGGCATCCTGTTTGAGCAAAGCTTCTGCGGTATCAGCACTACCGCCGTATTTAGCGATGGCTAAGAAAATCGAGCCGATAACCTTCACGCCGTTTCGATGGGCGGTGTCAACCCAAGGCCGAGCAGGTATTTGCACCACATGATCAGCCGTACCAGCAAACCAATTGAGTACATCGATTTGCGACCAGTGAGTAAAGTTATACAGATTAAATGTGGCTTGAGTATCCAGGTAATTCGCGAAGTTATTCATGCCGTCAGGTGCGTAGAGCACCTTAACTCGCGTATCTAAGTTTGCTCTGCTGGAGTCTAACTGAGCAGCATGACGCCTGGCTAAAGGTTCTGTGGAGATATTCTGTGTGGAGCTAAATTCGCTTCGTGCAGTCCAGTTCAAGGCTTGCTCAAGAGTTAATGCAAATGGCCCTTGATTTGCACGAATATCGTTACTTTGTGCGTGGCAAAAAAAGGTGCTGCACAGCAATATGCTACACAGAGTTTTGAGCATCATGCGCCTTCCCCTAATAGGTTTTTACCATCAATAAGCTGCTCACCACGAGAATCCTTAACCGCGTAGTTAAACCCAGGTTGAATACAGTACGCTCCGTACTCACCTGCTTTATTCAGGGCCAAGAAGCCTACTTGAAACTCAGCAAAATTATCCAAACGGGTGGCAATTCGCTCCACCGCTTTTTGACAGGCTTCTTGGGGTGAAGCGCCTTGACGCATCAGCTCAACCACAAGATGACAGCCCACGGTTTTCATCATCAGCTCTCCCATGCCAGTGGCAGTGGCAGCACCGACTTCGTTATCCACGTATAAACCTGCGCCAATGATGGGTGAGTCCCCCACCCGCCCTGGTAATTTAAAGGCTGCGCCACTTGTGGTGCAGGCCCCGCTCAAGTTACCTGAAGTATCCAGCGCTAACATGCCAATGGTGTCGTGATTTTCAATGTTGATTTGCTTCTTCTGCTGGCCCGAATGACGCCACGCCAACCAATCTTGCTTAGACTGTTCGGTAAGTAAATTTTGCTGAGCAAAACCTTGCTCTAAAGCGAATTTTTTAGCACCAGCGCCCACTAACATTACGTGGGGCGTATCTTCCATTACTTTGCGCGCAACCGAGATGGGATGCAGAATGTCTTGCAGGTAAGCCACCGAGCCACAGTTCATGTTTTCGTCCATGATGCAGGCGTCAAGCGTTACATTACCCTCACTGTCTGGGTATCCACCCAAACCAACCGTTCTAACCAGGGGATCGGCTTCCGGCACACGCACTCCTTGCTCAACAGCATCCAATGCGCGCCCATTTTTTTTGAGTACATCCCATGCCGCTTTATTTGCGGCGAGTCCATGTTCCCAGGTTGATATCACTACGGGTTTATTGATTTTTTCTGCTCTAGCGAAAGCAGTTTTACTGCTCGCGGCAAAAGCACTCGCGATACTGCTTAGCAATGATAATTTTAAGAACCCTCTGCGCGTGGCTGTCATAATCTATCCTCTTTGAGCCGCTTATATGTAGACTGTTTATCCGTTTGGCTTGTGCTGCTTTGCCAGTAACATGGCACCATATTCTGCTGAAGCTTTGCCTGGTACTATGCATTCGCGTATTGATTTCTTCAGGCGGCTTTGCAAGCGCTGAGCTACGCTACCCACTAAGACAATCTCTTCGACTCCCAAGTCATTGAGGCGCAAAATAACGCGCTGCAAAAATTCAGTTGCTTGCTCAATAATCGCTTTCGCTAACAAATCCCTTTGCTCTGCATGGGCGAACACCAGTGGTGCGAAGGTCGCAAATTCAGTAGAACTTGCATGATTTAAGCGACTCGCCAGCGTAAGCACGTCTTCGTGCTCTGTCATGGCCGCAAGCATACTGGTGTGCGGGCCAATACCGTCATGAGCTAGCAATACTGATTTCACTGCTTGAAGCCCTAACCAAGCACCACTGCCCTCTGCATTGATGGGAAAACCATAGCCACCGATGGCATGCAGCTCATTTTTAACCTTACCTAAAGCGCTGAAACCTGTGCCTAATATTATCACCCCGCCATCTTGGCCTTGGTGCATACCAGTGACGGCGGCATGTAAATCAGTTGTGCAATAGAATGAATGAAACGGATGCCGCCACTGCTCCATGGCGTGTTGTAGGCTAGGTAGATGCAAACCCGCAACTCCGGCTCCAACACACAGTTGATTCAAACCAACATGAGTTAAAGACGCTGTTTTTAGGGCTGATTCGGCAGCTTTAACAATGGCATTTTGGGCAATTTCCAGTCCATTTACAGGGTTGCTTGGCCCACTTATTCCCGTGCCGAGTAATTGCTGATCATGGCTGTACAGAGACGCTTTGCATTGTGTACCACCTGCATCGATCCCAAGATAATAGTATTCAGCCATAGTGATTATTTTCTTTTATGCGTGGTCTATGTGGAACAACAAAAGCCCACTATCACAGATAGCGGGCTTTCACCTAGGTCCTGCGCTTATTCAGCCGGGCCAATTAACTCGATTTCTGCAATTTGCATTAAATTGCTGTCACCTTTGTTTTTGCTGATATTGATACGGTAGCTTGAGTAAGCAAAACCGTTACGCATTTCAAACAATTTGCGCTCAAATCGAGCATCAAAGCTTTCGCCTATCCACGATTCGACTTCTTCCCAAGTGGCCCCCCCGTCATTTGAGCCTAAAACTGTGAAGTTTTCAGGATCACGCTCTGGTGAGTCATTGGCACTGGTGATCGCAATACTATTAACGATACGTGGTGCTACGAAATCAAGCTGTACCCAGGCTGGGTCTTCAGCACTGGGTACGCCACCGTTGTCTAACCATTTGGTTTGCGTATCATCGTCAAAGGCCATCGTTTCGGCTTCGTTGTCACTAATGCGCGCCCGGCCGGTGATCGTGGTGCCTGCATCAGATGAAATATCAACAGAAGCAACCTGTGGCCCAATAAGCTCTATTTCAGCAATTTGCATCAAGCTGGTATCGCCTTTGTTTTTGGTGATGTTAAAGCGATAAAAACTAAAACCAACATCATTAGAAAACGAATATTGCTTGCGCTCGAAGCGCTCATCAAAGCTTTCACCTAACCAACTGGCTAGCTCGGTCCAATTTTCATTGTCGTTTGATGCCCAAACTGCAAAGTTTTCAGGGTCACGCTCTGGGGCATCATTGGCACTGGTTAGGGCCAATGTGTTCACGGCTGCGGCTTCAGGTAAGGCAATCACTACCCAAGACGGTTCTTCTACCGACGGAACACCGCCGTTGTCTAACCATTTGGTTTGCGTGTCATTATCGAACGCCATAGTACCTGCCTCACCGTCGCTGATGCGCGCGCGTTCAGTGTACGTTACGTCTAGGCCGTGACTGTGTTGAACACTTGGCATTTCAGGACCAATCAGCTCAATTTCAGCCAGTTGCATTAAGCTGGTATCGCCCTTGTTTTTAGTGATATTCAGCCTGTAGCTGCTGTACGCCAGCGCATTGCTCGCGCTGAACAACTTACGCTCGAAACGCTCGTCGAATGACTCACCAAGCCAATCACCGATAACCGTCCAAGTTGTGCCACTGTCATTTGAGCCAACGAGAGTAAAGTTCTCAGGGTCGCGCTCTGGTGCATCATTGGCACTGGTAATGCCAAGCACATTAACAGCAACCGCTTCTGGGAAGTCCACTTGTACCCATGAAGGGTCTTCAACCGAAGGAACACCACCGTTATCTAACCATTTGGTTTGAGTGTCGTTATCAAACGCCATGGTTTCTGCTTCACCATCACTGATACGTGCACGGCCAGTAATCGCACCTGTGCCAACAGGGTCTGTGTGATCTGCACTTGCGTAAATAGGCCCAACCAGCTGAATTTCAGCCAATTGCATTAAGCTAGTGTCACCTTTGTTTTTGGTGATATTCAAACGATAAAACGAATACGCTAAACCGTTAGAGAACGAGAATTCTTTACGCTCAAAGCGCTCATCGAAAGATTCACCTAAAAAGCTTGCCACTGTGACCCAGTTTTCGCCGTCATTAGACGCCAATAATTCAAAGTTTTCAGGATCGCGTTCTGGCGCATCATTGGCACTGGTAATGAACACACTGCTCACCGCATGGGCTTGCGTAAACTCAACCTGAACCCAAGCTGGGTCTTCAACAGAAGGTACACCGCCATTGTCTAACCATTTGGTTTGCACGTCTTTATCAAACGCCATGGTTTCCGCCTCACCGTCACTGATGCGTGCCCGCCCTGTGATAGTGGCACTCGCTAAGTTTTCAGCTGTGGTCACTTCTTGCACCGGGCCGCTGCTATCATCAGAAAGTGCAAACGATAAGCCAAGGTCAATCACGCTGTCGGCTGATACACCTAATTCAGACAAGAAAGGCACTGCACTGACAGAAGCAAGTAAACGCTCTCGAATAGGTGTCAGGGCAGTTGTATCACCCTCGATAGCCGTGGTAATAGCGGTATTAACTGCATCAAACTGCTCGTTAAAGCTTTCGGTTGCTGCGATGTTAGCAAATGCGGCATTGGCCAGTGACAAAGTGATGATTGCTGGAGATGCCAATACATCCGTACACTCATCAATAGTCACTTCATTACCTTGTGCATCTGTTGAGGTCACAGGAGTACAATCTTCACCCATCACAAAGTTATCGTAAGACTCTGCACTAATTAAGGCTGTTTCAAACAAGTTCACTCCTGATGTCGCCACACCCAGTGCGCGAAGCGCCAACTCAGATGCGATAATGGCTTGGGAATCAAACAATACTTGTTGGGTAATATTCGCGCCTCCAGCAACAGCTCTTTCCACTATTGGCGTGGCAATAGTAGTCAATGCGTTTGCTTGAAAAGGCACGCTACTGCTGTTTGCTGCTGAACCGTAAGGCACGTTCACAAAAGACAAAGAATTAAGCACTGTCCCTGTTAGCGGCTCGCCACTCAGTTCTTGGCCTAATGCTACGCCAGCGCAATCAATAGCATCACACATCATGCTGGTGGCATCGGTTGCAGTTACGGTTAATTTAAATGGGCTGTTGATACCAAACCCAAGGTCACTTTGAACGATTACGTTAACATTTCCCGACGCATCAGTTAATTCACCACTGGTAATAGTAATGGGTGAATTGTTCATCTGTTCAACACTGATTTGGGCGCTATCAAGGCGACCTTTGACAGCCACACCAGCAAGGGTGGCTTCAGTGGTAACGCGAGTGTCTACTGCATCACTTGGATTAGGATCATCGGCACCGCCGCCACAACCGTACAAAGTGCTCATTGCCATCAGCATGGCCACTGTGGTTTTATTCATTTTGAGCTTATTCATTATTATTCCTCTATTCAATCTGTCTTTTACGTTTCCATTTAACCGACGCTTGCGAGCCGGCCTGACGTATTAAAATCTGTAGTTGATGCCTGCAAAGAAGCGACGCCCGCTGTACGAGTTAGTTAAGAAGCGTACTTTGGTGTCATCCCCTAAATGGACGTAATCTTCTGATTTAGTCAGATTGATAACCGAGGCGCTCAAGGTAATATCTTCGTTTATGTTGTAGCTGGCGTTTACGTCAACTTGATCATAGGTATCGCTGTAGCGGTTGATATCCCAATCTTCGGCCAGCACACCAATTGTGGGGCCTCTGCGGTTATATGAAACGCGCAGGCTGTAATCGTCATTTTCATAAAAGGCCGAGAAGTTACCTTGATATTTTGAGCTGCCCGTTAATGGCGACTCCCCCACTAAGCGACCATCAGCCTCAACGGTAGCGGCGCTGGTGATATTTCGCGTGTAGTTACCCGATACGCCAAAGCCGTTTTCAAAGAAATGCTGGAATGAGAACTCAACACCTTTTGATTCAGCATCTGTGCCGTTGGCCGCGGTGTCGAAATCGCGTACCAATATGTCACCACCAACATTGACCGTACCGCCACCTGACTCAACCAACGTAAACGTTTGATCAGGAACGCTGCTGTTCACATCTAAAGTGAATGGTACGACGAAGTTATCGATATTTTTCAAGAACACAGCCAAGCTAACTCCAGACCCTTCACCGTAGTAATACTCTAGTGATAGGTCATATTGAACTGATTCAAGAGGACGTAGAGATGAGTTACCACCACTGCCTGTCCATCCTTCACTGTCGCGAAGGGGGTCGTAATCTGGGCGGTCGCTAGAGTCTGCTTCCCACTCGCTTGAGTTATAGGTCAATGTTTGGAACTGGCCTAAATCCGCATAGTCAGGGCGTGACAACACTTTTGCTGCTGCGCCGCGCAGAACCCAATCATCATTGATATCCCAGGCGATGTTAAAGCTAGGCAATACGTGGCTGTACGAATTTTCTTTAGGGTTAACAATCACATCGCGCACAATACCGTTAACTTGAGCAACATCCTCTCCGTCAAGATTGACGCGGTCTAAGCGAAACTCCAAACGGTCACTTGCGGTGTTTGTATTAACTGTGTCAACAAAGCGTACGCCAAAGTTACCGCGAAAGTTTTCCCAACGATAATCGGCTTGCACGTATGCGACTTTTACTTCTTCTTCTACATCATAGACAAAGTCGGGTTCAAAACGGGTATAACGTTGGAAGTTGCTCTGCAACTCGTTTTGATATTTGTTCCAATTAACAACTGGGAACAAATTCGTATTGATTGACCCACCTAAGTTTCCTAAAGGCTGGCCAGCAATAACAGTGGTAAGCAGCGGAATACCGCCATTACGTGAGTAATCATCATCCAGAGTGATCCCGCCAGGACGTGCTTCCCCAGCTGCGATATCAAAATCTTTGTCTAGATAGTAGGTATTACGTGTATCACGATGAATAGAGCCTTTACGATACTTCACACCGAAACGCAAAGTTTCAACTATGCCCCAGTCAACAAACCAATCCGTGTCAATCTGGGCGTAATCTTCTTCTTGAGTCCCGCCCACAAAGCTTGAATCTGTTGCACCTATATCTGCTTCACCGCCTTCACCAGCTTTTAAACGATTGAACATTTCAGGATCAATATTGGTGACTAGGTTTTCGTTTTCAAAACGCCAGCCCCAATAATCTGCCGTGCTACCAGAATAATACGCGGCACGATACTTTTCAGTTGGTCCACCTTCAGCTTCAGTGTGCCCAGCAACAAATTTCACATTGAAATCGCTGCCTTCGTATTCCATGAAAAAATCGAAGGTGTCAGACGTAGACTCTTCAACCACATATTCGCCGTTCATACGAGGAATTTGCGTATCTAGCGCTTCTCCTGAGACACCTCTGGCGTAGTCGATACCTGTGACATACTGCGCTTCTGCATCAACGTAAACGTCAGTCCAGAATTGGTTGGTATCATGCCACTCAGGGTATTCAAGTTGGTGTAAAATTGAGTCTAAGCCGAGTTTGAATTGAAAGTAGTTGAAGCCAACTTCTAAATTGTCAGTGGGGCGCCACTGCGCAGTAAACTGCACACCAGTGCGCTCGCGATCTTCTTCTAATACTTCTTGAACTAAACTTTGGCGCGCATACCCTTGGGCGCCGCCTTCAATTTCTTGACCATTGCGACGCTCGGTATACAAAAAGTTTTGATTGATGATATTGACTCGAGAAGTCTGAGTGCGGTTGGTTCTGTCTTGCTGCGTAAAGCCCACCAAGAAACCAAAGTCTTCTTCGTCAGTCTTCCAAGAATAGATACCACTTAGCTGAGGCTCGTAGGAATCAGTAATATCTGCATAAGTGTACTCTAGGCTAACAACACCCGAGTTTTTATCCATGTCTAGCGGTTTACGGCTATGCACTATGACCGTACCACCAATGCCGCCTTCATCGAGGCGCGCTTCAGATGATTTAAATAACTCGACCTTACCAACTAGATTTGAAGGCAGAAGCTCGTAAGAGAACGAGCGAGATGGATTACCAGAAGACGCCGCAATAAAGTTACCGTTTAATTGGGTAAACGTCAGGCTAGGGGATAAACCACGTATGCTCACACTTGAGCCTTCTCCGCCGTTGCGTTGAATAACAACACCAGGTACACGCTGCAAAGAATCAGCAACATTCTTGTCCGGGAATTTACCAATATCTTCAGCAGTTATCGCATCAACCACCGCATTTGAAAGCCGTTTAATCGCCAAGTTTTCTGCCGCTGACGCGCGAATACCACGGACCTGAATCACTTCGGTTTCAGCATCGCTGGTTTGTGCAGCATCTTCAGTTTGTTGCGCCATGGTGTGTGCAGGGACCATTCCCAACCCACAGACAACCGCGAGACTGAGTATCGATTTAGCAAAGATTTTGTCACTGGTGTTGTTCATATGTGTATTCCTAATCGCCATCGGATGTTTCCGCTTAATCAAATGTAACCGTGAACATCGTGTACCGTTTGTTTTAGTAACTGCTTATTTTTTCGTTGTTTTACGCTTATTACAGAACATTTAATTGGAAATTTTACTCCCAATAAAATGTAATCGATTACAATTTACCGGAAAAATATAGAGCCACTCTAAGGGCATGTCAACAACTTAAGCTAAAAAATATACAAAAAATTAACAAAATGACGGCGAGCATTTATTAGTATATGGGTTGAAGACCCGATTAAAAGTTGACGTTAAAGGGGAGCCGGGCCGCTACTTTGACGCTCAAGTAGTTGAAAAGGCAACATTTCGCTACTACGAGTCAAAGGAACACCGTTGATCACATCGCTGAGGATTTCCATCCCTCTACGACCCATTTCGTAAGCGGGTTGATCTATTGTTGTTAATGGCGGATTCATAAAAGCAGACACTTTAACGTTATCAAACCCCACCACAGAAATGTCATCCGGCACACTTAATCCTTGCCGGTGAATTTCATGCATGGCGCCAATGGCAATATCATCATTAAAACAAATGACAGCGCTAGGTCGATTAGGCTTTGCCAATAATTGACGCATCCCCTCGATACCATTTTCGATGCTATAGCTTTGCCCAACTATCATGTCTTCATCAAATTCGATGTTTTCTTCAGTCAAGACGCTGCGTAGTCCGTAGAGGCGATCTTTATGAATTTGGCTGACAACTTGACCCACAATTACAGCAAATTTGGTGTGACCGTAGCTCACCAAATGGTGGGCCAATGCTCGGCTGGCTGCATAGTTATCAAGTGCAACAACTGGATACTTTTTATCAGAGTGGATTCGCTCACAAACACTGACCATAGGGATAGTTTCAGCTAATTTGGCGTCATCTTCATTAAAAGGGAAGGAATGATCGAGTTGAATTAAACCATCTGCTCGATTAGTCAGTACCATAGAGGCATAATCACTTTCGCGCTTGCTGTCACCTTGAGTATCACAAAGTAACACAGTAAAGCCGCGCTCTTGAGCCGCTTGCTCAATTCCACCAATGATGCGCATAAAAAACGGGTTAATTAAATTAGGTACCAAAACAACAATGGTATTGGTTCGGCCAGTTTTGACACTGGTGGCCAACCAACTTGGTCTGTAACCCGCTTCTTTAACGGCTTTCATCACCTTTTCTTTGGTACGGGCGGTGACCATATCTGGCATCTTAAGTGTACGTGATACGGTTGCGGTTGATACGCCTGCAAGCTCACTTACTTTTTTAATATTGGTCATTTACGACTTCCGAAAATCAAGCCCGCTTTGGGCCTTGGTTATTTAATTGCACCGTTCAAGCAATCTCTTACCTAATGTAAATACCTGAATATGTAAATAATATCAATGGTGAGATAAAAGTAATTATTGTAATCGATAACAATAATACTAGAAAACAACCTATGTTTGGCTAAATATTGCTTATTTTGGCTTTTTATTGGACATAACACTAGACCAACAAATTGTAATCGATTACAATTTTACAAAGCATTAACTTTTGTCTTAGGTGTTCTGTTCAAGACAAACTCAAAATATGAAGTGAAACGGTGGCAATAATATGTCACAGAAATTGACTTTCGTAGGTATAAACAAATGAATTATAATATTATTTTCACCATTCCTGCATTGCTACTACTGGCCGCCTGTAGCGCCTCCAAAGACAGCAAAGAAGCTGAATCAGTGGCCGTTGCGCCTTCGGTAGATCTAGTCGATTATGTTAATCCGCTCATGGGAACTGACTCTAAGTTCAGCTTATCGAACGGCAACACCTACCCGGCTATCGCGACACCATGGGCAATGAACTTTTGGACGCCGATGACAGCGCCGATCGGTGACGGCTGGACCTACAAATACAATGACGACCAAATTCGCGGTATAAAGCAAACTCACCAGCCAAGTCCTTGGTTAAACGACTACGGCGCATTTTCATTGATGGCCGTCACCGGAGAAATGAAATTTAACCAAGACGAGCGCGCCTCTTGGTTCTCGCACAAAGCTGAGCAAGCCAGTCCAGATTATTATAACGTGTACCTTGCTTCTTTCGATGTAACCGCGGAAGTAACACCCACTGAGCGCGCCGCGCAATTCCGCTTTACGTTTCCAGACAGCGATAATGCCTATATCGTTCTGGATGCCTTTGACAAAGGCTCTATGGTGAAAATTATCCCAGAAGAGCGAAAAATAATCGGTTATGCGCGCAATAATCACGGTGGCGTGCCAGACAACTTCCATAATTATTTTGTGGCCCAATTTGATAAAGACTTTGAAATCAGCCGCACTTGGACAGATGAATACCAATTAAATACAGATGCTATTCAAAGCGAAGGCGAGCACGTGGGTGCAATTATTGGTTTTAAAACCAAACGCGGTGAGAAAGTATCAGTAAAAATCGCTTCGTCTTTTATTAGCCCAGAGCAGGCGCAATTGAATTTGGATCGAGAAATTGGCCAAGACACCTTCGAAACAACGCGCGCAAAAGCGCACGAATATTGGCAACGCGAACTAGCACGTATTGAGATCGCGGATGATGATAAAGACAACCTACGCACGTTTTACTCGGCTCTTTATCGTGTTCTCTTGTTCCCGCGTAAGTTTTACGAGTACAACGAAGCCGGTGAGGTTGTGCACTACAGTCCATACAACGGTGAAGTATTGCCAGGTTACATGTTTACCGATAACGGGTTTTGGGACACCTTTCGCGCAGTATTTCCTTTCTTTACATTGATGTACCCAGAGCTAGATGCCCAAATTATGGAAGGCTTAGCGAATACATACAAAGAATCAGGCTGGTTACCTGAGTGGGCAAGCCCGGGGCACAGAGGCGTTATGATTGGTTCTAATTCTGCAGTAAATATCGCTGATGCCTACCTAAAAGGTATAACCGACATCGATATTGATACCCTGTACGAAGCTATCGTCAAAAATGCGCAAGTGGACGAAGGCCGCCCTGTTAGTTCAGTCGGCAGAGAAGGAGTCGATTATTATAACGAACTAGGCTATGTACCTTACGACGTTGGCATTCATGAAAACGCAGCCCGTACTCTTGAATACGCCTTTGCCGATTTCAATATTTATCGCCTCGCTGAGCGCCTAGGTAAAACCGAGGATGCTGCCAAGTACAAGCAGAAAGCCCTGAATTACAAACACTTGTTTGATAAAGAAAGTGGATGGATGCGCGGTAAAAACGAAGACGGCAGTTTTCAAAGCCCGTTTAACCCGTTGAAGTGGGGTGATGCTTTCACCGAAGGCAATAGCCTGCACTACACCTGGTCTGTATTCCACGATATCGCTGGTTTAAAAGACCTAATGGGTGGCGATCAAGCCTTCGTGAATAAACTTGATAGCGTGTTCAGCATGCCACCGACCTTCGACGATTCTTATTATGGCTTTACGATTCACGAAATTCGCGAAATGCAGATTGTGAATATGGGCAACTATGCCCATGGTAACCAACCTATTCAGCATATGAGTTATTTGTACAACTACGCTGGCCAGCCGTGGAAAACTCAATACCACGTGCGCAACATCATGGATAAACTTTACTCAGCCACACCTGATGGTTATTGCGGTGATGAAGACAACGGCCAAACATCCGCCTGGTACGTATTCAGCGCCCTTGGTTTTTACCCTGTTGCACCCGGTAGCGATGAGTACGTGTTAGGTAGCCCACTGTTCGACAAAGCCACGTTGCATTTACAAAACGGCGAACGCTTTACCATTGAAGGGCGCAACAACAATAAGAACAATGTCTACGTGGATAGCGCAAAACTAAACGGTAAAGCGTTTAATAAAACCTTTTTGTCTCACCAGCAAATACTGCAAGGTGGCGAACTATCGTTCGACATGACTAACCAGCCAAATAAAGTGTGGGCCACCAGTAAAGACGCGGTCCCCTATTCTATGTCTACCGCTGACGCTAATCCCCATTAATCAACGTGTCAGCTTCGGCTGGCACTTTTAAAGAGTATAAAATTATGGCAGGACCGATTACACAATCATCCGTATCTTTGAGCGAACCGGTTAAGAACAGTCACTTTGCCTTTGCCGCTATGACTACTTTGTTTTTTATTTGGGGCTTTATCACCGCCTTAAATGACATCCTTATTCCTCATTTAAAGGCGGCGTTTGACTTAAACTACACGCAAGCCATGCTGGTCCAGTTTTGCTTCTTTGGTGCTTATTTCATTATCTCGCCGTTTGCCGGCAAGTTGATTGAAAGAATTGGCTATATTCGCGGCATCATCACAGGTTTAGTTACTATAGCAATAGGTTGCAGCCTCTTTTACCCGGCGGCTGAAGTTGAAGTGTATGCAGTATTTTTATTAGGTTTGTTCATCTTGGCCAGTGGGGTAACCATTTTGCAAGTATCAGCAAACCCCTATGTGGCAGTGTTAGGCCCAGAAAAAACCGCCACTAGCCGCTTAAGCTTGGCTCAAGCTATTAATTCAGTAGGCCACACGCTGGGGCCTATGTTCGGTGCCGCGTTAATTTTTGCCGCAGCGGGAGTCGCAACGGAAGAAGCCGAAATCAGCGCAAAAGCAGTGCAATTCCCTTATTTGTTGCTCGCAGGCGTGATGATAGCCACGGCCATAGGTTTCAAATTTTTAAAATTACCGACCATCAAAGCCCATGAAGATGTTCAAGAAGTCAAAAGCACTGATTCGATCTGGTCTCACAAAGCATTGATTTTTGGTACGGTCGCCATCTTTTTCTATGTGGGAGCAGAAGTCAGTATTGGTAGCTTCTTGGTAAACTACTTCTCACAACCAGATATAGCAGGCTTGAACGAGCGGCAAGCTAGCCACATGGTGTCTTACTATTGGGGAGCAGCCATGATTGGGCGCTTTGTGGGCGCGGCTTTAACCCGCATCATTGCCCCTATTTATGTGTTGGCCTTTAACTCAGCAATTGCCATTATTTTACTGTTTACCACCATGAACACCCAAGGTGAACTCGCCATGTGGACCGTTATCTCAATTGGGTTCTTTAATTCAATTATGTTCCCTACGATTTTTACCTTAGCAATACGCGGCCTAGGCCCACTAACCGGTCGCGGTTCTGGCCTGCTCTGCCAAGCTATTGTAGGCGGCGCTATTTTACCTTTGATACAAGGTTATGTAGCTGATATTAGCAGTGTGCAGTTTAGCTTTATCGTGCCTGTTGCGGCTTATATCTATATCGCTTGGTACGCCTTGGTCGGTTCTAAATTAGCGCCTGCCGAGATAAAGCAACTGACTCAAGAAGAGCAGGCTTAGCCTGCTCGATCGCCCCATATTTAAACCGTTAATTAGCGAGTAAATTTGATGAATTACCACAGCCCTGCATTTTTAATGAGCCATTGTCAGGATATCCTGAATTTTTATGATCCTAGGGTAAAAGATCCTCAAGGCGGTTATTTTCAAAACTACATGGATAACGGCGACTTATTTGATTCTGGTTTTAAACAGTTGGTCAGCAGCACGCGCATCGTGGTGAATTACGCCACAGCAGGTATGTTGTTTGAGCGTGATGATTATCTAAAAATGGCTCGTCACGGCTTAGACTTTGTCGAACAAGTTCATTGGCAACCAGATGCTGACGGTTACGCTTGGACGCTACAAGACAACCAACCTCAAGACATGACCCAACAAGCCTACGGTTACGCATTCGTATTGCTTGCTTATGCTGCCGCGCGCAAAGCCGGAATTGTTACTAGCAACGACATGTTACTCACAACCTACCAACACCTTGAGAGCCGCTTTTGGCAGGCAGATTTCGGTTTGTACGCAGATGAAATAAGCTCAGCAGGCGAGTTGAGTCCTTATCGCGGTCAAAACTCCAATATGCATTTGTGTGAAGCCATGTTAGCGGCCTATGAAGCCAGCGGTGAGCAAGTATTCTTGTCACGTGCGCAAACCCTTGCTCAAAACATCGCCTTTCGCCAAGCAGATTTAACGGACGGCCTGATTTGGGAACACTACACCACAGATTTTCAGCCGGATTGGGAATACAACAAAGACGATCCGAAAAACCTTTATCGTCCTTGGGGATTTCAGCCCGGCCATCAAACAGAATGGACCAAGTTATTGCTAATTTTGCATCGCCATGCCCCAGATCAAAAGCTGGTTGAACGGGCGAAAAGCTTATTCGACCGTGCCTACGAAAAATGTTGGGACGCAACCCACGGAGGCTTGATTTACGGCTTTGCACCTGATGGCACTTGGTGTGACGACGACAAATATTTCTGGGTACAGGCAGAAAGCTTCGCCGCCGCCGCCATGTTGTTTTCAGTTACCAAAGACGAGCAATACCTCACGCAATATAATGCCTTGTGGGACTACAGCTGGCAGCAGATGGTCGATCATCAATATGGTGCTTGGTTCAGAGTACTGCAACGGGACAACAGTAAATACAGTGAGCAAAAAAGTGCAGCTGGGGCTAAATGTGACTACCACACCTTAGGCGCTTGCTTCGAAGTACTGCGCACACTAGGCAATACCCGCTTAAAGTAATCGGATACCAGCATAATGAAAAAATTGATATTAAGTGCCACAGTACTGGCGCTATGCGCTTGCACTGAGCAGGCGCCAACGACCATCCAAAACAATGCCGCCGTTAATCCTTTGGATTATGTAGACCCTTTCATTGGCACTGACGGCAAAGGCAAAACTTATCCAGGTGCAACGGTGCCTTACGGTATGGTGCAATTAAGCCCTGACAATGGGCGCACCGGCTGGGATTGGATTTCCGGTTACTTTTATCCAGACAACATCATTGCTGGCTTTAGTCATACACATTTATCTGGCACAGGTGCCGGTGATTTGTACGACATATCGTTTATGCCTTTAACCCGCCCTTTTCATCGGGAAAAAACCGAAGGTGGCCCCGAAGATGGCACGATTGTCGCGCGTTTTAGCCATCAAAATGAGCAAGCATCGCCTGGGTATTATCAAGTATTTTTAGATGACTACGGGGTGAATGTAGAGCTAACCGCAGGGCTTCGCTCCGGTTTTCAGAAATACCAGTTTGCCGATGATGCCCTCGAGGGCGTGGTGCGCGTCGATTTAGGTTACAGTCGCAATTGGGATAAAACACTAGATACCCACATTCAAGTGATTGGTCCAAAAACCATCGCTGGTTACCGTAAATCCACTGGCTGGGCTAGCGATCAGCGCGTGTTCTTTTACAGTCAATTTTCACATCCTATTGATCGCTATACCTTGAACACAAACGGAGTGACAAGCCAAGAGCAATCAGCCTCTGGTGAAAATATAGCGGCGGAATTCGATTTTGATTTTACCGGGTCAAACAGCAAAAAGCTTGTTACTGTGCGCACCGCAATCAGCTCAGTTAGTATTGAGAATGCTAAACAGAATCTATTAGCAGAAGGCGTAGAAAGTAGTTTCTCTCAAGTAAAAAATCTTGCTCAACAAGCATGGCGTGAACAACTAAGCCGAGTCGAAATAACTGCAGACAAAGACGACATGACTCAGTTCTACACTGCCATGTATCACACTGCGTTAGCGCCGAGGGTATTTTCGGATAGTAACGGAGAATATAAAGGTCCCGACGGCAATATTCACAAAAGTGAGCAATACCCTAGATACGAATTTTTCTCGCTATGGGACACATTTCGCGCCTTACACCCATGGAAAACCATCGTAGAGCCCGCGCGCGCCCGAGAGCTCATGGCCTCGATCATGGCACATTACGATGTGGCAGGTCGCCTACCCGTTTGGAACTTCCAAGGCAATGAAACGGACATGATGATGGGTTACCACAGCGTACCTGTGCTTATCGATGCCTATTTCAAAGGCCTGCTAGACGCCAGTGGAGAAGAAGTACTCGCAGCTGCTATGCAAAGCGCCACCCAAAACGAGTTCGGTTTAAAGAGTTATCAAGCATTAGGCTATGTGCCATTTGAAGAGCGTAGTTGGAATGTATCGCTAACCTTGGAATACGCCTTTGATGATTGGGCGATTGCTCAGTTGGCTAGCTCGTTAGGTGAAAATGAGGTTTATCAAACGTATCAATCACGGGGACAAAACTATCGTAATCTGTTCGACCCACAAAGCGAATTTATGCGTGCCAAAAGCGTAAACGGTGAGTTTCGCCGTGATTTCGACCCGAATGCCTACCATCCAGAGGACTACTGCGAGGCCAACGCATGGCAATACAGCTTCTTTGTGCCACAAGATGTTACTGGGTTAATTGATATTATGGGCGGTGCGGCGCCGTTTGAAGCTCAACTGGATGCTATGTTCGAGGCCGAGCAAACCGTTGGGGAATTCCCCGAATGGATATCTGGCTATATTGGTCAGTACGTACATGGAAACGAACCCAGTCACCATGTGCCTTATTTATACCAATACGTTGGCAAGGGTTACAAAACACAAAAATACGTACGCCAAGTCATGGACGAGCTATACCATACCGCCCCGGATGGCTTGTCGGGCAATGAAGATGCCGGCCAAATGTCAGCTTGGTATCTATTTAGTGCATTAGGCTTTTATCCTGTCAATCCGGTTTCTGGAGAATACGTGCTGGGCAGCCCAGAAGTGTCTTCGGCCAAGATCCATTTAGAAAATGGTAATACCTTTAGTGTGCAAGCACTTAATCAATCTAAAGAGAATGTGTATGTTCAAAGCGTAAGCTTGAATGGTCAGCCTTTGCAGCAATTTTTTATCCAGCATAGCGATATATTAGCCGGCGGCAGTATAGTATTTGAGATGGGGGCCGAGCCAAAATGAATACTCTAAGTAACAAGGCATTAATCAGCGTGGCATTCGGGGCTTTCAGCTTAGCCTGTAGCGGCTGTGCTACAGCTAAAACAGCAGAAAAAACACCAGCTGAATATGTGAATCCATTTATCGGCACGTCTAATTTTGGTGCGACTCACCCAGGGGCTCAGTATCCCCACGCGCTCACATCTGTGGCGCCCTTTAACGTTGCATTCGAACACAAAAAGCTTAATGAATTTGAAAAAGACGCCGCGTGGAATTCCCGAGTATATATTCACGAAAATAAATTTTTAACAGGTTTTACTCATGTGAATTTAAGCGGTGTGGGCTGCCCAGAGTTAGGGGTAATTAATATCATGCCCACCGCCGGCAATTTGGAACTAGACGCCCAAAAGTACGGCTCAACCTATTCTGACGAGCAAGCAAGTCCGGGCTACTACCGAAC
Source organism: Paraglaciecola chathamensis S18K6 (assembly GCA_000314955.1). Lineage (GTDB taxonomy): Bacteria > Pseudomonadota > Gammaproteobacteria > Enterobacterales > Alteromonadaceae > Paraglaciecola > Paraglaciecola chathamensis. The sequence continues at coordinate 25,677 of BAEM01000050.1, read as the reverse complement.
CACACTCGACAAATATGGCATCAAGGCTGAAACCACCAGCACGTTACGTACGGGCCTAAGCCGGTACACATTTCCCGCGGGCAAAAGCAATATCATTGTGAATTTAGGGTTGGGGTTAACCAACGAAACGGGCGGCTCCCTCAGGGTTGTATCCAACAATGAGATTGAAGGCTCTCGTACAGTGGGAACGTTTTGCTATAACCCCCAAGACGTGCGCCCTGTGTATTTCGTAGCACGTTTTAGTAAACCAGCCAAAACCTTGGGCACGTTCAAGAAAATGCCTGAATTCACAGGGGTGGAAGGCGAATGGATGCAGCACAATAACAGCATCAAGCCGTACCCGAATTATCAGCGCGTCATGAGCGGTGACAATATCGGTGCCTACATGCGTTTTGATACACAGGCCAACGAGCAAGTTGAAGTCAAGGTAGGTATTTCTTACGTTAGCATCGAAAACGCAAGGCAGAACCTAAACGCGGAACAGCCCGATTTTGCCTTTGAACACACTCGAAAAGACGCCCAAGACGCTTGGAATAGCTTACTCTCGCGCATTGAAGTACAAGGTAGTGAGCATAACAAAACGCTGCTTTATACTGGCCTGTATCACAGTTTAATTCACCCTAGTATCATTCAAGATGTAAACGGTGAGTACCCAATAATGAGCCAACAACACAGCACTAAAGTCGGTAACACTCACGGGAAAAACCGTTATTCCGTGTATTCATTGTGGGATACCAGCCGTAACCTACATCCTCTGCTGAGTCTGGTGTACCCAGAAATTCAATCTCAGATGGTCGGCTCTGCCCTTGCGATGTACCAAGAAAGTGGTTGGTTACCCAAGTGGGAGTTACTTAGCATGGAAACGCAAACCATGGTCGGCGACCCAGCCACAGCCATGATTGCCGATACCTACTTGCGCGGCGTGCAAACCTTTAATGTTGAGCTGGCTTACGCAGCCATGAAAAAGTCTGTTGAAACAAAGCATAATAACCCTATTCGTCCTGAAAACGCTGACTATCTGAATTTGGGGTATGTACCTGTTGATGATGAAGAGCCCTATGATGGAAGTGTGTCTACCAGCCTTGAGTATTACGTAGCCGACTTCGCCTTAGGTCAGCTAGCAAAGCAGCTAGGACACAACCAAGCCGCCAAAAAATACTTAGCACAAGCCCAGGGCTATAAAAAATTATTTGATAAAAGCACAGGCATGCTGCGCCCCAAACAACGCAATGGTGAATGGCTAACACCTTATGATCCCGAGTTAGGCCGCAACTTCGAACCCGCTCCTGGCTACATAGAAGGAAACGCATGGAATTACCGTTTTTATGTGCCCTTTGATATGCCGGGTTTAATTGCCTTAAATGGCGGCGACAGTGCCTTTATTGAAGCGCTAAACGCGACGTTTGCTAGCAACAATTTTGATATGGGCAACGAGCCAGATATCACCTACCCCTACTTATACAATTACGTAGCAGGACAGGAACACAACACAGCGCAGCATATCACTAGGCTGATTAGCAAGTACTTCACCAACCAACCCGCAGGGCTTCCTGGCAATGACGATGCGGGCACTATGTCAGCCTGGCTAGTCTTTAGCTTATTAGGCATTTACCCTGTGTCGCCAGGTGACATGAACTATGCAACAACGAGCACTGCGTTTGACAAAGTGACTATTCATTTAAACCCAGCCTATTATGCAGGTAAAACCTTATCTATAAGCCCGTTAGAAAAACAGCAGAATACACCGTCTCTTGACGGCAATCGGCTCAACAATGGCTTTGTAACTCACCAGCAATTGACTCAAGGTGCCGACTTACGATTACGCGGTCAGTAATCCGTACTAAAGCCGCACTTTAACCATAATAAATAGGATTAAAGTGTGGCTTTTTCATACTCACCTTTCACACTACAACCACTGCGCTATCGCCACATTTATCCCGTAGCCACCAAGGGTGAGAAATAAAAACAAGCAGCCTGCTAATAGCAAGGGCTTTAGCCCGGCTTGGCGAATTGCGCCCATATGGGTGCGTAGGCCCAGTGCCACCATTGCGATGGTGAGTAAAATACCGTCTAAATGCACTACTTTTTCGGTTACCTGGGCTGGGATGACTTGAGCCGAATTGATGCCACTAGCCACAATAAATAACACAGCAAACCAAGGGATCATGATGTTGCTTTTAGCTGTTTTGCCAGCTTCGTTTACTGATAACGTTTTAGCGTGTTTTTTGTTTTGCCACACTGATAACAACACTAAAAAAGGTGCAAGCATCATAACTCGTAGCATTTTTTCAATCACGGCCACATTTGCAGCTTCAGGGCTAATCGCACTACCTGCCGCTACGACTTGCGCCACTTCATGAATGGTTGAGCCAGCAAAAATTCCGTAGGCATGTTCACTTAACCCTAAGTAACCATAAGCAAGTGGATAAAAAAACATACTTAAGGTGCCAAACACCACCACAGTGGCGACCGCAACAGACACTTTATGCGCTTGAGCCTTTACCACGGGCTCAGTGGCCATGACTGCGGCTGCGCCGCAAATTGAACTACCAGCACCAATAAGTATGGTGGTTTGTTCGTCTAGTTTGAAAACACGTTTACCCAGTTGCACTGCCAGCCAGAAGGTTAAGCCCAGCATGGCCATGTCAGTGACTAGACCTTGCCAGCCCACGCCTGCTACTTGGGCAAAGGTAATACGGAACCCAAACAACACAACACCGGCTTTAAGCAATGTACTTTTAGCGTAATCAACACCGACATCAGTATGCACGGCTACCCGTGAAAAAAGAGTATTACCAACAATAATACCCAGCACGATCCCGATGGTTAAAGAGCTTAACCCTGTTCGCTGAATAAATGGAACATGACTCAGGTAGGTGGCAACGAACGCGGTAGCCGTAACCAGCACTAAACCTAGCCACCAGCGAGAATCATTAAAATGTCCGCTTTGCTGGGATTTTCCTTGCGGGCCCGTAATGAAAAAACGCTTAACTGCACTGTACATAAAGCTGCTCCTATCGCTGGGTTTGCTACGTCTATTAAAAGTTGACTTGATGATAGGCATCGGCAAAATATAACTCCAATACATTAAAATCATGCATTGATAACCACAGGTTAATTAATATGAATTTACATGCGCTTCGGGTATTTCATAGCGTTGCTCAGCTAGGCAGTTTCTCCCAAGCGGCCGATGCCTTGTTTATTAGTCAACCTGCTGTTTCAAAAGCGTTAAAGGAACTTGAGCATCAGTTAGGTATGCAGTTAATCGCCCGAGCAGCCAGAGGCAAAAAATTAGCGTTAACTGAAGGCGGCCAGAGCTTGTTTAATCATGCAAGAAGCATATTTGCCATAGAGCAAGCTGCACTTGAAGACGTAAGAGCGCGCACAGGATTGAAACAAGGCACGTTAGTGTTAGGGGCAAGCACCACAATAGCGGGTTATTGGCTGGCACCGTATTTAGCGCGATTCAACCAACAGTACCCACATATTAAAGTAGAAGTACAAGTCGCCAACACAGCGCAAATTGAACAAGCCCTACTTGCCTGCACCATCGACCTGGCTTTGGTCGAAGGTGATGCAAGTGACTCACACATAAGTAGTCAACATTGGCAAGATGACCCAATGAGCATAGTGATCCCAAGCTCTCTGACTGTCGAAGGCGATAAAGCAAAATGGTTAAGTAAGCAGCGCTGGTTGCTACGAGAGCCGGGGTCGGGTACTCGGCAAATGTCGTTTACCTTATTGGCCAAGCAAGGCATAACAGTGAATGACAGCATGCAATTGGGCAGTAACGAAGCAATTGCCCGCGCGGTGACGCAAGGCATGGGGGTAGCGTTATTACCTCAAGTGGTTACCGAGGATCTGATCCAATTGAAAAAGCTAAAAGTGATCTCGACCAGAAACAGTAAAATGCTGTCACGCCCTTTGTATCAGTTGCGATACCGCGAGAGACCTTCTTCCCCCGCAGCGAGTACGTTTGCACAACTCTTATATCAGCCGATTAACCAACCGCTCACATGACGCTTTAGCGGCTTTGATCAAACCAAGTATTTCGCGTCAGTTGATACAAGACATGCTCAGCTAACGGGTTGCTTGGGGGAATATCGGGATGCATGAAGTTATTCAATGAGTTGTGCATGCCAATTCGCTGCATAACCGCTCGTGATGGCTGATTAGTCTTTGCAGTAAAAGAAACAACCTCGGGCAACGCCAATTCTTTAAACGCAAATTCTAGGGCTTTGTGCGCCCCTTCAGTCGCAAATCCATTACCCCAATATTGAGGCAACAAACGCCAGCCTATTTCAACACAGGGTGCACAGGGCATGTTTGCGTTGGGTGTATGTAGGCCTACAAACCCAATAAAAGCATTATCGGCTTTATTACTTAGCGCCCACAGACCCCATCCTCGCTGCTGAATCAACGTTTGGCATTTATCAGCCAAGCTATTGCTTTGCTCCCGGGTGTACAGCGCAGGGAAGTAGCGCATGGCCTCTGGATTAGAATTTAAGTTGTAGAAAGGCTCGTAGTCACTCGCAAGCCAATTACGCAATATTAGCCTGTTGGTTTCAAGTGAGTGAGTCATCCGTTTCTCCTTCTATTCTAACGCAAGTTCAGCTGATTAAACCGCGACCTGCGCATCAAACTCTGCCTGCTTGGCTTCGATTTGCTCTTGGGCATCGAGCCACAACATTTCAGCCTCTTCTTGGGCTATTTTGCAGCTTGCTTGGTCGGCTAATAATGCTTTTAGTTCGGCTTTTTTATCCGCGTCATAAATATCTGGGTCAGCCATTTGCTGTTCTATTAACTCAAGCTTAGCTTCAAGATCGGCCATTATTTTCTCTTGGGTTTGAACGGTTTTACGCAGAGATTGCGTCTCTTGCCTGAACTGTGCTTCCAAGCGTTTGATGTTTTTACGATCCAGCTTAGGTTCTTTTTTATCAGTACCATCAGCATTGGCTGACTGTTTGTCGGCCGATTGCTTCTCTCGGTCTGATTTTAATAACCAATCACGATAGTCATCTAAATCGCCATCGAACATTGTGACTTGCTGGTTATCCACCAAATAAAAGTCGTCACAAACCGATGTGAGTAAGTAACGATCGTGAGACACCAACACCATTGCCCCTTCAAAGCCTTGCAGCGCCATGTTTAGTGCTTGGCGCATGTCTAAATCCAAATGGTTGGTTGGCTCATCGAGTAGCAACAAATTAGGCTTTTGATACACAGTTAGCGCTAACACTAAGCGCGCTTTTTCACCACCCGACATAGGCGCCACACGCCCAAGAGCATCGTCGCCTCTAAAGCCAAAGCCGCCCAAGTAATCTCGCAAACTTTGTTCAGTGGCTTTTGGGTCTAGGCGCTGAATATGCGCTAGCGCGGAATCATCTGCCCTGAGGTATTCCAATTGATGCTGAGCAAAATAGCCAATGCGCAAACCCGCAGAGGTTTCGTAAAGCCCTTGCATAGGTGCTTTTTCACCAGCGAGTAATTTTATCAGGGTAGATTTACCCGCACCATTGCGCCCAAGCAATCCAATTCGGCTCCCAGGGACTAAATTCAAGTGCAGCTTTTCTAAAATGATGGTGTCGTCGTAGCCTAATTGCACTTGCTCCATTTTTACCAAGGGGTTAGGTAATTTAGGCGGCATAAAAAATTCGAAACTAAACTGCGAAGCGGCAAGGGCAGGCAATAAGGTTTCCATTTTCTCTAACTGCTTTACTCGGCTTTGTGCTTGTTTCGCTTTACTGGCTTTGGCCCCAAAACGATTAATAAACGACTCTAAATGGGCAATTTTGTCTTGTTGTTTTTGGAACTGCAGATTCTGCAAACGTAAACGCTCGGCGCGCTGGCGCTCAAACGCATCATAGTTACCCGTGTAGCTGATCAGTTGCTGCTGCTCAACACTGATGATTTCGTTCACTGTACTGTCTAAAAAGGACTTATCGTGGGATATCAGTAGTAAAGTGCCAGCGTAGCGCTGTAACCATTTTTCAAGCCAAATAACGGCGTCTAAATCTAAGTGGTTAGTGGGCTCATCAAGCAGTAATAAGTCTGAATGGCATAACAGTGCCTGAGCCAAGTTCAAACGCATACGCCAACCACCTGAAAATGCAGTTACCGGACGTGATATAGCCTCATTAGCAAAGCCTAAACCAGCCAGTATTGTGGCCGCGCGAGACTCAATATCGTAGGCTCCGGCATGATCTAACTGGCCGTGTAACGCGGCTATTTTAACGCCGTCATGGGCCGCTTCTGCCTCTGCTAATTCAGCCTGTAAGCGCCGATAAAGCTTGTCACCATCAATGACGTAATCTAGCGCTGAACGCTCAACCGCTGGGGTTTCTTGGGCAACGGATACCACTTGCCAGTCTCTGGGAATATTACACTCGCCTTGCTCTGGGTGAAGTTCGCCGCGGATAAGCGCAAACAGGCTGGATTTACCACAGCCATTGGCACCGATAAGCCCTGCCTTATGCCCTGGGTATAGCACTGCATTGGTTTCATGTAGCAAGGTTTTATTGCCACGCATAAGGGATAAATCAGAAATTTGGATCATGAATACCTATTGACGGATAACATAGTCGGTCGATTGCGGTATGATAGCAAGATGACAGACCGAAGAAATCCTCTTGATTATGACTACGAAAATTAAAAAGCGCTTTATCGCCGGAGCAACCTGCCCTCAATGCAAAAGCATGGATACCCTAATGCTTTATTTCGAGAACAATGTTGAAAAGATGGAATGCGTGCAATGCCATTATCAACAAACCCAAACCGATAAAGAAGTTACCCAAGCCTCGCGTCAAAGCGAAAACGTGATTGGCGTATTTAAGCCTGAATAATCTGTTCAGCGCATCCACAAAGCGCCACCCTGCACATTTTTAATAATGTGGTGGTGGCGGTTCAACTTGTGGTGAATCGCCACTGGGCACTTCAATTTCTTTTACTTTGTTGATCACATGTGACAACTGAAACTCCAACAGCTCTAGTTGCTTTTGTTGTTTGATCAAGGCTTTGTTTAACTCTTCTATCGTGTCTTCCTGAAAAGCGACTTTCATTTGTAGCTGTTCTATATCTGCTTCTATGTGTTGCATAACCTACTCTAATTACTGGTTTATTTGCCAAAATTCAGCTAAACCGCTGCTGCTTTCTGACACCACTTGATTGTCATTTGCGAAACCGACACCGTAAACCACAGCGGTTTGCGGTCGGCTGCCTTCTCTGGGTGACACCTGCCATTCTTGCACTTCTTTACCATCAGCGACTCGCCACAAGTTTAATCGTTTGGCAGGCGAGCCCGTCAACAAGTATTGGCCGTCTTGTGAAAACACGGCCGTACTGAATATTTTCTGTCGAGCAAGGTACTGCAAATTGCTCATTTCTTCGCCTGTGGCTAAGTCCCACACGCGGGCATCACGCTTACTATCAGCCGTAAAACCGTAACGCCCTTCATCGTCTAGCGCCACTTTGGTCACGCGGCTTGAATGGGTAAATGTATGTATGACTTGCCCTGTGCGGGTGTCCCACAAGTATGCTGTGTAGTCATTGCCACCCGTTAAGGCGTAAAAGCCGTTAGGCGACAAATCAACGCTATTCACCTTTTCTTGATGGCCTAAAAACTCTAAACGTCGACCGCTCTTAGGCTCAAAAAACATCACTTTGCCATTACCTCGGCCAACCAGTATTCCTCGCCCTTGGTTTGATACCGCCACATCACGAATGCTTGATTCGTCAATGCGCCAAAAGCCTTCCGGCTCGCCACTGGTGATGCTCCAAAGCGCAAATGCATCACGATCCGAGGTCACTACATAACTGTTATCAAAGGCGATATGTACATTTGCAACTAGGTTATTTCCTTCGCCTTGATGCTGCCAGGTATAACGTTTTTCATTTTTCTGTAGATCCCACACCGAGATCCCCCCCGTTACGCTCGAAACCACGGCCAGCGATGCATCTGCCGACACATCAGCCGCATAGGCCCCATCATCCGCATGACGCCAAGATGCGACCGGTGTTGAGGACTGCCCGCTACAGCCAGTTAGAAAGAAAAAAATTAAACTTAATCGTAACAAGACGGTCAATGGATTGTTCCTATTGGGTTTCTCTTTTCACTCAGGGCGTTTAGTATAAGCGCTTTATCAAGTTGAAACACTTCACAAGTCACGTATTCGACACATATTATCTCAGGGGAGAAGTAAATGAAAAAAACCGCTATCGCGATTCTAATGACCTCAGCCATTGGCCTAACAGCCTGTGGTCAACAAGACACGGATTTACTAAAAGTTGAAGAACAAAAGCTTGAAACAGAAGCACAGCAACAAGCTTATGCAATGGGCGCGAGTGTGGGGCAGTTCATCGAGCAAAAAATGAAAGAGCAAGAAGCGTTAGACGTTAACCTTGATAAAGGTCTAGTCGTTGAAGGGTTTGTAGCTGCGCTACAAGGTCAGTCTCAGCTTGATATGAAAGAAATTCAAACCCTTACGCTTGCAATGGAAGCAGCTTCTCGAGAAAAACAAAAAGCAATCTCTGAAGCTAAGGCTGAAACGAATATTGCCGAAGGCGAGAAATTTTTAGCTGAAAACGCTGAACGTGAAGGCGTAACAGTAACAGACTCAGGTCTACAGTATGAAGTCATGAGCGAAGGCGATGGCGCATCTCCTACAGCTGAAGACACTGTAACCGTGCACTACAAAGGTACCTTGCTAGACGGTACTGAGTTTGACTCATCTTATAGCCGTGGTGAGCCTGCAACTTTCCCTCTATCACGGGTTATCCCAGGTTGGACTGAAGGCGTTCAATTAATGAAAGTGGGCTCTAAGTTCAAGTTCTTTATTCCATCTGAACTTGCCTATGGCGAACGCTCTACAGGCAAAATCACACCTAACTCAACACTAGTATTTGAAGTTGAGCTTTTAGACGTTGCTTCTGCTGAAGGTGCGGCTGAATAATTAAGCGGTGCGGTGCGCTGCGCGCAGCTTAAGAAGCCGCTAAAAAATTACCTAAGTGGTTAATTAAATAATTAGCCACTAAAGCGCAGTCATAAAAAAACCGAACATCATAGATGTTCGGTTTTTTCTTTACTCATCAGCCTCTTTCCTTGCTGAACCTTATTCCCTCGGTTTTAGACCCTTCAAAAGGGTTATTTGGCCCAGAATATCCGGGTAATTTTTTGCATTTGGTACGCTGTATCTCTTCAGATGCCCTACCTTAGCACCAAAAATAAGGGTAAATTTGGTCGAATCAGATAGTTAAACAACCGGCAGGCTTATTAACTACTTGATGGCTTAAGATTAGACTAAGGTCGCAGAAAACAGAAGCTAGTAATGGTCATATTTTTGTAATAAATTGCGCTAATAAACTCGTTTTTATTCCTGTTCGATTTAAGCGATGCGCTTACAATCTCGTTAGTAGAGACCATTCTCAACACAACTATTTGTTTTACAAGGACAAGCGTTGAAAACAAAACTCATCACCCCTGAAGGCTACAAAAAACTCAACGACGAACATGATGAACTTTGGTTAAAACAACGCCCTGAGATCACTAAAATCGTCACATGGGCGGCGAGTTTGGGTGACCGAAGTGAAAATGCTGATTATCAATACAACAAACGAAAGCTACGAGAAATCGACAGGCGCGTTCGTTACCTGCGCAAGCTCCTGCCCGAATTGCAAATCGTTAACTACTCGCCGCAACAAGCCGGAAAGGTCTTCTTTGGCGCCTGGGTAGAAATTGAAAACGATGAAGGTGAAACCAAACAGTTTCGCATTGTTGGCCCTGAGGAAATCTACGGTGATGCCAAGGGCTATATTTCAATCGACTCCCCCATGGCCAGAGCCTTAATCAAAAAAGAAGTAGATGATGTTGCCTGTGTCAAAACCCCCACCGGCTACAAAGATTGGTATATCACCTCTATTGAGTATAAAAAGTAGAAACAGCGTCAGAGCGAGGGAATCTAAGCCTTTATTATCGTCGCTTTGCCACCCACTTCCTCATTTTCAAAAATAATCGGCAATAATGCTGGCCTACTCTGGTATTTTTCCGTCAAGGCCATATATAGCCTTGTTGAGCTAATTGTTTAATATGTAAAATCTGCATAACTTCGCCAAAATAGGGCCGTTACATGATCATTGAAAAAATCGCGAGTGAACTTCAAGTAAAACCCACTCAAGTACAAGCTGCCGTCACCTTGTTAGATGAAGGCTCGAGTGTTCCTTTTATTGCTCGCTATCGTAAAGAAGCCACTAACGGTTTAGACGATACCCAACTTCGCCAACTCGAACAGCGCTTGGTGTACCTGCGTGATATCAATGACAGACGTAACGTAATCCTCAAAACGATTGACGAGCAAGGCAAACTAACAGACCAGCTTAAGCGCAGTATTTTAAGTTGCGATAACAAGACCGAATTAGAAGATTTGTATCTACCGTACAAACCTAAGCGCCGCACAAAAGGGCAAATAGCCATCGAGGCAGGCTTGCAGCCTTTAGCTGACATTTTGTTCGCTGACCCAACCTTATCCCCCGAATCTGAAGCGGCAAAATTTATTGCGCCTGCTAAAGGCGTACCAGATGAAAAAGCCGCGCTAGAAGGGGCTAAGTTCATTTTGATGGAGCGCTTCGCTGAAGATGCTGCGTTGCTGCAAAAAGTACGTCAGTACCTGATGGAAAACGCACACATCAAAAGTAACGTGGTTAAAGGCAAAGAAAAAGAAGCTGCCAAATACTCAGATTACTTCGAGCACAGTGAGCGTTTAAGTAAGATCCCATCTCATCGCTGCCTTGCTTTGTTTCGTGGCCGTAATGAAAACTTTTTACAGGTATCCATGGATGCCGACCCGCAAAAAGACGAGTCGGATAAAAGCTCATATGGTGAGCACATCATTGCGCAGCATCTTGGGTTTAACTTCAGTAATCGTGCCGCAGATGCATGGTTAGCCAGCGTTGTTCAGTGGACGTGGAAAATAAAAATTGCCCTGCATATGGAAACAGAACTGTTCGGGGTGATAAAAGAGCGAGCAGAGCAAGAAGCGATTCAGGTATTTGCCAAAAACCTAAACGACTTACTTATGGCCGCGCCTGCTGGGGCGAAAACAACAATGGGCCTTGATCCCGGCTTACGAACGGGCGTGAAAGTAGCCATTGTGGACGCCACGGGTAAAGTGGTTGCCACCAGCACTATATTCCCTCATGTGCCACAAAATCTGTGGGACAAGAGCCTACGCACTTTAGGCATGTTATGTAGACAGCACAAAGTGAAGCTTATCAGTATTGGTAACGGCACGGGTTCTCGCGAGACCGATAAACTGGCTGGCGAGGTGATCAAAGCCAACCCAGATCTTGGCCTTAACAAAATTATGGTCAGTGAAGCGGGAGCATCAGTTTACTCAGCCTCTGAGCTGGCATCGAATGAATTGCCTGGTATGGATGTGTCACTTCGCGGTGCGGTATCTATTGCCAGACGTTTGCAAGATCCACTAGCAGAGCTGGTGAAAATCGAACCCAAAGCAATCGGTGTCGGCCAGTATCAACATGACGTAAGCCAAAGCAATTTGGGCCGCTCTCTGGATCGGGTCATTGAGGACTGTGTAAACGCGGTAGGCGTTGATTTAAACATGGCATCAGCCGCACTATTAAGCCATGTCTCTGGCTTAAACCGCACTTTGGCTGCAAATATCGTGAATTTCAGAGATACCAATGGCGCATTTGGTAGCCGTAAAGATTTACTAAAAGTAGAGCGCCTAGGGCCAAAAGCCTATGAGCAAGCAGCTGGCTTTTTACGCATAGTTAATGGCAGTAACCCACTTGATGCTTCAGCGGTTCACCCCGAAGCTTATCCTGTAGTGCAAGCCATAGTAAGTAACTCAGGCAGTGCAGTAAATGATTTGATCGGTAATACCGAACTTCTGAAAAAGCTTGAGCCCCAACAATTTGTGGACGATACATTCGGACTCCCCACGGTAACTGACATCATCAATGAGCTATTGAAACCAGGACGCGATCCTCGCCCTGAGTTTAAAACAGCCACCTTTAAAGAAGGCGTGTCATCCCTAAGCGATTTGAAAGAAGGCATGATTTTAGAAGGTGTGGTCAGCAACGTAGCTAACTTTGGTGCTTTTGTTGATGTAGGTGTTCACCAAGATGGCTTAGTACATATATCTGCGATGACAGACAAATTTATTTCTGACCCACGGGAAATCGTGAAAACCGGCGACATTGTTAAAGTCAAAGTGATGGAAGTCGATGTAGCCCGCAAACGCGTGTCATTCACTATGCGTTTGAACGACGATGTAAAAGCTCAGGCTAGCCAAAACCGCGCACCCAACGAGAACAAACCTCGTTCGAACAGTAAGTCAGGTGGTCGATCTCACAGCAAAAAGCCAGCGCCCGCTTCTGCGAATCAAGCTATGGGTAATGCCTTTGCTGATGCCTTTGCCAAAGCGAAAAAGAGCTAAGTCACCTACTTAGGTCTTTGCGCGTGATACACAATAAACCGGTGGCTTAGCCCACCGGTTTTTTTATGCTCTGAAAACCTATTTCTGCTTAGCCATTACACAGCTTTTACATAACCGATAGAAACTATCCCGCACCCTTTTACGTCATACACAGAGAAAAATGCTTTCCAATAATTGATAACGTGAGTCCTTTATGACGATGAAAAAACTCCTTCCTTTAACGCTTTTGGTGCCTATTGTATTAAGTGCTTGCGCGGGCAAGCCTAAACCTCAACCTAAAGAGCCTGATATGTTCGCAACCAACATTAAAGATACTAACCGAAAAGTGTTTAATTTCAGCATTAGCGCTAACCAAGACAAGGGCGACAATAAACCAGAGCGCGGCGGCGCAGGTGGCCCTCCTCCCGAACATAGAAACAAAAACCAAGCAAAGGGAGACACGCCTAATGAAAGCCCGCTTGACGAGCTATTTACTCACCTTGAAACAAAGTTAAGTGACACAGGCTATTGCCGTGAAGGATACACTGAAATAGACACGTATGAATCAAGTTGTCGATTACATATTCTTGGTGCTTGTAACGAGGTGGCAACCCCTGAAGACAAGCGTCAGTTCGCGAACAATTACGGCTATTAATTCCAACGAAAAACGCCGCCTATAGTAATAAGCGGCGTTATTAAACTCACTAAAATGGAAGCCGGTAAATCAAGCAGAGTAATTTAAACCAGAATGTTTAGGTTCACTTACGCCTTGATAGTAACGCTGAACAACGCGCTCGGCGATAAGCGTATTATCATCTCTCGCTTGAGCATTAAACGCAGTGCTTGTGTCGCTAGCGAACACAGAGCGCTCGCTTTTTAACGTAGCATTCTCAACATCTGCTGTGTCTAAACTACGAATAGGCGTACCTTCGTCGGTGCCTCGCACAATTTCCTCAAGTTGAGGACCAAACTCAGATTTGGCAGTAAATTGTCCGCTAGCGTTAACCGCTTCGCTTTGGGCGGCGTATTGAGCAACAACACCTACCCCTTCACTTTTCTCTTCGGCTAATTCTTTGCGCGCTTCAAAGGTTTTCTGAGCTGCCTCAGCCGCCACTCTTAAGTCTTGGGCTGAGGGCTCTGCTGGTGCGAGTGCTGCAGCTTTAACTTGCTGCATCTTACGAATGGTATCTTCCGGAGTATCTTCTTCTGACACATCAATAGACACTTCACCGCCTGTAGCATAACGCTTACCATCCGGCCCGGTGGTGTACTCATATTGAGGTGCGCCGGCGTATTGCCCGCCAGTGTTGGCATGTGCCTGTTCGTGGGTGCGCACTTCGGCGTCACGCTTTTTCAGCTCCTCTATTTGCGCTTTATCTTGTTGTTCTTGCTGAGCTTGTTGCTCTTGCTCGGCGTTTTCTTTGCCTGCACTTTCTTGCTCGGCTGTGTCCTTTTCAGCGTTCTGCTGTACATCTGATGCAGCTTCACCTTGAGATTGAACCTGGGGACGCTCATAAACTAGCGGCTGAGCAGGTGTTTTAACTTTGTCATGTTCACTGGCTATCCCTGATTCTGCGGCTGAATTTTCAGACCCTGTCAACGCTGGTACTGTTTCACGCAGGGTATTATCTCTGCGTGCAGATTCAGTGTTGACATTGGCGGTCGTAAACACAACCGTCGTTGGGATAGGCGTTACAATGTTCATGTCAGTCTTTTAATCGTACCTACTTATTGGTTTATTCAATTAAGCAAAGGTGTCGAGCAGTGTGCCTAGGGTGTCATTTGCTACGTCTAATACTTTGGCAGAAGCTTCAACGCCTAGTGCACCCGTTTTAAGGTCCACCACACTGTCGGTCAAGTTCACACCTGCCGAGTTACCTTGCGCTGACTCGCTATTTAAATTGGCGATATCGCTTGATGCTTGGGTGACCTGTTCGCTGCCGCGTTGCACACCCTGTAAACCGCTGGCAAACGCGCCACTAATGTTGCTGTTATATGAAATGTCCACACTGAGTACCTCTACTAACCTCTCATGGTTAATTATTAACCAAAAAGCTCACTTTTAACAGCGACTTTTTATTTAAGCGTACTTTCCTTAACAGTGGTCATAAAATCAGCCATAAAATGTTCCGTGTGAGAAATAAATGGCGCGTGGGAGGCATGAGGAAAAACGGTGACGCTGTGACTTGGCGGTAAACGCTGTTGCACATAGTCATTTAGTTTTGCAGGAACCAAGCTATCAAGACGGCCCAGCATCCAGTGTACTGGCATACTTAGTGAAGCAAGTTCAGCTCTTAAATCTGCTTGCTCAAGAATTGTTAACCCCGCCGTTAGCGCGGCAATGTCAGCTTGAGGTGACGCTTCGATACTGCTTTTTATTTTCTTGATGTCGGCTTTAGCTGAGTCGCTGCCCATAGCCTGTATCGCCAAGAAACGCTCGATAGTTTTGCTTAAGTTTTTGACTAATTGCTGGGAAAACGCCTGCAAAATTGTAGGTTCGATCCCTGGCCAATCATGACTTTTTTGAAATTTGGGCGAGGTTGCTATCAGTACGAGGCGCTGAACCTTTGTAGGCTCATGCAGTGCAATCTGCTGCGCCACTAAGCCACCTAGCGACCAACCTGCAAGTACGCTGTTCTCAGGGAGAACGTTAGCAACGCTTGCTGCCAAATTTGCTAAATTGTATGGCTCAGGTAAGGCTTGAGAGTTCTCACCAAAACCTGGCAAATCAACGTAGGTAACGCTGAAATGTTGCTCTAGTTGCGCTGCTATTGGCTGCCATACACCACTGTTAACTCCCCAGCCATGAAGTAAGACAAGGCTTGGCCCACTGCCAGCGGTGCGTGTTTTTAACGTCGTGTGCATTTATTTCATCTACTCTTAAGAACTGGCGTGTCAGTGTAGAGATGAAAAAAGTGAAATCAAGTAGATGGCGCACACGTGATGCGCTTTAGTCACCTAAGCGTCAAAAAAGCACATCAATGTTTATTATGTTTTCAGCACAGTAAAACGCTTATTTGTGGCTACTGCG
Source organism: Paraglaciecola chathamensis S18K6 (assembly GCA_000314955.1). Taxonomy (GTDB): domain Bacteria; phylum Pseudomonadota; class Gammaproteobacteria; order Enterobacterales; family Alteromonadaceae; genus Paraglaciecola; species Paraglaciecola chathamensis. The sequence goes on along the minus strand of BAEM01000050.1, from coordinate 10,215 downwards.
AGGACGACCTAGCGCTATTTTCTTGGCAAAAGTATGATTACAATTTACTTAACTGGCCTAAGGCGCAACGAGGCCTAAAACACCTAACAGCCAACAAAGTGCTAGCTCTGGCCGATTATCAATGGCCTCTATCCCGATTACTGACGGGCTTAAAATTTTCTAATAAAATTGTTCACGCCAGCGCACTAGCCAAACTTTTTGTTGAGCATGCCTTGAGCGCCGACTCGGCCTTGCCGCAAGCCATTATTCCTGTTCCTCTGCACCCCGCTCGTTATCAAGAACGAAAATACAATCAGAGCGTTGAGCTGGGAAAGTGTATTTCGGCTTTAACAGGTATTCCCCTTGCCACGGATATAGTCACTCGGCAAAAAGCCACACAGACCCAGACATCGCTTTCCAGTGTGCAGCGAAAAGCCAATATGAAAAATGCATTTGCCTTGCATCGGCCCTTAAACTATCAACATGTGGCAATATTGGATGATGTCATCACTACAGGCGCTACTGTTGAAGCCCTATATCAACTGATGAAAAAACATCACCCAGACTTACAAGTAGAGGTATGGAGTATGTGCCTTACCCTTGAGCATTAATTAAACCTGACAGGAATATCGCGTTACTTAGCAGGCGTCTTGTGCCGCGCCAATACCCACGAAAGTTTGGATCATCAACAAACGCGATAACCTTACCCTTTCCAACACTGTGAGCAACAATTGAAGCGCTATTGTTAATTAGCTCCTGCAACTCGTCTGCGGCATAGCCCGACATGAGCGATGTAGATGAATAGCGCCCCACAGTGACGAACGGAGTTTTGGGTACCCGCATCACCACAGTGCTGTTTTTGAATGAAGGCAAATGTTCCCGCGGTAATCCAAAGGTAAGAGGGTGGCTGGTATCTAATTGGGTATCAAATATCGCACCGGCGATACGCTGCTTTGCAGCGAGTTGGTCTTTATCTGCATAAGCAAGGCCGGTAACTGAGAATGCCCGTTTTATTTCATCCTGACTGAGAAACGACGCTTTCAGCCAGTCTTTATCTGCAAACCATTTCGCGGCTGTGCGCTGTCCTATCATCACGCCACCCGCAGACAGCCATTTTTCTAAGGTTCTTACGGTCTTTTCAGGCACATCACTATAATCACCACTTACCCATACAATGTGTGTATAACGACTTAGATCAAGTTGAGATAAACGAGGTAAATCAGTGATGGTTACCGGCATACCGACTACCGTATCTAGATAATGCCATGCTTCGCCCGCCTCATATTGCGATGTACCTTGCCCACCTACCAATAACACCTGAGGTGCTTTAACCAGATGCATTTCGCGACTGCCGATATCAATACCTTGGGCGGTTAAACCAGACAAAATAGGCCACACTTTAATGTTTGTTTGTGCCGCGCTTTTGTTAAGCAATGACAATAAGTTATCCGGCTGCTCTAACGCCATGGGTATCAATACTGAGCCAGCGCTAAAACTGATGTTTCCCTGATCTGTTGTAGCGGCAAAATCTGAGCCGGCAATTTTAACCTGTACGCCTGCGCTCAAAAGCTGATTAAGCAAGGCCGGTGCCTTGGAGTCAGCCCACGAAAAACCATATGCATAGGCATTTTCGTCTGCCAGCGTGGTGTGTTTTTGCAATTGGCTGTTTTGCTCATTAGCGACAGGGACTTTACGCCATAACTTTCGTTCTACGGGTGAGTATTGAATGTTGAACGCCAGTGGCAGGTTCCAACTAGATACATCATAAAAACTATTGTCGTTGAAACTTTTTCGCTCAGAAAACAGAGACTTAATTAATCGATATTGAGGCTGATTCAGTGGCACAAAAATACTATTTAGTGGCTGATAGGTCAGCTCGTCAATACTCACTTCTTTTTCAAGGTAGTTAAATTGGATTTGGTGTTGCTGCAATATCGATTTGAGATCAGAAAACCGCGTGGCATCTTTAGACTCACTCAGCAAATAACCAACGATTTTATCGTCTTTCCTCAACTCATTAGTTTGCTTAGTAAACTCTGCTGGGTAGGCAAGCAATGCTGCTTTATTTGCCTGCGCCCCCCTGAAGGTGGAAAGCGATGTGGTGACTTGATTTTGAATGGTATCAGCGAAGCTGAGTACGCCATGAATAGATTCTTGCTTATGCCCGCGACTGCTAGCCTGTTCAAATAAAATGCCGATACTGCCCTGGGCATCTGGGTAAGTAGAGCCTTTACCATAGTAAAAGTCATCATAGGCTTCTTGAGTAAAATACAGCTGCTTTGATTCATCAAGCGCAGCGGCATGAAACTTAGCTAATTCAGCGGTCAACTCTATATTGCGCGTGGGTGTCCAGGGGTTATTGCGTGAAGCGATCCCCGGCTGAAAGAAATAACTACTGTTGGTGCCCATTTCATGAAAATCGGTGAGTACGTGTGGGCGCCAGCGATGAAACTCAGCGATGCGAGCTTGAGATTCTGGGTGCGTCAGCAAAAGCCAATCACGGTTTAAGTCGAACATATAATGGTTGGTTCGCCCGCTTGGCCAAGGTTGTTGGTGTTCTCTGTGGTTAGGGTCGGCTACTAACTGCTGACCGCGATTGCCATTAGCCCACTGGGCAAATCGTGATAACCCATCTGGGTTAATACTAGGCTCCATCAATACTACGTTGTTCTCAAGTAACTGCTCAACAGCCTCTCCTTGAGCTGCCGCCAAGTAGTAAGCCACAAGCAATGCGGCGTTAGCCCCTGAAGACTCGTCACCATGCACGCTGTAGCCCATCCATAGAATCAAAGGGTCAGCCGACTGACTTTTTTGCCCAAACGACGAAAGATGGGTCTGGCGGATATTTTCTATATTTTGCAGATTTTTTGCAGCGCTAAACGTAAGTAACAGCAAGGGGCGATTTTCGTGGCTTCGACCAGTTTCTCGCAATGACACCCTGTCAGATTTATCGGCCAGAATACGCATATATTCCACCAATTGATCATGACGAACATGCCACTCACCGACAGGGGCGCCTAGTACGTGTGAAGGCCGAGGAATGTCTGCGTTGTACTGCGTATTGGCAGGTAAATAATCAGTGTCTGTGAGCGCTTGAGCCGAAAAAGACCATAAAACAAAACACACAGCTCCCCAAAACCAACCGCACTTCATACACCTACACCTTTTGTTACATCAAATTAAAGGTAAAAGGTTCGCATGTTTTAGCTAAAATTGACATAAGTAAACCTTATTACTTGAGTGTTTTAGTCAAGTAATTTTGATACAATCCGAATATGTTTCTACAACAGGACCTTTTTTATGATTTCAATTTCAGATACAGCCCAAGCACATTTTTGTAAATTGCTTGAAAAACAAGAGCCTGACACCAATATTCGGGTTTTTGTGGTTAACCCTGGCACACCTAGCGCAGAATGTGGGGTTTCTTACTGCCCGCCAGATGCAGTGGAGCCAACCGACACCACTTTAGAGTTCAATGGCTTTGACGCCGTTGTTGACGCAGAAAGTGCGCCTTTTTTAAGCGAAGCAGAAATCGACTTTGTGACTGACCAAATGGGCTCTCAATTAACCTTGAAAGCGCCTAATGCCAAAGCACGTAAAGTTGATGATGATGCGCCACTAGAAGAGCGTATTAACTATATGATCGAGTCAGAAATCAATCCGCAACTTGCCAGCCATGGCGGCAAAGTCATGTTGATGGAGATCACCGACAAAGGCGAGGCGATATTGCAATTTGGCGGTGGCTGTAATGGCTGCTCTATGGTTGATGTGACCCTTAAAGACGGCATTGAAAAGCAAATGCTAGCGCAATTTTCTGGTGAATTAACCGCAGTAAAAGATGCTACCGAGCATGAAGCCGGTGAGCACTCTTACTACTAATTAGGCACTAGTATGCTTAGAAAGCAGCTGAGCAAATTAGCTGCTGATCCACATAAAAGCTGGGGTCGTTTTAAATACGGTCTCGGCTTTTTTGTTATCGGCGCAGCCCTTATTTTTACTGGAAGTACTTACTGGGTGTGGTTACAAATTCCTGGTTTAATAGCCCTTTGTATTGGTTGTATATTGGCACTTTTCGGGTATTTGGGCATTTTAGCCTACCGCATGCAAAACGCGTTTACCCTATCAAACGCCCACCGCGATAAAGATAAGCAAAATACCCCCCAAGACTAAGACCTCGCCCTAGCATGAGCAATAACAAGGCAACCCACAATGCACGATTCTCGTACGCCTGCAACAGCCACCAGCTTGGAAAAAAGAAACATAAAGCACTCAGCAACATGCTGTTTTGCATGGCTTTAGCGCGCGTTAGCCCCACAAACACCCCATCAAGTAAAAAACACCAATGGCTCACGATCGGCAATAACCAGATGATGATTAAGTACTGAGCAACGAATACGCGCAATTCAGGCAAATCAGTTAATATGGCAATGATCTGCTGACCAAATAAAGCAAAGCTTACGCTATAGCCCCCGGCCACCACCGAAGACCAAAACAGTCCACGCAACACAACCCGATTGATTTCATTGGCGTCATTTTTACCTTTCGCCTCACCCGTCAGCGCCTCAACAGCATACGCAATACCATCTAACCCAAGCGCTATCAAAGCGAAAAACTGCATAATGATCGCATTGCTGGCAGCGGTTAAAGGCCCAAATCTAGCGCCTTGAAAAATAACAAACGCCAAACACAACTGCAGGGCTAAATTTCGCACAAAGCTGTATCCGTTTAGGCTCATTAGCTGCGCCAATGATGACCAGCGCCAAAGATCCCAACGTGGCATTTGCAGCCCCATGCCCCGCACAGCTACCCATACGCCTAGCAATAAAATACTGTATTCGGCGGCAACACTAGCCATCGCGACGCCTTTTACGCCAGCATCAAACACAAATACCAGCAATATACTTAACCCTGCGTTAAGTAAATTTGCAAACACCTGAATATATAAGACTTGCTTGGTTTTTTGTTGACCGATAAGCCAGCCAATAATTGCCAGATTCACCAAGGCAGCGGGCGCGCCAAGAATGCGCACACTGAAATATTGTTGAATCACGTTGAGTAGCTGTGCTTCCGGCTGGGCGAAATGAATACCTAAGGCGAGTAACGGTGTTTGCGCAGCCCAAATCGCAATACCGATCACTAGGGCAACACTGCAGCTTTGCCAAAAGACACGACTCTTACTTTCGTTGCTCTGTTCGCCTTTTGCTTGGGCACTTAAGCCTGTGCTCGACATGCGAATAAAGCCACACAACCAATAGGTTTGGGTCAAAATCAGTGATGCTATCGCAGCACCCGCCAAATAATGGCTGCTGCCCATGTGGCCTAATACGGCGGTATCCACCATACCAATCAGTGGCGTGGTGATATTACTTAGGATCATCGGCAGTGCTAATAGAATGAGCTGTCGATGTGAAGCAAAATGCCAAAAGCGTTGCTGTGCTAAAGCCAAGGATATTCTCACTTAAATAAAAAGAATAATGAGTGAAAGCGAGTGCTCGCCCATTTAGCCCTTAGCATTCAGTGCTACAATAGCGCGATTAAATGCGTCACAAAGGGAAACGTTATGGATCGTATCATTTTTTATGTATTGATTTGTCTTGGTTTGTGTATTTCGAGCAGCAAGGTTCTAGCCCGCGACAACGCGGTTATCTTGCTTTATCACCACGTAAGCGAAAGTACGCCTGCCTCTACCAGTGTTTCACCGGATACATTTGAACAACACATGGCGTATTTGGCCGACAACTACACTGTGTTGCCGCTTAAGGACATAGTCACTGCTCTTAAAGACAAACAGCCACTGCCCAACAAGGTCATCGCGATAACGTTTGATGATGGTTTCAAAAATATTTATCAAAACGGTCACCCAGTTCTAAGCAAGTACAAACTGCCCTACACCGTTTTTATCAACCCAGATTTAGTTGATAAAGTGAATTATCATTTAAGCTGGGATGACATGCGAGCCATGGCGGAACAAGGTGCTAGCTTCGCAAACCATAACTTGCGCCACGAGCACTTACTTAGCCGCCAGCCTAATGAAAGTGATGATGCTTGGTTAACTCGGCGAATTAGCGATATTCAGGCAGCTGAACAGTTACTTGAAGACAATTTGGGCGTAAAAGATAAGTTCTTCGCTTATCCATATGGCGAGTATTCTCCCGAGCTCCAAGCCCGTCTTACCGAACTAGGCTATGTAGGTTTTGCCCAGTACTCAGGCGCTATAGCCAGCTTTAGCGACTTCTCGGCTCTTCCTCGATTTCCTTCGGCGGGTATTTATGCGAATTTAGACCGCCTAAAAGTGAAAATGGCCAGCCTTGCCATGCCCGTGCAAAACCCGTCCCCAAGCACGCCTTTGGTTCAAAGTAGTCCTTTTACGTTTGAGTTCAGTGTGCAAAGTGACGACATCAATAATAATCAGATAGCCTGCTATTTTCAGGGCGATAGGCAAAAAATAACGATTAACGATGAATTGATTAGGGTGGATTTCAAACAAAATCTGCCTGTTGGACGCTCAAGAATAAATTGTACCGCTCCAAGCAAACGCGAACCATCACGTTACTATTGGTATTCTAAACCCTGGTTTATTCCAACAGAAAATGGTGACTGGCCTGATTAGAGCTTTTTTCGCATATGCAAGTAAGCGCCTAATTTCATCGGGCTGTTATCTACAGTGGTGCGCTGTGCGCTAAAGCCAAACTTTTGATAACAACTGATAGCGCTTACGTTATCTTGTTTAACGTCTAAGGTTAGGTACTGTTTACCTAAATCTAAGGCTGTTGCCGCTAAATGACCTAAAAGCTCACTGCATAAACCTTGGCGCTGAAATGGCGCGGCCACCCCAATATGCCCAATACACGCTTCTTCAGCGGCAGGGCGCGCAAACACATGTTGCAATGACTGGCATCTTTGTAGCACGTCTAAAACGTCAGGACCTTGATAGTATTCGGTCATACTTTTGAGGGTTGCTTGCACATATTCTGCGCCCATTTCTCGCTGCCAAACACAACCTATGGCGGCCAAACTCCCTTTCATTTCGATAACCCAGTGGTTAGCAAAGCCAAACTGACCTTGTTGCTGTAAAAATGCTTGTTCTAGAAAGGTTTGAGCACTGTATTGTAATTGCGCTGTATGCTGACTAAATAAACGTGGCAACGCTTCAGGCGCTGACGAAAGGATCAGCGCAACGGCATCTTGCGCATCATCAGCCGTTGCTTGTCGTAAGCGGTACACGCTTATTCAGCACCCGCGATTATCTTCATATCGTGCAAAATACGCTTGCTGTCACTGACTGCCACTTTGCCCGCGGCAAATTCAGGCTTAAAGCGCCCAACTACATGACCTTGAGGGTTAACCAACACCACTGATGAACTGTGATCGACTAAGTAATTTTCATCGTCAGTGTTTTGCGAAGTGGAATACATCATGCCCATGGCCCGCACGAAAGGAAACAAATCAGCATGCTCACCCGTTGCAGCAATAAAGTCTGGTTCGAAAAAGTTAATGTATTCGGCTAACCGTTCAGTGGTGTCTCGCGCAGGGTCAACTGAAATAAACGCCACCTTGACCGGATACTGCCCCTCAATAGCCTGTAACTCAGGATAAATACTGCTCAGGTCTGATAAGGAGGTCGGGCAAATATCGGGACAAAACGTGTAACCTACAAAAACGAGTGTCCATTGACTCTGCAGACTTTCATTGGTCAGTGACTGGCCATTGCTATCCGTCAAAGAAAACGCGGGCAGCGCTCTCGCTTGAGGATAAAGGTTGATATACTGCGTTTCATCGCTTTTCGGCGGTGCAATATTGACCGCGATAACAATGCCAACAATCAGTGCCGCTAAAGCGATTAACGCTAAACTTAATCTGCTCAAAAAGTGAATCTCATATAGTGATCAACCAGTAACACAACAAACAACACCATCAAATGAATAATGGAAAACTTAAAGGTTTTCATCGCAGTATGTTCGTCACTGGCGAATTTTAATTTCCATGCATAATACAAGAAGCCTGCGTTCAATGCGCTAGAGCCAATCAAATAAATCGCGCCTGTCATGCCAATCAAATAAGGCAATACGCAAATCAAGGCCAATAATACCGTGTATAACAAAATCGAGGTTTTGGTAAATTCTATTCCGTGAGTGCAAGGCAACATAGGAATTTGCGCCCGCGCATAGTCTTTCTCTCTGTGGATGGCCAGTGCCCAAAAGTGCGGAGGAGTCCAAATAAAGATAATAAGCACCAGCAGCAAAGCATGGGCATGTATATCATTGGTGACGGCTGACCAGCCTAATAATGGAGGAGCAGCACCCGCTAAGCCACCAATGACGATGTTTTGCGGCGTAGCGCGCTTTAAATACATAGTATAAACAAAGGCGTAGCCCACCAAGCTGGCCAAGGTTAATAGTGCAGTTAAGCGATTGACCCACAATTCTAAAATAACGTAACCCACTACCGTGAGTAAGCCTGCAAAAACCAGCGCGCGCTTGGGCGAAACTTTACCTTTAGGCAAAGGACGATTAGAGGTTCGTGCCATCTGGGCGTCGATTTTACGGTCTACCACATGGTTGATAACCGCCGCCGCAGACGATAAAAAACCAATACCGGTTAAACCAGCGAGCAGTATTTTCCAGCTTATCCAGGTTTCACTTGCTAAACACATCCCGACCAAAGCCGTTAACAACAGCAACATGACCACCTTTGGTTTCGTCATTTCGTAGTAGTCACGCCAATGCAAAGCCGATTTAGATTTAGCCATAATGTTATGAGATGCAGTACCAACTGATTTACTCATTGGTCTCTCCTATGTTTTTCGGTAAAGGGTGTAGCTAAGTAACACCAAAATTTGTAACAGCGTGGCAGCAACCGCATTGTGCATTACCGCCACAGCAACCGGCAGGCTGAACACGACATTACTAACACCTAAGATAACTTGAGCACCTAGCACAATGATCATGATGCTGGCGATATTCTTCAGCAATCTTGAGCTTGCAACGGCATAAATACGTGTTGCCAACCAGCACAAGTAAATAAAGGTCACCAGAGCTCCTGCTCGGTGCACAATATGCATTGTCATACGCTGGGCATAATTATGCACACCGTACTCGTAGTTATCTGCATCAGGCAAACTGAACGCGCCGATAAAGTCTAAACGTTGGTACCAGTTGCTTTCACAAATGGGCATTTCGGTACAGGCAAGCGCCGCGTAATTTGCTGACGTCCAGCCACCTAAGGCGATTTGCCCAATGAGTATAGCGATGCCAATGAGTGCAAATTTACCAAGCCGGCGCATTTGCTGATCGCCCCCCGGTATGCGATAGGGCAATAAACGTAAATAAAGTAAAAATAAGCACGACAAGACAGCAAAACCACCTAACAAATGGCCCATTACCACGATAGGTAATAAGTTTAAGGTCACGGTCCACATACCCAACATACCTTGAAATATCACTAAGCACAGCAAGAAGAAGGGTAATTTAATCGGTCGATGGTAAGCGCGCTTTACTAGGCTCATGACAAAAATGACCAGTATGAGTAAACCCAGTGCGCTAGCGAAGTAGCGATGGATCATTTCATTCCATGCTTTTTGAGGCTCTAACGGGCGTTCAGGAAACGCCAATTCAGCGGCATTAATGTGTTCTAGCCCAGCGGGCACCTTATAATGCCCATAGCAACCCGGCCAATCTGGACATCCTAGTCCCGCATCCGTCAATCGTGTATATGCACCTAGCACAATCACGATAATGGCAAGAATAATGCCTGCCAGCGCCATTTTCCTCATCAACGTTCCTCTAGCCTATGCGCGATAATTTCAGCAGTTTCCGCAAATCGGATAAAATGTCTCGACTATGCAAAATAGCTTGCTGCTGCTCAACTTGAAGTGGATAACGTAAGATTACATTATTCAAGGTATCAGCAATGAAAATAGCATTTACTGGCTCACCTTGAAACACATTATCAACACTTTCTACGTTAGTTTTTAACAACTTAACGGTGTTTTTCTCATTCAAACGCTGAATAACAGTGGCGTCACTTTCAGGTGTACTGATCACGGTAGCACGCACTCTGTCATGTTCTTTGCCTAACGCGGTCCACACTTGCTCTACGCTATATAAAGCGTTTTCACACTCAACAGAACACTGCGAAGGTAAAACATACAACAACTGCCATTTTGGTTCTGCCGTCTCGTCTTGAATCGCTGTCATGTCTAACGTTGGCGAGAGCAGCTCGCCTTTATTGGTCGCA
>BAEM01000051.1 GCA_000314955.1 Paraglaciecola chathamensis S18K6 | reverse complement strand
TTGAATCAAGAGTAAGACTAAAGAGATTTAGCGATGATTACAGCCAGACCTTAAGAGGAACGGCATCAGCTTTTACATATTGATTTATTAAGCTTAGGCTTGATAAATAACAGTTTATGTCTGGTGGCCATAGCGATGCGGCCCCACCTGATCCCATCTCGAACTCAGAAGTGAAACGCATTAGCGGCGATGGTAGTATGGGGTTTCCCCATGCGAGAGTAGCACACCGCCAGACTCCCATTTAGAATGAAGCCACCTTAATCGGGTGGCTTTTTTCGTTTCTGCGCTACAGAAGAAATTGAAGGCTATCTAAACAACAATGATAAGGTGGCTTCATCCTAAGCGCTGTCGCGCAACGCTACCCCCACATGAAGAAACCAAATCCATCGAGTGTTATGCGGGGCATCCCATGCAATACTGGTTCACGTAATAAACGGTTAGGTGTCACCCATCCATGGGGCTACCTCCAGTGCAGCATCCATGCTGCCCGTTCAAGCGGCAGGAGCGGTGCTCCTGAAAGCCCCGCTTTCACCCCCATGCGAGAGTAGCACACCGCCAGACTCCCATTACACGAAAAGCCCTGACCAAACAACGGTCAGGGCTTTTTCGTATATGCGCTTCGCGCAAAAGCAACTCGGCAACAAACCTTCACAAAGTGGATTCCCAGCCCTTCGCAGAGCTCAGGTCGTTCATGCGGCAGGAACTGCGTTCCTGAGAGCCCCGCTTTCACCCCCATGCGAGAGTAGCACACCGCCAGACTCCCAATTAGAAAAAGGGCTATCCTCAATCGCGCGGCGACCGGGGTAGCCCTTTTTTGCATGTACAGGATAAAGTATTGCAAGGTTGATACGGCATCAACGGATAGCCCTTTTCCTAAGCGCTGTCGCGCAAAGCTACCCCCACATGAAGAAACCAAATCCATCGAATGTCATGCAATGGCTGAGAAAATATCAAGCTACTCGTTGCCACCCATCCATGGGGTTGCGTCCAGTGCAGCATCCATGCTGCCCGTTCAAGCGGCAGGAGCGGTGCTCCTGAAAGCCCCGCTTTCACCCCCATGCGACAGCCGCTTTGTTTCGCAACGCGGTTGCCGGAAGACACCGCCAGACTCCCATTTAGAATGAAGCCACCTTAATCGGGTGGCTTTTTTCGTTTCTGCGCTATGGAAAAATCAACTGTAGTCACAATCACAGTTCAAAGCTGGTTACCGTAGTAGGCGGCTAGGTGTCATACTTCCCTGTAGCTGGGTCCAGCTCGACATCCATGTCGGTCGTTCAAACGGCTGGAGCGGTGCTCCAGAAAGCCCCGTTCTCACCCATCGAGTGCTATGCAATACTGGTTCACGTAATAAACGGCTAGGTGTCACCCATCCATGGGGCTACCTCCAGTGCAGCATCCATGCTGCCCGTTCAAGCGGCTGGAGCGGCACTCCTGACAGCCCCGCTTTCACCCCCATGCGACAACCGCGTTGCAAGATATCGCGGTTCCGGAAGACACCGGCAGGCGCCCATTTAGAATGAAAGTAGAAGTTTGTCATGAGTAGGTCATTGCTAATTCCAAATCATCGGAAAGAAGTTAACCTTCGTTGTAAGAATAAAAATCAGGCTGCTGTTAAGATTAAGGTATATATACATCTACCACATGACTCAAGCGTGCTTTTATAATTCGTCTGAAACGATCGGCGAGTTCTCGAAAGAATACTCTTGATGGTGATGTGTTTCGCCATGCTAGGGCGTGTTGTCGCAAAATAGGTTTATTTTTTATCTCACACACATGTAGAGATTCGGGGTTATGCATTTCTGAATGCACATATAATCCAGGCAAAAACGCCGCTCCCATGCCCATCACCACCATTTGTCTTAGTGTATCTAAGCTGGTGCCTTCATAATCTCGCTGCAGTTCTGCTCCTAACTCGTTACATATATCCAAGACTTGATGGTGGAAATGGTGTTTGTCTTCCAAGGTTAATATCCGTTGGCCTTTTAAGTCTTTAGGTTGAATCAATAAGTCTTTACTCATAGGGTGCTCACTTGAAAGCACTAATTTAAGTGGTTCGGTAAACAGGGGTTCCACAATAAAATCGTTGGGAAGACCTGCCAGTGGTGAGATTATTAGGTCGTATTCACCTTTGTACAAACCAGTGTGAAGCTCACTAGGCGCTGATTCACGCACATAGAATTTTAGCTTGTCGTATAACTGATGTAATTGTGGCAATACAAAGGGAAGTAGGTAAGGGCCTAATGTAGGCGGTATGCCTAATTTAAACGTTGTCCTGGGGCCCTGAGCTAACTCTCTGGCGACACTTTGAAACTCTGTCATAGTCTGGAGTATATGCTCTGCATGCGTTAACAACTCCCGACCGTCAGGGGAAAGCATGGTGCCATTTCGCGTTCTCTCAAATAGTTTAAGACCTAACCCTTCTTCTAATTTAATGATTTGATTCGTTAAGGTCGGTTGGCTGATGTGCAATTGATATGATGCTCGTCTAAAATTAAGAGTGTGCGCGACAGCAACAAAGTATTTTAATTGCTTCAGAGATGGCTGAATATGAGACTGGGGCATAATGACTGGCTAAATGTGTCTTTGATAGTAATAGGCTATCACGAACCACTGTATTTTTCTATAAAGCTATCAGGCAACATGAGGTTAGTTTAACGTGGCGACGGGTAAGACCGTTTTTTAACTTTAGGAGTATGTCATGGATCATGTGATTTCAGGTGTAGCAAAGTTTCAACGAGATGTTTTTCCAAAAAATAAAGAAGTCTTTCAAAAGCTAGCGACGAGTCAGAATCCAGAAGTATTATTCATTACGTGCTCTGATTCACGTATTGACCCAAACATGGTCACGCAAACAGGGCCGGGCGATCTATTTATTTGCCGTAACGCAGGCAACGTTGTTCCACCACATAGCAATCAAACCGGCGGAATGACAGCTTCTATTGAATTTGCAGTTGCCGCTTTAGGTGTGGCACACATCGTTATTTGTGGACACACAGATTGCGGTGCTATGAAAGGTGCCCTAGCCCCAGAAGCGTTGACTGAATTACCCCACGTGAAAGAGTGGCTCGGTCATTGCCGCGGTGCTACAGAGGTTGTTAAACACAAGCACGGAAGTGTGGGTACAGAACATTTAGATGAAGTGACGAAGGAAAACGTTTTGCTGCAAATTCAGCATCTTAAAACGCATCCTTCTGTTGCTGGGCGCTTAGCGTGCAAAGAAGTACAGATCCACGGCTGGGTATATAACATCGAAACAGGTGATGTTTTGTGTTACGAGCCGTCAAGTGAGAGCTTCAAACCTATGCAAGAATGTTATGCCAGTGATTCGGAATTTAAATCGGCTCTTGGCCTATAAAAAGCAGGATATTCAAATAAATGAAATTCGATTTTTCTAATTTAAGAGGTGATTTAACCGGCGGTCTTACCGCCGGCATAGTTGCCTTGCCTCTGGCGTTGGCTTTAGGTGTAGCGTCGGGCGTCGGTCCGTTAGCAGGCTTATATGGCGCGATTGCGGTAGGCTTCTTTGCTGCCCTATTTGGTGGTACCCCGTCACAGATATCTGGCCCAACAGGCCCTATGATCGTTGTTCTCGCTGGCTTGTTTGCCAGTTTATCAGGCAACGTTGAGCTAATATTTACCGCTGTTATTTTAGCCGGTATTTTGCAAATCTTATTTGGCTTTCTTGGCGTTGGCCAGTACATCCGCTTGGTGCCATATCCAGTGATATCTGGGTTTATGACAGGCATTGGCGCTATTATTATTATTTTGCAGCTTGGTCGGTTGCTTGGGCATGAGCCTCCTGGTGGAACATTAGGGGCTTTATCTTATCTGCCTCACGCGATAGCGAATATCAATTTCATGACCTTAGGGCTTGGGGTGTTAACGTTGGTTATCGCCTATAAGTGGCCAGCAAAACTCGGCAAATATGTACCTGGCGCTCTGGCGGCATTGATTATTGGTACCTTGATTAGCCTTGCATTGACGAATGTTCCTGTCTTAGGCGAAATTCCTAGTGGTTTGCCTAGCCTTCACTTACCTGTTTTTGAACAAAGTCAGTTCTGGTTGGTTCTTGAAGCCGCGTTTATTCTTGCTGTACTGGGCGCGATCGATAGCTTATTAACCTCGCTCGTCGCTGACAACATGACTCGTACGCGTCATGAAAGTAACAGAGAATTAATCGGTCAAGGTATTGGTAATACGGTCGCAGGCTTAATTGGCGGTATCGCTGGTGCTGGCGCAACGATGCGTACAGTAGTAAATATTCGCTCAGGTGGTAAAACCAAAATATCCGGTATGGTACACGCGTTAGTATTGCTGGCAGTTGTGTTGGGCTTGAGCCCACTGGCAGCAAACATCCCGCACGCTGTATTGGCAGGTATCTTGGTTAAAGTAGGTCTAGATATTATCGATTGGCGTTATATCAAGCGCGCGCATAATGGTCCTCGTTGGGATTTTGCTCTCATGCTGTTGGTACTTGGTTTAACTATATTTGTTGACTTGATTACTGCCGTAGGCGTGGGTGTTGTTTTGGCTGCACTTGCTTATGTACGTCAAATTGCACAGATACAAATCGAAGAGTTACGCGCAATTCCTAGGCTATCTAATGACCCTGAAGAGCAGGCTCTGCTCGAAAAGGGACATGGGAAAGTGAATGTATTTAACTTTGCAGGTCCTTTAAGTTTTGGTGCGGCAGCTGATCTTGGACATCACGTTAGGCAGCAAGTAAAGCCCGGGTCAGAAGTACTGATTTTAGACTTCTCCCGCGTGCCAGCGATGGATGTATCGGCAGCGATGGCAGTAGATACTATCGCGTCTGACACCAAGGCGGCTGGTAAGCTTCTCTATATATGTGGTGCAAATCAGGCAGTGAAAGATGTTCTGCTAGCCATAAACGGTGGCGAGCTCGCTCACTTCGAAAGCGAGACTTTAATTGAAGCTTTGCAAAAAGCAGTTAAGGTTATCGATAGCGATTCCGATGGAAATACAACAGGAAGTTCCCAACCTATTGTTAATTAACATGATTTAGCCGCCTTATCTTAGGCGGCTTTTTTTTGCTTAAAATTTATACTTGCCAACTTGGGCATAACAGGGTACTAAATACCTTTGGTTATTATTAGACTAAAGACTAAGGCGAATTTGTCCGCAGTTGCCTTACAATAAATAAAAATACAAGTGTAAACGCTTCGTTTCACATAATAAGAATAATAAAACGTGAATTCATCTGTTGCGAAAAGCTCAGCTTATACTCTGTTGGCTAATGTTTTATTAGCATCAAGTCATTGGTTGCTGTTCGTTATCATTGCTAAATTTTATTCGGGCCTTGAGCTCGGACAGTTCGTGCTTGCGTTATCGTTTATCTCTCCCGTTTTTTTGTTTGCCAGCTTCAAACTACGTACGTTGATCGTGGTAGACAGGCAATGGCAGTTCTCACTCAATGAATACTTTTCTGCTCGCTTGCTTGCCAACGCTATCGTGACCTTGGGCTGCATATTATTTGTAGTCTACCAATGGAAAGAGCTAATGCAGGTCGTCACTATTGTTTTACTTTATCGTTGGTGCGACTCGCTGACCGAATTCGCCCATAGTTACCAGCGCCGCTTACAGTATTTTAATCGCATTGCGGTGCTTATGGCTGCTCGGTCTTTGACAACCATGCTTGCCGTGACCGTTGTTGCGATAAATGGCGGAACGTTTATAAACTTATTGGCATCCTGGGCGCTTACGGCAAGCGTTTTTTGCTTATTTGATCTTTGGCTTTTACGTAGTTCTAGCGGTGAGAATGAATCTCAAGCGCTGTCGATTGCAAAGTTCATCAGTTACGGTTCTCTTGTTCGTGCCTTGGCGCTATATAAGCAGTATTTCACCGTCGCCTGTGCATTGGTCATTAGTTCACTATTCGTTTATCTGCCTAATTTCTTTTTAAATCAGCAAATGGGCGTTGAAAGCGCGGGTTATTTTGCGTCTATCAGTTATTTCTTGGTAGCAGGTGGCATTATTGTTAATAGTCTATCGCAAGTGCTCACGCCTAAATTGGCGATTTATTACCAGCGCAGAGAGCAAAAAGCATTTTCCCGCTTACTTAGACAGCTATGCCTGATTGGTTTGCTACTTGGTCTGTTCGGTGTGGGCATTGCTTGGATCCTCGGCGGCTTTTTTCTCGAGTTATTTTACACCCCTTATATAGCGCAATTCCACGGGGTGTTAACCCTATTGATGTTGGCTGCCGGTGTTCGCTACATATATATATTTGTCGGTACTGCGCTAGCATCCATACAAAGCTTTGCTGTACAGACTAAAATATATGCCTGTGGTCTGAGCGCAATGGCGCTATCTTGCTATTTGCTGATCCCTGAATATGGCTTGTACGGGGCGGCGTATGCCATGTTCATAGCGACTTTGCTGGAGTGCTTATTGTTTGCGCTCTCTATTCGTCCACACGTTAGCAAGGCTTTTTCTGTTACTACGAAGGTAGTGGCATGAGGGTGTTGCATATATTCGGCGCTATGAATCGAGGCGGAGCAGAACTGCGGACCATAAGCCTAATGCCTGCAATGACAGAGCGAAAGGTGCAGTTTGATTTTTGCGTGTTAAGTGGTAATCAAGGTGTAATGGATGAAACCATTACTGACCTTGGCGGGCGCATTCATTACATCAAATTGTCATGGCGGTTTGTATGGCAGTTTTTCCTTATGTTGCGCCGCGAAAGGTACGAAGTTGTTCATTCACATGTGGCATTTGTATCGGGTTTTATCTTGTTGATAGCGCGTTTAGCGGGCATTAAAAAGCGAGTGTGTCATTTTAGAAATACCAGTGATGGTCGTTCTTCTTGGCTTCGCTCAATGCGTAATGGGTTATTGCGTTTCCTTATTAGACACAATGCCACGCACATTCTTGGCGTTTGTGAAGGAGCGTTAAGCGGCTTTATCGGTGAAAGCTGGCGAGAATCGTCCCAATGTAAAGTTATATATAATGGTTTTCCGGCCGCTCAAATAGTGCATCAGCTGGATTTTTGGCAAGAGCTAATTCCCAATTATTCAGGGAAAAAGGTCGTTATTAACGTCGCTAGAATGGACGTGCAGAAAAATCATCTACGTCAGCTACAGATTTTTTATCAAGTTACGCTACTTGACCCTCATGTTCACATGGTAATGGTAGGCCTAGAAAACGCAGATACGAAAGCGCAATTAATTCAATATTTGGCACGTGTAGGTATCTCAGACAAAGTCTCATTTTTAGGCCTCAAGTCAGACGTAATGCGCTGGCTTAGTCATGCAGATGTGATGTTATTTCCATCATTATGGGAGGGGCTACCGGGCGCCGTGATTGAAGCTGCGAGCGTCGGTGTACCTGTTGTAGCCTCTGACTTACCAGGTGTAATCGAAATTGCTCGCCAGCTACCTGTAGTAAATGCTTTGTCACTGAAGGCCAGTGATAAAACTTGGGCCGAGCAATTGATAAAACAGCTCAATCGCAGTGATGAAAAATCTGCACGAGTAGAGCAGTTTACCGTCAGTGATTTTCAGTTATCCGCAAATGTAGAGGCTTTGTATGCTATCTACAGTGAATAATTCAGTCATGCAAAAAGTGATTGGTGTGTGGGTTATTTCATTGACCGGCATACTGGTTTTAGCTGCTTACTTTAATGTGTTCGAGGCGCCTCGCAACGTGCTCGAGTCAATTACCGCAATTCACTGGGTGGCATTATCAGCGATTTTATATTTCAGCTTGCCCAGAGGAATGTGGTCTATCTGTTTTATTTTTATGACTGTGCTAGGGGTCTTTCACGTCGGTTTGGTGTTTGCGAGCGCGTTAAATGGCATCACAGATGAAGACACGCTATATCAAATTAGCCGCTGGTATCATAACGTTGAAACCGATAATGCTATCCACATTGTTAACTTGGCGATGATAGGTTTTGCTTTGGGCGCTATTTGCTTTTCCAAAGAACCAACCGCCAGTACTGAGGCGCAAAGGGAAAACAGCGCATATCAAAAGCGTCTGTTCCATATCGGTGGCCTGTCTTTAGCATTTTTTGTTGGGCTATTCTTCATGTTGACCGTAATCACAGGGGCGCTTAATTCGTATGGTGCCTATCTGGAGGTAATGAGCAATTCCCCTCTTTATTCGCTGATATTTTCCTATTTGTATTTTTTCATCGGTATATCGCTCGTTTTACTATGCGTTGTTTATCGACCTGGATACGGCTATTGGTATTTTGCATTATTTGCCGTTTGGGCATTGGTTGCGTTTAAAGTGGGGCTGCGAGGAGAGGTAATGTTCCCAAGTGCGGTAGCCGCGTGCATGTTAGGCCGTAAAGGCGCACCGATTAAAAGTTCTGTGTTACTTATTGCCGTTATCGGTTTTTTAGTTCTTACCGGCATTGTTAAAAACGCTAGGGTGTCTGGTGATTACTCAGGCGAGCTGACAATTAATCCGTTAAACGCAGTGGCAGAAATGGGTTCCAGTTTGCGTGCTGTACAAGAAACCGTGAAATGGCGTAAGCATGAAAACTTTAATTTATTATTAGGGGGCAGTTATTGGGCACCGTTTGAACGTCAGTTTGCATTATTTATACCGCAATTGGAGCGAGTAGATGTACAGGAAGATGGGCGCCTATTGAATATCGTTGTTCAGAATAAAGCTGGCCCGATCGGTTTTTCTGCGATTGCAGAGGCGTACATAAACTTTGGCGAAAAGGGGGTTATCTTGCTGTTTTTCGGGCTGGCTGCTTTTATGGCCAAGTTGGACTCATCGAGCTCGACGATACGTAACAACATATACATTGGCGTTGGGTTGTTGCCTATGTTTGTCACTGTGCGCAATAGCTTTATTCATGTTCCGGTACAGATTGTACTGGGCATGATGATTTCGACTTTTGTGATGTACATCGCGTTCAAAAAAGACAAAGCAACACTAATGTCTACAGAGTTGGTGAATTAGCGATGCAGGTTGATATTGTGATTGAACAGCGTTTTTATCGCTGCCTAAAGGGACAGTATTGGACGGAAAATATGTTCCCTTATGCCTTTTGGTTGCGTTACTTAAGGGTATTTTCTCGAGTCAATATTGTGGCCAGAGTTGCTCATGTAAATAAAGCTGAGCCTTCGTGGCACAGGGTGGATGGCAGCAAGGTAGGGTTTGTTGAGCTTCCTAGCTATATCGGCCCTGTAGGGTTTGTTAAAACATTACCACGTTTGGTGTCGGTATTACGTAAACGCAAACATGCACCGCGCAGTGTTATTTTTCGCATTCCCGGTATTTTGGCAGCTATTTACCAACTGTTAGCATTACCTAAGGGCGCTAAATTCGGGGCTGAAGTGGTGGGCGACCCTGCTGATGTTTTCGCAAAAGGAGCCAGTAAAAGTCCTTTGCGGGTCGTTTTTAAATCGCTATTTAGCGCCATGCTTAAACGCCAATGCCAGCAAGCCATATCGACCGCCTATGTGACAGAGCACAAGTTACAACAGCGCTATCCGCCGAATCTAACTGCCGTACACACTCATTATTCTTCAATTCAGTTAACAGATGTGGATTATACGCAGCGCCAAATGTATCCATTTCACGAGCCTCTAAGGATCGTTTGCGTGGGTAATTTAGCGCAACCTTATAAGGGTTGTGACTTTATGTTACAAGGCATCGCTAGGCTGAATGCGCAAGGGATTAATGTCTCTTTAACATGGGTAGGAGGCGGTAGTCTGTTACCAAACATGAAGGCTCTAGCTGAAGCGCTCGGTATTGCTGCCAAGGTGACATTTCTAGGCAATGTTGCATCCAGAAAAGAGATTCGACAGGTGCTAGATAGTGCCGACTTGTTTGTGCTTTGTTCACGCCAAGAAGGCTTGCCTAGGGTATTAATCGAAGCTATGGCTCGTTCATTGATTTGCGTTGCTACTGATGTGGGCGGGGTTGATGAGTTACTTGCTCGAGAATTCATACTGCCCCGTGATGATATAGACGCTTTAATCAATCGAGTTACCCTAGTGGCGAAGATGACACAAAGTGAGCGGCTCGTTGAATCAAAACGTAACCTAGAAATCGCACGAAATTATCACGACCAAAAATTACAGATACGCCGAGATATGATGTATCAAGCCGTGCTAGAGGCCAATTCATGTTAAAAGTGCTGCATTTATTGAAAACAGCGGTTGGTGCAAGTTGGGCGCTGCGCCAAACTACCGAATTGGTAAAACTGGGGGTAGAAGTACACCTAGCATTGCCAGATGGGCCTATGGTCGCTCGTTATAAAGCCGCCGGGGTAGTGGTGCATATATTTGATCCATCCATAGTGCTAAAACGCCCTTGGAATAATATTGCAAAGGTAAAGCAGTTGCGCAGCTTAGTCGACGAAATTAAACCTGATATCATTCATAGTCACTTTGTTGCAACCACCTTACTTATGCGTTTAGCGCTTCGCAGCCACGAAATTCCACGAATTTTTCATGTTCCCGGCCCATTACATCTAGAGCATTGGGGCTTCCGCCGGGCGGAATTGGCCAGTGCAAATCGAGACGATTATTGGTTGGCTTCCTGTTTATGGACAAAAAACGCCTATCAAACCTACGGGATTAACGCTGAACGAGTTGGCTTAGCTTACTATGGGGTAAATGAAGATGATTTTTCATTTAAACCGGCTAACGACGAGAACCTGCGAGCACAATTGGACCTTCCGCAAGATACCTTTTTAATCGGTATGGTGGCGTATTTCTACGCTCCTAAGGCCTATTTGGGACAAAAGCGCGGTCTAAAAGGGCATGAGGATTTAATTGACGCCATTGCGATTGTGCGTCAGCACCATCCTAATGTTAAATGCGTCTTTGTGGGAGGGCCATGGGCGGGCGCTGATAACTATTTCACTCAAGTTCAGGGTTATGCTCAGAAGCACGCGCCCGATAGCTGCGTATTTTTAGGCTTAAGAAATGACGTTCCCACGCTCTATCCTCAGTTTGATTTGGCTGTACACCCCTCTCATTCAGAGAATGTTGGAGGCGCCGTGGAGTCAATGTATGCTGGAGTGGCGACATTAACCTCTAATGTCGGCGGGTTTCCTGATTTGGTTGAAGATGGTGTCACCGGTTATATGGCCCCGGCGAAAGCCCCTGAGCTTCTGGCGAAAAAAATAATACAAGCGATCGAGCAGCCACAGCAACGAAAAAAATTGGTTGCCAGTGCCAGCATCCGCGTTGCGAATATTATGAATGTGCAGCATAACGCTAAGCAAATAACCGATTTTTACCAACAGGTTTTGTCTCAACGAACAAAACGTACGGTTTCGTCACAACAGAGAAACCGGAATGCTTAAACGATTACTAGATGTCCTATTGGTATGTATAGCTTTATTGCTACTGTGGCCGATCATTTTGGTAACTGCGTCGTTTGTACGTTTGTTGTTAGGTGGTCCTGTGCTCTTTAAACAAGCTCGACCCGGGCGGGATAGTCGCGTGTTTAACATGATGAAATTTCGCAGCATGACCAATGATACAGACGAAAATGGTCAGTTGTTAGCTGATGAAGTCAGGCTCACCTCTTTCGGTAGATTCTTACGTCGCAGCAGTCTAGATGAACTGCCTGGGTTATTTAATGTACTTCGCGGTGATATGAGTTTGGTCGGGCCAAGACCACTGCTCGTAGAGTATTTACCCCTGTACAATGCCCAACAACTGCGTCGCCATGAGGTACGCCCGGGAATAACAGGATGGGCACAGGTTAATGGACGCAATAATTTATGCTGGGAAGACAAATTTAAACTAGATGTATGGTACGTGGATAACCGCAGTCTGATGTTAGATATTAAAATTTTATGTATGACGGTTATTAAAGTGATTCAGCGTGCTGATGTAGAGCAGGTAGGCCATGTCACCATGCGAAAATTTACCGGCACTGGCAATGCCGAGGGAGAAAGAAATGATCAATAAATTAATCATTATCGGGGCCAGCGGTCATGGAAAGGTCGCTGCTGACTGCGCCCAAGCGAGCCGCCGCTTTAGCGATATTCACTTTTTAGACCAAGCCTATCCGCAGCAAAAACACAATGCCCATTGGGAGGTAGTAGGTCACGCTGACGATGTGGCGAACTATATTGCAAGCGACACATTATTCTTCGTTGCCATTGGCAATAATGCTATTCGCGCTAGGGTTAGTGCTGAATTACACGCACTACATTGCTCATTCGCGACTTTGATACACCCCAGTGCGCAGGTTAGTAAACATAGTGAAGTCGGCGTTGGTTCACTCATTTGCGCAAATGCAACGGTCAATATCGCCAGCAAAATAGGCCAAGGTAGCATTATTAATACGGCGTCCAGCGTGGATCACGACTGTGAGATAGGTGACTTTGTGCATATCGCCCCAGGATCACATCTGGCGGGTAATGTTACGGTCGACGAGCAAAGTTTTATCGGTATTGGTAGCGCAATTATTCAAGGTTGTATTGTGGGCCATCATAGCGTAGTCGGTGCAGGCTCTACTGTGCTGTCGAATATTGCTCCGCACACGGTAGTGGCCGGTAGCCCAGCTAAAAAAATTAATAATAATAATTAAACATCTTAGATGATGTGAGGTAACTCAATGTTAAATGGACCTTTTTCGCCCTGGCCAAATTACGATGAAGCTGAAAAAGCGGCGGTATTGACAGTGTTAGACTCCAACCGTGTGAACTACTGGACTGGGCAACAGTGCCGAGAGTTTGAAAAGGCATTTGCCCAGTATACTCACTGTGAGTATGCAGTCGCGGTGGCAAACGGTACGGTTGCTTTAGATTTAGCTTGGCAAGCACTGGATATGCCAAAAGGGAGCGAAGTCATTGTGACCTCTCGTACTTTTATAGCATCTATTTCTTCAATTGTTTTGGCCGGTTTAGTCCCTGTTTTTGCCGACATCGAGTTGGATAGTCAGAACATTAGTGCTGAAACAGTCCGTGAGAAAATTAGCTCGAAAACCAAAGCCATACTCTGTGTTCACCTCGCAGGATGGCCTTGCGAGATGGACGACATTCAAACCTTAGCGGATAAGCACAACTTGTATGTTGTGGAAGATTGCGCCCAAGCACACGGTGCAACCTATAAAGGAAAGCCGGTGGGTAGTATTGGCGATATTGCCGCTTGGTCATTCTGCCAAGACAAAATCATGACCACGGCCGGCGAAGGTGGCATGGTGACGACTAATAATAAATCCCTTTGGGAGAAGGTATGGGCGTTTAAAGATCACGGTAAATCGTGGTCAGCGGTATATGAAAAAGAACATCCCCCTGGTTTTCGCTGGCTGCATGAAAGTTTCGGAACCAACTGGCGTATGACTGAAATTCAAGGGACTGTGGGCTTACAACAACTGAAAAAAATGCCCAATTGGATCAAGCAGCGGCAAGACTACGCTCAGCAAATTTTTGCTACCGCAAACGAGAGCAATGCCTTACTCGTGCCTGAAATGCCCGATTATATTGAGCATGCTTTTTATAAATGCTACGTGTACGTTAAACCTGAAAAACTGAAGCCTGATTGGGATCGTGACCGTATTATCGAGGCAGTGAACCAGTGTAACGTGCCATGCTTTTCAGGTTCCTGTTCCGAAGTTTATTTAGAAAAAGCGTTTGATAACTCAGGTTTTCGTCCTGCGCTCCCTCTAGCAAATGCAGTGAGTTTAGGTGAACGCTCCTTGATGTTCTTAGTGCATCCTACCCTAAGCGAAGATGAGATCTCACGCACATGTGAAGCGCTTAAAGGCGTCATGCTGCAGGCATCAATCTCATGAAATTAGATCGATTATTTACTTTTAGCCCCCAGGCAAAACTTTTGTTGTCGATGGGGTGGGATATAAGTGCGATTTTCACCAGTATTTTAGTGGCCTATTGGTTGCGAATTGGGATTGAAGAGTGGCATTTTGCTGTCAGCGAGTGGCTGGTTATTCTTTTAAACTGTGTGTTTGCGGTTAGCTTGATGACGTTTTTTGGTCATTATCAACTCATTGTTCGCTACATTGATATACGCGCGATTTACCTTATTTTTATTGCGTTAAGTTTATCTGCTTTGTACTTGTTTGCTGCGCGATATGCCTTTCAAGCATTTGTGCCTACTACAGTGCCGTTTATTTATTTAACCCTAGCGATGTTTTTAGTTGTCGCACCCCGTCTATTAATACAAACCACGGTGCAAACGCAAAATTATAAAATTCGTGAAAAATGCATCATATTCGGCGCTTCTCAAGCGGGGCGCTCACTAGCGCAAACCTTACGTACAGGTAACGATCTGCTGCCGGTTGCTTTTGTAGACGACAAACAACTCTTTCAGGGCAAGCAAGTGATGGGCTTGCAGGTCTATTGTCGTGAAGATATACCTGAATTAGTCAAAAAGTACGGCGTGAACAAGATGCTACTCGCGGTAAATAACTCGTCCCACGAGCGTCGAAAAGAGCTGATAGCTGAGCTTGAACCCTTCGCTATTGAGCTTTTGAGTATCCCCAATATTCAAGATATTTTATCTGGCAAGCGTAAAATTGATGAACTGAGCGAAATCAAAATAGAAGAGTTGCTTGGGCGTGAACCTGTTCCACCTATTGCTGAACTACTGGATATTAACATTCGTCGTAAACGCGTGATGGTTACCGGTGCTGGTGGTTCAATTGGCAGTGAGCTGTGTCGTCAAATTGCTAAGTCATGCCCTGAGTCTCTGGTACTGTTTGAGTTATCCGAGTTCAATCTATATCAAATAGAAGGGGAGCTGAGTAAGCTTTATCCCGATATAAAAATTGTACCGATATTGGCCAGTATTCAAGACAACGAAATACTGCGCTCTGCCATTCAAAGTCATAACATCCAGACTATATACCATGCAGCTGCGTATAAGCATGTGCCCATGGTCGAATCGAACCCCTTGGCCGGGTTACGTAATAACGTTTTTGGTACCGCGAATGTGGCCTTAGCGGCACTCGAATTCGATGTGCAAAAATTTGTTCTGATTTCCACTGATAAAGCGGTACGCCCGACAAATGTAATGGGAGCAACAAAACGCTTTGCCGAGTTAATCGTGCAGGGCATAGCTGAGCTTGAATCTACTACGCAGTTCGCAATTGTACGATTTGGCAATGTGCTGGGCTCCTCGGGCTCAGTCGTACCGCTTTTTACCCGTCAAATCCAAGCAGGTGGGCCTATTACGGTTACCCACCCTGATATTATTCGTTTTTTTATGACCATTCCTGAGGCGGCGCAACTGGTGATACAAGCTGGCGCAATGGGTAAAAAGGGCGAAGTGTTTGTGCTGGATATGGGAGACCCCGTAAAAATTGTCGATTTAGCCCAAAAGATGGCGCATCTAATGGGTCATACCCTCAAAACAGAAACCCAACCTGATGGCAACATTGAGCTTAAATTTTCTGGTTTACGCCCAGGTGAAAAACTGTATGAAGAGCTGCTAATTGATGACGCTGATACCACCACTCAACACCCAAGAATTATGGGGGCCGATGAAAGCAAATTGCCGTTTGAGGATGTGGTTATGCTACTAGATGAACTGAATTATGAGCTGACTCAGCAAAACGAGTCAAAGGCGAAAGAGATTTTAGTCGATGCACCATTAGCTTATGCCCCAGCGACGCATTAAACATAATGAAATGTAGTATGTGGTCGATACAAATAGGATGTGCCCATTATTTTGCTCCCAAGGTATAAAGTGTTGCTAACCCGTATTTTACCGTTAATCACCTTGCTGTTTTGTGCTGTTTCACAGGGGCAGGATATGACGTTTTTTATGGGGACTGGGGATGTCATTGTAATTAATGTGTACGGTGAGCCGGATCTAAATCAGCGTGTACGGATTGATAAAAGCGGTGATATTCGTATGCCGCTTATCAAAGCAGTCAATGCCTTAGATAAAACAGCCAGTCAACTTGCAGCAGAGATCGAGACCGCCTATTTAGACGGTTATCTTGTTGAGCCAAATGTGAATGTGGTGATAGAACGTTTTCGGCCATTCTTCATCAAAGGGGCAGTAAAAAATGTAGGGGCCTATGATTTTCAGTTTGATCTGAGCGTTGATGAGGCAATCGCCGTCGCGGGTGGTTTAAAAGAACGCGCCTCTAAAAGCGACTGGTTTATTATCCGCGGGGCTGAAAAAAAACGTATTGCGGCTAGGGCTGAACAAATGGTCCACCCCGGTGACATCATTGTTATTGAAGAAAGCCTTTTTTGACCATGGAAAACAACCGAGAATTTACTATAAAACAAGAACGGTCTTTGGATATCTTCGATATCTTGACATTTTTTTGGCGCAAGAAATATCGCATTATTATTACCGCAGCACTGATGGCATCTTTAGGTGCTTATTATGTATTGCATCTGCCAAAAATGTACGTAGCCAGCAGCATTCTGCTGTTAAGCGCTAAAGACAGCGGACTGACATTGCCTACAAGCTTGTCCTCTATCACCAGTGGAGAAGATTCTCGTCAAGACACTTACATAGAGTTCATGCGTTCCCGGCAATTCGTGCAAACGGTGGTAGAAGATTTGGCCTTATACAATTTGCATGAATACCAGCAAGTGGACGAAGGCCACTTCGTGTCAGAAAAGGATTACGCAACTGACAAGCTGCTGAAACGGTTCAGTGTGACCAAATTAAGTAACACCGATATGCTTAAAATCACGGTGGAGTCTTCAACACCCAGCAGTGCAGCGGAAATAGCCAATCATATAGGCCCTGCATTTTTTGCCTATTACGCTTTAATGAATAGGCAAAAAGCGGACTCCAAATCTCAGTGGTTGAACAATCAACTAAACGAACTTAAAACCAGCCTTAGTGAATCCGAGGAGAGATTACTTGCCTTTTTGCGCAACAACGAGCTAGTTGACGTGGCGAGCCAGGTAGATTTAGCCAAAAGTGAAATCGCAGGTTTAATTGAACAGAAAATTCAGCTTGATCGGGCCGTTGCTGAATCAAACGGCAGTATGTTGCAATTAGCAACGATCTCAGGCGGCTTGCAAGATTATTTACAGATACCGGCTATTCAAAGCAATCCGTTAATTCGAGACCTGCGTATTCGTCGCGGTCAGCAGCAATTATTAATGGATGGCATCGCGAAGCGTTATTTACATAAACACCCCAAATATATTGCTGCCAAAGCAGGGCTAGAGGCTATCGATAGCGAGTTTACCATGCTGATAAGCCAGCTAGTGAATGGCTTGCGTAGTAACAATCAGACCCTCAAAACGCGTCAGCATGAAATTCTCGAACAAATTCAACAGACCAAAGTACGCCATGCCAATTTGGGTAAGCACTCCATGCAAATATCTCGCATGCGGCGAGAAATTGAATCAACTCAGCATTTGTATGAGATGTTTTTATCTCGCTTACAAGAAACAGAAATTCTTAAAGATCTAGATGATAGAAACGATTTCGCCATAGTTGATTCAGCGTCAGAGCCAACCTTTCCGGCTAAGCCTAGGGTGGTGATGGGGATTGCCCTTGCGATTATATTTTCGAGCGTGTTTAGTTTTGGATTTTGGCTAATTTTGCATTTAATAAGCGATAAATATACACGTTTCAAAAGCATACTATCGAATGTGGACGTGCCAATTTTGAGCTTGGTACCGAGAATAAAACGCAAGAAAGGGCTTAAAAATAAGCCCTTGGCTTTGTCGTTGCAATCTGAGGGGGAGCGAAACTTTCAGTATTTTGAGGCAATCCGTTCTTTGCGAACTGGTGTGTTGGTAAAAAATAACCAGCGGAAAAACGCTGTGATTGCAGTGACAAGTATCGGCGAACAAGATGGAAAAAGTGAAATTTCTAGCAGTCTGGCAGACTCATTTAGCAGAATGGAAAAAACCTTGTTGATTGATGTCGACCTGCGCCAACCTGCAATTGGCCCTATGTTTGATATTGATCCTAAGCTGCCGGGTTTAACCAGTTTTTTGGGTAAAAAGAGTAGCTTTACTCAATGCATTCACTCTGTGCACAGTAGCCCCCTTATGCTGATGCCCAGTGGCCCGATCCCCACAGACCCATTAGCGTATATATCGAAACCGCGTTTTGCCGCTTTCTTACATAAGCTGAGAAATTACTACGAACGCGTTGTGATAGAAACACCCCCTATCAATACGGTGAGTGACGCTATCGCCGTGGGCAAATTCGTTGATGGGGTGATAATTGTATGTGATGTAGAGAAGAACGAAAGCGCAGACTTATTACTGGCGCTTCAGCGAGTGCACGAGGCAGAATTGCCCGTATTGGGAGTGGTATTTAATCGAGTGAAAGATTTGCGCTCTAGTATGCATAAGAGACAAAGTATGGTCACGCGGGTTAAGCGCGCTATGGGGCTTGGTTGAGGTGCACAAATGAAGGAAGGTGAATCACGTCTTTGTTTTCCGCTCACCCTTGGCTAGAATAACGCAAAATTGCCAATCGGTTGTTATATTGAAATCTCTGCAACACCTTCACACTTTTGGATTGCCCGCACACTGTGCTGACACCGTCAGTATTAAAACTGTTCAGGACGCCCACGACTTTATCGCCCAGAACCGTGATACGCCATACTATTTGCTGGGGCAGGGAAGCAACACCGCTTTCGTGGCAGATTATCAAGGCACAGTGGTCGAAATCGCTTTAAAGGGGATCTCAGTAAACGAAAGTCCTCAGGCCTTTACCCTTGAGGTCGCCGCTGGCGAGAGCTGGCATGACTTTGTGGTTTGGTGTCTTGCTCGTGATATTAAAGGGCTTGAGAACTTAGCGTTAATCCCCGGCACGGTGGGTGCTGCGCCTATTCAAAACATCGGTGCCTATGGCGTTGAAGTAGCGCGCTTTATTGAGAGTGTTCAGTACATCGATTTAGCCAGCAATCAATTGCAGCGTATTGCCTGTAACGATTGTCAATTTGGCTATCGTGACAGTATTTTTAAAGGCGAACTTTGGCAAAAGGCGCTCATTGTTGGGGTCACGTTTTCAATACCGAAAGACTGGCAGCCTGTTGTTACCTATGGTGAATTAGCCGCATTACATAGCCCTAGTGCACATGACATCTTCAACAAGGTGGTAGAAGTGCGCCAAGCAAAATTGCCTGATCCTCGAGTTCTAGGCAATGCGGGGAGCTTTTTTAAAAATCCCATTATTAGTGCCGCCGCCTTTGCTGCACTGCAAAAGCAATGGCCCAAGGTGCCATCTTACCCTTTAGAGACCGGAGAGATAAAAATACCGGCTGCATGGTTAATTGACCAACTTGGCTTTAAAGGGCAATTTGAAGGGGGAATACGTTGTCACCCAAATCAGGCGTTGGTATTAACGAATGCCGAGCAAGGAACGGGGGAGCAACTTCTAGCACTGGCGCGGCGCATTAAAAGTGCAGTAGCAGAACAGTTTAATGTATTTTTAGAACATGAAGTGCAGCTTATTGGGGCCAAAGGGAAGGTTGTTTTATGAAGCAGGGTACAAGTAAGACCTCAGATACCAATCGCAATCATATCGTTCGAGCCCTTGCCTGCGGGCAATTTTGCTCAGGCGAGGTATTAGGTGAGCAGTTGGGGATATCCAGAGCGGCTGTGTCTAAATATATAAAAGTTTTAGGCGAGCTAGGGCTTAATATTTTCAGTGTTACTGGAAAAGGATATCGTCTTGCAGAGCCGATTCAATTACTTGATAGTGAATTAATTGCTGGGCACTGCGCCCAATTTGATTGCAAGCAACTGACGTTACTCAATGTCATCGACTCCACCAATCAGTATCTCAAAGATCGTATTAGTACTTTACATAATGGCGATGTGTGCCTGGCTGAAGCACAAACCGCAGGGCGGGGGCGGCGCGGGCGCACTTGGGTTTCTCCTTATGGTGCGAGTTTATATTTGTCGCAGTATTGGCAATTTGCTGGTGGCTATCAATCAATAGGTGGTTTGAGTCTTGCCGTGGGTGTTGCTATTACCCGTGCTTTAGAGAAAGCCGGCTATCAAGATATAGAATTAAAGTGGCCGAACGATATATACGCCCGAGGTAAGAAGTTGGCGGGCGTACTTATAGAGGTTGAAGGCCAAATGGGCAGTGCGTGTGATTGTATTATTGGCGTTGGGCTAAATATGGCGCTTGATATAGGCAGTGAACAAATAGATCAGCCATGGATAGATTTAACCACCTTAGATCCTGAGCACGTCGACCGTAATCGAGTAAGCGCGTTGTTATTAGATGAACTAACCCACTGTGCTCAGGTGTTCAGCCAATCTGGGCTTGAGCCGTTTATCGAGTCTTGGCGTGAGAAAAACGTATTCAAGGATAAGCCGATTCGGTTAATTATCGGCAATAAAACTGTGCAGGGTATATGTAAGGGTATAGACAACAACGGCGCGCTGCTATTAGCGCACGAAAATGGGGTTCAAGCGTACAGCGGCGGAGAGATCAGTGTCAGAGCAAACTAAGGCGCTGCTATTAGATGTAGGTAATAGCTATATCAAACATGCTCAGGTCACCATAAATGAGCAGGTGTTCGAGCAACCACTGGACATTTCTCGCTGCACTGACATGGCCCAACTTGCTGAGCAAATCAAAACCAGTCAGCGAGTTATCGTTGCTGCAGTGGGGCAAGGGCAACAAGTTGCTCTGTTACAGTCATTGTGCAATGAATCTAAAGTGCCTTTAACGCTCATCAAAACCCAAGCCAGTGCATTTGGTATGCGCTGCGCATATCGCAATTTTGCAACTTTAGGTGTTGATCGCTGGTTAGCTATTTTGGCAGGTAGGCGCGTCAGCTCCACCAAAGCATATTGCGTGATTGATTTGGGCACAGCGAACACCTGCGATTTGGTCTTTGCAAATCAGCACTTAGGGGGGTGGATTGCACCAGGCTTTAGCTTGATGCGCGACAGTTTAATTAAAAATACTGAATTAGTTTTCGCCAATGACGAGTTTCCGACGGATTTGACCTTAGGTGAGCAAACCGTAGATTGCGTGAATATGGGTTGTGCTGCTGCCGTAAATGGATTTATTTTTGCCGCAGAACAGAAAATAGCGCAACAAGATGAAGATTATTGCGTGATCATTACCGGTGGTGGGCAAGACATGATTAAAAAAAATGCCCCGAAACATTACTATTTTTATGAAAACCTAGTTTTATTTGGGCTGCTCGAATATTTATTTCACTAAATTCACCCTGTTTTATTGTGGAAAAAACACCCAAAAAGGCATTTGAAAAGCAAATTAGCTGCAATTTTAGCCAAACGATACAAAAAATGTATTTTTTTAATAATTGCCTCTTGCGTGTTGGGAAATGTTGCTCTAATATCCGCACCCACTTGATGACGTGCCGACTTAGCTCAGTTGGTAGAGCAACTGACTTGTAATCAGTAGGTCACCAGTTCGACTCCGGTAGTCGGCACCATCAATCTGGAGGGGTACCCAAGCGGTCAACGGGATCAGACTGTAAATCTGACGGCTCAGCCTTCGCAGGTTCGAATCCTGCCCCCTCCACCACTTTTTCAAAAGCGAAGTGGCTAGAGAGAATGTGATGTGCGGACATCGTATAAAGGCTATTACCTCAGCCTTCCAAGCTGATGATGAGGGTTCGATTCCCTCTGTCCGCTCCAATCAGTGCTGATATGGCTCAGTTGGTAGAGCGCACCCTTGGTAAGGGTGAGGTCGGCAGTTCGAATCTGCCTATCAGCACCACTTTCTCTCCCCAGTTCAAAAAGTAAACACAATTTCTTATCACAATTTGCTGGGGAATAGACAATGGCAAAAGCAAAGTTTGAACGCACTAAACCGCATGTAAACGTCGGT
>BAEM01000052.1 GCA_000314955.1 Paraglaciecola chathamensis S18K6 | reverse complement strand
GGGCGTTGTATGGTTAAGCCTCACGGGCAATTAGTACAGGTTAGCTTAACGCCTTGCAACGCTTCCACATCCTGCCTATCAACGTCGTAGTCTTCAACAACCCTTTAGGACAGTTAAACTGCCAGGGATGACTCATCTTGGGGCTCGCTTCCCGCTTAGATGCTTTCAGCGGTTATCGATTCCGAACGTAGCTACCGGGCAATGCTATTGGCATAACAACCCGAACACCAGCGGTTCGTCCACTCCGGTCCTCTCGTACTAGGAGCAGCTCCCCTCAATCATCCAACGCCCACACCAGATAGGGACCGAACTGTCTCACGACGTTCTAAACCCAGCTCGCGTACCACTTTAAATGGCGAACAGCCATACCCTTGGGACCGACTTCAGCCCCAGGATGTGATGAGCCGACATCGAGGTGCCAAACACCGCCGTCGATATGAACTCTTGGGCGGTATCAGCCTGTTATCCCCGGAGTACCTTTTATCCGTTGAGCGATGGCCCTTCCATACAGAACCACCGGATCACTATGACCTACTTTCGTACCTGCTCGACGTGTCTGTCTCGCAGTTAAGCTGGCTTATGCCATTGCACTAACCTCCTGATGTCCGACCAGGATTAGCCAACCTTCGTGCTCCTCCGTTACTCTTTGGGAGGAGACCGCCCCAGTCAAACTACCCACCAGGCACTGTCCGCATTCCCGATTAGGGAACAACGTTAGAACATCAAACGTACAAGGGTGGTATTTCAAGGTTGACTCCACGCAAACTGGCGTTCACGCTTCAAAGTCTCCCACCTATCCTACACATGTAGGGTCAATGTTCAGTGCCAAGCTATAGTAAAGGTTCACGGGGTCTTTCCGTCTAGGTGCGGGTACACAGCATCTTCACTGCGATTTCAATTTCACTGAGTCTCGGGTGGAGACAGCGTGGCCATGGTTACACCATTCGTGCAGGTCGGAACTTACCCGACAAGGAATTTCGCTACCTTAGGACCGTTATAGTTACGGCCGCCGTTTACCGGGGCTTCGATCAAGAGCTTCGCTTGCGCTAACCCCATCAATTAACCTTCCGGCACCGGGCAGGTGTCACACCGTATACGTCATCTTTCGATTTAGCACAGTGCTGTGTTTTTAATAAACAGTCCCAGCCACCTTTTCACTGCGGCCGCCATTCGCTTAGAGAGCAAGTCTCATCACAAACAGCGGCGTACCTTCTCCCGAAGTTACGGTACGATTTTGCCGAGTTCCTTCACCCGAGTTCTCTCAAGCGCCTTAGTATTCTCTACCTGACCACCTGTGTCGGTTTGGGGTACGGTTCGATATATCATAAGTTTAGAGGCTTTTCCTGGAAGCAGGGTATTTGCAACTTCAACTCCGTAGAGTCTCGTCTCGTGT
The DNA here is from genome assembly GCA_000314955.1 of Paraglaciecola chathamensis S18K6. Lineage (GTDB taxonomy): Bacteria > Pseudomonadota > Gammaproteobacteria > Enterobacterales > Alteromonadaceae > Paraglaciecola > Paraglaciecola chathamensis. The sequence continues at coordinate 1,535 of BAEM01000052.1, read as the reverse complement.
CTCAGGCATGTAGAATCCCGGATTTACCTAAGATTCAACCCTACACACTTTCACATAGACAACCAACGCTATGCTTGCATAACCTTCTCCGTCCCCCCATCACTGATATACCAAGTACGGAAATATTAATCCGTTTCCCATCGACTACGCATTTCTGCCTCGCCTTAGGGGCCGACTTACCCTGCCCTGATTAGCATGGGACAGGAAACCTTGGTCTTCCGGCGTGCGGGTTTTTCACCCGCATTATCGTTACTCATGTCAGCATTCGCACTTGTGATATGTCCAGCAAACCTCTCAGTTCACCTTCAGCCACTTACACAACGCTCCCCTACCACGCATAGTAAACTATGCGTCCGCAGCTTCGGTATATTGCTTAGCCCCGTTACATCTTCCGCGCAGGCCGACTCGACTAGTGAGCTATTACGCTTTCTTTAAAGGGTGGCTGCTTCTAAGCCAACCTCCTAGCTGTCTTAGCCTTCCCACATCGTTTCCCACTTAGCAATAATTTTGGGACCTTAGCTGGCGGTCTGGGTTGTTTCCCTCTTCACGACGGACGTTAGCACCCGCCGTGTGTCTCCCGGATAGTACTCACTGGTATTCGGAGTTTGCAAAGGGTTGGTAAGTCGGGATGACCCCCTAGCCTTAACAGTGCTCTACCCCCAGTGGTATTCGTCCGAGGCGCTACCTAAATAGCTTTCGGGGAGAACCAGCTATCTCCCGGTTTGATTGGCCTTTCACCCCCAGCCACAAGTCATCCGCTAACTTTTCAACGTTAGTCGGTTCGGTCCTCCAGTTGATGTTACTCAACCTTCAACCTGCCCATGGCTAGATCACCGGGTTTCGGGTCTATACCTTGCAACTAAAACGCGCAGTTAACACTCGCTTTCGCTACGGCTCCCCTATTCGGTTAACCTTGCTACAAAATATAAGTCGCTGACCCATTATACAAAAGGTACGCAGTCACAGAACAAGTCTGCTCCCACTGCTTGTACGTATACGGTTTCAGGTTCTATTTCACTCCCCTCACAGGGGTTCTTTTCGCCTTTCCCTCACGGTACTAGTTCACTATCGGTCAGTTAGGAGTATTTAGCCTTGGAGGATGGTCCCCCCATATTCAGTCAAGATAACACGTGTCCCGACCTACTCGATTTCACTTAAAATTCGCGTTCGTGTACAGGGCTATCACCTTGTATCGCTGTGCTTTCCAGCACATTCCACTCGCTTGTAATTAGCTTAAGGGCTAATCCCCGTTCGCTCGCCGCTACTAGGGGAATCTCGGTTGATTTCTTTTCCTAAGGGTACTTAGATGTTTCAGTTCCCCTCGTTTGCCTCATAACGCTATGTATTCACGTTACAATACCGCCGAAGCGGTGGGTTTCCCCATTCGGATATTTGTGGATCAAAGCATTTTGTCGGCTCCCCACAACTTTTCGCAGACTTACACGTCCTTCATCGCCTCTAACTGCCTAGGCATCCACCGTATACGCTTAGTCACTTAACCATACAACCCCAAATAACCTTCAATATTTGACGTA
>BAEM01000053.1 GCA_000314955.1 Paraglaciecola chathamensis S18K6 | reverse complement strand
TCAATTTCAACAAATACACTTAATGCACTGCTTGTGACGCGGGCGCTTGGCCGAAACTGTGCATTAGACGCGGTTTTCCCTTATCAACACTCAATATTCTAATTAAGCCCTCTTTATCACCAGAGCTGAAAAGTTCACAAACGCGTCCTGCTATTTATTTTGCAAACGAAGATAAAGCGGAGCAACAATTGAAATCTCAGCGAAATTAATTCTGGATGTCTATATACGTTACTTTCTTTGAATTATGCATCAGTAATTGCTGGTGAAAGTATGTGTATTGGGGAACTAATTCTAGAGTGTAAAAATATTATCATGGGTGTCCTTATAAATTCGGTGCTTATAAATTCGGTGTCCATGTAATATTTTTATCGTGGGTGTCCATGCAAGATTCTTATCATGGGTGTCCGTGTAAATTATTATCATGGGTGTCCGTGTAAGTTAATGTAAGTCTTTACAGCGAATGCTTCACTGAGTTGTTAGATCGTACTTGTTGTGAAGTAGAGGATGTCTTCGGTGAATCTGTGGATGTCTTCGGTGAATTTAGCAAAACTATTCGGCTTTGGTGGGGGCTTAAAAGATGCAGAAACAGAGGGTTTGTTTAACACTTGATATTCGAGGTATTCAAGTGGCTTAAATCTAGGTAAAATTTAGGGTTACGAAGTTAGCCAACGTGTTTGGTTTATGTTTTCTACCCCTGAGTAAAGGACGTCTATGCCTGGGTTACACCGCATCATTCTTATTAATTGTCACCTTCCTGGTTTTGTTGAACTTGACGTATCGGGTCACAGTAATATCTGTGGCACCAACGCATCGGGTAAAACCACATTGCAACGTTTGATCCCCGTTTTTTACGGTGAACTGCCAAGCAAGGTAGTCCCTAAAACCCGTAAAAAATTCGATGAATTCTATTTGCCACATGCCAATAGTTACTTAATTTACGAATATCAGCGCGAAGACGGTCAAGAATGCCAAGTGGTGTTAACGCGTAAAGGTAGCGATGGGGTGCAGTATCGTTTTATTGACGCGCCTTATAAGAGCGAGCAAATTCTAGTCGAAATGGAAAACGGCGAAGCTCAGGCCATGTTGCCAGAGCAGTGGATAAAACAACTCAGACAATTACAAATAGACTTCTCACATAAAATTCAAGCTACCAGTGAATTTCGCAGCATTATTCAAAATGATGCAAGTGTAGGTGGGGCAGGCCGTGAAAACACTAAATTACGGCAGCTGGCGGCGCGCTATAGTTTAGTCTCTAGTGCTCATCGAATTCGCCATATGGAAAAGCTCGTCAGTGCGGTGCATGCCAAAGAAGGCAAGATGGATACTCTGCGCACTATGTTGGCGGCTATTTTCGAAGAAGATGGTTTGGTACAACCCACCACCACGGTTAAAAACACTAAGGCTCGAGAGTGGATCACCCAAATGCGCCAGACCATGCGTTTGCAAAGTATGCAGGGTGATTACGAAAAAATTCAAAGCCAAACTGAACAGCTCAACGCCATAGAGCAGCAATTACTGATGCTAAAGCCACTGCTCGAAAAGGATTTAAACACCCTGACGACAGAGAAAGCGGACGGCCAAGAACAGAAAAACAGCTATAAAGCGCAGCAACGTACAGAAAAAGAGTTATTTGAACAAGCGGAAGGGGAACTTAATAGCCGTATCAGTGAAACGAATGAGCAGCTGTCTGCAAAATCGTCACGCTTAGATCACCTGCAACAACAGTACGAAAAGTACCAAGACTCAGATATAGAGCAGTTGCAAAAAGACATGGATGCATTGCCACTCACCCGTGAAGAATACGAACAAACGCTCGAGCATTACAACTTACTGATTGAGCAACACAAGGATCTGCAAAGCCAGCTTGAACAACAGAAGTTCAAATTATCTGAATCCCTAGAGCGTCTATCACGAAAGAATCAAGACAGCGTCAAAGTGATCCGCCAGCAAAAAGAAAACGTGCGCCAAACGCACCACGATAAAGAAAGTGCTCTCAGAAACCAGTTTGAACAGCGTAAAGAGCAACAATCGGTCGCGTTTGAACAGCAACTCATGGACATTGAGCGCAGTATTGTGCGCCAAGAACATCAAGCTAAGCATGCCTCTGCCACAGATGAAGAGATGGAAAACGGCGCTTTAGCTGACAAGCGTTTAGAGCTGGCTCAGCGCGCTTGGCAACAAAGCTCTAGTGCCAAAAAACAAGCGGAAGCGCTTTATCAACAAAGCCAGCAAAAACGTGATGAAGCTGACAAAGCATTGCATAGCGCTCGACTTGCTACTCGTCAGGGCAAAGACCGCTTACAACAATTACATAAACAGCTTTCACCTGAGCAAGACAGCCTGCGCCAGTTTTTACGAGACAACAAACCCGGCTGGGAACACAGCATAGGCAAACTGATTGTTGAACCTTTACTGGAGCGTAAAGATCTTTCGCCTCAACTGGTACAAAACGGTGACGAACAGCACTTATTAGGCGTACAAATTGATACCTCTGTTATTGATGCGCCTCCATATGCTCAGGATGAAACTGCACTAAGGGTCGCGCTTGAACAGGCGACCAAGCACGTATTAGCCGCCGAAAAAGAGCAAAAACACGCCGAATCGGAATTAGACCAACGACATCAAGAAGCGCAGTTACAACGTGAAATGGTTGCTGAGCGCAATCGCGCGTTTGAACAAGCCGAGCAGGAAGTTAGCTACGCACAAAATGCCAAACAACGCTACGCAGACGAACTTAAAACCGCGTTAGAAAAACGCCGCAAGCAAGCACAAGATGCATTAAGTAGCTTACTCGAAGAAAAGCAAAAAATTACCCAGCAAAAAGCGGAAGCGATTGCCGTGCTCAAGTCTGACTTTGACGAGCAATTGCTCGAATTTAAATCTGGTTGGCAAGACGAGCTAGCCGTGCTTGATGAGCAAATTGATGCACTGGAAAAACAAGTCGAACAAAAGCGCCAGCAAAACCGCGAACAAATTAAACAGCTAGAAGATGCGTTCAACCAAGAGTTAGCCAACAAAGACATAGATCCCAATACACTCAAGGAATTAAAACAAAAGACTGAAAGCCTTAAAACGCATATTCAAAGTGTTAGTAGTCGCCGTGAAGAGTTAAACGAATACAAAGCGTTCATGCAGTCAGATTGGTTAACACAGCGCCCAGTATTGCTGGAGCAAGAAGGCGAACTTAAAGCAACGGCTCAACAATTAGCGCAACAACAAAGTACGCTACAGCGCCAGTACCAAAACAAGCGTAGCGAGCTAAGCCAAGCTCTTACAGCAGTTGAAAAGCGCTTGAGCGCCTGCGCTGCCTTGATTACTGAAATTGAACCTATGGTTAGACAACTGGCTAATATCACCTTTTCCTTTAAAGCTAATGATGACACTGACATCAACTTAGGGGACCAAGCAGAGCGCATAAGCCGCTGTACCGAGGCTCTAGAGAGTCGCAGTCGCGGTGAGAAAAAACTCAAAGAAGCACTCACCGAGTTCGAAGCTAATTTAGGTAAAGACGCCGGCAAAGACTTTTTAGATACCATGCTACAAGCCTTTAGTGTGCTCGATGAAGATGCCAATGTGCGTGACCGCTTACCGATATTGCAACGTTTGTTGAGTATTTTAGCCTCACGCCAGCGCCAAATCGTTGAGCAAGGGGAAACCATAGGTGGCGACTTAAATAAATTCTTTACCGTTTTTAGCGATATCAACCGCAAGATATCACTGCAAAGTAAGCGCTTAACAGACGAAGTATCCGACGATTTAACCCTAGACGGAATTGCTCGCTCTGAAGTGAAAATTATCTCTACGGTGGATGAACTGAATTTCTGGACACCCCTTAAACGCTTCGCTCAGCAGTATGACAACTGGAATAAATCTGATGCGTTTTTACCCAGCGAGTCCTACCTCGATACGCTAGCGGATGTGGTTGAAGTATTGCCAAATGATGCGAATTACAGCATTGAGTCATTATTACGCTTAGAGCTGCACTTAAACGAAGGCGGCTCAGATCTGGTACTCAAAAACGACAGGCAATTACTTGAGTCATCCAGTCACGGTATGGCTTATCTGATTTTATGTAAATTCTTATTGGCCTTTACCCGCTTACTGCGTAATCAGGCGAATATTGATATTCATTGGCCTATCGATGAAATAGGCACTTTGGCGTATCACAACGTTGAAAAGCTTTTTGCGGCCTGTGATACCAACCACATTCACATTTTAGGGGCGTTTCCGAATCCTGAATCAGATGTATTAATGCTCTTTAAGCATCGCTATTTGATTGATAAGCAGCGCCAACGCCTTGAAAAAATTGAACCCAAACTCAGTCGTATTGCCGAGCGTTTGCAACAAAACAGTCGTTCAAACCATCACTCTGAGCAAATTGCAAAAGACAGTGCAAAAGACAACGCAGACGACAGCGCCAACAACGACCAATCACAGGTGACAGCATGATAGAAAATGGCCCATTACTCGAGCGTTTGCTAGAAGGCGAGTTTATCTGTGCAGTAACAGATGAGCACAGCTTTCATAAGCTGCAAAATGAACAATTGGTAGAGGATCTCAATCACTTTTTACGCCCGTTAAATCGTCGTGTGGCGAAAAGTGAAGACGGAGCGGTTTACTTTTTGGCCTACTGTGATTTGAATCAACAAGCGCGTCAGCAACTCAGCCAACAATTTAACACCACGGTGCAATCATTGTTGCCCATGCTTGAATGGATGCAACTGGTGCAAGAAGCCATGGGGCGCGACGGAGCCTTAAGCGCTGGCGATACCATTAAGTTGCAAGATTTCGAATCAAAAGTGGTGGACAACCAGTCTCTTATTCAACGCTTGGGGCAGCTTTCAAGTGATAAGCTGTTTAAGTCAACCAGTGATAAATCTGATATGCAGATCAAGCAGGTTTTTAAGCGTATTAAAGAATTAGGCTATTTATATCAGCCACACAAAGACCGTTTGTTTTACATAGTAACTGGTAAAGTCGAGCAGCTTATTGAGCTTGTGCGTTTTATTAAAGATGAAGAAAACGTGCCCATTGATGAGCATACTCCAGAACAAGAGGCCATGTTTTGAGTACGCTACATGAAGGCAAAAGCAGCGCCCAGAGCAATCCGTTATTTCAGCTAGGTAAAGAGCGCTTAGAGCTGATTGGTAAACATGCCGATGCACTCATGCAAGGGTATTTGCAGGGCCATGTGGACGAAAGCAGTTTTAGCCACCAAGCCCTTGAGAAATTAATTAATGGGCGAATATTGTGGCGCCCTGATGAGCAGCAACCTCTTAGTTTACGCCCCAATGTAAACGAATTAATTGCCGGCTTGACCCAAGATGAGCGCAAACGGCAAATTAATTCGGATGTAGGTGAGCATTTAGATTTAATTCACACTCGGGTGCAATCACTACAAACTGCCAGACAAAAAGGCGATTATGCCGCCAGCGAGCATCATATGCAGTTGCTAACTGAGCGAGTGCATGACATGACCGGCCAGTTTGGCGATGCCATAGAAAGCTTGTGGCATAGGTTAAATACTGAGTTTGGTTTTGTGAGTAGCTTGGACGACAAGATCCTTGAAATCGAGTTAGCCCAGCGACAACTAAGACGCATACTAGATGGCTTCAAAATCATTAGCTTTGAAGATCTGATTCAGCTAGCGGGCAGTGATGGCGCTTTGCGAAAGCTATTGGTGAGTCAATTACAAGCGCGCATATCAGAGCATTCAGGCTCATTATTAGAAGTACAGAAGCGCTTAGTGTTGTTGATGGCGCGTTTTCGCCACCAACAAGAGCGAGCTTTGTTGGTAAACCGCATGAGTGCGTTTTTGCGCCAACATCCGAATTTCAAAGTCGGTGATTACCCAAATCGCTCTAACGTACCCGAGGTCATCAATCAAGCGCACGGGATCAGTGCCCAAGGGTTTGTCGCCTTAGACAGACCACAAGACAGCTATGCGTTAGCTGAACTTGCCAGAGCCATACCGAGAGACTTAGTACCAGCGTCACAATCAGAAACGCAAACCCAAGGTTTTGCTACCGCAGTGCAAGACTTAGTCGCGACGGAGCAAAAGCAACTGGCCAAAGACGTAGAAGATTTCTTTTTACACGTGATCGAAAGTACCGAGGCGGTCAGTGGAGTCGATTACCTAGCTGAAAACGCGCTGCCATGGGAAGCCGAGATGTGGCTGTTTCAAATCGTTGCTGAATTCGAAGGTTTACCACAACAAAATAAACAAAGCTTTATGCTAGAAAAAGACAGTGCGCGAAAAAGCCCGTTTAACCATTTGCATATTATTCAAGATGTTAAATTGGGGATGCGTTTCTTCGGTGATTTTCAGGCGGTAGGTTAGGGCGCATGCCTGATGGGTTAACGCCAAAGGCAAAGTCACTGCTCAAAGAGCAGTATTTTGCCTTGTTGCATGATGAGCAAACCTACACCAGCAAGATTGCCACTGTGATGCAGATTCTTAGGTGGTGCGAGCAGGAGTATATTCAGCCAGGTCAGTGGTTGAAGCATCAAAAGCGCTATCGTTTTACGCGCTCAGGCATAGATGCCATCCGCGATACCTATTTAATGAGTTTGGGTGAGGATATCTTTGCCGACTTTAGCCAAGATACACGCCAAAGCGCGGCAGCAAAAAGTACAGATGAAAAGCAAGGTGTTATTAAACCGACGCAATCCTTGGTGCTTTGTGCACTTACTGATACAACCCCAGAACATAGCGCTACTGAAACGCTTCGCGTCTTTGCTCGGCAGTTTTACGCCAGTTGCCAAGTCAATGTAGAGCTGGATATTACTCGCGTAAACTTGGCTGATTTCGATAATTTACTGATGATAGAAAATCGCGATAGCTTTAATGATTGGCATATCTTTGAAAAGGCGATGCACCAACAGCTTGAAAAGTTATTGGTCATCTATCGCGGCGACAGTGTTTACAGCGCCGGGGCCAGTGCGCTATTGAAACAGTGGCAGCAAACACGACCACATAAACCGTGTATATACTTTGGTGATTTCGATTTGGCAGGTTTGCGAATTGCGGTATCCGGAGGTTATTCACAGCTTTTATTGCCCAGCGAAGACTGGCTCGTCAGCAATCTAGTCAAACAACACTACCCAGATGAACAGCGTAAATTTGCAGCTAATTTATTGAAAGCCTGCCCGAAGCCATGGCAAGAACTGTTGTCTCTAATGTGCGAGCAACAAGCTGGTTTACGCCAGCAAATGATGTATCAGCAAAGGTTAGTGCTTTATTAGTCTTGCTTAATGTTAGCCCTGCTTAATGTTAGAGCTGGCTACTGATAGCACAGGTTAAAAATAGCACTGGCTAATGCGCCGGCAATACGTTTTCAAACATGCACATAAGCGCAGAAATACAACAACGCGTTGAAATTAGCAGCCCAATTGTTCCGTGATGATCTGGGCAGTCTCTTGTAACTGGTTAATTAAACTGTCTTGCTCGACTTGTTTACCTAACTGGGTTTGCAGCGATGATACTGCAAGCGCGGCAATAACCTTGCCTTCAGGCTGGCCAATCAGGGTAGCCACGTCTGTAACGCCATCGATTAAGCTATTGGGCTGCACGCATAGGCCGTTTTCTCTAATCTGTGTTAGTTCTTTGTTTACGCTCAGTTGCTGTTTCTTATTCAAATCAGCATAACCGCTATCATGCTCTAGCAACATAGCTTGCACGGATGGGTTACTGTTGGCCAACAACACCTTGCCAGAGGTAGACGTGCGGGTTGAAAACAACGAGCCCTCAGTAATGTGCAGAAAAACTGGGCTGTGACTGCGTGCTTGAATAATGACCATAGTTTGACTTTGATACAACATACACAAGTAGCAAGACTGGCCGATTTTGACGGCGAGATCTTCCATGTAAGGCAAAGCGCATTGCCGCATTTGTTCAATCGGTGAAATGCTGCGAGACAAATTGTATAACTTGAATGAAATCCGGTATCGCCCTGAGGTCTCATCACGGAGTAAATAGCCTCTGGCTTCTAAGCCGACCAATACTCGGAATATTTCATTTGGGCTTCGCCCCAAACCTTGGGCAATCTCACTTTGCGAGCGAGGTAACTCTTGACTGGCCAAATATTCAAGGATGTCTAACCCTTTATCGAGGGCCGGTACCGCATATTTGGTCGTTGGCTTGTCACTCAATGAACATCACTCCATAGTTTCTTCATTCTGATAATACCTATTGATGGGCCTAATGCCTAGCAAAGCCATATGGATTAACATTTTTATCTGCTGGCTAAACGAGCATGACATTGATTTTTAATAATAAATTTTTATTTGTATATAAATATTGTATTTTTATATGAATATAAACTTGTGTGTAAAGCAAATTTGCGTCAACATTGTTAACAATTTACTACGGGTTTGATTAACAAGAGGACAAATCTATGAGCAAGATCACATTAACTGACCAGCAAATCGCAGACTTTCACCGAGACGGATACGTCATCGCTCGCGGCTATTACACAGCACAGGAAATCGCTCGTTTACAAGAAAAAGCGTTTAACGATGACTCTTTAAATGATCGTGCTTGGCACAAAAAAGATTCAGGCGGAGCAGTCAGTAAAGTCTGTTTGTGGCAAGAAACAAGTAACGATTTATACAGCATGTTTTCTCGTAGTCGTCGTTTATCTGAGGTATGTGAAACGCTAATCGGCGAGCCGGTTTACCACACCAGCACCAAGATAATGATGAAAGAGCCCTTTGTGGGCGGCGCATGGGAATGGCATCAAGATTTCGGTTATTGGCATCGTGACAACTACATGCTTTATCCAAAGGCTATCAGTTGTATGGTGGCTATCAATCGCGCCACAGTTGAAAACGGCTGTTTGCAGGTATTAAAAGGGTCTCATCATTTAGGACGCTTAGATCACAATAAAACCGGTGATCAAAAAGGGGCAGCACTTGATTTTGTCGAAGAAGCGATGAAGTTTCACGAATTGGTGAATGTGGAACTTGAGCCAGGGGATGTATTGTTCTTCCACTGCAATCTGTTACATAAGTCAAATCAAAACCGCGCGGCAGAACCCCGCTGGTCAATGATTTGCGCTTATAACGCGGTCAGTAATCAGTCGTTTCAAGAGAATGAAGCCAAATTTTACCCCTTTAGCCCAGTAGGGGATGACGCCATTCTAAATTGGCAAGAAACAGACGAAGCTAAGGTATCTTAAATGTCTGTTTTAGACGCTACGCAGCAAAATACTAAGCAACATAGCGAACAAGATACTTCTAGTGCGTTGCCGTCAGGGTGGGTGTTACCTAAAACAATGCGCGATCCCCATGGGATGATAGTCGGCCAAGGTAAATTTACCTATCGGGTAAATGCGCATTGGGGGCGGCTTGATCCCAATCAGACACCTGTGGAAAATTGCCATGGGCTGGATATTGATGCCAAGGGCAGGGTCGTCATGATCACAGACGACCCGCGCAATAATATCGTGATTTATAACCGCGACGGTATGTTACTTGATACTTTTAGCACGCATATGCCAGGTGGACACAGCGTGAAGATTGTCAACGAAAACGGTGACGACTTTATGTATCTTATCGATAGCGGTTGGGTGAAAAACCGTTTATGGGATGGGCATTCAACTGAAGCATGGGATTCACCGTATAATCGCGTTGTGGCGCAATCAGGGTTTATTGCAAAGCTAGACATGTCGGGACGCTTACTTTTCAGTATCGGGCATCCTCAAACGTATGGCGTATACCGGCCGGATCAACCTTTTAGACCAACGGACATTGCCATCAGTGAAAAAGGGGATATGTACGTTACAGACGGTTACGGCTCAGATTATTTATTGCAATACAACTCTCAAGGACAATTTATTCGCTGCTGGGGCGGCCACGATAATTCTGACCCTAATTATAATCTATCGAATACTCATGGTATTGGCATTGACACGCGAAGCGGTGCACCTGAGTTGATTGTGAGTTCGCGAGGCGCCCACTGCTTGAAGCGATTCTCTATGACGGGTGAATATATAGGTACGATTGATGCGAATGGCGCGTATATTGGTGGTCCAGTATTCAAAGGTGAGCATTTCTACGCGCCTGTATGTTGGTCGCATATTGAAGGCAAAAATCAAGATGATTCTGGGTTTATCAGTGTGTTTGATAAACACAATCGTGTGGTGGCGAATCTTGGCGGCACAGCGCCGGAGTATATCAATGGTCAGTTGCAGCCCATGCAAAGCACATGGGATGTGTTTAATCATTGTCATGGCTTGTGCGTCGATGAAGACGAAAACCTATACATCGGCCAGTGGAATGCCAACCAAAGTTACCCTATGAAGTTAGAGCGTGTGTAATACCATTCCACGTTAATAAGTGATGACTCAGCGAGAGTTTAAAAGGGCTTAAACAAGGCGTATGACTGAATGAATAGTTGTTCTCTTTCGAAGTCATGCAACGCAGTGTAAGCCCTCTTAAAACTCGCCTACAAGGAATGCCCCAGCGGCTTTTGCTCTGCGTTCTCACTATTTGAAAGGGAACAACCATTACTACATAGCGACGCCTTAATCAAAAACCGCTGGACGCATTCTGAGGCGGTCACTTATTAATGCGGATTGGTATAATTCTATTCCCATTTGTTGTTTAGGCTGAACGATAATAAACCCGCTATATAAGCGGGTTTATTAGCAAAGGGTCACAAGGTAGTCCGAGACGATTTTTAGCAGCCGAAGGCGCCTTCAGGCAGAGTGATCAGCGAGATACTGCGAATATCGATGTCCATTCGCCCCCCTGTATACAAGATGAACGGAGTAGTCACTTTACTCAGGTCAAAGTTACCGTCGTCAAAACATTTCACGGGAACAGGAACATTTAGCCATTCGTTTTGAGGGAGCCCTTTAAGCATACTTTTAAGGGGGATAGTACTGCGACATTGCCAATCCCAATTACACTCCATGGACAATTCGACATGTTTATTTGGCGCTTTGTTAATACGGAGGTTTAATAACAGCGCCATGTTTTTAGACGCTGTGGTTAAATCGGTGGCGTATTGACTATTTATCACATTCAGCGTGGAAACACTTTTATCTTCTGATCCCCACTGATTCTTTACGCCGCGAGGTCGCCAAACAAAATTAATCGCATTTACGTCGCCATCACTGACGGAGGCGACCAAACTTGATTTAGTGGTTTTCGCTTGTTTGTTTTCGATCTTGGTTTGGCCAAACTGTAGGCTCATTGCCCAGGGTTCAAGTGCTTCGCCGTGGTTAATAAGCACGCTTTTAACTTCTTGGGCATACAAGCCACCGTTAAACAGCATCAGGCACAAGCTGCTGGTCAATGTAACACGCTTTAAAGCTTTAAAAAGACGAAACGATAGGGGTGATGTCATGCAGATTCTCCGTGATTAATCGTTATAAACTGGGCGTTTTTTGTTCTATTTACTGGCCGTGTTTTGCGCATTGGCACGCTCAATCATCATTTCTAGGTGCGAACCTGAGCTCATGACCAAATGGCATACTTGTAAAACACCTTGGTCGTGGCAGGCTTTCAACGCATCACCCGTTAAGGCATTAAGGTTTTTTACGTTGACTGCATATAAGTCACTAAGCGTTATGTTGCCTTTATCTAGTGCAACGTTAAGCTCAACGCCCTCTAGTAAGTCATGTTCTACTAGGGTTGCTAGTACACTTCGGGTGTGTTCGCTGGCGCTGAGCAAATGGGAAAATAACCTTTGATGGTGTAAAAGGGCGGGTGTAGGCGAGTTATCGTGATTGTACAGCGCTTCCCCGTGTGTTGTTGAAAATTGTGGACTATGTGGGTCTATCGCTAAGTGTCCAGATTTAGTCGCCAGATCATCTGGGACATGCAACTGAAAGGGGCGTCGCTGAATATCCAGAGGCACGTGACGGGCAGTCCACTTGCCGTCACTAAGAAATAAATTCTGTCCTGATGCAAACCCTAACAGAGCCGCTAGTTGAAATTGGCCGCTGCGGGCTGATTTATAAAAGAATATGGGATATTCATGGGCCAGTAAAGCAAGTTCAGACGTCATGACTGTGGTTAAATTAACAGCAAAGCTAGGGTCCTGGTATGCCCCGCGAATGATCTTCAACTGGCTGTGTTCTGCTGGTGAAAGGAGTTCTAATGTAGCCATATTATTCTTCTTCTAATGTTTGAGTTAAAGCAAAGTGATTTCATCGTTTTTGCAAACCATAGCGGTATATTTTGCTTAGCAAGTCGCGATTACTGATCGTTTTATTTGTTAGCTGGGAGGTATAACCTTGGATCGATAAAAACTGCTGCTCTGCTGCTTCAAGTAGGTTTTTATCCGGTGTACTGAGTAATTTGCTTTTAAAGCCGGCCCCGTACAAAACAAACTGGTAGCTCGCGGCTTGAAACACTTCATCTCGCGCAGGGAAGTCGTTCATATCAGGCACCTTGTGTTGCCACAAGGCAAGCAGCTCTTTTAGCGAGTCAGGTACAGAGCTTTGTGCTCTGTTGACTTGCCAAAAAGCTGAGCTGCGCCGGCTCAACACATAATGGAGTTTCAGAAAGTCAATGATGCGTTGCCAACGATAAGTAAAGGTTTGATTGAAGCGTTTGGCGATAACATCCATGCAACTTCGCGTGTTAGGAAGCTGCTCTGCTAGCATGTTGGCTGACATCTCAACCAACACAAGTGCTGATGCCTCTAAGGGCTCGATGAAGCCTGCAGATAATCCGATAGCAACACAGTTGTTCTTCCAAAATTGTTGCTTGTATCCAGGGGTAAAATGAATCTGTTTGTAGCTCAGCGTGTCAGTGTTTTGCTGGGTTTTCTGAAGAAACTTAACCAAGGTGCGATGGGCGTCTTGTTCATCGCAATATCTATCGCTGTATACATAGCCAATGCCGCGCCGGTTGGGTAGGCCTATATCCCAAATCCAGCTGTTATCTTGAGCTGTCGACTCAGTAAAGGAGGCGATCGGACTATTCTGTTCGACGTAGGGGAGTTGCGTGGCGATAGCATTATTGGCAAAAAGCACATCGTCAACTTGCGTGTTGCACACGCCTAAGGTGTCACCTAATAACAGTGCGCGAAAGCCAGTGCAATCGACAAATAAATCACCGTTAATGTGATCAGGGTGATTTGAGTTATCCTGGCTAGGCACGGCAAGGTGCAAACAGGTAATATCGCCATTTTCATCTTGTTCAACCTGTTTGACGTTCGAAAGCACATGTTTCACCTGCAAATGTTGTATGCAGTGTTCGCGCAGGAACTCAGCAAATAATGCGGCGTCTAAATGATAACCGTAATTAGCAAACCCGGTGAACTCTGGGGTAGTGATAAGCTTGGGGGCTAAGTTGTTATTCGCCAATTCGGTTTGTAAACAGTAGGCTTGGCTAAAGGGCTCTTGGCTTTGAGTGGATAACCAGTGCTGAGCTTCAGCCCCTTGACTTGCTTGTTGGGGAACATCAAAAGGGTGATCATATTGGCTGGGGCGGTCGTGCTGCCAATTTACGAAACGTGAGCCTTGTTTAAATGACACATTACACTGACGTATGAAGTCAGTTTCTGTGACTCCTATGCTTTGCAAGGTGCTGCGCAGCGTGGGCCAACTTCCTTCACCTACACCGATAGTCGGTACATCAGGAGACTCACATAACGTGATGTTAAGTTTACCGCTTTGCACCCGAGAAGATAAACGAGATGCGAGTAAACCGGCCGTCAACCAACCAGCAGTGCCACCACCGACAATGACGATGTCTTTAACCTGTGAATTTAGTTGCACGTACTTTTCCCTATTAAGCTGCTCGTTAAATGTCATGGCTGTGGTAAATAAAAAAGCCCTATGAACGTCAGTCATAAGGCTTTGAATTAATATCTACCTGCGTTTTTTATTCCGAGTCGCTACGGAATAGCGATTAAACGCACATTATCAATGTAATACTGAGCATCCGACTCGCTTAATTTTATATTGAGGCTCATGGTCTGTTCAGCCCAATCAATTTCCGCGCTGCGGCCAAATTCCTCAGTAATAATGATGTCAGAGGTTGTGATTTCTGCCCCCTTAGTCATACCACTGCCATTTGCTGCGATAGAGTCAGTGCCGTTAGACAAGGTTAACTCATATAACACGACTGTGCTCTCGCCGGCGGTATGCAAAGTGTCATGGTTAATCAGCTGCGCATCCATTACCACTGCGTAACGCCCGCTAGTGTTGATCGCCCCCGCTTTTACCGGCAAACTAACCGTAACCCCATCTGCTGCGCCCGTGGTATCAACGAATAGCTTTTGCGTGTCATCCACATCGCGAATTTCAACAGTGCCGCCATCGCTGGTAACCGTTTGCGCGTCATCAAACAGCCCCGCATTGTCCACTAGCATATCGTGCGCGGCGAGATCATAGTGGCCATATTTGACCATATTTAGGTCGTCAATATTGTGCTCACCTCCAGCGTTTGACTCATCGTACTTTAATAAACCAAAGTGGACCGGCAATGTCTCGTAGCCATCCCATGCACCAGCATCGCCAGTATCAATAATTTGCACATGCTCCATCCAGGTATTGAGTGACTGATCGAAATAGCGACCACCTAACCAAAACCGATTATCTAGGCTTGAGCCATCGGGCACTGTGGTAAATAAAGGCACATATGGGTTACCGTTTGCGCCATTTGATGCTGTGTTATTTAACCAATAAGACATGGCGTATTTTTGGTCGTTTTCCAGCGACGCTACGATATTTTGCAATTCAAAATGACAGAAGCTGCCTTGCATATGCAAGCCATAATCACCAGTGCGAGCGGAGGTTGTTGTTATCTCAGGATTAGGACATGCCCAACCAGCCCAGCCCCATACAAAACCACCCGTATTATTAGTGGCATCAAGGGGGCCAACGTATTGCGCATCTTCAAAGTCAGCGTTGAAACCTGCCGCTGCTACTAAGTTGGTTTGTTCTCCGTTGAGGGTGACCACTAAGCTTCTTTGCCCATCAGCGGTGTTGCCTGCATCGTCTGCGACTTCAAACAGAAATTCGAGCACTTTGCTTTGACCATTTTCAATTTCATTGAAAAAGGCGTGGGGATCAACTGACAGCATATTGCCATCAAGCTCCACACCGTAGGGCAGTTCAGATTCGCCGTCTAGGGTGAGGTTATTGATCACAATTGCATCACCCTCACGCTCAACTGTGTCTTGGGTTAAGTCGTATACCTGAACCGTATCTGTTTCATTCGCGCTGGCTTCTAAGAAGTAATTTAAGATCAATGGAGCCCCAGGGATATCCTGTACGCCCAATACATTGACCACTAAATTTCTATCGATTTCAAAACGATGATCTTTGACTTGATAAGTGTAATTAAACGTGACTTTTTCGCCGTCAGGTATTTGTGATTCAACAGAGCTAATGTCGAGTTCAAGTTCGTTGTTTTCGTTTATTGTGAAGGGAATAGTGTACGGATTTTCGCTATCAGCCTCTACATTAAACGCGGTAAGCGGCTCTTCATCGCCATCGCTGACGCCTCTGAGTAGGTCAAGCACGGCAGTGCCAGCATCGCGAGTAAAATTACCTACCAGATCACCTTCAGCTTCAGGAGCAACATCTTCTCCAATGATGGTGATAGTGGCTGTTCTGGCAATGGTATTGCTGCCATCAGTAATGTCATACGTGAGCGACATAGTAAGCGACTCATCCGTATCGAGGGTTGGCGCGATTGCTGACGGGCGAATGCCGAGATACAGACCATCGATTTCAAAACCGGTCATATCCTCTAAGTTTGAGCTGATATTATTAATACGTAGAATATCGCCGTCCATATCAGTGGCGACACCTTCACCACTGTCTTCACCGGTTGGCGTACCCAATAAAAATAAACGTTTAAAGGGATCTTTCTCCGAGTAAGATAAAACAATATCACCGCCGTGTGTAGGAGCATTGCTTGATACTTCAGGTGTTGAAGAGCCACCTGAGCTGCCGCCACATGCAGTAATGACAGAACATGCTACGCTGGCTAATAAAAATTTTGTTTTTGGAATTGATTTCATATCTATATACCGTTGCTGAGAGCGAGGCCCATGTGGTCATGTACCTCGCTTATGCCTATCTTAATAACTAACCTTAAAACGTAACGTTGACACCTAGGCGATAAGTCGTGCCGACCTTATAGCGGGTATAGGTGCGTGAACGCGTAGCGTCTCCTTCTAACGGATTTCCTTCTTCAAAGGCAACAAATTGATAGCCTACATCGTTGTCAGCAAATACTCGTTCGACTTGCAATTCACGACTGGTGAAATACGTTCTAAATTCATCATCTAGTAAGTTGATGGCCTGTAATGAGAAGGTAACGTTATCGTTTAGTTTGTAAGAGGCAGAAAGGTCGAGGTTACCGCGCCCTTCATTCCAAATTGAGCCTTGGTTCCAGGTCCTACCTTGTAAGCCAGTGTTGTAATCTGTTCCTACTAAAGAGTCGCTGGTGCCGCGATAAGCGAGGCGGATCTGGTGACCGTCTTGCTCCCAAAATACGGTAGCGTTATAGCTATGCTCTGGTGTATCAGCCACAGGGAAAGACGGTAGCGTCTTGCTCGGGTCGATAGTAGAACGGTCTGGATCATACTGACTGTCTTGATAGGTATAGTTGGCTGAAACGCCTAGGCCCGACAAGAATCCCGGTAAGAAATCATAGGTTTGTACATAGCCTAGCTCGACGCCGGTAATTTGCGCGCCTTTACCATTCACGACTTTGCTAACGCTGTACTGCGCACATAGGTCACGCAAGTCGTTACTAAAGCGGGTTGGGTCGGAAGGCCACCATCCGTAATCAGCCGTTGCCCTTAGTGGCATACAGCCATCTAAGCCGTGATCGTCTGTTCCATCATCTTCGGCCAGTAAGATAATTTCACTGCCGCTGACTGGGGTTTCAATGTTACGCACATCTTTTAGATACGTAACTGCATTTTCAACCGTGGTGAAGTTAGACATGTCTTTATGGAAAACCGCCACGCTAAGCATAGAAGTTTCGTTAAAATACCATTCGAACGAGACATCCAAGTTGTTAGACTCAAGTGGTTCTAACTGGGTATTATACATGGATACTCTACTACCCGTATTTGGGTTGCCTGAACCCCAGTAGCCATTTTCTGTAAGTTGGAAGCCAGGACGCAGCTGATCAATTTCAGGTCGAGTCATGGTCTTTGAAATAGAGAAGCGACCGATCATTTCATCTGAAATGGCGTAGTTTAAATTTAAACTAGGCAACCAATTGGTGTATGTATGGGTATCAGTCGCGCGAAATGACTGTAGCTCACGGTTGGTCGTCGAGTCAGCTGAGAACTGGTTTGCATTCACTGTTGCCAATGGTGTGGTACCGTCATACACAATATTACCGTCCCAACCATTGTTTCGCGTAGTGGACACATCTGCGTAGCGCCACATATTTAGCCAACCAATGGATGTGCCCGGGTCGGGTAAACTAGGGTCTTGTTGAAAAGCAGCCCATTGTGCAAATGCTGGGTCGTGACACGGGCCTTGGTCTGCTATGCGCGTCCAGCCTGACGGATCGGGGCCACTGCTGGTATCCCATCCTTGGCCATCTACACGTTGGTATTTTTCTTCGTAACCAAGTGGCTGATTAGGATCGGAATAAACCGGTGCTTGACACTCGGGTAAGCTTGTATCGCGTAAATCACGTAACATAACGCGGTCAAATTCTCGCTCCAGCGTTTCCGTGAATTGCCAAAAATCAGCCCCTGAATAGCCCTCAGCTGCAATGTCTGTTTTGACATAGCGCATGCCGATATTACCGGTAAGACGCCCGTCAAAAAGATCAAAGTTGGTTTTAAAGTAATAGGCTTGGGTATCAATATCGGTAATACGAGACTCTGAATCGTTAGGGGTTCTTACCGTGTTTTCATCGTCCAACAATAGGCTTACTGCGTATGCTGGGTCGACAGGTGTCCATCCTGTGGTGGCCTCGTTACGGGCATACCCTAAAGACTCCATAAAATCATCATAGGGCAGGCCGCCTTCACGGGCGATTAAGTTAGCGCGAATATCTAATAGTGCGCCACCCGGTATGGCAACCGCGTTACCAAATTCATCTTCTACTACCTCAGTGGCGGTCACTGAGTTAAATTGATACGTCTGGTTATCTACGTCTTTCGTACGCTTAGTAACCTTTGCACCGAATTCGAATGAGGTTACACCGTAGCGGTCGAAATCGTATTCAAAATCAAGTTGACCATTAGCCAATTCATCGCTAACGGTAACGTCTCTTTCACTTAAAAAACTTAAATGTTGAGCGTTAATATCTGCAGGGTTGTAGCCGGTAAAAACGGTGTTGTCTTCATAACCCGGTATGTATATACCTGTGTCCGGGTCTGTTTCATTAACGATTTGTTCCCCTAAATCGGCGAAAGAGCTTCCGAACACCATTTCACAGGTACCAGTGGTGCAATCGTATCCCACAGGCTCAACGTCTCGACCTGCGT
Source organism: Paraglaciecola chathamensis S18K6 (assembly GCA_000314955.1). Taxonomy (GTDB): domain Bacteria; phylum Pseudomonadota; class Gammaproteobacteria; order Enterobacterales; family Alteromonadaceae; genus Paraglaciecola; species Paraglaciecola chathamensis. The sequence continues at coordinate 197,628 of BAEM01000053.1, read as the reverse complement.
CGTAAAGCTTGACAGCAGGTACCTGCGGAAAGTTTTGCATGGCGGCAAAGGCACTGGGTAGGCTTTTCGATTCACTTTTAGAGTAACCAAATTGACTAGATACACGAAATGTATCTGTTAATTCTCGTTTATAGGTCAGTGAAATGCTGCCGTTTTTCTGATCGTCGCCTCCTTGAGACGCCTGTAAGTCACCAGCTCCGAAACGGTTTAACTCTCTAAGCATGGTGTTGGTGTTGGTATCAATAACATACCAATCTGTTTGTGGATCGGTAAACGGAGCAGGGGGACGCTGGCTTCCTAGTGGCTCAACGCCCTCTACAAAGTTTTTGTTACCCGTTGCACGGGTGATAACCGCGTCTTGGCGGGTAGCGTACTCTTGTTCAGAGTATGTGATATCTAAATTTAACTCAGACACATCATCCGGCAAAAACTGCAGTCCAAAGGTTAAACCTTGACGCTCTGTGGTGTTTTGGTGCAATTCATATCGCGTTGCGGTAGGACGTATGCCCTTTACGCCAGAGATTGCATTGCCGTCCATATCACTTGCCGAATCGATAATGGTGGAGGCTTCAAATCTATCTACCCGGTACTGATCGCGACGAATACTCGATGTTTGGTCATAAGCGGAGAAAGCGATACCCAGACGGTCGTCGAGGAACTTTTCAGTAAAGGTAAACTGGACTTTGTAATCTTCTTCTTCGGCAAAGTCGTTATAACGCCCCTGGGCCGTGAAAGAACGTATGCCTTCTTTTTGATCTAAAGGCTTAAGCGTAATGAGGTTTATGTTCGCGCCTAACGAGCCTTCGTCTTGGTCGGCACTAGAGGTCTTCACGACCTCTAGCTTTGACAATATATCAGCTGAAAACGAGCTTAGATCTACTGCTTGGCTAAAATCTGTAGAGGTTAGCTGCTGACCATTAATGGTGATGTTATTCTGATTCGCGGTAGCACCGCGCACCGTTACTTGTGTACCTTCACCGTCTCGCGTTACTAACGATACGCCAGTGACTCGGCTTAACGCATCCGCCACATTCTGGTCGGTTGATTTACCGATATCTTCAGCATTAATCGTATCAACTAAGTTTTGTGAGAAGCGTTTGTCGTTAATTGACTTTTTCAGGCTACTTTTTAAGCCTGTAATTTCAATTATTTCCATGTCGCTTGCTTCTTTTGATTCGACTTGGGTTTCAGTTTTACTCTGCGTATTTTGTTCTTCTTGCGTTTGTGCAATGGTGTTTGATGCCATTAACACCGCAATTGAGATAGCGCTCAATTTAAATGGTGTGGTGAATGCGTTAGACATAGTTAATTGTTCCCGGTAATTATAAATGTCGTTATTCGCCTTGGTGTTATTTGACTAGCGTATTCGCTAAGCCGACCAGACTCATTTTAAGGGCCCACACAAATCTCGTATGAACATTTTATTACACTTAAAATGTAAAACACATGTAAACATTTGGTTTAGCTCTTGTCAAAGGTTTTTTGTTAACAATTAACGTTAAGTTTCTCGAGGTATTTTTATCTGGCTATGTACATTTAAGCCTTAGTTATCAGTGTATTATGCTTTAGTCTAATAAGTGGTTGCAGATGCTGAAGCTGTGTTTAATGCCATAAAAAGGATACTTAACTAGTTATTTTGCCTGCAAATTGATGAACTTTACTGTGATGCAAAGGGGTAAAAGTGCGCAAAACAGGTTTATTATCGAGGAAAGGTGACAAGAGATCTTTATCGAGGAAAGGTGACAAAAAATCTCACAGAATTAACACCGCGTTGCAAAAGTAACGCCTTAAAGCCAGCACGATGCTGGCCATCAATTTTGCGCGCAGCGTCGTTGTGGGAGGTTAAATTTTAAATTTCTCACTTAATTCGGCAACAGAGTGGCTCATCTTGACGATTTGTTGGTTGATCACGGAGCTGCGCTGAGCGATATCGAGGGTGCGTTCGTTGCTGTCCTTAATGTTCTCCACGTTTTGTTTTATTTCCCCTAGCGTGTTCTTTTGATTGTCAGTATCTGTGGCAATTCCTAGCGCGCCCTGAAGACTTGTCTCAATGGCGCGCTTGATATCACTAAATGTACTTTCTGCTTCGGCAACTGAATCGACATTTTCATCCATCATTTTTTGGCCATTTTGCATGACCGCCAGTGTTTCGCTTGATTGTTGCTGTAGCTTTTCAATGATTTCGGTAATTTGACCCGTTGATACTTGGGTGCGTTGGGCAAGGGTGCGTACCTCATCTGCCACCACAGCAAAACCACGGCCTTGCTCACCAGCACGGGCAGCTTCTATTGCTGCATTTAACGCTAATAGATTGGTTTGTTCAGCAATCCCCTTAATGACCTGTATCACGGTATCAATTGATTGAGAGTGCTTTTCGAGCATTTCTGTTTTGGTGGTCGATTCTCGCATGTTTTCGGCAAGCGTTTGTATGAGCGCACTTGAGCTGTTGACTTTGCGCATGCCTTCGCTGGCTAATGAACTTGTATCCTGAGTGATACTGGAGGATTCAGAGGCCTTATGGGCAACATCTACTGCGGTCTGATCCAGTGCTTGTACTGCGGATAAAATCATAGACACTTGATTATTAAGATCCTGCACTTGTACGTTCAACTGCTCAACGTTTGCTTGGCTGTCTTCTGCACTTGCATCTAAGGTTTTAGATACGCCGACAATCTCACTTACTACGCTGTGCACGTTATCGATAAAGCGATTGATGCCTGTTGCCAACACGCCTAGCTCATCTGAGCTGGTATAATTTACGCGCTGGGTTAAATCACCGTTTCCTTGCGCAATATCCTGAACTCGGGCGGTGATATTTTCCAAAGGGGCTACTACCAACCTACTGATAAATAGATGCATAAAGAACATCAGCACAGCGTCAAGAATCACTATCTGGATAATGGATTGATATATCGCATCATTTAATGCGTTATCTAAGGTAGCAGAAGAAAAAGTTAGCTCAATATTACCGGCATCAATGAAATCGTCTTGGTCTTTGAATTGTATGGTTTTTTCAATGCGTGAATGTACATCACCGCTAAACTCATCGTCTATTACCTGTTGCGTGCGTTCATCCCACGTTACGCTAAATAAGAGGTCGTTTTCGCGATTAAACGCTCTTAGTTCAACTAGGTCGTTGGTACCTAACTCTGCTTTAGCAATTTGTGTTGCATTGGCAATATTGTAATTCCACAGGGAATCAGCCAAGGTAATACTCAGGCGTTCTGTAGTATTTTGTGCTGACTTTGCGACCTTGTCCGCAAGATTAACTTGGTTTATCGATGTGATAACGATTTGAAAAACAACCAAGGTTAACGTAACAACAACAAAAGTAACTAAGTTTAGCTTTTTACGCAGATTCATATGACATCCAAGTACTGTGTCTATTCTTTTATAAAGTATGATAAATATTAACAATCAGTTAGTGTAACTATATTATTATAAAATTGTTACGAAAAAGGAGACCTATGTTGAACTGTCGGCATCAATGGCGTAGCCCTTTAATCTTTTTTTATTCTTGTATCATGGGTATGTTGATTTCTAGCTCGGTTTTGGCACAGTCCATTGAAGTGGCTATTTTAAGTACTTCTGGGCCGCAAAAAAGCAGTTTTTTGCGCCATGCCAAATCATTTGAAGCGCAATATCCCGGCAGCGAAGTGATCTTGTCGTTTTATTCAGATGCTGATTTTAAAAAGTCGATTGTAAAGTGGTTATCGCAAGGTAGTGGCCCAGATATTTTAACGTGGCAAGGTGGCCCTAGGCTTTATCAGTATGTGCGAAACAATCAGGTAAAAGACTTGTCTCGCCTTTGGTCAGAGCATGGTCTAGATGCTTCTTTTAGTGAAGGGGCCATAGGCGCTATTTCATTGAACAACAAGCGCTATGCGATCCCGACGTCTTATTATCAGTGGGGGTTTTATTACCGACAGTCCGTTTTCGATGAACTAAATTTGCAACCCCCAGCGGATTGGAAGAGTTTTTTGAATGTGTGTGAAACCCTGAAAAATGCTGGGATCACGCCTATCACCATAGGGGCGGCCAATAAATGGACTTCTGCGGCTTGGTTTGATTATTTAAACCTGCGTATTAACGGATTGGATTACCATCAGCGATTATTGCAAGGTGAGATCCCATTCACGGATAAGGGGGTAAGAGACGTTTTTGAAAAATGGAAATTACTGCTTAATAAGGGTTACTTTACCACACGTTATAATGGTTGGGATTGGCAACAAGCCATGCCGTTTATGTACCACAAAATGGCAGGAATGACTTTGATTGGAAACTTTTTCGCAGGTGGGTTACCCCCTTTACTTAAAGAGGATTTCCGGTTTTTCCCATTCCCGCAAATTAACCCTGCGATACCAGCATACGAAGAGGCGCCAATGGATTTACTTATGGTGCCAAATTACACCAAAATGAATAAGACGATTGAGCATTATTTGCTGTCGATTGCAGGGCTAGACTTTCAAAAACGCTATAACGATGTTTCTTCGATGATTTCGCCTAACAAGCAAGTACAAAGCAAAGATGATTATTTTATCCAGCAAGGGCAGAAGGTTTTAAATAATGCGGCTGGGCTGTCGCAATTTTTTGATAGAGACACCAATGAAAAAATGGGGAGCGCTGGCACGGTTATATTTACTGAGTTTATGGACAGCAAAAATGTAGATGCTACGCTCAGCGCACTGGAGAATGCTAGGCAAGCCTATTTGTTATAAGCTTGGCTATAGCAGGTAATCAAACAGCCTAAACAAAGCGTTTAGGCTGCGTATTTACGCCAAAAATTGATGTCTGTCGGGCTGTTGTTACGCGCTGCACGTTCGCAACGCATCGATGCGAGCACTTCAAACGGGTCAAGGGCGAGCATTTCAGCTATTTCTACCGCCAGCCTGTCATCGATAGAGCCAGTTTGATTGCGGTAACGGCTAACGGCTGAACGCGATACACCAAGCTTTTTGGCAACGGTGTTGTCAGACCGTAGACGGTATTTTTTCCTCAACATGTCGATTAATTGCATGCTTTTGTACATGGGTTCATCCTCTTACTGTTGTACGTAAACATTGACTTTTGATGTCCACAGTTGGTCCACCACTAGTTACTGTTTTGAAAAGTGCCAGCGTCCAATATTTGTTTTTTCAGGCGATAGCGACAAATGTAATTCCAATTCCAACTCGGATCGTACTTGTGACACAAACCCCAATGTAAGCCTGGGGTAGGGGGGTCTTGTGTTTCGCTAGGGCGGTAAAGGCCAATCGCTTCTGGCGCACCTTTAATATGGGCTTTAATATCAAAATTAATGCCGTCTGGAGCAAATTGAATGGTGTTCTTTTCTGGCCCATCTGTGGTTAATAAGCTAGCAACCCCGCCTTTGTAGTTCCACACGACGACTTCGTGGCCACTGTTAGAAATGGGATTGTATTCAGACTTGTGATACGGGCCTAAAATGTTGTCAGCTATGGCAACGCCGTGTTTTATTTCTCGGCCACCAAAATTCATTTCTTCGCCCATGGTTTCCCCTTTGTAATACAAATGGAATTTTCCATTGAAAACCAACAAACAAGGATCGTGCACTTTATGACTGTCAAAGCTGCCTTTTGACTTAACATGGAAACGGTTGTCTTCTTCGCCCAACCATTCGCCGTCCATAGAGGGGCTGAGAATAGGCGCGGTTGATTTTACCCAAGGGCCAAAGGGCGAATTCGCGTGCGCGATAGCAATTTGTTCGATTTGCCGATTGGTGTAGGGAAACTGCACCGTCTGATATACCAAATAGTATTTTCCTTCATGGGCGAGCACTTCTGGGGTAAAAACTGCGCGATCGTCAAACTCTCCCGAGGCGCCTCGTTGAATCGCTGGGCCTTGCTCTTGCCATGTTTCACCATCATTTGACGTGGCGTGCCACACTTCCGTTAAATCCCACGGGAACACTTTATCCTCTGGGTTACTGCTACCAAAACCAACGGTTTCGCCTGTGCCTTTGGTGTACCAGCAATGGTATACACCATCTACTGATATCACAGATGTTGGGTCGCGACGTATCACCCCTTCTTCAAAGGCAAAGTCACCTTTTAGCGGGCTGGATTCGAATTCGATCATCCAGTCAGCGTTCTTTGAATCGTAACCGCGCTCGATAGCGCGCTTGGTGGCTAGGCTTTGTTTTTGGTTGGCCTGAGTCATTAAAATTTCCTCGTACTAACGGTTAGATGTTTTCCAATTGGCGTTAAAGCGCCTGAATGAATTGCTGGCGGAATACATCAAAAATACTGTGCTCTACAATGGCACCCTGGTGTTGCACAACGAGGCCTGCGGCCCCTGATGCTTGCTCAATAGCTGATTGAACATCTTTGTTTGCCATTCTGCATGCTAAGTAAACCCCGGCAAAAGAGTCTCCTGCGGCGGTCGTGTCGCGCTGCACTTTTGCAGGAGTAAAAGGCACATGACATACGGCTTGGGCGTTTTCAAAAGCAAAAACGCCTTGTTTACCCGCTTTAATGACGAGCTCGCTTACCTGGTGCTTTGTGCAGTAACTGACTATCTCTTCTACCCCGGTATGGCCTAATAGATCTTGATGATCTTCGGTTCCCGGTAAGACTATGTCGCTCACGCCATACGCGGCTTCAAGCCACTTAATAGCGTGGGCCTTGCCTGTCCACATCTTAGGACGGTAGTTTGGATCGAATGCGATTTTGCTGCCTTTGCTTCTTAACCGTTTTATTAAGTCAATAAATCGGGACTTGTCGTCTTCAGCTAATATTCCTAGGGATATTCCACTGAAATAAACCAAGTCGAAATGTGGCCAAGTAGATTCGCTATCACTTTGCTCAATTAGTGACATTAGCTGGGTAGCGGCGGAGTTTTTACGCCAATAATCGAACTGTCTTTCACCATTGGGATCATTTTTTATCGCGTATATACCCACATTATGTTCAGGGGAGGAAAGCGTGAATTGACTATGAATACCGTGCTTTTGCCAATGCTTCGTCATCATGCTACTAAACATATCTTGCCCAATGCCTGACAAAAAGAAACAGTCGATTTCGGGCTGCCAACGTTTTGCGTACACTAAAGAGTTATAGGTATCGCCTGCAAACGAATGCTGCAGCGAATTTTGTGAGTTAACACTCAACTCGACCATGCATTCGCCAATGGCCAAAAGTGATGGATTACGCATATTAGGCCACACTCACTTTGTTTTTCGTGCTGTCTAAATCCAGCTCAATTTCTTCGATAGTCTTGTTTTTGGTTTCGGGCATGATTTTAAATAAAATCACAAAACCTATGGCACCACTGATAGCGTAGAACAAGAAGATATTACTGGCTCCCATGTGACTTAGTTGCCACGGGAAGAACTGTTGCACTAAGTAGCTAACAATACTCGCTAGTAGGGCAAACATGGGGATAGCAGTACCGCGAATGGCAATAGGGAATATTTCTGAGAACAGCACCCACATAACAGGGCCAATCGAGAAGTGAAATGCAGCGATGTAGCCCATTACGCCAATTAATATCATGTTCGCGTTGACGTTAGTTGCCATTTGCATGAGTTGACCTTCATGACGTCTGAATTCTTCGACGCCAATAACCGACTGTAATTGATTTTTAAATTCTATATCTGAGCTAAACGCGGTATTTAGCATATTGTGCATACTGGCGATGCTGTGTTCATTGGTAAACGATGAGATTTGCTCTGGGGTAAGCATGTAAGTGGCATGACTAAACGCGTAGTGACACATGAATAAGCTAATGGTGCCCGCCGCTAAGCCGTAAATAACCAGTGGTCGACGTCCGAGTTTGTCCACCAAAAGCACCGCTGCAACAGTAAACAACACACTGACTAACCCGACGATCAGCGCTTGAAAAAACGCCGCATTTGTCCCTAAGCCAACTTGCTCAAAGACTGTTGGGGCATAGAACATAATCGCATTGATGCCGGTAATTTGCTGCACAACACCCATGGTTAAACCAATCAGGGCTGCTTTACGCATTTTGCTACCGAACATGGCTTTTATAGCTTGCATGGTAGATAGGGTGTGTTTATCGCCTAGAGCCACACTATGCTGAATTTGCTCTAATTCTTTTTCGACTTCTTGGTTAGTCAAAAATTGATGCAATACGGTGGTCGCTTCACTGATGCGATTGTTCATCACCAACCAGCGAGGGCTTCGAGGGATTAAAACAAGCAAGAATAGCCAAATGACCGCAGGCACAACTTCTATGCCGAGCATCCAGCGCCACGTATGCGTATCTAGGCCAAGCGCATAAACCCAATCCGCCTCCATTTGTGATACTTGCAATATCATGTAGTTGGCAAAATACGCCGCTGAGAGGCCAATAACGATATTAATTTGGATCATAGCGACCAATTTACCACGCAGTTTTGGCGGAGCAATTTCACCGATATACATGGCGGCCACCGATAATGATGTAAATGCTAACCCGCCGACAAAGCGCGCCGTTACCAACATTTCAAATGAGAACGCGCATACGGATGCCACAGCTGACAAAATATAGAGGAAAGAAATAATTAGCAGTGCCTGACGACGACCGTACTTATCGCAAATAAAGCCTGTGATCAGTAAAGCAAACAAAACACCGAAGCCAGGGGCACTGACTACCGCACCGATTTGCAAGTCTGACAGGGCAAACTCAGCAGAGATAAAACGCACTGTACCAGAGATGAGGGCAGCGTCTAGACCAAAAATGAATCCTCCGAATGCCACTACAATTGCGCAGAAGAATACATGTCTAACTTGATTATTCATTGGTGTTCCTATTTTGCTTGAGTCACAAGGTTACTCAAATCGTCTTTGCTTTATGCTAACGTAAATATTGATAATTGTTAACAATTAATTATTCTTAAATGCAAGTCGGCACCGCGTCGGTTTTATAACACTGATGTTGGGTGGGTTAAGCCATTAATGACGTTTACCAGAATGTTAATGAGTTTCTGCTGTTATGCTTCACTGTTGTGCATTAACACTAAATTTTGCGACGCAGTATAAGACAATTATCATCCCTTGTTGTCTACTTTTTCCTTATTAAGATATTCAAATATATGATTTATCAAAATAAGTTGAGGGCACTGTAGTAAAATAAATATCTAATTAATTGTTAACAATTTACATGGTGAGTGTGCTGTGTATAATGCCAAATTGTAAATTATGTTAATATTCTTTCAGAGGGACAAATATGAATGCCAGTAAAACGCTATTGTTTAGTGCAATTGTTAGCGCGTTAGCAGGGTGCAGTACCAGTGAAACCAAAGACCCTAGAAATGGTTTTTCTGATACTCAAGTTCAACAAAATCAACAGGGTGAACAGGCCGAAAAAACACTTGAAACCTTATTTGTTGCCTCTGATGATGAGTCCCTCAAAGAGGTTAAATACACCAATGCGACAGGCACGGTATCTGAGTCACCTGCCAGCGGCTTGACCGTCGTCTTTCATGGTAAAGAAAACATCAATAGTGCAGTGGACTTTGTACCGCAAAAACCATGGGATTGGAGCGACTTAGATAATTTTAATATCGCCTTTGATATTGGCAATCAGGGTGAACACTCCGTTCAGTTGTTTTTAAACATTTCAGACACCAACGGCGATACTTACACTCGCTCTGTCAGCGTGCCGGTTGGGCCACAACGTACTTATTATGCAAAAATGGCCGGGCATGATTTAGCGAAATCCATCAGTGATGATAAAAATGAATTCAACTTTACCTCTGGTTTGCGTTCAAACCCTGATACCTGGACGTCTGAAGATACGCAATTTATTTCTTTATGGGGTAAGAAAAATCTGAAGCTCAGTGGGATTAGCAAAATATCCTTGAGCGTACAAAATAACCTATTTGATAAGCAAATTACGATAAACGATATACGTTTGCGTCAAAACCCACCTATGGATACGCTGTACCTTACCGGTGTGGTCGATAAATTTGGTCAGAATGCGAAACGTGAATTCGACGGTAAGGTGCATTCATTAACAGAGTTAAAAGACGCCCGTGATAAAGAACTACAAACACTCGATGGAAAATGGAACGCTCCTCGCTCAAAATGGGGCGGTTGGTTAGAGGGGCCGAAACTGGAAGCTACCGGCAATTTCAGAACAGCGAAATATAACGGCAAGTGGAGTTTAGTGGACCCCGACGGTTATCTTTATTTTGCAACGGGTATCGATATTATCCGCTTGGCCAACTCTTCTACCATGACCGGTTATGACTTCCCGCCAGAGGTATTAGTAAAAGCAGATAACGCTGATGTTACCCCGTCTGACTCACAAGGGCTTAATCGGGTTGATGATAGTGCCGTTCCTGCGCGATTCGTGGCATCTGAATTACGAAAAGATTTATTCACTTGGCTACCTAGTTACGATGAGCCTATGGGCAAACACTATGGCTATCGCACTGGGGTGCATTCTGGGCCACTAAAACAAGGAGAAACCTATAGTTTCTACTCGGCCAATCTGGACCGCAAATACAGTGAAATTAGCAATGACTACATGCAGAAATGGCAGGATGTAACCCTAGATAGAATGCGCAATTGGGGATTCACCTCACTTGGTAATTGGACCGATCCTGCGTATTACGATAATCAGCAAGTGCCGTTTTTTGCCAATGGGTGGATCATTGGTGACTTTAAAACAGTTTCAAGTGGTGATGATTTTTGGGGCAACATGCCAGATGTGTTTGACCCTAAATTTAAGGCGCGCGCCATGCATACGGTTAGCGTGATCGCCGATGAAGTTAAAAATACCCCTTGGTGTGTTGGGGTGTTTATTGATAACGAAAAGAGCTTTGGGCGCAGCGAAACGCCTCAATCACGTTACGGCATCGTATTTAATACCTTAAAACGAGATGGTAGCAAGGTGCCCACTAAGGCAGCGTTTACCAAACTAGCTAAAGACAAATACACCACGATTGAAGCGTTAAATGCAGCTTGGGGTAAAAATATCGAATCTTGGTCTGACTTTGATCAAGGCATTGATTCTGTTCTTGCCACCAACAAAGCACAAGAAAAGCAACAGCTGGCGGATTACAGCGAAATGCTTTATGCCTATGCAGATAAGTATTTCTCGACAGTTGATGCTGCTATGCAAACCTATCTGCCTAATCATCTGTATTTAGGTTCGCGTTTTGCTGATTGGGGTATGCCGATGGAAGTGGCAAAAGCCGCTACTCAGTACGTGGACGTAATGAGTTACAACATATACAAAGAAGGCCTACATCCTAAAGGCTGGGGATTTCTAGATGACTTTGATATGCCATCAATCGTCGGGGAATTTCATATCGGCGCGACTGACAGTGGTTTATTCCATCCTGGTTTAGTACATGCAGCGAACCAACAAGACCGCGCAGATATGTACCAAGATTATATGGGCACGATCATCGATAATCCGTATTTCATTGGTGCGCACTGGTTTCAGTATATGGACTCGCCCATCACAGGGCGCGCCTATGACGGAGAAAACTACAATGTCGGGTTTGTTAATGTGACTGATACACCGTATAAGCCTATGGTGAATGCAGCTAAGAATTTACATAAAGACATGTATGAAAGACGCTTCAGCGAAAAATAAAAGCGCTTAACACATTATTTAGCGCGTTTTATAAGAGCAAAGCGCCTATACAGGCAAAGCAAAGCGCAGTGGAAACACTGCGCTTTTTGCGTTCTAGAAGGTGGTTTACAAAATGCTTCGCTATTTTCGAGCTGTACTAACATTGAACTGACCTGTGCCAACATTGAACTGAACTGTTCCAACATTGAACTCAAGAGGCCGTGTGCGTTTTGCCCAGAGGTATAGGGATTTAATCTGTTCAACCGTTAAAGACTTATCTTCAACGGTTAAAGACTTCTGGTCGCCATAGCAGGAGACACACTCATCGCCCTTACTGCAGGTTTAATAACCGCTAGTTGGCTTATGAAAAATAGAATAAGCACACCTATCGGCACGTAGAGCAAGGGCAGTGGTGTTAAGGAATATCTGTCGACCAGAAATATATTTAGCATAAAGGTTAGCAGCACCCCCAGCACCGCCCCAATAGCGCACAGTAAGGCGTTTTCAAGCATGAAGTACTGTAATATTTGCCCTTTACTGGCACCCAGCGCTCTACGTATACCAATTTGCTGACGACGCTTATCAATATTAAAACTTGCCAGGCCAGCCACACCCATAGCTGTTACGAACGCTAACACCACAATCACCACCAACAGAATACTCACTGTTGCTATATCAGCCGCGTAAATTTCATCCTTGGCTTGTTGAATGCTTTTTACTTTGCGAATAACACGTTGAGTGTTTTCTTTTGCAAGTGAAGCGCTCAAGCTTTGCATAAGGTCATTGAGCCTGCCAGGCTGAGTACGAATGACATACCGTGCTGAATTATGGGTCACCCGGGCAGGTGAGATAATCGTTTTCTCAACATGGGGCCAATCAACCCAAGGGGCATGCAGTCGCTTAACGATCCCCTTAATAATAAGCGGCGTGCTTTGATTAACAAAGAGCGTTTTACCCACAGCGGTTTGCCATTGCGCTTCACCAAACAGTGCCGAGGCGGTCGCTTGTGATATCAACACATGGCTTGGCCACTGGCTGTCAGCTTCATCTAACCAAAGGGTATCTTGCGCACTGAAGTTTTCACCCGCTACTAGGGTTAAACCAAACGTGTTTATTCCGTGTTCGTCAAACTTATAACTGGCGGCAGGAATAAGCGCAGCGTCTTTATCGGTTGTGGTTTGTAATTCATACCAGTTGCCGCTGTCTGATAAAGGAAAAGAGTTTGTTTGTACTGCATCGATGACGCCATTTGTGGCGCGAATAAGGCTTAAGTCATTTTCGATTGTGGCGCGGGGGTTAAAGCCTTGAGTGAACCCAGAACTGGTTAAAAAGAAGCTATTGTGCTCGTCAATTCCTGTGTGACGCTCTATATGTAAAAATCGCTCCCAAGTGATGGCCAGCCCATTGGTAATGATTGCCATGGTAATCGCGATTTGAACAACCACCAAAATAGCGCTAAAACGCTGGCGCATTAGTGCCCGAAAAATAGGACCAAGATTGAGAAAAAATTGCATCACCACATCCTATTTATTGTTTAATCTGCATAGCAGGCGCGGGCCTACAGGCAGAGTAGACGGGTATTAACCCTGCGATGATGGTGCCCACAACCGCAAGCGCAATAACACTGGTCACTACCGTTAAATCTAATTCAATTAATTGCCCGTAACCGGCATAAAGTGAGGCAACACCTTGTAAGCCAAAAATGGCAAGTAACACGCCTAATATTCCGCCACATAAACCGATAAACACTATTTCAACGGAATACTGCAGAATAATTTGACTGAAATTCGCCCCCAGTGCTCGGCGCAAGCCTATTTCACTGTGCTTGGTGTGTAATTTAGCGCTGAGTAAACTGGCTGCATTGATAAGGCAAACCAATAGAAACATGACCGACAGCCAGAACATCACTTGTATGTCTTGTTTCACTACTTGTTTGTATTCCAACCATTGCGTAACGTCTAAAAGGCGATTGTTGAGTGGCCGCGGGAATCGACCAAGCGTTTTTTGTTGAGTGACATAATTCGTTAAGTACTGGTTAAATTGTGCCTTTTGTTCACCGTCTTCAAGCTCTACCCAGAGTTGAAAGTTAATGCATTCTGAGTGTAAAAACGCATCATAACGCTGGCTTTCGATTGGCTTCCAGCAACTGGTAATGCCGCCATGGGGTAATTCAAATACGGCTTTTAACCCAAGGGGTAGATAAATATCTTCTGGCGCACTAAATGCCCCATAAGACATATCGTAAAATTTAGGAGACATATGCCAATCATCAAGCACCCCAACTACAGTAAATGTTGCACCGAGCATCGTCAGCGTTTTACCCACTGAGTTAACTCCATTAAACACCCGCTGATTTGTTTCTTTGCTAAGCACCACCACATAATCGTTATTCTGCTCTGCGCTTTCATCCCAACCTGCACCATAGATAAACGGCACATCAAACATAGGGAAAAAATCTTTACTGGTCACGCGCATGAGTGCCAAAAAGGGCGTTAGACCTTGTTCTGTTGGATTCACCATACCCCAAGTGATTGCACTGGCGCTTTGCCTTTTCGCTTGTTTGGCGTTCACTATATTGTTGGCGTCGGTCCAGGTAACAAATTCAGGTGGTAAATCTGGGGAAATAGCAGCTTGGTTGGGGTCCCAATTATCCAATTGTACGCGAAATAATTGTTCACTCTTATGGCTGATGGGGTTTGCGGACATGCTGCTAACAAGGGTTAAAGTGATGGTACAAGCACCTATCCCTAGGGCAATTGTGAGCATTGTCAGTAGGCTATGCACTTTTGAGCGCATAATACTGCTAAGTGCAAGTTGCACATAGTACTTAAACATTCGTTGCGCTAACCGATTCCGGACGGGTGATAGGCCCCGTTGAGTCACATACCTTGCCGTCGCGCACAATAATTTGTCGCTGAGCTTGTTCGGCCAGCGTTTTATCGTGGGTGACCATAATAATGGTGGTGCCGCTTTGATTGATTTCTTGAAGCAAAGCCATCACGCTCTTTGCCATATCGCTGTCTAGGTTTCCCGTTGGCTCATCAGCCAGCAGAAAGCGTGGTGAGCCAGCTAATGCGCGGGCAATGGCGACGCGCTGCTGTTGCCCGCCTGATAGCTGAGAAGGGAGGTGCTTCAAACGCTTGCCAAGCCCAACGCGTTCTAAGCTGTTGATGATACGTTCTTTTCGTTGGCTTGCGTTAAATCCGCGATAGCGCAGGGGAACATCTACATTATCGAATAAATTTAGATCAGGAATAAGGTTAAAGCTTTGAAAAATAAAGCCGATTTTTTCATTGCGTAATTGGCTTCGGGCACGATCATTTAGCCCTTGAATGTCTTGGCCATCTAACGTGTACTGGCCGCTATCAAAGGTTTCTAATAACCCCGCCACATTTAAAAATGTTGTTTTACCCGAACCAGAAGTACCTGTTACGGCTAAAAAGTCACCTTCATTTACCTGTAAACTAAAATCCCTTAAGGCGTGGGTTTGCACCACGTCAGTGGTAAAGACCTTACCAATATTATTCATCGTTAACATACTTCACCTTGTTATTATTTTAATTCAACGTGCTTTTATGAACGTGTTTGTACGCAGCGCCTACCTAGCGGGCTAGCATGACGGTTTGTGCTCCCTTCAATGCATCGGTAGATGAAATGATCACCTGATCGCCTTTTGTTAACCCGGCTAAAATTTCTACTTCACTTAGGCTGCGTGCGCCTATGGTAATAGGCTGGCGTAAGGCCATGTCATTATTAATCACATAGGCAAATCGGCCATTGTCACTTTGCAAAAATTGGCCTCGGGTTAGGGTTAGGGCATTTTCTTTGTGTTCCATCAAAATACGGGTACTAAGGCGCTGGTTTTGGCGTAAGCCTGCTGGTTGTTGTAGTGCTTCACCTCGTTCATTCTCTTTGGCAAAACGCACACGGCCAGCGACTTGATTGTTCTCAATTTCAGGGGAGATGGTGACCAGCACAGCAGCAAATAATTGATTATTTAAGCTTACTTGGGCATCCATGCCGATGGCGAGATCGTCAGCGTAACTTTCGGGAATATCGACTTCTAATTCAAACTCAGACAAGTCCACGACACTTAATATGGGTTGATTTTTACTGACCTGATTTTTTTGCTGCACCGCCAAGTTACCCACCATACCATTAACGGGTGAGCGCACTTCTAGTTGAGCCACTTGGCGTCTGGTTTCTGCTACCTGTAAGGCTTGTCGCTCAACTAATAATTGTTGGGTTTTAAGCTCGAAATCGAGACTTTCTTGATCTAAGTTGGCATCTTGCAGCGCATGCTTGAGTACCAGTTGCGCGTTCTTTAAATCATCTTGGGCTTTTTCAAAATCAATTTGACTGATGGCGTGAGTAGCATAAGCGTTGTCGGCTCTGCGTTTTTCCCTTTCGGCGGCGACCATGGCTACTTTCGCTAAATCAGCGGCTTTTTGCTTTTCTAACGCAAGTTTTTTGCCCTGTATACGCTGTCGGTCTAACTCCAGTTTATTGCGCTGTAAGCTAGATTCCTCTTGTTTAAGTTTGTTGGTCAGCTCGGGGCTTTCAATGGTGGCTAATAGCTGGTCTTTTGTGACTTTATCGCCAGCATCGACCTCAAAAGTGATTGTGCCTTGGGCTGGGCTATAAAGGCGAGGGCTGATGGCCGCAACGACACGACCTTGCACTGATAAGTCACGCACAAAATCTTTCTCAACAACGGTGGCCACTCTGACATTTTGCATGGACAAACTGGTATCCGCTGATGACCAATTTGTTATCGTGCGCCAAAATGTACCGACAATGAGAATGCACACTAAGGCAACGACAAGCACACTCCAAAGTCGTTTTTTGCCGGCGGGCTTTTCAAGCAGGGTATCTTGGGCGCTGGTATCAGTAATATTCAATTAAGTTCCTTGTGACATTTGTCATAGGCGCGTACATTTAATTCAGCACTTTAAGCCTTTCAACGTCTTGTTTATCAAGGGTAAATTAATTGCGCCTGAGTGTCTATATATCAATTTAACACTTTCTTACATTTACCAAAAAGGATGAGATAAACAGCATGTTAGCCCTACGTCCTAGCTGTGAACACTGCAATAAAGCGTTAGCGCCAGACGCACAAGATGCCATGATATGTACGTTTGAGTGCACATTTTGCCAAGTGTGTGTAGAGCAATTGTTGGAAAATGTTTGTCCTAATTGCGCAGGGGGGTTTACCCCAAGGCCGATTCGGCCGCGGCATAACTATGTTAACCACAATTGCCTTGATACCTATCCGGCGAGCACAGAGGTTGTGCATAAACCAGTGGATCTGAAAAAACACAAACTACTTCTCAGTATGCTCAAAGGACTAGCGCCAGAGCTCAGGTAGAGCGGAATCCGTTGAAGCAGTTGGATAAATTTCGATGATGCTTGTGTATAAGATGTTAAATCTATAACTTCTTGTTTACTTAAGTCAGAGGAATACGTTGTGATGCAAACGCAGCCGCAAAAACACTTTTCAACCTGTACATTATGTGAAGCCATGTGCGGCATTGAAGTAACAACCCAAGGCCGAGATATCTTGTCAATTGCTGGCGACAAGAAAAACCCGTTTAGTGAAGGCCATGTGTGCCCAAAAGCAGCTGCCTTGAAGGATTTGTATGACGATCCTCAGCGTTTACGCCAGCCTGTGCGTAGAACCGAAAATGGTTTCGAGCCCATTAGTTGGGACGAAGCACTCGATACCGTGGCGAACAATTTACATAATATCCAAACTGAACATGGAAAGGATGCGGTGGGTGTTTACTTAGGAAACCCCAATGCGCATAACATGGGGAGTATATTATTTGGCCCGTACTTTTATCGCGCCTTGAATACCCACAATCGCTATTCAGCGACGTCAGTTGACCAGCTACCTCATCACATTGTAAGTCGACAAATGTTCGGCCATCAGCTTCAAATTCCCATTGGCGATATAGATCACACTGATTATTTTATGATAATCGGTGGCAATCCACTTGCGTCAAATGGCAGCATTATGACGGTGCCGCATATTAAACGGCGTCTAAAAGGGATCCAAAAGCGTGGCGGCAAAGTCGTGGTGATAGACCCTAAAAAGTCTGAAACCGCCGATATCAGTTGTGATCATCATTTTATAAAACCCGGAAGTGACGTATTGTTGCTATTAGCTATGTTGCACACTTTATTCGCCAAAGACTTGGTGAATGTTGAGGAATTAATAGAGCATGCGCCGGACTTGCTCGAGGTAGAGCAGTTTGTAAAAGCATACCCTGCACAGCGCGTTGTCGACCGCGTGGGCATAAGTGCTCAAAATATCGAGAGTATGGTCAGTGAATTTTGCAAAGCAAACTCGGCTTTTTGTTACGGCAGAATGGGCGCCAGCGTGCAAGCATTCGGAACCTTGACGCAGTATTTAATTATGTTGTTCAACATGCTCAGCGGAAACTTTAACCGCCGCGGTGGAATGATGTTCACCCAGCCTGCTGCTGATACCTTGCCTCACTCTGGTCGCGGAACCATGGGTAAATACGCATCACGGGTACGAAAGCTACCTGCATTTGCTGGTGAATACCCAGTTGCGGCGCTATCTGAAGAAATTACCACCCCGGGTGAGGGGCAAATAAAAGCCATGGTGATTGGCGGTGGTAATCCTGTTTTAACCACCACCAATGGTAAGCAACTCGATAATGCCTTTACCCAATTGGATTTTGTGGTCGCTGTTGATTTTTATGTGACCGAAACCAGTCGCCATGCGGATATTATTCTGCCGCCGGTAACGGCGTTAGAGCGGGATCACTACGATGTGGTATTTCATAACTTCGCGGTGCGTAACAGTGCCAAATTCTCTCCTGCGTTATTCACCCAAGAAGCAGGCAGCAAAACTGATTGGCAGATTTATCTCGGGTTAGCTGAGCGCATGGATAAACTTAATGGTAAAGCGACCGAACACTACGCGACATTGTGGCAAAAAGAGCCCACAGGTATTGTAGACGACATGCTAAAAAGCGGCCGTTATAGCAAGGGTGAACATCAATTAAGCATTCAAACCTTACTTGAGCACCCTCATGGGATAGATTTAGGGCCGTTGCAATCTGAGCTACCTGAAGCGATTTATCACCCAGATAAGAAAATTCATATGGCGTTTGATTACTTTATGGGGGATCTACCGCGAGTAGAGCAGCACTTCTTTTCAGACACTTCGCCCCTTGATGCGCGTAGTGCAAATACCTTGGATTTGATTGGTCGACGTCATTTGAAATCGAATAACTCTTGGTTGCATAACAGCCCAAGAATGATGAAGGGCTTAAACAGTAACGAAAAAGGGCAAAACCCTCGCTGCAGTGCACAAATTCATCCTGATGATGCCCAGCGATTCAATATTCAAGATGGGCAGTTTATCCGCGTTACCTCAAGGGTAGGGCAAGTCGACATTGTGGCTGAATTAACCGAAAAAATCATGCCTGGGGTGATCTCTATTCCACACGGTTGGGGCCATAATAAAGCGGGCAGCAATTGGGCGTTAGCAGAGCAGCACAGTGGTGTAAGCGTAAATGACTTAACCGATGAAATGTGTCTAGATGAGTTATCGGGCAATGCGGTGTTAAATGGTGTTCCTGTGACCATAGAACCATTGTAAACAAGAAGTTTAATAGCCAGCGCTCAATATTATTTATTGGAAGTGGAATTGGAATTGGAATTGGAATTGGTATTGCCAGCGTTATAAAGACTGCATCGTGTGAAGCGATCTTTTAACGCTGGCTTAAACCGTCAACTTATCTTAGGAAAGGACGGGACAGTACAGTACAGGACAGTACGGTTGTGCTTTACCTATTAAGCGCTAGTTGATTCTTCCCGTGATGCCTTAAAGAAAGCGGCATACAATACAGGCACTACGCCCAAAGTGAGTACAGTTCCCACGGCTAGTCCAAAAGCAATGACACTGGCCATGCCGTAAAATAGCGGGTCGTGGCTAAGGATCAGCGGCAGCAGCCCAGCCACTGTGGTAATGGTGGTCATGGCGATTGGTCGCACGCGAGTAATGCATGCTTTTACGATTGCATCGTAATCTGAGGCGCCATCACGGCGCTCAATATCAATGCGATCAATCAATACAATCGCGTTATTAATGATGATCCCCGCCAGGCTGTATAACCCCAGTGTCACCATAAAACCGAACGGGGCAAACATAACACCTAATCCCAGTACCGCGCCGATAAACGACAATGGCATCGTTAACACAATAATTCCGGCTTTTCGAAACGAATTAAACTGGGCGACCAGCAAAATTAGAATTAAGCCCAGTACCATTGGCATACTAGCGCTCAAGGCTTTTTGCGCTTCCTCAGATTGCACAATAACGCCGTCATACTCAATATAGTGATTGAGAGGTAAGTCTTCGGCTAATTTTTGTAAATCCGCATCGATTTTGGCTTTTAGATCTTCTGCGGCCATGCGGCTATTACGCGCCTCTACGCTGACAGTGGTGAACATGTCCTCGCGCTGAATAATCGAATATTGGTTCACTGGCGAAAACTCGGCTACCTGAAATAAGGGTATGGCTTTACCTGTGGCCTGTGAAAAGACATTCAAAGAGCGTAAGCGGTCTAAATTGTGGCGTTCGGCGTCGCTGGCTCGAAACATAATGGGAATAATATCGTCTTCTTCACGAAATTCAGTAACCGCCGCCCCAGAAAAGTACGCTTGCAACGAATTCGCTATGTCTTGTGAAGTAACAGAGGCACGGCGGGCGCGTTGCTGGTCAACACGTACCTCTATTTTAGCGGTCATGCTTTCCCAGTCACTGCGAATATCACGGGTGTCAGGCACCTCATAGAGTAAATCCATGATCTGTTGCGCCTTTTGGTAAATTACGTCCTTGTCTGGGCCTTTGACTTGAATTTCGATGGTTTTCGAATCTGACGGCCCTAAAAACATTTTTTGGGCGCGCACGGATACATTAACAAAACGATGTTCAAGATCTTCATCAAGCTTCAATGCAAGTGCTGCAATGTCATTTTCAGGTTTAATGTTAAGCACCATAAATGCTTTGTTTTCGGCGGGATCTTCCGGGCTCAGTGACAACACAAAGCGTGGGCCACTAAAGCCAACATAAGCTGAGTGGCTTTCAATAAAATCATAGCCAGATTCATTGTCTAACCAGTCCATGACTGCGCGCATTTGTATGTTGGTTTGACGCTCTGATGTACCGCTAGGCAAATCGATGTTTACCAGTAACTGATTGCGATCAGAGTCAGGGAAAAACTGGTTAGGGATAAATTTCATAGCAAATACCGCTGCTATCAATAAGGCAAACATTGAGGCTATAAAGAGAAGCTTGAAGCGCAGAATGAAATGCAGGAACGTCTCGTATCGACCAGTGACTTTTTCCGACGAGAGGGCTTCTGCTCCTGCTTGTGATTCATCGACTTTAATAAAGTGATAGCACAATAGGGGCGTAACACACAGGGCGAGTACCCAGCTAGCGAGTAGGGTGATAAGGATAACCAAAGAGACAGAGCGTGTGTACTCGCCTGCCACATGTTCCGCCAGCATCAGAGGTAAGAAGAACAAAATGGTAGTAACGGAGGAACTCAATAAAGGAATGGCGAGTTCTTTTCCTCCTTGGGTCATGGCTTTAAAGCGCTCGTCGCCATCTTCAAGGCGGCGCTTAAAGTCTTCGGCGATCACGATGCCGTTATCGACTAACAATCCTAGCGCAATGATAAGGGTTGCTAAGCTCATGCGCTCAAGACGAATTTCGAAAATTTGCATAAGGGTGAGGGCTGATAGCATCACAAAGGGCACTATGGTTCCCACAATCAAACCGGTGCGCATACCGAGAAATAAGACCACTACGATCAATACAATAATCAGGGTTTGCAAGACGTTCATAGACACGCCTTGAACTGTTTTCTCGACTTGTTCCGCTTGGTAAGTGGCAATATGCAATTGGTAACCTACGGGCAAACTGTCTTCAAGTTGCTCGATGGCAGATTTTAGGCGAGGAGCGTATTCTAAAATGTTGTAATTGGGCAACATGGAAATAGCAAACACGATAGCTTGTTCACCGTTAAAATAAGCAAGGTTATTTGGCGGGTCTACATAGCCTCTGTGCAGTGTCGCTATATCGCTAAGGGCAATGGATTCTTGCGTACCGGGGATCGTAATATAGGTTTCTGCGAGATCTTCAAGGCTATTGAAATTCCCTGTGGGCTCGATGATAAACGACAATAGACCGGTGTCTATTTGCCCCCCAGAGCTAATAATATTCTGGGTTTGTAGCGCATTCATCAGCGTGTTGGGAGAGATCCCCAGTTGAGAGAGTTTAGCGTTTGAGGTCTCTAGGTAAATTCGTTCGTCTTGCACTCCTAACAACTCAATTTTTTTGGTGCCATCGACTGCGTACAAGGTGTCCCGCGTGTGTTTTGATATATCAAACATCTGACCTAAATCGAATCCGTCAGCGGTCAATGCTAATGTTAATACAGAAACGTCGCCGAATTCGTCATTAACAAAGGGGGTGCTTGTTCCTTCAGGTAACGATGCTTGCGCCTCTTGTACTTTGTTGCGCACGTTTTGCCATATAGAATCGAGGTTAAAATAGCGGTCGTAAATCTCCACATGGATCACCGACAGACCAGTCGACGAGGTGGAGCGAAGCTTTTCTACTTCGGGGATTTTGCGAATTTCTTCTTCTAATGTTTTGGTGATCAGTAATTCAACCCGTTCCGGAGACATACCAGGGTAGGAGGTACTAACGATTGCTTCACGGATTGTGATACTCGGATCTTCCCGCGCGGGTATCGTAAAATACGCGATAACGCCATTGATGAGGATGATCGCAACAATCATCAATACCAGTTTCTGATGCTTAAAGGCAATTTCTGTGAGATTCATAACACCCTGCCTTTAATTAAAACGTTGTACATTGTCATCGAGTAAGGACACTTTTTGACCCTCACGCAAAAATGATACACCTGCTATCGCTATGATTTCTCCGGCTTTTAAGCCACTTGCAATGAATACCTCATTGCCAAGAATGTTAGTTGCTATTACGTTGCGCTTGGTCACGGTTTGACTCGCTTCGTTATACACAAAGACAAATTTTGATTGATTAAGCCCTGCACCTACAGAGGAAACCGGAACGATCATGGATTCATGACTGGAAGAATTTATTTGATTGTTAGGCAATTGGGTAAGCGCATTTTGATACTCCTCATTGGTGTAGGTGATATCAACTTCTGCTGTCATACCGGCGCGCAATAACGGCGAGCTTCCGTTTAACACTAGGGTAATAGGGAAGGCATTCGCCGTTTCAGCACGCGTACCTACCTCGGTGATAACGCCGGTGAGTTCGACATTGGGGGCAGCTGGGAAGCGTACCGGCACTATCATACCGTCAGATAAGTGCTGAATTAAACTTTCAGGCACAGATACGTGTACCTCAAGGCCACCGTGGCCTTCTACTTCAAACACACTTTGTCCGGGGGAGATCTGCTGAGAAGGTTCTATCATACGCTTGGTGATGACACCGTCATAAGGGGCTTGTAAGGTACTGTCTTGTCGGTCTTTGGTGGCTAATTCAAGCTGACTTTTGGCCACTTCTACGTTACTCAGCGCAGACTTGTACGCGGCTTCAGCGTTGTCAAAACCCGACTTTGAGACCAGCCCTTGCTCGACCAATTCTTTGTAACGCTGGTACTCATTTTCGGCTTCATTTAATGCTGAACTCGCCTGGGCGTATTTGGCTTGAGCAGATTGAAAGTTGAGATTGAAACTGCGCTGATCTAAGGTTGCTAGCACTTGCCCTTGGGTTATTTTCTGGCCTAAATTGACTGCGACGCTGGCGACTTTTCCGCCCACCAAAAAGCTCAAAGAGGCTTTTTCTACCGCTGCTGTTGCACCGGCTAATCTGCGAACCTGGGTGAGATCGTGAGGTTTTACTTCTGTCCAAGCTATGGGGCGAACGACTTCTTGTTCGACTTTTTCTTGCTCTGAACAGCCAGTGACGATAAAGAGTGTGGCCAGCGTTAGGCTGGTGAGTAAATATGCAGGTTTAATCACAAGTTCGTCCTAAATATAAGATTTTTATCGTCTGACAATGGCTTTAAAATACCCGCTATGGTTACGCGTAACCAGTAGGCGCATTTAAAAACAATGCCTGTTTAATATGGCTACTTTAATTAAGAAGCAACCAAATCGCCAGTGTCACTGCAGCGATACATTCTCAAAGAATACTAAAACGGGCACTATATGCGCTTATTTGCCCATCAAATACCCACTTCATTTTTTTGCTGATCATACCTTGGTACGATTATTCGTGTCCCGACTGGCGACTATAATTTGGTCACCATATTGAGTGGTATCTGACTTGGCCAATCGGTCATAAAGTAATACGTTAACTGTGGCTGCTAAGTTCATACATCCCGTGGTGGGTACATAAACAACATGTTGGCATTTATCTAATATGCTTTGTTCAATCGACCCATCCTCAGGGCCAAATACGTAGTAGGCATGTTTAGGGTGTTCAAAGTGCGGTAGCGGTGTCGCACCTTCTACTAATTCAACGGCTACCATTGCCATATGTGGTTCTGGCATAGGCTCGTCTATTTGCGCCAGGGGTATATTCAAGCCGACATTTTTTGTATCTGTGTTAAAGGCCCGCGCTCTGGCGTACCGCTCCCCAGTGTACAAGACGCTATCTGCACGATAGCAGCCAGCCGCCCTCAGGATGCTGCCCATGTTTTGTGGGCTTTTCGGATTAATAATGCACAGCGTCACTGAGTCATCTGAAGGGCTACTACTATCAGGCGTTGCTAAATCATTCGAGTATGTCATTAACCTGCCAAAATCTGTTCAATACCCGTAAGGTGCTCTGGGCTAAATTCCAGATTGTCTAACGCACTGACGCAATCTTCAATCTGTTCGACCTTACTGGCTCCGATGATTGCCGATGTAACCGCTTGCGGTTGAAGTACCCATGCTAAGGCCATCTGAGCTAAGCTCTGCTCACGCTGCACGGCTATCTCGTTAAGCTTTTGTACTTTAGCAATTTTATCTCGGGTAATGTGATCGGCATTCAGGTGAATTTGTTCACTGCGTGATGCGCGAGACCCATCTGGGATCCCATGAAGATATTTATTAGTCAAAAAGCCTTGGGCTAATGGCGAAAACACCACTGAACCAACACCATGGTTTGTGAGTACATCGGTAAGGCCGTCTTCTATCCAGCGGTCGAACATATTGTAACGCGGCTGGTGGACCAATAATGGTGTGCCTAAATCTTGTAATATTGCGATAGCTTGCTCAGTTTGCTGTGCGCTGTAATTAGAAATCCCTACATACAAAGCACGCCCTGAGCGCACAATGTAGTCTAATGCTTGCATGGTTTCTTCAAGCGGCGTATCAGGGTCAAATCGATGGGAGTAAAACACATCAAAATAATCTAGTCCTGTGCGCTTTAGGCTTTGATCACAGCTTGCAATTAAGTACTTACGTGAACCACCTATACCAAACGGACCAGGCCACATGTCATAACCGGCCTTGCTTGAAATCAATAATTCATCGCGATAGGGCGCTAAGCTCTTTTGCATGATTTTGCCAAACGTCGACTCAGCGGAACCATAGGGAGGACCATAATTGTTGGCCAAATCAAAATGATTAATTCCTAAATCGAACGCTTTGTGCACCATAGCTTGTGCATTACTAAATGCGTCTACTTCACCGAAGTTTTGCCATAGCCCTAATGACAAACGAGGTAACTGAACGCCGCTTTTACCGCAGCGTTTATAAGGCATATTTTGGTAACGAGATCCACTTGGTGTGTAGCTAGGGTTTGGTTGGTGGGTGATCATAATCGCTCAGCTGACAAAATTTTCGTTAGCCTAAACGAAAGCCTTTGAATTCTCAATTTATGAATGAAAATTAAAGGCTTACAAGCACGCTGCTTTAAACCGAGTAGCACAGCGTAAAATAAGCCCTAGTGTCTATCCATAAATGAAAATTCTAGGGTTAAAAACCGTCCGCGTACCGGCTTATACTTTTACCACTTTATTGGCCCACACTTTTGAAGTATTGAACAACTGCGCTGCTTTGGCTCTCAATCTCAGTAGCAACACATAAGCAAGGGGAACAAGGACTAAACTGGTTACGGTGGAAAAAGCCAAACCACCAATTATGGCAATGGCCATAGGCGAATATGCTGGGCCATCTCCACCAATCGAGGTATTGCCCAAAGCCAGTGGTATCAAGCCGACTATGGTGGTCGCCACTGTCATTAAAATGGGTTTGACCCGGGTTAAACAGGCCTCGATGACGGCGGTATTGATCTCATGTCCTTGGTCAATGAGTTGATTTATTCTGTCTACCAACACAATCCCATTGTTGACGACTATGCCCATTAATATGAGCATGCCTATCATGCTCATAACCGACATAGCGGTACCTGTCACAAACAAAGCCCAAAACACACCCGTGAGGGAAAATAGCAAAGAAGTAATAACCGCTGTAGGCAGAAGCAATGATTCAAACAAAGCCGCCATGACGATGTAAATCATGCAAATCGCCAGCAACATATTGGTTTGCATGACCGATTCATTTTGATTTTGTCTGTCAATACTGCCATCAAACGTCCAGCTGTATCCATCGGGCAAAGTGAGGTATTGCATGACGTCTTCGATACGCTCTTTTGCTTGTTGTAGTGTTATATCATCCCCCATGTTGGCGCCTATGGTTATCGATGTTTGTCGATAGCTGCGGCGAATTTCGGCTAAACGCGGCACGATTTTACTTTCGCTTACCATATCAAGGGTAATCGTTTGCTGGCCTATGCGGGTAATGGTGAGGTTTTTTAGCTCGGCAATAGACTCTTGTAGTGCTTGATCGAACAGCATACGCACGCCAATCTCACCGCTTTCGCTATCTCGATAGGTGCGCAGGTTAGTACCGCGCAAGCCACTTGCCACAGTACGGGCGACATCGTTGGCTGACAGGCCATAACGAAAGGCTTTATTGCGATCAACGACTATCTGTAATTCGAACTTTTGGTTATTGCCTTCAATGCCGACGTCCGTTAGCCCGTCTATTTGCTTGATGATCGGCAGAACACGCTCCGCGACTTGACTCAAGGATGCCGATGAGTCGCCTAATAGTGTGAGTTGCAAGCCTCCGCCGTTGCCTTGCTCCCACTTGAATGAGGGACGAGCACGCGCAAATTTGGGCATATCCTCAAGAATGAGTGCTTTTAATTTGCTTTTAGAAATAGGCGTGTCTTTTTTCAGCGTAATCGCCGAAGTTGCTTCCCCGGCAGTAAAATAGGTGTAGACCTGTTCGATGTGAAATTTCTCTTGGTTGGCATATAAATAGCCCTCCATTTTATCAACTGACTTCTCCACCTCAGACAAACTATAGTTGCCTTGAATATCGTAGTTCAGCCACAACCGGTTATTGCTATCATCATCGTCGTCACCACTAACAAACTGCATAGGAATAGCGGTACTTACTAGTATAAGAACAGCGATCAGACAGGTCAGCCCTCGATGACACATAGACCACGTGAGAACGGCTTTATAACGACGGGCAAATTTGCCCAAGTTGTCAGGAGCTTGGCCGCTGTTTGCTACCGACGTTTTATTATCGCTTTTCGCACTGAGCGCGTTACTCGTTGAATTTGACGCCTTGCCTGATAAGCGGCTGGTCAACAGGGGGATCAAGGTTTGGGCAATCAGTAAAGAGGCAAACAAAGAAATACAAATAGCGATGGCTACATGTTCCAAAAATATCGTTAAATTAACTTTTACTCCGACAATATTAGGCAGAAAGACGATAGCCGTGGTAGTGGTGCCAGCAATTACCGCCAAGCTTACTTTACCTACTCCTGCCTTCGTGGCCTGTGCGGGGCAGGCATAGTGCTTGCGCTCTTGTTGAATGCTTTCTGTGACGACAACGGCATTATCCACCAGCATGCCTACCGCAAGCATTAGGCCCATCATCGATAATATATTAATGGTATAGCCCATAAAATACATGCACCCGAGGGTGATACAAATCGAGAAGGGCACTGATAACACCACTATTAAGGTGGTGGTTAGATTGCGTAAAAATGCGTAAAGCACCAAAATCGACAGTAAGGCACCGAGCAAACCTGCGTTAAGCAAATCTGCTAGGGATTCAGTCACACTCGCGGCTTCATCATCCATTACAAATAGGGTGATACCGGCAAACGCAGGGCTGTCGTTGGCTTGGTTAATCACTTCCATAACGGCTTGTGATACCGCCACTAAATTACTGTTAGATTCACGAAAAATATTAAAGCCCACCGCGTAGGTTCGATCTAAGTGCCTGCCTTCAGTTCGCTCGGGGCTTTCGAAACCTATGTGTGCAATATCACTTAACCGCACTCCTTTTTGAATTATCAGGTTACTGATGTCTTCAATTTGGGTAAATGCTCCTTGTGGGTTAATGCTGATCTTTTGTTCTAAGTCATAAAATGAGCCTGCTGTCATAGCGAAGTTTGCTTGGCGCAGTGCATTTACTAATGTGTCGCTAGGGATCCCTAAACTGGCTTGTTTTTGTGTATCGATACGGATCGCAATCTGCTTTTTGAGCACACCGTACAATTCGACTTTTGATACGCCGGGCACCCGCTCAATTGGCATTTTAAGGTTTCGTTCGAGTAAGTCATAGGCATCCGATAGATCCCGTTCGCTAGACACCCTAAGTTGAAAAATCGGTAAATCACTGGTGTTAAATTGATACACCAGTATTCGTTCTACATCATCAGGTAAGTCATTGCGGATCGCGTCAATTTTCTCTCTGGCTTCAATCCCTTTTGCTTTTAGGTTTTCATCCCAGGCAAATTGAAGTTGGATTTGTGCAGCGTTCTCAGTGGACTTAGAGCGTAAACGCTTTATACCTGACATGGTTGCCAATACTTCTTCTACTGGGCGGGTGATCATTTTCTCTATTTCCGCTGGGGTGGCGTTTTCATAGGGAATTTGTACCGTTATTTCGGGTATATCAATACTGGGGAATTTTTCTAGCGGCAACAATTGTGAGGCTAAAATGCCAAACAGCAACATAGAGAAAAACACCATGCCAATGGTGACGGGGCGGCGCATAGCGAAGGCTGCTAGGCCAGCGCCCAGCGCTGAAAACTTGTCTTCAGTTTGTCCTTGTTGGCCTGACTTATTCATAGCTAGGCTCCTCTTTTAAAAGACGACCATTAGGCCCCTCAAGCTGGCTTGATGTTGAGACTTCACGAGCAAACTTTTTGCTGTCAAATAAGGCATATAAGCAAGGGATAAAAAATAACGTCAGTAGGGTGGCAAACAGCAGACCAAAAATGACCGTAATCGCCATAGGTACGCGCATTTCAGCACCTTCTCCTAAGCCTAAAGCCATAGGTAATAACCCTAAAGAGGTCGTAAGGGTAGTCATTAAAATAGGGCGAAGACGGTTTTGCGCGGCATCAAGAATCGCTTGTGCTTTAGCGACGCCTTCAGTGCGCAGTTGATTAATCCGGTCGATAAGCACAATCGCATTGTTCACGACTATTCCGGCCAACATGATTAAACCAATAAAAACCACCACACTAATGTGCGTTTGGGTGATAAATAATCCAAAGATTGATCCTGCACAGGCTAATGGCACAGTAAGTAAAATCAATAATGGGTGTAACAATGATTCAAACTGCGATGCCATGACTAAATACACCAGAAATATCGCCAGTGCCAAGGCGAATTTCAGCGAGGCAAAGCTGGTTTTCATTTCTTCGCTTTGCCCGGCAACGCGTGCTTGTATGGATAGAGGCAATTGCATGTCACGGATATGCTGGTTTGCCGCGTCAACCGCTTGGGATAAGTCGCCATAGGCTAAATTGGCAGATATCACCGCGACCCGCTGTTGGCCGATGCGGGTAATTTCGCTTGGGCCAATTGACATGCTCAAGGTAGCAACGGCATTTAGGGCAATGGCGCGCTCAGCGCCAGGGTTTACGATGATGCGTCCTATATCCTCAATGGAGTCGCGCTGGGTATGAAGGCTACGTACTAAAATATCAATTTTACGATCGTCTTGATTAAATTGACTGGCGACTTCACCGCCCACTTTAGCGTTAATAAGAGTGGATACTCGCGGTGCGCTTAAGCCCAGTTGCGCCAGTTTAGCATGGTCGAAGGTGATCTTAAGTTCAGGCGTACCGCGAACTAAAGAGCTTGTTACATCACTAAAGCGCGAGTCTTGTTGCAGTGTTTCTACCAGGGCTGCGCTATGGCGCCCTAAACTTGCCAAATTATAGCCCATTAAATCGATAGAAAGAGGGGCAGAAAAACTAAACAACTCAGGTTGACCGAACTCGGCTTGTACACCGGCTTGTTTACTTAAATACGCTCGCATCTTGTCTTGTACGTGCAATAACTGCTGCTCGTTTGAATCGCTGTGCATGACAACGTTAAGTTTACCCCAGTTTTCGCCTCCTTGGCTGGCTGATGCGTTCATCAGGCTACCAGTACCGGCTAATGAGTAGGTGCGTTTCACACCGGCTTGCCCCGAGGTGAATAGCGACAAGTCTGATAGAGTCTTGTCGGTGTGAGTAAGCGGGCTGCCACTTGGAAGCGTAAGCTCCACATAAAACTCGCCTTGAGACATGCTGGGGATCAGTTCCATGCCTAATTTAGGTACCAGAAATAAGGCGCTAGCGGAGGTTGCTAGCATTGCCACAAGTAATAATACAGGCGTTTGTAAGGCTCGTTTGAGTAAAGATGAATAGCGTGCAGTCACAATACCCATAAGCCGTTCAAACAACCATAGAACAGGTTTAAAGATAAAACTGAGCGTTTTTGCTGCCGCCCTGAACACGACTAACACACTGGTAGATATAACCAACGGCAAGTAATAAAAAACGCCTCGTGCGAACCACAAAAAGGGCAGAGTAAGTAGCTGAAAAACGCGTTTTATTGGGCCGACTTTAGAAGCTTTTGTTGGGCTATCTTTATGTGGGGCTAGATCGGCGTTTACCTGCAGGCCTGTTTGAGATAAGCCATGAGGGATCGCCGAGTTATCGTCAATGGTTACCTGAGACTCGCCGGTTTTAGCGTTTGACGAGTTACGCTCACGCGCTGCCAACATAGGAATGACCGTCAGCGCGACAATCAAAGATGCGCCTAAAGCAAATGTCACCGTTAAGGCTTGATCAGCAAATAACTGGCCAGCGATACCTTTCACAAACACCAAGGGAAAGAACACGGCCATGGTAGTCAAGGTTGATGCGATGATCGCCATAGAGACTTGTTTTGTGCCCTTAGCGGCGGCTTGGTGAATATCAGCTTCGGTCTTTTTATGGCGCTCAATATTCTCAAGTACAACGATGGCGTTATCAACCAATAAGCCAATGGCTAACGCGATGCCGCCCAAGCTCATAATATTGAGGCTAATATTGTTGCCATACATCAGATTAAAGGTCGCAATAATTGATACAGGAATAGATATAGAGATGATCAACGTTGGCCAAATGTTGCGTAAAAATAAATACAAAACGAACATGGCTAATATGCCACCTATGATGCCGGCCGACTTTACATCGTCTATGGCATTGGCAATAAAAACAGACTGGTCGTAAATAAGCTGTATTGTATAGTTTTCAGGTAACGAGCGTTCTAGTTGACGTAACGCGTCATTCACGTTTTGCGCAACTTGTACCGTGTTGGCATCACCTTCTTTATAAACGGCAATTTCAACGCCTTCTAAACCATCAAAACGGGTAACAGAATCTCGCTCTTTGTAAGCGTCTTGGATAACAGCGATGTCTCCTAGACGAATATTTTTATTGTCACGACGGTCAATAAACACATCTTGCATGTCAGCAATACTAGTAAACTGATTTAAGGTGCGCACTGTGTATGCTTGGGAGCCATCTTCAACGCGACCACCCGCAGCGTTAACGTTTTCCTCTTTTAAGCGCTTGATGATTTCGCTCATGGGGATCGCTAATTGACTGGCTTTTTGTTGATCCACCAATACCTGAATTTCACTTTCTAGGCCGCCGCCAATTTTGATAGATGCGACACCGCTAATGGATTCAAGCTTACGTTTAATTTGCTGCTCAGCGTATTCTCGTAAGCGCTTCATACCATGTACGTCAAGGGCTGGTGCCTGAGACGCATCGTGACTAGTGGCATTGACAGTGTGATGTGCAAAGCCGAAACCAAGGCGCATAACAGGGTCTAAACTGGGGTTAAAGCGCAGTAACACGGGCTTTTCAACGTCCAGAGGCAAAATCAATATATCGAGTTTTTCGCGTACTTCTAAACTCGCCATGTCCATGTCAGTACCCCATTCAAATTCAAGCAGTACATCAGATTGGCCCGAAGTCGATGAGGACGTGACTTTGCGAACGCCTTTTACCACACCGATGCTTTCTTCAATCGGTTTGGAGACAAGCTGCTCGATTTCCCCTGGTGCAGCGCCCACATAATCAGTTCGGATTGTTAGGGTAGGGTAAGACAATTCCGGCAGTAGGTTTATCGCTAAGCGTGACAGAGACACCATGCCAAACAAAACCACAGCAAAGGTAAACATCCACACAGCGACAGGGCGCTTTACGGCAATATCAACAATATTCATGCTAGGTGTCCTTACTTAGCTGGTGTGGTTAGCATCGAGTGATGCGTTATCTTCGTTTTGCTGCGGGGTATTCGAAATCGCTTGCTCATGGGATTGCGCCTGTAACAACAGCGCTTCTGGGTTAACGATTTCGACTGGTGCTTGGTCTTTTAAGTTTTGATGGCCTGTGATCACAACGTGTTCATCACCGCTCAAACCACTTAATATCTCCACATAATCGCCTTCTTGATACCCAATGCGTATTTCTTGTTTGTGGGCGATGCCATCAGTGACCACGAACACATTGATTTTGTTATCTATGCTTAACATAGCTTTGCGGGGCATAAGGGTAGCTTGTTGATGAGTGTCGTAGTTTAAATTGACATGCGCGAACATACCTGCTTTCAGTAAATGTTCGTCATTAGGTACACGCAAGGTGACTTTAAAGGTGCCAGTTGCAGGGTCAATCACAGGGCTAATACGTTCAACAAATGCATCGACTTTGCTGTCTTGCAATGCACTTAACGTGAGAGTCGCGGCTTGATCCTTATGTACTCTTGAAAGTTCTTTTTCAGGTAGATACACCACACCATAAAGTTGGTTTTGCTCTACGATGTGAAACATTTGCGCACGTTGGAACGATTCGGTTAGGTTGCCTACTTTGGCATTACGGGTGGCAATATAACCGGATATGGGGGCGACAATGGTCGCTTCTTTTAGATCTAATTCGGCTAAGGAAAGGGTGGCTTTTGTGGACGCGTATTGCGCGC
This sequence comes from Paraglaciecola chathamensis S18K6, assembly GCA_000314955.1. GTDB lineage: Bacteria > Pseudomonadota > Gammaproteobacteria > Enterobacterales > Alteromonadaceae > Paraglaciecola > Paraglaciecola chathamensis. The sequence goes on along the minus strand of BAEM01000053.1, from coordinate 164,710 downwards.
TAATTTTGTCATAGGTGTCATCACTGACTAACTTTTTATTGTACACCTTATCAATTTTTGCCAGCTCCTTTTCAATACCGACTAAATCTGCTTTAGCCCGAGCAAGGTTCAAGCGATAGCGCTCTGGCTCTAACTGAGCAAGCACTTGCCCTTTTTTAACGTAATCACCTTCTTCAACGTAGATGTGTTCGATAATGCCAGATGCGCGAGCGACCACGTAAGCTTCTTCTTTTGCTTCGAGTACGGCGGTGGTGGTGTAATTTGAGGAAATATCACCAATATGCAGAGCACCGGCTTCTACCGGCACTGAAATAACCAGCTCTTCATTTGACTCTTTGCTGGTGGCATCTGCACCACCGCATGCTGCAAGTAATGTGCTGGCGCTCAACAATGTGAGTACTGTCAGTGCGTTAAAACCGATAAGTGGTATCGTTTTAATCGTCATCTTATTCCCCTGTATCTTTGTTTTTATCATCGTAATTAGAATAGGTGTGCTGTTAGCCGCATTGGGCTAAATCATAGCGTCTTCTTGATTATGAGCAGAACTTATGCCATAGCTGGTTAACTGATTTTAATTCTTTAAAATCAAATGGTTACGTATGTTTTGTTTATTGAGCGAGTTATGCGCGAGGTCAAATAAACGATTGTTTGGTGTAATTTCCCACTTATTCGTCATAGAGCTACAAACTCCAGCGTTTATGATGCTCAGTTCGCTGCACATGAGATATCAAGCTAGGTTTTAAATACACTGCGGGTGAAGTGGAACATACAAAGAGGGAATGAATGACGGGTTAAATTTTAACCAGTAAAACTTGCTTAAGAGTTTGCATATTGTACATAGATGGATACTACCTACGCTGAACGTATGTGTGACCAAAATGCACTTAATATATTGATTAGTATGAGCTTTATACGTTTTTGGGGTGAGTGGCACAACACTTGTTTATGCTTAGTTCGGCAAGGTAAGTTGCTTTGCCATCTTTCTAACACTCTCGATTAAGAACTACGGAGATAACTATGAAAAAATTTACCCTTACTACACTAGCAGCGACCTCTTTACTTATGACTTCAGGTGCATCCTTAGCTGCGACCAATGACAGTGTAGATCATCATGGTATCTATGTTGGTGCTGGCTATGGACTAGTTGATGTGGACGGCGATGAAGATTTCGATCGTGACGATAATGCCGCAAGCGTGTATGTCGGTACACAATTTAACCAGTATTTGTCGGTTGAAGGTGGCTATATCGACTTCGGTGAATATGGTAATGACACATTTAATACTGAAGTTGACGGTTACACCCTCGGTTTAAAAGCAGGCTTACCGGTGAATGAATACATCACACTGTTCGCAAAAGGCGGTCAGTTATGGTGGGACGCTGATATTAACGCGGCCGGTGTTAACGACAGTACCGACGGTGATGATTTATTTTACGGTGTAGGCGCTTCTTTCGCTGTATCTGAAGGCTGGGATGTACGCGTAGAGTACACTCGCTTTGATTTAGAATTTGAGCGTGACGAAATCGGTATTTTGTCTGAAATTGACAGCTTCGACAGTGACGTAGATTACGCTAGCGTTGCCGTGCAATACACCTTTTAGGAGCTAGAGGGTGTACGTGAATGGTATAAGTATGGGCCTGCGCTGCAGGCCTTTGCCAAAACTATTGGGCTTAGCTTATACACTTTTTCTATTCAGTCCTGAACGTGTTTAATGAGAGCCCTGAACGTGTTTATTGAACAGTCCTGAACGTGTTCAATGAGAGCCCTGAACGAGTTTAATGAGAGCCCTGAACGAGTTTATTGAACAGTCCTGAACGTGTTTAATGAGCAGCCCTGAGCGAGTTTAATGAAAAGCCCTAGACCATCCGAATCAAGGCTCATCATGTCACTCGTTATTTTGACCCTTAATTACCTTTGCCTTGTGCCGTTGCCAAAATGATCTTAAAGGCTTCTTCCTTACTAAACCCAGCCTCTATTAGCGCTTCGTAGTATCTGCGTTGTAATTGTGCTTGTGCCTTTATTAAATCAGGATCGCTCATAGCACGAACTTGGTTTTTCATTTGCTCGGCTAATTGAGAGTTAACAAAATCAAGGGGATTACCCATTTGTTGCGCGTGAATACTTGATGTAGAGAAAACTGATAGCGCAATACCCGCCACAAGTGGCACGGCACCTCTTGATACTATGTGATATACGTTTTTAAGTCCCATGAAATGTTCCTTTTGCGTTAGATTGAAAGACGTAGCAAGCCTAGTGGCTTATATTCGATAATTCCAGAATGCGCTGTTATCCATAAAGAATATACCTGTTTATCGCGATACTACTAGAGACACGTACAGACTGATTTAGTTGCATCCCCATAGGCAGTGCTTATCTATGGCACATTGCCTGTTTAGGGTATAAATTTCGTTTCAATCGTACTTTTTCGCCGAATAAGTCCGCGACAGGTGGGCCTTTATGAGCCTATACTAGCCCCTTTAACGAGTCGCAGTAATACGCTTTATTGATAAGCAAGTATCTGAATAGTAAATCTATTTACGTAGTCATTTTATGCCCAGTCGCTAGCTTAGTGTTCGCGCTATCTCCGATTGTTGCCGATGCAGATGCAGTAACATAAAAATTGACGTCGATGGTGGCAATGCATATACGGCAATATCAGTAGATAATCTATGTGCTGAATTATAAATGTTGCAATGTAAGTAAGATGCACAGCCATTACACTCGTTGCCTTAAGGATGTAACGGTCAAAGTCGTTGCTCACACCAGCGTGTTCAAACGGATAATTAACCTAGTCAATTCAAGGAGAGAATAGTGGGGCTGATTTTGGGGCCATTAGTCATATTTTGGCTAGTCATGGCAATCTATGTTGTAACCATTGGCTATACGCTTTTTGCCGCATTACCTAGCCACGCGGCGGCAGTATCCGTGAGCATAACCAGCCTATTGTGTTTAGTTTGTTACCTTTATTGGGGATTTTCCCGATATAAAGCCAAAACCGCACTTTCGTGGTACGAAATTCCGTTAACCTTTGCAAGCCATAAACCCAGTCTGGGAGTCTGTATACTCGCAGTTGCTGTGCATTGGGTAGGGCCAAATCTATGGGTGAGTGAGTATGCAAACATACTGACAAGCAGTATCATGTTCGCTGCTCTGTTCTCTACCTCGTTTGGTGTGCTAGCGGGTATATTTGGTGCAGGTACCTATATGAAGCATCGAGGTATCCAGCAACGTCATTGAGCTTGCCCCTAATGTTGAGCGAGCAAACAAATGCTGGCCATCAGTATTATGCTTGTTGTTATATTCCCTGTTGTGGGCGCCGTTGTATTCGCCGTTATGTTGCTCATTATTATCATTATGTTTGGCGTACTAGCAGGACAATTGCTCAGATTAGGTTTGTTGTTAAATTAATAAAGGCTTTACAGACAGTATGGATGACCAAATAGGGCGCTTTACCCAGGTAATAACCGCACAATTAAAGCAAAGCGGCCATGGTAGCGCGCACGATAGCACCAAAAAAATAAAGCTAATCATTCATGTCGGCACACCCAAAACGGGCACCACAAGTATACAAACCTACCTGAGTAAAAAACAACGGAAACTGCGCACAAAGGGGATTCTATACCCGCATAACCTTGAGGTTTCCAATAACCCAGGAGCACCTACTCACCACTGGTTTGAGAAAAACCTAGTGTCTACTCACGTTGACAATTTCATCGCTAATGTTAGCAATGTCATAACACAGATAAAAAGTGAAACGCACACCGTGATTTTGTCCTCCGAAGGGATTTACAATTACTGGTGGGACTTTCCAGAGGCATCAAAAGATTTGTTGGGCGAACTCGCTAAGTTGTTCGATGTAAAGCTGTGGGTATGGTTTCGTGAGCCTATCAGTTTTATGCAAAGCTATTACAAGCAATGTATTCGCAACCCAAAAGTGGCCAGTAATCCCTGTTATGGCAAAGACTTATCTTTTAACGAAATGTTAGATATTCCTTGGTTTGCTCAGCACCTTGATTATCAAGGGTTTGTAACACAAGCCCGAATGATATTTGGTGAAAACAGCGTATCTGCCTTTGAGTATAAAGGCGATATAGTGAAGCAAGTAAGTACCTTGCTGGGGCTAGCGACAGCTCACGACAACCCCACACCAAGGCAAAATACCAGTTTAAATCAGGCTTCAATTACGCTGCTGCGCGCGATTAATCACTATGATGTTAAAGCCAAGGATAAAGAGTTATTGATACCTCTGATCAAAGACATTAACAGCATTATGGATCGTTATACCAACCAATGCGTGACGGATGAAACTGCGAAACAAAGGGTGTTGAGCTTGGTGAATCCCGTGACATTTAGCCGCACTCATCCTTAACGCGTACTCACTTGAAAAGTGCCCATTAATTGCTGAAGACGACTGGCGTTAGTATTCACCTGTTCTGAACTCATACTCAATTGCTGAATAGAGGAGGCCATGGCTTCTGTTACTTCTGTGACCTGTTGGGCGGTCTCACCGTTGCGAGCACTATTTTGCTCTATGACATTTATGCTCTCAAACATTTTCTCTACAATGGCATGTAGCTCAATGTTTTCACCCGATGCGGCCTCTGTTAATTTTAAGCTTTGATCTACATCTTTAACCCCAGATTCCATAAAGTTTACCGCATGTAAGGTTTCTTGCTGCAAGCACCTCTTATCGCTGATAGGTAAATTTCATACGGGTTATATTTGAAACGTTGGTGCAGCTCAGGGATAAACTGTGAGAAAAGGATTTATTTTAGCGTGTATCGCGTCATTCATATTGCTTTATGAAGACTTCAACCATTTATTGGTGCTTTTGATAGTCGGTGGTTTTGAATTTGAACAGGCTGCGCAAAAAGCGTTTGGTCATTCAAGTTTTACTGGGGCAATACTGATTGGTTCTATACGGTTAATTCCGTTTGTAAGCCTTATTGCGTGTGCTACTTGCACTAAGCTTCTTGATTCACTCAAGGGCAGGCTCTCTTTATGTGTAAGTTTGCTCGTCGCCGTAGGGGTTATCTTCTCTGGTTATTGGTCAATAACCAGCCCGCTGTATACGGCTGAGTATGCATCTTCTACTTCTGCAATAGCTTACATTTTTGTACCCATAACGGCTTATATGTTTTCGTTTGCTGCCGGCGTTAGCGCTTATCTTTTGTGTAAAGTGTATGAGGTGGTTATTAAAGGTAAATAATAAAGCAGTGAATACGCTCACTTCGTTAACCGGCGTTTTCAATTTTCGGCCTTGTCTGTCACGAGGTGAGATAACCATTTACGCTTGTGAATTAGCTAATTAAGCCGTTTTTTCTCATGCATTATGTCTCACGCATCAGATCTTACGCATCAGGTCTCACGCATCTCATTCCATGTATTAGGGGCAAAGAGATTAGTGTTTGTCTTTAAACTTCAGGGTGAAGAAAAACAATAAAAAGTAGCAACCAAACGCAAACCAGTAGGGCAGTGTGCCATCGATAGAATACAGATAGGTGCCCAGTATCGGGCCCACAGTAAACCCTAAAGGAGGACAGGCGCCTGCCACACCTGCTACTGCACCTTGTTCATCAGCAGATACTGCAATTGAGGCCCCAGCCATAAAACCTGGGCCAGCGAACCCCATCCCAAGACCTAAAATACTCATGGCGATAATGTACATAGTTTGCGTATCGGCTATGGCCATAATAGCAAAGGCAACCATCATCATCGGCATCGACATTCGTAACAAAACGAAAGGACGAACAGACAGCCTAGGGATCACGAGTAACTGCACTATAAGCGCTGCTGCGGCAGAGAGCATAAGACTAACGCCTACTATTTTAGCGGTTTGCGTACCGTCTAATGCCAATACATCTTGAAAGCGAAAGGCGATGGTTTGCTGCACGATAGCAAACCCCATGAAGAGCAATACCCCTGCAACCACCAAAGGAAAAATTCTTGGGTCGGTGTACTTTAATTTAGGTAATACTTTTATTTCTTTAGGCTTAGGCAATACAGGTAATGCGTAAACCGCGAGAACGGCGGCGCCTAAGGTGAGTATGACTGAAAAATACAAGGGTGTTAGCAAGCTAATGCTGGCCAGTAAACCACCCACTGCGGGGCCAAGAATAGAGCCAATATTGGTTGCTGCGCCAATAGCCCCCATGCCTTTTATGCGATCTTTTACTGTGGTGATATCCGCCATATAAGCATTGGCTGACGGGGTGACTGCAGCCATCACGACAGCATTAGCGACACGGGTAGCGATCAAAAGCGCAAGCGCGATAAGCGGGATAAGATAACCCAGTAGCGCGGCTTGAAACACACCAGCAAATAAAATGGTACCCGCTGAATAACCAAACAAACCTATCAATAACACTTTTCGTCGGCCCCACATATCGCTGGCTCGCCCCCACAAGGGACTGACCAAAAATATGGTTAACGACGAACAAGAGATAATCGCGCCAATTTGCACTTCAATTAAGCCGATTTCTCGCCCTAACGGTGCAAGAATGGCAAACAACACAGTTTGGGCAAACCCCATAGCGGCCGCAGCTAATAATAAAGTGCGTTTGGCTAACGCATTGGCAGCAGTTGGCTGGCTCATAGGGCTCACTTTTCTCTATTTAATCTGATTTCTGGATAAAAAGTATCGTTCAAGCTAAAATTTAACGATATAATTCAATAGCTTAATCATATTCGTCCAACTACCCAGGCTGAATGCTCACTCGGTGACGAAATGTTTTGTGTTCACATAATTCATACGTTTTGAATCGACTAAGCAGAGCTAACTACTTAGGCGATTCACCCATAATGAGGCTAAGACAAAGTTGTCAGTGCTTCGCCCGAGTACTGCTCAAGTTCTTCTAACTTACCGTGGCGAATCTTATCTGCCCAGTTAGGATCTTGCAGTAGGGCACGTCCTACCGCGATCAAATCGAATTCACCTTTGTCCATGCGCTCAATGAGATCGTCGATTGAGCGGGTATTTGAGCCTTGCCCAGCAAATGCGCTGAAGAAGTCTTCGTTTAAGCCCACTGAGCCCACAGAAATAGTTGGCTTGCCCGTTAGTTTTTTTGTCCAACCGGCTAGGTTTAAATCGCTTCCTTCGAACTCGTTTTCCCAATAACGGCGCTGTGAACAATGAAACACGTCTACTCCGGCGTCACTGAGCGGGGCCAAGAACTCTTCAAGTAATTGCGGGGTTTCGGCTAATCTTGCTGTGTAATCTTGTTGTTTCCACTGTGAATAACGCAACACAATAGGGAAGTCGGGTGATGTGGTAGCGCGGATCGCTTTAATAATCTCCACTGCCAAACGACCACGATTCGCCATGCTGCCACCCCATGCATCGCTGCGCTGATTGGTACCGCTCCAGAAGAATTGGTCAATCAAATATCCGTGTGCGCCGTGGATCTCAACGCCGTCAAAGCCGATACGCTGGGCATCTGCGGCAGCGTTTGCAAAGCCTTCAATCACAGACTCAATTTGTGCTTGAGTCATCGGCTCTGATACTTGCTTGCCAGGTTTAAACAAACCCGATGGGCCAACACTAGGTAGGTCAGGGAAGGGGGCCTTCGACTGAGGACGAGCCATGCCCACATGCCATAGCTGAGGCATAATTTTACCCCCTGCACCGTGCACTGCTTTAACGGTTTCTTCCCATCCGGCGAGGGCGGCATCGCCATGAAACTGAGGAATACGCTCACTCATGGTCGCCACAGGATCGTTTATGGTCGTGCCTTCGGTGATGATCAAGCCGGTGCCACCTTGTGCACGGCGACGATAATAATCGGCCACGTCAGACGATGGCACACCACCGGGAGAAAATTCCCGTGTCATTGGGGCCATTACCACACGGTTATCAAGTGATAGGCCTTTGTGTTTAAATGGGGCGAATAGCGCATCTACTTTGTTACTCATATTGTTGTCCTTGATATTCATTTAATGTCGTTTACTTGTTGGATACAGATAAAGCGGGTTACTCACTAACACTGCGTATTAGGGAGTCAATCATAACGGTTGCAAGTTGTGTTACGTCTCGCTGTTCCCCCAACATGTGGGACAGGTGCAGCGATATCAAGCCATGTAGACCAGCCCAAACCACATAACATATATCGACCGGGTCACCTTTTAAAATCCCCGCGTTTACAGCGGCTCTCACTACGTGTCGCATTGGCATACTGCTGCGTGCTATTTCGCTCTCAAGAGCGGTATATTTGCTCAAATCAGGCTGGGACACGCTATACATGACACCGTATGAATCGGGAAATGCCAATGCAAATTCAAAGTATGCATGGCAAAGGGCGCTTAATTGCTTACTTAGCGTTGGTTCTTTTCCGAGCGCAGTCTCTAGGGTATCAGCAATGCGTGCGAACTCTCGCTGGCGCAGTGCGGCAAGAATATCTGCTTTGTTTTTAAAGTAGCGATACGGCGTAGTGCGACTGCAGCGTAAATCAGCGGCTAAGGCGCGAAGTGAAATCCCTTCGACGCCGCTTTTGGCAAATGACGCTAGCGCATGGTCGCACATGCGATCACGAAAACAGGCTATCTCTTCTTCTGACAGTACTTTTGGCATCTTTACCCTTTAACTTGTTAACTTTAAGGGCATTGCCTTAACGCTGCTGTGAGCAACAGAATAAACCATAATATATTTTATATTGACACTGTCAATTTTAAAAAGCGTTATTCACCTCGGGTATTTTGAAATAGGACTTCAGCTAGGCGTAGCAGCGTCATTCCGCGATGTCATTTATCCAAAGGAATTTAGTTTAAAGCGTCTGTAAACAGCGTAACGGAATGGTTGAATTTACTAAGCCGCTATGGCTTTTGGAGTACGCAACATCAAGCTAGAACCGATATGGTGATGTTTTTCAGTTTACTTTATCTAATGTATGCAGGGCAGGTAAGTATTCAATTGACAATTATCTACAGCGTAAAAAAGCCCATCTTTAACGGTTGCATTTGAAAAGCAGTGGCCGTTCTTAATAGCAAAAAAGGGCTAACAGACATTGATTCTGTTAGCCCTTTTTCGGTTTTTACCCTTTCGGCGCTAGTCGTTTTCCCTCATTCCAATTCGAATAATTGACCACTCAGCGAAAATTTACAAGGGCTTATTCGTTTGGCTTTTCTGTGCTTTCGATTTTGTCGTCCGCTTTTTTCACGCGAATTTTATTTGCTCCTAATGTGTGGCCATTTAAGTTAATTGTCGCGGCCTTTGCGTCGCCTACTTTTGGCATTTCAATAAAGCCAAACCCTTTAGAGCTCTGCGTAGCTGGGTCCATCACAATTGTGCATGATTGTACAATCCCATAACCCTCGAAAAGGGTACGCAGTTCGTCTTGTGTAGTGGTGCGGTCTAAATTGCGGATCAATAATTTCATGGTAACGCCTTTCAATAAAATAATGAGCTTATGATAACAGCGTTTGTGTTGTATCAATACGAGTTAATGGCCATAAGTGGATAGCTTGGTCTCGTTGGAAAATAATAATGCGCTTAGCTTTAGCCGATTAAGTAAAAAAATTTGCTTAATTTTTCCTCGCTGAAAATACTTTGTTCGTAAAAAAACGCACACCTTTTTAGGCTTTTAATAAAAAGATACTAAATTGAACATGCCGCTAAAAGTCGTTAACGTGCAACGCGATAAACTCATAACCAGTTGTTAGATATTGATGGGATTGCGAGCATATAGCGCATTATAGCGTCAATTTTAAGCTATTTTATGAGTTTTTAGGTTTTACCTGTTTTTTGCTTATTTCGTTAAACGTTCACCTTTATGTTTATTTTAAGATGCTGGTTAGGCGGTGATTTGGGCTAAAAAACAGCGCAAAAATTAGGGGCTAGTATTTTTAAATTTGTTGTCCTATTATCCGCATTCGCTCTCGGGGCGCCTCTTTTGGCTGAGATGTTTAATACAAACCCGTAGAACCTGATCCGACTAGTATCGGCGTAGGAATGAGCAGCACATCCTCTCACGGGATGTTTGTTTTCGTTTTCCGCGCGCCTGTATTTTTTAAGGAACACAAAAGGAAAACAAAATGAATACGATCCTTTCGTCCAGTGAGGCAACTGCTAATTTAGCTAGCGCTTCTGACACCCAAAAAATTACACGCACCCCCCTTCCTGCCAGTAAAAAAGTCTATCTGCCATCGCCCAATGACCCGAGTATTCGCGTGCCTATGCGTGAAATCAGTCTTACCGACGGTACTGCGGTTACTTTGTATGATACATCTGGCCCTTACACCGATGAAACGGTAGAGATAGACGTTAACAAAGGCATTGCCGACGTGCGAAGCCAGTGGGTGCTTGAACGTAAAGACACTGAGCAATATCAAGGGCGAGAAGTACAACCCCAAGACAATGGTCACTTTGATCAAGACCGAGGTTTTCAGTATTACAACGACGATTTACAACGCACACCAAGGCGCGCGATAGCGGGTAAAAATGTCAGTCAAATGCACTATGCTCGCAAGGGCATTATCACCAAAGAGATGGAGTACATTGCGGTACGCGAAAATCAAGCGCGAGAAGCGTTAAGCAATGAATTCACTACAGACGAGCGCAATATGCGCTTAAAAGGTAACCCGTTAGGGGCGAACTTGCAGCCGATTACGCCGGAATTTGTGCGTAAAGAAGTGGCTGAGGGTCGAGCGATTATTCCCGCAAACATCAACCATACCGAACTTGAGCCAATGATAATCGGGCGCAACTTTCTGGTTAAAATCAATGGCAACATAGGTAACTCTGCGTTGCGCTCGTCCATTGAAGAAGAAGTTGAGAAACTGGTCTGGTCAATACGCTGGGGCGGTGACACCATCATGGATTTGTCTACCGGTAAAAACATTCACTCAACCCGGGATTACATCGTGCGCAACTCCCCTGTACCAGTAGGAACTGTGCCGATTTACCAAGCGCTTGAAAAGGTCAAAGGGGTGGCTGAGGATCTTACGTGGGAGATCTTTCGTGACACCCTAATAGAGCAAGCAGAGCAGGGCGTAGACTACTTTACGATCCATGCTGGAGTGCGCTTACATCATATTCCGATGACGGTAGATAGAGTCACAGGCATTGTATCTCGTGGCGGGTCTATTATGGCTAAGTGGTGCATAGCCCATCACCAAGAAAGCTTTTTGTATACCCACTTTGAAGAGATTTGCCACATCATGAAGGCATACGATGTGAGCTTTTCTCTGGGTGATGGTTTACGCCCAGGCTCATTGGCTGATGCCAACGACGAAGCACAATTTGCTGAGCTGATTACCCTAGGTGAGTTAACCAAGATAGCGTGGAAACACGACGTGCAAACCATGATCGAAGGCCCAGGCCACGTACCCATGCACATGATCAAAGAAAACATGGATATGCAGTTGGAGCATTGCCACGAAGCGCCGTTTTATACGTTGGGGCCATTGACCACTGACATCGCTCCTGGATATGACCACATTACTAGCGGCATTGGCGCAGCGATTATCGGTTGGTACGGCTGCGCTATGTTGTGTTATGTCACGCCTAAAGAGCACTTAGGCCTGCCGAACAAAGATGATGTAAAACAAGGGATCATGGCATATAAAATTGCAGCTCATGCAGCAGATATCGCTAAAGGTCACCCTGGAGCGCGTTATCGGGATGATCTATTGTCAAAGGCGCGTTTCGAGTTTCGCTGGGTGGATCAGTTCAATCTTGGTTTAGACCCCGATACGGCAAGAGAGTACCACGATGAAACCTTGCCTAAAGACGCGGCGAAAGTGGCGCATTTTTGCTCTATGTGTGGGCCTAAATTCTGCTCGATGAAAATATCCCAAGAAGTACGCGACTATTCTGCCGATCTGAAAAGCGCAGAAATTGAAGCGGGCATGGCAAAAAAATCAGCCGAGTTTGCTGCGGCTGGGGCGCAGATCTACGTAGCACAATCGGAGTAACGCGCCCATGACGCATGCTAGTAGTAACAGACAGATTGCAATTGTTGGTGCTGGTATTATGGGGCGGTTGTTAGCTTGGCAGCTAATAAATCGCCCCGAATCTGTGACGGTTACATTGTTCGATAAAGACCCCATTGACAATGGCGGGGCTGCAGCTTACACAGCGGCAGGTATGTTAGCGCCATACAGCGAATTGGAAAGCGCAGAATTCGATGTATTTGAAATGGGAATGGCGTCACTTGCTCGCTGGCCTGCTGTGCTCAGTAGCATAAATGCTACCGTGCACCCGCCACTTACATTATTCAGTGGCGGCACATTGGTGGTAGCGCATCAGCAAGATATGGCAGATTTTCAGCGTTTTTACCAGCATTTGGTTACCAAGTTGCCGAGTGTTTTGCTTGATGACAGCGCTGCGCATATGCAAGTCCTCCAGCAAACTCAACTTCAACTATATGCCCCGCAACTAGCAACTCGATTCAACAATGCTTTGTATTTACCAAATGAAGCGTGGCTTGACACTAACCAAGTCATGCAGGGGTTAGCGACCTATTTGCAGGCCAATGGTGTTCGTTGGCAGGCGAATTGTCATGTTTCTAAGATCGAAAATATTACCAAAGGGAAACACGCAGGCCGCGCGGCAGTGCATTTACCATCGGCAAAGCAGGTTTTCGATCATGTCATAGACTGTCGTGGGTTAGGCGCAAAGAGAGATTTTACGACGCAAAAATCTCAGCAACTGCGAGGAGTGCGCGGCGAAGTAATCACCTTACATGCGCCTGATGTTACGTTGAAACACGCTGTGCGCCTGATACACCCAAGGTACAAACTTTATATTGCGCCCAGAGATGCACACCACTTCGTGATTGGTGCAAGTCAAATTGAAAGTGAAGACCAGGGGCCCATAAGTGTTCGTTCTACCCTCGAATTATTATCAGCCGCTTATTCAATCGATGCGGGCTTTGCCGAGGCAAAAATACTCAATTGCGCGAGCAATTGTCGCCCTGCATTTACGGATAATTTACCTAAAATCAGCTGCAATAAGCGGGTTATGCAGATAAATGGCTTGTTTCGACACGGGTATTTACTCGCTCCTTATTTAGCGCAACAAGCTTGTGAACGCCTGTTTTCTAGGGCGCAGGCATTACCTTTTTCTGAACTTATACAGGAGGTTTCATGATAACGATTCAATTTAATGGTGAGCCCCACCAATTGAAAGCCCATGCCTTACCTGAGGTACTGCTTGAATTAGGCGCGCCTAAGATGTGTGCTGTGGCGATTAACGGCCAATTTGTGCCTAAAAATGAACATGACAGTGTGATTTTACAAGACGCTGATGCGCTTGATGCATTCACACCTATGCAAGGTGGCTGATATGAGCTGGCAATTAGCAGGAGTGGCGCTCAATAGCCGTTTTTTAATTGGCTCCTCTTTGTACCCATCGCCCCATATTATGCAGGGGGCCATAGCCGAATCTGAAGCTGAGGTGGTCACGGTTTCTTTGCGCAGACAGTCACCAAAACAGCAAGGTGGCGACGCGTTTTGGCAGCACATACAAGGGCTTGAACGGCATATTTTGCCCAATACAGCAGGTTGTTACAGTGCGAAAGATGCAGTAATGACCGCCAATATGGCCCGTGAAGTATTTAATACCCACTGGATAAAACTAGAAGTATTAGGGGATGAGTATAATTTACAGCCAGATCCGTTTGCGCTGCTTGAGGCCACTAAAGAGCTGATCGCCCAGGGTTTTGAAGTCTTTCCTTATGCCACAGATGACCTAGTGTTAGCGGAGCGTTTAGTCAATGCCGGTTGCAATATCGTGATGCCGTGGGGTGCACCGATTGGCACAGGAAGAGGATTAATGAACCCTTATGCGCTCAAGATACTCAGAGCGCGATTACCGGATACCACTTTAATTATTGATGCGGGGTTGGGCGCGCCGTCTCATGCTGCTCAGGCTATGGAGTTTGGCTTTGATGGTGTTTTACTTAATACCGCAGTGGCTGAGGCGAACGATCCAGTGTTGATGGCGAGAGCATTTCGAGATGGCATTCGCGCGGGGCGAAATGGCTTTGAAGCAGGCGTAATGCAACAGCGAGATTTAGCCAAGCCCAGCACACCGGTATTGGGTACGCCGTTTTGGCACCAAGATAAAAACCATCGCGGTAATGCATCATGATAGATCGTGATGCCTTTGTCAGTGACCCACAGTCAACGGATCACGGCATTAAGCCCACAGTTTTGACCTTCTCTGGTAGTGATAGTGCGGGCCTAGCAGGCATGCAAATGGACATAAAAGTGCAGCACGCATTTAACATTCATTGCTTAAGTGTACTCACGGCGGTGACGGCGCAAAATAATCAACAAGTTTTGGCGGTGCATGCGGTAGAACAAACAATGTTTGACGCACAAATAAAAGCCGTTAGCGCATTTAAGCCTGGTGCCATCAAAACAGGGTTAATTGCGCATCATGCACAGGCAAAAAGTATTATTGATGCTAAACAAGCATTAGGTATTCCTCTTATTTGTGACCCAGTTGGCGCTGCAACCAGTGGTAATCCCTTAATAGCCAAGGGAAGTGAAGATAGCGATGGGCATTACACAGACGTTTTACTGCCTCATTGCACGTTAATCACCCCGAATATCCCTGAAGCCGAACGGTTAGTAGGATTTAGCATTCTTAGCAGCCAAGACATAAAAAATGCAGCAAAAATACTGCTCGATAAAGGAGCCAGTTCAGTGCTGATAAAAGGGGGCCACGGCCCTTGTGCTAAGCGGTTTAGTCAAGATTATTACTGCAACCCAACAGAGCAGTTTTGGCTGGAAAGTCAATGGATAGACACCCAGCATACCAGAGGAACTGGCTGTGCACTCGCCTCAGCGATAGCCAGTTGTATTGCAATCGGTTATTGCTTAAAAGATGCCGTGGTCATTGCAAAAATGGCCATCACTCAAGGTTTAATAGACGCCAAAGGCTTACTCTCTAACCCCCAAGGTTACTTAAAAAGTTACATGGACACCCATGATAAGGGCGTAAAGAATTGCGAGGACACCCACGCTAAGCAAAGTTACATGGACACCCACGATAAAGGCGCAGAGAATTGCAAAGACACCCATGCTAAGCAAAGTTATATGGACACCCATGATAAAGGTGCTGTTGATATTCGATCTTTTCCTTCGGCGCAGCAGAGTTTACCTAGTTTACGAGATGACGACGGCGGAGCGGGTTGTGTTGAGCCACATCCTTTTTTGACGCCAGTCGGGGCATTTCCTGATATCGGCGATTCACCGCTAGGCTTATATCCCATTGTTGATCGTGCTGATTGGCTTGAGACGCTGTTGCCCCTTGGGGTAACAACCATTCAACTTAGGATCAAGGATTCATCAGATCGATGTCTTGAAGAGGAGATAAGCCGAGCTGTACAAATTGCCCGCCGTTACAGCTGTCGATTGTTTATCAATGACCATTGGCAACTGGCCATTAAACACCGAGCTTATGGGGTGCATTTAGGTCAAGAAGATTTAATTGCAACACAAAGTGATGCATCGAATCCCATTCAACAATTACGCAGCGCTGGTTTGCGATTAGGGATCAGTACCCATTGTCATTACGAAGTGGCGCGAGCCCATTCTTTTAAGCCTTCTTATATTGCATACGGACCCGTTTTTGCCACATCGAGCAAAGACATGCCGTGGGTTCCGCAAGGTCTTACTGGCCTTGACTACTGGCAAAACTTATTAGCGTATCCTTTGGTGGCAATTGGCGGTATTAACCTTGAACGTGCGCAAGCTATTCACGCGCTTGGGGTGTCTGGTATTGCGATGATAAGTGAGATCACGCAGGCAGATTCGCCGCTTGAGAAAACTCGCGCTTTATTGGCTGCATTACGGACATGAGTTTGTTTACTGCAGGAGAATGGCTGCAATATCAGCGTCACGTGCAGCTAAACGAAATGGGCGTGACCGGCCAACTTCGTCTTAAACATGCCAAAGTCGTCATTGTTGGGGCGGGGGGATTGGGTTGTCCTGTTGCTATGTATTTAGGTGCGGCAGGAGTGGGGCATATCACTATTGTTGATGGTGACTGTATTTCTCAAACAAATTTACATCGCCAAGTATTGTTTTCGTTTGCGGATATCGGCAAGTCAAAAGCTCGGGTTGTCGCCAAGCGCCTAAATGATAATAACCCATTTATTACTGTTCTTGGTGTCAACGAGCCGCTGGTTGCTGCAAATATGCACCGTTTACTTAATAAAGCAGATATTGTGCTGGATTGTACGGATAATTTCGCTGCACGCATGCTGATCAATGACCATTGCTTAGTGCAGGCAATACCATGGATTTACGCCAGTGTGTTAGGTACCAATGGTCAGATGGCGTTGTTTACGCCAGACGGACCATGTTTTCGATGTGTCTTTCCTGAGATCCCCGTCGATGTACCCGATTGCAATGCCGCTGGTGTTTTAAGCACCTTGCCCGGGATGTTAGGTTTGCTACAAGCCAATAGCTGTTTACAGTATTTAATATCTGAGCAGTGTGAAATTACCGGTAAACTGTATTTATTTTCTGGAAGTGCAAATCAATTACGCACGATTAATCTTAGTAAGAATACACAGTGTGTTTGCACTCAGCCCAAGGCAGAGAGCCCTGTGGGCTTTAGGGTGCGCGCAACGCCAGCTAAATTGAAAGAAGGCGAGCAAGCGAGCATCGATTCAACAGCTGCATGTCATCAAAACATAAAACTACCCCCACAGACCTTCGTAAATCTTCTTCTGGGCCACAAAACCCCTTTTCTACTTGATGTTCGAAGTGAGCAAGAGCACAGAGGTTTTAATATAGGGGGAGTCTGCATCAGTTTAAGTGAAGATTTGCTGCAGCAGGTTACGGCCGAATGTGCTGACCGAACGGGCGCTATTTTTGTGTATTGCCAATCTGGTAAACGCAGCGACCAAGCTGTCGGTCTGTTACGTGAAGCAGGTTATTCAGAGTTATACAGTTTAGAAGGCGGCTTAAGTGCGTTACTCGAAGAGCGGCAACTGACCAAAATATTAAGTGAATTTTTAGCAAGCCGTGCTTGATAAAGCGGAACTTGAGGTCAAGACTAATGGCTCACACTGAGTGAATTCACTAGGTAAATTAATAAGGAGCGAGTATGAGTAATCCAGTTGGGTGGTTTGAAATATATGTCGAGGACATGGACAGAGCAACAGCGTTTTATCAAACAGTGTTAGCCGTTGAATTAACGTTACTAACTGACCCCACAGAAGAGCAAGTACATATGATGGCATTTCCTTCTGATATGGAAAAGTACGGTGCCAGTGGCGCGCTGGTAAAAATGGCGGGTATGGCACCTGGTGGCAATAGCACATTGGTGTATTTTTCTTGTGAGGACTGCGCTGTAGAAGCAGAGCGCGTATCTCAAGCTGGCGGAGCAGTAGAGCAGGCAAAAATGTCGATTGGTGAATACGGTTTTATTAGTCTAATTAAGGATACAGAAGGCAACATGGTGGGGTTACACTCACAGGCATAACAAACTTGGCTATGACGTAACTCGGGCCATTTTCAGGCACACTGCACTCTGCAATACCAACACGCTATTGATGTAACCAGAAGGCGCAACACCGTGTATGTTGCGCCTTTATTCGTATTACATTTGCTAAAACGGCGTTAGCTAAAAGCACGTTAGCCAAAAGTGCGTTAGCGAAATAAGGCGTAAGGCGCACTAGCCAAAAAGAGCGCCAGCCAAAGAGTGCGTCAGCCAAAGAGTGCGCCAGCCAAAAAGAACAAAATAGCCCATTAACGAGCTATTTTGTGCTTTAACCAGGTGTGCACTTTGTTGATCACGCTTTGATTTCTGTTTCCTAGAACCCCGCGCAGAGCCGGAGGAATGTGCTCCCACCGGGTATCATCATGGCTAATATAATGTTTGAGCATGTGTTGCCAGGCGGTTTGCTGATCTTCCGGCAAATGTTTCAAGGCCTGAATAGCATGTAGCAACATGGGAAAAGGCAACGCACTAGACACATAATTGCCGCTCCACCAATAGTTTACCAATACATTTATATTGCTTTGTGACTCCACACTGTGCCACCAAGGTGATGGGATATAAATCGCATCACCAGGGTGTAATTCTACTGACAAAGCGTGTTTAAACGCTTCGGCATACTTGGGATAACGCGTTAAATCAGGGGAATTCAAATCGACTAAGCTAACCGGTTGGCCCGCGGGCGTGTGCTCTAAGGGCCCTATATATAGATTGTCAATCTGTTCAGGGGGAAATAGCGTAAATCGGCGTACACCGGCCGCGACGATGGCAATATTATGTGCTTCATCAAAATGTGGCGCCACCGTAACAGGGTTACCCAACCATATAAAAGGGTGGTTATCAGGCAGTAAGGGATTGCATAGCTCTTTTTCCAGTTTAGGCATCACGTCTTTAATACGAGCACTTTGCACGCACACTCTGTCAACGGCTAGCGCTTGGTTAGCCTGTGCAAAATGCATCATGTGGGCCAATGCTTGTTGCAATGTTGCCTGCGCCCTTTGAAAATTCATAGAGCGCATATCTTCACTGTAAAACATCCGTCCTTTTGTCTTTTGTGGCAACAGAACAAGTGGCAATGGGGTGTTCGTCGAAACATTGACGAGATAATCACATAACGCTTGATCAGATCTATTCGCGGCGTTAACCAAAGGCCACTGTTTGGCGAATCCTTTAAACACGGCGGGTGAATACACATCGGTTACACGTTGTTTAAAGTTATCTGCCGTCACTCCTTCAACCCGTCGAGGTTCAGGAAGGTTCTGAATATTGTATGTGCGATCCTGCATGTTATTAATGACTTTAAATGTATCTATCTGTTCAATATATGCAGGTAGGCTAGCACCGAAAATCATACAAGAATAGCCAAACAGGCTAAGCTTGTTTCGTTTGAGTGTTAACAAACGATTTTCGAAATCGTCTGGTCTTTATTTTTATTATTTAATAAAAACAATCGCTTAAGCTCGAATTCTGCCAATAAAGTGAAAAGCGCCTGTTAATAAATTGTTGTGTATTTTTACTGAATACGTATGCAAGACATTGAGGCATCACTAGGTGTAACGATACTATCTCGGCAACTAGAACAAAGATGTAACATTTGACTACAAGTTGTTAACCGATATCTAGGTTTCCATTTTAGTCTCGAACCGGGATAGACACACATGAAAAATTTTAAACCTAATTTAATAAAGGCCGCGTTAATTTCTAGCGGTTTCGCCTTTGGGATTGCACCAAGTGCATTCGCCCAAGAAGCAACAGCAGATGCAGCGGGTGACGACACAGAAGTGATTCAAGTCACGGGTATTCGTGGCAGCCTTATGCGTGCACAAGCAATTAAAATGGATAACACATCAATTGTTGAAGTGCTCTCTGCTGAAGATATCGGTAAATTGCCTGATACCAGTGTCGCTGAATCATTAGCTCGTTTACCTGGCCTTGCCGGTGAGCGCAGAAATGGCCGTACAAGTGGTTTGTCCGTTCGTGGCTTCAATGAGAACTACGTGGGTACTTCACTAAATGGCCGCGAATTACTAGGAATGGGTGATAACCGCGGGGTAGAATTCGATTTATATCCTACTGAAATCGTATCAAATATTTTGGTTTACAAAACCCCAGAAGCAGGGCTAATCAACCAAGGTATCGGCGGCACCGTTGATTTACAAACGGTTAAGCCTTTAGGCATGGAGCAAAGCATTACGCTTAATGGCTCATTTGAAAAGAATGCTGAAGACTCAGCTAACCCTGATTTTGACAACGAAGGCCATCGCTTATCTTTCAACTATGTTGATTCATTTGCAGACGATACCCTTGGCGTCGCATTAACGCTTGCCACTATGGAATCGCCACGTCAGGAAGAGCAATTTGGTGGTTGGGGATACGCAACAGCAAACCCAGATAACGCTGCGCCTGGTGTTGACGTGCCAGAAGGTACGCTTATTTTGGGTGGCCATGACTCACTTGCACGTTCAGCCATGTTAGAACGTGACTCAATTGCAGCCGTTATTCAGTGGGCACCGTCAGACAAGCTTACCGTACAACTTGACGCCCTTTATATCGATTTTGTCGAAAACGATGTCAAACGCGGACTCGAAGAAGGTGGCCCTGAGTGGGGCGGTGTAGATTACACTATTACTAAAGTAGAAGACGGATTAGTAACTGAAGGTTACCACGACGGGTTTTATTCGGTCGTGCGAAACGATGCCAAAGAACAAAATGCTGAACTGACGACCTTAGGCTTAAACGTAGCCTATGAGCTAGATGAAAACTGGACGGTGTCAGCGGATTTGTCCAGCGGTAAAGTTGATAAAACGATCACTGACATAGAAAGCTACTCAGGTGTTGGCCGCGCCGGCGTTGATGGGCGTCCGATTTCACCGCGCTCGTGGACAATGACATCAACCGGTGCTGTTTATGGCGATCACCCCACATTGCCGGGTGTTGATTTAACCGATCCAAGTTTGATTAGCCTAGCAGGGCCACAAGCATGGGGCGCTCCGATCATTGGTTCAGATGCCCAAGATGGCTTCGTGAATAAGCCGGTATTTGAAGAGAAACTCGACAGTGTTCGTTTCGAAGTTGACGGATACGTAGAGTGGGGGATTTTCACTAACCTCAATGTGGGGATCAACTACTCTGATCGCTCTAAGTCTAAAATAAATAACGGTGCATACCTAACCGCACCTGAATACCCGGGCCAAGGTCCTATCCCAGACCCGGTAGGCGCAATCAATCTTGATTTCATTGGTATTAACGGCGTACTTGGCTACGACAGTTTAGGTCTGTTTAACAGTGGTTATTACACAGCTACGGATGCAGGACTTGTGCAAAATGATCGCTTAGGGGATACCTATGAAGTTGAAGAACAACTGACGACCATTTTTGCCAAACTGGATATTAATACCGAGCTAGGCGACGTGTTTATCAAGGGTAATATTGGCTTACAAGTGGTTAATGCCGATCAGTCATCCACTGGGTTTAGCACGACAAGTGATGTGGATGGAATGACGGTCGCTGTGCCTGTTACAGGCGGGGCCGACTACACAGATGTACTACCCACGTTGAATTTAAGCGCTGAAATTTACGAAGGTCAGTTCATTCGTACGGCATTATCTAAAGTCATTAGTCGTCCTCGTATGGATGATATGCGCCCGAACACGCAAGCTACTTTTGCCTTTAACGATAACCAAATTGCCAACCCTGATCCTGCGAATGGTCCTTGGGGCGGTAGTTCAGGTAACCCAGAACTCAAGCCATTAGAAGCTGATCAGTTTGATTTGTCTTACGAGAACTATTTTGCAGACGACGGATATTTTGCTGTGTCGTTCTTCTTTAAAGACATTAAAAACTGGCACCGTGACACCAGTGTACTAGCTGATTTCTCTGACGTGTATATTCCAACATTACACCAAGCGTCTGATGGTTCCGCACCGGTAACCTTCTTGGGTGGCGTGTCATCAGTACTGGATGGTTTTGAAGGATTTGTACGTGGTTACGAGTTTCAGGCAAGCTTTCCGTTTAGCATGATCCACGACAATTTAGAGGGCTTTGGTATGTATGCTAGCGCCACCTTTATGGATGGTAAGTTAGACCCGGCTCCTGGTCAGACTGAAACCCGTATTCCTGGTTTATCTGAAGAGTCATACAGCCTGACCGCTTATTATGAAATGAACGGGTTTGAAATTCGCATCTCTGGTACTAAACGTGACCCATTCTTAACGGAGCAGCGCGGTTTAAGCTTGTCGTTAGTTGATGCAACCGATCAAGGTGGCGAACTTTGGGATGCGCAGATTGGCTATGACTTTAGTGAGTCAGGTATTGAATCTTTGTACGGCTTACGCGTTACACTTCAAGCGCAAAACCTAACAGATGAGGATACCGTGCAGGCTGCGCCAAACGATGGACGTCAAATAACGCGTTATCAATCATTTGGTGCTAACTACTTGCTCGGGTTTAATTACTCTTTCTAATCTGAGTTGTAAGGGTATTACGTAGGCTAACGCTACATTAGGTTAACCTAGTAGCACAGGAGTCACTCACCTGTGCATAGACTAAAGCACGATGTGCTGTGCTTTCAATTTCAAACCCCATCTGGTTATATACAAATTAGATGGGGTTTTTCTGTTTAAAGTGATGTGATGAACACAGCAATTAAAAATGTAGTCATTGTAGGAGGAGGCACCGCCGGTTGGTTAACTGCTGCGTTACTTCAAAAGGTCGTTGGTGCATCCATCAATATAACCTTGGTGGAATCCGAGGCTATCGGCACTGTTGGGGTAGGTGAAGCAACTATTCCTCCCATTCGGCTGGTGAACCAAGTATTGGGTATTAACGAGGCAGAATTTTTAAGGGAAACAAAAGCCACAATTAAACTGGCGATTAAATTCGAAAATTGGCGCAGACCTAACGAAAGCTATTTTCATACCTTTGGGTCGCCCGGTAAAAGCATGGCATTTTGCCATTTTCACCACTTTGTTAATCGCGCTAAAGCATTTGGTGCGAAGGCGAGCATTTGGGATTACGACCTAAATTACCTGTGCGCCACGCAAGGCAAGTTCGCTCATATTAAAGCACAAGATACGGTATTAGATTTACCCTATGCCTATCATTTTGATGCGACGTTATACGCTCAGTTTCTACGCCGCTATTGTACCAAGCTCGGTGTAACTCGAATTGAAGGTATGATTGAGTCTGTTCAGCAGCATCCCTCAGGGAATATTGCTGCAGTGACGTTACAGGATGGGCAGCGCATAGACGGTGATCTGTTCATTGATTGCTCAGGGTTTCGAGGATTGCTCATTCAACAAACATTGGGGGTGGGCTACGATGATTGGACCCACTTATTACCCTGTAACAGAGCCGTCGCGGTACCCTCGGAGCGTTTTGAAACCACAGTACCTTATACTCGTGCTATTGCACACACCGCTGGCTGGCAATGGCGCATTCCCTTGCAACACCGAAATGGCAATGGCTTGGTGTATTGCAGTAGTCATATGAGTGATGATGAAGCAACGCATACGCTATTAAACAACCTTGATTCAGCGCCATTGGGCGATCCTAAGGTCATCCATTTCACCACGGGTCGCAGGCGCAAACAGTGGTACAAAAATGTGGTTGCAGTAGGCCTAGCGAGTGGATTTTTAGAGCCACTAGAGTCCACCAGTATTCATTTGATTCAATCTGCCATTGTGCGTTTAATTCATTTATTCCCCCACGCAGGTATAGACAGCGCAGCGGTGGATGAATACAACCAACAATCAGAGTTAGAGTATCTTCAAATACGCGATTTTTTAGTGTTGCACTATCACTTAACCGAGCGTGACGACAGTCAGTTTTGGCGCAATATGCAACAGATGGATATACCCGCCTCGCTACGCCATAAAATGACGTTATTTAAGCAAAACGGTAAGTTATTCAGAGAACAAAACGATTTATTTTTAGAAAGTTCTTGGCTACAGGTGATGACCGGTCAAGGTATCGAGCCTGAAGACTATCACCCCATCGCCAATACACTATCTGAACAACAATTGATGAATATGCTTGAGCAAATGCGCAGTGTTAAGCACGAACCTTTGGCTAATTTGCCTAGCCACGATGCGTTTTTATCGCATTATTGCCAGGCGAAGTGAAGCATGTCTCAACCGTTTAATATCGTTATTCTCGGTGGCGGCACAGCAGGATGGATGGCCGCTAATTTGTTTGCTCATAAATGGGCTGATAGATTAGCGAATAACCAACTGACAGTCACTTTGGTGGAATCACCCGATATCGGTATAGTGGGTGTGGGGGAAGGGTCTACTCCTACCTTGAAACGCTTTTTCAGTATGCTAGGCATTGCTGATGCAGATTGGATGCGCCAATGTAACGCCACATACAAGATGAATATTGCCTTTAAAGGCTTCAGCCCTGCCTCAGGAATCGACTGTTATAGCCATCCCTTTGTTTCACAAATTGATACCTTTACCCAAAGAGCGTTTTTGGTTAACGCCAGAACGCGGCGATTGGGGCTTGATACCCACACAGAGCCAGCGGATTTTTTACTAAACGGCGTGTTGGCAAAGCAAAATAAAGGGCCGCAAACCCCTGCTAATTTCCCTTTTCGTATGGAATACGGTTACCACTTTGACTCCCATCTGTTAGGGGTGTTTCTACAACAGCATGCGATAAGCCTGGGTACTGAGCATATTCAAGCCAATGTAGACCAGGTAAAGCAGCACGAAAATGGTGATATTGCCGCTTTGTGTTGTAAAGATGGTCGAGAACTTAAAGGCGATTTGTTTGTAGATTGCAGCGGGTTTTCTAGCGTACTTATGCAAAAAACCTTAGGGGTTAAATTTAACTGCTACCAAGAAAACCTATTTAATGATTCCGCTGTGGTTGTGCCAACACCTATAGGCAAGCATATTCCGGTAGAAACGACATCTACTGCGTTATCAGCAGGGTGGTGCTGGAAAATACCCCTGACTAACCGTTTTGGTAATGGTTATGTTTACAGCTCAGACTTTATCAGCGCTAATCACGCTGAGCGTGAATTGAAGCAACACTTACAGCTGGGCGAAGACATTGAATGTCGCCACTTATCCATGCAGGTCGGGTCGCTTGCCAAGCAATGGCAAAACAATTGTTTAGGCATTGGTTTATCAGCGGGTTTTATTGAGCCTCTAGAAGCCACAGCTTTGCACCTCGCGCAGATATCTGTTGAGCAGTTCATACTAGAGTTTGAAGAGGGCGGTTTTACCAATCGCTTGCAGGGGCAATACAATACTAAAATGCACCACAGAACTGAGCGGACACGGGACTATATCGTCGCTCACTACAAGCTCAATACACGAAATGACAGTGAGTATTGGCGCGCAAACCGCAATAATATGCATTTGTCAGAGTCACTGTTACAAATATTAGATGTTTGGTACAAGCGCGGGGATTTAGAAGCGGAAATCAACCGACAAAACCTATCAAGCCACTTCAACGCCGTATCATGGAATTGCTTGTTATCTGGTTATGGTGCGTTTCCGCCGCTGGCCGCAAAACAACCGGGCACAGGGGATCTATACAAAGAACAGAATATTGAATCTTTTCTTCAGGGTTGCGCGTTGAATTTCAGTAATCACGCTGAGAACCTACGTTAAGATAGTACGTTAAGATAGTACGTTAAGGTAATACGTTAAAATAATTCACCCACTTCCTATCATTATAAAATGCCATCTCGTTTTTATGATTCATTCGTAAAAGCGGTTTGCTTCCCGATTGCATTGTTAACAGTTTGTTTCGTTTATTAGGCTTTGTCGCTGTTATTTTGCATGAGTATGCACCTGTCAGTACGAGATGTCGCGATAATGGAACTGTGGAGGTTGATTATTAAACTCCTGTAATTGTGGTCTTAAAGTTTGCTAAATGCAGTGATGATGCTGCTAAGGTGCTTTTAAATTTCGTCAAGAGCTATATCTTAATTTGTGTTTGTTAATAATTTGTTGAATACGTATGCAGTGCGTTGTTTTGGCTGTTAACTAGGCGTTAACATCTTCAGCTGGAAACAACAAGACGCACTTCGTTTCAAAATATAACGCTTATCTTGAGTTGAAAATTAACCTAGAAAGTGTGAAGCGAACGTTCGTCATACGTAATGGGACACACGCATGAAAAGGTTCAAACCGAATTTAATTACCGCTGCGTTACTGGCAAGTTGCTCAACCCTAATAGCGGGGGGAGCATTCGCACAGCAATCAATAGAAGAAGTCACTAAAACGAGTACCGAACAAACACAAAGAGCTGATAAACCGGTTGAAAATGAGCAAGGGGAAAATGCCCAAGGACTAGAACGCATTGAAGTCAGGGGGTTTGCAACCAGTCTCATACAATCCCTGAATCAAAAACGCTTTAGTGACACCGTATCAGAGCAGATCTCTGCCGATGATTTAGGTGGTTTGCCTGATGTGTCTATGGCGGATGCGCTAACACGTCTTCCAGGTATTTCAGCCGTTAGAACCGGCGGTCAAGCTGCGGAGATAAACATCCGCGGTATGTCTGGCGATTTTGTGTTCTCAACGCTCAATGGCCGGGAGCAAGTATCTACAAGCGGGTCGCGCTCTATCGAGTTTGATCAGTACCCATCAGAATTAATTTCTTCAGCTGCAGTCTATAAATCACCCAAGGCATCGCTTATCGAAGGCGGCGTTGCAGGTAGCGTCGAGCTACAAACGGCAAGTCCTCTTAGCAACGATAAGCAACACACGTTTAATGTAAACGCACGAGGTATGTTCAACGACCGAGCAGGAGAAGTCTCTGACGCAGAAGAGTTTGGTCATCGCTTGAGTTTGTCTTATCAAGGTAAATATCTCGACGATACGCTCGGTGTTGCACTGGGTTATGCACGGCTGTTTCAGCCTAGTGTGTCTACCCAGTTTGTGGGGCTTGCGTACAACGCGACAAAAGATGTAAATAACGACGGGGATGACGAATTTTTAAGTGAGGGGTTTGAGCTACAACACAAAGGCGGCGAAGAAACACGCGACGGCTATATGGCGGCCATTGAATGGACCCCAGTTGACACATTTACCTTAACAGCAGATGCCTTCTTGTCTAAATTTGATTCCGAAGAATTCGCTCGCGGTTTTCGGGTGAAACTTGGTGGTGCTTCAGCGGCAGTGGCTAACCCCATCTTGAATGATAACGCGGTGATCGGCGGCACCTTCAACCGCACTTCACAAAGTTTTACGCGTGTGGAGTTGGTTAATGATGATAATCAAGATTACGATCAAGTATCCAGTTTCGGTATTAATGCTGATTGGCAAGCAACCGATAATCTAACCCTAGCGTTTGACGTGTCACAGTCGATTGCCAAAAGTGACTTTAGAAACGGCTTGTTATGGGCGCTCGTAGGGGAAGATGCCAACGCCGATTTGCCTGTGTTTGACAGTGATATTTCCATTAGTTACTTACTGCATAGTCTAGATTTACCTGATGTAGGTTTCAGTCAAGCTGAAGCATTCACCGATCTTGACCGTGTTATGGTCACAAAATACGGCATTTACCCCTATGAAAACGAGGATGAGTTAAACGCGTATCGTTTTGACATGACCTACGAGTTTGATGACAACGCCTTTTTATCGTCAATAGAATTTGGCGCGCGTTACTCAGATCGTGAATACAGTAATGATCGCTCGGTGTTTGAATATGGCAGTGATTCTAGCTTTTCAGCCAGTCAGCCTCCACTTCGCTTAACCGATGACATGGTAGAAGTCGTGGATTGGGAAGGTGATTTCAGCTATTTGCCTAGTTACCTTTCAATTGACTTAAATTCTGCACTCAATGCGTGGTTCCCAGCAGGTATACCTCAGCCAGTGAAGACCTGGGGCACGGGCAGCCCAGGTGTCATAAACGGGCCAGGTGAAGGGCCAAACACCAGTTGGACCATGCTTGAAAGTGGCAAGGTGTTTGAAAAGGTACAAGCAGCGTACATTATGGCCAATATAGATACAGAGCTGTTTGGTGTACCTGTTACTGGTAATGTGGGTGTGCGTATGGTTGATACTGAACAGTCATCCACCGTACTGCAAGATGTGTCAGCGGACATCATTGACCCAGAAACGGGTGAAGTCATTGATACCCGAGGCAACCCAGAAAATGGTGCCCAGTACATTACCGATGATGCCGGCTTGGTAAATGACTTTTATCGACCAGCCTTATTAACAGATAAATATCGTGATTATCTGCCGTCAATTAACCTGAATTTCAAATTAACAGACAGCGACCAACTGCGATTTGCTGCGGCTAAGGTGCTCGGCCGCGCACCAATAAATCGGCTATTTGCCAACGCCACCTTGCGAGTAGAAGACGTGCAAGCGTTTCGCGACCAAGACACTGGGGAGATTGTTCTGTCAAAACCGACAGCAATCATTTCTGGTAGCGCAACCAACAGCCCTTATCTTCGTCCGTTTTATGCTGATCAATACGATATTTCCTATGAGAAGTATTTTGAAGATACCGACGGTGCGTTCATTGCGGCACTTTTTTACAAAGACATTAAGTCCTTCATTAACACCTTCAAAGAAGATCCCTTCGACTTTACAGGCAATGGCTTCACCATTCCCACTGAAATAACGGTGCTCGTTACTGACGAAGAAGGTGAGCCATTATTTAATGACGATGGTTCGCGTTTGTCTGTGCAGGTGCCCACTGAAAACGGCGGTTATGAAACTGCGGTGAACAATGATAAAGGGGGTTACATTCGCGGAGCTGAGCTGTCGTATACGCAGATATATTCATTCCTTCCTGATTTATGGTCAGGCTTGGGCATGAGCGCCAGTTATTCCTACACCGAAAGTGAAATACAAACGCAAACTACGCTAGGCGGTGCCTCTGTCGAGCAAACCTTGCCAGGCCTATCTGAAAACGTCGTCGCGGCAACTTTATTTTGGGAATACGAAGACTTTGAAACACGGCTTAGTGTGCGTTGGCGTGATGCATTTGTATCGAAGCAAGTGGCCGTAAATGAGCAAGTGGTTAATTTCGACTCAGAAACAGTGATTGACTACCAAGCGTCATACAACATTAACGAGAACCTCGGCATGTTGTTTCAAGTGAATAATCTCACCGATGAACCCACCAAAAGTTACTTTGGCAGTGAGGCCCAAACAGGGACCATTCAATACTTTGGGCGCCAGATATTTCTTGGTGTGACGTACTCACTCTAGTCGTTAACGCATTTTTATACACTGGCATAAACCTGCACGGTGTTTGATAACATTTTTATGGAGTATAAACGTATGTTTACTCGCACAAATAGCCTGCCATTAATGGCAATTTCAATCAGTTTGTTTAGCCTCTCAGGTTGTGGCGGTTCAGGCTCTGAGCCCGGAACAACCTTACTCACGTGTAGTGTGCCCAATGTACCCGATGCCTCAGGTACAAGTTGCGTTGCACCTGAACCTATCAGCTGCGCGCCGCCTACTGTGCCTGATGCCCTAAATGAGTCTTGTGTGGTCGGTGCCGACCCTAGCGCACCTGCACCTATGGCAAGCGCCGCGATGGACGAAGCAGTACTGTACTTTAATTTAGCCGAGAAAGGGGCCGACAATAGCCCAAATGACGAGACATACACTAGGTATCGATTGCATACGTGGAACAACGACACATGCGACGCTTACGCTGATGCCGATACCGATTGGGCAAATGGCCGAGAGCACACAGGTATCGATCCTAACTATGGTGCTTACTGGGTTGTTGATTTAAAGCCCGGATATGCGGGCACACCTGGGGCTTGTGGTAACTTTATTATTCATATAGGGACCGATGATGCAGGCAAGGAACTTGGCGGTGGCGATTTTAAGATGCCTTTGTCGCAAGACGATCCTGATTTCGCCAGAATGAATTTCACCTTTACGGGTGTCGCGTCTATTTTTGAATTCCCGATTGTGTCTTTAGGGCCGCAACCGGTGAAGATTGATGGCGCTTCGGCCCACTGGATAGATAGTAATACCTTGCTGTGGGATATTGATCCCACGACTGTGAGCCAAGTGAAGCTACATTATTCACCTACGGCTGACCTTACCGTTGATGTAGACACGGGCCTAAATGGCACGGCCTTTGAGCTTGAGGAAATAGAACTGACCGATGAGCAAAAAGCACGTGTACCGCATTTGGCCGATATGCTGGCCTTTGAGGGAGATTGGAGCATTGATGAGGCGAAAGAGGTGCTTAAAACCCAAGCGGTTTTAGCCTCATATGATGCACAAGGCGAACTTAACGGTGCGACGCAGATTCAATTGGCGAACGGGATTGATGCACTTTATACCTCTGGCGAAAATGACGCTGACGAAGCCACGTTGGGGCCTGTGTACACAGATGCAGGTATTCAGGTTAACGTATGGGCGCCCACTGCACAGGCTGTGAGCTTGAAACTGTTTAACGAGGCAAAAATCGAAACAGCCAGCTATCCCATGGTGCTTGATGCCAACAGCGGTGTTTGGCGCTACGAAGGGGGCGACGAACTAGACCGTCAGTTGTATCGCTTCGAAATAACAGCGTATCACCCGGTCAGCATGGCGCTTGAAACCATGCTGACCACCGACCCATATTCATTAAGCTTGTCAACCAATAGCCGATTTTCACAGTTCGTGAATTTAAATGATGATGATTTAAAACCTGAGGGCTGGGAAACGCATGTTATTCCGACTGTTACCAACCCAGAAGACGCCGTTATCTATGAAGGACATATTCGTGATTTTAGTGTACGGGATGAAAGCACCAGCGCAGAAAATCGCGGTAAATACCTGGCGTTCACCGAACAGGGCAGTGTACCGAATCAGCATTTGGCTAAGTTAGTTGAAAATGGCTTAACGCATTTTCATGTATTGCCAGCAAATGATATGGCTACCGTCAATGAGGACGAAAGCCAAAGTGTTGATTTAACCAGTACAGTGGGGGATTTATGTCGACTAAATCGCCAAGCTCAAGTGTGCGACGAGCAAAACGCTGATGCCACGTTGCAATCCGTATTTGACAGTTACGATGCTATTGCTGAGCCGCAAAAAGCCCAAGCATTAACGGAACAAATGCGCAGTGATGACAGATTCAACTGGGGATATGATCCTTATCATTTTAACGTACCTGAAGGTAGTTATGCATCTAATGCTGACGGGGTAACGCGTATAAAAGAAATGCGCGCTATGAACCAGTCGTTACATGAAATGGGCCTGCGCGTAGCGCTTGATGTGGTGTACAACCATACCAACGCCTCAGGCCTAAACGGCAAGTCAGTGCTGGATAAAGTCGTGCCTGGTTATTATCACAGATATGACACGCTTACTGGTGGAATCGTGCGTGAAACCTGCTGTGACGATACCGAACCACGTAATCGCATGATGGAAAAGTTCATGCAAGATTCTTTGGTCATGTGGGCCACGCAGTATAAGTTTGACTCGTTCCGCTTTGACATAATGAGCCAAGCTACTAAAGACACCATGCTGCGCTTAGAAGCAGCTGTTAAAGCCGTTGATGAAGATAATTACTTGTATGGTGAAGGTTGGATAAAAGAAGACAGAGGTTACGAGCAAGCCACGCAAATTAACATGGCAGGTACGCAAATCGGCACCTACAACGACCGCATTCGCGAAGCGGTGCGTCAAGGGCAAATATTCAGCCGCGAGCCAAGTGATAGCGCATTAGCTGCCCAAGACAAAGTCAAAATGAGCCTTGCTGGCACCCTGACTGACTACATCTTAGAAGACTACAAAGGCACAGCGTCTCAAACGAGTAACATAGGGGGGTATGCGTTGGACCCGGCTGACATCATTAATTATGTATCTAAGCATGATAATGAAACCTTGTGGGATCAACTGCAGTACACATTACCTAGCGACATGACACTCGCTGAGCGTGTTCGAGCGCAGAATATCGCCGCGACGATTCCATTGATCTCGCAAGGTATTCCGTTCTTTCAATTAGGCGGTGACTTCTTGCGCTCAAAATCTATGGATCGCAACACCTATGATGCAGGTGATTGGTTCAATTACGTCGATTTCACGATGAACAGCAATAACTGGCTGGTGGGATTACCGTTAGCGCAAGATAACGAAAGCCGCTGGGCTGAAATGGCTAACTTTATCTATAGTCCTGAGCGCGCTGCTAGCATGACAGAAATAGAGTTCGCCTCAAATGTATTCAATGAACTGCTTAAAATACGCAGTTCATCACCTTTATTTCGCTTAACTAGCGCCGAAGACATTATCGACCGCATTGGCTTTCACAATATCGGATCACGACAAACCCAAGGGCTGATAGTGATGAGCATAGACGATGGCGTGGGTAGCAGTGATGCACAAGGTGAAGGTGACGAAAACCCAAGAGCCGATCTCGACCCAATGCTTGATGCTCTTGTCGTTGTAGTAAATAGCAGTAACGAGGAGCAAACCCATGGCATACCCACAGCACAAGGCTTCGAATTACATTCGGTGCTGATGAACTCAGTTGATAGCCAAGTGCGCGGGGCGCATTTCGCTCAAGGGGAAGGTGATAACGAAGGTAAAGGGTTGTTCACCGTACCTGCACTGACAACGGCCGTTTTTGTTAAGCCGCAAATGGGTGCACAAGGTACAGGTTTATCTGCTTACGCCACCTCTGGCGCGCCTGATGTGGTGCCCTTTGGCAGCACGTCGGTATTCGTGCGCGGTGCAATGAATGATTGGGGCGAAGCAGATGAAATGACCTATCAAGGTGACGGTGTATATTCTGCTGTTATCAGTGTCGAGCCGGGTGATTATGAGTTTAAAGTCGCCTCAGCTGACTGGTCTACGGTAGATTTTGGAGCAAGTAGCACCCAAGAGTCTGTCACACTGGGTAGTGATAAAACCTTAGTGGTTAGCGGTGCGAACTTGCAGTTATCGCTTAGCCAAGCGCGGGTTCTTAAGTTTACCCTAGATGCCAGTGATAAAGCTGCGCCAGTGTTAACGGTTGATAATGAAGAGCCGTTCTTTGGCACTACCGTGTTTGTTCGCGGGTCGCTTAATGGGTGGGGGGAAGATGACCCGATGGATTACACCATTGGTGGCCAGTATAGCCGTACGATTGACGTGACGGCTGGGAGTTATGAGTTCAAAGTCGCCTCGGCTGATTGGTCAACAGTGGACTTTGGTTCAGCGGATGCTGACGTCAATGTCACAGTTGGTCAGAGTAAAGCCCTTGCAGCAGGTGGTTCGAATATGACAGTCACCTTTGCTGATGATGGTCAATACACCTTCGTATTCGATGCCAGTGACAAAGCGGCCCCGACGCTGAGCATATTCGATGCCCAGATGTTTGGTGAAAACACGGTATTTATTCGCGGTGCAATGAACGGGTGGGGAGAAGTCGATGGGCTGGTTTTCAATGCAGATGGCAGTTATTCGGTGGATATTGCTATTGACGCGGGTAGCTATGAATTCAAGATTGCCACCGGGGATTGGTCAACTGTGGATCTCGGCGGCGTAGGGGAGGATACCCAAGTTACAATCGGCGATGCGAAGCAGTTAACATACGCAGGGGCAAACTTGATGATTGATATACCCACTAGCGCTACGTATCGCTTTACAGTAACAGGCCCTGATCCATCGGCCCCGAAAGTAACCGTCACGCAGTTATAGTAAAGTTGAGTTTTGCGCTTAAGGCTTAAGCGCGGCTCACTGTATTGTGAGCCGCGCCCCTTGCATCATGCTCTATGCACACATCGTATAGAGTGCACAGCGTGTGAAGTGCATAGCGTGTGGCATAGCTGATGACGGCAAGCCTCTTGCGAAACATAACTAAACAAAACGCGATATAGACTATCGCGTTTTTTGTTTTTATAGATTTGAACTATTGGTTTTCGCTATGCGTGCTATTGATATAGCGCGGTTCTCATATTTTCTTATTTCATCGATATGGCGCTGAAATTGCAGCATCTTTTGTACATGTTGTAACACCTAGTATTAACAACAATTTATACATAGAACCTTTGATCGAAGGAGTGAAAAACGATGATAGTGACTAGTTTTGAGTACGAGAAATGGCAACAGGAATACGCAAATAGAGCCAGCGGCACCACTCGACAAGCCGGGAGTGCTAATGAGCAAAATCCTTCCTCCAGTGGGCAAGCCTTTGCCGCTCAATTAGCTGTTCAACAATCGTCACAACAGGACAGTATTACCGATTCAAAAAATGCCGCTGACACCAAACAAAGCGCACAAGAAAATGATCAAGCCAAGCCTTCTTTCGGTGAAGAGGCTTTTGAATATTTATTAGCGAACAGGTTAGGTGTGGATAAGCGCACGCTAGACGAACTGAAGGCAGAGCTTGAAGCACTAGAGGCCGAGCGTGACAGCCTGATTGAAAAAGAAACATTAAACGAGGCACAACAGCAGAGACTTGAAGTCATCAATGAGCGTATTGATGCGCTTTCGCAATTGATGCAAGATTTAGTTGAGCAGGCAAGTGAGCGAGCGGCCGAGAAAGAAGCGCAACAGGCGTTGTTATCAGGTGCTGCTATCGATAGTAAAGATACTCAGCGACCATTTGGGGTTTGACAATAAACCGCTGAAGAATATAAGCACCTTGCGTTGACGTGCAGCGAGCGCGCACAACGCTTGGAAAACGGAATGATTTAAAAGGCGAGACTAAATACCGTACATAGCATCAACCAAGGGGCCGACTTTTACATCGCTGACAATACTCTGACCTGATAGAAAGCTTTCAATAGCGCTTTTATCTTCTTCAGTGGCGTTGCCATAGCGATCAGCAGAGGTCACGAAGCCTTCTAGGGTTTCGCTCTCATCGTTAAGTGTTATATAAAGGTGCTGCTCGATTACAACATCAGCAAAGGTGTTAAAAAACGACTCGTATTCTTGTTCTGACGCCTCAGCAAGATTGCAGCTAAACTCAAAGCCGAGAATGGCCCACTCGTCTAAGTGGAGCTTTTTACGAATGCGTCTGTTTCTGCTGGTTTTTTCTGACATGGTATACCTATAAAGTGGGAAAAAATGAATGACGTCAACGCTACCTCACAGGTGCTAAACGCGTGGTAAACAGCTCGATACGTCGTTAACGCGCGCATACTAACAGCTTTTAATGGCTTATATAGAAAGAAACACATAAACAAAGCACTCAACGAAGAAAAATCCATCTCGAAAGAAAAACACCAGTGCACAACGGATGGGGTATAATGTGCCAATTGAAGCGTTTAGCTTATTGATTACATACTGACTCAGGCGTTTGAGCATGATATTTGAGTGCGACGACTGAAAATCAAAAAAGTAGATAGATAAAACATGAATAGAAAGAAAAAACTCACCCAGATACATAAGAAACGAGTGAAAGCGGTTGCGGCTAAAAATAGCGGCAAGAAGAAATCGGGCTATGTATCAAAAGCGGAGCGGGCTAAGCTTGAAGCTGCTGCAGAAGCAGAGCATTCAACGCAAGCACCAGAGCAAAACCAAAATCAAAACCAAGACCAAAATTGAGAGCAAGCTCAAGAGAATAGCCAAGCCCTAGTTGGCGCGAAATAGCTTTTTTAATGAATTGGAGCTTACTCTAGGAGCTTACTCTAGGAGCTTACTCTGTGAGCGTCGCTTTGAAATACTGCTTAGTATGAGGCAATTAGTATGGGGGCAAAAAGCCCCTGAGCGACTAGAGCGAATCAACCTTGGTGCGCGGTTTATCATGAATTACTCCGTCATTAAGTAGTCCATCATGAATTGCTGATACCGCTTTATCCGCTGAATGTAACGCACCTTCTAAATAGCCTGCATCTTGCTCGGCAAATTCGCTACCGGCCAAATACAAACCAAGCGCTGTCAGCTCATCTTCTAGCCCGTGATGATTAAATTCAGGGTGTTTAGAGGGCTCATTGATATCTTGCTCAGTGGTGCAAAAAGGATCAATTGCCCAATCTTTAACATAACAATCTGTCACGTTATAGGCATCTTCACCATAGAAGAACGCAAGCTGATCTAGGCAAGCTTGTTTTAACTGGTTTGCGCTTAGTTGATTACGTTGGCCTGGGGGAATTCCAATAAAGCCAAATAGCCCATAACTGCTATTTTCCCCGGCGCTTGCATCGTGCATTTCTATCATGGGGCCGACTTGGCTAAATGCCTGACCTGAAAGACCTTTGTCACGCCAAAATGGGTAAGGATAGGTTGCCACAAATTTAGCCTGGGCGGCCATCCAGGTTTGTACCTCTGTTAAGCGCTGATTTAACAAAGGAGAACCCCAAGTCCTCGAGGCCAGATCGCGCTCGATTACCCGCGGGGGCAACGCAAGCACTAGATGCTGTGCGCTGTAGTTGAAACGGCTAAGTTCGGCTTGATATTTGTAGGGAGATGATTGGCTTTTAACCCTATTTTGCGTTTGGTGGTGCCCGCAGATAGTCCAGGTTCCAGTTGTTTTATCGCGCCTGATATTACTCACACAGTGGTCGAGTTTAATTTGGCATTGTGATTCTGGGTTATCTAATTCTTTGCTGATCGAATTGACCAACTGATACATGCCGCCTGATAGGCGAAACAATTGCATCGCACCCGCACCAGCAATTTGCCTAGGCTGTGCAGCGTTTGGGGCTTGAAAAAGTACATCACCCGCAGCGTATTGCTCGAACAATTTAAGCCCTAATTCCTTTACCAAAGCTTGAATTTTGTATTGGTGAGGGAAAATCCACGTCGGGCCCATATCATGGCTATGATCAAATTGACTAGCAAACTCACTAGGCTCTTGCTCAATATTGCTGGCAGAAACAGAATCTATTCGCCCGCCAAGATGGTCTTTAGCTTCAAGCAATATACAAGGGATGTTTAAAGCCTTAAGCCTGTTGGCTGTATGCAAACCTGCTAAACCGCCACCGATGATTATCACATTTGTGTGTTGCACGCTGATTTCCCTTTTTACTAAATCGCTATACTATAACGCTTATAAATCACTATATCTATTGATAGGTAGATTTAAATGCTGTCAGGCTGCCTATGAATGGGTTACGTTCATTTAAGTTATAAAAAGGAACTTGTTAGCGAGTTAATGACAACGTGAAGCTGCTATTACCCCAAATTAGAATGAGATGCGAATTGCCCTTAATTTCAATAAATTCAGTGGCTAAGCAAAATGTTCTCAATGTCATGCTCAACGAACCTGTGGCATCATAAAGAGCGCATGCCAATTTTAGGCAACCCTAAAAAAACGGAGCAAGAACAAACATGGAAAAAGAATACATTTCAGGGATGGGTAAGACGTCAGTGATACCTGAGGAAATAAAAGGCTGGAACTGGGGGGCATTTTTACTTAATTGGATATGGGGAATCGGTAATAGTACGTTTATTGCACTGTTGATGTTTGTTCCTATTGTTAATGTCGTGATGATGTTTGTTTTAGGCGCTAAGGGAAACCAGTGGGCATGGCAAAATCGTACTTGGCGTGATGTTGCGCATTTTAAATCGACCCAAAGGAAATGGCGTAATGCCGGTCTAATTCTTATTTTTGTGATATGCCCCGCAATGCTTATGTCTATGCTCAGCATGATGAAAGGTGATGCATACGAATTATCCGTTGAGGCCGTTAAAGCACATCCGCAAGTGATATCGATGGTAGGGGAAAACCCTGAACCTGGATTTTTTGTCTTAGGAGAAATAACCTATTCAGGGGAAGGCGGCAAGGCGAATTTGAACTACTCAATCACAGGCGATAAGTCCACAGCTGAGGTGTATGTGTACGCAACTGACTTAGCAGGGCAATGGTTGCTACAAGAGGTTGTTGTGATGAATAGGGAACAGGGCGAACTGGTTTATGTGGTATCGCCCTCGGGGTAAAAACAGCTGACAAAGGCTGTACTTTAATGAGCTTAAATTGAGGTGTATTCACAAAGTGGAACTATCTTTTTCGTCTGGTTTTCAGTAGGCTAGCGGCCGCTTTAATCGAGGTAAGGCCTCTTTACTTTTTACATCGGGTTTTTCACATTGCATACACTCAATCAGCTTAAAAGTGGCCAGCTTGCTGGCGTAACAAAACTTACCTTATCTGAAAATCTCACGGAATTTCCCTTAGCGATTTTAACCCTAGCCGATACTTTAGAGGTGCTTGATTTATCGAACAATAAATTAAGCTCCTTACCTCAAGAGCTCGCCGCGCTTAAAAAGCTACGCATCATCTTTGCCTCAAATAACGCGTTTGAAGTCTTGCCTGAAGTATTAGGTGTTTGTGAAAACCTTGAAATGGTTGGCTTTAAAGCTAACAAGATTAAACAGGTACCTGAGAGTGCATTGCCTGCAAAGTTGCGCTGGTTGATCTTAACGGACAATCAAATAGAGACGCTTCCTAAGGCCTTAGGCGAACGCCCCCTAATGCAAAAACTGGCGTTAGCAGGCAATAAATTGACAACCTTGCCTGACAATATGAGCCAGCTGCACAACTTAGAGTTATTGCGCATATCGGCGAACAATTTAACCCATTGTCCAGATCAACTGTTGGATTTACCCAAACTCGCTTGGTTTGCATTTGCAGGTAATCCATTTTCAGCAGCTGATTTGCATATTGAAAATGTACCCCATGTTTCATCTTCAAGTTACACCTTGCACGAAGTGCTTGGTCAGGGGGCCTCTGGGGTAATTTCAAAAGCAACATGGACTGAACAATCTGACTTCCCTCAAGAGGTTGCTGTTAAGGTATTCAAGGGACAGGTAACAAGCGACGGTTACCCAAAAGACGAACTTCAGGTGTGTTTGAAAGTCGGCCAGCATATTAATTTAGTAAAACCCTTGGCACAGGTCACAGAGCCTAATTGTTTGGCTTTGGTGATGGCGTTAATTCCTCCTCACTATCGTAATCTTGGCTTACCGCCTTCACTGAAAAGTTGTACCCGAGATACCTTCCCTGAAGGCTTTACCTTATCCGCTGAATTAATCGCTAAGATCATAAAACAAATGCAAGGCGTATTTGAGCATTTGCATCAAAACCAAGTGTGTCACGGGGATTTATACGCCCACAACACCTTGTTTGATGATGAAGGAAATATCATTTTCGGCGATTTCGGTGCGGCGAGCATGTATCACATGTTAAACGCGCAACAACAAGAGAAAATCAAACAAATTGAAGCCAGAGCGCTAGCGCATTTTATGGATGATATACGCGGTTTAGCGGCTGGCTACAATGAAACTGAGAAAATGAAAAACTGACAAGGTAGGATTCGGTTTAGTCTTTCTTCTCTATGGTTATACTGATGTTTTTCGACGTACCGGCGTACCACTTCTGCACATATATTGAGCCTAAAATAGGCGCTTTGCCTTCTTCAGGGACTTCTTTGTAACGTACGCTGTTTTTGGTTTCTTTTTCTAGCGTGAAGTGAAGTTCTACTGCAGACATTTTCTAACTCTTATTATATGAATGGTCGGTATGATTGCGCATCACAAGATTTAACGCAATGCTATATTTTGAGACTGTCTTTGGTAAATAACTTCGCCCTGCGAATGTTACGCTTAGGCAACAATTGATTAACATTTTAGATTGATGCAATCTGTTTTTTCGACTGCAATATATCTGCGCTAACTCCTATAGTCATTATGCAAAGTGACTAATGTAAGGGACATGAGCATGTTAACTAGAGTAAATAAACATTCAACCAGCGTTTCAACGGATCCATCAACCCGTCTTATAACTGCAGTATCTTTGGCGATAGCCTCAATCTGTATCAGCCAGAGCGCATTAGCCGATGGTATGCCAAAGACCAACTCATTTTGGTGGCCAGAGCAGCTGAACTTGCAGCCGCTTAGGCAGAATGATGCGAAATCGAATCCATTGGGCGAGGACTTTAATTACGCAGAGGCATTTAAATCGTTAAATTTGGCGAACGTGAAAAGCGATATTGAATCACTATTAACCTCTTCTCAAGATTGGTGGCCAGCAGATTATGGCCACTACGGACCTTTCTTTGTGCGAATGGCGTGGCACAGTACTGGTACCTATCGCATGTCAGATGGACGTGGGGGCGGGGCAGGTGGTCAGCAGCGATTCGAACCTCTCAATAGTTGGCCTGACAATGTTAGTCTTGATAAGGCTAGGCGTTTGCTGTGGCCAATTAAACAAAAATACGGTCGCAGTTTATCGTGGGCTGATTTGATGGTACTTACTGGAAATGTGGCGATGGAGTCAATGGGCTTTACTATTTATGGCTTTGCCGGTGGGCGAGAAGATGACTTTGAACCAGATTTGGTCTATTGGGGGCCAGAAAAAGAATGGCTGGGGGGGAATGAACGTTATTCCGCAGAGCGAAAATTGGAAGAGCCTCTAGCAGCGGTGCAAATGGGCTTAATTTACGTAAACCCTGAAGGGCCCAATGGTAATCACGACCCTCTTTCAGCTGCTGCCGATATTCGTGACGTATTTGCGCGTATGGCCATGAATGACGAAGAAACGGTGGCTCTCATCGCTGGGGGCCACACCTTTGGCAAAGCCCACGGTGCGCATAAACCAAATGAATGTTTAGATCCCGCGCCAGCTGGCGCAGCAATTGAAGAGCAAGGCTTAGGTTGGAAAAACAATTGCGGAAAAGGCAATGCAGAAGACACAATCTCTAGCGGCCTTGAAGGGGCATGGTCCGTTAGCCCAACTCAATGGACTATGCAGTACCTAGACAATCTATTTGGGTTTGAGTGGGTTAAAACTGAAAGTCCGGCAGGTGCGACTCAGTGGATACCTAAAGATGGCGCTGGGGCGAATTTGGTACCAGATGCACATGTTAAATCGAAACGTCATGCTCCTATTATGTTTACTACCGATTTAGCGCTGAAAGAGGATCCTGAGTACAGAAAAATCGCTGAGCGCTTTCATGCCAATCCGAAAGAATTTGAATTAGCGTTTTCAAAAGCATGGTTTAAATTAACTCATAGAGATATGGGCCCGCGAGCGCGTTACGTAGGCGGTGAAGCTCCAACGGATGACTTTCTATGGCAAGATCCTATTCCTACCGTGGACTATTCACTAATTGATAAAAGTGACATCAAACAACTTAAGAAGAAATTACTTGATGGCAACATTACGCCTGCTCAATTAGTCAAGACGGCTTGGGCGGCTGCAGCTAGTTTCAGAGCGACGGATATGCGGGGCGGTGTCAACGGCGCTCGTAT
Organism: Paraglaciecola chathamensis S18K6; assembly: GCA_000314955.1. Taxonomy (GTDB): domain Bacteria; phylum Pseudomonadota; class Gammaproteobacteria; order Enterobacterales; family Alteromonadaceae; genus Paraglaciecola; species Paraglaciecola chathamensis. Next base: position 124,154 of record BAEM01000053.1, on the reverse strand, counting down.
TCAACTCACTCCACAAAAAGACTGGGAGGTTAATAACCCCGAGGAATTGAACAAGGTTTTAACGTACTTTAACAAGGTGAAAAAAGACTTCAACGACAGGCAAAGCGGTAACAAACAAGTATCGTTAGCGGATTTAATTGTACTTGGCGGTGCTGCGGCTATTGAACAAGCCGCTAGTAAAAATGATTTCGAGATTGAGGTGCCCTTTATACCGGGGCGCAGCGATGCAACCCAGGCTCAAACAGAAGTGGCAGCTTTCGCGGTACTAGAGCCAAAAGCGGATGGGTTTAGAAATTACTACGCTCAAGGCAATACGTTATCACCGGTTGAGATGTTGGTGGATAAGGCGAATACCTTGGATTTATCCGTTCCCGAAATGAGTGTGTTAGTGGCAGGTTTGAGGGTTATCAATACTAATGTTGATGGTAGCGACCTGGGAGTATTAACGGATAAACCAGGCGCATTGAGTAATGATTTTTTCGTAAATCTTTTAGACATGTCGACCCGCTGGCGTAAAGCCGAAGACAAAAATGACCTGTATATAGGATACGAAAGAAAGACCGACCAACAAAAGTGGCGAGCTACTTCAGTTGACTTGATATTTGGCTCTAACTCAGAGCTAAGAGCGGTTGCTGAAGTATATGCTTCTGATGATGCTCACCAGCAATTTGTGGAAGACTTCGTTAAAGCATGGACCAAAGTCATGACCTTGGATCGTTTTGATTTACAGTAAAAGGACTTAAGCCCGACATAGGCCGAAAAACAGGCCAGATACCCGATGTTAGGGGGTATCTGGCCTTTTCCGTTTAGGTACAATGGAAGTATTAGAGTTAACTTCTAGACGGAAAGGTCCCTTGCAGCGCTATACATGCAGTCAACACTTGGTAAGGCTGCATATTGTCAATGGTGGCACTTCCTGCAGGGCCAATAGAGGTGGTTGAGGTGAGTGCATCGTCAGCCATTGAGACGTTGGGTACCTCATTGTTATATACTCGATCGCTACCGTCATCTGCTAATACAGCCATATCTGGTGAGGCCAGTCGCCCACGGGCGCTAGAAGCATGCAAAGTGGAGACAGTTGATGCTACATGAGTGTGAGCTGGCAGATTTTCTGTGGTCAGCGTGATGCTTTCAGAGCCATTTTTTTGGCCAAGATTATTGTTATTCGATATCCCTATAGGTGTTCTACCTCGGTAATCAGGTAACCCAAATGACGTTCTACCATCGCCGCCGTAGGCAGTGCCAAGCAGTGAAAAGAGTGCTTGATTTTGGTTTATTGGCAAAATTTGCCCACTGGCCTGAGCCCACCCTCGAGGACAAAAGTTAAAGCCAACATATTGGATTTCGCCTAGCATAGGATCAGCGTTTGCCTGACTCTTGCTTGACCACAACGTCGTCGTAAGAGCCATCAAGGTTATTAGACTAACGGCGGCGAATCGTTCTGTACTTGCATGTATGTAGCAGTTCATTGTTTATCCTTAGCTTCTGCTTGGGTACACGCCGACTAAGGCGATGCAATAACGCATTGCGATATTGGGCTGTGCTCTGTTAATCGGGAAGGGTGAGTTACTTCCTGCGGCATCTAATTGCGTCACGGATACCACTGCTTGCTCGCTTAGCTGTACATCTGGGGTTTCAGCGTTGTAAATTCGGTCGCGGCCATCATCCGCAAAATGCACTCCATCAGGTGATGGTGAATTGCCATCAGCAGTGGAAACATTGACTAACGTTTCGGTACTGGCACTGTGACTATGGCTTGGTAGCGTATTTAAGGTGAATGTACCTGCTCCCCCAGTTTGTCCCTGTGTCGCTTGACCAATACCAGGGCCGTTGCCAGTGTGCTTTGCCACTCGACTCTGCAAGTTAGGTAGCCCCATAGTTGTTCGCCCATCTCCACCATATATGGTACCGATAAGTGAAAAAAGGGCGGTGTTTTGTGCGATTGGCAACAGCTGGCCGTTCGTCTCTGCCCAGCCGCGGGGGCAAAAGTTGTAGGGAAATTGACGAATTTCAGCAACAAAGGGTTCATTCGCCATTACGTTGCTTGCAACACTCATATTAATCGCCACCGCAGTGGTTAACCCAAGTGATACCTTGTATATATTTTGTTTAATTGTCATTTTACAGTCCTTTTTTGGCGGTCCTGCTAAAAACTTGATGGGTATATGCCCAATAGCGCGACACAATAGCGAATGGTGATATACGGTTGTTGAGCATCGACCGTGATGGATGAATTACCAAGTGATGCTTCTACTGTGGTCTGCGAGGTAATAGCTGATGTCGCCATGATCGCATCAGGTGTTTCGTTCGCTATATAGACGTCGTCTCCTCCATCGTTTGCCATAACGGTACCGACTGGGTCAGATGATGTGCCGGGTAAATTACTGCTCATCAGCGTGCTAGTCGTGGTAGCAATGTGACTGTGCCCAGCTAAGTTATTCTCGTTTAGCGTAATAGAATAACTCCCTCCTTTTTGGCCAATATTTCGTTGGCTTAAGCCCGGGCCTGTGCCAGACCCGACGGGAATGCGATTTCTTAAATCAGGCAAGGCAAATGTCGTGCGGCCATCTCCACCGTAAGTTGTGCCATAAAGTGAAAATAACGCATCATTATCGCTAATAGCCAATAGCTGTCCATCTGCATTGGCCCAGCCTCTGGGACAAAAGTTACTAGCGAACATCATTATGTCGCCAACGTACGGATTTGCACTAGCGTGTACTTTGGGTAGGTGCAGAGTGGCGGATAATACGACTCCGCCTAAAACACATGCGCCCAAGTTTCTGTTTCGTTTTTTAGACATGGGTTGTCCTTTTATATTTGCGTTTTTATGGGCAGTTACGGCTGTTCAAATTGGACATCAAATGATTTGAGCAAATCTGCTTAGGTGTGGAGCACAGCGGTCAAACAAAGGTTAGGCCGCCGTTATAAATTAAGAATTTGAGGAAGGCTTTCGTTTTTTGTTAAAAGCGAGTAGTGAGATACCAAACACCATTAACAGGAAGTTACCTGTGGTGGGCACGGGCTCTGGCTCGGGATCAGTCGGAAGCGCTTGAACGGTTAAATTGAGACTAAAATCAAATAGCGACAGACTACCTGGCTCAAAAGTGCCTGCTTGCACATTAGAGGTTAACGTTAGATCTGCAAGTCCTGTGGCAAACGTGTCACTGTCTGATTCTACGGTATCAAAATCCGGATCGATAAACTCGTCATACACCTGTAAATTAAGCCCAGTGCTTGAATCTAGATTTACTTCAACGAAGGCGTCGTCAGATTCAAGGACTCTATTGCCGAGCAATAATTCGGCGGCGGTGATCAATGCGCCATTTGATGCGGTTACATCATAGTCTACATCAAGCTCTAGTTCGGCCTCTTGAATATCGTTACTTTGTTGGGGCAACGTAAACGCTGTTTCAGAGCTAAATTGCAATCCCAAAATATATTCATCTGGGTTAGCGGTCGCTACCGCGTCGATGCCAAATACAAATATTTCAGATAGATTAATAAAGTCTTCTACTTCGTCGTCGTTTGCGTCTAACTCATACAAAAAATTCTCTATTTCTTGCCAATTGTTAAACGCAATATCGTCAATGTTTATACTGCCGCCGTCGACTAATTCCTGCAACGTGCAACTGTTGCTATTGATACATCCAGACGTCACGACTGAAGCGTAACTTACATGGGCGGGGAAGCTTATAACAAATGTGGAAGCTACTGCATACATCAAGCCTTTTACATATTTTACTAAGGTGTTCGTAGATCTACTCATCGCGTGTTCCTTTAAATTAAGCTAAAAACTTACTTCATAACGCTGTTCGATTACTGGTGTGGGTGCTGAATTTACAAGTCAGCAACAAGTGGGCCAATAATAAGAAGATATTTGAAATCAATGTATTAGGTGGATACTAAAAACATTTCACCTTTCATTGTAAAATTTATGTAAATTTTTCTGACGGCTAATGTATCAGGACACCGACACCTAGAGCTGATAGTTTCACGCTCATAAGACTAAAAAACACGATATGAATTAAGGAATGAATCAAGGAATAAACTAGGGAGTAAACCGGATAGAAAAAGAGCCATGAATATACCTTCGGTTATATATTTAGATAACGGTGAGATAAACCTGGCTCTTTTTTTAACAAATTAGCGGGCTGTCCAGCCTCCGTCGATAACGATAGTTTGTCCGGTAATATTACGGGCGCTGTTGTCCAATAAAAATGCAGCGCTACTGGCGAGTTCGTCAATGTCGATGAATGATTTCTTCGGCATGGGTTCAAGCATTATTTTATTGATTACGTCTTCTTCACTCATACCATGCTCTTTAGCTTGTGCGGCTATCTGTTTCTCAACTAAGGGGGTTTTTACATAGGCCGGGCACAGGGTATTAATTGTAACGTCGCAATCTCCTGTTTCTAGTGCGATAGTTTTAGAAAAGCCTAATAAGCCATGTTTCGCGGCCACGTAGGCCGATTTAAATGGTGAGGCAATGACCGAGTGCACCGAGCCAATGTTGATAATACGGCCATAGTTCTTTACGCGCATTGAAGGCAATAAAGCTTGGGTCAGCATAGCGGGTGCCACGAGCATGATATTGATTAGCTGTTGCCATTTATCCGCCGGAAAGTCTTCGAGTTTAGACACATGTTGTATACCCGCATTGTTAATGAGTACATCGACTGTGTCCGGTAGCAAGGTATCTGGCAGGCTTGCTACCTGTTGAGGATTCGTTACATCAAGCAATAGCGCGCGAGCACTTATGCCTTGTGCCCCTAGTTCAGCTGCGGCATGTTCAGCTGCGTCCATATTCATATCTGCAACGATAATCTTGTGGCCACTTGCCCCTAATTGTTGGGCGATCCCTAAGCCGATACCGCTGGCACCACCTGTGATAAGGATGGTTTTATTTTTAGAATGGGTTGAATTACTCATTGGTACTCTCTTGTTTGGCTAATGCGCGAATAATATTGCTAACAGCTTGAATTTGCTTACCGTCACTATTGGCGTAATCTTCCCCCGTATACCCCCACCAATCCCAGCAACCCTGAGGGTTTAATGGCATCATCATGGAGTTTTTCGTTTGCGGGTATAGCACCAGCATATGATTTGTGTCAGCCCAATTGTTTAGACCTGTTTGCTTAGCGTACACGTCTCCTACCACATCAGTATTTTGATTACAGCCATGAAAGCTGACATGCACAGTACATGTTTCACCTTGCTGACAGGCCATTGGCACGTATACATAACCCTGACTTGCTAACGTTTGCGCTGGTTCACCGCCAAGTTTATGTTGGTCAATTTGGCGCAGCGTACCTTTAGGCTCTAGGCTACGAGCATGCATATCAGGCAGGATGAAATTCAGCAATTCTCCTGCCGCATCATAGTCACAGCTACCGATAAAGGGCGATTGTGACTCGCTGCATTGATTGCCAGAGCCTAATGTTGGAAAGAGATGTGCAAAGGGTTTATCTTGCACGTATTTGATATTTTGCGGCTCAACCCACTGTTGATACTGAGTAACAAGCGCGTCACTGATTTCAGGCAGTACTTTAGTGTCCAAAGTACCACTGAGTAACCATACTTTGTGCTGTTTTAGGTTGGCTAAACTTGGCAGCTTGCCTTGCTTGTTCCATTGATTGATTTGCGCCGTGAGGGGAGCTAAATCTAACGGTGTTTTCACTTGATTAACGCACTGACTTAAGGCAGTTTGAATGCTGTTTTGCGCGCAATAATAAGGGCCCGCAGCGATGATACCGACGCCTGATACCCAATCTGAATGGGCAAGTTCAAACTGGGTCGCCATATACCCGCCGCTTGATAAGCCTGAAAGACTTATTTTCTTTAAATCTAGGGTAAATTGCCCTTCACCCAACAATTCTGTTTGCGGTTTATCCGCAGGCTGGGCGTTTAACGGGGCATTTACTGACAATGCCATAAAGCCAGCGAGTAGGGGCAAAGCCAAGGGGTGTGCATGACGACTGCGGGCTTTGGCTAATTTGGTTAATGAGAAAATCATAACATTCCTTTAAATCAACATTGTTTGATTAGTTGTCTGCTAAAAACGCACTAATTTTGTTTGCCGCTTGCTCAATACCCACTACGCCATTGAGGTGGCCTAAGTCACCTGACAGCGTTTCATAGTGTGTGTTTTTGCCTTGTTGGGCTAACGCCGAGGAAGCATTTTTAGCCAAATACGGCATGAGTAATAAATCATTGAAAGAGGGTAAAAACAGGGTTTTTGCTTTGACTTGAGATAGCGCTTCTTCCAGGTTGCCGCTGTGGCCCGCGGTATAAAGTTGCGATGCACGAACCAAGTACAACAAATGATTGGCATCCATTAACTTGGCGCGTTCTTCAGCTCGGCTTTTTAGCCACTTTACTATGCTATGTTGTTGCCGAATGTCATTTAAGGGGCCTTTTTCTAGGGCGGAATACGCTAGGTTTTTACCTGTTTTATTGAAAAAAGTGGGGGTGAGGGCATCTTGGGTAATGAACATCAAGGCTGCCGTTAAACCTTGGGTGGGCGGGGATGCGTTATAATAATCGCCATTTGCCCAGTGCTTATCGAGTTGAATAGGAATAGCCCATTTTTCAAGTAAGGCAGTTGTCCACGCGTCACTTTGCCCGGAGCCAATCACAGAGATCATTCGTTCCACCCAGTCAGGGTAGCCTGTTGCCCAGTCTAAGGCTTGCATTGAGCCCATTGACGCGCCGACTACCGCGTGTAGTTTTTTAATGCCGAGGGATTCAAGCAAGGCTTTTTGTACATTGACGAAATCACGAATGGTTACCACTGGAAATGTTAACCCGTAATGTTTACCTGTATCTGGGTTGATAGACGCAGGGCCCGTGGTGATCACATTCGGGTCATAGGCGTTTAAGTTCGCTAAGGTATCAACACTAATGACAAAGTACTTGTCGGTATCAATTGCTTTGCCAGGCCCGATGATGTTATCCCAGTACCCTGGGCTTGCATCATCTGGTTTATATTTACCTGCTGCATGGGACGTAGCGCTGAAATAGTGGGTGATTAGCACCACGTTATCTTTGGTCTCATTTAATGTGCCATAGCTTTCCCAGCCTACATGCAACTGTTTTATGGTTTTGCCAGTAAAGGTGGTAAAGCGCTCTAATTCAAAGCGCTTTTTCTCAACCAGTTGCCCAGTTTGCGAATAGCTCTGCTCCGCGTTTAGGGGAGCTGATAAGAGTAGGGCGACAGCGGCCAATAGCCCGTTTTGAAATAGCTGTGTTAAAGACATGAAATGCATTCTCTAGTGAATAATGTGTACATTAAAATAAATTAAATAAAGCGATGGCTAAAATAAGACCACTCAATGGCACCACGACTGTTAAAGCGCCAACGGACCAATATGACCTTTGATGCGTCTCATTACAAATTGCTCGGATTAATGTGACCACATAACCGTTGTGCGGTAAGGAGTCCAACGCGCCGGACGAAATAGACACCACGCGGTGTAACTCTTCAGGGTTAACACCTTGTTCAACGTAATGGGGAGCAAGTAATGGCAGGGCGATGACTTGACCCCCAGATGCTGACCCGGTTAAACCAGCGATAACACTTATTGCAATGGCTGCACCGATTAACTCATTGCCTGGGATGTGGGTCATTACCTCAACGGCAACTTGAAACGCCTCAGTGGCTTTAGCGATACTGCCAAAACCTACAACCGCGGCAGTATTGCCGATGGCAACTAAAGCCCCTGTGGTACCCGCGGTAATAGCGTTTTGCATATTAATGAAATAACGATAATTGATGATCATCAAGGTTAAAACACCGCCGCCTAATGCGATGATTAAGGCTAAGTGACCAAGACTATCATGTAGCAGAAAAGATAAAACAAGCACCACCAATAAGGGGATTAAACCTGTAATAGGGCTAGGAAGCGCACGTTCAGTTAGTTGTGGATCTTGCTCCCAGTGCTCGAAAGTCTCACCATTGGCCAGCGCCTTGTTTATCATGCGCCGTAGCCACCAAAAGCCAAACACGGCCATAAAAATTGCCACCACTAGGCTGACTTCCCAAGCGGCAAAGGGCGAGGTACCTAAATATTTAATGGGGATCCAGTTTTGGATCTCCGGCGAACCTGCGGATGTCATGGTAAATGTGACAGAGCCAAACGCTAAGGCGGCAGGAATAAATCGACGGGGCAAATTAGCGTCTTTAAATAAACTTAAGGCCATAGGGTAAACAGAGAACGCCACCACAAAGAGGCTCACGCCACCGTATGTTAAAATAGCGCATGCGAGGACCACTGCCACCACTGCTTGGCTTCGGCCTAGTTTTGAAACGATAAATTGAGCCACGGCATCCGCAGCGCCTGTGTCTTCCATAAACTTGCCGAAAAGTGAACCAAGCAAGAACATAAAAAACCAAGATGCAATAAACCCAGAAAAGCCTTGCATATAGTTGTTAACAAAATTTACTTCACCGATAAATATCGGTATACCACTGGTGAGTGCCACTATCAGTGCGCACAAAGGGGCGGCTATAAACAAGTTCATGCCACGAATAGTTAATACTATTAGCAACAATAACCCGCCTATTAAGCCAATTAAACTGAGCATATTATCTTCCTTTAAATGAATACTTGTGACCGCAAGCAAACATGAAAAGTGATGGCATTAGTGTGTCTTAGCCCAATGAAATTGCCCATAGTACTATGGTACTAAGGACGGCCAGCTAAAACTCAATTAAGGTATTTACGACCGCAGCAAGCAGACAACAAAAAATAACGATAACTGCTAATCAAGGACACATTATGAACATACAAGGTTTCACCCAATCCGTTATCGCCGGTGCCGTAGCGTCGGTACTTTTCTATCAACCAGCGCTTCATGCGCAAGAATCTGCCAATAACGCTCAAGCTGAAAAGAAAGGTTTAGAGCGTATTGAAGTGACCGCCCGTAAAACGGTTGAAAGTCTGCAAGAAGTGCCGATTTCAGTTACGTCGTTAGGCGCTGTCGAACTTGACGAAAAAGGGATTTCAGTGCTGACCGAAATTCAGCAGTTCTCGCCAAACACCACATTGCAAAACAGCCGCGGCACTAACTCAACATTAACGGCTTTCATACGCGGTGTGGGCCAACAAGATCCGCTTTGGGGTTATGAACCTGGGGTAGGGATATACATTGATGATGTTTATGTGGCGAGGCCGCAAGGTGCAGTATTAGACTTGCTTGATGTGGAACGTATTGAAGTGCTACGTGGCCCGCAAGGTACGCTATACGGTAAAAATACCATTGGCGGGGCGATAAAATACGTGACTAAACCCATGAGCGGTGACCCGACATTGAATATTCAGGGCACAGTGGGCAGTTATTCACAACGTGATATTAAGCTTACAGGCCAATTACCGTTAATTGAAGACAAGCTGTATATTGGCTTTGGTATAGCGGATCTTACGCGCGATGGTTACGGTGAATACCTAGAATCAGCACTTGAAGGGCAAGATTTAGAAAACTACAACAAAGACTTAACCGCTGCCCGTGTCACCGTGGAGTTTACCCCGTCAGACGATTTGTTTTTCCGCTTTGCTTGGGATAAAACCGAAGATGATTCAAACGCCAAAGGGGGATATCGCTTATTGCCAAGTCGTTTGACTGATGCCCCCGTACCGGACAGCGTATTTGATTCTTATACCAGCTTACCGACAGAAAATAACGTTGAACTTGAAGGGTATAGCTTAACGGCTAATTGGGATGTGAATGACGCTATTAGCCTTAAATACATAGGCGCACATCGTGAAAGTTACTCACCAACCAATATCGATTTTGACAATACCGCGGTTGATATCTTTGATGTACCCGCTATTTACGAAGACGAAAATGACACCCACGAATTGCAGCTTGCCTATACCGGCAATGGCTTCAACGCTGTGGGCGGTATTTATTACTATGACGGTGAATCATGTGGGCAGTTCGAAGCCATTCTTGGATTTCTAGGTCGCGCTGCATTCGCTACGCCAGGTTTAACCCGTGAAGTATCGGGTTGTAATAACAGTGAAAGTATCGCCGCGTATGTGCAATCGTCGATTGATGTTACTGAGCAACTATCATTAACACTTGGCGCACGATATACAGATGAAGAAAAGCAAGCCACAGTGCGCAACGGTTTAGTGTTTGACAACGTATACCCTGAATCGAACTGGATCCCTGGATATGTGCGCCCAGAAGGCGAAATTGTGCCGCAAGTTTTAGGCACTGACTCAGATGGTGACGGCATTCTAGATGCGCCTGCAAAAGAAAGTTGGTCACGCTTTACCCCGCGAGTGGGTGTTGAGTACCAAATGAACAGCGACATGATGTTTTTCGCCAGTTATTCACAAGGCTTTAAATCAGGTACTTACAACCCACGTGCGACCATCAATGAACCTGCGGTTGACCCAGAAGTCGTAGATTCATTTGAACTGGGTATGAAAAGCGATTGGAACGATAATTTACGTACTAACGTGACCTTGTTCGCATTAGAGCATAATGACCGTCAGTATATATCTGTATTACCGGTTACTTCCCCTGAAGATTTACAGCAAATTTTGGGTAACGTTGGTCAATCAACTGCTAAAGGCGTTGAAGCGGAGATTACCTTTGCCGCAACAGACAACTTAACGTTCGATGTCGCCTTAGGTTATATCGACGCTGAATTCGAAGAAGTATTTCAAGAAACCTTAGAAGGGCGCGTGGACGTAGCAGATTCGTTTGCCATTGCTAATACACCAGAATATACCGCAAACTTCGCTGCTAATTATGTGTTGGGCACAGACATAGGTGACTTTGTCTTTAACGCTAATTATTACTACCGCGATGATTATACCATCACCGAAACAGCGAACAGCTTAATTACTCAAGACGGTTACGGTTTGGTGAACCTAAGCGTATCTTGGCAAAGTGAGGACGGCAGCTGGTATGGTGGTATTCATGCTAAAAACCTCACAGATGAAGAATACGTTGTGGGTGGCTACCAGTTTGTGGTTGAAAACCCAGATGATCCGACTGGATACACAGCAGGTACTGGCGGTGATAATACCTTGATAGGGTATTATGGTGACCCACGTACGGTTAGTTTAACCCTAGGTTATCGGTTTTAAATAACCAACTGCAGTAGGCGCAGCGTAAGCATTTATGTTTACTTGTGCCTACTGCGTTTGAAAAGAACACGCGCAATAAATATAAGCATAATGCGTGGCTCGGTAATGACGTTTGGCAGTGAAAACTGCCTTTTTTCGTTTAAGACTATCCCCGATAACCAACTTCACACCAAGCGCTTGACAGAAAATTAGATATATCTGATAGTGACAGGTAATAATTACATAAAAATCATACATCTAGCCTTAGTTATTTTAACTCCCCCATGAAAACGAGAATCCATAATGCACGCTAAAGCCATTGTAGCTGATGACCACCCGCTGTTTCGCAGTGCAATGAAACAAGCTATTCAAGGTGTGCTGGGCAACAATATTTTAGAATCTGCGTCTTACCAACAAACGTTTGATTTATTAAAACAACATCAAGACGTTGAGTTACTATTTTTAGACGTAAACATGCCAGGTAACGACGGGTTAACGGGGCTAACTATGATCCGTAGCCATTTCCCTGATGTGTTAGTCGCGATAGTGTCTGGTGACGAAAGCCCGGCGATGGTGAGAAAGGCCATGGACTTTGGTGCCTGTGGCTACATTCCAAAATCAACGCCTTTGCCGGTTATCTCTGATGCGGTGCAGCAGTTATTAGATGGGGAGCAATGGTTGCCCAGCGAGTTATTCGAACAAGTACAAAAGATTGAAGATAGTCAAGAACAAGCATTTGCCGCGAAGCTAGCGCAATTAACCCCTCATCAGCTTAAAGTACTGCAATTAATGGCTGACGGGCTGCTAAACAAGCAGATTGCCTATGAACTGGGTGTCAGTGAATCAACCATCAAACAACATGTATCCGCAGTGTTACATAAACTTGGCTTTAATAATCGCACCCAAGCAGGGGTGTTGTTCAAGCAAATGTTACAGGTTGAATAAGCTAAGGCGGTTGCATAAAAAAGCCGGTGTATTTACCGGCTTTCTACATAGGATCTTACATGCCATTGGTTTGCGCTAACTTGGCAGCTTAGATTCATCATTGCCATTTTCAGCAGTGATTTCCGCTTTAGCAATGGCTTTCTCCATCGGTTTTTCTGGATTCACCAAACTGACAATCTTCCACTCTGCTTTTGGCTTAACATTGTTTGACGTGGTGAACATATGCACATGATTTTGCGTATCTAATGCACATAGTTTAATGGCGCGTTCGCTGTATTGCGCTTTATAATCCTCATACGTAAACGAGTCTGATAAGCGCGTGGTTTTAATCGTTGAACCCTTTGCCACTAGGCCTGCTAACTTGCCATATGTTGCCTCGTCACTAAATAATCCTAGCTTCTTAACATAAGATTCAGACACCTGATGGCTTGGGCGTTGCTGTTGTTCGTTATTGTTTAAACCGAGCACAGTACCTTTACCCATTTCGTGCTCAAAATGGTAAGTAACCATAGGGTTCAATTGCCGATAAGGCGACATCACCAGTACCTTGCCGAACATTGATAGGTCAAGCGTACGGGCAGCGTGCTCAGACATCGGGTTGCCAAAATAGGTAGGAATGTTCTCCATACGGGCTAAGCGCATATTATTCCAGTTCGTATCGGTAATGCGCACTTGTACATCGTGCTGCATTAATTCTTTGGCAAACAAGCGACTGAATAAACCTCCGCCAAAAATTAAAAATCCGTGGGGAGCAGGGGCGCGCATCTTGAGTTTTTTCGCTACGGTAACCGACGTTAAACTCTGTAGCACAACTGTGGTAATAATCACTAAAAAGACCATAGGAACAAGCAGCTCAGCTTGTTCGTAATCAAGGGCTTCTAACTTGAGTGAAAATAACGCTGATACCGCAGCCGCTACAATGCCCCGCGGCGCTATCCAGCTGAGTAGGGCGATTTCGCGCCAATTTAAGCCAGTGCCTAATGACGACAGAATTACGCCAACCGGACGAGCGACAAACATGATAGCAACAAGCACTAAAATGGAGCCCCAACCAACACTTAACACCGAGTGCAAGTCAATACGCGAAGCGAGAAGAATAAACAGCCCAGAGATAAGTAGCACGCTTAAGGTTTCTTTAAATTCTAAAATGTCTTCAACGTCGACGTTTTTCATATTGGCCAGCCACATGCCAATAACAGTCACCGTTAATAATCCAGATTCATGGGCAATGACATTCGAACCGGCAAATGCGCCTAACATGAGCGTCAATACGGCGGTATTTTGAAGATAATGAGGGATCCAATTATTTCTAAGTGCAAGGCCTAGTAAATAACCTGTTGCTGCGCCAATCCCTAAGCCTACGCTGATGGTTAGGCCAAAGGCATACAAGGTATGGCTTAAGGCATCTTGGGTAGAAATAATGTATTCAAAAACGAGCACGGCTAACAAAGCACCAATAGGGTCGATAACGATGCCTTCCCAGCGCAATATATTGGCTACCTTACTGCTTGGCCTAACGGTACGTAACATAGGCACAATCACTGTAGGGCCGGTAACAGTAACAATAGCACCGAATAAAAACGCTAACTGCCAAGAAACACCAAGCGCATAATGCGCAACGGGGGCAGTGACCAGCCATGTGACTAATGTACCGATTGTACAAAGGTTTCGCACCATAGAGCCATGGCCGGCCAAATCACCAAAGCGCAGTGTTAGCGAGCCTTCAAACAGAATAATCGCCACTGACAAAGATACAATTGGAAAGAGCAAGTCGCCAAATAGCGCATCGGCGTTGATCACGCCATAAACAGGGCCAACTAAAATACCGACAACCAATAACGGCAAAATGGCGGGTAATTTAATACGATATGCAAAATACTGACAGGCAATAGAGATAAGGCCGACAGCCACTAGGGGAATGATAGGGTCGCTCACGTGAAATCCTTGTAGCAACGAACAGAAATATTTTACGCGATCTGACCACAAGTTTGTTTATAAAAGCAATAAGACCTTTGATTATTTGAACGAGTGCTTAAGGTAAATTAGTCATGTGCCGGTGTGACATGTTCGGTTGTGCGGTACTGCGTCATTGAGTTGATATTAAATCGTTAGGTTACAGCCTAGATAAAGGGCTGACGACAGAGTTACCCCCTCGTTGCAATATGTGCGTATATATCTGAGTGGTGCGCAAATCGCTATGGCCTAACTGGTCTTGTACGGTGCGAATATCTGCACCTGATTGTAAAAGATGGGTCGCACAAATTTGTCTGGAACTAAATTTGAACATCCGAAGGATGGCCCGAAGGGAAAAATGCAAGGACGCATTTTTTAAAAAGTGGCGTAACGTATGGGGGGTAACGGTTTTAGGGATGCTGGCTTTTTTAGCGGCATGCCGTATTGCTTTTTGCACCGTAGACCCATCAATATGATGACGTCTTAATGATTGGTCTTCAGGATCTTTTGATAATTGACGAGAAGCAAACACATATTGCCATTGTATCGAGCGATTGGCGTTCTTAAACTTAAGCCTTAGACGATGAGGTAGATAAACGCCACTGTATTCTGGGTTTAACAGGTCTGCATCCAGATATTGTTTTACGACAGTGATCTGTTGTTGCAAAGTAGGTATAAGCTCATCGGCTAATGTAACAACCCGATGTTTACCGCCTTTACCATGCCAAACCCGTATGGATTTGAAATCAAAATCTATATCTTGGACTCTCAATCTCATACATTCCATTAAACGCAAACCACTTGCATATAAAATTGATACCGCTAACTTATTTTGAGCATTTACAACTGCGAGTAAATTCCGCACTTCATCAGTAGTGAGAACGATTGGCAGTTTTTGTTGGCGAGTACTTTTAATAAAACTAAGTTTAAAATTTAACGGTTGACGAATTATATCGCGATATAGAAATACCAAGGCATTTAATGCTGATTTTTGGGTTGATGCAGCCACATCCAATTCTAAAACTAAGTGTGAAAGGAAGGCTTCTACCTCTTTATCATGCATTAAATTAGGGTGTTTTTTCTGATGAAAATGAATATAGCTACTGATCCACTTAAGATAAGCTTCAATAGAGCGTTTCGAATAACGTAATTGATACATTTCATCTTTTATCATATTCAAGAACATTGATTTAGGCATAAGGTAACTCTTCTTAAGTTAATGTATGTTTATACAGTTGTAGTAAATAATCCGTATAACAGCAAGATTTAGGAATTTTTCCGTGTTTCCACAGGTGAAAAACATAAATCTGGGAAAAATTTAACCTGTACAATAAGTTACCCTGTATGCTAAAAAAGACAGATGTAGAAAGGTGGAAAACTCCCGTGTTTAAATGCGGAACTTTTCCAGCTATTAATATTGTTATATTTGTCCGGAAAAATATGCATAAGCACACTTTTAAAGAAGATGAATGGCCTTTCAGTTGCCCAATAGACTCTGCTGCAGTAACTACCAAATTTGTCTATGAAAGATTGGAGCCAATAATCCAAGTTAATCATTACATAGATGATGGGTGGCAGTTTATGTGTAACACTACGGATGACCCCGATGACGGCATGGTAATTTGTATGGGGTGTTTTATTAGCAAATTTCCAGAAATTATTGAGCTTGCAGATCTACCTAAAGGCTGGGACGCATTCAGAGAAGACAAAAATCAACCGTGGGACAAACAGCCGTTTGAATAAACCACAAATATAACAAACACATTAAGTTGCTTCGCTGGGACGCTAACACATGGGCTGCGTCACTTCGTTCCTAATTTTAGCCCATGTGTTATCGCCCCTTATGCGGGTGTTATGTGTATATGTTAACTGACGGAGAGGTTTTTGCTATTTGCAATTTATGTAAATAATCTTGAGCAAGCTCTAAGTTGTCATTTGATATACCACGTTGCTGATTAAATTCCATTTGCCCTTTTATCGACTCGAACATATCAAATTTTTCATTCATGATTGCGTCTGATTTAGTTGCATTCCGTAGTGTACCATTATCATTTACTAGTATAAGGGCTTGTGCACCAAAAGTCGCACTAGGTTCATCGGGAAATAATGCACCAGATAATATGGCAGCTTCATTTCGAGACATATTACTTGGGTCTATATATTGGGCTAATTCATGTATAGAGGATACTTCTTGCGCAACCATAGCACTTTGGGTTTTATTGTCCGGCAAAGAATTGCCGGTTTTATATGCTTCTTTTGCCGGAGTCATATAAGTAGTACTGGTAATTTGCATTTTAGCCTCTAAAATAATAAGTTTTCAATTATCAAGCGAAATTTGTGCCAACAGTGTTGTGAGTGTTCTGCTAGACACACATAACAAGAAAATAAACTAGGAAAAATAGAGTTTGCCGATTTTTTGCAAAGAACCGCAAAAAAGCGTCCAACTCAATTTTCCTGTTATTTAGGCGTTAGTTGCCTTATGAATATCGTGCCATTGATCGGATTGAAGAGTATTGAATTTGGTGACTCTAAAGAAAAAGCTAATGAGCTATTTGGAATCCCTGAATTAATTGAAAATGAGTTAGGCCAAGACGGAGTTAGTTCCGAAATTTGGGATTATCAATCCAAAGGAATACAATTGTATTTCGATCCTGATTTAGAGTTTAGGTTATGGGAAATATCCGTAACCTCTGAAACTGCAAAACTAAATAGCATTAAACCAATTGGGTTTAATGAGTCAGAATTATTAGAACACTTTCCAAATTTAGTGTTGGAAGTAAATGACGATATATTTAAAGAGTATGTAGATCCATCTAACGAATTAGTGTTTTTCTTACGTAACAACGTAGTTAAACGCATAGATATATCACCTAATATAGATGACTATTTTAATAGGTTTAGTGGTATTGGCACCTAACAAACGCCTAAACTCCGACAATGTCACGTTGTCATGGTTTTGGCAAACAACGCAAAAAGCCACGCCAACACATTGCGTGTTAGGCGGGCGTTATATGCCTAAAATAGGCATTAGTATAATATCTAACATGGTGCACCTTTTGCATTAATATCAAATATCTATTAATACATGAGGAATTAATATGAATATTTTAAATGTAGGGCAAAACTATTCCATTACGACAGCAGCTAGCGGCAATAAAATGCCGACTGAATCTATTGCTGTAGAAAAAAACATAAACCAAAATAATTCACAACCTACAAAGATTGATATGAGAAACATATCAATTGATGAAATTAATACATTAATTAAATCAGGGGAAAGTGCTTTACTTGATGTAGTGCCATTTATACCATTAAATGTACTTGAACAATATAATAATGATCCCGAAAAAATAGGTAAAATCAAAGTAGACTTAATTGGGCAAGTTGAAAAATCTATAGATTTTAAAAAAAGCATTGGTGAGAATACTGACTTTTTATCAGGTGTTTTAAGTAAATTTAAAGATCTTGACGGTAAACAGTTAAATGGGAAGGTTGATATCTTAGCATAATACGGCATATAACAAGACCTTCAAACGGACAAAAAATAGTTTGCTGTTTTCACTTCGTTCAACATTTTAGCAAACAATTTTTTGCCGCTTAAGGTGGCGTTAGGTACACCTATGAGTTTAGGCTCCCAAATTAGTGCATTTTGTAAAGATGTTAAGAAGCATCAAGAAGTTTGGTTGATTGAGTTTGAAGAGGACCAGTTTTTGGAATGGATAGAGGAAGACGGAACAAGGGTATTGCCTATTTGGTCAACCGAATCTCGAGTCGAACGAACTTTACAGCGCTTAGATCAATTTGGAAACGGAACACCTTGTGGCTTTACTTTCGATAGTTTCGTTGAGGAATGGCTTCCAGAGTTAAAAGAGGCGGGCATTAAATTGGGGCCAAATTGGGCCGGTGATAATTTAACGGGGACAACATTATTTCCGGATGAACTTATTGGTAGGATTGAGAGATGTTAGGTCTTTTGGGAGAAAGTGTACCTAACAAGTTCGTTAAGATCGGGTTGCAAGCAACCCTGGGACGCGCAAACAACGCGCGCCCCTTACAAAAGCGTTAGAGCTACATGGAAATTTATCGGATGTTTCGCTTTCTGTTAATTGGGATATCAACAATATTAGCTGGCTGTACTTTCGAGTCATCTCCAGAACGACTAGATCTTGAATGGAATTTCGAATATTCATCTCATGTTCTTCATGCAAGACTTGTTGAATCGAAAACGTCTGTTACAAACGACAACAGGTGCAACGTGGATTATTCGGTGTTTGAAGTTTTAGAACCTTTTAAGGGTGATGTTGAGAGAGGAGATCTACTAAATATTACTGGAATTAATGCTCATGAAACTAGAGAATTAGGTTCAGAACACCTGCTACTACTCATACCTTTCGTAGCTGAGGACTTTACAGGATATGGAGATTGCGCTAATCAAAGATACAATAGCTTTTTTTCCATTCATAATTGGTGCTGCTCCATAGATACCACAAACGAACACTCACTAGTTGTTTACAATATGATTAATTCTGAACAAAAAAGTGAAAATTACTTATTACCAACAGAACCAGTATTCAACTTTTTACGTCAACAGGGTAAGTAGCTCTAACAAACGCATTAACACTCGCTTCGCTCGCTAGGGACAAATACACGTAGGCTCCCTACGCTTCGCTTGGTATTTTAGCCTACTTATATTTGCCCGTTATGCGGGAAGTTAGGTACACATGAAAGTTCAAGGAAGTTTATTGACATTCACAAGGAGTCTAGGAGCATTTGCAATAGCATTCTTTTGCTTGTGGCTTTTTCCTAGTCCTGCTTTCGACGCTTGCTCCCACAGCAACAACACTAGTATTGTTGGCTGTGGTACATGGCCAGATTTACTTATGGGCTTTTTGTTCGTGACTGTAAGTTACTTATTGGGGCCAAGTTCTAGAATCCATTATTTAGTATTAATATTGTTTTTTACTTTTCTTGGTAGCGCCGAAAATATTCGGTTTGGGAGTTTTTATGACGCATTATATCAAGCTCCTTTCCAAGAGTTTTATTATGGTGGTCTTGTCGCTGCATTCATTTTTGTTTCTTTTTATTTATTCACAAGAATACGGAAAAGTGTACCTAACAAATGAATTATGTTGTTCGTAAACTCACTGGGACAAATACTCGCTGGCCTTCGGCCAAAACGCTCATATTTGCCCCATATTCAAAGCGTTAGGTATACCTTTGGATATTGCGGAAATTTTAAACTTTGTAGCTATTGAATCAGGCACAAAGATCGAAAAAGTTCATCCTAATATCAATATAACTGATGAACTTGGTGTTGCAGGTGATGATTTTCACGAGTTAATAGAAGCGTATTCAAACAAGTACAACGTAAACATGGATGAATATCTTTGGTATTTTCACTCAGGAGATGAGGGAGTAAATATCTGGTCTTTTATTTTTAAACCACCATGGGCAAAAGTAAGTAGAATTCCAGTAACACCTCAAATGCTCTTAAACTTTGCTACTAAAGGTAAGTGGAAGATGGTTTATCCAGAGCATAAAGTACCAACTAATCGAAATGACATTACATACAGTAATTGCCTTTGGTTAGTTTTAATCATCGGTTTGTTTTTGGTAGCATGGTATACCTAACAAGCTAATTAATAAGGACAAAAAACAGTTGGCTGTTTTCGTTCCTCAACATTTTAGCCAACAATTTTTTGCCCATTATTAGGGCGTTATATGCCACCAGGAAAACCTAACTCATGGTTTACTTATTAGCTGGGATTGTGTGTGTTCATTTGGCTTGGGCATTTTTTAATACTCTAGCTGTTAACAGCACATTGTTTATCAATAATAGCTCTCGAGCTATTACCTTACTTGTTAATTGGCTTATTCCAATAGGTGGCCCTGCTATTACTTTGGTTGTCCTTCGCTCAATAAACCCTAAAGTAAAAGGTCGCAATCCTGTTGCGGACGGTTCTGGTAGTAGCAATCTATATTCGGGGAATGAGGGTTCAGATTCTGGTGGTGGCTGTGGTGATTAACGTAGCTAAACTAGGTTGTGTTTAAAATGGCTTATAACAAAAAAATTAAGCACGCCCGCTGCGCGGGCTGGGACGCAAACACGCAGGGCGGCTGCGCCATTATGCCCTACGTGCCTGCGCCCCTTATTTAAAAGTTAGCTGCCAAGAGGATTCATGGAAGATTACTCTCCGAACAAAATCCCTAATTCGACACGAATTTTTAATATCATTTGGGCTCTTTTTTTAATCGGTATATGTTTCTACGCTGGCATTAACGATGTATTGGTCTACCCTGGCGTAAGAGGCTCTGGTTCTGTTGAATTAACTGGCATGCCGTTACTATTTTTCTGCGTAGCATTAGTCTCCAGTGCTATAAACGCGGCGTTAACCGTAATTGACCACTACGACAAAAGAGACAATGAAAAAAGCTATAAGCAAATGTCATTTTATCTAAATATTCTTAGTATATTTGCAATTATCTTAGCTTTTGGATATCAGTTCATTATCAACCAAGAATCGGTGGTAGTTATTGGCAATGTCAGCTAACAAGCCAATAAACTCACTCACTACGTTCGCTGGGACGCATACACGCGGGGCGGCTTCGCCATTATGCCCCACATGTCTGCGCCCGTTATTGGAAAGTTAGCTCTCTCTACTTTATTCGTAGCTTACTCAAAGAAGATGTTCATGAAAGTTTTTCTAGACACAAATGCATTGTACAACAACTGGTTCGTCGATAATGCAAATTTCAAACTATTGTTTCATTATTTAAATAATGAAGAATTTGACCTTTTATTATCAAATTTAGTCGCTCAGGAAGTGAATAATATTCGTGAGCGAGAGTTGGTAGAAACAACAACTGAGATTGATAGGTTGATTAACAGAGTTAATAAGCTCAACAAGCGAGATGTCGATTTTTCGATTGAAAGCTTGGGGATAGCTCGGTATGACGTTCAATCGATATTAAAAAACAAGGTTAATTGTATTGAAAATATTTCATACGATGAGGTGCCACATAGACAAGTTGTTGAAAGAGCGTTGAAATTAGTAAAACCATTTACTGGTGAAGAGAAAGGTTACCGAGACACTTTGATCTGGCTTTCATTTTTACGTTATTTGAAAGCACATAATGTTGAAGGTGAAATTGCATTCATTACAAACAATAAGCATGATTTCTTTGAAAAGAAAAATAAGCTTCTATCTTTTAATGACGATTTGCAAAAAGACATTGACGAAACTGGCATTACGGCAACAGTCAAGCCGTACTTAAATATTTTCGATTTTATAAAAGAGAATGTTGATAAAATTGAACACGCCTTTAATCGTGAAGAAATACTTGATGACTTAGAAGATTTTCTGATTGAAGAAACAGAAAGTTATCTTAAAAATATGAAAAACAATGATATTAGCGATTTATTAGGTACACAGGTGTTTTCTGATAAGTTAACTGATGTAATAGAGATTGTTCCTGATATTTTTGAGGGGGTAGAAGATCATGAAGTTCATTACGTTAGCCGCCTTCCAGAGAAAAGTGTTTATATTAGTTGCTTCTACGAGATGCGCAGAGTTGATTTGGTCGTAACAATTGATTTAATAGAATTCAAGCAACATGTAGATGAAATAGAATCGATTAAATCAATATATAACATTGAAATAGATGGCGATGTTGTGAAACTATCATTTATCTTCCGCTTATATATAGATGCAAGTTTAGAATATGATACAGAATCTGAGCTGGGTTCAAGTTTGACCATTGAGCAAATATCCGCAAAGAGCTAACAAGGCAATTAAACTGAACTAAAACAGTGGGTTACGTTTCGCTTCGCTACACAGTATAACCCACAATTTTAATCCGCTTATTGCGGCGTTATGTTTTCAGGTAAGCATGTTTAGCATTTATCAAAGGGCTACATTTTGGCGATTCGTGATGGGCATCGTTTTGGTCGGTGGGTTTGTTGCAGGTAATGTGATAATCCAGGCTAGTAACGGTAGAATTATATTTAGTATTTTGTGGTTTGGTATTGGACCAATTTTAGCCATGATAATTTATGCATTTTCAAGTTATCAAAAATGTAATCATTGTGGTCACAAAATCGCAATTGGTATTAATAATATAGGGTTTACAGAAACACCAAATGTTTGTCCTAAGTGCAACAAGAAAACATAACAAAAACATCATGGTGGGAATTTTACTCGCTGAAAAAGCGCTCCTAAAATCCCCATATGTTAAGCGTTAGGTGCAATGCAGTTAGCAGTTGGATTAATTTAACAAAATACTCTCATAATTATTTGCTAAGGATTAACTTTTAATGGATTCTCACTTTTTAGCTGGTGTCGTAATTAATCTTATTTTGGTCTGTTTGGGTGGCTATTTGGTTATGCGTGGTAAAGCGTTAAAATCTAACTTAACTAATCAGAAAACAATGGTTTCACCAAATGCTTTAATAATAATTGGTGTGTTGCTCATCATAATCAATGTACTTCAAATTATTGGTTTTGCGCAGTGAGTGCACCTAACAAAAACATCATGGTGGGAATTTTACTCGCTGAAAAAGCGCTCCTAAAATCCCCATATGTTAAGCGTTAGGTATACAAGGAAGGTTCAGTGCCAATTTATGTCAAAGTAGATGGTTCAGGTGAAAAATTAGCTCACCTTGCAGAAGGTGATTGGGAATTACCATCTCAGATAGAAGCACTAGAATTCTGGCTTCTCACAAATCCTCTCAATCTTGCACCAGCAAAGTACATAGCAGATCTTGGTTTTACTGTAAGAGAGAATGCATGTGGTGGCGGGGCAATATTGTCACCAGAAGCAATGTCTATAATGGGGCGTCTAGGTATCAAGCTGTACTTATCAGAGTACGGTGAGTAATGTATACCTAACAAACGCATTAACACTCGCTGCGCTCGCTAGGGACAAAAACACGTAGGCTCCCTGCGCTTCGCTTGGTATTGTAGCCTACGTATTTTTGCCCGTTATGCGGGCCGTTAGGTACAACGGAGGATTTGGTGTTTAAGGAAGAGCTAGCTGATCTATTTAACGAAGTAAAAGCGTCATTAATTGATGAAGGTGAAAAGAATTTTGCTAAGCAACTAGATACATGTGAAATTCTATCCTGTAGTTCATTTGCTTCGGACGACTCTGCATTTACAATTGAGTTTATGGGGTATAACTCCGAAGAAATCGAAGATACGTTTCCCACAGGCAATGCTGAATATACAGTTATGTTAACTTACTCAACTAAAAACAAAGTTATCGGGTTAGAAGTTATTGGTTGTGAAAATACAAAGTTACAACAGCAATTATTGGCAAGTTGTACCTAACAAGCCGTTTAAGGCATGGACGTCTAACGCGTGGTTGACGTTCGTTCCTCACGATTATAACCACGCATTATGCGCCCCTTAACGGAGCGTTATGTTTAAGAAGGAAACCAATGAGAACCCTTGTATTATTGGCAATTACAATTTTTAGCTTGCTCGCATGTAAATCGACCGAAAAGGGATTCACAAAGCAAGAATTAGACTTTTTTGAGTCACAGAAAATCATGTCTACTTGGGGGCACCTTACTGAAGATGAGTTGGCCTTGACGATTCTCGGCACCACTTGTTATAAGCAGTATTTAGTTTTGAAAAAATACAATTACAAAATAGAGTCAGTGTCCAAAAACCAAATTATCTACTACCAACCAAATAACGCGAAAGTAACAAGTAATTTTGATACGACGTGCCCAGATAGTGTTCATTTTGGAACGTAGGATGTTTTTAGCTTTCAAACATAACAAACCAAGCCAGCAGGAATTTTACTCGCTGAACAACGCTCATAAAATCCCCTGCTTGGGGCGTTATATGGAAAGTTAAACATGTGGGACTCATTCAAACCTGACAATTGGAATACCTTACCTCACATATCAGGGCGAGTTGCCTCTGAAATGGATGTAAAAAACGGCTTAGCTGTTTTCTATATACCAGAGGGTAGTTTTGTACTGGATGCCAAATTACCTACATGTGTTATTCAGATTAATGAAGAAACAGGAGAACGAACTCCTGCCGTCGTAATTCAGGCAGAACAAATCGGAGAACAAGTTTATCTTGGTCTGCGTTATCTTGACGGTGGTAATGGTATTTGCGGGCTCGAAGAAGTGGAACAACTAGAAGAACCAAACGAAGAGTTTGCCATATAACAAAACACTAAAGGCGCTCGCGCTGCTCGCTGGGACGCTAACGCATGGGCTGCGTCACTTCGTTCCTAATTTTAGCCCATGTGTTATCGCCCCTTAGTGGGGTGTTACATTGCAAGGAA
Organism: Paraglaciecola chathamensis S18K6; assembly: GCA_000314955.1. Lineage (GTDB taxonomy): Bacteria > Pseudomonadota > Gammaproteobacteria > Enterobacterales > Alteromonadaceae > Paraglaciecola > Paraglaciecola chathamensis. The sequence continues at coordinate 99,870 of BAEM01000053.1, read as the reverse complement.
AGTCTGGTGCTAAATTTCGATAATTTAACCGAGCGGCTGGTTGAAGAATTAAAAGCTGCTGCCATGCATTTTGATCTTTATCGCTCAATAAAGGCATCAATTCCTTCGCATAAAAAAGGAATAAATAAATCACCTAATTTCTGGTCGTTAACTTTAAATGCACACCTTGAAGCGACTAGGTGTTCACTCTGTAAAATATATGATCAAACCAACAATAACAATTTAACTCTTAATAGTTGGCTTAAAGAATTCAAAAAACACCATTGTAAACAGGAGTTCTTTGAGACTAATGAGATGGATAAATTTAACAGAGTTCCTTTGGTCGAGGGCGAAATAGAGCAAGATATTGCTTTGGTTTCACTAAAAGATTCGTTAGTAAATACCCTATATACAAAACATAGAAATAATGAAGTGGCTCATATTTCCAATAAGCTCGTATCAAGAGGATAATCATTCTGGGAAACATATCCGCTTACTGTAAATGATATTGAAGCTTTAATATTAAGATCAAAAACTATTGTTAATAAATACACAGCTCATTACAACGGTGTTCATTATGAGTTGCTCTCAATTTACCAGAAAGATGATTTTAAGTATGTTGTCGATAGTGTTGAGAAATTTGCAATATAACAAGAAATTAAACAAGGACAAAAAACAGTTGGCTTTTGCTCCTTCGTCGCTAATTTTAGCCAACAATTTTTTGCCTGTTAATTAGGCGTTAGAACTCATATAGGAAAATTATGTCCGGGCTGATAAGAAACTTGATTACCATAATCTCAGCATTTTTTAGTGGCAAACGATATGGCGTATCTTCCACCGTGCCATGCCACTTCCGTATAACTCCGTTCGATTGCGGGATTAGCGTGTTGAAAAGTGATAAATATTTCCAACTAGCTGAATCAGCTCAGTTGGACTATCTAATAAAAACCGGCCTTATATCGAGCTTGAGGTCTGATGGAATTAGCTTCGTAAACGCATCCCAGCTAATCAAGCTCATGAAGCCCGTTGGCGTCTTTAAGCGTGTCCGCGTTGAAACCAGCATTTGCTGCGCAGACGAGAAATTCGCTTATTTTTCGCACGTAATTTTCTTGGGTAATCAAAAGTGCAGCGAAGTCCTTGTGAAAATGAAATTTAAAAAGCGTTCTCTGACGATCCCACCATCAGAGATAATTGGTAAGTTCGAGTCGGATACACCAGAGCACCTCAAAACATGGATCGAAGCGATGTGCTAAGTTCTATCAATTCGCTTTTGTCGGACAATTTTTCCACCGCTTCACGGATACAAAATTGCCGCAAAGCTCTACGTTAGAAGTGCCAGAAGGATCTGCAAATGTCTTATTACAACTCAACTATTTTAAAGACCGCTGCAAAAGTTTCTTTTCTACATATTTCGTGGCTTGTTGCCTTAATTGGAATTCCGATTGTATTTTTTAGAGATGGCCTAGATTTAGTAGAGAAAGCAATATTGTTTAGTGGGTTATTGTTCTTTTTCTGGTTTGTATATTTACTTTTTTGCATTACATTTCATAGGCTAAGCATGCGAAATGAGCATAACAAGTTTGGCTATCTGGCAAAGGATGACCTCGAAAAAGGTAAAGAAGTTGGTACACATTTGGAGGGTTGGTAGCATGGCACTTCTAACAAAACGCTTAAGTACACTCCCTCCGGTCACTGGGACGCAGATACGCGGGGCGGCTTCGCCATTATGCCCCACGTATCTGCGCCCCTTAGCTTAAAGTTAGGTAACCACGGATGTTTTACCGAGAACTAATAATTGGCTTCACAACCATATTTGCTTGGTTGCCTGCTCTTATACTTACTTTTCTAGCCGCATTTGTTTTTCTTATGGGTTTCGCTGCAATAAGCGAAGGCGACTATCTTATAGCTACTACTTGTATACTGCTAAGTAGTGGTGGTGTTCTGGGCTTTATTGCTCTTACGTCTCTCTGCTGGGGCCTTCATATTTCGTTTCTTAAACGATTGATTTTTCTCCTTGCAGGCGTGTTGTCTTTGGCAACAGTCATTTATCTTGGAACACTAGACCCAACATCAGCACTTTACCTGAGCTATCATCCTTTGGTTGTTTATTTATTCTACTCACCATTCGTTATTGGTCTTTTCCACATTGTGCTTCACTGCTATTTTTGGGTAAGGTTACCTAACAAAAGCATTAACACTCGCTGCGCTCGCTAGGGACAAAAATACGTAGGCTCCCTGTGCTTCGCTTGGTATTGTAGCCTACGTATTTTTGCCCGTTATGCGGAAGTTATATTTTTTGGAGAACTCATTTGAAAACATTAGGATTTCTATTTCTGTTAATTATAAATTTTAGCTTATTTGCTTCACCGACTAACAGAGACAGCCATCTTTAGAATCATATAAAAAACTCTGCTGCTTAGGGGAAAATACCCATCAATAAGCGTCAAAGTACTTTTGATCTATACGATTGGGGATTTTTACTGGAATATTAAGCGTTGAGGGAGAAAACGGCGCGTACTAACAAAGACAGCCATCTTTAGAATCGTATAAAAAACTCTGCAATAATACTAACAAAGACAGCTATCTTTAGAATCGTATAAAAAACTCTGCTGCTTAGGGGAAAATACCTGCTCAATAAGCGTCAAAGTACTTTTGAACTGAATGATTGGGGATTTTTACGGGAATATTAAGCGATGAGGGAGAAAACGGCGCACAAGGTTAATTTTTACGCAAACGCCTAGGTTACAAGAGATGCATTAGATGTGTTAGTTGCAATGTCTTATGCACGTTTTAACAACGCTTTCGCTTTGGTCATTCCTCGCAGCCGTTGATGATGGGTGTGGCGTTTGAACGCATTCATCATTTGCTCGGCACCTGCGGCGTAGCAGAAGTGTTTCTCAAACTCAGTAGTTAAGGTTAACCATTGAGCAGAATCTAAGCCGAGTCGTTCTAAAATTGAGCTTTGAGTATTGTCGATATGACCTGCCTTATCATCACGAATACAGCGGCCTGTTGTATCTACCAGCTCACAATAGTCTTTGAGGGAGTAGGGGATACCTTGGGGCATATTCTCACGAGGATTGCCCACAAAGGGTGTTAAAACGCTCGGTTGAGGTTGTTTGTTTTTAGCGGCGTGAATGCGTTTTTTGATACTGGTGTGCTTTGATGTTTCTGGTGTTTTTTCCATTTTTGCACGAATGGGATTCAAGTCCACATAGACCATACACGCTAGCACTGCGCTCTCATCTAGTAGTGCTTGCGACTTAAATCGTCCTTCCCAGAAACGGCCAGTGCAGCCGTCTTCTTTATTGGCTTCGCGAGCAATATACTCATTCAAGTCACGCATAAACCAGCTTATTTCATACAAACGTTGCCGATAGGTTTCAACGGTCTCATCAAACGTGATTAGCTCTCCTTGGCTCAGCGTATCGCCATTCATGAATTTCTGAGTCAGCAATGTGCCTCTGTGCAGCTTGTGATAGCGCCTCAACACTTCATCGCTATCCCAATTATCAGCCAAGGCTTTATCCACACAAAGCACCACATGCGTGTGATTATTCATAATCGCATAAGCACAAATGTCGATGGCAAATACTGTAGATAAAAACGACAAACGTTCTTCTACCCACCCTCGGCGGTGCTCGTAGCTCTGGCCAGAATATTTATCTTTCCTACACAAGAAAGAACGCCGCACACACCGGGAAACACAATGGTAATAAGGGGTATCGATTAAACTAATTTGGCTTTTTCGAGGTTGAGGCATACATAACCTACCTGACAGAATAAAACACAAATCAAGTGTAGTTCAGCCCTGAAAATTGACCATTATTATCATGGGTGTCTTTATTTTTTATTCTGTGAATAATCAAAACCGGCTTTTTCTACAGCCTCGTTAAGTGCCAAGGAGTAATCTATACATGGATTCGAAAATTGACTTTTCACAGTATTCTCTCAATGACCTTTATTCTTCAGTAAAGTCGATTGACCGTGATATGTACCCAGAAAGAGCAAAAGAAATTGATGCTCTAATTCAAGAAAAAGAGAAAGGAATAGAAGACCATCAACAATTAGATGAATCAAGAAATGTAGGTGAAAAAGCTGCACGTCTAGACCGTCTGTGGGCAGGACTAATTGATGCTGTTATTCACATGATAGCTTCAATCCCTTTATTTATGTATTTCGGTATGGAAGCTTTAAAAGATCCAACTTTGTTAGTCACAGTAGTTGCTTTAGTCTACGGGCTAGTAATGATTCTAATATTGCAAGGTTATTTGCTCTACCACTTTGGACAAACGATCGGTAAGAACATGATGTCTATACGAATAGAAAATTTAGATGGAAGTAAGGCTAGCCTTCAAAAAATACTACTGTTGAGAATTCTACCTATGAGTTTATGTTCAGTCATACCTTTAGTAGGACAATTTTTTGTTGGCTTTGTAAACCCTGCTTTTATTTTTGGCAAAGAGAGACGTTGTTTACATGATTATATTGCTAAAACGTAGGTATCTTACACAGGCACTTAACAAGTTGCCTAAGTTCGCCCAAACAACGGGCGGGACAAATACTCACTGGGCTTTGCCCAACAACGTTCGCATTTGCCCCTTGGCAAAGCGTTAAACCCTTATTCAGCATCAAGTCTCTTTAATGCTTTCTTGTAAGCCTCATTTCTCTCACGTTTTCCCACTGCAAGCACTGTAACTACAACTACGTCATCAAGTACCTGATACACCAACCTATATCCTGATTGACGTAATTTTATTTTATAAACATTATCGGCACCTAACACTCTATCTGGGGCTACGTGTGGTGTTTTTAATCTCTCTGCTAACTTCTTTTTCAGTTGCTGCTGCAAAGTGCTACCTAGCTTATTCCATTCTTTTAGGGCGCTTCTCTTAAACTCTAATTTATAGGTCATCCAAATTCACCGAAACGCTTTCTTCATCTTGCCTTTCTTTAACAAGCTGTAGTAGTTCCAGATCCTCCAAACGATCCATCATTTTTTCGTAAATCTCAGCCGGGACACAATAGAATGCGGGTTCATTCCTATTCAATATAGCGACAGGGTCGCCATATGCACTGCTCGCAACTTTCATAGGGTTTGCTTTTAGTTCAGTAATACTTGCAGCAACTTCTGCCAAAATTCTCGCCGCCATAACGGTCTCCTAAAAGGTCTTTAATTAGGTCATTTTAGGCTATCATTGTCGGTTTAACAAGCGCATAAACTCGCTCACTACGTTCGCTGGGACTACTAACAGAGATACCAACAGAGACAGCCATCCTTAGAATCGTATAAAAAACTATTCTGCTTAGGGGAAAATACCCATCAATAAGCGCCGAAGTACTTTTGATCTGAATGATTAGGGGTTTTTACTGGAATATTAAGCGTTGAGGGAGAAAACGGCGCGCAAGGTCAATTTTCAGGCAAACGCCTACGTTACAAGAGATGCATTAGATGTGTTAGTTACAATGTCTTATGCGCGCTTTAACAACGCTTTCGCTTTGGTCATTCCTCGCAGCCGTTGATGATGGGTGTGGCGTTTGAACGCATACATCATTTGCTCCGCACCTGCGGCGTAGCAGAAGTGTTTTTCAAACTCAGTGGTTAACGTTAGCTACTCTGCTCAAGGGTGCTAATGCATAAACTACTATTTTTCAGCAAGTAGTTGTTTAATCAGCCTTTTCAAAGCGAGTGGCTTAAGAGGTTTAGGCAAATAATGCATTTGCTCGTTAATGGCTAACTGGCGTATGTCTTCATCTTGACGTGCGGAGTTTAAAATCCCTGGTAAGTTTGCGTTGCTGGCAGTGGCAAGCGATTGTCTAATTGCTCGAGCCACATCTATTCCTGTTTCACCATTATCTAACTGATAATCTAGGATCATTAAATCAATAGGTTGGCTGAGTGCGTTTAACGCATCTTGGGTATTTTTGGCAGCAACAACATCTGCTCCCCAATCAACCAATAAACGGTGCAAGGCATCGAGAATATGTGGCTCATTGTCGACGATCAATACACGTTTGTGTTTAAGCGGTAAGCTTGCATCATTGCCTGCTTTTTTGATGGTGTTGTCTTTAACAATCTGCTTGGCCCCCATAGGGACTGTTATCTCAAAAGAAGTGCCTTTGTTTAAAGTGGAGTGCAGGGTAACAGGGTGATTTAACAGTGCGCTAATGCGCTCGACTATGGTTAATCCTAAGCCTAAACCTTGGGCGCTTGGGTTGTTGTCTAGCTGGTGAAATTCTAAAAATATTTCTTGCTGTTTGTCTTTCGCAATACCTGCGCCTGTATCGATAACGCAGATCCGCGCCGTGCCAGCTTGGCGTTTAACACCGACTAAAATACGCCCTTCATGGGTGTAGCGAATCGCATTAGAGAGCAAATTCTGGATAATACGCCTAAGTAGTTTAGGATCAGACTTTACTGAAATGCTGGTACTTACATAGGTTATGCGTAACCTTTTTTGCTGTGCGAGTACAGAAAACTCAGTGACCATGGGTCGTAATATACTGTCCAAGGGGAAGGTTTGTATATGCGTGCTCAATACACCAGACTCTAATCGTGTCATATCGAGTAACATCGATAAAAGCGACTCGGCGTTACTTAGAGAGTCAACTAGGTTGGCACTCATTTCAGCCATTTCCCCTGCAGGCGCTTTTTGCTTTAGCATGGCTGCAAATAATGATGCGGCATTAAACGGTTGCATTAAGTCATGCCCAGCAGCGGCCAAAAATTTGGTTTTACTTTCATTGGCGCTTTCTGCATCTCGGCGGGCTTTTTCAAGATTAATATTTGCTATTTGTAGTTGCTCAGTGCGTTCTTGCACACGCGTTTCTAGGCCTGTTTTTGCTTGTTCTAGTTGTTGCTGTATGTTGATGTATTCTGTGATGTCACTGTACGTTGTTACAAAGCCGCCTCCGGGTAAGGGGCGTCCATTTAATTCAATTACTTGGCCGTTTTCTTGGTGGCGTACATATTTATAAGCACTGCCTGATTGCATAAATGCAACGCGCTTCTCAATCTCCATTTCAATATTGCTTTGCCCGGTAATAGCGTTATGTCCAAATAGTCCTCGTTTGGCATTGAACTCTAATAATTGGTGAATCGACATGCCAACCTGAACAAAGCCACGCGGGTAGTTAAAAAGCTCAATATAACGCTGATTCCAGGCCAGCAAATTAAGATCTCTGTCGAGTACGACTATGCCTTGCTGAATATTTTCTACTGATGATTGCAACAGCTCATGATTGAATTGAAACGTTTGACTGGCTTCTTCGACCAACTCAACTAATTCTGATAGTTCTACATCCCGTTTCTCGCCGATAGCAGACAGTAAAATACGCGCACTGGCGCTGCCAACTTGCCCTGCAAGTTCACTTTCAATCGTCGTTAAAAGCTTGGGGCTGGCATAACCGCTAAGTTGTTCTGGGCTTAATTTGTCGAGTAGCGCTTGGTGTCGTTCTGAGCCCCACACTTTTTCAGTGATAGCGAGTAAGTTTGCGACTTTTACCGCATGACCAAAGGGTTGACTATTGTGGGTGATAGGGTCTTGCGTTGATGGTTTGCTACGTTTGTTTTGAATAAGAGACACCAACACGAAACACAGAATATTTACCCCTAAGCTATACACAAATCCCTGAGCCAGTTGTATATCGGTCGGAGTATCGTTGAAATAATAGCTGGCTGTAATGCTTGGCCATAACAACCAGTAAACCCAACATAGTGCGCCACTTGCTAGGGCCAATTGCGCGGCTAAGGTGGTGCCACGTTTCCAGTATAAACCCAGTAAAAGAATCGGGAATGTCTGAGACAAGAGGGCTATCGCAATGACGCCGCTTTGCACCAAAGACGTAGATTGGCTGATATTGACGTGATAAAAATAGGCGACCCCGAGCACCACTAGCACGGTTGCTCGTCTAATTAACAAAATGCTGGCAGGCTTTAGGCGATGGCGCTGCTGTGTGCGTAATTGCAGTGTTAACCATAACGGTGTCGCGATGTTATTGGATATCATTATGCCCATGGCGAGCGTCGCCACTATGATCATGCTGGTTGCGGCAGCCAAGCCACCGATAAAGGCAATGATGGTAATCCAGGTATTTCCTGATGCCACAGGGAGGGCTAGGGCATAGGTGTCTGTGCTTATGTTGCCACCTGGAAATAGCATATGCCCAGCCAGCGCTATCGGTAAAACGAACAGCGTCATGCCCAGCAGATAAAGGGGAAAGAGCCAACGGGCGGTGGTGATTTCTTTGTCACCGTTGTTTTCGATAAAGTTGATATGAAACTGCCGAGGCAGGCAAAACATCGAGCAAACGCCTAATAACATTTGACTCGCGTAAACCCACACGCCTGAATCAGCACTAATCGTTTGATTTGCTCTCGGGTCTAATTGCGCTTTTCCTAATAAGTCAAATACACCGTCGAATAAACTGTAACAAACAAACAGGCCCACTATTATTAAACCGACCAGCTTAACGATAGATTCAAAGGCGACCGTAAGCATCAGCCCTGGGTGTTTATCAGTTAAGTTTAAAGACCGAGTTCCAAATAATATCGCGAACAAGGCCATTAGAATTGCCACGTAAAAGCCCACACTATTAGGCCATATATTATCAGCCCCCGTCACAACCCGAATACCACCCGTAACGGCGTCTAATTGCAGTGCAATGTAGGGCACGACGCCAATAAAGCACAGTAACGTCACCAGGGCAGCGAGAAAGTGTGATTTGTCGTAACGTAAACTAATAAAGTCGGCGAGGGAGCTAATGTTGTGTTGATGACATACATTAGCGACGCGGCGCAGCATAGAATGAGCAAATAAAAATACGCAGATTATACCCATGTAAGTAGGAATAAATGCCCACCCATAATGTGCAGCCTGTGTAGTCGTGCCGAAAAATGCCCAAGAAGTACAGTGCACACCTAGAGCAAGACTGTAGATATAAGGGTGCTGTTGATTGGCTTTTGCTCGCTTATCTCCCCAAAACGCGAGCAAAAATAAAATCAGTAGATAGCCAACAACAATCGCCATTAAGCTTAAAACGCTAAACATAGACACCTAATATTATTTTTATATCAGTACTTTAGCTTGAAGCAAGCAAAGGTAAAAGTGTCTTTTACCTCGTTTTTGTTCATCAGCGACGCAAAATTTAGACACAATTTTTTTAAAACAATAAAAAATACCCTTGAAGAGCTTTAAAGCAACCCCATTAATAGCTGCAATCGAATTTAGCTTTAACGTGACACCTAAGAACGGAGTAAGAGATGAGTAACGAAGAACAAGCTCAAAAAGATGAGGCGCAGCCAATAAATGAAGAAGCCACTGAAACCCATGCTGAAGAAGTGGAAGAGGTGGTTGAAGAGTTAAGCGCTGAACAAACACGCATTCTTGAGCTTGAAGCAGCATTAGCGGCATCAGAAGCCACATTAGCTGCACAAAAAGACTCTGTTATGCGTGCCATCGCCGATGCCGATAATGTGCGTAAGCGTGCTGAAGGCGAAGTAGATAAGGCGCGTAAATTTGCTCTTGAAAAATTTGCCTCTGAGCTACTGCCTGTAGCAGACAACTTAGAACGTGCTCTACAAGTAGCAGACAAAGAAAATGAAGCGATTAAACCTGTGATTGAAGGGGTAGAAATCACTCTTAAATCATTCGTTAGCAGCATTGAAAAATTCGGAATGAAAGTTATCGATCCACAGGGCGAATCTTTTAATCCAGAACAGCATCAGGCTATGTCGATGCAAGAAAACGCAGAATTGCCAGCCAATACAGTCATGGCAGTGATGCAAAAAGGTTACGAATTGAATGGTCGTCTATTACGCCCAGCTATGGTTATGGTATCCCGCGCCCCTGAAGGCGGTGTCGATACACAAGCATAACTCGTAATCAATTAAAAAAAATATTCACAAAATGGGGAATATTTTCATTCAGCTAATTGAAAACTGACGAAATAACCCCACAAAGTGTACAGGCATTATTAAACAAATTTTTGGAGAAAAACTAATGGGTAGAATCATTGGAATCGATTTGGGTACAACTAACTCATGTGTTGCTGTACTTGATGGTGAAAAAGCAAAAGTAATCGAAAACGCTGAAGGCGATCGCACAACTCCCTCGATCATTGCATACAGCCAAGACGGCGAAACATTGGTTGGTCAGCCGGCTAAACGTCAGGCGATTACTAACCCTAATAATACGTTGTTCGCAATTAAACGTCTTATCGGTCGTCGTTTTGAAGATAAAGAAGTTCAGCGTGATATTGACATCATGCCTTTTAGCATCATCAAAGCCGACAATGGCGATGCTTGGGTTCAAGCAAAAGATGAAAAATTAGCGCCACCGCAAATTTCAGCTGAAGTTTTGAAAAAAATGAAGAAAACAGCTGAAGATTACCTTGGTGAAGAAGTAACTGCAGCGGTTATTACCGTACCTGCATACTTTAACGATTCACAGCGTCAAGCAACTAAAGATGCTGGTCGTATCGCTGGTCTTGAAGTAAAACGTATTATCAATGAGCCAACTGCCGCTGCACTTGCATACGGCATGGACAAGAAAAAAGGTGATAGCGTTGTTGCGGTATACGATTTAGGTGGTGGTACGTTTGATATCTCTATCATTGAAATCGATGAAGCTGACGGCGAGCATACCTTTGAAGTACTTGCGACCAATGGTGACACGCACCTTGGTGGTGAAGATTTCGATAACCAAGTTATCAACTACTTGGTAGAAGAATTCAAGAAAGATTCAGGCATGGATTTACGCAAAGATCCATTAGCGATGCAACGTCTTAAAGAAGCGGGCGAAAAAGCGAAGATTGAATTGTCTTCAGCTCAGCAAACTGAAGTGAACTTGCCGTACATTACAGCTGATGCGTCTGGTCCTAAGCACTTAACCATCAAGCTTACTCGTGCAAAACTTGAATCACTTGTTGAGAAAATGGTTAAAGCGACCCTTGAGCCACTAAAACAAGCGCTTGCAGATGCTGACTTATCAGTAGGTGATATCAACGATATTATTCTTGTTGGTGGTCAAACGCGTATGCCGCTAGTACAAAAATACGTAACTGAATTCTTTGGCAAAGAGCCAAGAAAAGACGTAAACCCTGATGAAGCAGTTGCCGTTGGTGCAGCGATTCAAGGCGGTGTATTGTCTGGTGACGTTAAAGATGTATTGCTACTTGACGTGACGCCTTTGTCATTAGGTATCGAAACAATGGGCGGCGTTATGACTGCCTTGATCGAGAAGAACACGACTGTACCTACTAAGAAGTCTCAAACCTTCTCAACAGCTGAAGACAACCAGTCAGCGGTAACAGTACATGTACTTCAAGGTGAGCGTAAGCAAGCTGCAGGTAACAAGTCTCTTGGTCAATTTAACCTTGAAGGTATTCGTCCTGCACAGCGCGGTGCTCCTCAAATTGAGGTGACGTTCGACATCGATGCTGATGGTATCTTACATGTATCTGCTAAAGATAAAGACACCAACAAAGAGCAAAAAATCACTATTAAAGCTTCTTCTGGCTTGAGTGATGACGAAGTCGAAAAAATGGTACAAGACGCAGAAGCGAACAAAGAAGCTGATAAGCAGTTCGAAGAAATGGTTCAAGCACGTAACCAAGCTGACGGCCTAATTCACGGTACGCGTAAGCAAGTAGAAGAAGCCGGTGACGCGCTATCTGATGAAGATAAAGCGGAAATCGAAGCTGCTGTTGTCGCATTAGAAGAAGCGGTTAAAGCTGGTGAGAAAGAAGCTATTGAAGCCAAAACGCAAGAGCTCATTCAAGCCTCTGCGAAGTTGATGGAAGTGGCACAAGCACAACAGGCTGCAGCCGGTGGTGCTGAAGGTCAACCAGAAGACGCTTCTGCTAAGCAAGACGACGACGTTGTTGATGCCGAGTTTGAAGAAGTAAAAGACGACAAAAAATAATTTTTGTTGACTACATCAGCCCGAGCGTCTTGATGGCGTAAGGGCAAGCTCGGGCGCATGGAGTTTTTTTCATAGCGCCCGCGTTTGTTTCAAAACCTGGTATGGTCTAGGTCATTGTGCCTAAGACTAAAGGTAGTGAGATTGTAAGAGAAGAATAGGTGGTCAGCATCATTGACCACAAATATCAGGATAAACAAGCTATATGTCGAAGCGAGATTATTATGAAGTGTTGGGAGTCGATAAGTCGGCGTCCGAGCGCGATATAAAAAAGGCTTACAAACGCCTTGCCATGAAATATCACCCGGATAGAACCCAGGGTGACAAAGCTATGGAAGAGAAATTCAAAGAGGTTCAAGAAGCCTATGAAATTCTAACCGACTCGCAGAAACGTGCGGCGTATGACCAGTATGGCCACGCAGGCGTTGACCCGAATCGTGGACATGGCGGAGGTCATGGCGCTGGTGATTTTGGCGACATTTTTGGTGATGTATTTGGTGATATTTTCGGCGGTGGCCGTGGTGGCGGTCGTCAATCTCGTGCAGCCCGCGGTTCAGACTTACGTTATAACCTTGAACTTAGTTTAGAAGAGGCTGTACGTGGTAAAAGCGTTGAAATACGTGTACCAACTTTAGCTGAGTGTGAAACCTGTGACGGCTCTGGTGCCAAAAAAGGCTCAAGTGTTAAGACCTGTACTACATGTCATGGACAAGGCCAGGTACAGATGCGTCAGGGCTTCTTTGCTGTACAGCAAGCGTGTCCAACGTGTTCTGGCAAAGGTAAAATCATCACAGATCCTTGCCGTGAGTGTCATGGTCAGGGACGTGTTGAAAAAACCAAGACCTTGTCAGTTAAAGTACCAGCAGGCGTAGACACCGGTGATCGTATTCGTCTTTCAAATGAAGGCGAAGCAGGAGGGAACGGTGCACCAGCAGGTGATTTGTATGTGCAAGTGCATGTTAAACAACATAAAATCTTTGAGCGCGATGGCAATAATTTATATTGCGAAGTGCCTCTTAGTTTCACACGTGCCGCTATCGGTGGGGAAATTGAAGTTCCTACTTTAGAAGGTAAAGTAAAACTTAAAGTCACACCTGAAACCCAGACTGGCAAGATGTTCCGTCTGCGTAATAAGGGTGTGAAATCGGTTCGTAGTGGTAGCGTAGGTGATTTGATCTGTAAAGTGGTTATTGAAACACCGGTTAACTTGAATAGCCGCCAGAAAGAATTACTTGAAGAGCTTGAAGAGTCGATGGGTACAGGTAAAGACACCGCCAAAAACCGCCCGAAAGAAAGTGGTTTTTTTGATGGTGTTAAAAAGTTTTTCGATGATTTAACTAACTAATCATCTGTCGAAAATCAAAAGAAGCCGCTGAAAAGCGGCTTTTTTGTGTAACTTTGAAACACAACTACCATTCGAACTTGGCATAACTCAAAATTTAGATGTATGTAAGCTTGGCTTTTTGGTAGCCTAGTTCAGTTGCCTGTATTGTATTAACACGCTGTATTTCAAAGACCTAGGGAACAGCATGTGGCTAGCAACAGATAAACGTAAACAGTGTTGTATCAAACAGGCAGGTTTATTGCTTTATCACTGTCAATGGCATAGACGTAGTTCTAAAACATTATGAATAAACCACAACATCAATCACGCGAGGGACTATGAAAAAATTACTAATAAGTGCAATAGCCAGTACCGTTTTGCTAACTGCGGGTGTATCAGCACAAGAAGCGCAATCGGAGAAGCAGGCCAAGAGCGCAGCACAATTTCGTCAGGCTTTACTGCAACTAGTACGTAGTAATGTAGGCGCACTTGGGGCGATGGCGAAAGGGGCTATTCCTATGGATGCAGACACCATAGAAACGAATGCAACTCGCCTAGAGCAATTGTCATTAATGATGGACGATTACTTTGCGTTAGACACCACCAAATTTGATATTGAAACCGCTGCATTACCTAAAATTTGGAAAAACCGTGCTGACTTCGCAACGAAAGTTGATGCGTTAACTGATGCGTCTCAAACCCTTAAAGCAGCGGCTATGAACGGCGAAGAAAGTGCTTATAAAGGCGCGATTGGCAATGTTTTAAAAAGCTGTAAAGGTTGTCACGACAGCTATAAAGCAGAATAAAGCGCTGCTAGTTTGAAGAGTAAAGGGCGCTTAGGCGCCTTTTTTATTGCTCAACTGCTCGCAGATAGTATCTATTAACAGACAATCAACGCACTATAGCAAGACGCAAATCGGTGGAGATTGCACTATAAATAACCAATTACTGGTGTTTTGCAGATAATCTGAAAAAATTAAGTAATTTTCTTTATATTTGAACTTGATCCAGTTAACTTGAGCGCCATATCGAGCCCTTAGTTATTATTTTTATTTATTTGGTGTATTAGCCGTGACGTTAAGTAAGACAGACCTATATCATGAGGTCGCCCAGCAAGCACAGGCATTAATGGCTGGTGAAAAAGATGTAATCGCAAACTTGGCAAACTTAAGTGCACTTATGTTCATGCGCTTACCTCAGCTAAATTGGGCAGGCTTTTACCTGCTTAAAGGGCAAGAATTGGTGTTAGGCCCATTTCAAGGCAAACCCGCCTGTATTCGTATCCCTGTGGGCCGTGGTGTGTGTGGTAAAGCAGCTGAAACAGGTTTGGCACAATGTATTCACGATGTGCACGAGTTTGAAGGGCACATTGCCTGTGATGCTGATTCTAACGCCGAAGCCGTCGTTCCAATTTACCAAAATGGCCAATTGCTTGGCGTGTTAGATTTAGACAGCCCTTATGTAGGGCGTTTTGATCAAGACGACATGAATGGTTTGCAAAACTTGGTCAATATATTGCAGGATGCAATTGCATGAAAAGTTCCATAGATATTCATGTTGCACTAGCAACCCTAGACGATATGGAGTTTTGGGACGATAATGCTGAAGAGGCGATGGACCGTTTCAACGCGCTGTTACACATGTTGTATGACAACGCTGATGAAGATATTGACACCACCAGTTTAGAAAATATGATCCAATATATTTGGGAAAACTGGCGTAATGACAGTCATTTACTTGACATAGACGATGATGATTTATTTGACTGGGTTGACCAACTATTGTCAACTTGGGATGATGAGCATCAAGAACCCCGCTAACTACACACAACTAGAATATTTAATGGATAATCCTCAAAAGTTTTCAAACAGTAAAGAAGTCATCAATTTTTTAAGTGAGTCGTTTCCCGCATGCTTTAGTGTGACAGGTGAAGCAAAACCGTTAAAAATTGGTATTTTCCAAGATTTAGCTGAGCGCCTTAAAGAAGAAGAGCGCGTAAGTAAAACCTTATTGCGTTCATCGCTTAGGCACTACACAAATAGCTGGCGTTATTTGCATAGTGTTAAAGAAGGGGCATTCAGAGTGGACTTAGACGGACAACATTCTGCCCCAATTGAAAAAGAGCACGCTGATCATGCTCAAACTCAATTAGAAGAGAGCAAAGCAAAGGTCGCAGAGAAGCGCAAAGCGCAGAATGCAGCTAAACCTGGTGCAAAGAAAAATCCAAAATCTAAGTCTGTTCCTGCATTTAAATCTTCGTCTAAGGGAACTAATCAGGATAATGTGAAGCCAAAGGCTAAGTTACCACCTCCAGAAAAGCTATCGGTAGAGCAAATCGTTGCGGGAACTTCCGTTACCGTAAAAATAGGCAAATCTCCTATGCCTGCTACAATCACTGATGTCAGCAAAGATGGTGTTCAAGTTCAACTTGATACAGGTATGGTGGTAAAAGTTCAAGTAGATAACTTGAGGTTGGCCCGTTCTAAGAGGTAGTTTAATGATAAATTCAATTCGCGTTTCCGCTGTTTCAGCACTTTTCGCCTTTAGTACAGTGGCACTTGCGGTCACGCATTCAGAAAGTGTCGATGAAATTCCTGTACTCAAGCAGGAATCACAACATGCAGTGTCGGTTAAACGTATCTCATCTAATTTTTTGCGCTCGCACTACAAGCCAATTACATTAGATGATGCGTTATCAGAGAAAGTGTTTGATCGCTATATGCGCTCTCTTGATATCAACCGAAACGTGTTTTTGAATGCTGATGTTGAGAAATTTAAAGCAGAGCAAGATCATTTCGATGAAGCCATCGAAATGGGTGATCTTGATGTGGCTTATCAAATTTATCAGTTGAATATGCAACGTCGTATTGAGCGCTACGAGTACGCGTTGACGTTACTTGATAAAGAGTTCGATTTTGAAAAAGCGGGGGATACCTTTACCTTTGACCGTGAAGATGCTCCTTGGCCCAAAGATGAAGCTGAACTAGATGAACTGTGGCGTGAACGCGTTAAGTACGATGCCTTGAATTTGAAACTTGCCGACAAAGAATGGCCAAAAATTCAAGAGCTATTAACGAAACGTTACGAGCGAGCGATAAAACGTCTAAAACAAACCACCAGTGAAGATGTATTTCAAACTTTGATGAACTCGTTTGCGCGCAGTATTGAAGCGCACACCAGTTACTTGTCGCCGCGTAACGCTGAGCGATTCCAAATGGAAATGAACCTATCGTTTGAAGGCATTGGTGCAGTTTTGCTTAGCGAAGATGATTTCACTGTGATCCGCAGCGTTGTGCCGGGCGGTCCTGCAGATTTATCGAAAAAAATTAAACCCGAAGACAAAATTGTTGGCGTTGCCCAAGACGATGAAGAATTCATTGACGTTATCGGTTGGCGTTTAGACGAAGTGGTCGAGTTAATCAAAGGACCAAAGGGCAGTGTGGTTCGCCTACAAATTGAAAAAGGCGACTCAGAAAGCACGGTACCTGAAGTGGTGAGTTTGACCAGAGATAAAATTAAATTAGAAGACCGAGCGGCTAAATCTGAAGTGTATGTTCCTGAAACTGGGCCGCACCAAGGTGAGAAGCTTGGGGTTATTACCATTCCATCTTTCTACAATAAACTCAGTGTCGATGTTCGCAAAGAGTTAGAAAGCTTAAAAGAGCAAAAAGTAGAAGGTGTCATCGTCGATTTACGCGGTAATGGTGGAGGCTCTTTAACAGAAGCAACCTTGTTAACCGGTTTGTTTATCGACAAAGGGCCTGTGGTTCAAATTCGCGATGGAGCAGGGCGCATTCGCGTTGAGCAAGATGTAGATGGCAAAACTTATTACGACGGACCCTTAACGGTTCTGGTTGATAGATACAGTGCATCAGCCTCAGAAATTTTTGCCGCAGCGATGCAAGATTACAGCCGAGCGCTCATTTTAGGCGAACAGACTTTCGGTAAAGGAACCGTGCAACAGCATCGTGGTTTAGGGCGTATTTACGATCTATATGAAAACCCACTAGGCAGTGTGCAGTTTACCATTGCTAAGTTTTATCGTATCGATGGTGGCAGTACCCAGCATCAAGGTGTGGTGCCAGATGTCTTGTTCCCTTCAGCGATCGATCCACAAGACTGGGGCGAAAGCCAAGAAGAGAACGCGCTACCTTGGGATAGCATAAAACGTGCAACGTACTCAACATTTGGCGATACCTCACAAGCCGCAAAACAGCTTAGTGAAATGCATGAAAAACGTGTGAAAGCCGATCCTGAATTTGCTTATATCTTTGAGGATATTGCTCAATATAAAAGTAAAGAAGATGACAAAACGTTATCGTTGGTTGAATCAGAGCGTGTTAAAGAGCGTGAAGAGCGTAATGCAAAACGACTTAAGCGTGCTAACGAGCGTCTTGCACGTCAAGGGCTTGAGCCAGTTAAGAGCCTAGATGACTTGCCAGAAGATCAACCTGAAATTGATCCCTTCTTAGATGAAGCAGCAAATATCACTTACGATTTACTGGGTACAGGAAAGTACGCCATTCACGCACAATAAGCGTTAACCTATGTTGAGGGGCTAGAAATTCTAGCCCCTTTTTTGTTTGTGGTACTTTTCTAATAGCATGGTGCTGTTCAAACCGATAAACTAGCGACAAATATAATAAATACATCGGCTGCCAAATAATGCGTTCTCAATCGCAAGCGCTGATGAACATAATAAACCTCATAAAAACTACAATAATGATAAAGGTGATTGATGAGTGCACGCGGAGAATTTTCATCTCGAATAGGTTTTGTCTTAGCAGCTGCAGGGTCTGCTGTTGGTTTAGGTAATATTTGGGGGTTTCCTACTCAAGTCGCCAGTAATGGTGGAGCAGCATTCGTGTTGGTTTACGTATTATTGGCCTTCGTATTGGCTTATCCCGTTTTAATGGCAGAACTGATCATTGGCAGAGCAACCCGCTCAAATATGGTCGACGCCTTAGGTAAAATATCCAATAGTAATTTAGGGCGGGCTACCGGTGTATGGGGCTTCGTTACTGTTTCTATGATCTTGGCGTTTTACGCTATTGTTGCCGGTTGGATGATCAGCTATTTCTTGGAATCATTTACCCAAATTATCGGGTTACAAGACGCCTCTCAATGGCTAACCGGTTCGTCTACCGCTCGAAGTTTACTATTTTGTGGTTTATTTATTGCGCTTACCGCGTCTATCGTGGTCGGGGGAGTAAGTGATGGGATAGAGCGTTGGTCTGTGCGCTTAATGCCTACCTTAATACTGATTATTTTACTGTTAATCGGGTATGTGGCCACATTAGACGGTGCAATGGATGGATGGAAAGCCTACATAGTGCCTGACTTTAGCGCCATATTAAACGCTGACTTGTTGATCAGTGCCATGGGGCAAGCCTTCTTCTCAATGTCTTTAGGTGTAGGCACCATGCTGGTGTATGGCTCGTATGTAAGTAAGAACGAGAATCTACCTGTACTCGGTGCATCTGTAGCGTTAGTCGATATCGGCGTCGCTATTTTGGCCGGTATGTTAATTATTCCGGCTATGTACGTTGCACTTAATAATGGTGTACAGATATTTTCTGAAAGCGGCCAATTAATCGCAGGGGATTCGCTGATTTTCACCGTGCTTCCCGCACTTTTTAACACTATGGGAATGGTGGGCTATTTCGTCGCATTCGCCTTTTTCGCCTTGATGGTCATTGCGGCGCTCACTTCTTCGATTTCGATGCTTGAAGTGCCCGTAGCCTATGTGGTGGAAAGTAAAGGCTTAGCCCGTAAAAAAGCGGTCTGGCTACTTGGGGCAATCATCTTCGTGATGAGCAGTACCATAATACTTAACTTTGAAGATTTGTTTGGCTTGGTTATCTCCATTACCACTGAGTACAGTCAACCATTACTTGGTTTAGCACTCAGTATCTTTGTTGGCTGGGTATGGAAGCGTGACCAAATTCTCGCTGAAATTAAACAGGGTAACGAGCAAGCAGAACATAGCTTTTTCTGGAAAATATGGCCTTGGTATCTGAAGTTTGTGTGTCCGGTTATCATCCTTTTCATGTTCATCCGTTCACTTAATATTTTGGATTTCTAACGATGGAAAATACAGTTATCAAACAAAAAAAAGAGCCCAGTTTATTAGATGCTCTTATCCCGTTAGTGGTTCTAGTGGCTTTATTAAGCACCTCAGTTTACCTCTTTTCTGACGACTCATCGTTTGGCCCTAATCAAATCGCCTTGTTGTTTTCTATGGGAGTGGCGGCGGTTATTGGTCTTAAAAATGGCTACACATGGGCCGAAATAGAGAAAGGCATAGTAAAAGGCATTTCGTTATCTCTAGGTGCAATATTAATTTTATTAGCAGTAGGGGCGTTGATTGGAACCTGGATGTTATCAGGTACGGTGCCCACCTTGATTTACTTTGGTTTAGAACTTTTAAACCCGTCATTTTTTTACGCTGCTACCTGCTTGATTTGTGCCATTGTTGCTATGAGTATTGGCAGCTCATGGACAACCGCAGCCACAGTAGGTGTTGCCTTGATGGGGGTCGCATCAGGTATGGGCATGTCTGATGCGGTAACTGCAGGTGCTGTTATTTCGGGCGCCTATTTCGGGGATAAAATATCGCCTCTGTCAGAAACAACCAACCTTGCACCTGCCGTAGCAGGGACTGAACTATTCGAACATATCCGTTATATGCTATGGACGACGGTTCCCAGTTTTGTCATTGCTCTGATTTTATTTACGATTATTGGTTTTTCAGGGGAAGCACAAAACACAGCCAGTAATATAGAGCAGATGCAAACTTTACTGGCGCAAGAGTTTAATATCAGTTGGGTGATGCTAGTGCCGCTGGCAGTATTGTTAACGTTAGCGATAAAGAAAATGCCTGCCTTTCCAGCGGTGGCCATTGGCGCGTTGCTGGGTGGCGTATGGGCAGTAATATTTCAACCTGACGTGATACAAAGTATGCTGGATGACAGTCAGCAAAGTGTATTGGGTGTAGCTGCCGTGGTGTGGACATCACTGTTTGACGGTGTGTCATTTACGACTTCAGATGAGAATTTAAATGCGTTGCTCAGTCGAGGGGGAATGTCGAGTATGCTCAATACGATTTGGCTGATTATTTGCGCCATGAGTTTTGGTGCAGTACTTGAGCGCACTGGTTTACTTAAAGCCGTTGTCGCATTATTTTTACGCGGCGCTAAGTCAGCAGGCAGCATGATAAGTCGTACTATTTTAACCTGCTTAGGAACCAATATTATTACCGCAGATCAGTACATTTCTATCGTGATGCCTGGTCGTATGTACAAAGAAGAGTATGCTAAGCGCGGTCTACATCAATTAAACCTGTCTCGTAGTTTAGAAGATGGTGGCACTATTACTTCACCATTGATACCGTGGAACACCTGCGGAGCTTACATGCAAGGCGTGCTGTTAGTTCACCCATTCGATTATATTATGTATACTTTTTTCAATCTCATTAACCCTGTTTTAGCTATTATTTACGCTTATTTGGGGGTTAAAATATTACGCATTCCTATGCCTGATGTAGCAGTAGAAGTGGGTAATGAAAAAATCCCAATGAATGAGCCTACACAGACTAAAATCTAGAAGATAATACTAGGTGTCGTTGCGTTTTTTTGATGGGCACATGCTCCCAGAAGGCTCAACGGCACCTTAGATTACTCGCATATTTCAAGAGGACTCTATGACGGTTTCATCTCCTGTCGCGAAAAAACGCAGCGACTATCAAACACCGGATTTTTTAATTAGCCATGTAGACATGGTATTTCATTTAGACGTTGTAAAAACTCGTGTCATAACAACCAGCCAAATTACCCGAAACGGCCAACACGACCGCCCGTTAGTGTTAGATGGTGAAAGTATTAAATTGGTTAGCGTTGCGCTAAATGAAGATGCAATTCACGATTACAGCTTAAATGACGAACAGCTGTCGATTCAAACCACTGAAAGTACTTTTACTTTGTGCGTGGAAACCGAAATTAACCCAAGCGAAAATAAAACCTTAGAAGGTCTGTATTTTTCTGCTGGGGCGTATTGCACTCAGTGTGAAGCCGAAGGGTTTCGTAAAATTACATATTTTCTAGACAGACCAGATGTGTTGGCGAAGTACGACGTTACTATCTTTGCCGATAAAGAGCGTTACCCTCACTTGCTTTCAAACGGTAATCAGATTGGCAAAGGGCAATTAGACGACGGCCGCCATTGGGTAAAATGGCAAGACCCGTTCAATAAACCCAGCTATTTATTTGCCTTAGTGGCGGGCGATTTCGATTTACTCACTGATAACTTTATCACCCAAAGTGGCCGGAATGTGCTGTTAGAGTTGTACGTGGATAAAGGGGCGCTTGATAAAGGTCATCATGCTATTGCTTCGCTAAAAAAAGCCATGGCGTGGGACGAAGAAGTATTCGGATTGGAGTATGACTTAGACATCTACATGGTAGTCGCTGTGGACTTCTTCAACATGGGTGCCATGGAGAATAAAGGACTTAATGTCTTTAATAGTAAGTTTGTGCTTGCCGATGCGCAATCTGCTACCGATGATGACTTTTTTAATATTGAAGCCGTTATTGGCCACGAATATTTTCATAACTGGACGGGAAATCGTGTCACATGTAGAGACTGGTTTCAGTTGAGTTTAAAAGAAGGTTTGACGGTATTTCGTGATCAGCAGTTCAGTGCGGATATGTCTTCACCTGTGTTTAATCGTATTAAAAATGTACAGATTATTCGTGAGCAGCAGTTTGCTGAAGATGCCAGCGCGATGGCACATCCGATCCGTCCTGAAGAAGTGATTGAAATGAATAATTTCTATACCGTCACTGTTTACGACAAAGGCGCAGAAGTGATCCGTATGATGCACACTTTATTAGGTGTAGACGGATTTCGAAAGGGCGTAGATTTATATTTTGAGCGCTTTGACGGTCAAGCCGTGACCTGTGATGATTTTGTGCAAGCGATGCAAGATGCAACTGACATTGATCTTACGCATTTCAGACTTTGGTACAGTCAATCAGGTACTCCTAAAGTAACGGTAACTGATACCTTTGAACAGAGTTCGGGGCGCTATACGCTTACGTTTACGCAAAGTACACCGCCAACTGCAGATCAAGCGCAGAAGCACGCACTGCATATTCCGTTCAAGTTTGAATTGCTTGATCAGCAGGGGATGAGTATCAGTGATGATTCTGTGCCTGAACTTAAGGCGAAAATGATCGAATTAACCCAAGCTAAGCATGAAATCACTGTCAGTGGTTTGAGTGAAAGGCCGACGCCATCTTTGCTACTTAATTTTAGTGCCCCCGTTAAAGTGGACTACCCGTATAGTCATCAGCAACTTAGCCATATTATCTTGCATAGTTCGGATGAGTTTTCACGTTGGGATGCGAGCCAAAGTCTGTACAGTCGTTGTATTCATTCGCTCGCTACTGCGCCTGACAGCCCTGATGAAGAGTTGTTCGATAGTATGCTTGTTGCCGTTAGCGGAATGTTTGAGCTGGCTGACTCTAACCCTGCGTTGGCCGCAGCTATGTTAAGCGTGCCTAGCTTTGAAACACTAAGTCAACAAGTTGAGGAGATCCAAGTCGAAGCCTTGTATCACGCTCAGCGAAGTATTCGTAATTTAATCGCTACGTCGTTATCTGAAAAATGGTTGGCACTTTATAACAAGCAAATTACTGGTCCTTATCAGTATGACGCTGATGATGTGGATAAACGTCGTTTACGTAATTTGAGTTTGAGTTATTTAGTGCAAGGCGATTCGCCCCAAGCCAGTGAATTATTATCAGCTCAATTTGCCAGTGCCGATAACATGACTGACAGCCTTGGCGTGCTTAAAGCTGCACAGTATGGGCCTGTGGATCAGTTTGATCACCTAATGTTTCAATTTGAAGAGCGATGGCGACATGACCCTCTAGTACTTGATAAATGGTTTGCCTTACATGCGAATATGGAACGCAGCGATATACTTGCTAGGCTACCTTTGTTACTTAGCCATGAAAAATTCAGCTTAGATAACCCTAATAGGGTGCGCTCTGTATTAGGCAGTTTCGCTTCTTACAATGTATTAGGGTTTCATGCTATCGACGGTAGCGGGTATCAATTCCTAGCCGATTATATTTTAAAGCTTAACAGCGTAAATCCACAGGTTGCCGCCCGGATCATTACACCATTAACCCAGTGGCAAAAGTTTGATCCTAAACGACAAGAGTTAATGCGCTATCAATTGGCGCGAATTGCCGATTGCAAAACACTCAGTAAAGACTTAATAGAAAAAGTCAGTAAGAGTCTAAATTATACAGCACACTAATAATGCAGACATTGTATTTTCGATTAGCGCTCAGTTATGAGCGCTGTGAACCACTTTACCTCACTAGTACGCAAAATGTGATCGTGCTTGCCGACAATGGTAAGCGTGTTCAACTACCCGCAAAAAATCTACGTCCTTTTATTCAACATAATGGAATACATGGCCGTTTCCGCCTAATCATCACTGATACTAATAAGATAAGTAGTCTAGAAAAAATAGTCTGAACGGGTTGTTTTTTATACAGCTGCAATTGCAACGTACTGAAAATAAAGAATTTATAAGACTAATTACTGGTACGATTAGTACTTGCTATCCAAGCTGTTTGGTGTAATCATTTTGTTAAATTTTAGTGGTTATATTGAATGTAATGTTAGTACCTAGTGCTAACAACAAGGGAGGTAAGGATGAATCGAGAATTCTTCGGGTTTAAAAAGTCGCCTATAGCGTTAGGCATGATGGGGCTTATGAGTGCAGCATTGATGCCAGCACAAGCCGCCAGTTGGAGTGATGGCGATTGGTCAGTTACCTTTGACTCGAACTTTTCTTTGGGTACCAGTATACGCGTTGAAGAACGTGATTTCTCACGGGTTGGCAACAGTAACGGGGTACAATTTGATTGGACTGGTTACAATCCTGCAACGAATCCAATTTACAGCTCGGCCGATGTTTGGGAACTGGGTACAGGTGGCTATTCGACTAACGGCGACCTGAGTACACTTAACTACGAAAAAGGTAATCCTTTTTCGACCTTGTTTAAAGGTGTACACGAATTAGATATTCAGTACAAAAACATGGGCGTATTTTTACGCGGCATGTATTTCTACGATTTTGAAATGAAAGACAGCTCTCGCGATTGGCAAAACCCAATTACCGGTAAAACTCAAGATCCTTGTGCAACTTCCACGGCAAGTGAAGAATTGTGTTCTGATGTGCGTTTCCTTGACGCTTATTTCTACACAGATTTTTACTTAGGTGATATGCCGGTTACCTTTCGCGTAGGTAACCAGGTCGTTAGCTGGGGTGAAAGTACTTTCATACAACACGGTATTAATTCGACAAATCCAGTGGATGTTTCTCGTGCTCAAGCACCAGGTGCTGAATTAAAAGAAGTATTTATTCCTGTGGGCATGGTGTTCGCCCAGTTCGGATTAACCGAAAACCTCAGTTTGTCTATGTACTACCAGTATGAGTGGGAGCGTAGCCGTTTGCCTCAAGCCGGTAGCTATTTTTCGACCAACGACTTTGCGGGTGAGGGCGGTCAAGCCCAGAATATACAATTGGGCTTTAGCGGTAACCCAGATATCGACTTAGATTTTTTACTTAGTAGCTTAAATGGATTAGGTGCAGCGTTGGCTGCCGGTGCAGATTCTGGGCAAATAGGTCAAGCTTATCTTGCGTACCCCACTAAAGTGGCTGTGCGTGGCTACAGTGATAGAGCCCATGAAGATGCAGACGACCAAGGTCAGTACGGGATTAAAATCGGCTATTACGCAGAAGAGTTGAACGAAACTGAGTTCAATTTCTATATGCTTAATTACCATAGTCAGCGCCCATTAATATCAGGTTTAACATCTGATTTTACCTCTGAAGCAATTGCAGCTGATTTGGCTATGTTGGCCACCACTGAGATTACTAAAGAGAATGTGACGGATCTGCGAGCATTTACCAAAACAGGTTTTGTGTATCCTGAAGATCTAAAATTGTACGGTTTTAGTTTCAATACTAATGTGGGCACCACAGCGGTAGCAGGTGAAATTGCTTATCGTGTTGATGAGCCGTTACAAATAGATGATGTCGAACTGTTATATGCAGCGATGCCACAACAATTAGCAATCGCGGGTATTCGTCCAGATTTAGCCGGTATTTCCCAGTTAGACGGTTTCCAAGGCTTCACAACAGGCCCAGGTGAAACAGCGACTGGTTATATCGAGTCTGATACGTTACAAATGCAAGTGACAGCGACGCATATTTTTGGTCCTGCACTGGGTACAGATAATTTAGTGGTGCTCGGTGAAGTAGGGTACGTTAATGTTCAAGACTTCCCAGACCCTAATGTTATTCGCTTGAATGGCCCAGGCTCTGTACGTACACCTTCATTGGCACCAACCGCTGACGGTAGTTCGCGGGAAGGGCTACATGTAGGCTTGTCTGATGGCCCTGAAACAAACCCGTTCCCAACGTCTAGCGCTTGGGGATACCGTTTGCTTGCTAACGCATCGTTTAATAACGTTTTTTCTGGTATCAATTTACAGGCACGGGGAACATTCGCTCATGATGTAAATGGTATTACGCCAGATCCAATGTTTTTGTTTGTAGAAGATAGAAAGTCAGCCAGTGTTGCTTTGACCTTTGATTACCTAAGCAGATGGTCAGCCACTGCATCTTATAATACGTTCTGGGGTGGGCAAGGAACAACAAATGCCCTATCGGACCGTGATTATGTTTCTTTTAATATCAAGTATTCTATCTAAGGAGCCATATTATGATTAGAAAATTTGCTCTCATCGCGTCTGCAATGGCGCTAACGTTCAATTCGGGCTTGATTCAAGCCAAGGTATCGGAAACTGAAGCGGCAAAATTAGGTGCCGAATTAACGCCTGTTGGTGCAGTTAAAGCTGGTAATGCAGACGGTAGCATTCCAGCGTGGACAGGCGGTATTACTGAACCACCTGCAGGCTACAGCAAAGGTGATCACCATCCGGATCCATTTGCCGATGATAAAGTGTTATTTACCATCACCGCTAAAAACTATCAGGAATATGCAGAGTTTCTAAGTGATGGGCAAAAAGAATTGTTTAAAGCCTACCCTGACACTTACAAAATGCCGATTTACCAATCTCGCCGTTCAGCGTCGTTACCTAAGTTTGTGTACGACGAAACCGCGAAAAATGCGGTTATGGCTGAGTTAATTCAAGGTGGAAATGGCGTTAAGAATGCCGCTATCGGTATTCCATTTCCTATTCCACAAAATGGTGTAGAAACTATTTGGAATCACATTCTACGTTACCGCGGAGAGAGCGTTAAACGTTTTGCTGGTCAAGCGGCACCAACTGCTTCTGGTGACTATAACGTCATCGGTTTTGAAGAAGAGCTGATGCAAAAATATTCGGCTACTGATGCGACCCGAGAAAAGCTACTTGAAGAAAACGTGATTTCGAAGTTCAAGCAAAGCGTTACCTCGCCAGCGCGTTTAGCAGGTACGGCATTGCTAGTACATGAAACCATGGATCAAATCCGCGAGCCGCGCCAAGCATGGACATACAATACCGGTCAGCGCCGTGTTCGCCGTGCACCAAACGTAGCGTATGATGCACCAGGTACAGGGTCAGATGGCTTACGTACCTCTGATGATTTTGATATGTTCAACGGTGCTCCTGACCGTTACAACTGGGAGCTCAAAGGCAAACAAGAGTTGTATGTCGCGTACAATAACTACCATTTGCACAGCGATAAGGTCTCTTATGAAGATATTCTTCAGCCGGGCCATATCAACCCTGACTTAACGCGCTTCGAAAAGCACCGTGTATGGGTGGTTGAAGCCACACTTAAGCCTGAATTTCGCCATATTTATCAAAAGCGCGTGTTCTTTATTGATGAAGACAGCTGGCAAATTCAAGTAGCTGATATGTACGATAACCGTAACGAATTGTATCGTGTAGGTATATCTCATGGTATCAACTATTATGAAGTGCCCACGCAATGGTCAACATTGGATGTGTATCACGACTTAAACTCTCGTCGTTATTTAGCGCTAGGTTTAGATAACGAGGAAAAAATGTATGAATTTGATGCTGACTTAAGAGATCGCGAATTTACTCCTGAGGCCATGCGCCGAGCCGGTAGACGCTAATCGAGTACAAAAAACGGTTGGCCTTTGCCAACCGTTTTCATTTTGATGGAACCCTTTTACTATGAAATTATCCCTTGCAAGTGCAGTGATTGCCGTTTTACTTGCACCTTTACCTTCTATTCACGCGGCGCAAACCAGCTTTCAAGCACCTCTGGTTGATCAATCTTTATTACTTGATATTACCCAAAGTGGTGACCAGCTCGTTGCTGTCGGTGAACGAGGCCATATTATCCGCTCAACAGACGGACAGAATTGGCAACAAGTTGAGGTACCTTCTACTTCAACGTTAACGGGAGTGTATTTCATTGGCCAGCAAGGCTGGGCCGTAGGCCATGACTTCGTTATTTTACATACGCAAAACAATGGTTTGAACTGGGATGTACAACACTTTGCTCCTGAGCAAGAGCGCCCTTTATTAGACGTGGTGTTTTTTAACGAAAACCATGGCATAGCAATTGGCGCCTATGGTGCCTTTTTACGCACCCAAGACGGCGGTAAAACATGGCAAAGTGAATTGCACGCTGAGTTCGTTAATCAATACGATCAAGATTATCTAAATGAAATTCGCCTTGAAGATGAAGCGTTTTATAAAGAAGAGCTTGCTGCTATTTTGCCGCATTTAAACAGTATTTCTGTTTCCGGTGAAAACGTTTATATCGCGGGTGAGGCAGGTTTACTCGCCATGAGCACAGATAAAGGCCAAACGTGGAAACGAATGGATATCGATTATCAGGGTTCATTTTTTAATATCGAGCAAGCCAAATCTGGTCAGCTAATCGCTACCGGTTTGCGCGGTAACGTATTTGTTTTCGATAAAGAGGCACAGCAATGGCGCGCGATCGACGCTGGCAGCAAAGCGTCTATGAATGCAGTTGTGTCGGTTGATACATCACGAACCGTGCTACTTGGCAACAATGGTGCAGTAGTGACGATGCAGGGGGATGATGTCAGCTACAAGCAACAAAGTGACGGGCAAGCGCTTGTAAATGGTGTGTTTTACAACAATCAAATTATCGCAGTGTCGGTTGACGGCATTAAACATTTGCAGCAAGCACGGTAACCGTCCATGAGTAATATAATAAAATTTTTAGAATCCTTGATTTTCAAGAACCGTATCGCTGTTTTATTGGTATTTTTTGCAGCTACCCTTTTCTTAGGTTATCAGTCATCTCAACTGCGTTTAGACGCAGGTTTTACCAAAAACATACCGCTTAATCATGAGTACATGCAGAATTATATGAAGCATGTGAATGATTTTGGCGGGGCCAACAGCATATTGGTTTCTGTGTGTGATACCGATGGTGACATTTTTAATCAAAACTTTTTTGATACCTTAAAAGACGTTCACGATCAGTTATTTTTCATTAACGGTGTTGACCGTTCTTTGGTTAAATCGCTGTTTTCTTCTTCAACCCGTTTTACGGAAATTGTTGAAGGTGGTTTCGCCGGCGGCCCGGTGATCCCAGCTGATTTTAACTCGTCTGAACAAAGAGGCTTAGATAAAGTATCTTCTAATATCGAAAAAGCGGGCATAGTGGGCAGTTTGGTATCTGACGATTATCAATGTGCCATGGTCAATGCCAAATTGCTGGACTTAGACCCTGATACAGGTGAGAAGCTCGATACCCTTGCGCTTGCTGAAGAACTAGAAACCCAACTTCGTGGTAAATTCGAAACAGACGATATTAGTATTCATATTATCGGTTTCGCCAAGATGATTGGCGATGTAGCAGATGGTGCGAAAGACGTATTAGTGTTCTTTGCTATAGCCATCGCCATTACGGCTATATTGGTTTACTTCTTCTGTAAGTCATTGATGCTGACAGTGTTGCCACTTGTGTGTTCGGTTATCGCGGTTATTTGGCAAATGGGTTTGTTGACCTTACTTGGTTTTGGTCTTGATCCTATGTCAATTTTAGTTCCGTTTCTTGTCTTTGCCATTGGTATCAGTCATGGCGTACAGATGATCAACTCAGTTGGTAAAGAAGTGACCAAAGGAAGCACTTCATTTGATGCGGCGAAACTCGCATTTACCACTTTATTAATTCCAGGTGGGGTAGCATTACTGTCTGACACAATTGGCTTTATGACCTTGTTGGTTATTGATATTGGTATCATTCGCGAGCTTGCGATTACAGCAAGTATGGGTGTCGCAGTGATCATTTTAACCAACCTGTTGTTGCTCCCTGTGCTTATGTCATTCGTTAAATTTAGTGATAAATACAAGCAGAAATTTGCTGGTAAAGAAAACCGAGCCGATAAGTTTTGGGATGGAATTGCAGCTTGCTCTAGTCCAAAAGTTGCTATCGTTATTCTTGTCATCACTGCAGGGTTGTTTGGTTTTGGCTGGATGCAAGCCCAGAAAATGAAAATAGGTGATTTACATGCGGGGGCTCCGGCACTGCACGAGTCATCACGTTATAACCAAGACACGTTTTTGATTACCGATAAATATGAAATCAGCACGGATTACATGTCTATCTTGGTAGAAGCTTCGAAAGATGCCTGCACTTCTTATGAAGTGATGAATGCGATTGATGAGCTACAATGGCGCATGTCTAATGTTGAAGGCGTGCAATCTGCGGTCAGTTTAGCCTCTGTCGCCAAAATCATTAACGCAGGCTACAACGAAGGGAATGCTAAATGGCGAGTTCTACCTCGTAATCAGCAAACGTTAGTGCAAGATATCGCCCGTGTGGATACCTCATCAGGCTTGTTAAATGGTGACTGCTCTGTGATGCCTATCATTTTGTTTATGGAAGACCACAAAGCCGAAACGATTAATAGAGTGGTTGATGCGGTAAAAGCGTATCGCGGCGATTTTGAAACGCCTGATTTGCAGTTTAAGCTGGCATCAGGGCCAATTGGTGTAATGGCTGCTCAAAATGAAGCCGTTGAAGCCGCACAAGACCCAATGATGTTGTATGTGTTTGGTGCGGTAATTCTGTTATGCCTACTGAGCTTTAAATCATTACGCGCCACTTTAGCTGTGGTGATCCCTTTGTATGTGGTGTCTGTTTTAGCGCAAGCCTTAATGACGTACTTGCAAATTGGTTTAACGGTTTCCACGTTGCCTGTTATCGCGCTAGGTGTGGGTATCGGTGTTGATTATGGTATTTATATTCTATCAACCATGAATGCCAAGTTAAAAGCGGGTATGGCAGTGCGCCAAGCCTACTTCGAAGCGCTTAAAGAGCGAGGCAGTGCAGTATTATTTACCGGCGCTACTTTAGCGGTAGGCGTGAGCACTTGGGTTTTCTCATCACTTAAATTCCAGATGGACATGGGCATTTTGCTGACGTTTATGTTTGTGGTGAATATGATGGGTGCCATTATTGTGTTACCCGCATTAGCCAGTGTATTTTGGCGAAAGCAAAAATAATTCCGCATAATTATTTAAAATTTTGCATAAAAAAGGCCGTAAGGCCTTTTTTTATGTGCGAAATTCAGATAACTATTTCAATTGTAAATACGGCGTAAATTTAGGGCTTTTAATGGCTCGATATTTTAGCGAGAATAGCGCCATAGAGACGAAAAACTGTATATATGTCAGTCTATTGTCTAGTCTAGTTATTTGTCGTCGACGGTAATGATTCTGTAACAAATTGTTAATCGTCGGTTCAGTACCACTGTTACTTCCATAAAAGTAAGGAATAGGTAAACTCATGACGGTTGCAACACACCAGCATTCAGTTCTGTTAGATAACGTAATTCAGCTTATTGAGAAGAAAGTAGACAAGGGGCAAGTCGACCTTGTTAAGAACTTTTCGCGTATTTTGTTCAATAATATTTCCGCAGAAGATTTAGATAATCGCAATGACAGCGATTTATACGGCGCAACGCTAAGTCTGTGGAATAAGTTTTTAAATTTCGATGCCAGTAAACAAGTTATCCGTGTGTTTAACCCAGAAGTCGGTAAGCACGGTTGGCAATCAACCCACACCATTGTTGAGATACTCGTTCAGGACATGCCATTTTTAGTGGACTCTGTGCGCATGGCGCTCAACCGTGTAGGGGTTACCGCGCATTTATTACTGCACAGCCCGATTACATTACAACGCGATGAAGAGCATAAGTTTTCCGGTTTCGTTGATGGTAAAAAGAACGTCAAAAACGCCACTAAAGAGACGATATTCCTAATAGAAGTTGATCGCCAAACGACCAAAAAAGCGTTAGATGCTCTAGCAACTGAATTGATGTCAGTGGTTAATGAAGTATCGTTGGCGGTTCAAGATTGGCGCGCCATGAGCGACAAGCTTGATTCAATCATCAAAGAGTTTCCAAGCAGACCATCGCCTGCATCAGATGAACAAAAAGCACAAACTGCTAAATTTTTGGCGTGGTTAAACGATCATAACTTCACCATTATGGGTTATCGCTCATACAGCGCTAAGGCAGTAAAAGGCGACTACCGCTGGCTGGCTGATAATGAATCAAGCTTGGGGTTAATGAAAAACTCGGCCAGTGATCGCGAAAGGGTGTTATCAAATATCCCAGGTTCAGCTCGTGAAGAAGCATTGAGTAATCATCCGTTGTTACTGACCAAAACGAATAGTCGCTCTCGGGTGCACCGCCCAGCTTATATGGATTATATCGGTATAAAACGCTTTGATGAGCAGGGCAACGTAGTGGGAGAAGATCGCTTTATCGGGCTTTACTCCGCGTCTTTCTATAATAGTAGTGCCACTCAAATACCTGTTTTGAAGAGTAAAATTGATAGTATTTGCCAAAAGTCTGGGTTTGAAAAAGATTCCCACGGATACAAAGCATTTTTAAATATTCTCGAAACGTATCCTCGTGATGAATTGTTGCAAGGCAGTGAAGATGAACTCGCACAAATCGCGTTAGGCATTTTCCAAATGCAAGAGCGTGGTATTTCACGTTTGTTCGTACGCAAAGACGTATTTGGTCGTTTTATTTCTTGTATGGTCTATGTACCAAGAGAGCGTTACAACACACAGTTACGTAAAGACACCCAAGCATTGCTGCAAAAATCGTTCGATAGCCAAGAAGACGTGGAATTTACCACCTACTTCTCAGAATCTGTATATGCCAGAACGCAATACATTGTCAGAGTGAAAGACAACAATTCGGAATATAACGTGAAGGAAATTGAAAAGAATATCATCGAGCTCACAAAAAGCTGGAACGATAAACTGACCGCTACAATCCGCTCAACTTATGGTGAAGCGGCCGGTAAGGTGCTTGAAAAGAAATATGACGATGCGTTCCCGCCAAGTTATAAAGAGCATAATTTACCCAGCGCAGCCTTAGTTGATTTAGAAAAAATCGAATTGCTCAGTGCTGAACACACACTAGATATGTTGTTTTATCGCCCGCAGGAAGAAGCCAATGACAGTGAAGTGGTTAAGTTAAAACTATTTCACAAGAATGAGCCAATCCATTTATCTGCGGTTTTGCCTATGTTGGAAAACTTCGGACTTCGCGTGATTGACGAGAGTCCTTATCGGGTGAAATCCAGTGATGGGGAAGTCAACTGGATCATGGAATTTTCCATGTTGCACAGCACCAGTAATCGCATGGACTTAGAACGGGCACAGGCACTATTTCAAAACGCATTCGCCAAAGTTTGGTCAAACGAATTGGAAGACGATGCCTTTAACCGCCTAGTGCTTGGCGCTGGATTACCTGGACGAAACGTCACTATTCTTCGAGCTTATGCAAAGTATATGCGCCAAATAGGCAGCTCGTTCAGTAAAGATTATATTGCCAATACGCTTGCGCATTATCCTGATATAGCCAAGATTTTGGTTTCTTTGTTTAATCAACGTTACAACCCGAAAGTACGTCGCTCTAAAAAGCGTGAAGAAACCCTGTTAAGCGAAGTGAAGAAGCACTTAGATAATGTCTCGAACCTGGACGACGATCGGATTATTCGTCGTTATTTGGATTTGATTTTGGCGACTACGCGTACCAATTTCTATCAAAGCGACGCCCAAGGGAATGAAAAGTCTTATGCCTCATTTAAAATGTTGCCTGAGCTTATCCCTGACATGCCGCTGCCTCGTCCGAAATTTGAAATATTTGTGTATTCACCGCGGATTGAAGGTGTGCATCTACGTGGCGGAAAAGTTGCTCGCGGCGGATTGCGTTGGTCTGATCGCCAAGAAGATTTCCGTACTGAAATTTTAGGCTTGGTAAAAGCCCAGCAAGTTAAAAATACCGTGATTGTGCCAGTTGGCGCAAAAGGCGGTTTTGTTTGCAAGAACTTGCCGGTCAACCAAGGTCGTGAAGCGTTCCAAAAAGAAGGTCAGGCCTGCTACAAAATTTTTATTCGTAGTTTATTAGACATCACAGACAATATCGTTGACGGGAAAATTGTTCATCCAAAAGAGGTCGTACGTTTGGATGAAGACGATGCTTACCTTGTAGTGGCCGCGGATAAAGGCACAGCAACCTTTTCTGATATCGCTAACGGCATTTCAGAAGAATTCAATTTCTGGCTAGGTGATGCGTTTGCATCGGGCGGAAGTATAGGTTATGACCATAAGAAAATGGGAATAACGGCGCGCGGTGGCTGGGAGTCTGTTAAACGCCACTTCCGCGAAATGGGCGTGGATTGTCAAACCACTGATTTTACCTGTGTCGCGGTAGGTGATATGGCTGGGGATGTGTTTGGTAATGGTATGCTTTTATCTGAGCACACCAAACTAATCTGTGCGTTTAACCATTTGCACATTTTCTTTGACCCATCGCCTGATATTAAAACGAGTTACGCAGAACGTAAACGCCTATTTGAAAACCCATCTTTAGGTTGGAACGACTACGATAAGTCTTTGATTTCAAAAGGTGGCGATGTATTTAGTCGTGCGTCTAAATCGATTAAATTAACACCTGAGATGAAAAAATGGTTGGGCACTAAGCAACAGTCAATGACGCCTAATGAACTTATTCATAACGTGCTGCAAATGGAAGTCGATTTATTATGGAACGGCGGCATAGGGACGTACGTTAAAAGTAGTAAAGAAAGCCATTCACAAGTGGGTGACAGAGCAAACGATGATACTCGCGTTAATGGCTCGCAAGTGAAAGCAAAAATTATTGGTGAGGGTGGCAACCTTGGGTTAACTCAGCTAGGGCGAATTGAATTCGCTCGTTCTGGCGGCCGAGTGAATACCGACTTTATTGATAATGTGGGTGGTGTAGATTGCTCAGATAATGAAGTAAATATTAAAATTCTACTGAACGCCCTGGTCAGTTCAGGGGATTTAACGCTTAAGCAGCGCAACAACTTACTGTTTGAGATGACAGACGATGTCGGGGATTTGGTGATCCAAGATTGCTACCGTCAGACCGAGTCGATTTCGATAACGCAGTTAAGTGGTGGCAGTCAGCTTAAAGAGCAATTGCGTTTTATTCATAATTTGGAAAAAGAGGGCAACCTTAATCGCGAGATTGAGTTTATCCCAACAGATGATGAAATATCAGACCGCTTAGCGGTATCACAAGGTCTTACTCGCCCTGAATTATCCGTGCTTATCGCGTATGGCAAGATGATGTTGAAGGAAAGATTCAACATTCCTGAGATCACTGATAATCCGTATCACCGTAAATTGCTAATCAGTGCATTCCCTGACGTATTACAAAAACGCTATGCGGAGCAAATGGAGCAGCATCCGCTGCGCAGCGAAATTATTGCCACTAAGTTAACGAACAATCTCATTAACGACATGGGTATGAATTTCGTGTTCCGTATGCAAGAAGAAACTGGCGCCACTATCTGTGAAATTGCAAATGCTTACTGTGTGGTAAAAGGTATTTTCGATATGGATAGTTTGTGGGACGAAGTTGAAGAACTTGACAATAAAGTTTCAGCGCAAACCCAACTCGCTATGTTAGAAAGTATGCGCAGAACGCTCAGACGCGCTTCTCGCTGGTATCTGCGCCATGGCGATAAAACGATGGACATTCAAGAGGCGATTGATAGCTACACATCGACGTTTGCCGATTTATTTAAAAACTTAAACGACTATCTAGTCGCCGAAGAATACAAAGAGCTAGAAGAAAACTGTACTCGTTTGGTCAAAGAGGGCGTACCAAAAGAAATTGCCTATAAGGTGGCAAGTTTAAGCAACTTGTTTCCTTGTTTGGATTTGGCGCAAATTGCTAAAGCCGAAAACCGCAGTATTAAACTGGTGGCCAGTTTGTATTTCCGTTTAGGTTCACGCTTAGAGTTACATTGGTTCCTCGAACAGATCAACAATCAGACTGTATCAAACCACTGGCAGGCGCTTGCTCGAGCATCTTATCGAGAAGAGTTAGATTGGCAACAACGGGCGTTAGCGATTGTTTTACTAACAGGTGCGCCTGAGTGCGATGACGCTCAAGTCATTTTGGGCACATGGATGGAGCATAATCAGGCGTTATTAGAGCGCTGGTATAGTATGATGTCTGAATTCAAAACCAGTAGCACCCACGAATTTGCGAAGTTTTCGGTCGCATTACGTGAATTAATGTTGCTTAGCATTAACGCTAACGCTTAATATTAAACGTAAGGTCTTAATGCCCTGGTACTAACCGGGGCTTTTTTTTGTCTGAGGAAGCCACACGCCATGTATGCCGTTTTACAAAAATTTTTATTCACCCAAGATGCCGAATGGAGCCATGACTTTACGATCAACTGGCTTAAGCGCACCCAACACAACGTATTGAATATGGCGTACAAACAACATATTGAAGACAAGCCAGTGGAGTTTCTTGGCATAACGTTTAAAAACCCCGTGGGATTAGCAGCAGGTTTAGACAAAAACGCAGAGTGTATCGACGCGTTTGCTGCCATGGGCTTTGGCTTTATTGAAGTAGGTACCGTCACGCCTAAACCGCAAGCGGGTAATGATAAACCCCGCATGTTTCGCTTGCCAGCAGGGAAGGCGATCATCAACCGAATGGGATTTAATAACAAAGGCGTTGATTATCTTGTTGAGCAAGTTAAAAAAGCAAAATACACAGGCGTGCTGGGTATTAATATTGGTAAGAACAAAACGACACCAGAAGAAGACGCACTTAACGATTACTTAATTTGTTTGCGTAAGGTCTATGCACACGCAAGTTACGTTACCGTGAACATTTCATCTCCTAATACGCCAGGCTTAAGAAACCTACAATACGGCGAAGCGTTATCTCAGTTGTTAGCAGGTTTGAAGGAAGAGCAGGGTAAGCTTGAACGAGAGCATAAC
Source organism: Paraglaciecola chathamensis S18K6 (assembly GCA_000314955.1). Lineage (GTDB taxonomy): Bacteria > Pseudomonadota > Gammaproteobacteria > Enterobacterales > Alteromonadaceae > Paraglaciecola > Paraglaciecola chathamensis. The sequence goes on along the minus strand of BAEM01000053.1, from coordinate 63,272 downwards.
AAGCATGTACCGATATTAATTAAGATCGCACCCGATCTGGAAGATGCAGAACTGAGTTCAATGGTTGATTCATTTTTAAGCATTGGGATCGATGGGGTGATCGCGACTAACACTACCCTCGATCGCGACAGTGTAAAAGGTCAACAGTATGCTGATGAGGCAGGCGGCTTGAGCGGTTCAGTGTTAACACAGAAAAGCCAACGGATCGTAAGCGAATTGTGTCAACAACTCGCAGGTAACGTGCCAGTGATAGGGGTCGGCGGGATTGATTCCCCTGAAGCGGCTAAAGCGCGGATCGAAGCAGGATCACCTCTGATTCAAGTTTATTCTGCGCTGATCTACCAAGGCCCAAAATTGATAAAAGAGATCGTTGACGCGTTATAAGGATCAAAGTGTGATCGTTACTCTTTAGCACAATTAATTATGACGAAAGTGCATGATTTCTAAGCTTTTTATGCTAGTTTCTTTGTAGGATTAGAAATGAATAGGCTACGGAATTATGCTACTTCCGAATACAAATTGGTTTTGGTATACGCACGAAAATGAGTTGCGCCTCGACTTGGGCGATATCCTTACATTTATTGTGCCTTTTGCATTAAAGAACCTTGTTAATCTGCCTACGGAAAAACAATTGTTTAGCCTTGAAGACACAGAGCACTACGTTGCTTTAGCGGAAAGCCTAGATAATAACGGTATCCCATTGACGGAAGGGCAGTTAGTTCAAATCCTATTAAACGCCACTGCCGCCCTAAAATTTCATAAGCCTGTGTGCATGAAAAGCTGGTTGTACAAAGCGCAAAATACCAGCGGGGCGCATTTTCAGCTTGCGATGCTTGAGGCCAGTTTTGACGACAACGCTGAGCTAGGTCAAGTGGTCGTATTAGAACAAGACGATAGCTGCGCCACCTGTATGCTAATTTCAGATGATTTCATGATTAGCGATAGGAAAGCGCTGGCAAAGTTTGAGATTATAAAAGTGATGAACGACCGTCTTATTCCATTTCTAGCGGATATTCCCGAGTACAAACGAGCCTAGTTTTCTTTCTTTCACAATTTCCTGCCGGTTCAGTATCTTATATTAATCAATTGATTTTACGCATTTAATGCGGCATGTCTTTATTTCCCGTATAATCGCGCCCGAAGAATTAACTGAGTTGGTATATGTTTGAATTTTTAGTCACTACGTCCAAAGGGCTCGACGAGTTGCTCGCCCAAGAAATAAAAAAGTTGTGTCCGCAACTGTCGGTAAAAACCAAACCTGGCCAAGTGCTATTTAGCGGTGATATTGAACAAGCATATCGAATTTGCTTGTGGTCACGCCTTGCTAACAGAGTAATGTTAAAGGTTGCCGAAGGGCATGTGGACAGCGCTGATGACGTATATCAAATCACCAGCAGCGTTAACTGGACTTCGCATTTTAAAATCGATAATACCTTTGTTGTTGATTTTGTAGGGGCGAGCCACTGTATCAATAATAGCCAGTTCGGTGCGTTGAAAATCAAAGACGCGGTAGTCGACCAATTCAACGAGTTATTTGAATCACGCCCCTCTGTTAGCAAAATCGAACCGGATATTCGCATACAGGGCAGAATGTGGAGTGACAAGCTGACTGTGTATCTTGATTTGTCAGGTCATAGTTTACATCAGCGTCATTATCGCACCAAAACAGGCTTAGCGCCGGTAAAAGAACACATTGCTTGCGCCATGTTGTATCGCAGTGGCTGGGCGCAAGATACCACTCAACCTTTGCTTGACCCTATGTGCGGCGCTGGCACTATTGCTATCGAAGCAGCATTGATGGCGGCGAATACTGCCCCTGGACTTAAGCGTGAACGCTGGGGCTTCAGCCAATGGTTGCAGCACGATCCCAGTGTGTGGCAAGACCTGATAGCACAAGCCGAGTCCAGTATTGTTCAAGCAAATTGTACTATTTTGGCCAGTGACATTGACCACGGTGTGGTTTCAATCGCCAAAGAAAACGCCGATGCGGCGGGTATCTTCTCAGCAATTACCTTTAATACCATTGACGCGTGCAAAGTCATTCCACCAAAAGGCACCTCAACAGGTTACTTGGTAAGTAATCCCCCTTATGGTGAAAGGCTCAGTGAAATCACCGCTTTGCTCCCATTATTTCAAACTTGGGGCGCAAGCTTGAAAGTCCATTTTAAAGGGTGGAACCTGTCTTTATTGACCTCTAATCGTGATTTATTACGCAGTATGAAAATGTTTGCTAATAAAGAATATAAATTAATGAATGGCAAGCTTGAGTGCCAATTGGTTAATTTCGTGTTAGATGAAAAGAACTGCATTACAAAGGAGGCATCACTTAGTAATAATGACTTTGCTAACCGTTTAACGAAAAACCTTAAACGTCTAAACAAGTGGCTTAAGACCGAGAATACAAATTGTTACCGTATTTATGACGCAGATTTGCCAGAATACAACGTGGCAATCGACCGCTATGGCGATTGGTTAGTGGTTCAAGAATATGCTGCCCCTAAAAACGTGCCTGAAGCTAAAGCCAAAAGACGTTTACATGAAGTCATTGTTGCTTTGCCCCAGGTACTTGATGTTCCTTCCGAAAATATAGTGATGAAGGTTAGAGCGCAACAAAAAGGCAAAAGTCAGTACGAAAAGGTAGCGCAAAAGCAGAAGATGCTAGAAGTATTTGAAAACGGCGCAAAATTCAAATTGAACTTGACGGATTATTTAGACACGGGGCTATTTTTAGATCACCGCATTACCCGTCAGCTTGTTCAACAACGTGCCAAAGACAAAGATGTGTTAAACCTTTTCGCTTATACCGGCAGTGTTTCAGTGCACGCTGCATTAGGTAAAGCGAAATCGGTGACTACAGTTGATATGTCAAACACGTACATTGATTGGGCAAAAGAAAATTTTGCGTTGAATAACCTGAAGGGCGCCTATGAGTTTATTCAAGCGGATTGTTTAACTTGGCTTGAGCGTCATAACAATCAGTATGATTTCATTTTTATTGATCCACCGTCGTTTTCTAATTCAAAACGAATGGATACCACATGGGACGTACAGCGGGATCATTTAACATTGCTAAGCAATGCCGTTAAGTGTTTGCGCCCAGGTGGTGAAATAATGTTTTCGAATAATCTGCGCCAATTTAAATTGGACGAAGAGGGGGTCAGCAAGCTGGGTCTACGTATTCAAAATATCACGCAAAAAACACTGCCTGAAGATTTCAAACGTAACCCTAAAATTCACGGCTGCTGGGTGTTAACGCTTGATGTCTAATGTCGCGTTACTTTTCTATACAGGTAAGAATTGCTGCTTGTGTGACGATGCTCAGGCAATCCTAGATCATGTCGCCCCAGAGGTGGGATACACTAAACTCGACGTTAGAAGTTCAACCGAGTTGTACCACCTTTACGGCGCACGTATTCCAGTACTGAAACGCCAAGACACAGAGCAAGAGCTCGGCTGGCCTTTCGGTGAACAACAATTAAGAGAGTTTTTGTCTTGAGTTTATTACAGCTAAAAAATGCCAGTATTATTTTTGGTCATCCGCCTTTATTAAGTGGCGTTGAGTTAGTGATTCAGCCCGGTGAACGTGTTTGTCTTGTCGGTCGTAATGGATGCGGAAAGTCTACATTACTTAAAATTATTGCCGGCGAATTAAAATTAGATGATGGCCAACGTTTAGTCGGCAACCAGGTGAAAATTTCCCGCCTGCCTCAAGATCCACCGCAAAGTGTGGAATGCAGCTTATTCGATTATGTCGCTGAAGGTATGGCCGAAGTCGGGGAGTTACTCAAAGCTTATTTCCACCAGACTCATGTGATTGCAACGGATTACAGCGAAGCACAAATGGACAAGCTAGAAAAGCTTCAGCAACAACTCGACCATCATAATGCTTGGCAGTTTGAGCAAAAAATCATGCAGGTGTTAACACAACTAAAACTCGACCCTGATCAGCAGTTATCTTCGCTGTCAGGGGGGTGGCGCCGTAAAGCTGCGTTAGCGCGAGCGCTGGCGAATCAGCCTGATATATTATTGCTCGATGAGCCTACCAACCACCTTGATATCAGTATGATCAAATGGCTGGAAAATACGGTTCTTGATTATCAAGGTGCCGTGGTGTTTGTTAGTCACGATAGGGCGTTTATTCGTAACGTTGCCACACGCATTGTAGACCTAGATCGCGGACAATTGGTCAGCTACCCGGGTAACTACCAAGAATATTTAGATAAAAAGGCCCACGATTTAGAAGTGGAAGAAACCCAAAATGCTTTATTTGACAAAAAACTCAGTCAAGAGGAAGCCTGGATACGCCAAGGGGTGAAAGCACGCCGTACGCGTAATGAGGGCCGGGTAAGAGCATTAAAAGCGTTGCGTAACGAGCGCAGTGAACGTCGCGATGTACAAGGCAGAGCGATTGTTACACTTGGGCAAGGGCAGAGTTCAGGCAAAATTATTTTTGAAGCTGAAAATCTGCAATATCAAATTGATGAAAAGAATATCGTCGATAATTTAGATTTAACCGTTTTCAGAGGCGATAAAATAGCGCTGATTGGTCCTAATGGTTGTGGTAAAAGCACCCTAATTAAACTTTTACTTGAGCAACTTGAACCCACTTCGGGCTCAGTGCGCTGTGGTACTAAAATAGATTTAGCCTACTTTGACCAACATCGATCTCAGCTTGATGTATCGCTCAAGGTTATTGATGCTATTGCTGATGGTAAACGTGAAGTTGATATCAACGGTAACAGCAAGCACGTCATAAGCTATCTGCAAGACTATTTGTTCACGCCTGAAAGAGTAAATGTCCCTGTCAGTTCTTTATCTGGGGGAGAAAAAAATCGTCTGTTGTTGGCTAAGCTCATGCTTAAACCGAATAACTTGCTGATTCTCGATGAGCCAACCAATGATTTGGACGTCGAAACCTTAGAGTTACTAGAAGACATTTTAGGAAACTACAAAGGCACACTTATTCTCGTGAGCCATGATAGAGAGTTTGTGGACAATGTCGTGACTTCAAGTTTGTTCTTCGAAGGGGAAGGCCAGATTAAAGAATTCGTGGGCGGTTATGCGGATATTTATCAATGGTACGCGGCAAATGCGGTATCTAAACAAGCGAATAAAACGAAGTCTGAAACTTCTAAGCAAAGTGATAGTCCTAAGACCAAGCCAAAAACTAACTCGACTAAAAAGTTATCTTATAAACAGCAACTTGAACTCGAAAAGTTGCCCATTTCTATCGACAAATTAGAGCAAGAGATAGCTAAGTTACAGTCGCTGATCAGTGATGGAGACTTTTTTAAGCAAGAGAACGACGTAACATCTAAGACATTGGCGCAACTAGCTGATGCCGAGAGCAGCCTTAGTGAGGCATACGCCAGATGGGACGAACTTGAAGCATTAACTGAATAAAACACATAAAAGTAATCAGGATTTTAAATGAATAAAACTAGACTGGCAGTATTCACCCTTTCAGCGTTGACGCTTTCGATAGCCAATGCCGCTCAATACACAGTAGTTGAGCTTGATAGCAATGATAAAGGTTTGAATGTCTTTCCAACGGATATCAATGCTGGCGGCCAAATCGCCCTTAATGTGGCCTCGCCTTATAATCCGCCGCTTGATGAAACGCTGATAAACTTTGAATCTCAGACCTTAATCGATAATTTAACCGATATAGAGGCTGCAAAAGTCGGTAACTTTAATGACGCAGATTACACTTTGCTGTACGCGCTGATTACCGAAAATAGCGAAGGGTTAACAACCCAGCAATTGGCCAGTCGCCAAGCATACGTAGAAACGAATGGAAGCACTCAATTTATTCCTGGTTTTGACGTGTTAGATCCTCAAACCAACGAGTACACCTTTAGCAATGATACTATAGTACGTGGCTTGAACGATGTGGGCACCACGGTGGGAAGCAGTTTTGATGTGTTTTATACATTAGACTACACATTGGAAGACGAGACTGAGTTAACGTTTGTGGTCAATGATTTTTATAATAGAGCATTCGCCACTGTTAATAATACGACAATTGAATTACCCCCAATTGCTGATACTGCAGGGGGCCTAAGTATTGCTTATGATGTAAATAACAACAATCAAGTTGCAGGTTACAGCACGACACTTTTAAATTCGACGTCATTACAAACGTCTGTTGATAATTGTAACGACGACGATGTTCGCGGTGATGAGCCTGTTGAAGTTTGTTTGCGTCGTATTAATTTAGCCGAATCTACCAATGGTGAAAAAGCGCTAGAGTTTAGCTTTCAACGCCGCGGTGTTATTTGGCAGTTAGACAACCAAGGTCAGATAATCAGCACCAAAGCGCTAGGATTGCTATATACGCCTGAAGAAGATGACACTAACAGCTACGAGAGTAAGGCGCTAGCCATCAACGACAACGGTGTTGCTGTTGGTGAGTCACAAGATGAATATCGCGACACAAATATCATTCGTACTTTTGCTGCGGTTTTTGAAGGCGATACGGTCACTGGTATTACGAGTGACGACGAATTCACCTCTAGCACTGCAACAGACATAAATAACAGCGGGTTAGTCATTGGCTCTGGCGTTAAGCAAGTTAATGGTATTTCACGTAGCAAATTCTTTGTACATGACATCAACACTGACGAAACCACGTTTCCTGAAGACTTCTTCTTAGGCTCATCTAGCTTCGCTAATAGTATAAACAATGCTGGAATTGTGGTTGGTAGAGGTGAGGTAGAAACAGGGGTATCTGCAAGAAGAAGTCATGCATTTAGATACGACACCAATACGTCTGAATTCATCAACATGAACGATTTAATTCAGTGTAACTCGGCATATACTTTGGTTAATGCGACCAGTATTAATGATGACGGTGTTGTTGCAGCATCAGCATTAGTGCGAGTACCTTCTAAGAATGTTTTAGGAGAGGTCATTTTAGACAGTAACGGTGATGAAGTGTTGGTTGATAAGATTATCGGCGTTCGCTTAGAGCCCATTGCCGGTGGCACGATAGAAGATTGTGATGTCACCGAGCCTGGAGATGACGAAGAAGGCAATGACAATAATGACTTAGATCGCAAAGGCGCAGGCTTTGGGATACTGTCATTAACGGGCTTGATGTTAATGGCCTTTCGTAGACGCATAAAAGTGTAAAAAAATACACATTCTTTTAGAGCCCGCATCAAGCGGGCTTTTTTATGCCTGTTTGACATTTTTATTACAAAATTGGCTAAATAGCCCGTTGCATATTCGAAATGAGTTTATTGGAATTAAAGTATTTAAATCAATGAATTAGTTGATATTTTTCATTATGTTAAATAATCAATATTGAACCAAAATCCGAGATCAACTATCTCTATACACGTGCTTATTTTAAGCACGATTTCAGATAGCTACGTAATATAGGAAACTCGATTAAATGAAGAGACAAAAGAGAGACAAACTTTCCAGAGCGCATTCAAAAGGGTACAACGCAGGCATATCCGGTAGATCAAAAGAAATATGTCCATTCCAAGCTTCAGAAGCTCGTTCAGAATGGCTAGGAGGGTGGCGAGAGGCCATGGGTGACCGAAACACCGGCCTCAAGCTTTAGATACCACTCTCGTTAATTATAGCCCCTTACGGGGCTTTGTTTTATTCAACGTACAGTGAACGCAATTCTTTTAGAAATTACTGGTATCTTGAAATAAACCGACTTTAAGATCTTTGGCCTGATAAATAACGCGACCATCAACAGACACTTCACCGTCACCAATTCCCATAAACAACTTACGTTTGATAACTCGCTTCATATCAATTTTATAAGTGACTTTCTTCGCCGTAGGCAATATTTGGCCAGAAAATTTCACTTCTCCAACGCCCAGTGCACGCCCTTTACCGGGGCCGCCACACCAACCTAAAAAGAAGCCAACTAATTGCCACATGGCGTCTAATCCTAAGCAACCTGGCATAACGGGATCACCGGGAAAGTGACATGCAAAAAACCATAGATCTGGTGAAATATCGAGTTCCGCGATAATGACACCTTTACCGTGTTCGCCATCTTCTTCAGATATTTTGATAATACGGTCCATCATTAACATATTTGGCGCGGGGAGTTGGCTATTACCTGGGCCAAATAACTCACCTCGACTACAGGCCAATAGCTCTTCTTTTGTAAAACTGCCTTGATTAATTGTCATAGTATTCCGAGTCTAAAATTTGAAAGGACGTAATTTAGCGAACACTTGTACGCTAAACAACTCTGAGCAGTGATTTATTTTACATCTTTGACATAGTAAAGGATGATAACCAGAAAATAATCCTCTTTTTACACGGAAAAAATGACGCCATAATGAAAAACCCGAAAATGGTTGCCAATGCAGAAAAGCAACGAAGATTCAGAGAAAGACAAAAAGAACTGGGTAAACAGCAAGTTCGCGGCTATGTATCGCCTCAAGGTATGGAAAGTTACCAAGAATTATCAGCTAAAACAGGTTGGTCAGACAGTGAACTTTTATCCAATGCGTTACGCATAACCTATGCAGCCTATAAATGCGGCCAAATTAAGTTATTAAATGAATGGTTGAAAGACAACAATAAGTAATGTCTTTAGGGGCTTAAATTAGAAGGCGCACTTAGAAGGCACACTATACTGAGTGATTCAGGATCTTCATTATTGATAAGAGAAAGCGAAACAAACAGCGCTTAAGCCTAGTGTCGGTAAAGCTGACGGTGTAGCTAACATCAGGTTGAACAGATATTTAAGACAGGCAGCATTTTTTGTATTTTTTACCACTGCCACATAAACATATATCATTTCGCTGGGGTCTATGAATTCCACTGTCTTCGAATAACGTACCGCTATCGTAACGCCAAATATTATCTTCAAGATGGAAGGTCGAACGCTCATGCATTTTATACATTTCATCGTTAAAGCGATAATATGCAATGAACTCAACTTGACCTGTGCTGCCGTTTTGATCAACAAGCGCATCAAGTACATCTAAGCGTAGCCACTGCGTTTCGCTGCTACTTTGAATTAAATCATCAAGGGTTAGTGTTTGTCGCTGGGATTGGGTATAGGTATCTAATACGTACTGAAAATGGCCAGAGGCGTAAGCGCTGTATCGAGAGCGCATAAGTTGTTCAGGCGTACTTGGTGTACTTAAACCTTGCAAGTATGGTTGGCAACATTGCGCAAAGTGAAGTTCGCTACCGCAAAAACATAGATGTACATTCATTAATTCAACTGTGCAGTAAATCTATTACTGCTTCCTTTCGCTGCTAATTTTACTGAAGGTGAATGATACACCTTATAACAACGCATTAGCGCAGGAAATTTCAAAACAGCAGCTGTGAATAAAACCGAAGCGCAAATCCACATTATGGTTACATTCACCAATTTAAAAAAGTGAGGTAACAAACCTTAGTTTTTTGGGCTGAGGTTTAACTATCAAGCCAAGGACCTTTAACCACTTCACCGTGTTGATGCGTCGTTACATTGATCAAATTTACATTATGCATAATGCAAAGCTGAGTCAGACGTGCCTGGCTCATTTCGTCTAACACTACATGCTCAACGAATATATTGGCGCACTGCCCACCACTAATTAGCCGTTCCAACCAAATCACTAGTTGTTCCGTTGCGGGCATATTGAGTTTAATACAATGGGAATACGCCTGTTTAAACACAATATTATTAGCAATAAGATAGGACCACTTGGCCTTATCCACATTATTATGGATCGCCTGTAAGCGCTGCTGATTAAAAACCGAAACGCTATCGAAATGACTTGTTTTTGATGCTGAAATTGCGTGTACGCTGGCCATGTGCTTTTACCTGTTTGTTTATACAGTGGTTGCAATAACAATAGTACTGTATAAAAACACATGCAAGTTATTTTTGTATTTTTTGCGTATTATTTAATCTCTTTTTAAATATCCGTTTCAGCTTATCTCGCCTATAAAGCAGTAATAACAAGGTTATCAGCATATATATCAACGGTTCTAGGATGGCAGATTTGACTGACCATAAAAAATGAACCGACACTAACATAACCGCGAGGTACACCCAGTTGTGCAGGGATTGCCACTTTTTTCCTAGGTAGCGCTGGGCTTTTTTTGTTGATGTGAGGGTCAAGGCGAGCAGGATGAGCCAAGCGATTAAGCCGACAGTAATGTAGGGGCGTTTTATTATTTCGCTCAACAATAACGACCAGTCGAGCTGTAAGTCGAATAATATGTAACTAGCGAAATGCGCAAAGGCATACGTAAAACTATACAAACCAATTAACCGGCGTACTCGTATCAACAACCCTTGTTTGAGCACTCGGGCCAATGGTGTAACGAGCAGTGAAAGTAATAATAACTTGAACGCACCTAAGCCGGTAAAATGCAAAAGCGCAGTGACCGGATCGCCCCCTAAGTTATCAGTAAACGCTTGATAAAACGTTAAACATAACGGTGCTAGGGCGGCGACATGTATAATGAGTTTCACCCAGAAAAGATGATTTGGTTTAAGTTTTAATGCAAAGGTATTCGGCATTAGAAGTTTTTTCTTAAATTCATGCCATCGTATAAAGGCGCGACCTCTTCGTAACCATTAAACATCTGCGTATCAATCCTATTTCGTGAAAACAAGCTAGCTCCACTGATACGCCTTTCACTGGCTTGACTCCATCTGGGGTGGTCAACGCTTGGGTTGACGTTGGCATAAAAGCCGTATTCATTTGGAGCAAGTCGGTTCCAACTGGTAGGAGGGCGTTTATCTGTTAAACGGATTCGGGTAATTGATTTGATGCTTTTAAACCCATATTTCCAAGGAACCACCAACCTTATTGGCGCACCGTTTTGTGGTGGAAGTGTTTTTCCGTACAGTCCAACTGATAGCAATGTGAGTGGATGAACAGCCTCGTCAATTCGCAGTCCTTCAACATAGGGGTAATCTATGCCGCCTCCTGCAAATCGATTCTTTTGGCCTGGCATTTGTTTGGGATCATACAGGGTTTCAAACGCCACATATTTTGCTGAGCTTAATGGCTTGGCTTTTTTAATCAATGCGGCCAACGAAAAGCCAATCCAAGGCACCACCATTGACCACGCCTCAACGCAGCGTAAACGATAGATTCTTTCTTCTAGTGGGAATTGTTTGAACAAATCGTCGTAATCGAGAGAGAAGGGGTTTTCTGCCAAACCTTCAACGCTTAGCAGCCAAGGATTAACCTTAAATTGTTGTGCATTTTCAACGGGATCAGATTTTCCTGTACCGAATTCATAAAAATTATTGTGGGTTATAATTTTTTCTTCAGGGGTTAATTTGGTGCTAACTTGTTTGGCGTCAGGCGCATAGTCAAGAGCTTGCGTCTTAAAGGGTTTGTCATCATTCCCGAAAAAGCTTGCTTGAGCTGAGGTGCTGCTAAGCAGCGAAGACGCCCCTACAAAGCCCATAGACTTTATGATATCTCGGCGTCTGTGGTACACGCTTTCGTCGGTGATTTGGTTTTCTTTGGCTGCGCTTGTTTTCGGAACTTTAATTAACATAGTGGCCTTAATTCTTAATTAACCATATTGATTAATACTTAAGACAATGAATTAAGACCAAAAATTTCAATTGTTTTTTATTTGACCGCTAAATGCCAATGCTGTCGGGGCTCGCCCCGCTTTTAGGAATAAACAGGTTACTGTACAAACGAGAGGCAAATTCGTCCGTCATGCCAGCGATGTAGTCGCTAATAACACGCATGCCATTATTGTCGTTTTGCGCCACCAGCCATCGTTGACGCGTGTTTTCGGGCAACAAACGCTCAGGATCTGACGAAAAAGCTTCAAATAACGCCATGACAACTTGTTGTCCTTTGTATTCAAGCAGCTGGATTTCAGGTTTACGGATCACTTGTTTAAATACAAACTGTTTAAAAAGCGCCAATGCTTGCTCATATTCAGCAGGAAAAACCGCGTTATATTTTAATAAATCGTTTTGAAAAGCAGGATCTGTACGCGCGATATCAATATGGGTAATAAAGCTATTGACCAATGCACCGATGGCGTCTTTGCGCTCGTGATGATGCTGACTAAACAATTTTTTGGCTAGCATGGAAATATGCCCTGACAACCAAGTGTCGCTCAGGTCTTCTATTGGTTCGACAATCTGCGCTTCAAACTGTTGCAAGTTCACGATCCCCATGACAATTGCATCTTCTAAGTCATGGATCGCATAAGCAATATCATCTGCAAGCTCCATAATCGAACAATCAAAGGATTTGAATTTTGTTTTATGCTGTCGCTGTTCAGACGTACTCGCGACGATATGGCAAAATAACTCCCGGTCGTCTTGTGAAAGTGGCTCAATTAGCCAGTTAAACATGTTTCTGTCGCATTCGTACAAGCCTTTGGGGGGAACCCAATCAGACGCCTTGATATTTCGATGAGACAGGGCAAGCTGATTCATCTGTGCTGCAGGTTTTAGGTTGCTCAACGAAGGAATAAAATTAGGATACTTTACAAGGCCGAGCAAAGTGCGGCGACTCAAGTTCATACCATGGGAAGGGGTGTAAGGTTCTAGTTTGGTCACAATCCTAAACGTTTGCCCGTTGCCCTCAAAACCACCGTGATCGCGCATCATATAATGTAACGCAATTTCTCCGCCGTGACCAAAAGGAGGGTGACCAATGTCATGGGCCAAACACAAGCCTTCTATCAAGGTATCGTTTAAATTTAACCCCTGTGTTAGCTCAGGGTGTTTACGGCGAAGTTGTGCTGCTATTCCTTGACCAATTTGTGATGCTTCTAATGAGTGGGTTAGGCGGGTTCGATAGAAATCACTCATACCCACGCCTAATACTTGTGTTTTAGCTTGTAAACGTCTAAACGCCGCAGAATGTAGGATGCGTGCTTTATCACGCTGAAAAGGTGAGCGGTGATCGCCATCGCGCTGAATTTGTTGTGAAAAGTGTCGCGCTGACCACATCTTACTGTGCTGCATTTTACTATTTACCTTTTACTTATGGGCTAACTGATATTCCCTTGCCGGTTGCTGCCCAATATATACCACCATATATGTGCTGTAAAAACGCATTGTCTTGATAGGCAATGGACTTATGGCCCAATGCGGTATAAAACGCACGTCCACCGTCAAAATCGTGATACCAAGCAACAGGATGGAATGCGCCCATGCCTTTCCCGATATTATCATTCCACTTGGTGTCAGGGTTAAACGTACGCTCGTCAACTGAGAGTAAATAGGTTAAATCGTCCACTTTCGCGGAGCTGAATTCATACCATTCGTCTGTCCACAAGACGGAATCTGGAAAGTACTCAAGACCAGGAAAATCTCTTGAAATTACATCAAGTTGCGCACTTTGAATCTGAGGGTGAATTTTAAATACGTGGCCTACAAGCTGTGTATACCAAGGCCAGTTCTTTTCAGTATCAGATGCGCTGTGGATCCCCACGAACCCTTTTCCTGATTGAATGTAACGTTGCAGGGCATTTTGTTGCTCATTATTTAAGATGTCGCCAGAGGTTAACAGAAAAACAATCGCGTCGTATTTCTGTAAATTTTCATCATTTATTAACCCGGCACCCTCTTGCCAGTCAACGTTAAAATGATGCTTATCACCTAGTTTCTCAATGGCTTGAACAGCACCATTAATTGACTTGTGATGCCATCCAGCCGTTTTAGTGAAGAGCAACACATTAAATTGACTTGAATAAGCCAAAGAAGAGTAAATTAAAATAACACTGGCGATCACTAATTTGCTGAATTGTCTGATTAAAACTTGTGGGCAAGGGTGCATAAATACTGTCCATTTTTAAGTTGACCCAACATAGTAATCATTTATCAATAAAAAACTATTCAGTTTATTCTTTTTACCGCTAATTTATTTATTTTATATGTGATCTTTATGGGCAAAACCTTGTGTGCAAAATGCTACAAACTCATCATTTTCTAATTGTGTCAGACAGAGCATGGCGTAATAAGTTTAAAGTGAGTGCTCTTGACGTCGCTTAGTGTTAGTAATGGCCCATCTATCAACAGTTTACCCAACACTATTTATCACCAAACCACGACGTTTTCGTATTAGGAATAACCCGAAGGTCCCTCTAATACCCCCAAGCGATACGGTTAAAGCTATTTCGCATTGAATGCGCTAATTCAAGTTGAAACTAGCGGTTTGGGTTGTGTAAAAAATTACCGGCTCGCGAAAATATTGCCTGAATAAAGTGTGCAATTAGTGCTCAAAGTGCTGGCACTCGCCTAGGATCATGGTCGGATGAGCTCTACAGTCTTTGTAAACCTTGGTGTGGGCGGTCGTTTAATTTGCGCAAAGCATATCTGGCAAACTAACTGCACGCTCTAATGTTTTTTATTCTGTCATATCGCGGGAATGTCTTAATGGAAAATGAAATGGTTTCTCAAGATGGTGGTAAACCGATTGTTTTAATAACGGGAGCGTCTGGCAATATAGGAACACATATTTGTCGTCAACTTAATCCAAACTACACCACAATTGGATTAGATAGAGACGAATGTGAGTGCTCCGATGAAAGTTATATTTGCGATCTAACGTCGGATGATTCGATTGAGTTAGCCATGTATAAAATTCGAGAGAAACATGGAAACCACATCGCTGCAGTCGTGCACTTAGCTGCGTATTTCGATTTCACAGGTAAGCCTAACCCGTTATATGAAGAAGTTAACATTAAGGGGACTGAGCGCCTTTTAAGTGCTCTGAACGATTTTGACGTCAAACGGTTTATTTATTCTTCCACTATGTTGGTACATAAGGCTGGCGTGCCAGGGCAAAAAGTGGATGAAGATACACCCGTAGAGCCCGCGTGGGAATATCCCAAATCGAAAGCCGGCGCGGAAACGGTCATTATAGAAAACGACGATGACATACCCTATACCATATTGCGCCTTGCGGGTTTGTACGACGATGAAACGGCAGTACCTACGTTATCTCAACAAATCGCTAGAGTGTATGAACGGGATATGAAGAGTCACGTTTATGCAGGTGACCTAATGGCTGGTCAGTCATTTATACATCAAGAAGATATGATAGATGTGTTTGAAAAAGTCATAGAGCGTCGTGAATCACTGCCCAAAGAACATATATTGCTTGCAGGTGAAGAAGACGTGATGAGCTATCAAGCGTTACAAAATAGGATCGGCAGCTTATTATTCGGCGAGACACAGTGGAGTACCATCAATGTACCCGACGTTGTTGCGAAAGCCGGCGCTTGGATGCAAGTTAAAAGCGAGCCAGTGGTGCCTGATGCGATTGATCAGGGGGAAAAACCATTCATTAAACCCTTTATGATCGATTTGGCTTCGCAACATTACCATCTTGATATTTCCCGCGCCAAAGAACAGCTCGATTGGCAGCCTAAACATAACATTTACGACAAACTAGCCACGTTAACGAACAACTTAACGTCTGATCCGTCCGCTTGGTATAAAAATAATGGGATTACTCGACCCGACTGGATAAAAATGAGTCGAGAAAAGGAGAAAAATTCGCATACGGTACGAAAACAGTATGAAAAACATTACCGCGCTGAGCATCAACGTTTTTTGTGGGCTCACTTTTTGAATATAGGTCTGGCTTTTTGGTTATTGAGCGCACCGTCAATTTTAGGCTACGAGTCACAAGCCATGAGTGTCAGTAACTATGTAAGCGCAATTGGGTTAATGTTTTTTTCCTGTTTGTCCCTTTCTTGGCGGATGGGCTGGGCCCGTTGGGGAGCCGGGTTGGTTGGTTTTTGGCTATTGTGTGCTCCGCTTGTGTTTTGGGCACCTAGCGCCGCAGGGTATTTAAATGACACGTTAGTGGGTATGTTGATACTTGGCTTTGCAGTGTGTTCTCGACCGACACCTGGGGTGGCGAACGTCGCTGCAGAAACAGGTCCAGCCATACCGACAGGATGGGATTTTAACCCATCAGGCTGGTTGCAGCGGTTGCCCGTTATTGTTTTAGCCTTTGTCGGTTTTTTTATTTCACGTTATCTATGTGCTTACCAACTCGGTCACATTGATGCTATCTGGGACCCATTTTTTACTGGGATTGCCTCTGATCCTCAAAATGGTACTGAGGAAATTATCACGTCCTCTTTTTCACAAGCATGGCCTGTTCCGGATGCTGGTCTTGGGGCAATGACTTATGCACTTGAAATTATCACTGGGATAATGGGCTCTACGCGGCGATGGCGAACTATGCCGTGGTTAGTGATGCTGTTCGGTATCATGATAGTGCCACTGGGGGCTATTTCAATCTTCTTTATCATTATTCAGCCCATCTTATTAGGGACTTGGTGCACCCTGTGTTTGATTGCAGCCGCCGCCATGTTAATTCAGATCCCGTATTCTTTGGATGAACTTGTAGCGACATCAGAGTTTTTATATCGCCGTAAAAAGCAAGGTAGGCCGCTTCTGCGGATTTTGTTCACCGGGGATACCGATGAAGGAAGTGCTGAAAAAACAGAGCACTCTGAATTCGAACGACCAGTGGGCGCCATAATAAAAGACTTAGTGGGTGGGGGCGTAACCTTTCCGCCCAGTTTAGTTTTATGCTTGCCCATTGGTTTATGGCTTATGTTTACCCGAATGACCCTAGGGGCAGAAGGTGAGATGGCTAACGCTGATCATCTCATTGGTGCCCTAGTCATCACGGTGGTCGTCATTGCGCTAGCCGAAACGGGTCGAGCAGTGAGGTTTGCACTTATTCCGTTAGGAGCTGCATTATTCATAACACCTTTTGTGTACGGTGTTGATGGTATTAGCATTGCGTCTAGTTTTATCTGCGCAGCCTTACTTATTGCATTGAGTTTACCGAAAGGAAAAATGCACAATCGATATGGGCTGTGGGACAAAGCGATCATTTAACGCCATTTTTAACCCACTTTTTAATCCAAGAAGTGCGCGATGAGGCTATATATCGTGCTCTTCTTGGGTGATTTCATCTAGGCTTAAACTAAAGCTAGGCACATAAGCGCGCATAAAATAATCCACCTCTTGTGAGTGATAATCTTTTAAAATTTTGTCTAGGCGTTTTTTAGCTAACACAAATTCTTGATTGCCCGCTGAGAGTTCTTCTAAGGTTTTCAGATAAGCACATATCACATCAGCCGCTTTGATGATGAATGCTTCACTTTCATCTTGACCTTCATGTTGAATAAGAGATGCATAATCTTCTTTGAAGTCTTGAGGAGCCATATCGATCAGCTTTTGCTCTGCTATTTTTTCGATTTTTTTATATTCAGTCTGAATGGCTGGATTGTAATATTTAACTGGGGTCGGTAAATCTCCCGTGAGCACCTCTGAGACATCATGGAACATCGCTTGAGTTGCAATTTTATAGGGGTTAACGGTGCCGTTAAAATACTTATTGCGGATCAATGCCAATGAGTGCGCAACCATAGCAACTTGTAGGCTGTGCTCTTGCACATTTTCAGTACGTACATTGCGCATTAAAGGCCAGCGGTTAATAAGCTTCATGCGGGCTAGATGGGCAAAAAAGTGACTCTTTTGTGGGGTGCTCATAATGTAGGATCTGCCTGACGGTAGTGTTTAAAGAAATTGGCGATACGTTCAATGGCTGGGCGTAGCACATCAATGTGAGGTAAGAAGACTAAACGAAAGTAACAGCCGTCGGTTAAATTAAATGCCTTGCCGTGCACAAGCAGCACCTTTTCACTGCGCAGCAAGTCCATGATCATTTGCTCATCACTGGTAATATTAAATTTCTGTGCATCTACTTTAACGAAACAGTACATTGCACCTTTAGGAGCGACGCATTCAAGCCCATCAATTTCATTGAGTAGGGTTGTGGCAAGGTCTCTTTGCTGTTTTAAACGCCCACCGTCGGCAATTAAATCATTGATGCTTTGATAGCCGCCTAAGGCAGTTTGAATTGCGTGTTGGCTAGGTACGTTAGCGCACATACGCATCGATGAGAGCATGTTTAAGCCATCGATGTAATTGCTGCCTAGCGCCTTTTGACCACTGACCACTAACCAACCTGCACGGAAGCCTGCAATACGGTAGTTTTTCGATAAGCCGCCAAGAGTGATAAAAAATATGTCATCAGCGAGGGCAGCAATACATTGATGCTGCGCGCCGTCATAAAGGATTTTGTCGTAAATTTCATCACTAAACACCATTAAGCCGTGCTCACGAGCGAGTTCAGTTATTTGTAATAGCAGTGCTTTACTGTAAACCGCCCCAGTTGGATTATTTGGATTGATAAGTACTAAGGCTTTTGTGTTAACCGTGATCTTGCTTCTGATGTCATCAATATCAGGCTCCCAGCCCGAATTTTCGTCACACCGATAATGCACGGGATTACCTGATGACAGGCTAACGGATGCCGTCCAAAGGGGGTAATCTGGGCTAGGCAACAGTACTTCATCGCCGTCATCAAGCAAGGCTTGCATTGCCATTACTATCAATTCACTTACGCCATTACCTATGTATATGTCATTTACTGAGATATTTTTGATTTGCTGTTGCTGATAATACTGCATGACAGCAACACGGGCAGGGTAGATCCCTTTTGACTCAGAATAACCTTGTGATTTAGGCAGATGATGTATCACATCCTTCAAAATGTCATCGGGCGCCTCAAAACCAAAGGGAGCAGGGTTACCAATATTTAGCTTTAAAATACGGTGACCTTCATCTTCCATTTTCTGTGCTTGTTCTAATATTGGGCCCCGAATGTCGTAACACACATTATCGAGTTTTCTAGATTTGTTAAAAGTACGCATGAATTAAACTAGCTGACGGTAAGTGGCAGCAAGAGTAATACAGGGTAATAGGGGATGTTAAGTATAAATGTGTGTTCTGTGCGCTTTATCAACATAAAAATACCTAACGGGTGGTATCAGCGCTATATAAGGAGGAGAACGAGAACCTTCGGTTGGCTCTCTCGCAATACGCGATTGTTTTTTAATTGTTAAATAATAATGAACAGTTCGATCTTTTTACCTGACAAGTTGAGTATATAGGATTAATCTAAAAGAGCAGTAAGACAAAACAGACGATAAATTTCTTTCTTAGTTTGGAGTATCTCTCTATGTCACAATCGTTTAAAGACGCCCCTCAAAATGCGATTACTGGAAGCCGAATCGCCCGAGTCATACCGTGCAAACAATTATCGCTCTCTGACCCTATAGCCTGGTTAAAACTTGGATTTCAAGACGCGATGCGTGCACCTATTTTAACCTTAGTGTTTGGTGTCTTTTTTGCGGCTATCCCGTGGTTTATTACCTACTTAGTTGAGTTAACCGGTTGGCATCTGGTCATAATGCCGGCCATTGTGTGCTTTATGTTAATCGGCCCTTTTTTAGCGGCGGGTCTTTACGACATAAGCTGGGAGCTTGAAAAGGGGCATAAACCTTCTTTATGGCACAGCATTAAGGCGGTGAAACGCAATGCAGTAAATGAGTGGGGTTTGGGCATACTACTTATGGTCCTCATGATTTTCTGGTTACGTATTGCGTCTTTGATCCATGCTTTATATCCGCCTTACTTAGATGAAAACTACGCGAACTTGTTACCCTTCTTAGCCCTCGGTGGTGTAATAGGGGCAGGTTTCACGTTACTGGTGTTTTTCTTAAGTGCATTTACCCAGCCGATATTGATGGAGCGTAAAGTCGACTTAGCCACTGCTGTACTGTCCAGTATGAACACCGTATGGAGCAATAAAATCCCTATGTTGTTCTGGGCAAGTATTATTTTTATGGCCGTGCTAATTGGCTTTGCAACGCAGTTCTTTGGTTTTATCATCCTCATGCCCATCATTGGTTATGCTACGTGGCATGGTTATATTGATAGTATTGAAGTAAAACGCAAACGCTTGTACGCCTAACGAAACCTTCTGCATTTTTGGCCTCAATATACTGCCATGTATATCGGGGCCAGGTTCAAACCTCATAATTTCAACTGCTAAAATTGTTTATTAGAACAACGGTTTTTAATCGTTGTTGATTAAAAGCGGATAATCATCATGTTTTCGCGATTTAATTAGAATAGCTATCCCTTCTTTTGTTAAATTCACTCCAAATTTGGAAACGCCCCATCCTAGTATTTACACTAGCATTAACACTCAAGTAACAACTTTCAAACATGGTCAATCATGGCGGTGTTGAGGAACGTTAAAGAGGGTTTATGGTGAACGAAAGAAATCATCTCTCAGATGTGGGGATAAGCCACAAAGTTAATATCATTGGTAAAGGTACAGTCGATCTGCCGATGCTACAAATTTTGCAGCCTGACGGTAGCGTACATGACGATGCAGATATGCCTGACTTAAGCAGGGATGAAGCACTGAAAATATTCAGGACCATGCACTATATAAGGGTGCTTGATGAGCGCATGGTTGGCGCACAGCGCCAAGGTCGCATCAGCTTTTATTTAGCCTGCAGTGGTGAAGAAGCGTCGACTATTGGCAGTGCTGCGGCGCTGAGCGAAAACGATATGATCATGTCCCAGTATCGCGAGCAAGGGGCACTGGCGTACCGAGGCTATCGTACAGAGCAGTTTATGAATCAAATGTTCAGTAACAAGCTTGACCCTAATAAGGGACGACAAATGCCAATACACTACGGTGATAAAGCGCTTAACTTTATGACCATTTCGTCCCCCTTAGGCACACAGATTCCCCAAGCTGCTGGCTATGCTTACGGACAAAAAATGGCAGGCAATGAAGCTCTTACTATTTGTTACTTTGGTGAAGGCGCTGCTTCTGAGGGGGATTTTCACGCCGGGCTAAATATGGCCTCAGTGTTAAATTGCCCAGTGATCTTCTTCTGCCGTAACAACGGCTACGCGATTTCTACCCCTGCTAGTGAGCAATTTAGTGGAGATGGCATTGCTTCGCGCGGTCTAGGGTACGGAGTTAAAACTATTCGTGTCGACGGCAATGACGTATTAGCCGTTTATTTGGCAACGCAAAAAGCACGAGAAATTGCGCTTAAAGAAAACTGCCCTGTATTGATAGAAGCCATGACCTATCGTTTGGCAGCCCATTCTACCTCTGATGACCCTACAGGCTACCGTTCTAAAGAAGAAGAGCAAAAATGGCGTGAGAAAGATCCCGTTCAACGCTTTGAAAACTGGATGAAAAGTAAAGACTGGATTGATGAAGCAGAACATAAGCAATTCGTTGAACAAACCCGCCAAGACGTGTTAGCAGCGATGAAAAAAGCCGAGCAAGTGGATATTTGCGAGATAGATGATTTGATTAACGATGTATACGACACGCCGCCATGGCACTTACGAGAGCAATTAAGCCAATTAAAACAACATATTCGTTTGTACCCAGAAGCCTATCCAAAAACGGCAGGGAGAATCAATCATGATTAAAATGAATATGCTACAAGCAATCAACAATGCGCTCATTACCGCTATGACTGAAGACGAGAAGGTCATGGTATTCGGTGAAGATGTGGGGCATTTTGGTGGGGTATTTAGAGCCACAAGCAATCTTCAGCACCAATTCGGCAAAGGTCGCTGCTTTAATACGCCCTTAACTGAGCAAGGTATCATTGGCTTTGCAAACGGGCTGGCGTCACAAGGCTCAGTGCCGGTGGCGGAAATTCAGTTTGGCGATTATATTTTTCCAGCGTTCGATCAAATTGTGAATGAAACCGCTAAGTTTCGCTATCGTTCCGGTGGGCAATTTACCTGCGGCACGTTAACCATACGTACGCCATATGGTGGCGGTATTGCAGGAGGCCTATATCATTCACAATCACCAGAGGCCTTTTTCGCGCATATTCCTGGTATGAAAATCGTTATTCCACGTAATCCGTATCAAGCGAAAGGCTTGTTATTGGCTTCGATTCGAGACGACAACCCCGTTTTATTCATGGAGCCAAAGCGTTTGTATCGTGCGTCGGTTGGCGATGTGCCTGAAGAGGATTACGAGTTACCTCTGGGTAAAGCTGAAGTCGTCAAAAAAGGCGATCACATTACATTGCTTGCTTGGGGAGCCCAGGTTGAAGTCATTGAAAAGGCTGCTGAGATGGCAGAGAAAGACGGCATTTCTTGTGAAATAATCGATTTGCGTAGCATCTTGCCATGGGACGCGGAGACCGTAAGTGAATCAGTCAAGAAAACCGGTCGACTTCTTATCAACCATGAAGCGCCTCAAACGGGTGGTTTTGCCAGCGAAATATCTGCCACTGTCCAAGAGCGCTGTTTCTTATACCTTGAATCTCCTATTACCCGAGTGTGCGGGTTAGACACGCCTTATCCTTTGGCACACGAAAAAGAATACATGCCGGATCACCTAAAAACCTACGAAGCGATTAAACGCTGCGTGAATTTTTAACCACTGATATCGAGGAAAGATGAAATGAAAGACTTTATTTTGCCAGATATTGGTGAAGGAATTGTAGAGTGTGAATTATTGGAATGGTTAGTATCAGAAGGCGATATCATCGTTGAAGATCAACCGGTTGCAGAAGTCATGACAGACAAAGCCACAGTGCAAATACCCGCTATGTACAGTGGCACCGTTAGAAAGTTGTACTACAAAGCAGGTGAAATTGCTCAGGTGCATAAACCTTTGTTTGCCTTGGATATTGAGGGGCAAGAAAACAGCCCGTCTACTGATGTACAAGAGCACGCAAGTAATACTGAGCACAGTGATGCTGACGACTACGTCAGTACATTAGGCGCAAACCAGAGCACAAATACCACGTCAGGCGTCAAAGCAAACGACAGTAACCTAGAAACATTTATCTTACCGGATATCGGCGAGGGCATTGTCGAGTGTGAACTGGTTAAATGGTTAGTCAGTGAAGGTGAAGAGGTCATTGAAGACCAACCCGTTGTTGAGGTCATGACTGATAAAGCATTAGTGGAGATACCCGCTAAGCACAATGGCACAATTGTCAGCCTTTGCTATCAACAGGGTGATATCGCTAAAGTCCACTCTGCTTTATTTACTATGCAGGTTGAGGGCGCACAAGGCCAACAGCAGACACCTTCGAAAGACACAACACAGAAGGTGACAGCACCAGAGCCTACGTCTCAAACGCAGGGCAGCACGTCAGCTAATTTGGCAACAGTAAATCACAAAGTATTGGCTAGCCCAGCTGTAAGACGCGTGGCGCGAGAGCAAGACATTGATTTATCAAAGGTACAGGGCACAGGGGATAAAGGACGCATTTTAAAATGCGATTTAACTCAACAGCGAAATGAAAAAAGCGCTGATAACACTAAAGCGCACAGTGAAACGCACAATGCGACGCAGCGTAATTTGCAGGGTGCGACACGTGTTGAGCGTATTAGTGGAATTAAAGCGGCAATGGCCAAACAGATGGTACACAGTGTTGCTACCATTCCTCACTTTACCGTCAGTGAAGAAATTCAAATGGATGCCTTGATAGCACTTCGCGCTCAGTTAAAAGACGACTTCGCCGAACAGGGTGTAAAATTAAGTTTTATGCCGTTCTTCATTAAAGCCTTGTCTATGGCGTTAAAAGCGTTTCCGATTATTAACAGTCAAGTTAACGCTGATTGTACTGAGTTGACCTATTTCAATGATCACAATATCGGTATGGCAGTTGACGGTAAACTCGGATTGATGGTGCCAAATATCAAAGACGTGCAAGATATGTCGATATTCGATATTGCCAAACGCGCTGCCGAGTTGATTGAACAGGCAAGAGAAGGTCGCCTAAAAACGCAAGACCTGACAGGCGGGACGATCAGCATTTCAAATATTGGCGTATTGGGCGGTACGGTAGCTACACCTGTGATCAATCACCCAGAAGCCGCGATTGTCGCACTTGGCAAAATGCAACGTTTACCGCGTTTTGATGAGAATGATAACGTTCACGCGGTGAACATTATGCATGTCAGCTGGTCTGGAGATCACCGCATTATCGATGGCGCTACCATGGTGAAATTCAATAACCTTTGGAAGTCATACATTGAGCAACCGATGAAAATGTTAAGCACATTGCGCTAATTCATCGCGTTAATTCGCAACGACACGAGTTGCAGAATAATTAATAAAGCCCGCCTCGAGCGGGTTTATTTTTGCTTAACACCAGTGACAAGGTAAACTAGCGGTCTAACGCTTAACAAGCCAATGACGTATTGTGTCATCAAGGAGTCAATCAGTTGTTTAGTTATCGCCACGGCTACCATGCGGGTAATCATGCAGATGTGTTGAAGCATATCTGCCAGATGTTGATCATCGACAAGTTAAAACAAAAAGACAAAGGCTTCACCTATATCGATACGCACAGTGGTGCGGGCTTATATGATTTAACATCAGAACAATCCCTGAAAACCAATGAGTTTAAACAGGGTATCTCTAAACTGGCTGATTACGCTGGTGTACAAGAGACGATCTTGGCCTATCAAGAACTCACGAGTCAGTATGTAAAATGCCATCAGTATCCAGGATCGCCAGAAATTGCGCGCATGTTAATGCGTGAGCAAGATAAACTGCACTTAATGGAATGGAACAACCAAGAGGTCATTAACCTTAAACGGCAAATAAAAGGCCCGAACGTTTCTGTGCATCACAGGGACGGATACGAAGGGCTTATAGCCTTGACGCCACCAGAATTAAAACGTGGTCTAGTGCTAACCGATCCATCCTATGAAACCCCCGAAGATTACCAGTTAGTCGTTGACTCCATTAGCAAGGCTTATAAGCGTTGGCCCACAGCAACTTACGCTATTTGGTACCCACTGTTGTCAAAACGTGATGCATCACAAAGTGAGGGGTTTGAACGCGCCACTACTAAGCACAAAAAAAGTCAAAAAATGCTTGAAGCACTTTCTCAGCAAGACTTTAAAAATGTACTGCAGGTAGAATTAGCAGTACAAGACCCCGATACCTTTGCAGGAATGTATGGCTCTGGTATGGCGATTATTAATGCACCTTGGCAACTTGATGTGCAAATTAATGATTGTTTAGCCGAAGCTACCCCAGTAATGGCACAGAGCAAACAAGCGTCATTTCAAGTGAATTGGCTGGTGGAAGAAGCGTAAGGCTGACAGCAAAATGGTTGCCCAAACTGATCTTAAACATTTCTATATTCCAGATGAGCAATCTATTTATTTGCTCTCTCATAAGGACGCGAAAAAGCTAAAAGACTGGTTCAAATTGTGTACAGAACAACTTGAACGTCTTGGCTATCAAGAGATTGAACTAATAGGAAAGGGGGCTTTTGGCTTTGCGTTTGCGGGTAAGCCCAGTTATGACACAAGCAAGCAATACGTATTTAAGTTTTCCCGGGCCAATTTACCACAGCACGTACAAGACCGCCTTGAGGAAGAGGCCTACATGCTTGGACATGTGGCGCACCCTTATGTACCCAGCCTGATCGAATTTCAACGGATCAAAAAACAATCTATCTTAGTCATGCAGCGGGCTACAGGTAAGGATATGGAAAAAATATCACTGGAACTAGGGCCTCTGTCGCCAAGATTGGTCGTAAAAATTGCTGTTCAATTGGCAGATATATTACAAACGCTTCGCGCATTTTCTGAAAATGGTCAGCCAAAGCCGATTGTTCATGGGGACGTTAAACCGTCAAATATCGTGTTTGATCCACTCACTGAAAAGGTCGGTTTGATTGACTGGGGGTCATCGGTTTTTGCTCAGCTTGATGCGCAAGGAAATTACTTAGCCAATAATGTGATGGATTTAATGTCCAGTGATATGCAGCAAACCAATGCCCGCCTTGGTGATGTGTATTTCATTGGGCCTGAGCAGTTAAGCGGAAATTTGTCGTCGCCTCGTTTTGATGAGCAAGGTTTAGCCAGTACCCTGTATGCGTTAGCATCTGGGCAATCAAGTCGATTTGGCGCTCAAGTGATTAGGCCCAACGCCTTGGGTTTACCTAAAATGCTTGGCGAGATATTAACGGCTATGCTCAGTGATGATGCGCAAAAAAGAGCACAGGGTGGTGACTATCTACTGAATAATATCCAACATTTGAAGAATCTAGTGTTCAGCGCTGAAGACCCGCCCCAAGCTCCGGCGCTAATACCTGGTTGGAGCCATCAAAAATCCCGCGAGATAGACACAGTTGTTTACAGCTCACGAAAGTCATTTTTACGCGCCGAAGGTGAGCAAAGTACCGAGGAGTTACGCTACCTCAATGACGAACAGTTTGAGCGATATTACAAGAATTACTTACAAGGTATGGGAGAAACGGAAAAAGCCTTTATTTCTGAAGTAAGCCGCCTCGGCAAGTACCCTGTGGTAGGCGGATTAGCCGTGCGCTGGACACCGCAAGGGGTATATATAGATTCTAGTCTTAATGTTTACGACCCTAAATTAAAACCATCCTTTGACGCCACAGTGAACAATATTGTGACCTTAGCGCGCTCGATTCATCGAGTCGGTGTATTTAAAAGCTGTATGTTTAACGCGCGTGATACCTTACACATCGAGCGAGAAGATGAAAATACCCCCTTTGTCCCGTCATCAGATATGTGCATACCATATGAATTAAACAAGGTATCAGTACAAGAAGATCAAAGCCGGATGCATTCATATTTTGAAGATGGCGATGACCCTGATGAATTACTGACTTTGCCAGATGATCTTATGACGATTATTCATCAACTAAACGGGATACATCACACGGGGTGTATTATTTTTGAAGCGCTTCCCAAGCACTTAAAGATCCATAGCTATTACACCTTGCTGGATCATTCATCAGCAGATGAGTTTAAATATTTACTGAGTAAAATTATTGAGCTGGTGCCCATGATACAAGGCGTAGGCATGTCAGGGTTTATGAAGTTACCCTATAAAGATACGCGTTTTTTCGAGCATCAAGCTCATTTACCTGATAAATTTTACCCTAGAAACCCATATGCCGAGCGAGCAACGGGCTCGTAAGTTAAAAGCGACAACACACAATTTATTCATTTGAGAGATTATGAGCGATATTAAATTAGTAGATTTATTAACCTTAGAAAAAATAGAAGACGGGTTATTTCGTGGGCAAAGTTGGGACTTAGGTTTCAGGGCGCTGTTTGGTGGGCAAGTCATGGGGCAAGCCATCGCTGCCGCTCAGTTAACCTTACCTGAAGGGCGCGTAGCCCACTCTTTTCATGCTTATTTTTTATTGCCAGGTGACGCTAAAAAGCCTGTGGTATTTGACGTGCAAACCGTAAGAGATGGTCGCAGTTTTTCTACTCGCCGCGTTAAAGCGATTCAAAATGGTCGTAATATTTTTTATATGACAGCGTCATTTCAACAACCTGAAGCGGGGTTAGAGCACCAGTTTGCACAAATGCCTGATGTGCCAATGCCTGAAGACTTACCTCGCGACACCACCTTCGATGATCTGGATCCTGAAAAGTTATCGACGCGTATGCGCGAAGCCATTGGTTATCACAAACCACTGGATATGCGCTCGGTACAGCAAATTGACCCTGTTAATCCAGGTGTGCACGAACCTAAACGCTACATTTGGATGAAAGCAGAAGAGGCTTTAAACAGTAACGTTCATTTAAATCAGGCTATGTTGTCTTATGCGTCTGACTATCACTTTCTGTCAACGGCAATTCAGCCACATGGCGTGTCTGTTCGTGATAAGAACTTAATCATGGCGACTATTGATCATGCAGTATGGTTTCATCATCCGTTCGATTTTGACGACTGGGTATTGTACTGCGCTGAAAGCCCGTTTAGTGGTGGGTCGCGTGGCTTAGTGCGTGGCCAATTCTTCAATCGTCAGGGCAAGCTTGTTGCGTCAAGTATGCAAGAAGGCCTAATGCGTAAAATTTAGTTTAAGGAGTCGGTATGTTGTATTCATTAGGGAACGATAAGGTCACTGTCGGTAAAGATGTTTTTATTGCGCCGGGCAGTCACGTTATGGGCAAAGTGACCTTGGCAGACAACGCCAGCGTTTGGTTCAATGCAGTATTACGAGGCGACTGCGATGAAATAACCATTGGTGAGGGCAGTAATGTTCAAGATGGCAGCGTACTGCACACTGATTTTGGCGTGCCCCTTACGGTAGGTAAAGGCGTTACCATTGGGCATAAGGTGATGTTACACGGTTGCCAAATAGGTGATTTTTCCCTGATAGGGATCAACAGTGTGATTTTAAACGGTGCCAAAATAGGCAAGCATTGTGTTATTGGCGCAAATAGTTTGGTCACAGAAAATATGGATATCCCAGACGGGTCACTGGTGATGGGGTCGCCGGCGAAAGTAGTCAAAAACATTCCAGATGCGCAAAAGAAAATGCTTGAAGCATCTGGTCAACACTATGTTGAAAACGCCAAGCGTTTTATCGCAGAACTAAAAGTACAAGACTAGCAGATAAAAAAATGCTCGGACCATAAAAGCTGATCCGAGCTGAGGGGTATGGCTCATATGAGCCTTGCGCTAACTATATCCAATGTACAAATCAAGTGTAGTTTAGTTACGTACTTTTGCTAGGGCTTGTTGATTTTTACTGCAAAAATGTTTCGCCAAGATAATCTCGCCTTCATAAGACGCGCTTTCGTGCATTCACAAGAATAAATCCTGCAATTTTTTCTATTCACATTATTTATGTCGGTTATCGACCACTTGTTGCTAGCTTAGATCTAGGTAACATGGGAAACACATCAACAAACATAAGGCTTAGAATATTCATGACAGCGCAATTCAACACTTTTATTCCACCTGTTAGAACGTTGATGGGGCCGGGCCCATCAGATGTTGATCCTCGTATTTTGAACGCTCTTTCACGTCCTACGTTAGGGCATTTAGATCCCGCGTTTATCGGATTAATGGACGAAGTCAAAACATTGCTTCAGTTTGCCTTTCAAACTGACAATCAACTTACTATGCCTGTTTCTGCGCCTGGTTCGGCGGGAATGGAATCTGTTTTTGTTAACCTACTTGAACCTGGTGACAAAGTCATCGTCTGTCAAAACGGTGTTTTCGGTGGACGAATGCAGCAGAATGTACAGCGCTGCGGCGCAACGGCTGTAATGGTACAAGACACCTGGGGACAACAAACAGACTTGCAAAAAGTGGAAGAGGCCTTAAAGGCTAATCCAGATGCGAAAGCTGTAGCGTTCGTTCACGCTGAAACGTCTACTGGAGTGCGCAATGATGCCAAAGCAATTAGCGAACTCGCTAAGCGTTACGACTGCTTAAGTATAGTCGATGCCGTAACCTCTTTAGGCGGTATAGAGCTTGACGTAGACGGTTGGCAAATTGATGCCATTTATTCTGGCACTCAAAAATGTTTATCATGTGTTCCAGGATTGTCTCCAGTTTCCTTTAGTCACGCAGCTGTTGAGGTGATAAAAGCCCGTAAAACACCTGTGCAAAGCTGGTTTTTAGATATGGATCTTGTCATGGGGTATTGGGGGCAAGGTGGGAAGCGGGCTTATCATCATACGGCTCCCGTCAATAGCCTGTATGCCCTACATGAGTCACTACGCATTTTACACAACGAGGGGCTACAACCTGCTTGGCAGCGTCACGATGAAATGCATCAGGCATTAAAGTCGGGCCTTGAAAATATTGGTCTAGAGTTTGTGGTCGATGAAGCGTATCGCTTACCCCAGTTGAACATGGTAAGTATTCCAGATGGTGTTGATGATGCCGAAGTACGCGGTCAGTTGTTAAGTGAATTTGGCTTAGAGATTGGCGCTGGGCTAGGGGAGTTAGCAGGCAAAGTGTGGCGAATCGGTTTAATGGGTTACGGCAGTAATATGAAAAATGTTGATTACTGCGTTAGTGCGTTAACAAGCGTGCTTAAACGCTAAACTTACGCTGTTAAAAATACTGATAGCGAAAATGTAATTAAAAAAGTGCAGCCAAAGGGCTGCACTTTTCATGTTTAGATCTCACTTCTATTTCATAAGACGGCGTTTAAATAATTTGAAATTAACTTTCCACAAGGTTTTCAATTTATTTTTCAGGCTTTGTACTTTCCATGCTTCAAATGGTAAACGTTTGTGCGCAAGCGCTTGTTCAATCTCTGGTTTTAAGTGAAATGCCGCTATTGTGTTCCAAGGTATATTGTCAAACCCAAGAAACGTATTCACTTTGTTTTCCATGTGAATGACTGACATCCACATAGGCTTGGCGCGTACTGGAACAAGCGCTTTGATTTCACTCCATTGACCGTGACGCTCTAAAAACCATACTGTTTTTATCTCATCCGCTTTTTCAATTAGGCTTAGAAAAGGGTTATGTACGTGGGAACGTTTGGCAAAACGCACTTGAGGTTCAACTTGTAAGGTAAAGCCATCTACAAAATCAATAGCCATAAATTGCTGCTCAGCAAAGTGACTCTGTACTTCCTTAATATAATCTTGATGCAAACTATCATCATTATCGAGCCGAGATGTAATGACATAAGGTTGGGTTAAGCGTTGATTTATTTGGCGTCTGCTTTGAGGTAAGAACTCGTCCATTCCGTCTATATAGATAGGGGTGAATTGACTGAATGTTTGTTCTAGACGGGCTATCACACTACGAAATCTGTCTGGCGTAGTGGTGTCAAAGAACACAAGCCACGTAAAGTTTTGCTCCGTCTGTGCCTGTAACGAAGAAAAACAGTAGTCCTCAAACAGTGCTAAGCGATTCTCCATCCAGGTATCGGTCAATACTTGTTTGTTATGTTTTGACGTTTGCCAATCTTGCTTGCGTAAATTAAAGCGGGTAATTAAAAAATGCTGAAACATATCCCTACTAAACGAAAATTATTAAGGCCTTTATTGTACAACAAAGTGGTCCTCTACCACGAGAAAATCGGCTGAATTTATAGAGGGAACTGCAAAAAAGTAAAATATTGTTTAGTAGAATTCAAAAATAAATAAAACTGCTAAATATAAATATCTATTTTTCCTTCATATAAGTGCAAGCGCTAACTACGTCTATATATCACTATTTATAGTGGATTTCACTCACAAGAAACCTGCGAAACGCTTTTGTTATTGTTTTCATATCTTTAATTTGTACTTGTATTATGGTTGATATATGCTTGATTGATCAAATATTTATCAAGTGTGCGCGCTTGAGTTGTAGTTCAGATCTTACGCTACAATCGTTTACACTTATTAATCGGAGTATTTTATTGTGGACCAACTTCCTGCTTCTTTAGCTTTGCTGTTTTCACTATCAGGAACAGTGGGGAAATTATCTAAAAAGGCTGACCGCGCATTAGGTGTGCACGGGATAAGCTTGAGTGAGTTTATGGTGTTACATCACTTAAACTATGCGCAAAATCAGGTCATGAGCCGAACAGAACTTGCAGACGCAGTTAATCTTACTGCATCAGGGGTGACTCGATTATTGACACCGATGGAAAAAATTCACTTGGTTGAAAAAGAAAAAAACAATCGAGATGCGCGTGTCAGTTTAGTTAAACTGACATTTACTGGGCGAGATATATATAAGTATGCTTTTCTCAGTTGTAAAAATACATTTGATGAGGCAGTAAAAGATATTAGTCCTAAACAACTGTCTACCGTGCTAGAAGTACTAAATAAATTAGCGTAATAGCGAAGCGGTATGTTGAGCGCCTTTTCAATAAGGCACATAAAAAGATTTCAATGAAGGGTTTCTATGAGTATTTGTTTAACAGACCTAAATGTCGAATTTTCTTCAACATTTTCGCTGCACGGAATCAATTGGTCTGTCGAAAAGGGGCAGCATTGGGTCTTGGTTGGCCAAAATGGGGCAGGGAAATCCGCTTTAGCGGCTGTGCTAGCCGGTTATGGCGACATACAGCAGGGTACGTTAGTCAGTGATTTCGGCCACATCGAACTGGTCTCCTATGAAAGCCAGCAAGCGCTAATTGAACAGGAGCGAGAAAAAGATGCGGCAGACATACTGGACATAATCCCGGTTCCCACCAAAGTGTATGAATTACTCAGTGTTAGTGTGCAAAGTATTGATGAATTATTGAATTTACCCTTGTGTAAACGACTTATTGAACTGTTCGAATTTTCCCCTTTATTGACCCGTGATTTTTCCGCACTTTCCACCGGGGAAACGCGAAAATTACTTTTAATTAGAGCGTTAATTGCTGAGCCAGACTTACTGATTTTAGGCGAACCATTTGATGGTTTAGACAGCAACATGCAGCAAAAATTAGCTGAATTAATTACTGAGTTACATACAGATATTTGTATGGTTTTGGTCATCAATCGTTGGTCAGAAATACCATCATTTGTGACACATTATGGGTTGGTGTCGCAGGGGGGATTACAGTCTACTGTCACAACTGAAGATCAGATAGCTGTTGGTGATTTAGCGCGATTATTAACGCTTCAACAAACGTGTTTTTCACTTCCTGCGCCAGACTCAAGTGTTACGCGTAACTCATTTAAGCAAGGTGATACAATAGTTCGTTTGAATAATGTAGCGATTAAATATCCGCAAGGGGCAATCATTGAAGCACTGACATGGGAAATTAAACTAGGTGAACATTGGCAACTAAGTGGGCCGAATGGTTCTGGCAAAACGTGCCTTTTACAGCTTATTTCGGGTGATCACCCCCAGTGTTATGTGAATGATATTTTTGTCTTCGGTTTTAAACGCGGAAGCGGAGAAAGTATCTGGGATATCAAGAAAAATATTGGTTTTCTTTCAAATGCATTTCATCTTTCTTACCGCGTGAATTGCAGCCTACTTCATGCTGTGCTTTCGGGCTTTTATGACAGCATAGGTTTGTACCAACAACCGACAAAAAAGCAGATACATTTAGCCAAGCTTTGGTTAGCGCTTATTGGATTGGATGATCATGAAAGTACTCCTTTTCAGCAGTTATCCTTCGGTGATCAGCGCTTGGCATTAATTGTACGTGCTATGGTTAAACATCCTCCATTATTAATTTTAGACGAACCTTGTAATGGGCTCGACGAGATTAATCGTCAGCGTATTCTTGCGGTGATCGAAACCATCGCTAAATCTACAACCACTTCAATTATCTATGTGAACCATCATAGTGATGATGTAATTGCTGGCATCAATAATCATATTTTGCTCGAGGGTGATTCATCCCGTTCAAATGTGCGTTATGCTTGCGACACTTTTTAACAGGTGACGAAAATTAATAGATTAAGAAAAACGCGTTAACAGGACAGATATAACATGAGCGATATTTACGTAAGAGATGCGACCGAACACGATTTTGAACGGGTTGTTGAATTGAATCTCGCTGAGGTGGCGCATACTAGCGCTATGAATCAAGACGATGTCGCTAAATTACATAGCTTATCTGCGTATCATAGAGTGTTAGTTGTTAAAGGTACTGTTGCTGGTTTTTTGCTGGTAATGGGGCCGAACAGTCATTACATCAACGAAAATTATGCTTGGTTTAAAAATCATTTAGCGAACTATATGTATATTGATCGAATTGTGCTTGATGCTCGTTATCAAGGGAGGCAACTAGGCACTGTCTTATATCAAGATTTGTTTACATGGAGCAAAGCCCAAGGTGTTAATCATGTGGTTTGTGAATATAACCTTGTGCCACCTAATCCGCCATCAGCAAAATTTCATCAGCGATTAGGATTTAAAGAATTAGGCTATCAATGGTTATTGTTGAACAAAAGTCCATCGGTCGCCGTTTTTGATCACGCTGGGGTAAGTGCCCGTACCCATAAAAAAGTCTCAATGCAATGTTGTGACTTATCGCATACTTAAGTTAAGTTGCTATGTTAAAAGCAATACTGACATTATTTAGCCAGTTGATGGCCTCACATTTGTTTATTAAGAAAGGCCAATAGATGCAAAACATCGTTGACAGTATTTACCAGGAAATGCGCTCTCGCACTGACCGGGGTAAAGTAGCGAACTACATACCACAATTAGCCTGTGTTGATCCCAACCAATTCGCGCTCACAGTGGTAACTCCAGAAGGTAAGGTCTACAGCGCCGGTTGCGCAGATACCTTATTTTCCATTCAAAGTATTTCAAAGGTCTTTACCCTGACTATGGCGCTGGGCAAACTTGGCGACGCGCTATGGGCGCGGGTAGGTCGAGAACCGTCTGGCGACCCATTTAATTCAATTGTGCAGCTTGAACATGAAAGTGGAATACCGAGAAACCCGTTTATTAATGCCGGTGCTATCGCGATAGCTGATGCCATTATGGGGCATAATGAGCCCAAAGAAAGCCTTGCAGAAATATTACATTTTGTGCGTTTTGTGGCCAATGATGAAAGTATTTCAATAGACGAAAAGGTCGCGCAATCTGAAATGATGACAGGCAGCAGAAATGCGTCACTTGCACATTTTATGGCGTCATTCGAGCGTTTAGAAAATCCTGTCGAAAAAGTACTAGGAACGTATTTTCATCATTGTTCAATTTCGATGACCACGGAACAACTCGCCAAAGCCGGCTTGTTTCTAGTCTCTAACGGCACAAATCAAAGTACTGGTAGTCGTGTTGTGCCTGAACACCGGGCCCGGCGCATAAATTCACTGATGTTAATGTGCGGTCATTATGATGGTTCTGGGGAGTTTGCCTATCGCGTTGGATTGCCCGGTAAAAGTGGCGTTGGTGGGGGGATCCTAGCTATCGCTCCAGGTAAAGCATCAATTGCAGTCTGGTCTCCGGGTTTAGACAAAATAGGTAATAGTAAATTGGGCACCGAGGCCCTCGAAATGCTGGTGCATGAAACTGGTTGGTCCATTTTTGGCCATTAAATCATTACGTTTTATAAAAATAGTAGATAAAATAACAAGATACGGGTTTTAGTAATAAACATGCTAACCCGTTGCGGGTTTTATTATGTGTACTTAGGAATTTCCCATGCCCCATCAACGTTACTTTTATCAGCCTCATCTAGGGCATAACCTTAAACATAATCCTTTTAACGCCATTATCGCTCCTCGACCGATTGGTTGGATATCCACCAAATCCTTATCTGGTGACTTAAATTTAGCGCCTTATAGTTTTTTTAATGCCTTTAACTACCACCCACCGATAATCGGTTTTTCCAGTATCGGCTATAAAGATACTGTGAAAAATATTCAAGAAAGTGGCGTGTTCTGTTGGAACTTAGTCTCTGAGTCGCTTGTAGATGCGATGAATCAAACCAGCGCGACGTTACCAAGCACACAAAGTGAATTTGATTTTGCTGGTTTAGCAATCGGCAAATCGAACGTAGTTGATGTCCCACATGTCGCTAACAGTCTTTGCGTGTTCGAGTGTAAAAAGACACAAATTATGCAACTGACTGAAGCAGACGGAAAATTGGTCGATACATGGATGGTAATGGGGGAAGTTGTGGGGGTCCATATAGACAACTCACTAATAGAAGAAGGTATCTACAACACCGCATTAGCAAAGCCCGTATTGCGCGCTGGCGGAGCAGGAGATTATTTTAAAGTGAACTCTGAGCAGAAATTTACCTTAAATAGACCATAATAAAGAAGCTAAGGCAGAAAATTGATATAGAGGAATATATGGAAATTATCAGAAGTAAAAAATTTACCGCATCACTTCCTTGGGGATCAATGAAAATCGCTAATATGAACGGCATTACCACCAAGCTGCATTGGACAAACGAACCTTATCGCTGGCATGTAAACGAGGGGCAAGAGGTTTTTGCCGTGCTCGATGGCATGGTCGAAATGCAGTACATGAAAAATGGCATCGTTCACACCAGCTTGCTCAATCAAGGTGATGTGTTTTATGCAGATGAGGGAACTGAGCATGTTGCAAGCCCTGTGGGTGAGGCCCGTATTTTAGTGATTGAAAGCGAAGGCAGTATATAACCATTCCAACCTATATTGCCCGGATCGACTCAACGATCCGGGCAATACTTACCTAAACATATTCTTTTAAAAAGGCGAACATCACTTTTAGTGCTGCTTCTATATCCGGTACATCTATCGCTTCTGCTGGGTGATGACTTAAGCCTTTTTCACAGCGCATAAACATCATGGCCACAGGGCAAACTGCTGCCATTGCCATAGTGTCGTGTCCTGCGCCTGACGCAAGCGTAAAAGGCGGTGTGTCCGTCTCCTCAAATGCGTTTAGCAATTGCAGTTGTAAATTTTCGTCGCATTTTACAGCAGGCGCTTGGTGTGTGGGCGTAATATCCATTTGGATACGTCGTGTCTCAGCGATACCCTTTAATTCATCGATGATAAGCTTAAGCGTCTCATCACGTAGGGCATCATCGATACTACGAATATCCAGACTGAAGGTGGTCGCCCCTGAAATAACGTTAACCGCCCCGGATAAACACTTAAGATGCCCGACAGTAGCAACAATACCCTTTTCTGTGGCTAAACGTTCAATCGCTAAAATCATTTCGCTTGCAGCCGCTAGGGCATCTTGGCGCATCGGCATAGGTACTGTGCCTGCATGTCCTGCTAAGCCTTTCAAGGTGATAGAAAAGCGTTTTGCTCCGGCAATACCATTGACCACACCAACAGCGAGATCGTTTTGCTCTAGTACTGGGCCCTGTTCAATATGGAACTCGAAAAAATCATCGACATTGGTTTCTTGGCGAGACGCTTTTTTCACTTCACTGATATCAAGCCCAGCATCAATAAATGCTTGCCTAAGTGTTATGCCATTTTCATCCGATAAATCATTCCATTTTTCTTGCCACGTGCCTGCAACCGCGCAACTGCCTAGCAATGTCGCGCCAAAGCGTGTGCCTTCTTCATCGCCAAAACCGACTAACTCGAGATGAAAAGGCAGCTCGATGTGATGATCATGCAAGTAGTGAATTAAGCTTAACGGGGCTAACACGCCTAAGATCCCATCGTACTTACCGCTGTTAGGCACTGTGTCTAAGTGGCTGCCAATAACGAGCGTTTTCGCGTTTGGAGCTTTACTTGGATAACGACCCCATTGGTTAGCAGCTGCATCTTGCCATGTTTCCATGCCTGCTTGTTCCATCCACTGGGCAACTTGGCGGTTGGCTTGTAAATGTTCAGGTGTAAGATACTGCCGATTAATACAATCAGGATCTTGACTGAAATGTGCGAGCACATCACAGCGCTCGTATGTTTGAATAGCGTAGGGGGCTAATGTGGTCATTAACCTTTCCCGTTGTACACAGTAAATGCACTGTCAATTGCTTGGCCAGGTTGCAGCGTATGGCCTGCTCGGCGAAGCAAGGTCTCAAGTGACTGCAAGGTATGCAGTACCGTGTCTTGGCGAGCGTTGTAGCCCATGGTACCAATGCGCCAAATTTTACCGTGCAGTGGGCCAAAACTCGTGCCGATTTCAATATTGAAATCATGAAGCAATTGCTGGCGTATCTGCTCACCATCGACACCATCTGGTATATAGACACCCACAACATTGTTCATCTTATGTTTTAAATCACCAAAGGGTTTCAAGTTCATCCCTTGAATACCGGCTAACATGGCATTGCCGTGTAACTCATGGCGTGCAATAGAGGCATCAACGCCTTCTTCGAGTAAATTAATTGCGCACTCGCGCGCACAATAAAGCATAGAGGTGGCTTCTGTGTGATGGTTTAAGCGTTCCTCGCCCCAATAATCCAGGATCATGGGGATATCGAAGTAATTAGAACGAATGCGGCTTCCTGCGCCGGCATTATGGTGCTCTGCTTTGATACCGGCTTCAATATGTTGACGCCCGCGAACTAACTCCACGTAGCGCTCACTGAGGGTGATAGGTGCACTGCCACTGGGCCCACCTAAACACTTTTGCAAACCAACCGACACTGCATCGAGTTGCCATTTATCGGTCTCAAACGGATTCCCGCCAATGGAGGCCGTTGCGTCTGAATAAAAAATTACATCATGACGTCGGCAGATTTCTCCGATATGTTCAAGAGGCTGCAGCATCGTGGTAGATGTGTCCCCCTGAACTAAAGCAAGTACTTTAGGCTGCACGCGCTTAATTGCGTCTTCAATTTGCTCTGGTTCGAATACTTCACCCCAGGTGGCTTCAATGCAATGCACGTCAGCCCCAGCTCGCTCAGCAATTTCTTTGAGCAAATGGCCAAAACGACCAAAAATAGGCACGAGCACTTTATCGCCAGGTTCAATACAAGAAACCAAAACCGCTTCTATCCCAGCGCGTGATGTTCCATCGATCAACAGCGTTGCCTGATTTTTAGTGACAAATACATCTCGATATAAACTCATCACTTCGTTCATGTAGCCAGTCATCACTGGATCGTATTGGCCAATCAGTTGCGTTGACATGGCGTTCAATACCCGGGGATAACAGTTAATTGGTCCGGGGCCCATTAAAAGGCGCGGAGGGGGAGTAAGGTGTTTCACTATGCGTTGCGCTCCAAGGTATTAAAAAGAAAAATTAAACTAAAAATAGGGCATGTACACACAGCTAAATAAATAGCTGAGCTAACATGCGAGTGCCGGTGATAAGCAACACGACGGCGAATATTTTTTTCAACATATTGGCATCGAGTTTAGAAGCAATTCCGGCACCAATAGGCGCACAAAGAACCGTTAAGGGCACGATGCAAACAAAACCAACTAGATTGATATAACCATAAGTGCCGAGCGGGGCATCTTGTGGTGTTTGGCCAAACATGAGTAGGTATAAAGCAGCTGGCAATGAAATAATTAGCCCAATGGCTGCCGCTGTGCCCACGGCCTTATGCGCTGGGTAATTAAAAGCGGTTAAGATTGGAACGGATAATGTTCCACCGCCAATCCCCACCATAGAGCTAAAAAAGCCAATACAAGCTGCCATGATGGATTGTCCCACACGACCAGGTAGGCTCTCAGCGAGTGCCGATTTACCTGTTCTAAATAACATATTCAATGCAGATAACGTGGCAACAATTCCAAAAAGTGTTGTTAGGTATCGACCGTCGACTTTCGTCACTAACCAACTTCCTACCAGCACCCCCACTAATATTAACGCACCCCATTGTTTTAAAAGTGCTGCATCCACATTGCCTTTTTTACGATGCGAGCGAATAGAGCTAATAGACGTGGGGATAATTGTGGCTA
Organism: Paraglaciecola chathamensis S18K6; assembly: GCA_000314955.1. Classification (GTDB taxonomy): domain Bacteria; phylum Pseudomonadota; class Gammaproteobacteria; order Enterobacterales; family Alteromonadaceae; genus Paraglaciecola; species Paraglaciecola chathamensis. Next base: position 24,379 of record BAEM01000053.1, on the reverse strand, counting down.
ATGAGGTACCAGTTGCAATGTACATTGCGCTTTGTGGGCTCACGCCAAAGGATTGGAAGAGAAAAAACAACACAGGCACAATCACAATGCCCCCGCCTACGCCAAGCAGTCCTGCTAGTAAACCCGCGAATATTCCTGTGCCAACCAACGCGGCGATTGTGGGCAGGTTATTTAACACTAGTTCCATCATTTTATTTTTCGTCTCATTAAGGTGTTTAAGTTATTCGTTATCTATGGGTATTTTTCACCCGTTTAGGGTCATTAATCTAATGTGTGTGCGGCAAATGCATTGCCATCACTTCTTGGGTCTGTAGCCGCTGTGACAGTACCATCAGCGCGTTTAACCACCGCGCCTGCGTGGCCCATTAATTCGTTGCATGATTCAACCAGGGCGATATCGTGTCCTTTTGCGGTCAGCTCTTGCTGTATGTCTTGGGCTAAATCTTGTTCAATTTTTAAGTTATGACTTTCATCGCCCCACGTTCTACCGAGCAACCAACGACCCAGACGAATAGATTCAGAAAGCGATTTTTGCTGATAGATATAGCGCGCGAAGAGGGCTGCTTGGGTTTGTGGTTGTCCTTCGCCACCCATAGTGCCATAGCTTAAGCGACTGCCATCTTTTAGCTCTGCAAATGCAGGGTTTAAGGTGTGAAAGGGTTTCATGCCTGGCGCAAGCTCTTGCAAACTGCCTGGTGTTAAGGAAAATGAGGTACCGCGATTGTTCCATACAATACCCGTTTGCGGTGAGACAACACCGCTGCCAAATTCCCAATAGATACTCTGAATGTAGCTGACCATGCGCCCTTCGCTGTCACAAGCTCCCATCCATATTGTGTCGCCAGGCTTAGCTTCATGAGGCCAAGACAATGCGCGCTCTAGGCTAATATCAGCGGCCATAGCGTCAATAGATTGCGGCGTCAAAAGGGAATGTAAATCAATCGCTAAGCGACTAGCATCGCCAACAAACTGATTACGTTTTATAAAGGCCTGCTTGGTGCACTCTACTAATAAATGCACAAATTCTGCTTCGGTAGTGGCCAAATGTTGTACTTTATCAAATAGCGCTAAAATCAGTAGTGAAGCAATGCCTTGGGTAGGTGCAGGGAGGTTGTACAAAGTAGCAACTGATGTATCAACCGATAACGGCGTGACTAATTTCGCTTCATATGCATTGATGTCTTCAAGTGTGATTGGAGAGCCGGCAGCATGCAAATCTTCCGCCAACGCTCGGGCTATTTCACCTTGATAGAAATCCTGCAAACCATTTTCGGCTAACGTATTTAGTGTTTTGGCAATGGCTGGTAGTTTAAGTATTTTGCCTTTTTGTAAACGTTTCCCTTTAATGAGGAATTGTTCGAAATGAGGGATAGTTGATAAATCATCAAAGGTCTTCTCACTAGCGTCTTGCAAGCTTTGCGTAACTTCAATTCCCCATTCTGCTTGGCCTATTGCTGGGGCTAATAATTCACTTAGGGGCAGGGGGGATTGCCAGGTTTTACTGATATCTAACGCTTTTTGCCAGCCTGAAACAGCACCAGCCATCGTTAATGCGGCTTTGGGACCCCGAGAAGGAATAGCGGATAGACCGTTGTAGTAGCTAAGATCTGCGTTTTTACAGGCGTAGCCGCTGGCATCAATCGCAATGGGTGTTTTACCGGGCTCACTGATCAACCAAAATCCGTCGCCGCCCATGCTATTCATATGCGGGTAAACAACCGATATAGATGCTGCGGCCGCCACCATTGCTTCAATGGCCGTGCCACCGTGTTGTAATACATTCTGGCCAACTTGGCTGGCGGCGTAGTGGGGCGCAGTAAACGCCACAGGACGTGAAGTCTGACTCATTATTATGTCTCTAATAACATGCGAGCGATTTCAATTAATTGTTTGTCATGATTTTTTTGGCCAATTAATGAAAATCCCATAGGCGCATGGGGGTTAATGGGTAACGGAACATGTAATTGAGGTAAGCCACATAAGCCTGCAATGCAGGTGAGCTTCATCAGTGTATTCCGATAGGTTGCTAGTACGTCACTCGGCGTATCAATAAATGGAGCTGGGCCGGGTGTTGTCGGTAAAAATATCACATCACATTGGGTAAATAGATGATTAATATGTGAAATAAACTTGGCTTGCTTTTCTAGCGCTTGCTGACGCTGTTGATTATCAATCGTTGCACACCATGCGAAGCGCTGTTGTATGTCAGGCGCAAATGTGGGTGCTTGCTGCGTGATCCATTCTCCATGGGTCTGCCATATTTCATAGCCTTGTAAGATACGAAATGTTTCGCTGGCCTCTATCAAACTGTCTGACGACAAGCCCGATTCTAAAATACAAGGGTCTTCGACCATTGAGTGATAGGCAGTCGTTAACGCCTCGGAGTATTCGCATTGTCGTGCTAGTTCTTGGGCAAAACCGATTTTGCTGTTTTGCGCAATGTCTTGTGAATTGCTGGCATCGTCGATGTGTTTATCACCAAAGAAAACTGACGCGACTTTCGCAAGCACGTCTAAATCTCGGGTTATCCAGCCTACTGTATCGAAACTAGGAGCAAGGCTAACCATGTGCTCGCTACTGATCCGCCCGTGGGTAGGGCGAAGACCAAATAAGCCATTATAACTGGCAGGTACACGAATAGAGCCACCCGTGTCTGTGCCTAAGCCGACTTGCGCACTACCTTCACGCACCGCAACCGCTGAGCCGCTTGATGAGCCGCCTGGTATTCTGTCCGGCGCAGATATATTGAATGGCGTACCATAATGAATATTTTGTCCGTTCAGGCTATACGCTAATTCATCCGTAATTGTTTTTCCGACCAACCGTGCTCCGTTCTCTAAAAGCGTTTCTACAGCCGGGGCAGTATGTATAGGGATCGGATGACTTGCCAACCAATCAGGGTTACCTGCCGTTGTAGGTAAGCCTTTAATATGAAATAGGTCTTTAACCGCAAGGCTTACGCCAGATAACATTAGGTTATCCGCCTGCTTGGCGGGGTATTCTTTTTCAGTAACGCTTAAAACGTACGGAGTTTGACTGCTGAAATGCGCTGCGCTGGGGCTCATAACTCTTAAAAACTTGACCAAATGGTCCTATATGAAACAAATGTTTCACCGAATAGTCAAGAGAAACATTATGAATTACCGCTATATATTTTGAATTTAAGACTTAATAGCGTTAAAGCAGCGAGAATAATGCGTTAACAACTATTTAACACTATGGCAATTCCTTTTGCCAGATGAAACAAATATGCCTGTAGCAACGACTTTTTACCGAGTTTTTGTGCTGCTTATTTGCTTATTTGCTCAATATACAGTTATGTCATAGAGGATGGATCAAGCAATTCGCGTAATTCATCTATCGGGATATCAGTCATTTCTGCTGCTACCTCAATAACAGGCCGCTTCTCTTCATATGCCGCTTTGGCAATCAAAGCGCCTTTTTCATAACCTACCTTATTATTTAGCGCAGTAACTAATATAGGGTTTTTACTTAAATATTCGGACATACGCTCACTATTGGCCTGCATAGTCACTATGGCTTTATGTGTTAGCGCACTTATGCCGTTACTAAGGATAGAAATACTGGTTAAAAGGTTATAACCAATCAATGGCAACATGGTGTTAAGCTGAAAATTGCCAGATTGGCCAGCAATAGTAATGCTTTGGTGATAGCCCATAACTTGCGCGCACACCATGGCCACCGCCTCAGGAATAACAGGGTTCACTTTGCCTGGCATGATGCTGCTACCGGCTTGTAACTTATCAAGGCTAATCTCACCTAAACCGGCAAGGGGGCCGCTATTCATCCAGCGCAGATCGTTGCAAATTTTCATTAAACTGACAGCGAGCGTATTCAGTTGTCCACTGACTTCAACCGCAGTATCTTGGCTACTGATGGCCGCGAAATAATTATCTGCGGGGTTAAAGCGCAATCCTGTTAACTGACTTAGGTGCTGGCAGGTCGTTTGGGCGAATTTCGGGTGGGTATTAATGCCTGTGCCAACCGCGGTGCCACCAAGTGCCAATGTTGAAATCCGCGGTAGTACCTCTATTAGCCGGCTGATTGAAAACTGAATTTGTTTACTCCAGCCACTAAGCTCTTGTCCTAAGGTGATCGGCATTGCATCCATTAAATGAGTACGCCCAGTTTTCACCGTCTCTCGATACAATACACTTTTAGCATCAATAGCTGACATTAAACTCTGTAATGCAGGAAGCAAATTTTGACTCAACGCCAAGGTAGCACTGAGGTGGATAGCGCTTGGAATAACATCGTTTGAACTTTGCCCCATATTGACATGGTCGTTCGGGTGTACTTGTCTTCCTAATTTCGAACTTGCTAACGTCGCAATCACTTCGTTGGCATTCATATTGGTGCTGGTGCCTGAACCTGTTTGATACACATCTACTTGAAACGCACCGTCGTGATCACCTTGTGCTACCTCCATGGCAGCTCGCTGAATATCAATGGCGATTTCACTGTCTAGTCCTGCTACTTCAGCGTTCGCTTTTGCGGCGCTGGCCTTAATTAAGGCCAAAGCATGAATAAACTCACTAGGCATTGGGGTGCCACTAATCTGAAAGTTCTCTAGCGCTAGCGAGGTTTGTTCTTTATAAAGTGGGGTGTGATTATCGTCAGAAGTAGGCATTGGACTTCCTTATTGTAAAATAGCGAATTAAAAGTTGGGGCAAGATCAGGTAATAAAATCTCTCTAGGATAGACTTTGGTGTGAATAGTTATTTTTCAAGGGGAAAGTAAGGCTTTAGGCGTACAAGCATTGAGCACGACAGCGCCGAGATTATTTTTCTAGCTCGTCAAGCTCTTCGTATAAAGAGGATATTTCACTAATGCGACGATCAGCGGTTTTATCCAATTGGCTAAACACCTGATTGCAAATTATAGAAATAACACTCATTGGCGCTGCATAACTATCAAGAGCTTGCTCTTGCCCTAGTTGGCAAATAATGAGTTGTTTTACTTGCTCGGCGTAAATTTGTCCTGATGGGTCAGCTAATAGTGCCACGTTATGATGTTGCAGTTTTTCGAGCAATGGTTTGAATATTTTTGGTCTGCGGCGAAAACCGATCAGTATCACCAGTTCATCGTCGCTAATATCTCTTAGTTCTTCACTCAATGTTTGCCCTGGCTGCGGAAGTAAACGCACTTTACTGCGAATTTGCAGCAACTGCTGCCTGAAGTGCAGGGCAACGGGATAACTATTTCTAAAACCAATCAAGGTAATGCGAGACGCTTCACAAATAGATTTAATTAATCCACTTAACTGGTCTTGATCTAGATTGCTCCAAGTTTGTTCGATCCGTTGAATTTCTCTATTTAGCGCCCCACTTTGATCCGATTCCATATACATTGGATAACCGTTAGCACGAAAGGCATTGAGTTCGGTCTTTGCATCGTGATGGGATTGATAACCCAATTGCCGAAAAAAACGACTGACGGTCGCCTTTGATGTTTGGGTTTTCTGAGCGATCTCGGCAACTGAGCAACTCAGTACGTCCAACGGGGTATGTTGCAAGTGGTCAGCAATTAATCGAGCGTTCGGAGAAAGCCCTTGGTACTGCTGTTCAATTCGTACAATAAATGGAATTTTTGCCAAGGTAGAATGATCATTATAAAAAACGGATATATAGCTTATACCAACTTAACGGTATAAAGGAACTGTTAGGCGCATTGGTTAAGCGTTATTACCATCTGCCTTGGGTAAACTGTTATCTAGATTAGGACAATGGTAGCATGCGCTGTTTTTTGGCAAACAGCGGTGCGATAGGGGGCGGTAATCCGTTTACGTTCCTGCGTTTAAGTTTCTCCGTATGTGTTTATAAAAAGAATGATGGTTCAAAAAGAATGAAAGAGAGCAATTGTGTCGAGAAAACCAACACCTCAGATTAACCCTAGTCATACTGACACTTCAAGTGACAGCCAATGGCCTAACATTGTTATTTTGACGGGGGCAGGGATCTCTGCCGAATCGGGCTTGAAAACGTTTCGCGACAATGATGGTTTATGGGAAGAGCATGCGGTAGAAGAGGTAGCAACGCCTGAGGCATTTACTCGTAACCCGGAATTGGTCTATCGCTTTTATAATCAGCGCCGTGAACAATTGCAAAGTGACGATGTACAGCCAAACGCCGCGCATATTGCACTAGCGCAGCTTGAGGCCGCACTCCCTGAACACGTACTGGTTATTACCCAGAATGTCGACGATTTACACGAACGAGCAGGCAGTAAAAACGTACTACATATGCACGGTGAGCTGTTATCAGCGCGTTGTAATCATAGTCACCGTCGTTTTATAATGAAAATCCCTTTCGATGGCACAAGCCGTTGCCAGTGCTGTTCGCCGAGTCAAACCATCAGGCCAGACATCGTTTGGTTTGGTGAAATGCCATTTCATATGGACGAAATAGAACGTGCTGTACAAGAAGCTGATGTATTTATTTCTATCGGTACTTCAGGCAATGTCTACCCAGCAGCGGGGCTGGTGCAAATCGCTAACCACTATGGAGCGCATACGGTAGAGCTTAACCTAGTGCCAAGTGACGGGAATAATGACTTTTTAGAGGCTCATTACGGGCTGGCTAGTGACGTGGTACCTAGTTACTTAACACAATATTTAAAAGGCAAATAAATGGACTTGAGTCTTTATTGGGGCGAATTTTTGACGATAGCTGGCGTGCATTTATTGGCGGTAGCAAGCCCAGGCCCTGATTTTGCAATCGTGTTAAAACACAGTATTAATTATGGGCGTCGTATCGCTATGATCACCAGTATAGGCGTGGGTGTAGCGATTTTATTACATGTAACCTATTCACTGTTAGGAATAGGGTTATTGCTAAAGACAAACCCGCTTGTGTATACGATTTTTAGTTATGTAGCCGCAGCGTACTTGGTTTACATCGCCATTGGAGCATTAAAAAGCAAGGCGGTGGACACGACCGAACCTGCCAGTGAAGTCAGTTCAAGCGAGATAAGTGACCGAAAAGCCTTTGCAATAGGGTTTTTAACCAATGGCTTGAACCCGAAGGCCACCTTATTCTTTTTATCGGTCTTTGCGGTTGCTGTGTCAGCGCAAACACCGAGTAGCATTAAACTAGCGTATGGGGTGTATCTAGCAGTGGCGACAGGTATGTGGTTTTGTTTTTTATCGTACCTATTAAGTACACGCAAAGTGCGAGCTTTCATTCGTCAATACAGCCATTGGTTTGATCGCATTATGGGGGCTGTGCTGTTGTTACTGGCTGCTAAACTGGTGATCGTGTAAATCAATTCGTTGAAAATATAAACGTGCTGCTCTTAGCAAGCTAAGTGTCAATCAGATAAAATTAACCATGTGCGGTGAAAAAGGGCAGTTTGGTGGAACAAGATAATAAAAATAACCTAGGTGGTAATGTTGATAAGTCGCTACGCGGGGAAACCCCGTTAGACCTGAATGCGTGTGTAAAAGAGGGGTGGCAACTTTCAAAGCAGCATTTTTATAGCACTTTGCAAGGCGGGCTATTCACGCTAGGTATTATATTAGCCATGCTGATGTTAATTGGCCGCTTTGTCAGCATTGATGACTTACAAAATCCCTCTGTTTCTCTGAGTTATGGATTGAATCTCTTATTCACCTTGGTGACGACGCCTTTAATAACCGCATTGATGATGATGGGTATCGGCCATAGCGTTGGAGTTAATGTACCGTTTTTAAGTTTAGTAAAACGACTTGCAACTTCTGCATTACTGATTTTAAGTGCGTTAATGCTCGGTGCATTGGCCAACCTTGGCTTGGCGCTTTACATTTTACCAGGCTTATACTTGGCGATGTCCACTGGGTTTGCTCTGGTGCTATTAGTCGAGAAAAAATATCGTCCTAGTCAGGCTATTCTAGTTTCAATGCGCGTGTTTAATCGCTATTGGGGTCTGTTAAGTCAATTTTACATTGTTTCATTTATCCTTTTTGTTGGCGGGCTTTTCACGTTCGGTATCGCACTTATTTGGATTGTTCCTTGGTATCTTCATACTAAAGGTGTGTTGTACCGTACCTTGTTTGGTGTTGAAGTGTTGGGACAACCCTCCACTCATTCCAATAATAAAGATTCGGTTTTTTATGCCTAAGACTCATGATAAATACCAAAAGCTACGTTACTTCGCCGCCGCCTGCGGATTGTTTGCGATTATGTACATTGCTGATGACTACTTTGACAGCCAACTGCCTGATACAAAGTTAGAACTCACTGAAACGGAACTGCGGATATTAATTGACGATTTCGATCGTAAATCGACATCGTCAACTGATAGTAGTAAATCAAAAACAGTTCCTAATTTTAAGCAATACGATGATGTCACCGAAAAAAAGAAGGCGTTTTTTGCCTATTTACTCCCCGAGATACGCCATCAAAACAAGATTACATTGATAAAGCGCAAGGCGATAATGAGCATCGCCCAGCAGCTTGAAGGGCATCAGACGCTTAGCCCCTTCACAGTAAAACTACTGAAAAATATGCGCCGAGAGTACAAAATCGATAAGGGCTTAACCGATTTACAATCAACCGCTGTTTTACTGCATCGTGTTGATATGATCCCCCCTGAATTGGTGTTAATTCAAGCAGCAAACGAATCGGGGTGGGGTACCTCTAGATTTGCCAGAAAGGGATATAATTTCTTTGGCCTATGGTGTTTCAAGCAGGGCTGTGGATTCGTGCCTAAACGCAGAAATGAAGGCACAGTTCACGAAGTGGCTAAGTTTAAAAATCTCTCTCACGCGGTAAAAACCTATATTAGAAACCTAAATCGTCATTACGCTTACAAAGAATTACGAGATATACGTGCAGATTTGCGCGCGCAAGACAAACCTATTACAGCTAAAGCCTTGGTTCACGGCTTACAGAGTTATTCTGAGCGTGGGCAAGATTATATCGATGAACTGTTAAGTATGATGAGGGTAAATAAAGAGCACATGAATTTATGAAAAAGTGGTTAATAGCAGCTTGTATTATTCCAAGCTGCGTTGCAGTTGCACAACAGACAAATCAGCAAATGGCCAGTACAAACACATTGAACGTCGAATACAGTAGTTTTTATAGTCATGTGCGTAAACTGGATGATGAAGAGACAAGCGCGTTACAGTTTGCGTTTGGTTTTAAGCGGGTTCAAAGCGATACCTTATGTAGGATCACAAAAGCGTATATTCATACTCAAAAACAAGATATTCCTTTGTCGGTGACAAATGAGCAACGCTTCACCGTGCCCAGTGAAAAAGCCCTTAAAATGGCGAAAGCCGAAGTGGTATTGTCTTTAGTAGAACCAAAAAATCAATGTGATATGTCAGTTCAGCTCGAAACCAAACCTAAGTGGTTAAAAACGCAATATTCCGCAAATGAACTGGCGACGTTGTTCACGCAATACCAAACATTTTTTGATGATATGGGCAGCTTTTTGTCCTTTTTGATGCCCAGTGTAGATGGTTTAGTTGTGCACTTTACTGACACAAGTCTACATAAAACGTTGGCGAACGGATTAGTCATTGAAAAGGGTTCCTTGCATATGACAAAAGAGTGGATAAACCAAGGGCGCAGCTTAACGTTGCCAGAGATGCCGTTACGCATAACCGCTAACACGACTAAGTAACCTAGTATTGCTTAGAGCCATCTACTGTTCTCGCGAGCCTAGCGCTCGCGCGCTCCCCCTAGTCGGCCGGTGATTTAAATAACCTTTCATTCATAACTGTGTAACCTATCGGTTACATGAAATACTTATATAATTCAATTAATTAAATATATTTGAAAGAGTCTTTGAATGCATTATGACGTTATACCATTCCACGTTAATAAGTGATGACTCAGCGAGAGTTTAAAAGGGCTTAAACAAGGAGCATGACTGACAGCTCTTTATTAAAAGAAAACTAGTTCTCTTTCGAAGTCATGCAACGCAGTGTAAGCCCTTTTAAAACTCGCCTGCAAGGAATGCCCCAGCGGCTTTTGCTCTGCGTTCTCACTATTTGAAAGGGAACAACCATTACTACATAGCGACGCCTTAATCAAAAACCGCTGGACGCATTCTGAGGCGGTCACTTATTAATGCGGATTGGTATTACATTAAGGTTGCACGTCTAAACCTACTTGTGGAGTCAAAACAATTCTTTCAATCCGTGGTGAGCTACACCTTTTATCTGCGACACTGCTTGCGGCCGTCGGTTGGGTAGCCTCTAAACTCGTCATTGACGTGGTACCTGGAGATACTTTTTTAGCTGTGCGCTTTTTACTTGCCAGCGCGATTTTATTTCCTTTTTGTTTTCGTCAAATCTTGAAGATAAGCATAAAACGCATATTTGCTGTTTGTTCTGTAGGTGTCATCTTGGCGTTATCTCTGCAAGTCTGGGTGTATGCTGTGTCGATTACCAATAGCCTTTCAGAAGGTGCATTTATTATGAGCTTGGCCATGATAATCGCTCCTTTTACCTCTTGGATGATATTTCGCCAAAGGCCGCAAAGGGCATTTTGGCTCGCGCTACCTATCGCTATTATTGGTTTAGCACTGATGACATTAACAAATAGCTGGCAGGTAGAACCTAGCCAATGGTGTTTTTTAATCTCATCGACCTTGCTGTCGGTTCATTTTGTGTTTAACAAGCGAGTTACGGTCAATATAAGCCCGCTACTGTCCATTTTTTGTCAGTTATTAACCGTGGGGATCGTCAGTAGTGTGTTCGCGATGTTCTCAAAAAATGTACAGTTTGAGCTAAATCAGAACGTTATCATGTGGTTTATTGTGTCGATTGTGGTAGCAACGTCTATCCGTTATTTATTGCAAACCGTAGGGCAGTTTTCTGTGAATATGGAAACGGCTGCGCTTATCATGATCTTAGAGCCCATTTGGACCTTAGTGCTAAGTATGAGCTTATTAGATGAAGTGCTTGCGCCGCAAAAATTATTCGGAGCAGGAATTATTTTTATGTCGTTATTTGTCTATGTCAAACTCTCACGTCGCGGGTAAGCAGCACGGTATCAGCGCAACTAGTCTATTCGCAATTGATACCGAATCTGATCAGCGATGCGCTTGACGCTGTTTCTGCCTTCCTCAATGAGTTCCTCCGCTCGATAAAATTCCATCATGCCAAAATCGCGTAGTTGTGGCTCGATGAGTATATCCGGCGGATTACCTGCTAAACGTGAGCGTGTGACTCGAGCCTGTAGTATGTCCAGTGAACCCGCCATCACCCCAATCATGCTAGGTGGGTGCTTTTTCACTGTGCGAGGCTTGGCAATTTCGCTGTTTAATTCAACGTGGTCTTGATCATCAGGTTTTCCTTCATTATCTAAAGGGTCGCTCTCTTTGTGCTTTTTATCGCTTTTGAACCACTTTGAGAACTGATTTTGACTCTTACTGAAAACATCGGAAATTTTTTGTTGGTTCCGTTCTCGCTCTTTTTCATTACTGTCTAGCGCTTGAGGACGAAAATCAGCGCTAAGGTTCACAGCGAATACGATATCGGCACCTAAATGACGACACAGATTAACCGGAACCGGATTTACCACACCGCCATCGACTAACCAACGATCATTAAAAGTTGTAGGGGGGAACAAACCGGGGATCGCACATGACGCGCGAACAGCATCAACTACTGAGCCGGTTAAAAAGTTGATTTCCCGGCCACTGTATAAATCGGTGGCAACACAGGCAAACGGCTTACACAATTCTTCAAAGGTTTCTTCACTAAAATTTTCTTCTAACGCTTTGAAGACCTTTAAACCGCTCACTAATCCCCCTCGATACAAGCCAACGCCCATTAACGCGAATACTTGCCACTCAGTTAAGCTACGTACCCACTCCTCTAAAGGGGCTAGCTTATTTGAAGAGTAGGCTGCCCCCACGTAGGCGCCAATTGAACAGCCTGCTACCACATCAATTTTAATGCCTAACTCTTCTAGCGCTTGGATCACACCTATGTGCGCCCAACCACGAGCAGCACCACTGCCTAAGGCTATGCCTATTTTCAATGTTTGGCTCCTAATCTATGCGAGTAATGGGAAGAGTTGAAATGTTGACGTCTTTTGGCGGGCTCAAATCGAGCGGATCAAACGCAGTATCGCCATTTGTTTCACCAAGGTTGTTTTCATTCAAATCTTTGAAGTTAAATACTTTTGGATCGGCCAAGTGTGACGGCACCACATTTTGTAGCGCTTTGAACATGGTTTCTATTCTACCAGGGAATTGGCTGTTCCATTGTTCTAACATCAGTTTCACTTGCTTGCGCTGTAAATTTTCTTGAGAGCCACATAAGTTGCAAGGAATGATAGGGAAGCCCATGTGAATTGAATAATCGGCGATGTCTTGCTCACTGCAATAGGCAAGCGGGCGTATGACGACATTTTTGCCATCATCACTGGTTAATTTCGGTGGCATCGATTTCAGACGACCAGTATGAAACATATTTAAAAACAACGTTTCAAGCATGTCGTCTCTATGATGACCTAGCGCAATTTTAGTCACGCCCATTTTGATGGCATTAGTATATAAAATGCCGCGGCGCAAACGTGAGCACAGTGAACAGGTCGTTTTACCTTCTGGGACTTTATCAACCACGATTGAGTAGGTATCTTCTTCGATAATGGCGTAATCGACACCTAAACTCTCTAGGTAGTTAGGTAAAACATGCTCAGGAAAGCCTGGTTGTTTCTGGTCTAAGTTGACCGCAATAATGGAAAAATGAATCGGCGCAGATTTTTGCATATGCAGCAGCATATCAAGCATGGTGTAGCTGTCTTTACCACCCGACAAGCACACCATGACTTTATCGCCCTCTTCAATCATGTTGAAGTCAGCAATGGCTTGGCCCGTTTTTCGTCTTAATTTTGTCGCAAGTTTTTTTATACGTTTGCCGTTATCGTTGGCAACGTTAGGGCTTGCAGGGATGTCAGATGGTGTACTAGAAACATGATTCATGAAATTGGGCAACTGTTGGATGATGAAAAGAAAATACCAGCGGATTATAACGAAGTTATTCATGTATTTTAAGCGACATCGCTTGCCGATATTATAAAAATGATTACCCTATAGCTTCAGTCATATTATCGGGAATACTATGTCGTTTGCGGTTGACATCGAAAGTCTCAGTTTTACATGGTCCAAAAACAATTCACCTACCTTAACGATTCCAAGGTGGCAAGTGCGCACAGGGGAGCAGGTTTTCTTGCGCGGCCAATCAGGCAGTGGTAAATCAACTTTATTAAACTTATTGAGCGGAGTGTGCATTGCAAGCGAAGGGCGTTTGTCTGTATTAGGGAATAACTTAGCTTCCATGTCTTCACGTCAGCGAGATCAATTTAGAGCCCAATATTTAGGGGTAATTTTTCAGCAATTTAATCTGTTGCCTTATATGAGTGCGAAGGAAAACATTCTACTTGGCCAGCGGTTTAATAAAAAAGCGCACAAAAGCTCATTGAGCAAAAGTGAGGAGCGCTATCAATACCTTGGTGAAACATTAGGCCTAAGCCAAAAACTCCTTAGCCAACAGGCGTCAACCTTGAGTGTAGGGCAACAGCAAAGAGTGGCTGTTGCTAGGGCATTGATTTCTAACCCTCAACTTATTATTGCCGATGAGCCTACCTCAGCCCTTGATACAGAGCACCGAGACAAGTTTATTGAGTTGCTGTTAAATCAGTGCCACGCAGATAACACGACCTTGGTGTTTGTGAGTCACGATCAATCATTAGCCAGTGCTTTCACTCAGCAAACCAGCATGTCATTGTTGAACACGATTGTTGAGCCAGAACCTCCGGTGGCCCACCATGCTAATTAAATTAGCTTTGCGCAGTTTAAAGGCCCGTAAGCTAATGGCAGGGCTGACCATTTTTTCTATCGCCGTGAGCATGTTTGTTTTGTTTAGTGTTGAGCACTTACGCAACGAAGTACGAGCAAATTTCGAACGCGCCGTGTCTGGCGTTGATATTATCGCCGGCGCTCGGACCAGTCAGTTAAATTTACTGCTTTATTCGGTTTTTCATATTGGCAATCCGAGTAGTAATGTAAGTTGGCAAACCTACCAGCAACTGAGTCAAAACAAGGCGGTAAAGTGGGCGATACCTATCTCACTAGGTGACTCGCATGAAGGTTTTCCCGTGGTTGGCACCACGAAGGCGTTTTTTAACCATTTTAAATATGCAGATCAACATGCCATACAGTTTAAGCATGGTGGCACGTTTGACGGCTTGCAAGAAATGGTTATCGGTTCTGAGGTAGCCAAAGCATTAGAATACCCTTTAGGACATCAGGTAGTATTGGCCCATGGTACGGGGAAAGTCAGTTTTACTAAGCACAAACAGTTTCCATTTCAAGTGGTGGGTATTTTAACGGCGACAGGTACACCAGTAGATCAAAGTGTATATGTGCCGGTCACCGCGATTGATGCGATGCACACAGGCATGACGACGTCAACGCTGCGCCAACACATCAGTAAAGAGCGCACTGTCGCTGGCGAACATGAGCATGAATTCACTCAACATGCGCAGCATATCGAACATAGCCATCAAGCATCTAGCGAGCAGGAGCGTAGCATTGACGAAAAACAGGCTCATCCAAATGACTCAGTGCATTTTGAAGACTCTGAAAACACGGGTTATGCCAACGGGCCAGCGTTAAGCGCTATCTTTCTTGGATTGAACAACAAAATTTCAACGTTGCAAATTCAAAGAGCGATTAATACGGACCAAGAAGCGCCACTGTCTGCCATTTTACCCGGTGTTGCTTTAGCGCAACTATGGAGCATTATGGCTGGAGTTGAAACCAGCTTAAGTCTGGTTTCAGTGCTTATTTTACTGGCGGCTATGCTAGGAATGCTGACGATGTTGTTAGCTTCTATGCATGAAAGACAAAGGGAAATTGCGGTACTAAGGGCATTGGGGGCAAATGCCAGTGTAATTGTTTTGATGATGGAATGCGAAGCGCTGTTTCTTGCGTTTTCAGGCTGTATTTTGGGTTACATGATGACCAATATCGGCATAGCGCTTTTCGCAGATTTGATACAAAGCCAATTCGGGTTAGTGATAAATCCATTGCCATACTCCGACGCGATCATCGGTTACACCCTACTTGGACTAGGTCTTTCAGCGCTACTTGCATTAGGTCCAGCGTTAAGTGCATATAAAAGCGCATTAAACAGTGGATTGTCGGTACGCTAAATTTGGTCGATACTAAATTTGGTCGATACTAAATTTGAACGATAAAAAGTCACCGGAGAGACTACTCCGGTGTTATCACTTAAGAGCACACCACAGGGGAAACATACCCATCGGGTTTAATCGCCAACACATCACAATTGAGCTTATCAATAACATGCTCTGCTGTGTTACCTATTAACACCCCAGAAATTCCTTGTCTTCCTACTGTGCCAAGCACCACCAGTTCAGCATCAATTTTCTCTGCAAGCGCAGGGATAACGTCTTCTGGTAATCCTTCTTCAATATGCGAGCAGTTTTGTGGAATTTCATGCTTTTGAGCATGACGTAACATGGCATTATGATGATGGTCTTTAACCGAATCACTATACACTTGAGGGTCAAACTCTGGGATCTCTATGGCGATATTTACAGGGGTTCCTGGATACGCGTTGACCAAGTGCACCTCAGATGAAAGAAGGTCTGCAAACCCTTTAGCGCTTCGAGTAACGCAGTCGTTTAATGCAACATGATCATCGTCTTCAACACCGACGCTTACCGCACCAAGTACTTTGCCGCTAATGGGCCAGTCATGATCCTTGACCAATAGAACTGGCACTGGACTTTTACGCATAATATGCCAATCCGTTGGAGTGAATATGACTGCTTTTAGGGTGTCGTTTAATTGTGTACCCTTTACAATCAAATCATAATTATGCTTCATCACGCGGCAAATAATGCTTTCCCAAGCACGGTTGTGCCACTCTACGTTCAAGTCTATTTTGATGCCGTGTTGCTTTTCAATCGGCGCCACCAGTTCAGCCAGCCACGCGCTTTTATCTTCAATCACGGCAAAGCGCATATTCTCTCGCTCATCGGTGGAAAGCATGGTGGTCATTTCGTAGGATAGGTCGTAAATAGGTAAAAAAGCGGTAATTTGGGCTTGGGTTATTTGCGCAATTTCTATCGCGCGCATGAGCGATTTCTGCTCTTCGTCTTCAGGATCGATAACTGCGAGTATTTTTTGATATTTCATCATTATTCTCCGCCGCTGATGTGACACTTTGAGTGTACGAGACTAACGTTAAATTTGCCATTTAACTTACTATTATATTGATTTAACGCAAGTTATTTTATACACCTGCGGCTAAATAGTGTTTAGGAATAAAAGCTAAGGAATAAGGGTATAAAAATATAGTGTAAAAAATAAGGAGTAAGAAATAGTGGTAGGATGAAGTGCCAACAACTAAGCACTTGCTGCTTCAGCGGTCTTACCTAAGCTAGACATAAGCACGCCAAAGCATGTGTAACGCAAAACCGAGTAAACACAGTGCAACGATTTGACGCGTTTTAGGATTGGTGAGTAGCGTTTTCATTGATTCAACGCCAGCGGCCATAACAATAAGTGCCGGCAGGGTGCCTAGCCCGAAAAATAACATGACCAATGCGCCGTTGATTGCACTGCCACTGGCTAAACTCCAGGTCAGGGTAGAGTAGACTAAACCGCAAGGCAGCCATCCCCAAATAATCCCATAAGGTAAAGCATACAGAGGATGTTTAAATGGTAATAATGATTTAGATAACGGCCGAACATAACGCCATAGCTTAGCACCAGCACGCTCTAAATAATGTAAGCCACGCCACCAATTGCCCACATAACACGCCATAGCAATCAGAAATAGTGCGCTGATGGTGTGTAAAATAGGAATCGATTTAACGATTTCTGCGCGCTCTACCATGCTGCCTAAATATCCTGTTAAAGCCCCCAGTAATGCATAACTCGCTATTCGCCCAAGATTGTAGGTGAACACGTACGGCCACTGCTTAGCTCCTTTAGGCACCGCAAAGTGAAAAGCGCTGACCACGCCACCGCACATACCAAAACAGTGCACACTGCCAGCTAAGCCAATTAAAAACGCAGCGGTAATATTAAGGTTGGTCATTTGACGCTATAGATTGTTGTTTTTTGTCCTCAACACCTTGGTTAACCTCAGAGGTTTTATCAGAAGACTTATCGTCGCTTGCCGCCGGCGATTTTAAATCATCGTCAAACAAAATACTGTAGCCGTGACGTTCAAGGTCCTCAAACTGATTACTTTTGACGGCCCAGAAAAAAATACCAATCGCTAAGGAAACGATGATGATCGCCAGAGGAATTAAGATATAGATAATGCTCATAGAATAACCTGCAAGTTTTACTTGAGTAATCGTACGGAGTTAACGACCACAATGATAGAGCTGAGTGACATGCCGATAACGGCCATCCAAGGCGTTAACAGCCCGCTAACCGCTAAGGGCAGAACGAGTACATTGTAACCTAGGGCCCACGCCATATTTTGTCTGATCTTTTGCTTGCAGCGTATAGCAATCTGGAACAAATAGGGTAACTTGCTTAACGCATTTTTAAGCAAAATAACATCAGCTGAGGTTTTGGCTAAATCAGCACCCGCGCCTAGGGTAACAGCCACATCTGCTTGGGCTAAAACTGGCGCGTCATTTATGCCGTCTCCAATCATTAATACGCGGTGCTCATTTTCTTGAAGACGTTGAACAAACGCTAATTTGTCTTGAGGTGATTGTTCGGCTAGCCAATCAGAGATACCTATTCGCTTAGCGACTTGGCTAACGTTAGTTTGGCTATCGCCACTGAGCAAGGTGATGTCTTTACGGCTTAAACGTGCAAGCATGTCTGAGACATCAGGGCGCAGTGTATCGCTGAGTTCGAAACCGCAAACAAACTCACCATCGATGCGCATTACAATACTGCTATCTTTGAGTTGTTCAGGTATGTTAGCGTTTTTAGATGCAGCACTGTGCGCAGCGAATAGCTCAACGTATTGCTGATTTACTTTTGCACTAACACCTTCCCCTAATGAAAACTGAAAGTCTTCGACTTGGGTAAACACAGGGAAAGAGGAAAAAGCACGTGCAATGGGATGCTCAGAATACTGTTCTACGCTGTGAGCATATTGTAAAAGCTCAGTATCACTAAGGGCCGAAATATTGTACATGGCACTAATTGACACTTCACCTTGAGTCAAGGTACCTGTTTTATCGAGTACTAGGTGATCTACTTGGGTCAATTGTTCAAGTACGTCAGAGCGTTTAAGTAGCACGCCTTGTTTATTCAAATTGGCCATGGCAAAAGACAACGCTGAAGGGGTCGCCAGCCCAAGGGCACAAGGGCAGGTTGCAATCAATACTGAAATCGCAATCCAGAATGCGTCAGGATCACCTTGCAACCACCAAAATGTAAAACTGCCGATTGCAAAAAATAATACGGCCAACACAAAGTACTGTGAGAATTGGTCGGCCATGGTGGCAATTTTTGGTTTACTTGCCATTGCTTGCTCTTGCAAGCGAGCAATTTGATTAACTAATGCATATTTAAATTGTGACGTGACTTTCAGAGTCAAGGTGCCGCTTTTATTGATTGTGCCACCGTATACGGCGTCTCCCGCGTTCTTATCGACCGGATAAAATTCACCTGTAAGTAGGGATTCATCAATTTGTGCATGGCCCGTTAAAACCAGCCCGTCAATAGGTATCGTTTCCCCAGCTTTTACTAAGATCACATCATCAAGTTGCAGCGATTTTGCCAGGGTAGGCTGAATTTCCTCGTCTACCATAAGGTTTGCAGTGAGCGGTATGTATTGCAACATGTTTGCGGATATCTGAGCGGCTTTGTGGCGCGCTTGATGTTCAATAAACCGGCTTACTAACAGCAGAAAGATAAACATACACACGGACTCAAAATACACTTGGCCATGCTCGAAGACAGTTGCCCATACGCCAGAAAAGTAAGTTGCTAGCAGTGCAATAGAAACGGGTACATCCATATTGACCGTTTTTGCTTTTAAGGCTTTATAAGCACTGTGGTAAAAGCCTGCACCAGAATAAAACACCACAGGTGTACTTAATACTAAGCTTATCCAATTAAAAAATGAGCTGGTTTCCTTTTCTAAATCACCAAATAAATCAAAGTAAACGCCAATCGCTAACATCATGACTTGCATGGTCATAAGGCCCGCTAAACCAATGCGTTTTAATTGCGCTTTGTGAGATTGTTGAAACAGGGCTTCGTGCTGTTCTTGTTGAAATGGACTTGGGTGATACCCAATTCGCTCAATGGACGCCATAATTTGGCTTAAGCTTAATGCATCTGAATACCAACTAACGAGAGCGCGGTTAGCAGTCACATTGACCGACACTTGTTTAATACCAGAGACTTTAGATAATTGCTTCTCAATCAACCAACCACAAGCAGCGCAGCTTATACCGCTCAAACTAAGCTGAATTTCACTGATCTCACCTTGATGCACGACAAAATCTTGTTGGATACTTTGTTCATCAAAGATGGCAAGTTGGTCAAGGGTCTGTTGAATATTATCATCAGCCTTAACGCCTGGCTCAGTGCGAAAACGGTAGTAATCTTCTAAACCGTTTTCAACAATGGCTTGGGCGACTGCTTGGCACCCAGGGCAGCACATTTGGCGCTCTATGCCCAAAACATGAGTATTGTATTTATCGCCATCGACAGCAGGTAAACCGCAGTGGTAACAAGGTATAGTATTTGTCATTAAGGGTTAAAAATAATTGGGTCTGCATTTGGAAAAGAAAGCGTTTGCTGTACTTTCCATTCGTTATCGTGGGGGGTAAGCGCGACTTGCCACTTACCGGTTACATCATGCTCTGTGCTACCACGATAAATGCCTTGTGCATCTCTGAATAAATCGACAGTTTGATCCTTTGGAGCTTGAGTCACATGGTAAAAAGCGAGACGAAGAGCAGCCCCAGTTTCAGGCGTACCATTTATAAAACGTAAACTGATGTCTTGTTCGTTAACGATTAATTGCGTTTCAATATTTCGCGCTCTCGCTGCCTGAATTTTTTCTAAGCTAATATTGATTGCCTTACCTTGCTTATAATAGTCGTCGACTACCATGGCATCTTGACCATCAAACGCGAAACGCAACATATTAAAACTCAAAATCATGGAGCACACTGGGATCGTAATTAGAAACCACGGCCAGAACTGTTTATACCATTTTTTTTTGTCTGTAATGGACGGCTCTGAAGTAGGGGACATAACAACCTTAAATAAATGAAGAATATAAAAAAGCCTCGCACAAGCGAGGCTTATTCTAACCGAAAACGGGGTTATTTATCTTGCGATAAACTGTAAACATATGCTGCAACCAAGTGAATTTTCTCTTCGCCCAAGGTTTTCTTGAATGAAGGCATCACACCGTTACGACCATAGGTTAGCGTTTCAGTAACTGCTTTATGGCTGCCACCGTATAACCAAATATTATCGGTTAAGTTTGGCGCGCCCAGTGCCTGATTACCTTTACCATCAGGACCGTGACATGCTGAACAAATAGCAAAGCGAACTTTACCTTTTTCTTTTAAATCAGGGTCTACTTGGCGTCCACTCAAACTAAGAGCGTAGGCAACCACTTCTTCGATACCTTGCTCACCCATTGCTGCAAGTTGTGCGGGCATCGCTGCTTGGCGACCTAAGGTTAGCGTTTCGGTGATTTTAGCCGGCGTGCCACCATACAACCAGTCGTTATCCGTTAGGTTAGGGAACCCACGTTGACCGCGCGCATCTGAGCCATGACATTGAGAACAGTTTTGGCTAAACAAACGTTGACCTACTTTCAATGCTTCAGGATCTTGTGCTAAAGATTCGATAGGTTGCTTAGCGTAAGCAGCGAAAATAGGTGCAAAACGTTCTTCTGCAAAATCCAGTTCGCGGTCATATTGCACAATATCGCCATTGGCTTTTGCATCAATTCGCGCTTGCTCAGATTCAGCAAGTGAACGGATGTCTTGGTTAGAGCTCTTCCAACCTAACACACCTTCAAAGCTGCCTAACCCAGGGTAAAGTATAAAATACAAAAATCCCCAAACGATGGTGGCGTAAAACATAATTGTCCACCAGCGCGGTAACTGATTATTTATTTCTAGAATGCCATCATATTCATGATGCATGTCTTCGCCTTCAGGGACGCCGGTTTTATTGCTTAAGCACCAACGCAATAGTAAAAAACATCCAATAATTGTTCCCAGTGTGATAACTGTGATCCATATGCTCCAAAAGCTACTCATGTGTGCCTGACTCCCGCTTTTCTTTTTTGTCCTCATCAGCAAAAATTAAGTTGGCGGCTTCATCGAAGCCGGACTTAGATTTTTTGCTGTAGGCCCAAATAACAATACCTATAAATACAACAAATACGATTAGGGTAAATATGGTTCCTGTAATTGCGTAATCCATATTACTTCAACGCAGTTCCAAGAGATTGTAAGTATGCAACTAGTGCATCTATCTCATATTTACCTTCAACCGCAGCTTTCGCTCCCGCAATGTCTTCGTCGGTGTAAGGCACACCAAAGTCACGGAAAACAGCGAGTTTCTTAGCAGTCAACTCACCACTAAGCTGATTTTCAAACAACCAAGGAAAACCAGGCATATTGGATTCAGGTACTACATCACGTGGGTTTCTTAAATGTACACGGTGCCATTCATCACTATAACGACCGCCCACACGGGCTAAGTCAGGTCCGGTGCGCTTAGAGCCCCACAAGAATGGATGCTCCCAAACTGATTCACCCGCAACAGAGTAGTGACCATAACGCTCTGTTTCAGCGCGAAATGGACGAATCATCTGACTATGACACCCAACACAACCCTCGCGAATGTATATGTCGCGACCTTCCATTTCCAAAGCAGTGTATGGCTCAAGCCCGTCAACTGGCTTCATTGTTTGCTGCTGAAACATTAGCGGAGTGATCTCAACCATGGCGCCCAAACTGATGGCAACCAATATTAAAATGGTTAATAGGCCAACGTTCTTTTCAATTATTTCGTGTGCGTTTTTCATCAATACTACTCCTACGCGGTTTGAGCTTCAGCGTCTGAACGAACAGTTTCGTCTTCAGACTTAGAACGAATGGTCATGTAGCAGTTGTAAGCCATAATAAGCATACCAACAACCACAAACACACCGCCCAGAAAGCGTACAAAGTAGAAAGGTTTAGACGCTTCAAGCGCTTCTACAAAACTGTAGGTAAGCGTGCCATCAGCATTAACTGCACGCCACATTAGGCCTTGTAAAACACCTGACATCCACATGGCAACGATGTAAAGCACTACGCCTATTGTTGCTAACCAGAAATGCACGTTGATCAAGTAGATGCTGTGCATTCTAGGTTTGTTAAACAACACAGGAATAAGATGGTAGATAGAACCTATTGATACCATAGCAACCCAACCTAGTGCACCAGAGTGAACGTGTCCTATGGTCCAGTCAGTATAATGTGAAAGCGCATTAACGGTTTTAATGGCCATCATTGGGCCTTCAAAAGTAGACATACCATAGAACGACAATGACACAACCAAGAAACGTAAAACGGGGTCAGTACGTAATTTATGCCAAGCGCCTGATAGTGTCATAATACCGTTGATCATGCCGCCCCAAGATGGAACAAACAGGATAATCGACATAACCATACCAACAGACTGAGTCCAATCTGGAAGGGCAGTGTAATGAAGGTGGTGAGGGCCGGCCCAAATATAAAGCGAAATCAACGCCCAGAAGTGAACAACCGATAAGCGGTAAGAATAAACTGGACGACCCGCTTGCTTAGGTACGAAGTAATACATCATGCCCAAGAAACCCGCTGTTAGAAAGAAACCTACAGCGTTGTGTCCGTACCACCATTGCATAATAGCATCCACTGCTCCGGCATAAATTGAATATGACTTAAACAGGGAAACAGGAATAGCCATACTGTTACCAATATGAAGAACAAGAACGGTAAGAATAAATGCGCCGAAGAACCAGTTAGCTACATAAATATGTGACACCTTGCGGATAATCATAGTACCGAAAAAGTTAATCATATACGCAGACCAAACCAGTGCGATAAGGATATCGATAGGCCATTCTAACTCAGCGTATTCTTTGGTTGAAGTTAAGCCCATAGGTAAGGTTATAACCGCAGAAAGAATAACCGCTTGCCAACCCCAAAAGGTAAATGCAGCGAGTTTGTCACTAAAAATACGTACCTGAGAGGTACGCTGAACCACATAAAATGAGGTTGCCATCAGTGCACAGCCACCAAACGCGAAAATAACGGCGTTAGTATGCAATGGTCTTAAACGAGAAAACGTTAACCAAGGTGTGTCAAAATTAAGGGCAGGCCAATATAACTGGGCCGCAATAAACACGCCTAGCGACATGCCAATAATGCCCCAGACGACTGTCATAACTGCAAACTGACGAACAACTTTATAGTTGTAGTCAGGGTGTACTTGAATCGCTTCACTCATTTTAATGAATCTTCCACTTCAATAAGGATGTATGTGTCTCTCGTGTGTGTCCTAGCTCATGTTCGTTTTGTGTATGTGTACATTAAACAAGCGTAGCTATACCCATACACAAAACTAGCATGTTAAAAACCCGCGTATAATAATCAAAACAAGCCTAAAAAGATAGGTTGAAACGCACTTGTAAGCGCAGTTTCTATGTTGCAAACTTGATGCAAATCAAGTTATTAAATTACCTATCTGTGAATCGTACATTAATCAGGCGTTTTTGGCCTTTTGGCCTCATTTTACTTTTACTTTCTTTCGTTTACCTAAACTCAATAGATAATGTGAATACGCAGCACGGCGCGCAATGTGAGTTAATTGAAACGCAAACGTGCGTAGCCACTTTAGATGGCCGTGAGTTTGCTGGTCGACTTTTGCAAAATCCACAAGTGGAAGAGGAACTACAGATTGAGTTGATTTACCCAAGCCAATACGATTTACAGCAGAGTTATATTCAAGGTATTAATATGTATATGGGGCAAACGGCCTTATTGAATACGAGCATAGAAAGTGATGCTGAACGGATTGTCTCAAAAAATACGTTTTTTCTTGGGGCATGCAGTGAACGAAATATGCGCTGGCAACTGGTATTACTGTTTGTGAATGCAGCAAGCGGTGATGAAAAACGAGTGTTTTTTAATTTTGAAACCCAGTATTAAACAATACTGCCTCATTATAAGTAGCTAATACCAATCCGCATTAATAAGTGACCGTCTCAGAATGCGTCCAGCGGTTTTTGATTAAGGCGTCGCTATGCAGTAATGGTTGTTCCCTTTCAAATAGTGAGAACGCAGAGCAAAAGCCGCTGGGGCATTCCTTGCAGGCGAGTTTTAAAAGGGCTTAT
>BAEM01000054.1 GCA_000314955.1 Paraglaciecola chathamensis S18K6 | reverse complement strand
TCGTTCTAGCGAACGAGTCGTGTTAAATGGCTTAAACGGAAGGAGACCCGTAACGGGTATGACTTCCTGACCATTTACCTACTCGCTAAAGTTAGAGGTAGATAGAAGTTTGTACGTTGAATGTATGACAAGTATTGAATCAAGAGTAAGACTAAAGAGATTTAGCGATGATTACAGCCAGACCTTAACAGGAACGGCATCAGCTTTTACATATTGATTTATTAAGCTTAGGCTTGATAAATAACAGTTTATGTCTGGCGGCCATAGCGATGCGGCCCCACCTGATCCCATCTCGAACTCAGAAGTGAAACGCATTAGCGGCGATGGTAGTATGGGGTTTCCCCATGCGAGAGTAGCACACCGCCAGACTCCCATTTAGAATGAAGCCACCTTAATCGGGTGGCTTTTTTCGTTTCTGCGCTATGGAAAAAATAACTGTAGTCACAATCACATTTCAAAGCTTGTTAACGTAGTAGGCGGCTGGTTGTCATACTTCCCTGTAGCTGAGTCCAGCCCGACATCCATGTCGGTCGTTCAAACGGCTGGAGCGGTGCTCCAGAGAACCCCGTTTTCACCCATCGAGTGCTATGCGGGGCATCCCATGCAATACTGGTTCACGTAATAAACGGCTAGGTGTCACCCATCCATGGGGTTGCGTCCAGTGCAGCATCCATGCTGCCCGTTCAAGCGGCAGGAACTGCGTTCCTGAAAGCCCCGCTTTCACCCCCATGCGAGAGTAGCACACCGCCAGACTCCCATTACACGAAAAGCCCTGACCAAACAACGGTCAGGGCTTTTTCGTATATGCGCTTCGCGCAAAAGCAACTCAGCAACAAACCTTCATGGTTGTACTAGCCGCGGTATAAACACGTCCATGATGAAGCGCACCCAGCCACGCCTTCCTTGGCGTGTCGTGCGGCTGGATGTTGCTGCGCAACTAAAGATACCAGCCTTACCCAGACTCCCATTTAGAATGAAGCCACCTTGATCGGGTGGCTTTTTTCGTTTCTGCGCTATGGAAAAAATCAACTGTAGTCACAATCACATTTCAAAGCTTTTTAACGTAGTAGACGGCTAGTTGTCATACTTCCCTGTAGCTGAGTCCAGCCCGACATCCATGTCGGTCGTTCAAACGGCTGGAGCGGTGCTCCAGAGAGCCCCGTTTTCACCCATCGAGTGGCATTCAACTTTAGCGCTTTGCATGAAATCTGAAGAACAACCCATCCCTGGTGTCGCGCACCAGCCACGCCATCTATGGCGTGTCGTTCAGACGGGCAAAGCTTCGCTTCGCAAAAGCCTCCGTCTTCACCCCCATGCGACAACCGCGTTGCGCGGTATCTGATACGCAGTGCGCTAGTGAGGGAAAGAGCGTGACGCTAAACGCTATTATATTTTCGCTACAGCATTCTTTATGTTCGTATTTAACTCTTTTTTGCCGCTTAATTTAAATTCACTGACTAGGGCTTTCGCTGATTTAAATTGTATAAGTGAGGCAACTAGAATATATGATTCTTGTGGGATCTGGCTGGGGCACTCAATACATGTCAGTTTTTGTAATACGTATGCAGCTAATGCTTGGGAGAACGACATGTAAGGCGTATTAGATATCAGGTATCGTTTAACCCGCTGGTGAGTATGTGAACTTAGCTCTTTTGGGTGACTGTGAGTTAATAGATGTGTTAGTAGCGTTGTATCCATGCTTTGGTGATAACGTGAAGCGTGGTAGGTAAGCTCTTCACTGAATTGTATCTGTACGGTTTTTAGTAAGCTGGCAGTCAAATCAGTTAATGGCTTACCAATGACTAAACTCACTTCATCACTTGAGGCATCGCGCTTGAACCCGAGCTTAAGCGGGAGATAATGATTATGTGTCCAAAAGCTAAGTAGCTTGGGCGTTGCGCCAAAGGAACTTGTAAGTAGCGTGATCCCTAGCTCCATCGCGGTTG
This sequence comes from Paraglaciecola chathamensis S18K6, assembly GCA_000314955.1. GTDB lineage: Bacteria > Pseudomonadota > Gammaproteobacteria > Enterobacterales > Alteromonadaceae > Paraglaciecola > Paraglaciecola chathamensis. Next base: position 9,065 of record BAEM01000054.1, on the reverse strand, counting down.
CTTCAATAAATGTTAGTAACGCGCTTGCCAAATGTTTGCGTCTGTAAGCATTAGTAACGGCTATTCGCACAATACGCCATTGTTCCATTTTTACAAAGGTGTCATCCGCACAATGGAACGCCAAGTTTTGCGCGACCAAATGACCGTTTACTCTTCTACTTCCATTAACGATCCCTTGAGATACTTCACCAAGCGGATTTCCGCCTTCTGAGCAAATCAATGCGACGCCAATCACGTCGTCACCTAGAGTACAGGCAAATATACGTTGCTCAGGGGCGTCAAGTAATCTAAGTAGATCATCGGGGCTGGTTTGATAGTGGGCGTTGATGAGTAATGAGAATACTTGTTTTAGTATATTTCGAGAGTTCGCTAAGAGATCTTTTGTAACTTCTATAAACGCATAGTCAACTGAGTGCTCTGCAAAGCCTTTATTGCCGCTGGTTCCTCGAATTTGATTACTGCGCTCGATTAACGGTTTCGAACTGGCTGCTGAAGTTGAATCTTCCATGATAAAAACGCGAAACCAGAAGTGTTCTAAACAATCATCTTTATACCAACGTATTGGTGTTTTGAGCACTAGATTCTTCCAACCTTTATACTCATTTTCTAAATAAGGCTTAAAGCGCAATTCAAAGCCGCGGCCTGCTCCTTCGTAGCCATGCACCGTTGAACTTAAAACCACTCTGAAATACTTATCCAATAGTGCTTTTAGTATAGAGGATGGGATCGCAGCCGCTTCGTCGATAAATAGCAGATCAGTTTGATAATCACCTTCGACTAGCGCATCTGGGGCGACAAATACAAGAGCATGCTCGATACTAGTGTTCTCTTCGATATCAGCAAATGCAAAAACTTGCTCGACATTACGCTTGTTTGGCGCAGTAATGATTATCTTACTAGTGTGTTTTGTAATTAACGTTCGCGCTGCAAGACCAAGGGCTGATGATTTTCCTCTGCCTCTATCTGCGGTTATGACTAAAGGACGCTTTCTATGTCCAGTTCTGAGACGCAAAATGCTGCTAATTGTTTGTTCTTGTTCTGGTGTAGTGCTATTGAGTTTTCGACTTAGTTCTGCCGATGATACCTCCTTATTACGTCCTGAAAACGAAGTAGGGGTGATAATCACTGTATTGTCATCTTCCTCAATCATTGAAATCAGACGCTTGATAAATCGACTCGGCTCTATGACTTGAGAGAAGCCGTAGGAATAACGCGAGTGAGAAAGAGGATCAGAAAAATGAGGCCATCGGTTGAATTCAGGACATAATATTATCATTAGGCCATTCGCCCGAATCGTGCCGCTAAAGGCCATGAGCGCATTTGCACTTATACCTGAGAAACAATTAAAAATAACCGTAGCGTACTCAGTGCCTAAATATTGTCTATATGCTTTAGGGCTTACAGGGGGCTCTTTATCTGGTCTATCTCCTACCCACAAGATTTCTTTGTCAGAAGGAGTAATAATGCTGACTAAACTTTGCGCTTGATTTTCAGCCCATTCTTTTGGGCCACTGATCACCGCTAATTGGCGATGAAAAATCGCGCTTTTTCGCTGTTTTGCCCATTCTTCTATTTTAAAGTGTAAATCCACGCTGATATTATCTGTACAATGTGCCGGAAATTACCGCCAGTTTAAGCAAAGTTACCAAGGAATACGAATGCGCTTTTTATCAAGACGATTAGTGATGCCAAATGACCTTAATTATGCCAACTCATTATTTGGAGGGAGAGCGTTAGAGTGGATCGATGAAGAATCTGCGATCTACGCAATTTGCCAATTGGAGACTAACCAATTAGTAACGAAGCATATTGGTGAAATTAGTTTTGAATCTCCTGCTTTGCAGGGAGATGTTGTTGAGTTTGGATTAGAAACCAAACAGGTTGGCCGTACTTCTATTACAGTGACGTGTTTAGTAAGGAACAAAGAGACCAAAAAAACGATATGCCTCGCAGACGATATCGTTTTTGTCCGAGTTGATCGTGAAACACGTTTACCTGTCGCTCATGGCAAAACATTTGAGGTGTTGCAAGAGCGAGCAAAACTAGAAATGAAAGGGTTGATTTAATGTGGGGCACGGCGTTCAAAAGAGACTCTGCCTTTAAGTCAATCACGGGAAAAACTTGGCTCGCATTGGCATTAAGCTTTATATCGATTAACAGTTGTGCGATTGCTGGCCAATCAAAGTTTTCAGTCGTCGAGACGCTTTCTTTACCGGGAACGTTAGAGGAAAGTTCAGCCTTGTATTGCGAATCTCTCGACCGTGTTTACAGTCTAAATGATTCGGGTAATGCGCCGATTGTTTTTCAACTGAATGAAAAGGCGGAGATTGTATCTGAGCGCACTCCCAAAAATGTGAAAAACAGAGACTGGGAAGCGTTAACGGCCGATGATACATTTTTCTACGTAGGGGACATCGGCAATAACCGAGGCACACGTAAAAATGTACTTATTTATAAATTCCCTCGTAGTGAGAGCGATACCGGGAAAACGCAAACACTCAGTGTGTCTTATGCAGGAAATCAGCCTAAAGAAAATGAATCGCTAAATCATGACTTTGACGCAGAAGCCTTGGTGGCTGTCGATGATCATTTAGTTTTATTTTCAAAAAGCTGGCTCACGGATAAACTCAGAGTTTACTTGGTCGATAAAAATGAAAGCAAGCAAAAGCTCAGCGCTAACGTCACAGTAGAAGGCATTCCTGGTGTAATCACCGGAGCTGACTACGACAAAATGAATAAGCGCTATGTTTTGGTTGGTTATCCTTCGAAACGCGTAGGATTTGGGGACCCATTCATGGTGTTACTCGACGACAATTTTGCACTAATTGATACGATCTCACTTGCAGGATACGGCCAAGTAGAAGGTGTGTGCGCGCATCCTTCAGGGCAAATATGGTTTACCCAAGAATCATCCATTTTTAGCAGCAGTAAATTAGTCAAACTTACCCTAGGGAGTAACAAACTGACCTGATGCCTTTAATACACTGCTAAACAGCGCTTGCGCTGGGTGACAGTATTGCTACACTGTCGCCGTTAACTAAAGTGTTTGTTTCTTTGTTAACGACCAAGGGGTGCCGAAAGGCTGAGATTTATCTGCATATAAGATATGACCCTTACACCTGATCCGGATAATACCGGCGTAGGAATGGTTATTTCGTTCACATCTTCATATGTAAACATCTCCCATTTATCTGCCGCAAAGCCGGATCTTTTCAACCTTTACTGAAGAGATCCCAATGAAGTTTTGTTCTACCTTACTTGCTTTATCTATCGCATCCAGTTTCGCTAGCTACGCTGAAGAGTCAGCAGACATTGAGCGTATAACGGTCAGTTCTGACTTTCGTCAGCAAGAGTTAATGTTCATACCAGCTAGCGCCACCATTTTGAGTGACACGCAAATTGAATCTCGTCAGGCGCAACATCTAGAAGACATTTTAAACGTTGGCGCCAACATTAATTTTGCCAGTGGTGCATCTCGCGGAAGATTCATTCAAATTCGTGGCATCGGTGAGCGCAGTCAGTTTTCAGAGCCGAGTAATCCGTCAGTTGGATTTTTAGTAGATGATTTTGATTTCTCAGGTATTGCTGGCGTGGGTACCTTATTTGACGTTGAACAAGTTGAAATTTTACGCGGCCCACAAGCAACCGAATTCGGCGCAAGCGCGATGGCGGGTGTGATAAAAGTTAAAACGGTAGATGCAGGTCCTGAGCAAAGCGGCAAATTATCGTTCTCACTGGCCGAACAAAATACTTGGAGTCTAGGCGGTGCCTACGGTAATGCCATTACCGACAATTTGTTTTATCGAGTGGCAGTCCAACAGTTTAAAAGCGATGGCTTTGTAGAAAACACTTTTTTAAATCGCGATGACACTGACAACCTTGATGAATTTACTTCGAGAGTAAAATTAAAATATCTACCAACAGATTGGCTGACATTTGATCTCAACTACCAATATTTCGATATCGACAACGGCTATGACGCGTTTTCTTTGGAAAATACTCGAGAGTCGCGGGCTGATGAGCCTGGCTTTGATCGTCAAGAAACCCATGCACTGGGGCTTAAAACTGAAATAAATACCGAATTGACTGATGTATTTATTATTCTGAGCCAATCGGATTCAGATATGGGGTACAGCTATGATGAAGATTGGACATATGTTGGATTTCACCCTGATGAATACTCTTCTGTAGATAGTTATTTTAGAGAGCGTGATACGGATAACATCGATATACGCTTGTTATCGAACGATAACTCAACGTTATTCAATGGAACAACTCAATGGCTATTTGGCTTGTATTCGAAATCTATGGATGAAAGCTTGTTGCGTCAGTACACCTACGCTGATGGGGACTTCACCAGTCAGTACCAACAAGATAACGTTGCCGTGTATTCTCAAGTGGATACGCAATTAACAGATACACTAAGTCTTCGCTTAGGCCTACGAGCTGACCGTTTTGAAATTGATTACCGTGATATTAGCGGCTTCAGTCAAAGCAATGATAAAACCTTAGTCGGTGGCAAAGCCGTACTCGATTACAGTATTGATAGCGCTTCAGTTTATGCCAGCGTATCAAGAGGGTACAAGGCTGCAGGCTTTAATCCCGATGAGCGAGTCAGTGAACAAAGACGTATATACCAGCCAGAGTACAACTGGAATTACGAAGTTGGGGTAAAAGGTAATTTTATAAACTACGACGCGTTTATCCGCATGGCCGTTTTTTATATGGACAGAGAAGACACCCAAGTAAATGATTATGACGTGCAAACGCGTGCCGACGGCAGCGCGACGTTTATCGATATAATAGGTAACGCAGATACAGGTACTAACTGGGGCTATGAATTAGAAACCGGTTGGCAGGCCAATGACAGTATTTATTTACATGCTAATTTTGGTTGGCTGGACGCTACCTTTGAAGATTATACCTTAGCCGATGGGTCTGTTGTTGATAAGCAAGACCAAGCACAAGCACCGAATTATACCTTCAATATTGGTGCAAATGTGCAGCTATCTGAGCAAATCAGCTGGTCAATAGATGCAGATGGTAAAGACGAGTACCGCTTCTCAGATGGTCATGATGAAAAATCCCCTTCTTATGTATTGGTCAATACTGCAGTGCGTTTTGACGTGCAAGATTGGTCATGTTCTGTATGGGTAAAAAATGTGTTTGATCGGACGTACTATGTGCGTGGCTTCGGTGGATTTAACAATGACCCGCGAGAAGGTTACGCTACGCCAGAACCTTACTATCAACTAGGTGACGGCCGTCAAGTTGGCATTAGCGCCCAATACAGCTTTTAAAATAAGGATTTGATAATGAAATTAGTTGCAGAAATTTCAATGTACCCGTTAAACGAACAGTACATTGAGCCAATACAAACTTTTATCGATCGTTTAAACGAATATGCCCATTTAAAGGTAGTAACCAGCGCAACCAGCACCTTAGTCAGTGGTGACTATTTAGCGACCATGCAAGTACTAGCGAAAGAAATGCAGCGTAGTCATCAAGAAGTAGGGCAAGCAATATTTGTTTGTAAATTTCTAAATGGTGAAAAAATGAGTAGCGATGTGTAATGCAAAGCTTAGTTGAGCTGTTCGATAATATTGCCCAACAGTTAGTTGCGCTACCTTGGCTAGAAGCACAGTCTTGGTTAGAAGCAACAGCGGTGATACTCGCTGTTGCTTATGTGTGGCTAGCAGCTAGAGAGAATATTTGGTGCTGGCCTTGTGCATTAGTCAGCACAGGCATATACACGTGGCTGTTTTGGGAAGTTTCTTTATTATTCCATACTCTCTTGAATGCCTATTACTTATTAATGGCGGTATATGGTTGGCAGCAATGGAAGCAACGTGAAAGCGACGCGTTACCGATTCAAAGTTGGTCTATTCAAAAACACTTACTACGCATAGCGGTATTAACTGTTGCTGCATTTGGATTAACCAGGTTTGCTAGTATGTGGTTAGATTCTGAGTATCTTTACTTAGATGCGTTTATCACTGTATTTAGCGTTTACACTACTATGATGGTGGCGCACAAGGTCCTAGAGAACTGGCTGTACTGGGTCGTAATCAATAGTTTCGCTTGTTACCTCTATTTTGCCAAAGAGATGTATATGACAGGGATATTATTTATCTTTTATGTGCTGTTTGCAGTCTATGGGTATATAAATTGGCGACAACAACATATAGGTAAGCGCTATGCCTCATCGGTATCAGCTTAACTCGGGGCAGTTAGCTGAACTTGCCTCTCTCGATTATTGCCAAAACGGGTTCAGCTTGAGGCAAGTACAAAAGGGCGGTGCTGTTAATACAAGTTATTTTTTAACAACACCTTCGAATCGGTTTTTCATGAAAACCTTCGAATCTGATCAAGTCAATCAACTTGCTCGACAACATTTATTTGATGTACAAAAAAAGATTTGGCAAAAAGGGATGGCCTGCGAGCCAGTTTATCTTTCCACAACCGCTGGCTTTCAACTCGACGCCTGGGTTGAGTGTCATACATTGGTCGATAGCAAAATGGATAACGAATCTAAAGCCCGCACATTAGCCAATACCTTGTACACTATTCATGGTTTGCGTATCACTGATCACGTACTTGATTTACCAGCACAATGGGCCGGGTATTTAGCTCAATTGCCGCAGGAACAATATAGCGCTGAACGTAAAGAAGCGAAAAAACTGGCGAGCAGTTGGTATGCAATTCCTGAAGATGAGTTAGTATTTTGCCATAATGATTTATCTTTCGAGCATGTTACAACGAATACACCCCAGCTCATATTTGATTGGGAATATTGCGCATTATCAAATCGTTATTTTGACCTAGCTGCCTGTATTGATGTGAACAAGCTTATGCCTCAAGAGCACGCATGTTTGCTATCAAGCTATGCGCAACACGCTAAATTACCCCTCTCGTTGGTGATGGAAAAAACCACTCAAATGCTGCCTTTGGTGAGTTTAACCAGCCGACTTTGGTACGCGGTAGCAAATCAGCTCGCGACTTCGCAAAGCGCTTCTGGCGATAAATTAAGCGGTTGAACTCAAACTGCGGGTTTTACGTATAAAAGCACTTTACCTTTCATCCGCGTTCCGTATAATTCAGCAGCTCAGCAGGGGTGTAGTTCCAATTGGTAGAACAGCGGTCTCCAAAACCGATGGCTGGGGGTTCGAATCCCTCCACCCCTGCCAATTTTCAGCTTCACTCTTCAGTTATATCACCCATGAATTCAAAATAACTTTTTTACCCAATTGGAGGGTGAGAAGCCCCATGGGGTTTGACAAATTGTCTGGAACAATTTGTACCGCGCCGCGCCGTTTACGGTCCGGTACAGGGAAGTACGTGAGTACATCCCTCCACCCCTGCCAATTTTTCAGCTATTCTCAGCGATTAATTTCAATCTTGAGTACTTCTTCTATTTAGATATCGTGATAATCTACGCCCATGAATGCAAAAACTCACAATACACTTAGCTCTTATCAATGCGCTGTTCTTAGCCAATTAGGAATTACTACTTGGCAACCTCAAAGCGCAGAGAACCTCAAAGCTGAAAGGCCAACACAAAGTGTAGCCTCGAACATTGAGCCACCCAAAACGCTCGAAAATAATAAGCCTAGCCCCATACCGGATGCAATAAAGCGTTTTAAATCTAAGCCAGACGCTGCACCTTCAAGAAAGTCGGTGCCAAACAGCGTCGTGTTAGGATTTAACCTTGCAAGCGAACCTAGTGCACTGGTGAAAGATGTATTACTAAGTCTTGGTCTGCCGACTGAAGGGCCCGAGGTGATCTCTAAAGCGAATAGCGCAGAGTATTCGGATTATCTTTTTGCGTGGGAAATTGATGAAAAAATCGCATTGAAAGGGCGTTTACTTACAACTCCCTCATTAAATAACGGGTTTTCGGTAGCCACTAAAAAGCAATTATGGACGTTTTTATCTCGCTTTCAGCTCAATGATGCCGAACGTATTAAAGCTTAACGCCCATAACTACCATCAGGCTTATTCAATCCATTGTAATGGGCACTCTCATCCGTGGTCAGAATCTGTATTCGCTGATTGCTTTACTGATAACTATCAAGCGTATGCACTGCAGCATGACGATACTGTGGTGGGCTTGTATGTGGCGCTATATGTACTGGATGAAGCAACCTTAATGGATATAGGAGTTGATGCAGCTTATCGCGGTCGTGGTTTGAGTCGAGTGCTCATGTCACATTTTTTAGCACAATGCACAGCGAGCGATATTCATTACGTTTGGCTAGAAGTGCGAGCTTCTAATCTTGCTGCAATAGGGCTGTATGAAGCGTTTGGATTCGAACCGTTAGAACGTCGCAAAGGGTATTATGAAACGCAGGATGGGCGGGAAGACGCTTTGATGATGAGGTTAACGTTAAATGCTACAGAATAATTGAAAAATCGATGAAGCCCTTGCGGGCTTCGCATCGAATTCATTATCTACGAGCTGAAGAAATATTTAGCTGTTGAGTAGGATCTTGACGTTCAATCGCTAACTTTACAAACTTCGAAGAGTTGTAATTACAACCAACACACATAGCAATGAATTGATTCATGCTAGGGCTGCCAATTTCTTTTTCCCAGTTTTCATAGGTTTTACGTGTTTTAACATTAGCAAGTTTAGCCATTTTAACCGTAGTTAAACCAGCGTCTTGTCTCATTTTTCTAAGATCTGCACCTGTAATATACATGCTTTTATTCCTCATAATATTATTGAAACTACAACAGAGCTAAAACAGCATATAAAAAAACTCTGTTTTTCTATTGTCAGGTGCAGTGTATGTCAGCAAATGTGGATTGGATTCCACAAGGTGAATTAATTTCACATTATTTGCTTGTTTTTCGGGCGGAATAATTACCTATTTTAGGACGATTGTTGCAGAGGGAAATGCTGCAAAATCAGCCTCATCCAGTGAGGCTAAGCTTACATTTAAGTGATCTCTGGTGTATTCCCTTACCTTTAACGGATTAAATTAAGTAAGCACATCAACAGGCGGTTTCATTTTACTGCTGGTCATGGCGATAACAGGCGGTTTCATTTTGCTGCTGGTCAA
>BAEM01000055.1 GCA_000314955.1 Paraglaciecola chathamensis S18K6 | reverse complement strand
TCACCGCTTCGCGGCCGTGCTACGCACGTTCAAATTCGTTCCCTACGAATTTGTCGAACTAAGGATTCTCATCCCTTGTGACGCATAATGCTATCACTTCGTTCTTTATATGGCGTCCCCAAGGGGATTCGAACCCCTGTTACCGCCGTGAAAGGGCGGTGTCCTAGGCCTCTAGACGATGGGGACAGAAACTTTGTTCATCGAAGCATGCTTCGATAAGTTTCTGTAAGGTGAGTCGAGCCTGCGAGAGGAGCGACCTAATTTTACAGAAACAACAATTAGTTTAATCGTTTTCTGTAAGGTGAAGTGAGCCAGCGAACTGAGCGACCTTACCTTACACAAAATCGATAATTTCTCTAAATAGCATCGAGCCTGCGAGAGGAGCGACCTAATTTTACAGAAACTAAAAATCTGTCTGTATCACCACATTTACTGGCCTAGGTATGCCGTAAATGCTCCTTGATATGGTGGAGCCAGGCGGGATCGAACCGCCGACCTCTTGCATGCCATGCAAGCGCTCTCCCAGCTGAGCTATGGCCCCATACTAAAGTTTAAAAGCTAACTTGCTTTGACTTAGTGGGCGTCATTCCCTGACAGCGGGCGCATTCTAGGCACCCCCCCCTTTTATGTCAACGACTTTTTTAAATTTTATCTATGATTGTTGTCTGTTTGCTATATATATGAGCGCTTTGTCTATCCGTTGAGCAATTTGCTCAGGTTTTAACAAAATTAATGTCGCATCGAGTGAAGGTGAATTACCAGAACCTGTCACAGCAACGCGTAAAGGCATACCGACTTTGCCCATACCAACACCTAAGTTCTCTGCAGTTTGGTTTATAGCACCATGAATAGACTCTACATCCCAACGGCTTAAAGCCATTAAAGCTGCTTTTACTGCTTCTAACGGTTCTTGTGCTACTGGTCGTAAGTGCTTTTTAGCTGCCTTCTCGTCGAATGCCTCATACTCGTGATAAAAATATCGGCTGATTTCGGCCATTTCTTTTAGCGTCTTAACACGATCTGCTTGTACCGTAATAACGTCTTCTAAATTAGGCCCATCCGTTACATCTATACCTTGCTGCTCAAAATGCCATAGTGCATAAGGTAAAACCTCGCTCACGGGTAGCTCTTTAATATAATGCTGGTTTAGCCATATCAATTTATCTGTATTAAAAGCAGATGCTGACTGGCCTATCGCATCTAGGCTAAACAATTCAATCATTTCTTCTTTTGAGAAAACTTCTTGATCACCATGAGACCAGCCCAAGCGAACTAAATAATTCAATAGCGCTTGTGGTAAGAAACCGTCGTCACGATATTGCATTACACCCACCGCGCCATGACGTTTAGACAACTTCTTGCCGTCATCTCCTAATATCATAGATACGTGAGCATATTCAGGCACAGGTGCCCCTAGAGCTTGGAGAATATTTATTTGCCGTGGGGTGTTATTAATATGATCTTCGCCGCGAACGACATGGGTTATTCCCATATCCCAATCATCAACTACCACACAGAAGTTATATGTGGGCGTTCCATCGCTTCGTAATATCACAAGATCGTCTAACTCACTGTTAGCGATTTCGATATCTCCGCGAATATGATCCTTTACAACAACCTTGCCTTCTAACGGATTTTTAAAGCGAATAACAAAAGGTTGCCCTTCAGGATGGTCAGTACGGTCACGCCACGTCCCCGGATACCTAGGTTTTTCTCCGTTGGCTTTTTGCGTTTCACGGATCTCATCAAGTTCTGCACTGGTCATGAAACACTTGTAGGCTTTGCCTTCTTCGAGCATGTCATTAATAAGTGACTTGTATCGGTCAAAACGCTGAGTTTGGTAATAAGGCCCATCGTCCCAAGTTAGACCCAGCCACTCCATGCCTTCTAAAATTGCATCAATTGCTTCTTGGGTGGAACGTTCAATATCCGTATCTTCAATTCGAAGTACAAATTTCCCACCTTGGCTTTTTGCATAAAGCCAAGAATAAAGTGCAGTACGTGCACCACCAACATGTAAAAAACCTGTAGGGCTTGGAGCGAAACGGGTAACCGCTGTCATTGTATAAATAATCCTATTACAAAAAATTGGGCGTATTTTATCAGTCAATTGCCCCTATAAGAAAGGCCAAACATGCAATGCATCAGATTGTTTTAACGATCTGTCGTAATGTCTCTTGTTATACTCAATATAAGCTGCCAGTTAAAATGCGTACCTTGCTTCATAAAAGCGTGCTAAATCGACATGCAAGTGACAACATAATAGTTTGTGCATATTGCTCGGTAGATAATGGTTCCGATAAATAGCACAAACAAATTTTCAAAAATGCGTGCACTCAATGTGCGATTTTCGCTCAGACATCATATAGTCATCCAAAGTGCACTGAAAAATTACATCTTTATCGAACCACCCTTGACGCTACTGAACAATATTCAACGAATAAAACGCACAACATTTAAGCCATCTGTCTATTTTTAAGGCACTTAAACACTTTTTTTAAATTACAGTTGACACTTACAAGAGCATACCTATAATAGCGCTCCACTTACCGAGGCAACTCAGTAATTGAAACAAAACGCGGTCGCTTAGCTCAGTTAGAAAAAGAGAAGAGCATCGCCACTCTCTAC
>BAEM01000056.1 GCA_000314955.1 Paraglaciecola chathamensis S18K6 | reverse complement strand
TGGTTTATTCACGGTTGCAGTGCCGCTGACAGTGGCCGAAGGGGATGCCTCGGCGGTGGTGAGTATCACAGATATCACAGGCAATGAAACCATTGTTAATGCCACCGTGCCGATTGATTTAACCGCGCCCCTTATCACCTTGGATAAGCTCGGTGATATTGATGTAAACCTAGGCTTACCTGTGATTACCGGCAGCTGTGGTGAGCCTGCGGGTTCGTTAGTGTCCCTAACATTAACCGATAATGGGGGAACTGAGCATGTATTAACGTCGACCGTGTTAGACGGCGGCTTAATTTCAGTATCAGTACCTTTAGCTCTTGCGCAACTTATTGAAGGGAATGTTGATATCGCGCTTAGCGTTACTGATGCGTCTGGTAATCAGAGCACTGAAACAGCGCAAGGGTTAATTGATGTCTCACCACCTTCATTAACTTTAGACGACCTGAATTTGCTCAATGTATTAACCTTAGGGCCGTTGCTTACAGGAACTAGTTCAGAACCTGCAGGAACCATTGTATCGGTGAGTATTTCCGCACTGGGTATTGCCACCATAGAAACGCAAGCAGTGGTTCAAGAAGGTGGCGGTTTTGGGATCCATTTAGGATTAGGGTTACCTAGTTTGATCGATATTGAAGCCAGTGTGACTGATCTATCAGGCAACACGACAACCGTACTCAATAGCTATGATGCACTAGGCAATATTTTAGATACTCCTAGTGCACCGTCGGCAAAAGCAGCGTCTGAGCCTGTTGCTGAAGAGGAAACACTTAGTTTTGCTTTAGACGATGAAGAAAAGATTGATCTCTCCTTCACGTTCGAAGAAAGTTCTACGGAATCTGTCACTCAGAATGAGAGTGATATATCAGATGTGAATGGCGAAAGTGCCGAAGTGACGTTAGATATTGCTGATCTCATTACCGATCCTGCTGATGAGCTGTTCACTAGCCCTGAAGACAATGAAGTGGTTAACGTGATGAAAAGTGCTGACTCTGCTGCAACCTCTGAGCCAGCAGCAGATACACTTAGCGTTTCATTAGCCGATCAGGAGTTGTTGAAAAGCCTAGTGCAAAACAACAGTTTAACCATGGAGGCATAAACGGCCTATTAAAATTGCCTCCTATGTATTTATGGGAGGCCGTTTATGCGTCAGTCTACAGGCAGCGCAATTACTGCATCATAGGCTGCTTTGGCTCGATTCGTTCGATCAAACAGTAGTGGGTAATCCGTTCTATCACGCATTGGCCAATTATTCCGCCAACTGTTGGCATCATTAACACCCCAGAAAGTGACGCGAGACAAGTGATTTTGCTGCTTCAAAAACAATGAAAAAAGGGCTCTGTATCGGGCACTTAACGCATCCTGCTGTTTTTGTGGCAAACCATATGGAAATGGATTCAGCGCTTTTTGCAAGTCTAAGTCTTGACTGATATCTGCACCTTGTTCAGCTTCGCTTGGAAAGGGCAGAACAGAGACATCTAATTCAGTGATCATCGACTGTATACCTAAAGTAGAGAATAACGTTAATGCCTCGTCTAACTCACTTAAATCTGGGTGAGTCAAAGAATAATGCCCCTGTAAACCAACACCGTGAACGGGTATTCCTTTGTCCTGTAGTGATTTAATCAAACGTGCAGCCCCAGCACTTTTATCAGGCTTGTATAGATTGTAATCGTTGTAATACAGCTCTGCGTTTGGATCTGCTTCGTGAGCATAGGTAAATGCTTTTTCAATAAAGTCGTCGCCAATGATTTGCCGCCATTTTGAATCCCTTAAACTGCCATCTTCATTGAGTGCTTCATTGACCACGTCCCAGCCTTTTATTTTGCCTTTATAGCGACTAACGATGGTATGAATATGATCTTTCATGCGCGCTAGCAGCGCCAGTCTGGATATCGGTTTGCCTTGGGCATCTTCAAATACCCAATCGGGTGTTTGGCTATGCCATACAAGCGTATGCCCAATGGTGAACATGTTGTTGGTCAAGCCGTAATTGACATACTCATCACTGAGTGAAAATTCGTACTTGTCAGGTTTTGGGTGAATACGTTCCCACTTCATTTCGTTTTCTGGAGTGATGGTATTGAACTGCGCAATGATTATTGCGTGAGTGTCTTTGTTAGTTTTTTTGGCTTGCTGTGCGTTGATAGCGCTGCCCACTAAAAACTGGTTGTTAAAATGTGCTTTTAAGCTGCTTACTTGTCTTGTAGCAGATTCTTTTTGACTCAGGGCTGCTACATTGTGGCTCAAGGCTGATTCATTTGCGTTTATAGCTGCGCTTGCATGGCTTATGGCAGCCGCGAACATTAATACAAGTGCCAAAATAGAACGTGAGATTGCTAAAATGTTGCGTTTTAAACCGCAAGTATTTAACTCGTAAGCCTTTAGCCCGTAAGCTTTTAACTCGTAAGTCTCGAATACGTAAGGCACTGACATACTTTTTCCTGTTAGCTATTTATCATTTTTTCATGATGCTGTCAGCTGAGCATTGTGGCGATTATGATTTTTGCTTTGTATCAGGTGTTATTTCTTGCTTTGACTAAGCAGCAATTTTATTTGCTCAGCGACATAGCGCACCCGTTGGCTTTGCACAACATGGGAGTGACGGCATAGGTACAAGGTTTCGTTTACGGGCGAGGACAGGCGATGAATGCGGATAGATTCTTGTGCGTTAAATGCTCTGGCCGCATGAAGAGGCAAAACACTGAAGCCAAAACCTCGGCTAACGGGTTCAAGGATCAGACTGATCTGGTTTGAAAAGCCTTTTTCGGTAAATTGAGAAGGATGTTCAAACTGACTGAAATTAGGTTGTAAAAGTGCTTGGCAGTGCTGATGACCATCAGGGTGACCTATGTAACCTAAGTTTTGCAAGGTCTGCCAGGTTAGGCTTTCTATTGTACTTGGTGTGACTAAGACCAGTGCTTCTTGGGCTACCGCTTCGGTGATAACCTCAGCAGACGTGCTTGGGTGAGTCATTAAGCCTAAGTCAAAATGTCGCAGCCCAATGTCACGCTCAATACTCTTATTAGGAGAGAAAGCGTGACTAATATGTAGCGCGGGGTACTGGGCTTGAATGTCCAACAAAAAGGGGTATAGGGTGAGCCCGACACTGCCGGGGGTTGCAATGCGCACTGGCCCGACAAAGGGTTCGTCTTGCTTTACATTTTGTTCAAGTAATTCGGCACACTGGAGTAGCTTAATTCCATCCGTATGCAGACGCATACCGGCATCGGTTAATGTAAATGACTTACCCTCGCGGATCAGCAACGGTGTGGCCAGTTGTTCTTCAAGTTTTTTAATTTGTTGACTCACCCCAGACTGGGTCATGAACAACACATCAGCCGTTTTTGTAAAGTGGCCGAGGTCGACAAGGGTGCAAAACGTTTTTAGCCAAATAGGATTTATCATTACAAAATGTACTTATTTTAATTTTAAATCATAATTTTTCATACTTTAACATGGGGAGTACAGTAACGTCACCTGATGGATAAGCCATCAATCAAAAGGCGACGGTACTGATATTTATGTACTGCGCACGGTTGAGTTAAATCACTATAATAGGAGTAGCGCTATGACGACCCCATATCCACGCACGTTTTCTCACATCGGTATTTCGGTTCCAGATGTAGAAAAAGCCGTCGAGTTTTATACCAAGGTTCTTGGTTGGTATTTGATCATGAAACCCACAGAAATTGTCGAGGATGACAGTCCTATTGGCGAAATGTGCACTGACGTGTTTGGTGCAAATTGGAAAAAATTTAAGATTGCTCATATGTCTACGGGTGACAGAGTGGGCGTTGAAGTGTTTGAATTTGCTAACCAACAAGATCCAGCAGATAACTTCGAATACTGGAAAACCGGCGTGTTCCATTTCTGCGTTCAAGACCCAAACCTTGAAGAGCTGGCCGAGGCCATTGTTGCCGCCGGTGGTAAAAAGCGCATGGAAAAGCCACGTTACTATTACCCTGGCGAAAAGCCTTATCGCATGATTTACATGGAAGACCCGTTTGGCAATATCCTTGAAATCTACAGCCATAGTTACGAGTTAACGTATTCTGCTGGCGCTTACTAACGCTGTTAATTTATGCTCTCTCTTGCCATGGCCTACTGGGAGGGAGCTATTCTTGCCAGTCTTTGAATTTATCTAACAAAAAGTTTATCGCTAAGCGTGCTTTTGCAGGTAAATAATTACGATTTGCATAGACAATCCAGGTCGCGATTTCACGGTTCCAATAGGGTTCTAGCACAGGGACTACTGAACCATTATTAAGGGCATCACCGAAACTCGAGCGGGGCAGATAAGCAACGCCTAATCCTCGTTCACATGCCAAAACCACACTGCGCACGCTGTTCGAGCGCCACCTTGCATCTAGTTTAACTTCAATGGCTCGGTTGGTATCTTTGAAAAACCAGGTACTATTATTGGTCATCAAACACTTATGCTCTGTCAAATGACTGGGCTGAGTCGGAATACCATTCTCGGCTAAGTAACGCTCACTGGCTGCTGCCACTAACGAACGATTAGTAAGTTTTCGGGCAATTAAGCTTGAATCTTTCATGGGGCCATAGCGGATCGAGAAGTCGAATGTATCGTCAATAAAGTTGACCATTTGCGAGTTAAAATCCATTTCAATAGTGAGCTTTGGGTGCAGTTGAGCGAATTCGACTAACAGTGGGGCAATATGTTGTTCAGCGAACTCACCTGCCGCGGACACCTTTAACGTGCCGCTTAGCTCAACTTGTTTATCAAATACGGTTTCATTCGCTTCTTGTAAGCCGTAAACCAATTCTTGGCAGCGAGTAAAATACGCTTGACCGGCATCCGTTAAACGCACAGTTCGCGTACTGCGGGCTAGTAGAGACACGCCTAGTTCTTTTTCTAAGGCGGCCACCTTACGGCTAATATGCGATACGTTGACGTTCAATTTTCGCGCTGCCGCTGAAAAACCTTGGGTTTCGGCCACCGCTACAAATTCTATGATCCCATTGAAGCTAAAACTCATATAACTCTGATATTACACAATCTAGTTATTTGTATTATTGCATATTTGCAATAATGATTTGCTATTTATTGGCATTATCAAATATATGCCAAAGAGCTACACTCTCTTCATCGTAAAAACTAATTGATTTCAACGCTAGGAGATACCCATGAAAAATGTACTAATTATTCTGACTAATCATGCCACGCTAGGCACCACCGACGAAGCAAACGGCACGTTTTCTCCCGAGCTGACTCATGCCTTACATGCTTTTGTAGAAGCGGGCTATCGTTACGACCTAGTGTCAATCAAAGGTGGAGAAGCCCCTGTCTACGGCGTAGACATGGAAGATGACCAAATCAACAGCGATGTATTTAAAAGCGAAGATTTAGCCACTAAATTGGCAAACACGAAAACAGCCAGTGATGTAAACCCAGATGACTACGATGCTGTGTTTTATCCAGGTGGTTTCGGCTTGCTGTCTGACTTAGCAGATGATGAAAATGTCGCTAAGCTAACGGCGACTATATTTGAAAAGGGTGCTGTGGTGGGCGCTGTATGTCATGGCCCTGCAGGTCTACTGCCTATTAAATTATCAAGTGGTAAATACTTGATTGAAGATATCATGGTTACGGGGTTTACGCGCGAAGAAGAAGTGGAATACGGTACGATTAATAAAATCCCTTTCTTGTTAGAAGAAGCCCTAACACGACGGGCAGGGCAGTACGCTAAAATCGCTCCTTGGGGTGAATACGTCATTAAACAAGACCGCGTAATCACTGGGCAAAACCCAGCCTCGGCAGGTGCTGTCGGCAAAGCGATGGTTGAACGTTTAGCCCAATAGTCGACGCGTTACCGGTATATAAAAACGCTATTAAAAAACGCCGCTAAATGTTTATTTAGCGGCGTTTTTAGTGTGTTAATCTGATACAAAATAATCAGTCAACCGATTCAAACTCTACTTTTTATGGATGTAAAACTTTTCATAGAATGTATAAGCCCACTGGGGCTTATAAATGATCATCAAAGTCATGGTCATGCCATTTAACATGCCTTCAGGAAACAACAATAACCAAATCAGCACCAAATAATTGTCTTGAATAGTGTGCCAATCATATTGACCATCTAGATAGAAATACCCGCCAAGCAAATACATTTTCACTGCCATCATCAAAGCACCAGGTAAAAATGCACACAGAAATATATACACAAACACATGACGGGATAATTTGTGAAATACAAAGCTATAAATTAAATAACTCAAGCTCAAAGGAGCAAGCACGCCAAGTAGGCCGTTTACCCCAAACATTCGCCAACTTTCTTCACCTACAACAGTGATGCCAAGCAATGCCAAAAACGAGCTGATCACAGCCCAGCGAAAGCCTAGTACCAACATCAATGCGGTGAGCCATAAAAAGTGCACCTGCAATCCAGGGTAAATACCGGTCTGAAAAATCCATAAAAAGAACACACTGGCTGCACTTCCAAACACCAAATGTTGGATCTTTTTATCTTTTACTAAACTGGATAATGGCAAAAAGCGTATGACTGCCATTAAACATGCCGCATATCCCACCCACGCAAGGTACTGAATATTGGTGGTGTATTCTAACAAACTCTGTTCCTCAACTAATCTTTGTATTCAGCCCAAATAGGCGCGTGATCAGATGGCTTTTCAATGCCTCTCAGCTCGTAATCAATGCCGGCATCACTGAGCGATTCATGTAATTTTTTAGTGGCTAATATTAAGTCGATACGTAAACCACGGTTATCTAAAAAGCCCTTTGAGCGATAATCAAACCAGCTAAAGTGCTCGTTTGTCTCTGGATTCAAAGTACGAAATCCATCACTAAAGCCCCAGTCAATCAAATCATTCAGCCATACACGCTCTTCCGGTAAAAAACTGCATTTACCTGTTTGCAACCAACGTTTACGGTTTGGTTCACCTATGCCTATATCTAAATCAGTGTGCGAAATATTCACATCACCCATTACAACAACGTTCTCATCTGGTGTGTGATGGGTATTTAAATAAATCGATAAATCTTCGTAGTATTTGCGCTTGGCTGGAAATTTGGTTTCGTGTGAACGGTTCTCGCCCTGAGGAAAGTATCCATTCAATACACGCACCGATTCACCGTTAGGCATAGGGTAGCTGACCATGATCATGCGTCGTTGGGCGTCTTCATCATCCGTCGGGAACCCATATTGAACGTCAGAAGGCTCTTCTTTACACAACATTGCCACGCCGTAATGTGCTTTTTGACCATGAAAATACACTTTGTAACCCATAGCTTCTACGTCGGCCACCGGAAACATATCGTTATGCACTTTAATTTCCTGCAGGCCGATAATATCAGGTTGATGTTTGTCGATAAGTGCCTTTAGTTGATGAAGGCGGGCACGTATACCATTGATGTTAAAAGAAATTATTTTCATAAAAAGCCAGTTATTTATATCGCTAAAACGGCCTTTATCTTATCAGACCCTAGTGCGCCACTTCCATTAATTAATCCTGATAAAACGTTTCTCGCGGCGTTAATCGATCGCATTCATATTCCAAACACTAGGTTAAGCTCCATTCTTGTGACCTAAACGCGTTATTTTAGTTAATTAAATTAAAGTTAATTGTTGACAATTTACTATAATTTGTAGAATGTGTAATAAGAGGATTGGAAAGCGACTTATCGATTTCTAATGCTATTTACTTCTCAACTTTATGTGTAATTTGGATTTTCCATGAGTGAACAAGTCTCAGAAACCAGCCTTGGCATGCAAATATTATTGCAAGGTGAGCAAAGCATTTACAATCGCATACTGGCAGACATCGCTACTGGCAAGTTAATCAGTGGTGATCGCCTAGTAACAACGCACCTAGCGACATGTTACCAAACCAGTATTAATCCCGTTCGTGAGGCGTTAAAGCAGCTAGAAGGCGAAGGATTCGTCACGTTTCAAAAAAATAGTGGCGCGCGCGTCGCCGCATTCGAATACGCCACCATGCGTGAAGTTTTCGAGATCTTACAGCTTCTTGAACCTTATTTTTTGTCTTGGTATGCCAAGCACTGCAGCGCTGAAAGTCTGGCGCGATTAGATGCAATTCAAGCGCAGCTAAAGTCTTTAGACGTGAGCGACTCTGCCGGCCTGCGTGACCTAGATACTGCGTTTCACTGGGAAATGTACCGTCATCATTACAACGCCAGTGCATTGCGTTTATGGAAAAATAAAAAGCTTATTTTACAAGCCCTTCATGGCGACCTACCGGTTTGCCAAGAGCGATTTAATGCCACGTTAAAAGAGCACGATCACATCTTGTATTTACTTAACGCTGGAGATGATGAGTCTGCTGTACGTGCGTTAACCAAGCACGTAGTCAGCGGCGGTGACTATTGGTCTAGTGTCATTACCGAACAATTAAGTGAGCTTTCCGCATGAAAATAACAGATATCAAAACCTATGGTTTTTGGCTTGGCTTTCGCAATATATGCCTTGTCAAAGTGGAAACCGATCAGGGTATTTATGGCTGGGGTGAATCCGGTTTATCCGGCAGAGAACAAGCTGTTATTGGGGCTGTTGAGCACTTCAAACATTTTCTAATTGGTCAATCAGCGCTGAATATCAATGCGCTATGGCAAGAAATGTATCGAAGCCAATATTTCGAAGGCGGTAGGGTGCTTGCCGCCGCGATATCCGCTATTGATATAGCCTTACATGATGCGTGCGGCAAATATTTCGACATGCCGGTTTACCAGTTATTAGGGGGTAAACAACGTGAACGTATTCCACTGTTTGTTACCTCAACATTAGACTTTGGTGATGCCTTCATCGATCACGTTTGTCAGCTTAAAGATGAAGGTTGGCAAGCTATTCGAGCGACGACAGGCGAGCACGGCACGGTTGATAAAAGTGATGTTTTCGATGCGCGTAAATCCATTGCCAAGGCGTCAACTTGGTTAACAAAAGCGCGTGAGGCATTAGGTAGCGAAACGGTGTTAGGCATTGATTATCACCATAGATTAACGGTGCCAGAAACCGCATCTTTTTGCCAACGTATGCCAAGTGGAACCTTAGATTTTATCGAAGAGCCTATCAGAGACCAGTCCTTGGTGAGTTATCAAAACTTGCGAGCGATGGTAGATGTGCCCTTTGCCATAGGAGAGGAACTCTCGAGCAAATGGGACTTTGCCCCATACGTGGATTCAGCGCTAACTAATTTTGCACGAATCGATATCTGCAACGCGGGCGGCTTTAGCGAGGCTATGAAAATAGCGGCTATGTGTGAAACCCGCTACATCGACATGATGCCACATAATCCATTAAGCCCGATTTGCACTGCGGCATCTGTGCATTACTGCGCGGCATTGTCCAACTTGAGTTGGCTTGAGGTCGCCCCCTATGACGGAGACTTAGCACAATATGACGACATTTTTAGTTACCGCCCTAAAGTGTCGAACAACACCTTTGAAGTAACTAATCGCCCAGGTTTAGGCATTGATGTGAATGAATCAAGCATTCCTAAAGATGGGTTCAAATTCTGGGAGCCACCACGCTTAATCAAGCCTGACGGCTCATACACCAACTGGTAAGCGAGTAAATAGATGGCAACAACACAGCAAATTAACAGCAGTTCTACTGCCGTAAAGAGCAAGAGTAAGTTTGGTGTTCTAGCGCTAATTTTTTTAAGCGTGGTGATCAACTACATGGATCGCACCAATATATCCGTTGCAGCACAAGCTATCTCAGATGATTTGGAATTAAGCAAAGTGCAGATGGGGATCATATTCTCGGCCTTCGCTTGGACCTATTCCATTATGCAAATTCCTGGCGGCATGTTAGTGGATTCAATACGCATACGCCTGTTGTATCCGTTTATTTTAGTCGCTTGGTCCGCTGCAACCATAGTCCAAGGATTGTTAAGCAGCTTTGCCGCCATTGTGAGTTGTCGCATGGCGATTGGCTTTTTTGAAGCGCCCTCCTACCCGGCGAATAACAAAATAGTCACTCAGTGGTTTGCCGAGCAAGAGCGAGCCGGCGCCATCGCGGTATATACCTCAGGGCAATTTATTGGACTCGCCTTTTTAATGCCAGTTCTGGCGATTATTCAGCAGTGGTTTGGTTGGCGTGGTTTGTTTTTTATCTCAGGTGGTATTGGCATCATTTGGGCTGGTGTGTGGTACTTACTGTATCGCGATCCCGTTCCTGAAAGTGAGGCTAGCAGCACTGACAGCGAAGCCTCAACAAATGACCATAACAAAGAGTATCAAGTTCAAGCAGCAGCGAACTGGAATAACCTCAAAATTGCTTTTTCTAGCCGTAAATTATGGGGCATTTACATCGGGCAATTCTGCTTAGGTGGCACCCTTATTTTCTTTTTAACGTGGTTTCCAACTTACCTAGCTGAGTATCGCGGCTTGAGCGAGTTAAATACTGGGTTTGTTGCTTCCATTCCCTTTTTAGCTGCCTTTTGTGGCGTGTTGTTATCAGGGTTTGTTTCAGATTGGTTGGTACGCAAAGGGGTATCGAATGAAGTCGCCCGTAAAGCGCCGATTATTATCGGCTTGTTACTCTCCAGTTCGGTGATTTTTGCCAACTATGTAGAAAGTACGCAATGGGTCACGTTTTTCTTATCTGTCACGTTTTTCGGTAACGGTCTGGCATCGATAAATTGGGTATTTGTGTCACTAATAGCGCCTAAACATATGGTGGGTTTAGTTGGCGGATGCTTTAATTTTATCGGCGGTTTGTCGGCTGTCACTGTCCCTATTGCGATAGGTTATTTAGCTAAAGACGGTGACTTCAAACCTGCGCTAATGCTTGTTGCTTGCTTGGCCGTAATAGGTTTGTGTTCATACCTTTTCCTTGTGGGCAAGGTAGAGCAAATTCAGTTACCCGCGCTAGATGATGATGGCACCCCAATCCCTGATACCCAAGTCATACAACCACTGCCAAGCTCCAGCGGAGACACAAAATGAGTAGCGTTTTTTTTGGTGAACTAATGCTTAGATTAACACCAGCCATGCCCCAACAGCAGCTAATTGTGGCAAAAAATCTCAGTGTCGATTTTGCAGGTGCAGAAACCAATGTGGCCAGTTCATTGGCGCGCTTAGGGCACGAATGCCATTTTGTGACTAAATTGCCGGAAAACCCGATAGCTGATCATGCTTTGGCAAGCCTGCATCAATACGGCATCAGCACTGCGCATACGTTACGCGGTGGTCAGCGAATTGGTACCTATTTTATCGAGCTAGGGTCGTCAATCCGCCCATCAAAAGTTGTTTACGACAGGGCATATTCCTCTATTGCTCAAATCAGTGAAAATGAATTCGATTGGGCACAAATTTTTGCTAATAAGCAGCACTTTCACTTGAGCGGCATTTTGCCTGCGCTTTCAGAACAATGCGC
This sequence comes from Paraglaciecola chathamensis S18K6, assembly GCA_000314955.1. Classification (GTDB taxonomy): domain Bacteria; phylum Pseudomonadota; class Gammaproteobacteria; order Enterobacterales; family Alteromonadaceae; genus Paraglaciecola; species Paraglaciecola chathamensis. The sequence continues at coordinate 224,710 of BAEM01000056.1, read as the reverse complement.
AGCCCAGAGCATAAAAGCGGCGAAAGTAGCCAGAGAAATGGGGCTATCTGTTAGCTTCGATTTAAATTATCGCCGCAGCTTATGGCAAGACAGCCGTCTTGCACGAGATTATTTCAGCCAAATTTTAACCCACAGCACATTGGCGTTTGGCAATGCTGGGGTGATGCAAGACGTGTTTGATTTTGTGCCTAAATCAGATGACAGCACCAAGGCAGCACAAGAAATAGGCGTTTATCTGCAAGACCACTTTGCTGTGGAGGCGGCGATCACACAGCGCATTCATCATAGTGCCAACCGAAACACCTTACGCGGTTTTTATTTAAGCGGCGAGACAGTCTGTGCCTCAAACGATATCACAGTCGACATTCTTGACAGACTTGGCACCGGGGATGCCTTTGCCGCCGGTATCCTACATGGATTGTTCCAAGGCTGGAGCAAAGATAGAGCCGTGCAATTCGCCAATGCCGCATTCGCCCTAGGGCATACCTGTTACGGCGATCAAAACTGGCTAAGTGAAGCAGAAATTATGTCAGTGGCCCAAGGCAATATATCAGGCCATATCATTCGGTAATGCTGGGCTTTTTCAAAGTACCTGCAAGAGAACGTGAATTTAATTTATCAGAAAGTGAGAACAAAAATGGCCATGTCAGATAACAGCCAGACGATTGAGACAATCACAGCAACAAGTAAATCAAATACCATGAGCCGTGATGAGGTGCGCCAGCGCCTTATCCGCGAAAAACTGGTCGTAATTATTCGAGTGACTGATCCAAACGATATTCCGCCGATTATAGCGTGTATGCATAAAGCCGGGGTTGGGGCGGTCGAAATCACCAGCAACACTCCAGGTTATCAAAACGCCATTACTCAAGCTCGAACACACTACCCAGATATGTTAATTGGCGCAGGCACGATCACCGACATTAGCTTGGTAGATGAAGCTACAAAAGCAGGTGCGCAATTTTTGGTGACCCCGAATACCAGCGCTGATGTGGTGCGCCATGCTCACAGTTTGAACGTTCCTGTGGTGATGGGGGCATTAACACCCACTGATGTGGTCAATGCTACGCAAGCCAAAGCTGACATCGTAAAGCTTTTCCCCGCTGGGGCCATGGGCACTGGGTATTTAAAAGACTTGGCTAAAGGTCCGTTACTAAACACGACGTTTTTCCCCGTGGGCGGCATTGATGAACACAATTACCAACAATGGATGCAAAACGGCGCAGCTGGCATTGGTATCGGCGGAGCACTGGCATCTCCCGTGCGCAGTGAGGAAGCAGCAGAGGCCCTGATAACCAAGGTAGCCGCAATAGTTGAAACCTTAAAAAAATACCCTGTTAAGGAGGCAAAATGAACACTTCTTTATATGCCAAAGGCTTTTTAAGCGCTAAAGGCTTTATGTTAAGCGCAATCGCTCTCGCTTTTACGACAGTGACGGGTTGCGATCAACAGGCGGCCGATAACACTGCTGCCCCTGCGAATACCGCTACGGAGAAACTGACAGCCGTTACTGCATTACCATGGGATTTTTCCGATACCCAGGTTTTAAAAAGCCTGACGTTGACTGCAGCAGATACGCGCGTTATTGGTGAAAACGGCGAGCAAAAATTGGCAATCGCTCTGCATTCGAAAGATCACAAAAGCGCGGGGTTCAGTTTCACTCCTTCTAAGCCGTGGGATTGGAGCCAAGAAGGGCAGTTTGCCTTCGCGTTAGACATTGAAAACCCCGATGCGAACTCTGTTCATCTTTATGTATCTGCCAAAGATGCGGCAGGGCAATCACACAATCGTAGTTTTGTCGTGCCGGCAAACTCGAGTGATACCTATTTTATGGCGCTCAGTGATCCGGACTTGTCTATCGAAACCGGTATTCGTTCGAATCCGAATAATTGGCAAAGTGACTACACACCAATGATTTGGCGATACGGCAGCAAAAATATCGACGTGAGCCAAGTGAAAAGCATTGAATTTGATGTCCGCGGCGTAGCGCAAGACAAGCACCTTATTGTTGATAACCTGCGCCTTATCAAACCACAGAAATTAGATGACCAATATCTGGTGGGTTTGGTAGATGAGTTCGGCCAAAACGACAAACGTCAGTTCAACAACAAAATAGAAACCGTTGAGCAATTGCGCGCATTAGATGCTAAAGAACAAGCCACATTTAGCCACACTGTGCCTGATGGGCGCTCTAAGTTCAACGGCTGGGCAGATGGCCCTAAACTCGCGGCCACAGGCTATTTTCATACACAAAAGTACCAAGGGAAATGGACCTTAGTTGACCCTCAAGGCTATTTGTTTTTCTCAAATGGTATCGCCAATGTGCGTATGTCAAACACGTCAACCATTACCGGCTATGACTTTGATCAGCAGTTTATTGAACAGCGCGCAGCAGGTGACTTTACCCCAGAAGATTCTATCGGCTTGAATCGCGCTCCTGAAGCAGCCTGGCCAAGCCGCTACGTTAGCTCTGAGTTAAGAGCGAATATGTTCACCTGGCTGCCTAGCTATGATGAACCGCTAGGAAAGCATTTCGGTTATCGGCGCGAGGTACACACCGGCGCGGTTGAAAAAGGGGAGACCTACAGTTTCTACCGTGCCAATTTAGCGCGTAAATATGCCAGTGACGAGCCAAATGTATTTATGAGTAAATGGCGCGACACTACAGTAGACAGAATGCTTGATTGGGGTTTTACCTCTTTTGGGAATTGGATTGACCCTAGCTTTTATCAACTAAACCGCATTCCATACTTTGCTAATGGTTGGATCATAGGAGACTTTAAAACGGTCAGTAGTGGCAATGACTATTGGAGCCCTTTGCCTGATCCCTTTGACCCTGTTTTCAAAAACCGAGCAATGGTTACCGCTAAAAAGATTGCCCAAGAAGTACAGGATAATCCTTGGTGTGTCGGTGTGTTTATCGACAATGAAAAAAGTTGGGGGCAAGAGGGATCCATTGAAGGCAAGTATGGCATCGTTATTCATACCCTTAATGTTGACGCGAAAGAAAGCCCAACCAAGGCACAATTTGTGGCGTATTTAAAAAGTCACTACAGCGATATCCAGCAACTCAATGAAAAATGGAACACAGGGATCCGCTCATGGGATGCACTAGCTAAAGGTGTATCCATAGATAAATTCAACGACCCCTTGATTGCGGATCTATCGGCCATGCTCAGCCTATACGCTAAAAAGTATTTTGAAGTTGTACACGATGCGGTCGCGCAAACGCTGCCTAATCATATGTATATGGGAGCACGCTTCGCCGACTGGGGCATGACGGATGAAATTCGCAAAGCCGCGGCAAAATACGCTGATGTCATGAGTTACAATTATTACAAAGAAGCTATTACCGACCAAGCGTGGGGCTTCTTAGCTGAGATAGACAAACCCAGTATTATCGGAGAATTTCATAACGGCGCACTGGATTCAGGCTTACTCAATCCGGGCTTGATCCACGCTGAATCGCAAGCAGATAGAGGGAAAAAATATCAAGAATACGTCAATAGCGTCATTGATAACCCGTATTTAATTGGAGCGCATTGGTTCCAATACATTGATTCTCCTTTGACGGGGCGGGCTTACGACGGTGAAAACTACAACGTGGGCTTTGTCAGTGTAACCGATACGCCTTATCAGCCTTTGGTCGATGCGGCTAAAGAAGTTAACCAGCAGATTTACACTAGGCGTTTTGGCAATGCACAGTCTCAATAAACGCTATGTAACAGCCTCTATGCTTAGTGCCGTCATCCTGATTGTGCTAAGCGGATGCACTGCAAAAAATTCGCCGTCAGGTGACGGGGCGCAAGCTCAGGTTCAAAGTACCCCAGCGTCAAGGTTGCATTCTGCTTCATTGAATGCCCCTGTGCGCGCCGGTGCCTTTGAAATTTTTGACCCTAAAGTGCTCAGTGTTTTGGACCTAGATGCCAAAATTAATGTATTAGCCAAAGGTTTCGAGTGGGTGGAAGGGCCCGTTTGGTCTGTTGAAAACGAAGCCTTACTTTTTTCAGATATTCCAACCCATAAAGTCTATCACTATAAAGCGGGCGAGGGCGTAAGCGAGTTGCTTGCGCACAGCGGTTTTTCAAACGGCTTGGTATTTAACAACCAACAGCAGCTTATTTTACTCCAGTCTCGCACACGACAAATTGGTTTATTAAACACCCCAATGCGTACGTTACTGGCTGACAGGAAAACGCGTGCCCAACCTATTGCAGCAACACCAGAGGGGCGCACCGAGAAAGAAACAAAGACCGGCGATGCGATTTTTGACACAAGTAACTACCTCGTTCTTGCTAGCCGCTACCAAGGTAAAAGGCTTAATAGCCCTAATGATGGCGTATTCAGTCGTAAAGGACGCACCAAAGGCACGCTCTATTTCACAGATCCCCCCTATGGGTTAGCTAAGCAATTAGAAGATCCGGCCAAAGAACTGGCGTTTCAAGGTGTATATGCATTGAGCCCCAAGGGTAAGTTAACCCTGCTAGATGACTCGCTTGTTTATCCCAATGGCATAGCGTTATCCCCTGATGAAAAAACACTTTATGTGTCGGCCTCCAACGCTGCTAATCCTGGTTGGTATAGCTACGCAGTAGGCGATGATGGTCGGGTACACAGCCGTAAATTGTTCCATCAAGCGCCTGTTCAGTCGCACAACCAACATGGTTTACCTGATGGGTTGAAAGTGCATCACAGCGGTATTGTGTTTGCTACTGGGCCTGGGGGAGTTTGGTTGTTCGATCCGCAAGGCGTATTACTTGCCAAAGTACATATGCCGAGTATATCGGCCAACTTAGCGTTTAACGCAGATCAAACAAAAGTCTTTGTTACGGCTCACCACCAATTACTTAGTTTTAGTTTAAAACTTTAGGCTCTGCCCAACCTTGGGTATCCGCACATACTCAAGGTTGAGCATCCTATTTAATAACGGGAAGAACAAGATGAAATACCGACAATTATCCAAAAAGGCCTCCTTTAGCCTGAGCGCAATTGCCCTAGCCATTGCTTTGACCGGCTGTAGTAATGATCAACAAGAAGTGGCTCAGTCCAAGCGTGCCCAAGAAGAGTTTGCTGGTAAAAATAGCCAACAGGGCGCAGCGCAAGACGCATTTGCTAACGAGCAAAAGATTGCTTCATTGATTGACTTTGACAACAAAGAGCAACTTTCTTGGTTGCATGAAAGCGATATTTCCTTGACGCAGATCACCAGTAGCGACAGCTTGGTTAACAAACAACTCGCCGTGGAATTTGCTAAAACGGGCAATATTTCTACTTTACGTGTTGAGCCCCTAACGCCTTGGGACTTGTCTGAGTATGAAAACTACAATATTGCTTTTGACGTGCAAAACACCAGTCAAAGTTCGGTTCATTTGTATTTGTCTCTAGAAAATCTTGAGGGGCAAATTCAGAGCCATTCAATTTCGTTGACGCCAGGTTACACAGGGACGGTATATTTCCCACTTGACGGTATCGAAGCACAAACTGACAGTGGCATGTGGGGCGATGTGCCTCACTGGCAAACCCAAGATGACTTAATGGTTTGGCGATCTTGGCGCAAAGCTGATCAGGATTATAGTCAGCTCAAAGCTCTTAATTTCTTTACCATTGGAATATTGCAGAACAAATCGGTGATTTTAGATGACGTGCGTTTGCGCGCTAACCCAGCACACGACCCTGAAGTCATGGTGGGTTTAATTGATAAATATGGTCAAAACGCCAAACAAAGTACCCCACTTGATGTGCACTCTGATGCACAGTTGAAACAAAAAGCTGACGAAGAACTGGCTGAATTAGCCAAATCAACAGGCATGGCAGATCGCTCTCGTTTTGGTGGCTATACCAAAGGCCCACAACGGGAAGCAACCGGCTTTTTTAGAACTGAAAAAATCGACGGGAAATGGTGGATGGTTGACCCAGAGGGTTATCCGTTCTTTTCCCATGGCCCTGCTAACGTGCGAATGGCGAATATGACAACCCTAACCGGCATTGACTACGATCAGCCGAGTATTCGGACCCGCAGCAGCGAAGAAATCACGCCAGAAGATTCAATGGGGATCGTTCACATTCCTAACGAAATCAAAGACAAACGTTATGTTATTTCTAAGGCACGTCATGACATGTTTCAGTGGCTACCTAGCTATGATGATGAAATAGCAGAACATTACAGCTACCGCCGCTCGACGCATAAAGGGCCAATTCCTCACGGTGAAACCTTTAGTTTTTATCGTGCAAACTTAGAGCGTCGATATGGTGATCAAGGCGATCAAGGTGAACAAAATGGTGTACCTTCTTACGTAGACACTTGGCATGACGTGACCGCAAAACGCATGCACGATTGGGGCTTTACCTCCTTTGGCAATTGGGTTGATCCGGCATTTTATCAATCAGAACAAGTACCTTATTTCGCCAATGGTTGGATCATCGGTGATTTTAAAACCTTGTCAGGGCATACCAATCACTGGGGGTTGATGCCCGACCCTTTCGATGCTGTTTTCGCAGAACGTGCACAAGTGACCATTGATGCCATTGCACAGAATATCCAATCTTCACCTTGGTGTGCAGGGGTGTTTATCGATAATGAGAAAAGTTGGGGCGAGCGCGAAGGCTCAGTTTCTCAGCGTTATGGCGTAATATTAGATGCGCTGTCCAAAGGGGTGAGCGAAAGCCCTGCGAAACAGGCGTTTAGTCGCTACCTGCAGGAAAAGTATCAGAAGATTAATGCCCTAAACACAGCCTGGTCAACAGATTTTGCTAACTGGCAAGCGTTCGACGAGGGGGCAACCTTCAAAGACTACAGTGCTGAGCAGGTAAGCGATTTATCAAAAATGCTGGAAATGTTGGGGGAGCAATACTTTAAAGTAGTACATAACACCCTAGAGGCGGCTTTGCCGAACCATTTATACATGGGCGCGCGTATGGCGAATTGGGGCATGCCTGATGAGATTATTAGCGCTTCGTTAAAATACTCAGACGTGCTGAGCTTCAATATTTATGAAGAGGGTGTACAGGAAGATTATTGGAAATTCTTAGAAGAGGTTGATTTACCAGTGGTTATTGGTGAGTTCCATATTGGAAGCACTAAAGGTTCAGGTATGTACAACCCAGGAATTGTGCATGCAGCCAACCAGGTCGACAGAGCAAAGATGTATAAAGAATACATGCAAAGCGTACTGGACAAACCTTACATGGTGGGCGCGCATTGGTTCCAATATATTGACGAGCCGATTACTGGGCGTGCCTTTGACGGCGAAAACGCCAATATCGGTTTTGTGACTGTGACTGATATTCCGTACCCGCACATGATAGAAGCGGTGAAGGAGGTAACATCGACTATGTACCAACAACGCCTCGCTAAATAATATGTATTAATCAGTAACGAAAACGCCCAAAATAGATTGGGCGTTTTTTTGTGTCATAGCTATCTAAACGATACCCGTTCTATCCTTAATATAATGGGCCTTATTCAGCCTGTACGTTCACTACTACTCTCCCGCGAATTTCGCCATCAAGTAATTTAGCGGCTGCTTCAATTGCCTGTTCTAAGTTGATTTCTTGGGCGATATCATCAAACACGCTCGGCTCAAGAATATCACTTAGACGCTGCCATGCCTCTTTTCTGTCTTCGATGGGGCGCATCACGCTGTCGATACCGGCTAAGGTCACACCACGTAAAATAAAGGGGGCAACACTGGCAGGAAAGTCCATACCTTGCGCTAAACCGCAGGCTGCCACTGTACCGCCGTATTTGGTGCTGGCGCAGGCATTGGCTAATGTATGACTACCTACAGAATCAATTACGCCGGCCCAGCGCTCTTTCGCAAGTGGCTTACCTGGCGACGAAAGCGTTTCTCGGTGAATAACTTCATTTGCGCCTAGTGATTTAAGATAAGGGCTTTCATCTAAGCGCCCAGTTGAGGCGACTACGCTATAACCCAGTTTCGACAAGATTGAAATGGCAAAACTACCAACACCGCCGTTGGCACCGGTTACCAGTATTTCACCTTTATCTGGGGTGACCCCATTCTTCTCTAAGGCCAAAACACTTAGCATGGCGGTGTAACCTGCAGTCCCTATGATCATGGCTTGCTTGGGGCTAAAATTAGCGGGCAGGGGAATTAGCCATTCGCTTTTCATTCGCGCTTTTTGCGCTAAGCCCCCGCTGTGCTTTTCACCGACGCCAAAACCATTGTTTATCACCACATCGCCTACTTTAAAATCTGCGCTGTCACTGTGTTCCACCACGCCCACTAAATCAATACCAGGCACAAGTGGGAATTGACGTACGACTGGGCTTTTGCCAGTGATCGCCAGCCCATCCTTGTAGTTCAATGTGCTGTACAATACTTTAATGGTGACGTCGCCCTCTGGTAGCAAGCTGTCGTCAATTTGCTGTAACGAGGCATGATAGCCTTGTTCATCTTTGTTGATAAGAATGCCGCTGAATTTTGAGTCTGTCGCTACTGAATTGTTGTTCATGGTTTCTCCAATTTAGACCGATCGTCTATTAATAGCTAAAAAAAATGCCCAACGTGTTATTTAGGAAGGGCTTGTAAAAAATACTGTAAGAAAAGTTTGAGTGGTTTGTCGCTTTGTACCAGTTTGGCGCGGCTTACTGCGCCCTCCCAGCTGATCCAAAAATACTCTGCTAATGCGCCGCAATCTGCGGTACGACTCAGTTCATTATGTGTTTTTGCGTCTTCTAAGCAATTGGCAACTTTATCCTGCCAGTTGGCAAACACATTTGTCAGTTGCCCACGAAAATTAACCGGTAGCGCGTCTATTTCCTGGCCTAAATTGCCCACCAAACAGCCACGTTTAAAGCCGTGGCGAGCCATGCCGTTTGCCGCGTCATCCACAAAATGGTCAAGTCGCGCTAAAGGGGTATGCTGTTTGTTGAGTAAATGAACATCTAATTTACGTGAAAAGTAGCTGTCATACTGGGCGATAAGGGTTTCACCGTACGCTTCTTTACTTGCGAAGTAATGGTAAAACGACCCTTTTGGCACTCCAGCTTTTTTCAAAATGGTTTCTATACCTGAAGAAGCAAAGCCAAATTCAGTCAGGTGCTCTAGGCCAACCCGAATAAGCTCAGCTCTGGTATCTGGATTGTCGCGAGCCACTTTTGGTGGGCGGCCACGCCTTGGTTTTGCGATAGGTATTTTCATATGGCTATATTAGACCGATCGTCTATTAAAATGCAATGGTTAATTTTTGAGCGGCGATGAGGGCGTTGTGACCACCCCGAAAAAGCCCATTTTTAGCGGGTTTATTCGGGGTACGCGCCGGGATAAGCAGGGGTAAGGTGCAGCGCAAAGCGGCAAATTAATTAGCGTATATCGGGCAATTTAATAGATAACTGCCGTTTTGCCGATGGATTTTCCACTTTCGATAATGCGGTGAGCCTCTTTAAACGTATCAACATTAAAACCGACGAGTGTTTGCGTTAGCGTGCTTGAAATTTTGCCATCGTCTAGCAATTGGGCGATTTCAGCGAGAATGTCTTGCTGGCGGATCATGTCGCTGGTTTTGAACATAGAGCGAGTAAACATAAGCTCCCATACAAACCCGGCTGATTTCATAGCCAGTGGAGCGATATCGACTTTGCTGTCAACCTCTACAATCGAGCTTATCATGCCTTGCGGGGCAATGAGTTCAACCATTGCGTCCCAGTGGCCTTGTGTATCGGCAACGTTAAAGATGTAGTCTACTTGGTTAAAACCTGCTTTGCCCATAGAGTCAATCAACTCTCTGTGATTAACCACATGATCTGCACCCATATTACGCACCCACTTGTTCGTTTCTGGGCGAGAAGCCGTGGCGATAACGGTTAAGTTTGTGAGCTGCTTGGCCAGTTGAATGGCAATCGACCCCACACCGCCTGCGCCTCCGATGACCAGCAAGCTTTTCTTTTCTTGAAACGCGCAATCGATCGAAAAGGGCTTCGTACGCGGTCAGTGAAACCAAGGGCATCACCGCTGCTTGAGCATCAGTTTGACTGGCGGGCGCGTGGGCAGCAATACGATAGTCAATGACTTGAAATTCTGCGTTTGCGCCAGCGCGTGTCACGTCTCCTGCATAATAAACCTTGTCGCCAATGGCGAAACCCGTTACGTTTTTGCCAATGGACTCGATAATGCCAACTGCATCGTAACCCAAAATCAGTGGCTGTTGATGCGGCTTTTCTACCGCTGACAGCGCGCGATTCTTTGCATCAGCTGGGTTAATAGAAGTCGCTACTAAGCGCACTAAAATATCGTTTTCACTGACGCTCGGCACAAGTAGCGTAAATGAAAACAGACTGTTTTCTTCATCGATAGGCAGGGATTCAGTGAATCCAACGGCATTCATTCGTGTAGGTACTGACATAATAACTTCTCCAATTTAATGTGATTAACCGAGTATTAATCATAATTTTTTGATAATTATGACGGGTGATAAACACCCGTCATATTGCAGCTAAAACAAGTGGAACCAGCTTGTTGCTGTCTGATGAAGTTACTTTATAGCAACCAGGTAATAAGAAAAACTAGGGGCATGATGAAAAATTTTCAAAATAAAATTGAAAGTTAAGCGGTGTAACCTAGTGCTAAACCGGCGCTAAGAAGCCAACTAATAAAATGTAAAAACGAACAGGAGCCTCACGTGACATACGTTAAAAAGGAACATTATCAAGTGTTTCACCAACCCCCAATGGTTACTGAGTTTTGTGCTTTGCGAAAGCAAGCAGAGTGGGGCGAGACTTGCCCTGAAATGGCTAGGCAAAGTCTGCAAAACAGTCTGTACAGCGTGTGTATTCGTCAATCACAAAAACTACTCGCTATGGGGCGAGTCGTAGGAGACGGCGCGATGTATTTTTATATTCAGGACGTTATTGTCGAACCTGTGTATCAAGGGCAAGGCCTAGGCCATGAAATTATGCTTAATATTGAACGATATCTGCAAACCGCAGCCAACAAGGGCGCCACAATAGGTTTAATGGCGGCCCAGGGGAAAACAGGTTTTTATCTGCGTTACGGTTATATAGAAAGGCCGAATGCAACACTCGGCCCAGGCATGTGTCGATTTATTTAGCTTTGATAGATTTTATTTGCCTTTTTATCACTGCGGGTCTTGGCGCTGCCCATTGTTAATCACCCTTGTGATCCCCATCCTGTCACTACACATTAAATTTAAAGGAGCTGTTTGTATGAGTCGTCATTTTGATAAGGCCGATGGCCTGTGTGAAGATAGAGATCCCACCACGCTTGGTTATGTGTTTAACCAGACTATGTTACGCATTGCTGATCCCAAGCGTTCGTTAGATTTTTATACACGTGTGATGGGTATGACCTTGTTAAAGCGCCTTGATTTTCCTGAAATGAAATTCAGTTTGTATTTTTTAGCTACAGGAGACGACTTTTCTGATGTAAGCCAAGACACCAATACCCGCACAGTGCAAACTTTTGGCCGCCCGGCCATGTTAGAACTGACGCACAATTGGGCTGATACAGCGGATAATATCCAGTATCACAGTGGCAATAGTGAACCGAAAGGCTTTGGGCATATTGGCTTTCATGTGCCTGATCTTGAAACTTCATGCCAGCGTTTTGAAGACTTAGGCGTGCCGTTTCAGAAGCGCCCCAATGACGGTTCAATGAAAGGGATCGCATTTATAAAAGACCCAGATGGTTACTGGATTGAGATTTTTGATGCCAATAAAGTCGCAGGCGCTATCGCTGATCACCTGTAAACATAAAACCTTAGACACCTTAGGGCGTAAATTCATGCGCCCGCTGTCTTTTACCTCTTATACCAATCCGCATTAATAAGTGACCGTCTCAGAATGCGTCCAGCGGTTTTTGATTAAGGCGTCGCTATGTAGTAATGGTTGTTCCCTTTCAAATAGTGAGAACGCAGAGCAAAAGCCGCTGGGGCATTCCTTGCAGGCGAGTTTTAAAAGGGCTTACACTGCGTTGCATGACTTCGAAAGAAAACAACTATTCATTCACTCATGCGCCTTGTTTAAGCCCTTTTAAACTCTCGCTGAGTCATCACTTATTAACGTGGAATGGTATTAACCTTTTCTACTTTTCTATTTTACCTCACAACTTCACAACCCCTCAGCTTGTTGGTCAGTAGTGTCTGCGCTTAGTGCGCGGTGTTAGCCTCAATCAAATATAGCCTTATGGGCTCAGCCGATAGTTAACAGCATTGGGCTATCGCTTGCTTTGTTGAGAGGTGATTATATAGAATTAATTGATATTGTTTCCTCTGGCAGCTTATTTATCCTGCAAATAAGATGTAATAAATTGTCGTTCTAGATTGCAAATATAAGATTTAGCAACATCAGAGGAATAACGAATATGTCAACTAATCAACTACATCAGGCACGTAACCTAACGTTACCATCCCGTGAAGCTATGCTTTATCGAGTACCTTCGGTACAGCAGTTTTGGACGCACAATTACGACCTTTTGAGCGATGCATGGAAAGAGTGGGAGGAAAGTCAAAATGACAGCCTTGCACCTCTAGGCACTGCTTTGTTAGACAGCCGTTTACGCGAAGCGGTGACACAAGCGTGGGCTGACCCAAGTAAAGAATCAGCCGTGTTAGAATTGATGCATGAAGTGGCACCCGATGTGTTTGAGTTTCAGTTTTTTGATCCCCAGCGCTTGGCCGACTTACGTGCTTACCTTGAACAAGCGTGGGATGCACAAATTCCCCTTCGCCCGCCCTATGGTATCGTATTAAATCGCCGAGGTGCGATGCTCGACAGCCGTTCAGAAGGTTACTTGGCTGCACCTAGTTTTCAGGCGTTTTATCGTGAAATACTTAACACCTATATGCGCCCGATAGCGCGCTTATTGTTCCCTGAAATTATGGGCTACGATACGCAAACCTTTGGTTTTTCGATTCATTATAAGCCAAACACTGATACATCGATTCGTCCCCATACTGATGCCTCAGCGGTCACGTTGAACATTAATATCAATCTGCCGGACGAACCTTTTACTGGTTCAACGGTGGACTTTTACGACCCAAGTGCAGGAAAAATGATCCCACTGGCATTTACCTCAGGCAGTGCCATGATCCACCGAGGCAATGTGGTGCATGCGGCTCAGCCTATTACCAGTGGTGAGCGCACAAATTTGGTACTTTGGTTATTTGGTGACAATGGCAGAATGCCAATTCAAGATACGCAGCGCAGCGAGGTTGATGCGAAGCTACGCTGGACAATGCCAACCGGAAAATTAGACAATTTTGCGCCGTTTTAAGCTCGTGCCAAGATGGGGGAACATTCAACTTAGTGTTTAGGGTGTTTCCCTGTCTGGCGCGGCTGATGTCTTTTTCGGTTCAATGTCTTTTGGGGTGTCAATTGCTTCGATATTAATAATATTAGAGCGATTAAGCGTAAGTTTAAAACGCTGGATCTGCTGCTCCCGGGCCTTATTGGTGTGCATCATCACGACATTGATTTGATAACGTCGCTCTACCGCTTGTTTGGTGATTTTTTGATTTTCCAGGGAATATAGTCGCCCTTCACCTTTGCGTAAAAAGCGTACAAACGGGGTGAGGTTAAAGTATATTCTTTGCTGAATTTCATCGTAGCCGGGCAGAAAGCTCTTGGCGTTGACTTTGGTTTCACTGCGAAAATGCAATAGCTTAGCTGCTTGTTTATTTTGCTGACGCCTGGTTTGAAAGACCTTATCAATTTGCGTTGGTAGATCTTTGCTACTGATATATTCAAGCCAGATGGTTTGGCGAGCTACTTTGCTTTTCGTCACACTGTGGCTGTACAGCAAACGCCATTTAGGCAAACCCTTTTGGATCCGCCGCCAAATCAGGCGTGTAATGTCTTCTTTAAAAATTTCCCTGAGCCCATAAATCACACCTAACATACCTACCAGTGCTATCGTGACTTCGGTGAAGTTGGTGCGGGCGTTAAGTACCAATAACATCACAAACGCCATGATAATGGCTGTTACTGTGCCCTTTACAAGACGATTCAAATAACTGTTTAAGCTTTTCACCTGCTTTTGAAACACCACACCGTACTCAATCAAACGCTGCAATAAGCGCATTTTATTGGTGATACGGTTGGGATCACTCAGGGTAACAGAGGAATTATATTGGTTTTCCTTGCGGTATTGATTTTCGCGACGACAAAGACCAATTAAAAATTGGTGCTCGCTGGCAAAATCACTACTTTTAGGCGCGCGCGACAACAGCTTTAAGAATGATTGCTCAACTTGCCAACTGAGATAGTTATCTGCATTTTCAAAATAGGCTCTGAGCTTCTGGTCAGAAGGGGTGTAGCGTCTCAGTTTTTTCAACAGGCCAGAAGTTTGCTCAGCGAGTTCTATCGCATGAGGGTAGAACGCTTTGGGATCTTTAAGCTTAATGGTTTGCTTTATATCAGTATCAAGGGCGGTATGTATTTGGTATGAATACAAATTCAAGTTCAAACGGTAATCGCTTTGCTCCCCTTTTTTTTGGCTGATAAAACGACTACGTACCAAAGGCACATGAAGCTGATCTGAATAATAAGCGCTTTGACACTGAATGCTGTGATGAAAATACTGCTCTTCTGATAAGGTCTTGGCGTTAATTCCCATTTCTTCTGGGATAGAAAAATACAAATCAAGACGCTGCTGATCACTGGGTAACAATTTGTAAGCCACTCTAATGGAGAGGTTTTCATCTTGAGTGAGTTTAACGTTATCCACTTATAGGAGTATCTCTTTTCGTGAGTAATAGCAGAGTACAAATCCAAATTTATTATGCCTGACTTTGCCAAGCATGACTAACACTCGAAACGCTGAGGTTGCTAATAGCGTTAGTGTTTATCTGCCAAAATAGTATTAACTCAGCGCTTTTGCGGTGAAAGGCTACTGCCAATTGACGCCACAATCACCAGCCCAATAGCGGCCCACTGCAACAATGTGAGTTGTTCACTTAAAATAATAAAGCCGGCTAGGGCAGCAACAGCCGGCTCCAGGCTCATCAACACGCTAAATGCCTGTGTTGGCATATTTCTAAGGGCGACCATTTCCAGCGAGTAAGGTAACGCACTAGATAACACCCCAACCAGCAGCCCAAGGGGCAACACTTGCCAGCTAAACAGTTCAATACCTTGCGTGACCGCACCAATAGGCACGAGTACCAACGCGGCTACCGTCATGCCTAACGCCACCGTAATGCCGCCGGATGCTTGTTTACCGGTGCGGGTACCAAATAGAATATAACCTGCCCAGCAAGCCCCAGCCCCTAGCGCCATTAATGCGCCGACCAGATCCAGCCCTTGGGCACTGGTTAAATCAGGCATGAGAAGAACAATTCCCGCTATGGCACAGGCTACCCAAACAAGGTCACTTTTACGCTTCGAAGAAAACAGCGCAACAGCCAAGGGCCCGGTAAATTCAAGGGCAACAGCGATACCTAATGGAATGCGTTCAATCGCCAAATAAAACAAGATATTCATGCCGCCCAAACATAAACCGTAAACAATTACACTGCGCCAATCACGCCCTTGAGGTAAAGCGCGCCACGGCCGAAATACCAGCCAAAGTACAATTGCTGCAAAGCCTAAGCGCAGGGCAGTGGTGCCATCAGGGCCAACAATAGGAAACAGCTGCTTTGCCAAGGACGCACCAGATTGGATGGTGACCATAGCCAGTAATACACAGCCCACAGCCGTCAGAAGCACGCGGTTGATTTGCATAGAGAAATAGTCCGGGAAAGTGAATCAATTAAGGGGCGGTATTCTACCTGAGGAAATGGGAATTCACACTGGATTTGGTTATTCGCTGCGTTTGCTAATGCACTTCGTGCTCCAAGCACAGCTTCGCTGCCTACACACTTCGTGTGCCAAGCATGCGCTTTGCTTATTTATGCACTGCGTGCATCAGGCACAGCTTCGCTGTTTATGGGCTTCGCCCACATTATGCACTTCGTGCACCAGCATCCATGCTGGGTATGACAGACAATCCATGGTCTGCCAGTCACTTCTTTCCAACAGCCGAAAAAAGTGATCAAGACAAAATGGTCGGGAACCATTTTGAACTTACGAAGTAAGGCCTGAAAGGCAAAATACAGGACGTATTTTGTAAAGGCCGCCCTCCAACAAGTTTCTATTCCTGTGCGTCTTGACTCACTCTGCTCGTGAAAACGCGTTCCCTACGCGGCTCACACTGGTTAGATTGAATCCCTTCAATCTAACCAGTGTGAGCCTGCGATGCTCGGGAAACTTGAGTCGGTATAAAAGAAAAAATCGAAAGCAAAGCAGCGACTTCGCCGCCAGAGTATTCACTTCGCTTATTCATGTGCTGCGCACACGTTATGCACTTCGCTTATTCATGTGCTGCGCACACGTTATGCACTTCGTGCTCCAAGCACAGCTTGGCTGTTTATGGGCTTCGCCCACTTCATCCATGACGCTTTTTCAAACGGAATCCATTCCGTCCAACTTACTTTTCTTCAACAGCTAAGAAAAGTAAGCACAAATTTATCGGGAATGAATTTGAACATCCGAAGGATGGCCTAAGCGTTCTTGGCGCAGGTGAAATACATGGATGTATTTCATAAAAGAAGCCGGTCTCCACCAAACTTCCTTCACCGCTAAAAGTAACGGCTTTAATGTCAGAGCGGCGTGAGGAAACATCCCTGTAAAGCACTTCGCTAATTAAGCTCTTCGAAAACTTCTAATACAAAACTGACTTTAAATCCGTCCTTGGTACCTCACCCAGCTTCACCATCCATGGCGAACCGTTTACCCGATAGGAGCAGTGCTCCTAAGAGCCTCGGGTGCACCCATGTCTGGCCATCTGACAAGCCGATACTTTTATCGGGAAAGTTTGAGTCGCGTAAAAATCAAAAGCATCGACTTTGTCGCCAGAGCATGTGCTGCGCAAACGTTATGCACTTCGTGCAGCAAGTACAGCTTCGCTGTTTATGGGCGTCGCCCACGTCATCCATGACGCTTTTTCAACCCCTCGTCCCGAGGGCTCGATTTACTTTTTACCAACGCCGCAAAAAGTAAACAAAAAGGGCCGCCCTCCAGCAAGTTTCTATTCCTGTGCGTCTTGACTCACTCTGGTCGTGAAAACGCGTTCCCGACGCGGCTTTCACTTAGATTAAATCCCTTCAATCTAACCAGTGTGAGCCTGCGATGCTCGGGAAACTTGAGTCGGTGGATAAAGCAAAGCAGCGACTTTGTCGCCGAAGCATTCGCTTCGCTCACTTAGATGTAATCAACTTTACGGTTGTTTTTATATACACTCTCCACTGTCATTCCGGTAAACAGCGAAATCTTGGGAGTTTTCAGTATTTCTACAACAACTAGTTCAATAGATGGAAAAAATTTAACCTGTACAACAAGTTACGGTGTATGCTAAAAAAAGACAGATGTAGAAAGATGGAAAAATTTCGTTATTTAATACGGAAATTTTCCAGATATTAATATTGTTAAGTGTAGGGAAGATAGTTTGGCTCAAAAGCTTGTTTCAAAGTCAGAATGGATGCGTTTTTGTACAACCCGAATTGAAACCACTTTAAGTTCTGGAGGTAAGACGACTGGGACAGGGTTCTTTTTTGTTATATCTCAAGAAGAGAACCTGCAAACGATCGTTTTAATTACGAATAAGCATGTTCTTGATGGGGCAAAATCTTTTTCAATCTTTTTAACTAGAAAAGATGAAAATGACATGCCAATGGATTCACCTCCTGAAAAAATAACTATTAGTGGGTTTGATTCTTTTTTAGTTCGTCATCCTGAAACAGATGTGGATTTATGTGCTTTCATTTTAGGTCCTACACTTCAAATGTGGGCGGATAAAGGGCGTTACTACTATTACGGTCTAATGGGGTTTGAAACAGTTCCTACCTTAGAAGAGTTAAGTGATTTAGCTGCTGTACAAGATATTGTTATGGTTGGTTACCCAAATGGAATATGGGATGAACACAACAATCAACCAGTGATTCGAAAAGGAGTAACTTCAACAGATCCAGCCCTCAACTGGAACAATAAACCTGTTTTTTTGATTGATGCGGCATGCTTTCCTGGCTCCAGCGGCTCCCCAGTATTTTTATATAACCCGCTTGGGACTCAATCAAAATCTGGCTCATATCAAATGGGTAAGGGGCTGTTTAAGTTCTTAGGTATTCTATATGCAGGACCACAGCATACTGCAACTGGCGATATTGTCGAGGTACCAATTGCGCAATCGAAGCTTCAAGCTCGCTCGAATATTCCTAACAATCTAGGACTAGTGGTTTCATCGCAAAAGTTAAAAGAACTGATTCCCCTAGTAGATAAAAGAGGAGAAGAAATCGTTAAAGCTTTAAACCAGTTAGCGCTTAACAAGCAAAGGCAAGCGGACGCATAAATGCCCCGCTGTCTTGGAAGTTAGGCGACTTAAGTATTATCTCTCATTTTCACATAAAAATTATGAAGACACCCATGATAAAGAGAATACATTTCAGGATGAAATTAGCCTGTTAGATTATTGTTTTTATTGATATTAATGGTTGTTCTGCTGCCGTAAATTAACAGAAATTACGAAAGCAGAAATTACAAATTACGAAGACACCCATGATAATTGTTACTAAATTAGCAGGATAAATTAACAGGACAGCCATAATAATTGTTGGCCCGATTTTTTTAATTGGCACCGAAAGAAATTAACAAGACGCGGTTAATAGCTGTCTGATTTTGATTGTTAATTACTTGGTGGGGGCAACCTTGGCTACGCTTCTGCGTAGGTAGCCAAGGTTTTTGGCGTGTGAGATAGCAACTTTTAGCGAAGGTGTTCGCAGCTTGCTTTATTCTTTTAGTGCCAGTGCTGCCATTTTCATTGTGCTTTCGAATGATGCGGTGCCGGCTATGAATAAGCCGTTGTGGCAAAACATGGCGTCTTCAATTCCTGTTTCATCCTGAAGTGCTTCATCAGACAACCCAGCCCATGCTTTTGGTAGGGGTCTTTTGTCTTCAAATGAACCCGGCTCTACAGGTACGGCTTGAATCATCCATTGCTCAGATTGTGATGGGTAAATCACATATAACGCTTTTTCAGATAAGGTATGAACTGTCTTTTTCCACGGCGTGTATTTTTCCAATACGATCACTCTTTCGTCTTGGGCATTTTTTATGGCATCGGCCACGATGGCTTTTGCGTTAATACTACCTTTAGCGCCAGCGATAAAGCGCGTTAATACCCGAGAGGCAAACTCTACGGCTTCATTAAAGCCGCTGTCAAAATCGCTGTCTTCTTGCCATGTTGGGTTGAACATTGAAATGGTTTGGCTAAGGCTAATACCTTCAGACACCCCTTTTACATGCCCACAGTCGATGGCATCAATGGTCGAAACTAACCCGGAATCAAGTGCATTCGCTACGCCTTGATCATTTTCGCAAATAGCGAGGCCATATTTTTGCCAAATCAAGCCGAAAGAGGAGTAGGGAATGCCATTGTCACGCTCGCCCGCGCCACCACGTTGATGATGGTCAAAGCGGTCTGTTGCTGGGTCGTGTTCGCCGCCTACATCAATTACCACATCCGCCTTGGCGATAGTGTCTTTATCACGCGTGCGAATGAGGGTAAAAGACGGAAGTATTTGCTTAAGAGCCGCCACACTGAACACATCGTCAGCATGAAAACTACCACTGTGAGTTACTACAATTTTATCAGTCATTAATTTGAGTCATTTATTGAGAAGAAAAGAAAGGCGTCGTTCGCTATACATTGAGAATAAAAACGACTCAGCACGTTGTTATTTACACAAGAAAAAACATGACGCGATTCTATCTGAAAACAAAGCGCAATTTTGTACTAATTAGCAAGTCGCCAATATAAGTTTGCTCTCGGGTGATGAATTTTTTGCGTATAGTTGTTGAGTTATAAGACTTTTAAATACTGGGTAAACTGAAAGGCTAATTGTTCTAAGCTGCTTATCTCATTGTGAATGTTCATCTTTCTGAGAGTTGTATCATTGATACATCGATGTGGGTGTTTCGCAGCAGTTCCAGTGATACAATTTTAACAACGGTATCGCTGCGCAGGCTGTTAATACCGTGAAGTACGTGCGGGTAGGCACGGTAAAAAGTTAAGTTAATGAGGGATTATGCGCTTTCAAGGAAAGATATTTAATTGGAATGACGACAAAGGGTTTGGTTTTGTTGAACCAAATGGCGGTGGCGAAAGGGCGTTTGTACATATAAAGGCCTTTAACCCGCGTTCAAGGCGGCCCATTGATGGTGACATCATTATTTATGAGCTTGTTCGAGAAGATAATCATCGCGCTAAAGCGGTCAATATTCAGTTCTCTCGGGACGCAACAGGTGCGTTAAACAAAAGCGTAAGTTCAAAAAACGTACATAGCAAAAACAGCGGTAAAAATAACCAAGCCAGTCAAAGCCGTCGACCTAAAGGCAAAGCACAAAGTCATACCTTAGCGAATACGTTTATCTTGCTGTTTTGTGTAGGGTTAGCGCTATCTGTTTTGGTCAGCCCTTTACCGCCTGTGGTGGGCGGTATTTATGTGGCCACGAGTGTTATTGCTTTTCTCGCCTACGCGATTGATAAAAACGCCGCACAAAAAGGGCTTTGGCGTACCAAAGAAAGCACCTTGCATCTGTTTGCTTTACTTGGCGGCTGGCCTGGGGCATTACTGGCGCAAAATTGGCTAAGGCATAAATCAAGTAAAACCGAGTTTAAGCATGTTTATTGGATCACTGTGTTGTTAAACCTAGGTGGTTTGTATTGGTTGCACACAACCCAGGGCATACAGTTTTTGAACCGCTATGTTATGCCGCTTTTCGCTGGGCTTTTATAATGATTTACACCCGTGCAAAGTGTCAGCACATAGTAAGCAAAGCCAAGCGTTATTAGCTAAGCTAGCAGCAAGGTTCAATAAAAGGTGCAACACAAGAGGCAGCACAAGGTTCAACACAAGTTGCAACAACCTAAATTATTCAACAAACTGATGAGGCAAAGATGATGACTAAAGGGGCTTTCTACTTCCTATTGCTATTTTCTTTTGATGTTTTAGCAGATAACAAATTTAGCAACCTACTATTTTTAGACGATAACCAGCAGTCACCACCTGCAGATTTGAGCGTGATCCAGTGGCTTTCAGGCCATTGGCGAGGCGAAGCGTTTGGCGGGGTAGTGGAAGAGGTGTGGTCACCCCCGCTGGGCGGCAGTATGATGGGCGCATTTAAGCTGGTGGTTGAAGGCCAAGTACAATTCTACGAAATTGAAACCATATCACAGGTCAATGACACCCTTATATTCAGCTTGAAGCACTTCAATAAAGACCTAACAGGCTGGGAAGAGAAAGACAAAAAGGTCGATTTCAAATTAGTCAAAGTCACAGACAATAAAGTCTACTTCAACGGCCTAACCATTGAGCGGCTAAGCGACAAGGAGATCAATATTTATGTTGCCATTGAACACGAGGGCAACACCACAGAAGAAAAGTTTAATTATAAAAGGGTTGAGTGAAATGCATCTTGTGTAAGCAAGGGAGCAGAAACAGAAACAAGAGCTGTTGCAGAACCATGCCCAAACTCAAGCCAAAGCGTTTGGTGTTAACAATCCAAATTGAAATAGCTATCATTTAGCCTGTCAGCCTATAAGAGTGAAAAAGCGAACATGATCATTTTCAATGCTTAAGACAGCAGATCCGACAGAGAAAGCATAGGCCGTTAATAAGTAAATTTCGCATAAGTCCAAGTTACAGCTATTGAAGACAAAAATGTCGAATGGCAATTTAAAAATTCTAGAAGTCAATTAGAAGCTAATGCTCTGTTGAGGTATCTATTCGCTGAAATACCACTTATCTATCGTATCGGCAATATTCTTAACATCAATTGATGTGTTACTACACATAACTAAGTTCATAAATTGATTATCTGGATAACGACGATACATGATGTTTGCACCTAACCAACCTCCAGAGTGAGATACCAACTTTCCATTTTCATCTTTAGAAATAAACTGTCCATTAGCGTAAAGGATATCAGCCCCAATTTCGGGACTAACCGGAAGTGAGCTATTTGGTAGCATGAACTCTTGTATAAATACTTTTGGATTTTTACCTAGTTTTGGCGCATCAAACTGTGCATTCCACTTCTGCATATCGCTAATGTTGGTATGCAGTCCCCCATCTCCTACAACGAACAAATTTGTCATATCGTTTATATAATTACCGCTTTCATCCTTAGCGTACCCGTAAGCTCTGTTCTTAATTAGCTCTACTGCATTATCTGCGAAAAAGGTGTTATTCATATCAAGTGGTTTAAATATATATTTATCGGTATATTCACGAAGTGTTAATCCACTTACTTCTTCTACAAGAATAGCTAACACGATGTAGCCCATATTGCTGTAACGCCATTCTGTATCAGGTTTTATTACTAAAGGTAGGGTTTTAACTACGTCATGAAATTCTGATACGCTTAAGTAATCTTCATTTCCAACCCGAAATGGATGACCTGAAACAGCTTTTAAATTAAGGGCCCCTTCTTCTGCTATAAAATCTTTTGGATATCCGTATGTCGAGATCAAGTCGTAGTCTCCCATGCCTGCGGTATGACCAATAATGCTATTTATCGAAACCTTAGCGCCATAATCAGGTAGGTCACTAACGTAGATTGATATGTCATTTTTTAGTTCTATTTTTCCCTGATCAGCCAATAAACGAACCGCCATTGCAACGAATTGTTTAGAAACAGATGCCATTCGATGCACATTATTATCAGACATAGCGATATTTAATTCGGCGTTCGCCAATCCGTAACCTTTTTTGATGATTGCATTTCCCTTTTCAAAAACACCGACCGAACAACCCGGTTCGTTAGCTGGTATAAGTGACTTAAGTTTGCCTTCTAAGGAAATAATTTTTGGTGTATCAGCAAAGGCATACGTATTCAGAATGAAAAGAAGAAGAACAGAAACTAACCGAGTGATATTTTTCATGGCAGTGGCTTTCCTTTGATTTGTCAATGAAAATAGATCGTAAACTTATAGATTGTTAAACCATACAACCTTAGTTTAAACCTCTTGAGAATCAAATCTTAGGGTTAAGAGGAGTAAACCTGTGGGGACAGGTTCATTGAAATGTTAGAAAAGACTCAATACCTATTAGATGCACTAAATTCCTAACGTCCTCTTTAGTGAATAAGAACTTATCTAGTCACCCATATTAAAAAATCTGTTGAAGTTTTAGTGGCTGTTTTTGTCCAACGAGCTTGTTTTTATTCCAAGGTTCTTAGGATGATAAATTGCTAATTGATAGATTTTGAATCCGCTACGTTAATGGAGATCTAAGTTTAGTAGCCTGCGAATAGTCTTTAATTTGAAATGCAAACGGGGCGTTTGAGCGATTAGAGGTCCTTGGTTGGAAACGCGGTGGTATTCCGCTTCAGCTACGTGCCTATTGCGGCCATTCCGGACTTTTAATAGTCGCTTTGGCTTAACACCCAAGATAGACGTTCAGGGATTAATAATCTGCTCGCATAAATCAGCGGTTCTTAATCAGCAAATTTTAGTGTGAGTTGTCATCTTTCGCGCCTTATTATCAATAAAATCTACGAAGTGTTCATTAATTGCCTTCATTATCAAAGCTAATTCCCTCTGTTAATCTTTCTTCCGTCGTCAACTTATCGACTCGATATAAAATTTTTGTTAAGTCGGAAGAAATAGTGCTTCCACTAAATTGGAGAAAATCATGTTTACGAATTTTGGATGGATTGTTGAAGCAAAGCTTAAAGAGGGTGAGCTAGAAAACTTTAAAGCGGTAATGAATTCGCAAGTGAACCGTGCTTTGAATGAAAAAGGTACGCTCAACTATCAATATTACTTGTCAGACTCCGGCGATATTTTAGTTTATGAGCGTTTTGCTGATGCTGATGCATCACATGAGCATATCGAAAACTGGGATGCTCATGCTGAACGCTGGATTTCAGCCGCGCAACCAACACGCATGCTTCATCTTGGTGACTTGCCAGATGATGTTCGTGAACGTCATGCTTCGCTAGTACCTACTTGGTTAAAGCCTCTGGCTGGTTTTGCAAGAGAAGAGTATGAAGGAAGCTTAATTAAAAATGGGAATGATACTAGCTTCGAAAATTTTGGTTGGATTGTGGAGGCAAAACTGAATCAAGGTCAGTTCGAAGCATTTAAAGAAGTAATGAATTCTCAAGTTGCACGAGCCAAAACAGAAGAAGGCACACTAAACTATCAATATTACCTATCTGATGAGGGGGACATATT
The DNA here is from genome assembly GCA_000314955.1 of Paraglaciecola chathamensis S18K6. Taxonomy (GTDB): domain Bacteria; phylum Pseudomonadota; class Gammaproteobacteria; order Enterobacterales; family Alteromonadaceae; genus Paraglaciecola; species Paraglaciecola chathamensis. The sequence continues at coordinate 200,459 of BAEM01000056.1, read as the reverse complement.
AGTTTACGAGCGTTTTCGAGATTTAGAAGCTTCTTTTATTCATATCGAAAACTGGAATGATCATGCCGAACGATGGATTGCAGCAGCAACACCCACCCGTATGGTACACCTAGGTGACTTACCACAAGAGCTACGTGAGATGCACGCTTCACTTTCACCTTTACTACTAAAACCGCTTGGTGGTTTTGCAAAATAGTCAATCTTATGAGTAAGCCGATACGAGCAATCTAATCGTTATCGGTTGCGTTTAGCACATACGTTAACAATTTAAAGGTACGCCATGAAAATTCTAAACAAATATACAAATTTATTACGTGTAATGCTGACTATTGTTGCGCTGTCAGCATGCTCTCAAACAGTATTAGCCCAGCAACAATACTCGCTGCAAGATTTACCTGCACAATTTAACTCTCCAGCAAGCTTTTCGCTTGATTCAGATAACAATATTCTGTTCACATCACCTAACCTACATAACCAAACGCTTGTAGAGCAAGGTGTTATAACTAAAGCGGCGGCTCCAACAATTGGGCTTATTGATAACAACAATCAAGTGTCTGTGTGGTACACATTTAAGCAACAGGATTTAGAGCCAAACAGCGGTGTTGTCACTCCCATGGGGATTGCTAAAGGTCCAGATGGAAACATTTATATTGCCGACATGCAATTATGGTTTGGCGGTGAATCTCGTTTGCTTCGAGTGAATGTTATCGATGGTAAAGCCATTGATGTAGACGTTGTTGCTAAAGGTTTCTCATTTCCTAACGCGGTAGCTTGGAGGGGTAACGATGTGTTTATCTCTGATACGGTACTTGCGACTGAGAAAGGAATATCAACGACAAGTGGTGTGTATAAATTAAGGTTAGATGAACTTAGTGCTGAAAATCCATTACAGATTTCTAAATATCAGAATAAAAACAACCACGACGCACACCTATTTGAGATATTTGAATCAAACGGTAGCCTAGGTTTTGGGGCAAATGGCTTGGCAGTTGACGGAAAGGGCAACCTTTATACCGGTATCATGGAGGACGGCACCATATACAAAAGCACTTTCAATGAAGATAGCTCTAAGCTAGAAACCACACTGTTTAATAAAGGTTTGATCGCAAGTGATGGCATCCAGTGGGATGCACCTTCTAATGCACTTTACATTACCGATTTATTTGATAATGCCGTTTACCGTATTGATATGAATGGCCAAGCTAAATTGCTAGCCAAAAACGGAAATACCGACGGCAGCAAAAACATGTTAGATGCGCCGGGAGAAGTTATCGTACGTGCTGGTATTGCCTATGTAACTAATTTTGACGCTGCATTTGGTGCGTCAACTATGGTTAATACTAAACCTGATGCGCCTTTTACGATATCAGTGGTGCCTATTAAATAATCACCAGTATCACAGTCAGATGAATAAACGGTCAGATAATCTTGGCCGTTATATTGGTAAACTACTCTTCCTGTATCCTATCCCAGTAAGGTGGGCTTCCATAACGCTCAGAAAAGTAATCTATAAACGCACGAACCTTAGGGGCAACCAATTTTGATGAAGGGTAGACAGCCCATATAGAGGCATCGGCCTCTAAAGGGTAGTCTTCAAGAATTTGTACTAAGGTCCCAGCTCTTAAATGCTCGTAAGCAATCCATGTAGAGCACATTACAATCCCCATCCCGTTTAAGCATGCATCGCAAACAGCTTTGCCGTTGTCTGTGGTAAACGCCCCTCTTGTCTTAATATTTAATAGACCCTTTGAGGTTTTAAACAGCCAATTGTCATTACCAATTAGGTTAATACAATTATGTTGTTGCAGTGCTTCAGGGGTTATTGGCCTACCATGCTTTTTAAGGTAGTCAGGTGAGGCACAGATAATTCTATTGTCTATAGCGAGTTTTCTGGCTATCAAGGCAGAGTCTTTTAGCTCAGCATTTCGAATCGCAATATCAAATCCACCTTCAACAATATCTACTATTGTATCGCTGAGACGAAGCTCTACAGATAAATCAGGGAAAATCTCCATAAATTCATTTAATGCAGGTATTAAGTGTATATGACTAAAAGAAACCGGCGCTGTTATTCGTAATTTTCCTCTGGTCTTAGCTCCCCCTCTGACTGACGATACTGCTATATCAGCCGACACAAGAACATCTCTAGCATGTGGAAGAAACGCCTCTCCTTCATCGGTAAGCGATACCTTTCGAGTGGTACGATGTATTAGACGAATACCCAGGCTTTCCTCTAACTTACTAAGATGAGCGCTAGCCACAGCCGATGACAAGCCAAATTCAGCTCCAGCTTTAGATATATTGTGAGTGGCAGCTACCCGAATAAATAGTTTTACATAGTCTAGATTTATCATTATTAGGGGCACAGTCAGGATTATAGCAACAGAGTAGTGCTACTTTACCGTATCACTTTAAAAATTCATAAGCTGAGTTTACTTTTAGCCGTACGGTCTCTGATAAGATTTGGCGCAGATATGAGTTAAAACTTACTTCCGCAGTTGGCTCGGAATCGATGAGGTGAGGTTAACTTGATTACGTCCGCTTTACGTACACAACTGCCTTTCAGATTAGATCAAGAGCTTATATCCTTACCCGTTAAGCAGACAGGCGCTGGGGTGGTAGTGTGCGCTGTGCAACCAGCTCTCGGGGCGCAAGTTGCTGGTGTTCTTCCTGTTGTGTTACTTCCTTTTGCTCCACTTCCTCTTGCTCTATTGCCTGAAGCTGTGCTTCTGTCCACAGACGGGCAGATTGGGTTTGTGGATCGTGAGCATAGTCAGCTTCGCTAGATTCGCTTATTTCTGCTTGGTTAATCGCATTTAGCGCGTTGCTCTCAAATGCATTACTCTCAAACGCATTTTGTTGCTCTAAATACGCTTTACCAGCGGCTACGCCGATTTTGTGGTCATGCCTAAGATCGCTGTCGGTGCTGCCGAGAAGCTTACTGTGTAGCTTTTTACCAGCAAAAATCTGCACAATTTCCACGTCTGCTGGTGGATTGGCAATAAAGGCTAATTCTTGCTGATAGGCTTGCTCATGTTGCACCAAGTAATCAATGGTTTTTGGGCAGTAGCCCGCTTTACATACAACTGATCTGAGTTTGTGAACCCATGCCGATTGTGCCTGAAACTGTGCATCCGCAGTGCGAATAACCACAATTTTACGTGCACCACGCTTATAGGCTTCAATCACAGGTAAAGGGGCTGCTAGGCCGCCATCGAGATAAAAGTCTGCTTGCGGCGTACCTGACTTTTGCCCATTTGCTAGGTCTGAAGTTGACTCGTTCACTGCTTTCGCACCCGACTCATTGGCAGCTCTCGCGCCCAACCAGGGTGTAAGTTTAACCCCTTGCTTATATAAAAACGGTAGTGCGCTAGATGCCTTTAGCAACTCTCGCCATTGCTGGCTTTCACCCGTTGGGCTTAAAAAGTAGGGGTTACGATCTCGGGCATTAGTGGCGGTAATAAACAGCTCTCTTGTGCCTAAGCTGCGTTTAGCCGTTTCAAAATCAAGTATACGGTTTGCTTCAGTGGTCTTATCAAAGTACCAATCTAAATCCACTATGTGTTTACCCACTAGGCCTCTGCCTAAGTGAAAAAAACGCTTATGCCGTGATAGGCCACGTATCAACCGTTTGGCGTAACCTTTTTGTCTAGCTAGGTAGCTGGTGAGGTTTTGTGAGCCAGCCGAGGTGCCAAAAAACATATCGAATGGGTCATAGCCTTCTTCAAGCCAGGCATCAAGTACTCCTGCGGTGAATATCCCTCGCTGCCCGCCACCTTCTGCAATCAGCGCAAGCTTAGGCTGTGCTGCATTGTTCAAGGAAATGGCGTTATTTGAAGCTAGGGATTTCATGCTGACTTTCTCGCGTTAAGGTGGCAAATTCGGGTAGAAAATTTAATAACGCAATTCTAAACAAGGCAGCGGCTTTGAGATAATTGAAAGAATCAATCGCTCTGATTCATTCTCTCGAACGGTGAGGTAAGTTGCATAAAAGAAGGTAAGGGCTCGTTTTTTTGTCGCTATGTAGCCGTTTTTAAGCAAGCAGCTAACGAGCCTCTTGCTTTAAAATAGGCGCATGTTGCGCCTGAACGGCATAACTCGGCTAATCAAACCTTGGCGAATCGAACCTTGGCTAATCGAACACCTTATTAGATAAAATACCTGTGTTGACCATCTGTGTGAGAATTTCATGGCATTTGGTTTTAATAGTATCTCGCAGTAATCGGGCAGCCGGTGTAATGGATTGGCGACTTGGGAAGACTAACCAAAGCTCGGTTGGGGTCGGGGCGAAATCAGCCATCACAGGTACTACATTGCCGTTCAGTAAGTCTGTTGACATATCTAAACACGATTTCACAGCCAGCCCTTGGTCGGCAATGCACCAACGCCTGACTAAATCTCCGTCATTAGAGGCATGTTTACCCTTCATTTTGACTTTGTACTCACCGCTTTTATTGGAAAACACCCATACATCTTTGATGATGTCTTGCAGTTGATAAAAAAGACCATTGTGCGAGGCCAGATCGTGAGGGTGCGTTGGTGTGCCGTGGTTAGTTAAATACGTTTGCGTAGCGCACAGTATGCGCGGCACATTGCAAATTTTAAAGCCGTACATACTGGCATCATTGGGGGAACCGTAGCGTAAGGCTAAATCTACCGAGTCGCGGTAAAAGTCGATATTGCTGTCAGTAATATTGGCGCGAACACTCAACTTAGGGTAATTCTGCATGAACTCATTAAGCCAAGGCATCACCAAATTGCGCCCTAAATCAGACGACAAGCCTATGCGCAGCTCACCGTCAATAATATCTAAATCGCCTTTTACATTTTGTTTAGCCAGCTCCAAGGTTTGCATTGCGTTCTGGCAATGGGGAAGATAACGCTCGCCTGCCGCTGATAGGCGTAAGTGGCGAGTTGTACGCACAAATAAGTCCACGCCTAAGCTACTTTCAACCCTTTTTAAAGCCGCGCTTGCCGTGGCGGTTCGCATATCTAAACTGGCGGCTGCTGCAGTAATGCTGCGAAATTCAGCTACCTTTAGCACGACATTCAAGTCTTCTAATAACATTGGTGGGCCACTTATTGTCTAATAATATTTGATAATGTTTCAATTATTATGCTGTTTATCAGTGGTAAATCAAGGCCTATCATCTTCACATCAACTTTGCTTAACCACGACAAATATGTGAGGCCACAATATGAAAGCTATCGGATATACCAAATCGTTACCCGTTTCTAACCCTGAGTCATTGATTGATTTAGAGCTGACTCAACCCATCGCCAGCGGTCACGACTTGCTGGTAAAAGTAAAAAGTATTGCCGTTAACCCAGCAGATTACAAAGTACGTTTGGGCATGGCACCGGCAGAAGGTGAAAGTAAAGTCATTGGTTGGGACGCCGTTGGCGAAGTGGTTGCCACTGGTGAATCAGCCAATCATTTCGCCCCTGGTGACATCGTTTATTACGCAGGCGATATTACTCGCCAAGGCGCAAATGCCGAATACCAATTGGTAGATGAGCGCATTGTTGGATTTAAACCTAAGAGTTTATCTGACTCAGAAGCGGCAGCGCTGCCCCTAACCGCAATTACCGCGTGGGAAATTTTGTTCGAGCATTTAGCCATCAAACAAACAACTCCCGAATCAAAAGAAACGTCAGATGAGATTATTTTGGTAGTTGGTGCTGCGGGGGGCGTAGGTTCTATTTTAGTGCAAATAGCCAAAGCAGTAACAGGCGCTACCGTGATAGGTACCGCGTCACGTGAAAGCTCAAGTGCGTGGATTAAAAAATTAGGTGCTGATTATGTCATCGACCACAGCAAGCCCCTGAAGACGCAAATCGAAGCGTTGAATATTGGCGAGGTCACTCACGTGGCTAGCTTAAACAGCACAGATACCTACTTTGAAGCCTACACAGATTTACTCGCGCCGTTTGGCAAAATCGCCATGATTGACGACCCAGAGGCTCTGGATGTCACGAAACTGAAAATGAAGAGTTTGTCTTTGCATTGGGAATTTATGTTTGCCCGCTCCATGTTTAACGCCGCAGATATGCAAGAGCAAAGCGCGCTGCTTAACCGTGTGGCTGACCTAATTGACCAGGGCTACATTCAAACCACCGTGGGCCAGCATATGGGAACGATAAACGCTAAAAATCTACGCGCAGCTCATGCCGCCTTAGAGGCTGGAAGCGCTATCGGCAAGATTGTTTTAGAAGGCTTCTAAGCCGCCAAACTCCATACTTTTAATGATTTGAGTGCTATAGCCTAAAAACAGGGGTAGCACTTCCAATTGACGACTGAGGATATCTCATGAAAACAACTATTTTGAATAAATTCAAACCCATGATTGCGGTTTCTGCCACGTTAGCAAGCACACTTTTGGTGAGCCAAGCCCACGGTGAAACAAGCAAGGTCACAACCAACAAGATTGATGTCGTGGCTGAAATTACCAACACCCGCCCGGGAAATTTAACCATTACCCCAAACGGCCGTATGATTTTGTCGCAACAACCTCTTGATGCACCTGAGCTGCGTGTGGTGGAAGTGATGGCAAATGGCGAGTTACAGCCTTTTCCAACTCTTGACTGGGCAGACGGCCCTGAGAAAGGCGAGGTTGGGTTTGAATCTGTGATCGGTGTGCACACCACCACAGATGGGATCGTGTGGGTATTGGACATGGGCAGTGCTACTAGCCCGGCAAAATTGGTTGCATGGGACACCAACAGCAATCAATTGCACAAAATTATTCCTATCGATAAAAGCGCAACAGTGGATAATTCATTCTTGCAAGATTTCGCTATTGACGAGAAACGCCAGCAGATTTATATCGCCGATACCACGTTGGGAAATCTGTTTGGCGCAATTAAATCTGCTTTTGTAGTGGTTGATATAAAAACAGGTAAATCACGCCGTGTATTGCAAACTAACCCAAAACTAATGCCGCCCGAGCATACAGTCGTGGTTAATGGTTCTGTAATGGGGGCTAAGCGCGAAGACGGCAGTAAAGATCCTATCTATCTTGGCTTGAACCCCATCGCGATTGATGCACAGTACGACTGGGTCTACTTCGGTACAGTCAATGGCAGCGAGTTATTTCGTATCCCAGCTAGCGCGTTGGCTGATTCAGCGAATAATGATAACCAGTTGGATGCGAAAATAGAGTTTTACAGTAAAAAACGGCCGTCAGATGGGATTGTTATCGATACCGATGGCACTATCTACGCGGGTGACATTGAGAATTCATCTGTCACTAAAATCACCAGCACAGGCGTCGAGGTTATCGCCCAAGATAACACCATGTTGTCTTGGCCTGACGGATTCGCTATCGACAATGGCTGGCTGTACGTCACTCAAAACCAGTTACATCTCACGGCATCCTTGAATGAGGGTGAAGCGCAAGGAACTAAGCCATATAGAATCCTACGGATTAAGATTGATAAATAAATATTACTCATTGCGAGGCGGCTAGTGGTAAAGCCGCTCGTTAAAATAGCGCAGCGCGTGGCGAGATAGGGTACAGCTAGTCACTTAAAACTCGGCTATTTTGCGCTGCGCTAGTACTTCAAATTATTTCCAAGTGATTTTGAAAAGCAAAAACCAAAAAAGAGGTATACACCATGAGTAAACTAACGATATTGGCAAACATAGTAGCAAAACCAGACCAAGCAGAGTTCGTAAAAAGCGAGCTACTGAAGTTAATTGAGCTGACTCGCGCTGAAGAAGGATGCTTAGATTACAACTTGCATCAAGACAATGAAAATCCAGCGCATTTTATGTTTTACGAAAACTGGCAAAATCGCGCATCGTGGCAGCACCATATGGACGCAGATTACATGAAGGCATACGGTGAAGCGGTTGAAAACGCAGTAGAGTCATGGACCTTGAATGAAATGAGCCACATAGCCTAACGGTCATTATCTCACACAAGTAGCGCTTAATATAAGCGCGCACTTTTATCGTATTAAAAATAGCGTCAATCGAATTGGAGAGTCTTTATGTTACTCGACACCCCCATCTGTGACTTTGGCTACCAAGCACCCGAATTCACTCTGAAAACCGCAACAGGAAAGCCTTACACCCTAAGTGAGCAGTTGGGGGATAAAGGCTTATTGATTGCCTTTATCTGCAATCATTGCCCGTACGTACAACGTATCGCTGCGCGTCTTGCCAGTGATACCAAGTTACTGATGGACGAGGGTATAAATGTGCTGGCGATCATGTCTAACGACTACCACTACCTTGATGCTGACTCACCACAGAATATGCAGCGCTTCGGTGAACAACACCGATTCGCTTTTCCCTATTTGGTTGATGAAGACCAATCAGTAGGCAAACGTTATGGGGCCGTGTGCACGCCGGACTTCTTTGGATTCAATGCCAAAGGCGAGTTGCAATATCGCGGACGTTTAGACAATGCGCGCATGGGCAATGCCGATAACCGCGTACCAGAGCTGCTAAATGCGATGCGCCAAATTGCTAAAACCGGTCAAGGGCCAAGGCAACAAACGCCCAGCATGGGGTGCTCGATTAAGTGGCGCGATTAACCCGCTAACTGACCCAATCTGTTTAGCCCATCAATTTATTTTTTAACTAGCCTTGACGATAAGGCTGATTTTACTTCGGAGTGTCTACCATGACCTTTTTAACATCTAACTCCATTAAGCTGGGCGTTACCGACTTATCATTTCATCACATGACTGCCGCCTTGGTAACGCAAATCTTGCAGGATATGGGGTTTGAGGTGCAGCGGGAATATGCTCCTCATCAAGATAATTTTATTAATCTTAAGCAAGGCAAAATCGATTTACTCAGTTCCGCTTGGTTGCCCTCAAGTCACGGCATATACAAAGCCGATGTAGAAGAGGTTATTTCAGTGACCGAACTTGGCCTACATTATGAACCTTATGCGTTATGGGGCGTACCGGACTATGTCCCTGTGTCTGCTGTGAACGAGGTCAGTGATCTGCTAAAACCCGAAGTGATGGCCAGAATGCATAAGCATATACAGGGTATAAACCCAGGCGCAGGCATCACCCGTTTTTCAATCCAGATGATGCAAAAATACGGGTTAAGTGATGCAGGTTACACTTTCTCGCCAGGTACAGAAGACGCGTGTTTTGGTGCATTTGAGCAAGCGGTCAGCAATAAGCAATGGATAGTGGTCCCTCTATGGAAGCCACAGTTTTTACACCATAAATATACCATTCGCGAGCTTGTTGAGCCCAAAGGCCTGTTAGGCATAGTTGACAGGGCCGTGCTACTTATTCGTGATGATAAAAAGGCGCTGTTTAGCTCACAACAGTTAGCGCGTTTAGATACTTTGCGCTTCTCAAACGAGATCATTGCTCAGCTAGATTACAAGGTAAGCCGAGAAGGTGCGGCCATCGATAGTGTCGCTAATACTTGGTTGAAGACCAATGGCTTTTTAAATTAACTGCTGAATGTTTAATACCAATCCGCATTAATAAGTGACCGCCTCAGAATGCGTCCAGCGGTTTTTGATTAAGGCGTCGCTATGTAGTAATGGTTGTTCCCTTTCAAATAGTGAGAACGCAGAGCAAAAGCCGCTGGGGCATTCCTTGTAGGCGAGTTTTAAAAGGGCTTACACTGCGTTGGATGACTTCGAAAGAGAACAACTATTCATTCAGTCATGCGCCTTGTTTAAGCCCTTTTAAACTCTCGCTGAGTGATCACTTATTAACGTGGAATGGTATAATACCAATTTCAATAAATAATTAGTCATTCATCGAAAATTAATCTAGCTGAAGGTAAATAGCCGCGGTTCGCGGCTATTCGTATTCAAAATCGACAAAACTCGCTCGATGAATATCAACCACCTCCACTGATACGAAAACACTGTTTAATGCCAGTTCTTTTAACTGGGCTAACACCGCATTTGATATTTCGCTTTTTTGTTCGTCCGTGCGGCCACTTAGAATATGCGCTGAGACATGTAAAAAGTCTTTTTGTTTACCATGTAAACGAAAGCCACTGCGTTTTTCAGTTCTAAGCTTGATTGCTTCAGGTGGAAAATGACCACTGTTTTTCGCGCCTGCAAATACACTGTCCATTAATTTTTCTTCACTGATTTGCTGGTCAAGCGTGGCGCTATATTCGATAACAAAATTTGGCATATGAGGTTTCCCTTTTAACAATTAATGACGTGCTGCACTGTGCGCTCTACTTGCCGTAAACGGATTTTTATTGGCTTTGTTTTTCATTATAACGTTTTAGCCATTGCTGGCGCGCGGCTTGGCGCTCTGCGTTTGTCGGTGTGTTACCGTTAGCTAATTCAGTTGCTATTTCTTCAATGATTTTATCACGTTCAATGATCAACTTATCGGCGCTAGCAAATAAATCCTCAGCTTGTGGATAGGCGGCCTTGATGGCATCAATCCCTTGTAATTCATAATAAGCTTGCTCTACAGCATCGTTAAATTGACTGCGCTTGGCCTGAAAAATAACATAATCTCGAGCGCTGTCAGATTGAATGAAGTTGATGTCTTCTTGTGCAATGCCGGCTTTTTTGGCGAGCGCTAACGCACGGTCTAACCATTGTTCTATTGCTTTTTCATCATCTTGTTTTAGGGCTTGCTTTACACCTTCAACTAAATCGGATGCGGTGAGGATTTGCTCTCGGGTAATGACTGGCAGCATTGCAACGGGTTCATTGAGCGTTTCTTCTTGGTTTTGGCTTGTGAACCAAAAAGTTGCGCCAATAGCAATAATGATGGCTATAGCTATTAATATTTTCATGTCATTACCTTTGTGAGTTCGCACCTAACGTTGCGATTGAGTTTTTGATGTTCTTAGCAGCGTTATGTGAAGGTGTTGCGTAAAATTTCAAGCGGGTAGGGTAACATAAAAGCACAAAACCTTTTCTTGTGCTTCAATGATACAACCGGGGTCATTATGGGCAATAGACGCTTAGCGATTTTTGCCGTTTTGCCCATACGCTGCTCACTCCTTGACTACTCAGGACAGGGGGCGCCAGCGTTGGCCCAAAGTGTAACAAAGTCGGCGGTTTCTTTTGCTGAATAGGGCGCTGGTTCGCGGCCCTTTCCTGGGTCCCAGCCCCAATGTACAAGCTCATCTTCTTGTATGTGATGAGCCACTTCTTCAAGGGTGCGCCCACCATTTCGCGTAGGATCTTTAATTTGCTCACAAATCTGTTTTGAGCTTTGTTGCCACCAGAGCATTTCCACTGGGGCAAGCATCCATACGGGTGATCCCGGCGGGCCGTGAGGCTCGTCTGAATTACTGTGTGCATGGCAAGTGCTGCACATGACGGTCTCAACGCCAATACGGCTTTGTCCGCCTGAAATATTCATACCATGCACGCTGGTTTTGCCGTAACTTGGGCCTGACCAGCGGGGCAGGTTGTCGTCAGGTACATGGCAATTTGCGCAGCGCGGGTGAGAGAACACTTGATAAACCTTGCTCCACGCTTCAGCGGCCCTTGATTGGCTAATCTCGTCTGGTTGCACTGGGACACTTTGAGCAGTGGCGAAAAATGCAGGCATGAGTATAAGAGCAGCGGTTTTTAACAAAAATAGCTTTATTTTCATGATGTTGCTCCTACACAAATTGAATGTGTTTGTTAAATGGCATTTCACGCATGCGCAGGCCTGTTGCCGCAAATATTGCGTTGGCAAGCGCTGGGGCCGCAGGCGGCGTTCCTGGTTCGCCGATACCGCGAATACGTTCGCCATTTTCAAGTATTTTGGTATGTATAACAGGGGCCTGGTGCATACGGATCGCGTCATAATTGTGAAAATTAGTCTGCTGTACTTTACCGTCAAGCAAGGTAATTTCGCCCATCATGGCCCCGGCCAAACCAAAATTAACGGCTGAGATTAATTGCGCCTCAATATTCCGTGAGTCAATGGCAAGGCCTACATCGGCGGCAACATACACGTTTAAAATTTTGATCCCGCGGGGGGTATTGACCACCTCTACAATTTCCGCCACGGGCACGCCGAACGAGGTCACTAGCGCTACCCCTAAGCCATGATTTTCTGCAACGTCACTTCCCCAGTTAGCCATATTGGCAACCGCTTCAAGCACGTTTCTAGTAGGTTGATGGGTGATTAGGCTCAAGCGCATTTCAATAGGATCGGCGTTGGCTTCAATGGCTAATTCGTCGATCATGGACTCATTAAAAAAGCCGTTCTGTGAAGCCCCCACAGAGCGCCACGAACTCACCGGAATGCCCATTGGCACTCTATACCCAGTCACGCGGTAGTTTTCTATCGTGTAAGCTTGGTCCCATAAGGCCTGCACGATTGTGCTGTCTGGCCCCGGGAGCGACACTCCTAAGCGACCCATTTGCGATTCCATCACCGAAGGCGAGGAGACTTTCACATCCAAGGCAGTGATATTCTTGCCCTGGGTGACGCCTTCAAAGCGGGCCACGGCGAATGGCCTGTAGCTGTCATGGGTCATGTCTTCTTCTCGCGACCAGGTCACTTTTACTGGCGTGCCCTCAAGCTGTTTGGCGACCATAACCGCATAGACAATAAAATCCATTTCCAGACGCCGGCCAAAGCCACCGCCTAAATAAGTAGTGTGAATACGAATGTTCTGTGCCTCAATGCCTGACACTCTAGCGGCTTCAGACAGTGCATAAGTGGGCATTTGAGTACCAACCCACACATCAAGCTGGCCATCTTTCATGATAGCCGTGGCGTTCATGGGCTCCATAGTGGCGTGGGCCAATAACGGTGCACGGTACTCGCGATGTATTGTGGCATCGCCCGCTGCGCCAATTACGGCATCAACATCGCCGTCATCGCGGTTTTGACTGTCTTGGTGTTCTTCGTTAAACGCAGCAATGGCGGATTCAAACAGCTCATCTGTGCTTTGCGCATACTGTGTTTTGGCCCAGTCAAAATCAATTTTCTCGGCGGCTTTAAAGGCATACCAGGTATTGGTTGCCACCACTGCAGCGCCTACATCTGCCAAGGGTAAAATGGCTTTAACGCCTTTCATGTTTGCGGCGTTATTTGTATCAAATGCGTGACACTTTGCCCCCAGATGTGGGTTCACTTTTATGGTGGCGTAGAGCATATCTTTTTGCAGTACATCGATACCAAAGGTGGCGGTTCCTGTGCATTTTTCCACCATGTCGACTCTAGGAATTGGGCGGCCGAGTTGCTTCCACTCGCTTTTTGGCTTGAGTTTTACGTCATCAGGTAACTCAACGCTTGCCGCTAAACTGGCGAGCTCTGTATACGCAATGCGTTGGCCGTCTTTTGATATCACTTCGCCGTTGTCTGTACTTAGGGTGTTTTTAGCCACATTTAGCTTGGCACTTGCCGCTAACAGCAAGGCTTCTCTGGCTGTGGCGCCTGCCATACGCATTTTTTCAAATGCATCTACGGTCGATGAAGAGCCCCCCGTGACTTGTACACCGAAGAATTTTGCCGGTACATGCATAAAATCTCGCGCCATTTGGGCTGTACTGCTGGTGTCTTGGGGAGGAAAGGGCACCCCTTCTTCTAAAACAGCAGCGTTGTAATAGGCATTTGATGGTACGCCGTGTTCAATCCTGACGTTTTGCACGTCTATGTCTAATTCTTCTGCTACTAATGCGGCAAGTGTGGTTTTCACCCCTTGGCCCATTTCGGCGCGAGGCGCGATAATCGTTACGCCATTGGCATTAATTAACACGTAAGGTGTCAGGGCGGTCTCACCTTGCGCCAAGTTTTTTTCAAGAGGATTGGGGTAGGGCTGCTTGTACTTGTACACGCCAAATAACACACCGCCCGTGATGGCAGTTGAGCCTATAACAAAGGTGCGTCGGGTGATTTTGCCTAAGGTGCTCATGCGCTTTTCTCCCGAATATTTTGCGCAGCTGCTTTTATCGCAGCACGAATTCTAGGATAGGTACCACAGCGACATAAATTCGCTGACATGGCGTGATCAATGGCTTCATCATCAGGGTTGGGGTTCATTTGCAATAATGCGGCTGCCGACATAATTTGCCCAGGTTGACAATACCCGCACTGGGCAACTTGATGCTCTACCCAAGCTGCTTGTACTTCATGCATGGCATCGGGCGTGCCAAGGCCTTCTATGGTGGTTATAAGACCAGATACTTGCCCAACTGGCATAGAGCACGAGCGAGCGGGTTGGCCATTAATATGCACTGTACAGGCGCCGCACATTGCAATACCGCAACCGAATTTAGGGCCCGTTATGTTTAGCTCATCACGTAACACCCATAGAAGTGGCATCTCTTCGTCTACATCAACTTCGTGCTGTGTACCGTTTACGTTTATTTGCATGTGCGCGCCTTACTTTTACTTTGATATAGCTAGAGTAAAGTAACTTGTCGCAAAAAAGTAATCATATCTCGTTATTGACGTTAATCATGGATGGGCGGTAAGCACCTTCTGCGAAAAATGCGTAATTGAACAACAAATAGCGCCAATAGCAGGGAAGCTACGCCTATGTCTGGCGATAGCTCGTCAGAGAAATAGCGAAAATATCGGCGTGAAAAGAAGCAAAAATGTAAAGATGCGTTAAGAAAGATAAAGTTTGAGTAAAGCATTAACGCTGGGCAATGCCAGTCAGTTTATATTCAGTTTTCCAGCCTAATATCGCTATAAAACGAAAGCGTTATTAAGGAATCAAGATGAAAATACAATGGTTATTACCTTTTACTGTCAGCTTAATGGTTGCTCCTTTACTAGGTCATGCTCAACATCGAGACGAGCGTCAGGATCTGCGTTACGAACAACGTCAGAATCAGCAGCAGAACAAGCAGCAGAATAAACAACATAGTGCCCCTGTTGTTGTAAATAAAACAGTCGTGAATAAAACGGTTGTAAACAAAGCCGGCGTGAAAAATCATAAGGCGCATAAACGTGCGGTGTATAAAACGGGCGCGGTCGTGCAACGAGCACCTGCCAAAGGAGTGTCGCTACGTTTTGGTGGTTTGTCATTTATTTTTCATGACGGCCTGTATTACCGCCACTATAAGCAAGGCTATAAAGTGGTGCGTCCACCTGTTGGGCTAACCGTACGCTATTTACCGGCTGGTTATGAACGCATCGTTGCTAGAGGTCTAACATATTATTTCGCCCAGGGAATTTACTATGTGTTTGACGACGGCGCTTACCGTGTCATTAACGAACCTAGCGATACGCTCATCTATCAAGATGATGTCTACAACGCTGGGGGAAGCACTATCGTAGCGCACTCAGTTGAAAGCCAGCAGTATGCCAATCAAACGAGTGGTTTTGTACTAGGTAAAACTTATGGTTCACTTCCGCCAAGTGCGAAACTGGTGACAGTGAGCGGCCAGCAGTATTTTCAATACCGCAATATTTACTTTTTACCGCAATCGACAGGGGGGAATGTACGTTATTTGGCACTAAAGCTAAATTAAGGCGCTAAAGCTGAATCAAGCATTGGGCACATGACGTTAAGCACTTTTTACGCGGATTGTGCCCTTGCTTTGCTACTTTATACCATTGCTCGTTAACCAGTGCTCGTTAACCAGTGTTCAATCAGTAACCCATCAGCGATTAATCAGCAAAAGTTTCGCTGTTGTTTATCCTATTCCTGGGCTTTATTAGTGACAGTAATTGTTTAGCTGGATCGTTTTTGCTAGTTTCACGCCATTGAAAACAAATAGTCATGAAGAATCAATTTACTATGAAGCTTGCCGCTTTGATCCAGCCTCAAATCCATCACCAAATTGACGCCCAGTACCAAGCATTTTCAACCCTTGATGAAGCTCATCAGGTTACGCTGTTCATCTTGGCAGCGGTACACAAGCCGATTGGCGCAACAAAATTAGCGCAAGTGCTGGCCATTCTTCACAGCCGCGGTTTGCTAAGCGCCCCCAAAAAGGACTATTTGTTCACTAGCGAGCAAAAACAGCAGCTGACATCTAAAGGACTGCTCGTCAACAACCGTGAAGGTTTGCAACTCAACCCCTTGCTGAGCAACTGTTTAATTAAAATAATCGACCAACTGCCCACAGATGTTGCGTTAGCACCTGGGCAAACGTTACTTGAAATTATCATGGCCGCGGAGCAGGTAGTGCCTGTGGTAAACAGCTATAGCTGGCAAAACAAAGAAGCTGATAGAGCGCGGGTTATTCGAGATCTGTTTTATTTAAAGCAAACAGATCAGCTTGAAGAGGCGATGTCATTTCATAAAAATCCACAAATTATCGAGCATGATAAAAATAAAATATTGCTGGAGATACTGTTCTTACCTTTTGATTTAGAAACGTTTTTGCAACAACCGAAAGCTGTGCAATATCAGGCGTTTGCTTCCCTGCTAAGGTGCTTTCAAATTGAAGGACAAAGTTGTGCTTATCCAATTGAACTATTAGAGCGCGTTTGCGCTGCCAATGGGGATAAATCACAACCAACGTACAATATTGATTGCCATCATCTATTGGCAGAGCAATATTTGTATCAACTAAGGTTTGATGACTTTTTGCGCATACACGACCCACAGGATACGAGCAGCTACGGCTTACAATTGCAGGCAACACATTGCTTTTTAATTGGTCAAAACGCGCTGGCCATCGATTATTTTGAACAAGCTATGTTGGCAAAAAACAAGCTCACAAAACGTAAAAAACAATACTTAAATGAGCTTCTGGGTTACTTCTACAAATTGGCATTAATCGTACAGGCAAATCAGGATGATGTGAGTGCGTTCACCACCGCCTTGCAACAAGTGGAATATGAAGAAAGTGACCGTAAGGTTAACAGCGATTTTTATTATGTAGGGCAGGGCATTGTTAAGCCTATTATGTGTCTTTCTTCGGGGCAAAAATATGCCATCAATATTGAATACAATAGTGTTGATGATGAGCAAGATCATTTTGCGCATCAGATGTGTTATTTCAATTACTTTTTAGCGCAGCTTTGGTGCAACCAAAGTAAAGACCCTGCATTGGCCTCTTTAGCGTTAAAATATCAAGGGCATTTTATGCAGCTTGATTACCCCTTGTTTGCCGAATTATGTGCACAAATGGCGGCCGGTTTTGACCCTAAGCAGGTTGCCGAACCCCGCAGCTCAGCTGAATCAGCACAAACGTCACATTTAGTCGATATTACCCAGCTTATCGTTACTAAATCACAGTGGGATCTCGCCCTTGATAAACTCATAGCGCTTAATCCAAATGCAGAAAACGCTGACTCTGCGACCAGTGAAATAGCAGTCAAACCTGTGCGCTTAATCTGGGAATTTGAAGACACCTATGGTCATAGCCTTACGGCCCGTGAACAAAAATTGAATAAATCAGGCTGGAGCAAAGGGCGCGTTGTGTCACTCAAACGCTTAAAAGAACAGACCCACACGTTCGATTACCTAACCGATAGCGACAAAAAGCTCTGCAACGCTATTGAGGTGTTTCAAAATTGGGGCTACTACTCAAAGGCCGAGTATTTGTTGCAAGGGTTGCCAGCACTGCAAGCGGCTGTTGGCATAGATAATCTTTATAAAGCCGACGACATAACCCAGCACATAGAGATAGCCCAGCGTGAGCCCGAATTGCTGGTCAGTCAAATAGGTGACCAATTGTGTTTGAGTATTGCCGATTTACCCGATGCGATGGGCGAATATGACGCCCCGCAGGCTTACAATTTAAAGGCTGTTTCTGATAGCCAATATCAGCTCACCGTTTTTGATACGGATCATTTGAAAGTCGCTGAAATCATTGGCGAGGCAGGCTTGCTGATCCCCATCAGTGCGAAACAAAAAGCCCTTGAAGGTATTTCGGCCATTGCGCCATTTTTGAACATTCAATCTGAGATCACTGAACTCGATACTGGGTTAGAGAACCATGAATGCGACAAAAATTTGGTGGTAAATATTCAGCCAAATCAACAAGGTCTTACTTTTACCTGTGTGGTGATGCCGTTTTCAGAACAAGGCCCGGCATTTAAACCCGGGGTGGGTAATGCCAGTTTAACCACAGAGTTAAACGGCAAACGAATAGCAACCCAGCGCGATTTACTGCGCGAAGAAACCCTACTCGATCAGCTCGACCAAGCATGCCCTATGTTTTTGAATATGGCAGATAATGTTTTAGTGCTAGAGGATTTACAAACCGCACTGACCACATTAGAGCAACTCGAAACAGCCTATAATGCCAATCAATTTGACTTGGTTCTGCGTTGGCCGAAAGGCAAAAAAATGACCTTGTCGAAAACCCTAAGCAGTGAACACCTGCAACTGGCAGTGAGTCAAAAAAATGAATGGTTTGATATTACCGGCGACTTACAAATAGACAATGAACAAGTTATTGAGCTTCGTAAACTCTTAGAGCTGGTAAAAACTAGCAATGGTCGGTTTATCGCCCTTGGCGAAGAGCAAATACTCGCTCTGTCTGATGATTTACGCCATAAGCTTGAGGCAATCAACCAAGTCGCAGACGACGGCAAATTTCATCCCTTGGCGAGCTTGCAAATGGAAGAAGCTACCACTGGTATGCGCATGAAAACCATTCACGCCTGGGAGCAGCAAACTGAAAAAATGCATCAAGCAAATGCGCTTATGCCAAACATTCCGTCAACGTTCCAAGCCCAATTACGTGATTACCAGCTCGTCGGGTTTGACTGGGCATCTCGTCTTGCTCATTGGGGGGCGGGAGCGTGCTTAGCGGATGACATGGGGTTAGGTAAAACCCTTCAGGCCTTAGCTATTTTGTTATCGCGAGCGAACGAAGGGCCGAGCCTTGTTATCGCCCCTACATCTGTGTGTTTTAACTGGCAACAAGAAGCACTGAAATTTGCGCCTACTTTGATCATTAAGGTATTCGCTGACTCAACTAATACGATTGCCCGTGAAGTATTACTCAGTGAATTAGGCCCATTTGATTGTGTCATCATCAGCTACGGTTTATTGCAAAGAGAAAGTGAAATACTTAAAAAGGTGCAATGGCACTCAATAGTCGCCGATGAAGCCCAAGCACTTAAAAATCCATTGGCCAAACGAACCAAAGCCGCGTATGCCCTTAAAAGCGACTTTAAGATGATCACCACAGGCACTCCCATTGAGAACAATTTGACCGAGTTGTGGAGTCTATTTCGCTTTATCAACCCTGGGTTGCTGGGTAACATTAAACGCTTTGCACAGCGATTCTCGCTGCCAATCGAAAATGCGCAGGAAGACCCACTAGCGGCACGAAAGGCTAGCCAAGCCCTTAAAACACTTATTCAGCCCTTTATTTTACGGCGCATGAAAAACCAAGTGTTAACGGAATTACCATCACGAACTGAAATCAATATTCGGGTTGAAATGAGCTCTCAAGAACGTGATTTCTATGAAGCGCTGAGATTAAACGCCATAGACAATATTAACCAAAGTGGTCAACAGGCCAATGCGAGTGAGCAGCGCATTAGAATGCTTGCCGAATTAGTTAAATTGCGCCAAGCATGTTGTAACCCGAAATTGGTCATGGCAGAAACGACTATCCCCAGTGCTAAGCTAGCCGCCCTCGATGCGTTATTAGAAGAGCTGAAACTGAACAATCATAAAGCGCTTATATTTAGTCAGTTTGTTGGGCATTTACAATTGATTAAGCAACATCTAGAAGACAAAGGTTTTGATTATCAATATTTAGATGGTTCAACGCCGCAAAAGCAGCGGCAAGCAAGCGTTAACGCCTTCCAGCGCGGGCAGGGGGATATATTCTTAATCAGCTTAAAGGCTGGTGGCTCAGGTTTGAATTTAACCGCCGCAGACTACGTGATCCACATGGATCCTTGGTGGAACCCAGCAGTAGAAGAGCAAGCATCAGACCGAGCCCATCGGATCGGGCAACTGCGGCCAGTAACGATTTATCGACTGATTACCCAAAACACAATCGAGGAAAAGATTGTTGCGCTGCATAAGCAAAAACGTGACTTAGCAGACAATCTGTTAGCAGGAAACGAAGCATCGGCGAAGCTATCGGTAGACGATATGCTGAATTTACTGAAAGAAACGTTTTAAACAAAAACGTAAGACTTATCGAACAGGAATGGCCGCGTGCCGAGCATCGAGCACCGCGACCGCCCCCATACGCAGCAGCGAAACGGCTGCCGCAAGTCGCAACAATAAGCATTGATATTAGATTAATGTGGCCTGCAGCCAAGAACTCCTGAAGCCAAGTACTCCTGACGCCAAGTACTCCTAAAGCCTAGTATTGCTGCAGGGCTTGTGGCTCGCTGTTGAATGCTCCCGACAATCGCGGTGGCAAAGCGCGAGTGTCTAACTTTTTCGAGTTTTAGAACTTGCGCATTTTACGTTCGGGGGCTGGCGCGTCGTAAATTAAGGCGTTGCTGGGGTATCTTCAATTAGCTTTACGATTGCTGGGTTGCCTTGCTCTTTAGCCATATCGATAAAGTGACTTTTTTCTAATTCATCAAATACTTCATTGGTAAGCAGCGTTTTTAAGCGCGTTTCGTCGCCATTGGCGATGGCTGTTTTTATCGCTTTAGTCGCAACGGCGGGGCTGTCTTCTAGGTTACTTTTATCATTATAGTCAGTCATAAAGGCTCCTTGATTAACGTTTTATCGCTAGCTTGTATACATAGCTTATCTGGTTCGCTCGATTAGCAAGACCTACCAATAGATATTTAGGGCAGCAGCTCGTTATTCAACCCCAGCGGGTAAAGTGCCTACTGCGTGTAAAGTGCCCACTGCGAATATTCGACATTAGCTTTTTGTGCACCATAAGATCCCATTTAATAAAGCTCTCAGTTGACTGGCTCGCGAATTAATCTCTGCTTAAATTACATGTATAAAAACTCAGGTATAATGAGATTTAACGAAGAGTACCTATATCGCTTCCCACTATGTAATTTTGTTCGGTCTCACTTTGCTTCCCACAAAAACGCTAAGCTATTAATTTAACTATGGAAAATATTTTCCACATAGCATTTAATGGGAAGCAGAAAAGTCGCGTTATACACAGGTCTCCTTTTGCTTTTGTAACTCTGAGTGGTTTTGAAGGCATGAAAAGCAATAATGATCAATAAAATCAGAAGGTAAGTGCTGGAAATGACGAGAATTCAGATCAAATCGAGAAGTTACATGTACGACATGCTCGATGATAAGCGTTAGCCATTAAGGAAATATCATGGATTTAGATATAAACGATTCCGTGCCTATGACTGTTATGAGTGATTCTTCGCAGTCAATTATGAATTTCAAAATTCGCTTGGGTGATGTGGTCATATTAAAGATAGGCGGTAAAGAGTTTGAAACTAAGGTTATCGAAATTTTTGATGATTACTTCGTCGGTAAAACGTTAGAAAATTACATTGATGATGTTAGTGAGTTTCCGCCTTTCGTAAATTTTGTTCAGCCAAATGTCTATGGCATAAACCGCTAATGGCTAACAAGGCGCGTCACTCAGAAAACCACTCGCTGGCCTTCGGCCAAAGCACTCGTGTTTTCTGGTGCGCTTGGCGTTAGGTGCTCATTGAATGAATAGCTTTAAGGAATCCGTTAATAAAGCAATTAAAGGTGACTGGATAGTTGCTGCTTTATTTATTGGACTAGCAATCATTTCGTTAATACTTGGTCGGCTTCCATTTGGGAAACATGATGTTATTAATACCATTGATAACCCTGCTATATATTGGTTGTTCATTAGTATTTTTGTTTTAGTTAGCTTGTTCTTTGTCTTTAGACCTTTTATAAAGTCAGGCACCTAACAAGTGAATTATGTTGTTCGTAAACTCACTGGGCTTCTCCCAAAGCGCTCATAAAATCCCATGCTTGGGGGCTATTACTTTATGAAAAACCAGCATTACTACCGCTCAGTTGCTAGATCGAAAGTATGGCAATCACGTGGCATTTTATTTCTATTTTTTATTTTTTCCATTTCATTGGGTACGATAGGTTTTGTGGCTTTAATTATAGGCCTGGTTGTTAGTAATACTTATGGGTTTGCCTCTTTAGCTTCGATTAAGTGTAGTGAATGCGACAAGCCCGTTGGCGTATCAGCCAGCTTTTTAGGAAATATCGATGTACCCTCTAATTGTGTTAGCTGTAAAAAAGCCATTCCGAGTTTGGTGAAAACGTAATATAACAAACCAAGTCAGCGGGACACTAACACGTAGACTACCGTCACTTCGTTCCGTATTTTAGCCTGCGCGTTATCGCCCCTTATTTAAAAGTTGAGGCTGTAGAAAAAGGTCTAAGTCAATAAACCGTAGCGCGCCACGTAAAATATTTCTGTTGTTTAATGGTTAAACCTATCCGGGTTTCACGTAGCGACGCGTTTATAAGGCCAAATGAGGCTGGTTTTTATATCAATTTTCAAAGGAGAGGGTTTTTCTACACCGTCGTTATATTTTTCTAATTTTGATCATAGTGACCACCTAGTGCAAAAATGTAGATGTATTCATCATCAAATTTATAAATCAGCCTATCTTTCTGAGAATACGCTTTGACCATAAGCCAGATAAGTTATGCCTTAATGGCTCCGGCTTACCTAAACCACTAGCAGGATCTGAGCGCATCATTTCTTTTAATAATTTACATAGCGCCTTATGAAGTTTCTTGTCTTTCTCTCTCATTAATTCATAGTTGAGCCAAGTTTTACCTTCAAAAACTAGTGATCTCATCTAATTGCTCTTTTGTTGGTTTATAGCCTTTACTGCTTCCGTTAGTTTCCATCGATTCGGCAATTTGTTGCATCAAGTTACTACTTTGCAATACATGTAATGTTTCTTGCTCTCTTTCCCAATCATCAGCACTCATTACAATAAAGGCTTCACCAGCTCTTCGAGTTACTACTAATAAAGACAGCCATCTTTAGAATCGTATAAAAAGCTCTGCTGTTTAGGGGAAAATCCCCCTCAATAAGCGTCAAAGTACTTTTGATTTGAATGATTGGGGATTTTTACCGGAATATTAAGCGTTGAAGGAGAAAACGGCGCGAAAGGTCAATTTTTAGGCAAACGCCTACGTTACAAGAGATGCATTAAATGTGTTAGTTACAATGTCTTATGCGCGTTTTAACAACGCTTTCGCTTTGGTCATTCCTCGCAGTCGTTGATGATGGGTGTGGCGTTTGAACGCATTCATCATTTGCTCCGCACCTGCAGCGTAGCAAAAGTGTTTTTCAAACTCAGTGGTTAACGTTAGCCATTGAGCAGAATCTAAGCCGAGTCGTTCTAAAATTGGGCTTTGAGTATTATCGATATGACCTGCCTTATCATCACGAATGCATCGGCCCGTAGTGTCGACGAGCTCACAATAGTCTTTCAGTGAGTAGGGGATACCTTGGGGCATATTTTCACGAGGGTTTCCCACAAAGGGTGTTAAAACGCTCGGTTGAGGTTGTTTGTTTTTAGCGGCGTGAATGCGTTTTTTGATACTGGTGTGCTTTGATGTTTCTGGTGTTTTTTCCATTTTTGCACGAATGGGATTCAGGTCCACATAAGCCATACACGCTAAGACCGCACTTTCATCCAACAAAGCTTGAGATTTAAACCTCCCTTCCCAGAAACGACCAGTGCAGCCGTCTTCTTTATTGGCTTCGCGAGCAATATACTCATTCAAGTCACGCATAAACCAGCTTATGTCGTACAAACGGTGTCGATAGATTTCAACGGTTTCATCAAAGGTGATTAGCTCTCCTTGGCTCAGCGTATCGCCATTCATGAATTTCTGAGTCAGCAATGTGCCTCTGTGCAGCTTGTGATAGCGCCTCAACACTTCATCGCTATCCCAATTATCAGCCAACGCTTTATCCACACAAAGCACTACATGCGTGTGATTATTCATGACTGCATAAGCACAAATGTCTATTGCGAATACTGTCGCTAGAAACAATAAACGCTCTTCTACCCAACCTCGGCGATGCTCGTAACTTTGCCCAGAGTGCTTATCAGTGCCACATAAATATGATTGACGGACACATCGGGAAACACAATGGTAATAGGGCGTATCGATTAAACTAATTTGGCTTTTTCGCGGTTGAGGCATAGTCCATCTACCTGACAGAATGAAACACAAATTAAGTGTAGTTTAGCCTATAAAATTGACCATTTTTATCATGGGTGTCTTTCTTTCTTTTTTTATTGGTCATAGAATGATGTTTTGTTTGATTTTTAAACAAATATCTTGCTTTGTTGCTTTTGTTAGGTTAAAAAATGATCAGCTTGGTTTTCGACTTCATTAATTAACTTGTGAAAGATAACGTTAGCAAGGAAAAGGAATTTCTATGACACCTCTCAAATCATTGTTTATAACAACTACCGTTTTTCTAATTTTTTACCCCTCCACAAGTCAAGCTCAAGTTGCTGATATTGCAGCGGAAACCCAAAATCAAGAAGAGTTCGGTGTCTATATACAGAATAGTAAAGGCAAAGATGCTGAAGTTAAACTTTCGAGAAATTACCTATGCCATGGAAAGGGAACTACTTATTACCCTTTGACAACATCTGGGTATAGAAACAATTTTGTTAATGTTCAAGAGTGTGTGGACGCAGGTTTCGGGTTACCTAAAAAGCCTTAAGCAACCGAAGATATTCATCTTTATACAAAAGCAGCTAAAAACGTAGAAAATTTATTGTTAGAAAGAGTTGCAACAGGAAAGGACCCTGCACTATCGCGGTTGAGTACTTTGAGCTCAGCTTCGTCAACATCGAATCCAAATACTGTCGCGCCTGCTCCAACGGAAGTTGTGGAAGCTATTGAGGACGCAAAAAAGGCAGAAGAAGAAAAAAGGAAGCTGCTGATTTCGGTGGGTTTAATTGGAACCCCGCGCTAGTTTTCCTTTCATACAACGGGCCAGACTATATTGAAGATGTTGAAATTGAAAGCAATGCCGAAGGAGGCGATGGAACCATATTTGTTGGGAAAAGGTGGGCACTCAGTTAGCTTTGATGCTTGAAGCTCATTATTTTTGGGATTGGTCACGAGGAAAATACCAATATGGCGTTGGTCCATTTGTATCAGTTAGTCTTGCCACGCAGCAAGCTAATAGCTTAGGGTCGGTAATGGGAGTTAGGGCGAAGTTTGGCCTGCGTCAAAAAAATGTGATGAATATAGGGTTTGGGTATTTTCGATATACAGAATTTGAAACACTACGCGATGGTTTAAAAGACGGCGATACAACGAGCTTTACAGACAGTTCAGATCTAATACAGAAAAGAGATGTGGGCGGCTTTATGATTCTTTTTAGTGCAAACTTTTAATCAGCAAAATTTGAAATCTGACAGGTAACACTTAAGTCTGATTTAACTTTTTTAGAAATGATAGCTTACTAAAAGAAGCAGCTTGTCGAATGTAGGATTAAGCATAAGTGTAATTGGGATGGGCAAGGTATGGATAAAGCGATTCATAAAGAAATCTTCTACTATGAGGCTCTGAGGACGATAGTTGGTTTATTGGCAATCGCTGTTGCGCTTATCACTACTATCACTTATTTTTTTTATACCGATCTAACGTGGACGATCTCGAATATTCCAACAAGCATAAGTGTAACCTTTCATTTGGGCTCAGTTATTCCGTTTGTTGGGATACTATGTATTGTTGCGTCATTCTTATTTGCCTTTCACGGTACGAGTAGAATTCAGTTCATCTTGACCAAATTAGCTGGAGTGTTTGCTCTTTTGGTGGCCTGTTTCCCCACTGACATCAATGGACGATGGATTGCTATACTTACGGAGGAAAACCCCCACATTCTTAGAGATTTACCAACAAAGTGCAAAGAACTCTGGGAAAATTCACCAGACGCACATTGCAATATGTACTCGTGGGAATTGACGCCCACAGTACACTTTACAGGAGCTTTCGGACTTATTGGGATACTGTGCATATTATGTTTTATATTTGCTCATAGAACATGCAAAAAAGAAAAAAAATATCCTCAATTTAAAAAACAGCTTTTTAGGCGAAGAATCATTTATTACATGTGCGGGCTAAGTATGATTGCCTCTATTTGTCTACGATTTCTTTTGGCTGATACTGATGCGCCGAGTGACCAATCCATATTTTGGGTCGAGGTAGTTTGCTTAATAGCGTTCGGGATAAGTTGGCTCGTTGCAGGACTAAAGTTCGCGATGACTGGTCTCTCAAGTGGCCAGGAAGTTGAGCACACTATGTCAGCTGAAATTGATGAAAAAGTTCGTGATCGAAAGGATGAATAGCTTACGACAACCTAAACTTGTTCGACTTAAAATTACATTGGATTTAATTAGTCACTGAAAGCAAGCCTCAATGGGGTAACTAGTAATTTTGTAATGGAGCCATTTAAAATGAATGTAACTTCGGCAAAGCAAAGAGTAGATGAGTATTTCCAGAAAAGCACATGGCTAGGAACAGTAGTCTCGGGACTCGTAGTGGCTATAATTTCGGCCTTTTTTATTGAGGTAAATCCAACTGCGAACTTTTCAGCAGTTATTAGCTTTATTATAGGATTGCTCCTAGGTGTGTGCTTTATGTATGACTGCATGGATTCCTCATATAAGCCAATGACAATGCCATTAGGTTTTTTGTCACTGGCATACCTTTTGATAGGCGCGCTCCATTTAATCAATCACGATCAGCAAATTGTCGAGCCATACATTGAAATGTTTGGGACTATTTGTTTCATTTTAGCTTGGGTGTTTGTGAGTAAAAATTCTCCTCGTCAAAAGGAACGAAGGGCGGAAATATTACCTATTGTTGTTATAGGTTTTGCACTTGTCGCGTTTACACTTTGGCGTGGAAGTATTCAAGGTGAAACGGTCAATGAACAGAATGACCAAGCTCTAAGGCTTATGGTAAATACTTGCAATTGCCTCATAGTTCTATCTTTGTATTCAGTATTACGCAGAAATTTTAAGTCACCAGATACAGTAACTAATTTAAGTATACTGTTGTTTGGAGCAGCCCAACTGGCAGCACCAGGCCGTGACTGCTTAACTGTTAAAGAGCATATTTTTCTAACAAAATGCTCTCTAGATAATATTGAGTTATTTGCTTCTGCTGTTTCCGCCAATAGCATTGCTTGGATGTTGTTTTTAGGAAAAATAATGTTCGGTTTTTACTTGCTTAACTTGTATTTCGATAAATCGAACGCCAAAAACAGCTAGTTGCTATTAGGTCGTAATGGTTTATGAAAAAACTAACTGTAATACTCGTTGTAGACCAAATTTACGAGAAGACTCATCGCTTTGTGACGAAGTTGAGAGAGCATCTAGGTAAAGATTCTAAGACTTTTATCGCGATTGTTGATGGTTGGAACTCAAGCTACAGCGACGTTCCTTTAGGGGTCAGCGGAGTTTTCAGAGGAGATATAAAGAATTTAAAGTCGGAACTCATTCGTTTCTTTCCTAAAGAAATGGACTCTGGAACTTTGCGCTTTATTGCATTAAATGAATTTGCTTTGCTAGCAAAGCTAGCAATTGAAAAAGAGGTACTTGGTAATTTTGATTTAGGTACTTTGTGCGCTTGCGATAAGATTGCTTGTCGAGAAACTATGTCTCTATACAAGTGTGATAAAGAAAGATACTTATCACACTTTAATTTTTGCACACAATTTGTTGAAGTAAATGCAAAGTCCTCTCTACATCTTAAAAAGATAGAGTCTCCAAGTGATAGATACGTCGTAAAACCTGCGTTTGGTGCAAGTGCTGAGGGAGTTAAAATATTTAATTCTTGGCTTCGTGCAGTCGAATACGCAAAGGAGCCAATTCCAGAAAATAAACTTTTTCCTGAAGACGTTCTCGAAACATTGAATGTTTCGTCCGAAAGACGCATGGCTAAAGTTATAGAGCCTTTTATAGACGGAACTGAATTTTCGATTGATGGATATTTGATCGGCGATGAAATTTACGCGATCGTACAACATAAATTAAAAGTCATCCAAAGTACCTATATAGGAGACGGTCCTACTGTAACTCCTCCAATCAAGTCATTTGACGAAAATATTCAAAATTTCAAACCTTTAACTACCGAAGAAGAAATTGTATGCGAATTTGCTAAACATATACTCCGCGGACTGAGATACCCTGATAGTGTTTTTCATATAGAAGGAATCGAGTCGGAAGGAGAGCTTCACCTTATCGAAGTTAATGCGCGTTCACCTGGAGGTATGCTGTGGTTGTCCGCAATGAATCGAAGTGGGTATGATTTAGAGAAAATTCATTGTTACTTGCAATTAGGACTAGATCCAAAAAAATTAACGTTTGAGTCCGAAGAGAGTGGAATACATTGCCTTCACTATCCACTATATGCTGCAAACCCTGGAAAAATTGAATCTTGGGGGGACTTTACCAATATCAAACTTAAAGCCATTTTTCCTGATGTTAATATTCGCATCGATACAGCAGTTCCGAGACATTTTGAGTTCAATGAAAATCATTTTGAAGAGGAACCGTATTTAGCCTTCTTTACAGCGATTACACATTCCGAAGCCAAGTTAAAAGAGGTTGTTAACGTGTTATCTGGTTTGAAGCATCCCAAGTTATCCTAACAAGAGACTATGGCGTTAATAGCTAATTTATAGCCTTTGGCGCTTCCCACTTCTCATTTCTTGCATCTAGCTCTTAGCATCTTGTATCTCACATGGCACTAGGCCAATTACCCGACTTGTTTTGTTTATTCTGAATACTGCACAGCCGTTTTTCTAAGGTTATTTTCTTCAAATCAGTACCGCTTTCTACCACTTGGTAGACGGGAAATTTACCACGCAATAAATCGTTAGTGTACTACCAAATATTACATTTTTATGACGGCATTTCTCATATCAATTGTTAAGCCTGATGTGATCGAAAGCGGCATTTTTAGCTGGTTTTAGCGATTTTTTATCAAAAAAAGTGATTATTTTTAATTCTTTCGTTTGCTCTTTACTGACGCGGTATTGCGGCGAGTTAGATTCAGCTCTACGCATTTATCTGGTCAATTTACAGATTGTCAACGTTGAATTATCAATCCTATTACCTTAACCTTTATTTTTATTGAACGTTCAATTAACAAAAGCGTTAGCGAGAAATATGCCTAAAGTTGGAATGCAGCCTGTACGTCGTCAGCAATTAATCGATGCCACTATTGAATCTGTGGCGGAACTTGGATTACGTGCAACCACCATTAATAGCATCAGTAAAAAAGCGGGTTTGTCGTCGGGCATTATCAGCCATTACTTTGGTGGTAAGCAGGGCCTGATTGAAGCAACCGTGCGCTATTTATTATCAAATTTGAAGCAATCGCTGTTAGGTGGATTAAAGGCGGATACCACACCTGAACAACGGTTGATGTTAATTGTTGAAGCCAACTTTTCGCGGCTTCAACAGCAAAGTGATGCAACTAAAACTTGGTTGAGCTTTTGGGCTCAGTCCATGCACGACATTGAATTGCATCGCTTACAGAACGTAAACAGCAGAAGACTGTGCAGTAATTTAGCGTGCTCATTTAGACAACTAATGAGCGTAGAAGACGCAAGAGTTGCCGCTGAATTAAGCGCGGCAATGATCGATGGCTTGTGGTTACGAGCAGTACTAAGCAAGTCTGACAAAGATGAATTTGAACACTGTGAGCGGCTAGCAAAAGACTATGTGCGTTCACTTATCAAACAATATGGACACTAACGTGACAACACCAGTTTACCAAAATTTCATTCATGGCCAATTTCTCGCAAATCAATCTGGCGAGAGCTTTGCCGTTAAAAACCCAGCCACTGACGAAGTGATTTACCACGTTGAGGTGGCAGACGCGACAATTCAACAAGCGGCAATCAAAAGCGCTAAAGAAGGGTTCGCACAGTGGTCAGCGATGACGCCCATTGAGCGTAGCCGTATTTTAATAAAAGCCGTGTCATTACTGCGTGAACGCAATGATGCACTGGCCAAAATTGAAGTACTGGATACCGGTAAACCTTGGCAAGAGGCCGAGTGCGTTGATGTGCAAACGGGCGCAGATGTTATTGAGTATTTTGCGGGTCTTGCCCCAGCTCAAGTGGGTCAGCAACAAATGGTTGGTGATGATTTTTACTATACCCGCAAAGAGCCGCTAGGCGTTTGTGCCGGTATTGGCGCATGGAACTACCCATTGCAAATCGCTTGCTGGAAGTCAGGCCCAGCGCTTGCTGCAGGAAATGCTTTAATTTTCAAACCGTCAGAAGAGACACCTTTAGGTGCAATTAAGCTCGCGGAAATTTTTGTAGAGGCGGGCGTTCCTGCTGGTGTATTTAACGTGGTGCAAGG
This sequence comes from Paraglaciecola chathamensis S18K6, assembly GCA_000314955.1. GTDB lineage: Bacteria > Pseudomonadota > Gammaproteobacteria > Enterobacterales > Alteromonadaceae > Paraglaciecola > Paraglaciecola chathamensis. The sequence goes on along the minus strand of BAEM01000056.1, from coordinate 170,297 downwards.
CGCTGCGGAAGTAGGCCAATGGTTAACCCAAAGCCCAGATATTGAAAAAGTCTCGTTTACCGGTGAGGTAGGTACAGGTAAAAAAGTGGTTGCCAGTGCCGCAGGCTCATTGAAAGACGTGACCATGGAACTAGGGGGGAAATCACCTCTATTAGTATTTGAAGATGCTGACGTATCCCAAGCGGTGAGCGCAGCTATGCTTGGTAACTTCTACACCCAAGGTGAAGTGTGCACCAATTGCACCCGTGTTTACGTTCATAAGTCAGTTTATCAAGCGTTTGTAGATGAGCTTAAAACCCGCATAGAAAATAACATTATCGCTGGTGATCCGCTCGATCCGAACGTTAACTTGGGTGCCTTGATTTCGAAAAAGCATCAAGACCTAGTGATGGGATATATCAACAAGGGCACCGAAGAGGGCGCAACCCTGCTGACAGGTGGCACCACGTTGAGCCCTGAATCGGCCCCTAACGGTTATTTTGTGGCACCAACGGTATTTACCGATTGCACCGACGATATGACCATAGTCAAAGAAGAAATCTTTGGCCCGGTGATGAGTCTGTTGGTGTTTGATGACGAAGCAGATGTTATTCGCCGTGCAAACGATACCCACTTAGGCTTGGCCGCTGGTGTATTCACCAAAGATATCAAGCGCGCGCACCGCGTTATTCATAAACTACAAGCCGGTATTTGCTGGATCAACAGTTACGGCAATTCACCTGCAGAAATGCCGGTAGGTGGCTATAAGCAGTCTGGTATCGGTCGCGAAAACGGTATCGAAACACTTGATCACTACACCCAAACTAAATCCATTTACGTGGGTATGACCGACATAGAGAGCCCGTTTTAATGGCTGAGCAAACTTACGACTACATTATCGTGGGCGCAGGCTCTGCAGGGTGTGTGCTGGCAAATCGCTTATCCGAAGATGCCAGCAATCAAGTGTTGTTATTGGAAACCGGCGGCAGCGATAAAAACATCTTTATCAAGATGCCCACCGCGCTGTCTATTCCCATGAACACTGAAAAACTTGCTTGGCAATTTCACACCGAAGCCGAACCTTATTTAGATAACCGAAAAATGCATTGCCCTCGGGGCAAGGTGTTAGGTGGTTCATCGTCTATTAATGGCATGGTGTACGTGCGCGGCCACGCCAAAGACTTTGATGAGTGGCAAGAGCATGGTGCACAAGGCTGGGACTACCAATCTTGTTTGCCATATTTTCAAAAAGCCGAATCATTCTATTTAGGCAAAGATGCTTATCGCGGTGACAAAGGGCCCCTTGGCGTAAATAACGGCAATGAAATGGCTAATCCGCTGTATGGCGCCTTTATCGAAGCAGGTAAGCAAGCCGGTTATGCCGCCACCGATGATTACAACGCCGCACAGCAGGAGGGCTTTGGCCCTATGCATATGACGGTGAAAGACGGCGTACGCAGTTCTGCCAGTCGTGAATATCTTGACCCGGTTAAATCACGCAACAACTTAACCATAGTGACCGGTGCTTTGGCTGAAAAGGTGATTCTTGAGGGCAAAAAAGCCGTAGGTGTTGAATACAGTATCGATGGTAATAAAACCACTGCGAAGGCCACCACAGAAGTACTGTTAAGTGCTGGTTCGATAGGCTCTCCCCACCTTTTACAACTTTCAGGTATCGGTGATAGCGATACGCTTCAGGCGGCGGGTGTTGAGGTGAAACATCATTTACCTGGTGTAGGGCAGAACTTGCAAGACCACTTGGAATTCTACTTTCAGTACAAGTGTAAGCAGCCCATTACCTTAAACGGCAAACTCGGTTTGATTTCAAAGGGTTTGATCGGTGCACGTTGGTTGTTTACGCGCAAAGGCTTAGGCGCAACGAATCACTTTGAATCTTGTGCGTTTATTCGCTCAAAACCTGGGGTTGAGTGGCCAGATATACAGTACCACTTTTTACCGGCTGCTATGCGTTACGACGGGCGTAGTGCGTTTGCTGGGCACGGATTTCAAGTACACGTAGGTCACAACAAACCAAAAAGTCGCGGTGCGGTCACGATTACATCAGCTGACCCAACACAAGCGCCGAAAATTCAGTTCAATTACTTGCAACATCAAGACGACATTGAAGGTTTTCGCGCATGTGTGCGCCTAACCCGAGAGATTATCGAGCAAAGCGCGTTTGATGAATATCGTGATGACGAAATTCAGCCTGGCAAGCATGTTCAAACAGACGAAGAAATTGATGCTTTCGTGCGCCAAGCGGTTGAAAGTGCTTACCACCCTTCGTGTTCTTGCCGAATGGGAGAAGACGCCATGGCCGTGGTGAATTCCAGCACTCAGGTTCACGGTATTCAAGGTTTGAGAGTAGTGGACTCGTCGATTTTCCCCACTGTGCCAAATGGTAATTTGAACGCGCCAACTATCATGGTTGCGGAAAAAGCAGCAGACATGATTTTAGGAAAGCCAGAGCTTAGTCAAGCGCCCGTGAAGGTTGCTACATCAAGCAATTGGCAAACAGTGCAACGTAACGCAACGATTTAATCTGGCCATCTGAAGCGCAGCAAATTGTATTTTTTGCTGCGTAATGCGCGTCAATAAACAGGAAGAAAGATGAAGCATTATCGCTTATTTTGGGGAGGGACCAATGACCTTATGGCTTAACGCTGGGATCATTTTCACCCTATTGGCCATTGTGGTTATTTTACTTAAATGGGGCAATGTCGTTTGCGTCGGTGTGACACCGGTCAGGCTATTTACCTTTATTGCTATTTTATTTACCTCAGGGCTAGACGTTGGCTTGATCATGTTCCCGCTCACCGAGTTTGGCGGCTACGCAAACCTAAAGGCCAACCCTGAATACGCTTTTACCAACCCTATGGCGATAGAGTTTGGTTATTGGGGATTTCTTATTTGGGGGTTTTACTTCCTAACCTGTTTTTACTTCTGTGTGGTTGAGCCCAAGGTTAAGTTTTTCGAAATCCCCTTGGTTAAACTTATCAATAATGTGGTGATTATCGGCACCTGTGCATTTACCGCCTTTTTGTTGTTGTCTAATTTACCTTGGTATCTACCCGCTATTGGTGATGGCGAATCGGTTATCCCTACCTTCTATTTTACTGTTTTCGCGGCAATCTGCTTTGCCGTTTATTCCAGTACTGACATCAAATATGTACGTTTATTGAGTATCTCTACCACTTGGCTATTTATCGCGTTGATCGCCTTTATGTGGGCTGGTGCCTTCTTAGGAAAAGACAGCCATGTGGCTGCGTTCGTTAATAATTTAAGCTTGATAGGAAGTTACTTTGGCAACCTAGATGACTTTGTTTTGCCATTGAACGAATACCACGAGTTTTACTTATTCTGGTGGTTTGCTTGGAGCATCATGATTGGTCAATTTACCTCACGTTTTGTGGGGGGCTTGAAAACCTATCAGGTGCTGGGCGCTATGTTGATTTTTCCTTCCATTCCTATCGCGGTTTGGTTCAGCGTTATTTATCAATATCACGAAGCGGGTATTCCTACAGCAGGGCTGAAAAACTTCGCCATGGCTTTTGTGGGCATTGTGTTTGTCATCAACTCGCTCGACTCCCTTATTCGCTTGTACACAGACAACCTAAAACTCACCGTTAAACGCTTAGGTAAGTTTAAGTACATGGCACTGAACATAGTCGCGCTTTCGTTGCTGACATTGTTGTTCAAATTAGAGTTTTTACAAATTCAGTGGGTCGGGGCATTGGTCATCGGTTTGTTTTTTAGCTGCGCAATTTTCATTGCCTACAGCAAGCCTAAAACCGTTAAAAATATCGATAGCTCACCAAAAGATAACGAGATCGACTTCACGAAAATAGATTCAGGAACTTAGTGAAATAAAGGACTTTACCATTACTACACACAATAAAAACACAACACACAAAACAGGATTATTTATGAATACCTATGTGCCAAAGAAGCAAAGCCTAATCGCTTTGTCTGTGCTGTCAGCCATGTCGATGACGTCGTTGTCGGCCTTTGCTCAGGAAGCAGAAACCCAAGCCAACGCTAAAAAGCAGCAAGAAGACGTAGAGTCTATTGTGGTGACGGGGCGTAATGTGTCTTATGCAAACAGTGCCGCTTCTGAAGAAATGAAAAAGCAGCAAACCTCGATGACAAGCGTATTGGCTTTGGTAGATAACCTACCTGGCGTATTGGTGACTGAAGGTGACCCGTTTGGCTCTGATGAGTGGTCTACTAGTATTTCAATTCGTGGTTTTCAGTTGAATCTTGAATCTCAACAAATTGGTATGACGGTTGATGGCATATCAAACGGTAACTCTAACTACGGTGGCGGTACAAAAGCCAGCCGTTATATTGATACCGAAAACTTGCGTGGCGTAGAAGTATCTCAAGGTACTGCTGACATTAGCTCTCGTTCAAACGAAGCGCTAGGTGGCACCATGGATTTCACCACAATTTTACCTGCTTTAGACGAGCAATTAACGGTCAGCGCCACACTAGGTGAGCAAAACGCACGAAAATTCTACGTACGTTACGACACAGGCGAAATAGCGCAAGACACATTCGCTTGGTTGTCACTGTCAACCCAGCAAAACGATGATTATATGGATGGCTCTATCACTAATAAACGTGATCACGCCGAAGGTAAAATTATCAGCACCATAGGTGAAGTGGATATTACGGGTTACGTGAGTTATGACGATGCCGAAGAATACACTTACCAGCGTGTTTACGGTTTAGCTCAGTATGAACAAGACCCTTTGTGGGACGGCCTAACTGAAGATTGGTCTGGTGTGCCTTATCAAGACCAAGTGTTCCGTGAAGGTTGGGTAACTGAGCGTGAAAACTTCTTCACTTACCTAAAAGCTGACTTCGCTGTGGGTGAAGTTGATTTCAGTACGAATGTTTACTATCACGAAAACGAAGGTGCGGGTAAGTGGATCCCATATTACATCGCTGATGTTACCGATGATGGTGTAGGTAACCCTAACTCTGAGCTAGATTCATCGACGACCGCATTCGGCGGCGCGTCTCAGGGCCTAATTTATTTTGTGAACCGTGCGGGTGAGTCTTTATCACCTATCGCAGGTTGCGAAAGCTCAATTGGCTTCCCATACGGCGGTGGCGGAGCAGAAATCGACCCAGGTTGTTACGAGCAAGGTGCTATTCCTGTCAGCTCAAACCGTCACACGCATTATGATAAAAAGCGTTACGGGGTAAACGGTGATTTCACTTGGCATACCAGCATTTCAGATATGGACAACGTATTGCGTGGTGGTTTCTGGTATGAAGATTATCAACGTGAAGAGTATCGTGATTGGCATAAAACCATAGATGCAGCAACAGGCCCGCGCTTTGATAACACCCCTTATTGGGTGCAGTACGACCGCGAATTCCCGGTTGAAACCCTAATGTATTACATTGAAGACGAACTTGATGCAGGGTTTGCAAAGTTCCGTTTAGGTGCAAAGCAATTCAAGGTTGATGTGGCGAAAGAAGACCAATTTGTACCAGAGAACGATTTGGACGTGTCATCTGATTCAGACGTACTTATCTCAGCAGGTTTTGTTGCGCCGTTACCGGTAAACGGCCTAGAGGTTTTCGGTGGCTACGCAGAAAACTTTGCAGCGGTTAAAGATGCAGTACTAGAGCGCGATGATGCTGATGTGAGCACAGTTGAGCCTGAAACAGCAGATAACATTGACTTTGGTTTACGTTATTCAACGCCTGGTTTTAACGCAAGTTTGACTTACTACAACATCAAATTTGAAAACCGTATTACCTTTGTGAGCAATGAAGACGTAAATGGTATCGATTTCTTAGAATCTGCTGCTGGTGGTTACCTTAACGACGGTGGTATTGAATCTGACGGTATCGAGGCTTCAATCGACTACAAAATTACTGACACATTCGGTGTATACGTTTCTTATACCAAGAATGAATCGACTTACACGGATGACGATCAAGATATCCGTGGTAAAACGGTTATCGGTAGCCCAGAAGATATGGCGGTTATTAGCTTCGATTACGCGAAAAATGACTTCTACGCGGGTTTCAGCACGAAATACGTGGGTGAGCGCTTCTTAGACCAAGCGAACACGCAAGAAGTTGATTCTTACGTCGTAAGTGATTTGTATATGGGTAAAACGGCTTACGATATCGGTGGCAGCATCGAGAGCGTAGAGCTTAGCTTTACCGTAAACAACGTATTTGACGAAGAGTATCTTGGCTCAATCGCGCCAAATGCTGGTTGGATTGGTGCGCCGCGTATTGCATCGTTCAACGTTAGATTCGTAATGTAATAATAGCGAGTTACAAGGCCACATTCAGTCCCCTGTTTGTGGCCTTTTTTGTATTGATTGAGCGCAAATATTTTATGTTTTCGTCATGTGTACAGTACTTGTTCTGTCTGTTTCACTGTTTTGAGTTTTATTTTCTGCGCATTATCCCACCCTTTAAAAACTGACATAAAAAGGGCTTATAGTTTTTATTTCGCGCACGCGTGACAGACGCAAACTAATTAAAACAAGGGCAGGTTATTGGCCTGCCAAAGGTAAATAATCATGAAAGTACCTAAGCTTCACTCATCATTTATTTCCAGCGTTTTGGCCACTATTGGTTTGTTGCTTAGTGCACCAAGCATTGCCGACGTCAGTATTACTAAGGGCAAAACGCTCATCCCCCATGGTAATGCTATTTCTGACAACGACCTGACGATTAAAAATGACAAATTAGCGTTTTCATTAGCCATTGGCTCTGCTCCGCCTTGGGGCGTTGCACGTGGGTGTATTGTGGATATTGCGAACGTTAAAGCTGATGGCAGCTTAAGTCCTGATCGCGTAGCGTTTGCAGATTTCATCCCGAATAATTGGTCTAGTTGGCCTAACACCTATCAAACGCTTAACATCATCAAAGACAGTCAAGATGAAGCCATTGTTGAAGTCATCCGTGATTTCGGCAAAGTTGAAATAAGCACGACTTACCGTCTGCAATCAGGCTCTGATTTGATTCACGTGCAAACGACCATGACCAATCAAGGTGAAGCCATAGTAGACATGCACTCTGGGTTTACTTTGTGGCCTGATGCGGGATACAAGTTTGCCGTACCTGAATATAAGACCAGTGAGGAAAAAGAGCCGGCAGCGAACTTTATTACTGATAGGTTTGTGGGTTATGGCGCTGACTGGGCGGTAGCTTTGCATGCGCCTTACATGACTGAAGTAAAAAACCAATCAAGAGACTTGTACGCCCAGCATAGTTTGCAAAAAGGGCAATCAGTGACCTTCACTGGCGATTACCAAGTGTTGGCCAGTGGCGATTTAGCGCCAGTAGTACGCGCCGAAATTGAGCGTAAAAACACGAAAGCAGGAACGCTGAAAGGTGAAGTGCAAACCCAAAACAAAAATGCCCTAACGCAACCGGCGATTGTGGTAAGTAAACAGGGTACGCCTTACATGTGGGGCTTGGGCAAAAACGGCCAATACCAATTTGACTTACCGATTGGTCAATACCAAGTTTATGCCACCGGGAAAGGCTATTCTGACAGTAAAATACATGATATTGAAATCAGTGAAAACACCACTCAAACCTTATCCTTTGACGATTTGCTCTCACCAGGCCAGGTCAGCATAGAGGTAACAGATGCAAATACTAAAGCGCCCCTTGATGCCAAGATAAAGATTGAAAAAGGCAATCAGCCTTTGATTGAATTTTTAGGTTCCCGGACCTTTTTCACCGAACTTGATAGCACCGGTCATGCAATGTTTCCGCTCGCACCAGGTGAATATCAACTGAGTATTTCACCTGGTGGTGGCTTTAATGCAAAGCCAGAATTGATTAACACTGTAGTAAAAGGGAATTCCACCACAGACATAGCCAGTGCTGTTACCGTTAGCACTTATCCAACGCAAAAAGGTTGGTACGCAGCTGATTTGCATCATCATGCAGACGTGCTTGAAGGTTCAACATCACCCGAGTATTTAGTGCGCTCTCAACTGGCTGCTGGGTTAAATGCGTTGTTTGTGAGCGATCATGATTCCACCAAGAACAACGCAGCCATACAAGCGTTAGCCGATAAACGCGGCGTGCCTTTTATTCCGTCAATTGAAGTGTCGCCTTCATGGGGCCATTTTAATGCCTTTCCGATAAACGCAGGGGCCACCTTGTCTGTCGACCCGGGCGTAGACGATATTCATACTTTGATCAAAGACATGCGCCGCATGGGGGCGACGGTGATTGCATCGAACCACCCGTACATACCCTACGGTTACTTGAGCAGTTTAGATAAAAACACAGCCCCAGGCGGGTTCAATCCCAGCATTGACTTGTTTGAGATAAACGCCGCCGTCGATAACCAGCCAACCATGGATAAAGCCCATCAGCTTTGGTCACAAGGTTTGCCTTACTATTATACGGCCGGTTCTGACACGCACGATGTGTGGAACCAAACCAGCGGTTTAAACCGTATGTTCGTGTACACAGGCAGTAAACCAAGTGCCCAGGCGTATGCACAAGCCATGAAAAACGGCCGCTCTTATGTGTCATATGGGCCGATTATTTATCCGCAAGATGTCATGTTTGGTGACACGATTAAACTCGCCAAAGATCAGCCACAATCCATCAGTTTTGATTTGGTCGCGGTGAATGGGCTTAAGTCAGTGTCATTAATTGCTGCGCCAAGCGAGCAAAAAAATCAGCAACAACAGCAATCTGGGCAAAGCGGCTCAAATCATCAGGTGCTAAACAAACAAGCACTTAGTGGTGATAGTGCATCGATAACATTCACTCTGCCCAAATCCTCTGGTTGGGTCGCGCTGGTGGTAGAAGATAAAAACGGACATAAAGCCTACAGCAACCCGATTTGGCTTAAAGAGGTAGAGCAAAGCCAATTTTTGAACGTAGTAAATTAAAGGGAGTGGGGCGCTTTAATTTACCAGTAGTTGAGGGGTTTCCGGCGAAAAGGCTGCTTAAGCGTGCCCTCAGTGGTGCTTAAAGGCACCAGCGTTTAATAACGTTTACCGACACAGACAGGAGGCCCTTTATTTTAAAGGGCCTTTTTGCTTTGCTCGCCCATCACGAAATATTTAGTTCGCGACACCCTGCATACTCAGCAAATTGTTTATCGTGCTGACATAATAACAGCGCCGCTATATTTCTTTTTAAATAATGGAAGATGCGTGTTTGTCTTAAGGTATTGGTGTAAGGATAGAAATGCAGTTTAGGGAAACGAGTTAATGTCCGCTTACTTGACTTATTATGTTTTGATTAATTGCACCAGATCTAGGCACGAACCAATTTCCAAATCTATGGGTTCATCATTTTCTAAAGTAAAAGATGTATCAGTAAATGCTAAACGGTATTCATTTTGATGTGTATATTTCTTTCGTTTTTGAAATACATTCCAGTGAAAAAACTGTGATTGTACAGATTTCATATCAACTTCATCTGAACGCGAATAGTTTATGGAACCAATATGTGGATGAGCGAAAGAATAATCTTTATCAATTAGAGCTAATTCAATTCTCTTTGTAAATTCAAGGGGGTTGACTACCCTGATGACTGTATCGTATTTAGTGTCTAGACTTAATAACGTTGGAAATGAAGTATCTGGAAGTGCGCCGCACCAAACAAAAATTTTATTTACAGAGCTTACATTGTACGGGTGGCCTTTCGATTTTAGCTCGCCCAACCCTTCTGTAGAATCACCTAGCTCATCGTTTTCTAGGTTTTGATAGAATTCAAGAGAATTTAACCTGACAGTACCATTTTCAATTAATTTTTCGGCCCACTGCTTCTCCATTGCTTTGATTAAAGTGCTAGGAGGTGGAAAGGCATTAAATTCAATACCTTCGATAATTTTTGTTCCGCTTAGAGTAATAATAATTTCCACGTTCCCCTGAAACATACCGCTTTGCCCTAACGAATCCCCTCACAATTCTGAGCAGAAACAATAATATAGACACGCATGACGCTATTTGATCTAATAAATTTCGCCAAAAACCTACTAGATAACAACACCATGCGTGATATTTCTATCTTACACGATTTGCTTAAATAACAATGCCCTAATCTACATGCCAAACGTCTTTCTTCACTGATGATTGCCACCTAATCTTTGCTAGATGGCCAGCAACTGTTGTTGACGGAATTAGGACGGATTACCTCAGGCTCAATAGCTCCGAAACACAGCATCAAACGCATCGACAGACGGCTTGGTATTTACAACCTACATAACGAGCGGCTCGACATGTACCGTTGGAAAATTACAGATAAAAATTACAATTACAGAGACACCCAATTACAGAGACACCCAAGATAAAAAGCAAATTGACAAAGACATCCAAGATAAAAAGAATCAGCGGTTATAAGAATTAACCTCGATAGTTTTTCTAACTTCTCTTTTTGTGGGCGTGGAGCCAGGCTATTAGGTTTGACATGCTAACTGAAAATTTAGGTATAAGTGTTTGTTTTATGTATATTATTTCTTTTTGTTTTTTTTGGCAGGGAGCCCAGAGGCATTAACCTAGGCTAAATACTGAACTCGTTAAAAACAAAAAAAGCTCTTCATTTCTGAAGAGCCTTTTCATCGCGATGTTTGGTGGAGCTGGCGGGAGTTGATTTTAAGCATTAAGTCGTTGTTATTTAAGGTTGTTTTTTTATTTTGTTCTTGTGGTATGCCTATCAGTATGCCTAAGCTTTAAAGTACCTTACTGAAAATATTGAAGTATGGCCTACTGTTCAAATCTATTTATAGTAATACTAAATAAATCATGCATAAAATACAGAATTATAAATCCAATTGCTTAATTAACAAATAGAGCTAGCCGAAACGGGGGAGATTTTAAAAACTCAAGCGCTGATATTATGAATGGCTTGATATGTAAGTTTCAGTCCTTCAATATTTTGGCATGCAAGAGATCAATCGGCCGAATGCCGTAAAATGGTTCATTGTGATTTATCATTGTCATAAAGCCAAAGATGTTTAATGGGTTGTCAAACATCAATCGTAGTTCTTCGTGGATATTTAATAAAAGCGAGAGTCTCATATGTATCTCGGGTGAAGTAAATTCACCAATTAAGGCCGTTTTTTGCTTTTCATTCAGTCCCCACTTTTTAAGTAGCTCTATCACTATAGTAGTAACCTTGCTCAACTCAGCGTCTGTTACATTCATATCGTTTGATTCAGCAGGAGAAATATCTATCATTTTTTAGCTACTATAACACTTTATCTATCTACGAATATTATCTTGGCTTACTATTATAAGCTACTTTTACATTGCTAAATCATTGAAAAATAATAAATGATTGACAAGAAACAAGTCGTCCAATTTAAGTTGTTTGCTTATGAATAGAGAAGGTGTTACATGATTTATACGGAAGCTATAGTTAATACTTATCTGCGCAATAAGTTGAAGCGAGCTAAATACAGTTTATGTAGAAAACAATTTTCTATGGCCATCATACCACGCCCCAAGAGAGTTGATTAAGTTGCTAAATGTAACTTAGTCCAGTGTAAAAATGCTAAAAAAGCCTCTTCTGCGGTAAAAAAGAACTGCACTTACTTTGTCAGGGGAGAGCTATAGAGATGGTTGTAATGTGGGGTAGTGGATAATATAAGCTCGAATACTAACCCTGATTTTGCGATGCAACCTCTTCACAACGTTAGAACGAAAACTCACTGAACTGTATTTGATTAGGTGTAGTAGTGTGATTACCAAGGGATTGTGTCGGTCTAATTACCGAGCGACTTTGTCGTAAAGAGCATATCAGCCAGTGGTTAAGCTGGCTACTTCCTTAAGCGATTTCAGCATTTCTTGCTCGTTGAACACGCAGGGCCATGGTGTTCATGTTCTCCCTCAACCAGATGTAGCGAACCCCAGCAGGACTCACATCAACGATTTTATTGGCTTTCAATTGCAGCGATACTTGCTGTTGACCAAGATGCGGATTTTCAAGTGAGAAGTCGATGACAGCTTGTTCAAGCTCAGTATCTGAACGGTTTTTATGTCGTAGGTTGGGTGTTTCTTGACGCTTTAGCGCATCTGGGCCACCTTGCTTAACCAACTTCAGGTGGCGATAAATAGTATCGCGAGATACACCACTTTGGCGTGAGGCTGCACTGACATTTCCGAGCTTATCGACCAAGGCCAATACCTCTAGTTTCTTTTGGATTTCCAACTCTTCGATTGTGACTTTATTTGGCTCAATGACCTCAGATACTTTGAGCTGCCGACCTGCAAAGTGAGCGGTGAAGCCCTTTTTGCTGGTGTTTCTGATTTCAATCTTTTGGTTAGAGATAGAGTGTTTAAGCGGTGAGTCAATCAGATAGAACTTATTGCCATAGCTGAAGGTATGGTCGTTACGTATTTTGCGGTGTTCTTTAATAACGCAGATGTCATCGAGATTTGTATGCTTCGATAAAGGCGTAAATTCAGATATTTGTTGTTTTGATTTTACTTGGATTTGAGGCTGCCAGAACTGTGGGATAAACACGTGCTTAAGATACGCGTTGGCACTGGCAATGTCTTTGATGTTGTTGAGCCTCAGTTCAGGTACAAGGCGGTCTTGGAATGTATCGAAGGCACGCTCAATACGACCTTTGCCTTGCGGTGAATTAGCAAAGATAATTTCAATGCCTAACTCCTCACAGGCTCGCTGCATTTGCGAGAAGTTACAACGCTTAGGGCCACCGAAGATACCTGCTCTGTCGACATAGAGTGTTTTAAATAGCCCTTTTGTCTCGATGCAATCGCGCATCACTTTCAAACAACCAGCTGTGGTTTCTGATGGGAAGAACTCAGCATGTATTTCACTGGTCGCGTCATCAATCATGGCAATTAGACAGTGTTTCTTATCACCAAACCAACGATGTGGGCTACCGTCCATTTGCATCATTAAGCCAGCTGCTTCCATACGTTCTCTGCGTTTACGGGCTTTGCCTCGTCTTCGTTTAGCTCGCTTAACATGGTGAATGTCATGTGCCCAACCGCGTAACGTTTCGCGTTTCACAAAAATATGCTCATTCACTTCTAATTGCTCAGCTAGATGAAGCAAATTCAGATCAAAATACTTGTCTTTGATTAGGGCTTGTACCGCTTGTTTAATTGACTTGGGCGTTTTATTTGGAGGTGACTTACCACTGTTACCATGTACTGCAAATTGAATACCTACTTGCTGATAGCGTTTCACATAACGTTCAATGGAGCGCCGAGACTTACTGAGTAATTTAGCTGCATTGGCAATTGTTATTCTGCCTTCAACAACTTTAGCAATTATATCAACGGTTAGTTGAGCTTTAGAATCCATCACAATCATCCTCAACACGCCTCTAGTATTCAAAAAACAAGAACACTAACAAACATGTAAAAAAAGAGACCGACAGTTTCCCTTGGTAATTAGCAATTACGACAGAATTGCTTGGTAATTAAGATACGACAAAGTCGCTTGGTGTTAACATGATTAGGTGTAGTAGCTTAGACTCGATCTAACATTTAGCTCAAATGCTTGCGACTTAAACTGAACGTCAGAAATGTACGTAGAGCAGCCCTCCAATTAAAAGCAGGTGAAATTCCTGCAATTCGCTTTAAGCAGTCTACAAGACTACCAACCCTATAGGCGAAATACTCAGATTAGATCTGAGCTTATACAAATTAAGGTGTTCTTCTCAGCCCAACCCGTTTTCCCAACAATTAGCCTCTTATGTCGTCTGCTGAATCAAAGCTGCAGCATGTTTAATGGCTTTTCGAATCCTATGATAGGTACCACAGCGACAGATATTGTCGCTCATAGCTTCATCAATGTCATCATCGTTGGGATTGGGATTAGACTCCAAGAGTTTGACGGCGGTTAAAATTTGTCCCGCCTGACAAAACCCACACTGAGCGACATCTTCGTTTATCCATGCTTCTTGCACCGGATGCAGAATGTCATCGACCGCAAGCCCTTCAATAGTGGTTAGCGATGCACCCTCCACTTCTTCCATCGGAACAATGCATGGGCGGACTAGCTCACCGTCTTTAAAGATAGTGCAAGCGCCACACACGCCAACACCGCAACCATATTTTGGGCCAGTAATACCAAGTCGATCACGCAAGAGATACAGGAGCTCATCGTCGTTTTCAGCGTCGATAGAAACCGGGTTATTGTTAACATTAAATGTAATTTGTGGCATGAATTAACCCTCTGGATAGAAGTCACGAAGTGGAAAACGACGTGGTGCAATACCCGTCGCCCTGGCAAATGCGTTGGCTATCGCCGCTGCCGCCGCAGGCACTACCAACTCGCCTGCACCTCCCGGTGTTTCTCCGTTAGGCGGCATAAAATGCACTTCAATATCCGGTGGCGTGTTGCGCATTCGAGCAATTTCAAAATCGCCATAACTGCTCTCGCGTATTGCGCCATTGTCGAGGTGTAAACTGGTGCGAATCATGTAGGTAATGGCATCGGTTGCCGCACCGATAACTTGCGCCTCAAGGCCGGTTGGATTCAATACTCGGTTCACATCCAGCGCGACAACAATCTTGGTGACTTTACTTTCTTTCTCCGGATCTTTGAACGTTTGTAATTCAACAAGCACGGCAGCTCGAGACTTATACTCTTTATGCAACCCGAGGCCCTGGGCACGTCCTTTTTCTATACTCCTTCCCCAATTGCCCTCTTGAGAAACTTTCCGCAGAACAGCTTTGGAGCGATCATCATCCAGCATTTGTAACCTGAACTGGTATTCATCCTTGTTCATTGCGCGTGCCAATTCGTCAACAACTATCTCGTTTGCGACGGCAGCTGTGCCGGAGTAGATGCCGCGCCAAGAGGAGGTTGGCACAACGAATTTTTTTCGTTTAGCAGCAAGGAAGTTACACCAAACTTATATTGCACTAGTTGCGTTGAGTGCCAGATTGTCTGGCTGAAAGCAGCGGGCGCTAATTCTCCTCCCAATGCAGTAATACCGTCGCCAAAGCCATGTTCGAGATCCAATTCAGCGGTCGCAGCGCGATGGTCAAACGACAACACTTTTTTGCCAATTAAAAAACCTCTAGTGTAAGTCGCTTTTACGTTATGCAAGCTGAGCGGTCGTGCGCGGCCAAACTTTGTGTCGTCCTGTCGGGTAAACATAAGTTTGATGGGTCGGTTTACAATTTGTGAAATACGCGCGCCTTCAACTGCTGCATCAAAAAATAAGCGACGGCCAAATGAGCCGCCGCTTTGAATTACATTCACCTCGACGTCAGTGGGTAAGACTCCAAGTTCGCGCGCAATTTTGGCTTGTGCTGCAAGTGGCGTCTTGGCGCCAGTCCAAACCCTTACCTTTGAGCCGGTTGCATCGGCAAGTGCTGTCATGGTTTCCATGGGGGCATGTGCCAAATAAGGAAAGATGAACTCGCCGCCAACCGAATCGGTAGCCAGCGGAATATTAGGTAAGGTTGGCAGGTTTATCGCACGTAACTGCTCAATGACCTCGGCGTCAGATAGATTTTCGGCAGCACCCTCACTCCATGAAATATTAAGTGCATCACGCGCACGAAATGCTTCGCCGAAGGAACGCGCAACAACGGCCACGCCAGAGGAATTTGCATCAACATCCAGCGGAACTTCTCTGATGGCTAGGACACCGGGCAGGCCTATTGCCTCAGAATCGTCAAACGTGATCACGCGACCACCTAAGCTGGGTGGCCTAGCGACCACAGTGGGCATCGCATCTGGTACTACGTCGAGGTCCATCGCGAAATCTAGTTTGCCGGTAACGATATCGCGCGCGTCAACCCGCTTTTGCTGCGTACCGATAATTTTGTATTGTGACGGATCTTTAGGCTGTGCCAGTCGAGCGGCATCGTTGCGTCCTTCAACACCTGCGGTGAGTGCAGAGTAAGCAATACGGCTGCCATCGTTACCAATCGCAAAGCCATTTTCTGTACTAATGTCGTTCACAGAAAGCCCGAAATGCACGGCGGCTGATAATTTTATCTTATGTAACAGGGCTGCCGCGACCTTGCGCAGCGGATCCCAAAGAGAGGTTATGGCGTGAGAGCCTCCTGTAATTTGACCAGTCGCTCGTCTGATTTCTGCCGGAGATAAAGTCGCATCAATGGAGGACATTTCAACGTCCAGCTCTTCGGCAAGAATCATCATTGCAGCGGTTAATATACCTTGCCCCACTTCCATTCGTGGAAGCTCAAAACGGACGCGATTATCACTCGTTATCTTAATTAAATAATCGTAGTAGAAAGGGTCACCGGAGATGAGCAGCAGGTCTGTTAAATCCAGTTCATCTGCAAGCTCCGGTATTCCTAACAACTGGGCGTTGGCATCCTGAGGACGAAGAGCACCACCGGTTATATGTAACGCAACGGCAAAACTCGAGCCCTTGAGCATGTAACCAATAAACTTTCTTCGTCCGGTGTTTTCTGCCTCGACAATGTGTTCGTCACCATTATCGGATTGATCATGTTTCTGTGAGGAGGTAATCGTGTCTATTTGTTCTGCATGGTTGCTTTTTGTCATAAATTCTTCTTTTCAGTTCAAGACCTTCGATCGTTAACTTAAGCTTAAGAAAAGTCGTTTATTTAATTCAGGTAATTGCAGCTTGCTAAATATCTGTTAACAAGATGTTATCATAAAGTATAGTTTATTAAACATTAATAATAAGTAATACTAAGTAGGGGTTTCCCATGAGTGAGGAGCATATTTTTTGTGAGTTGGATTGTTGAAGTTAATTAGGCTTTAAATACTCACCCGCTTATGAGGTCGATATTCCGCTTTCCAAAACGAAGCATCGATACTCTGTTCAAGTTGCTCGTCTGAGATTTCTAAGGCTAATCCTTCTGTAATAGCGACTTTATCCACTGCGAACGCGATTTTCTTGATCAAATCAGCAATATTGCTCAAAGGGGGCAGAAGCTCGCCACGGCCCGTGCTGGCAATTTACAAAGACACCCATGGTAAAAAGTTCGCCAAGTGAGCAAAAAAATCAGCAACAACAGCAATCTGGCCAAAGCGGCTCAAATCATCAGGTGCTAAACAAACAAACACTTAGTGGTGATAGTGCATCGATAACATTCACTCTGCCCAAAACCTCTGGCTGGGTCGCGCTGGTGGTAGAAGATAAAAACGGACATAAAGCCTACAGCAACCCGATTTGGCTTAAAGAGGTAGAGCAAAGCCAGTTTAAAGTAGGGTAAATGGTTTACTCAGGTGTACCTGTAGGATCAGCTGCTCTTGCAACAAAAAAGGCTCTTCATTTCTGAAGAGCCTTTTCATCGCGATGTTTGGTGGAGCTGGCGGGATGTGACACACAGTTAAAGTTGATTTATACCCTTACAGTATACGTAGGCTAAGGGCTTATCAAGTTCCCGATAAACAGAAAGTGTGACACCTGTGTGTGACACATATAGGCGGAATGATTAACAGCTTTAATCCTGTAGTTATTTTTATGAAAGTATGTCGGCAATGACATTATTTGCTTATAAAACAATGAGTTGAATGTTATCTTCTCGATCTGTATTCTTCGTGTTTCTGTGAATTTAGAAGAGAAATACTATTATGAATATGGTTTATTGCTTCAAGTATCCTGAAGTTGGTCTGTGTAAAATTGGTTATACATCTTGTGCGCTCTCACGTTTGAACAGCTTGAAGCCATTTTTTGGGAAAGCAGATTGTTATTCTCCTACGTTAATGGGTTCCAGATCATCGACTAGACAGCTAGAGCAAGAACTATTGAGAACCTTTCAGGACAAACGTAAAGATTCTAGTGACGTTGCGAAGATGGGGCGCTTTATGTCGGGTTTACAAGGAAAAACTGAGTGTTTCGATATTGGGGTTTCAGAAGATATTGAATCGGAAATGTTGAAAATTGCCTATATGCGTTCAAAAGGCGGGATTAAATATCGGAACTTGGGCGCTTATATATGTAATCTAAGAGAGGAGTTTTTAAGCGAAACTGTTGAGATTAAATCGAGGATGAAAGCAGCTCTCTCCTGTATAAATCACCTCGTTATACTGCCTCATGGCTCTCCGACTAAAAAAAAATAAGCTAAGATGAGCCCATTACCAAAATTTAGTAAAATTAAAATTGCCGGATAACTTCAATTTACATGGAAATGTATATAGCATTGCATCAAGCTAAACAAGAGCTGTAAGTAATCCTTGGTAGCTTTGGGCTCCCCGAGATACCTTCAATAACCAATCACTTAAAGTAAAGAGCCTATGAAGTTCAGGGAAGATATAAACGCGTTGCGGGCGATCGCCGTTATAGCTGTAGTCATTTTTCATTTTAATCATTCATGGCTACCGGGCGGTTTCGCTGGTGTTGACGTGTTTTTTGTCATTTCTGGCTTTTTGATGACTATGATTATAATTAAAGGTTTAGATCGAGAAACCTTCTCAATCATAGATTTCTATAAAGCGAGAGTGAGGCGGATTATTCCGGCTCTAGCTTTTCTTTGCTTCGTTCTAATGGTGTTAGGGTATTTCTTGCTGTCTCCCATTGATTACTTAAATATGGGCAAACATACTACTGCAAGTTTAACCTTTACATCGAATTTCGTTTATTGGAAAGAGTCAAATTACTTTGATGCTTCATCAATTGAAAAGTGGTTGCTACACACTTGGAGTTTGTCGGTAGAGTGGCAGTTTTACTTAATATATCCTGTAGTTCTGGTAGTTCTTAAGAAGTTTTTGAATTTAAAGCAGTTGAAGTTGCTACTTGTTGCAGCAACGATTTTAACGCTACTTCTTTCAATCTACGTTACGTTCAACACTAGCAGAGCAGCTTACTTCTTGTTACCCACTAGAGCTTGGCAGATGCTTGCCGGAGGGCTGGTATTTTTATATCCAATTGCTTTGGGTCAAAAAGGCAAAAGTTTTGGCTTAATGTCTGGCTTAGCTATGATCGTATTTTCATTTTTCCTCTTCTCCGCTGAAACACCTTGGCCTGGTTATGCATCATTGCTCCCAATATTAGGGGCATGTCTAGTTTTGATTTCAAACAATGGGGAGTCGGTATTAGTAGATAACAAAATTTGCCACCTTCTAGGTAAATGGTCTTACTCAATTTACTTATGGCATTGGCCAATTATTGTGGCTGGTTTCTATTTTTCTCTAGGAGATAATTGGTGGGTTATAGGTTTACCGCTTTCTATTCTCTTGGGCGCGCTTAGCTTTGTGTTTATAGAATCTAAAACTCTAGCTGACTACGGCTTAAATAAAGGAAGATATTTGTTGAAGCCTCTACCTGCTGCTTCGATTATTGCAGTATTTGGGTTAGTAGTATTTCAAACAAATGGTTTACTAGAGCGATTAGCAGAACCTGAGAGAACATTGGTTGCTTCTGCAATTGCCGCCAAAGATGATTGGAGTTACCCTGATGCGAACAAGTTTATGGGTCCCATTAAAATTAGACTAATAAGCGGTAAAACGGATAAAAATATTCTTATACTCGGCGCTAGTCACACTGAACAATTATATCCGTATGTGAAGAGCTTAAACTCTGACTACAATGTGTATTTTTTAACTAACGGAGGCTGCCTTGCAACCCCTTCTATGAAACACCCGAAGTGGAACTGCGACAACCTACAAAATTATGAGTTTCTTTTAGATAGCGTTAAATTTGAAAAAATTGTGACCTCTTTTTTCAGTTTTGATGTTTATCTATCTGACATTCAAACTGAAAGACAAGAACAGATTTCGGTGAGAACCAAAGAATACGATACTTTTCTAGCGAGGTTAAAAGCAGCATCTGATGACGTTTATCTAATTCTAGGTGAGCCAAAAGGGGAAGAGTTTAATCCGCAAACGGTAATTAGGAATGGTTTAAATGATTTCATCACGGAAGAACAGGCACGAAAAAACTACACTATACATCAGAAGGCTTTAGGTCTTTTTACCGAACTAAGTGATATTAAAATAATAGATCCTATTGAGTACTTATGTAATGAGGGGATTTGTAGAACAAGTAATACTTCGCAAGGATTTTTCTACAGAGATAACAATCATATGCGCCCTTGGTATGCAGTTGAGAGCCTGACATATTTAGAGGATATTTTTCTCGAGTAAAGTACTCGTTGAGTAGACAGCTAATATGCATGATTGGGTTAACAAAACTTCTCAATTTTTAGCAAAAATTAGCACATACATATAAGAAATGCGTTTTCTTATAGTTGCTGATTACATCATGCGTTTAACTATATTACTGACGGTGCTTGCCCAAAAGGCTCCACCGTTGGCTGTCTTGACATTCATACTGTTCAAGCGCTTTGCTATCTCAGTATATCCAAGTGATGTTTCAACCATGGGTTCGATCATTGGCCACAAGTTTTTGGCAAAGTCATCTGCTTGTTTACGTTTAGCAATGTTCCGCTCGTTAGTTTGAGTTCTTAAGCCCCCAAGACGAGTACCACGAGATTTAGCTTCTGCTAGTGCGGCCTTAGTTCGTTTACTAATAAACTCTCTCTCTTGCTCGGCTAAGGCTGCGTAGATGTGAAGTTGAAAGGGATCAGCGTGTGGCATTGTTGCTACTTTAAAATTTAGTTTCTTATCCTCCATCAGCTTTGCGATAAATGAAACTTTTCGGCTTAAACGGTCAAGTTTAGCCACTAGTAAAACTGCATCATGTTTTTTAGCTAAATTAATAGCATCAACTAGTTTTATTCTTTGCGAATTAGCTCCTGAATCAACTTCTAAGCACTCATCTATGACAGAGTAGGGTGACGGGCTGTAGTTATCTAAATACAGCTGTATATCGCGTCTCTGAGCTTCTAGCCCTAATCCTGATTTTCCTTGTTCTTTCGTACTGACTCTTAGATAAATAACGTATTTCATGTGAATGCTCATTCCTTACAAGATAGCAACGCTGGTTGTGTTTTGTATTGTTGCGTTTAACTATAAGTACAGGTAGTTTCGGCGTCAATCTTAAATAAGGAAAAATGGGTCAAAAACACAATGCCAACGAGCGCTTCATTAACACCAGTAAATCCAGTACTTAAAAGGGCTGCGGAGAAGCGGAAGATAGGGTTGTCAGGAGGGAGACCAGTACTCAGTTATGATAGTTATAACAGCAGTTACAAAGTATGTAATTTACCTATCGTGACAAGTAAGAAAAATATCTATGTAACTCACATTTTAGATGGTTCAAAAAACCATTGCATAAACTATGGTTTAAGAGCCGCAGTATGGGGGTTACTCGAAGAAGCTAACTCTACCATGGGGGTCGAAACTCATCATATAACAGTACAATTTAATTCTGAGTTTTCACTCAAGCTCAAAGCCGGTAGCAAAACTCGTAATCCAGCACAGTACTTCAATAGGATGTTAAGGCTTAAAGTTGCTACACCGTTTGATGTCAGCAGCTACTTCTTTGTATTGGAAGAGTCTACGTCTGGAAATATTCACGCACATATCGTAATGAATATTAAGTTAAGCACAGTAACTAAGCTTAGAGATTCTCTTAAGGCAACGGGTTGGCTTAAGACGGATAAGTATGGGCACTTAGCTGCCTCAGCGATAAACATTAGTGATGGTTACATATTGAGTGTCTATAAAGGCTCGCTAACCGAACAGGAAATCAATGAGATGGACATGATGATTGAGGATTACCCATCGGAATCATTTTGGAAGTGCGGTAGTAAAGCGACAGATCTTAAAGGTAATATCTATTGTCAAAGGTACGAAGCGAAAGAGAAGATTGCCATCAATGAAGGGCTTGCGGATTACCTGTGTAAATCTATGACCGATAGTTTATTTTACGGTGGTAAAAACTACGCTATGAGCCGGTCACTGAAAACTCTAATGCTGCCATATTTAGAACAGGTCATTGCTGAAGGTAAGCGCAGATCAAAGAGTAAAGCCCTATAAGGTTTCATTAAATTTGGTGGGAATGGTTAAAGAAAAAAAGCTGCTCACCCAATGAAACCTTATAGTTACACTAAACAGACATGTAAATTGACTCTCTGTTAAAACATTATCAAAAATAACCATTTAGGAGTTATTGTTAGCAATCTTAAGTTGTTTATTTTCGTTCGTATTTTCATGGCATTTAGTTTATTGTGCCTAAAAAATTAATAAGGACATTTATTTTGGCCAATCCACGTTCGCTTGCAATCTCACAAGTAATGAGAGAAAGCATTACTATTCACAAATTTATTTATCATATTTTAATAACGAAAGATGAGAAAGTTGATTACTTGTCGGCTGTTAGTCTTTCAGATAAACATAAGAGCTTTTTTCAAGAGATGATCTCTGAGTCATCTAGAGGTACAAAATACTTATTTGTTGATGAAGAAAAAGCAACGCTCAAAGGACAATGTAAAGAGCTTGTTGACAATTTGGATGATAATGATTTGTTCGTTCAAACTAGTGAACAGATAGCTCATAATTTCAAAGCGCAGCACGATAAAAGGATGGCGGACGGGATTGTTATTGTCACGACATTTAGCATGATAGTGAATGCTCAGGCGCAGAACTTTGTTGCCATTATGAAGCTAGATTATAAGCCGGTTTTACATCAAATAAGGGATGAAAAGGATCCTTCTAAAGTAACTTTCGAAGAAATCACCGATACTTTACTGGAAGAGAAGGCCGCTATTCAAAAAAGGGCTATTATTGATGTTGGTCAATCTTTCGAGTGGGACGTGATTGCTGTTGAGAGAGGAAAGGCTAACTCTAAACAAGATACAGATGTTGCAATTGGTGATCACTTTAAAAAGTTTCTGAGTGTGACACTAAAAGAAGATAATAGTGTCATGACAAGAAAGATCATTTCACATTCAAAAAGGTGGGCAGAAAAACATCAAGAACTAGTACCATCGGATGTGAGGGCTCGTGTTATTAAATATATAGAAGCTCATGAAGAGCAAGCCATAAACGTAGATGATATAAAAGAGTTAATTTGTAACCACGAGAGCGATGATACAAAACGTAGACTCAAAGTCAGTTTCGACGACTATATGGATGACGTAGAATTAAGCGGCGTGCAGTTTACTTCGAAACCAAACAGTATCCCAGCTATGGAAAAGAAAACTAAAATTAAAACAAACATGAACGTCAAATTAGAGTGGGAAGGTGAAATGAAAGAGGCCGGTATTGAGAGGAAAAAAGTTGCCGGTAAAATTGTTTATACTGTTACAGCAGATAGCGTAAATGATATTAGTTAATAATATTTGTGAGTTATTAACTGAGCTTAAAAGTTTCGCAAATGATAGCAATGAAAATATTGATAATTTTTATGTGGGAGGCTACTTTGCAGAAGGCGTTTCAGAGCTATTAGGTCAATTGACGAAATTAGTTAAAAAAAATAACCTCGCTAAACATTTCATACTGCTCGTTGATGGGCAGAGAGTTACTGCTGGTGATACACTCGAATCTCACTGCGCGGAATTCGAGCTTACTTTTAAGAAGAAAGCATTTATTCAAGAAATATGTTCTGGAGCAGGTGACATAGATGAAATTCTATTCTGCTCTGTGGATGCATTAGAAGAATGCTTGGAAGGATTGGGGCTAACTTCACCTTTATTGGAAGGTGCCGTTAACAACTCAAATAACACTCGAATTCATGTATATAAAATGAGTGTATTTTTTGGTGGTCCCAAATTAGCAGTTATACCGGTTCATCATATTGAGTTAGGGGAGGATTGGCTATCGGGTAGTAGATTACCTAGCTCAGAAATTATTCATAAGCATGTTCATGTTGTATGCAGTGAGCCATTAAAAATAAACCCACGGCAATTTGAACTGACGTGGGGTGACATTGACTGTAAGTTGGCTAAGCCATACAGGACTGCTTTCGCCAAAAATTTATTTGTATCGTTATGCACAAATTATTACAGTGATTCAAAACTGGAATTTAAAGGCGTAAAACACTTGGAGGCAGAGCTAAAATCTGCAGGTGTTGATATTCCTTCAGAAAGAATTAAAACCCTCTCTGATTGTATATGCTGGTGTTATGATAAAGAAGACCCTGATGTTCCTTTGCAATTAGTAATCGATAGACTTTCGTTGGAATGTGGTTCTGGAAACTTATTTGAAGTTGGACAAAAGGTGCTTTCCCATGCACTAGAGCAGGCGAAAAATAATTATAAATTTGTTATTGCAAAAAGAAGTGACGATTATCGTAAAGAGTTAAAAGAAATTTTTAACGATATACAAACTGTTACAGATAAATTCGCGTTGAAAGCATTTTCGTTAGCCTCAGAACTGCTTAAATCTATGTTAACAATTGGTTTTATATTTACAGTGGGTACCATATCCAAAGCGGTGGTTAACAATGCATTATTGCATTCCGATGAGGGAATAATACTTTTTAAAATAGCGGGTATATACCTTTCTGTTAGTTTTTTCATCAGGTGGTTGAACGCAAGCGCTGATTTGAAAGTATCAGAAATGGCCTTAAAAAGCTGGTCTGGGATGTTACATAATCATATATCTGTTAAGGATCTAAACAAACTGATTGATTCTCACCTAATATGGTCAAAATTCTTTTATTGGGGGTCATTGTTCACAGTAGGATTATTCCAACTAGGTATTGCTTACATGATATTCAACTCTACGGCAACGTTAAAAATCTTCGGGCTATAGCTCGATTCGATTATAGAGTTTTGATAGATCATTGCTCATATAAATGCTGTTTTTTGTATTGATGACAATGCTCTAATAAAATTGAGCAGCTCCACAGTAGAGCTGAATTATCAGACCTAATGTGGAATAGATAAAGTAAAACTAAACCAATCCCACATTTAAAATACAATTATTCAGTAATAAATTTTCTACGTTTAAGGTATCTCTCGAAACTTATATTATTCAAAGCAACATTATGTTCCATTGCATCCATATATTCTTTTATATGCTGAAGGTTTACTCCTCCGTGGTTATAAGTTTTGTTTCTAACACCTTCTTGCTCATGCCCTGTAATATAGTGACGATCTGAATCATTCAATGCCACACCATTTATAATCGTCTTATCTAAGTTGGTAACGAACCCATGCCTGAAAGAGTGGAATGATACTCCCTGCTTACCATCAGAACTCCTTTTGTCTAAACTGATGTATTTCAAAAAGCGCTCGTTAAACCATTTAGAAGCGTAATCACCAAGCCCCTTGTGCTCCCCTAAATTCAGCTCCGGAAATAGCATGTCGTGGGTTTTAAGAGCTTTTACATAGCTTAATAATCCTGCACGGATTAGAACATTTGGAATAGGGATTATTCGACATGAAGACTTGTTCTTCTTCCGTTTAGAATGGTTTGGGTTGCGATGTTTTGGGCTATGCCATTTATCATTTACATCAATAACCCAAACGTCATCTTGCTCATAAACATCTTTTTTCTCAATCGCTACAATTTCAGCGATCCTCATTCCGGTGCTTAACGCGATCAATGGTAGCCAAAACTGGTAGTTACGAGGCTGCTCTTTTGGTCTTAATGTATCTCCATACAAATACGAATCAAAAATTAAGCTGAGTTGCTGTCTTGAAAATGGTGTTTTTTCAAGTGTATCCGTAGTTCTTTTCTGTTTCCTTAACGAAGGGTAGACGCTGCCATCATTTATTATATTGTTGCGCTCAAAACACCACTTTAGAAATGGTCTAACAGTAGAAAAGTGCTTTTCTATGCCATTTGATGCTAGGGTTTTCCCTGTGTTTTCTTCTGCTGATTTTAACCAAAACTTGACTAAGCTCTCGCTGTCTGTAGGCTTGGCTACTTTTAAGTTACTACCAAAGTTTGGCGCAATTGTTTTGGTAACTTTGATATATCGGTCCAGTTCATCATTACCTAAATCGTTACTAAGTAGTTCAAGACCTACAATTTCGATAAAGCGCTCTAATGTTTTAACTTGTTGGCTGTGTGTTCTTATACTCAGTGATGGTTTCCGTTCATCTAAATATATTGTTAATAATTCATGCAAGGGCTTGTTTTCGCTGGTGGTCCCAATAGGAGCAGAAGGAGGGGGCGATTTGGAAATAACTTTATTCAACGCCTCAATTATCTTCTGATTGCTCTTTACTTGACCTTGTTTGGATTCAAATTCGGCCTTGGACGCTCGTGCATTGCTGTTAGACGTCTCTAGAATGAGTTCAGTTATCGGTTCTAACAAACAATCATATATAGATTGCTCCAACGAACGGCTAGCAAGCCCAGTTTTCCAGTGATTTTTGTTTTTAGATGCGACTTCAATAAGCTTCTCTATTTTTTTATTGATGAAATGATCAACGTTGGTCTTAAACAGTGTAATTACGGCAATTGTTTGTGCCTCTGTTCTTCTCATGCTCTTAATATCTCTGATTTTAAATTGAATGAATGGCACAACTATCGGGTAAACAAGCATTGCGTCATTAAATATTTTTGTCTTCAAAGAGAATCGGATTTCAGTTTTTCGTTTCTCATTGTTAGATAACTTGAGCGGAACTATGAAGCGAAGATAATAATTATTGTTTCTGTTTTTAATGAGATAGGGAGTTTTTTGAGACATGTGTGTGACACCTTAGTGTGACACATGCCAGTTGCCTTTGTGATAAAGGCGACCTAACTCGTTGTAAATAAACGAGTTAGGTCTTTGTTTGGTGGAGCTGGCGGGAGTTGAACCCGCGTCCAAAAAACGTCAACCGTCGGTACTACATGCTTATTCTGTCTTTTATTTAACTATTTCGAACTCCGGCAGACAGGATTTCTCATAGCGGGTCTAATACTGTTTCGCGGTTCACCCTTAGACAAGGTTCCCTCGCTATTCTGCTGGGATGACCTTCCGAACCTCTACTAGCAGAAAAAGTATGAGTGGAAGGGCTTAGCCGGTTATTAAGCGGCTAGAGCGTAGTTTTCGTCGTTTGCGACTATTTAAATGCGGCTTTTTAAGAGGCAAACCGCTCCTCTGCATGCACCTAAAGCCTCAAGAATCTTGTCGAATCCAAAATCAGCCCCAAATGTGGTTGGTTGCAAACTACCAACGCTGCGCATTGTAACATAAACTTGGGGGAAATCACTAATATGCGTAGCCAGCGCAGTTAATAATTCGCTTCATCTAACACTTTGCTTAAAGTTTGCTCAGGTAAACATTGTCCGTTTGCCCAGTTTTTGTTCAATAGCTCGATCAGTTTGTCTAGGCGGTCTGATTTACGTTGTATTTCGGCTAGCAAAAGGTGCGCTTCTTGGCGTTTGTTCTTTAGCCGTTGCAGTATTAAGTCATGATCAAAGCTTGCTTCATTTGTTTCAGCCGTTGGCAGTTCATCTAGCGTAAAGCCTAAGCTTTGAGAGAATTTTATTAGTTGTATTTGACGCACGCTTTCTTGAGTGTATTGGCGATAACCATTGCTGTTTCTGTTGCTTTTCAGTAAGCCTTTGCTTTCGTAAAAGCGCAGGGTACTGGCGCTAACACCACTTTGTTTTGCTAATTCACCTATTTTCATTCTTGCTCATTCTTTGTTGGTTTTAAATAGCCTATTGACCTTAAAGCTGACTTTAAGGTTATAGTGAATTCAATGTCAATTTAATAAGCTGTTTTATGCCAAACACCCCGAAAGCCGCGAGCGATAACATTGCTAAGAAAGCTACCTTAAAAAATGAGGAGCCGGCTGCGCCTATTGCTACGTCTACTGCTGCTCGTATTGATGAAGGTTACGCGCCAAGCCGTAAAGTAGATACGCTATTTTCAGCATTTACCTTACCAAGTGGATTAACGCTTAAAAACCGAATTGTGAAAGCGGCCATGGAAGAAAACCTAGCAACGGTTGAACAGGTACCCTCGCAAACGCTGCTCACTATGTACCGTAAGTGGGCAGAAGGGGGCGCTGGGCTTATTTTGACGGGGAATGTCATGGTGGACCATTTAGCCATGACAGGCCCTGGAGGGCTAGCGTTAGAGCAAAACACCGATATAGCGGCGTTTGCTAAGCTGGCGCGTGTCTCAAAGCTCAATGGTTGCAAGGTGGTGATGCAAATTAATCACCCTGGAAGGCAAGTGTTTAGCAAAATGGGCGGAAAGGTATTATCCGCATCAAACGTACCCCTTGATATGGGTAAGCATTCACATTTATTTGGTCAGCCTAAAGCGATGGACGTGGCTGAAATAGAAGATGTGATTAACCGTTTTGTAAACAGTGCTCAGCAAGCGCAAAAAGCCGGTTTTGATGGAGTACAGATTCATGCTGCCCACGGTTACTTGCTAGCTCAATTTTTGTCGCCTTTAACGAATAAACGAAATGACCATTGGGGCGGCAGCATTGAAAACCGTGCGCGATTATTGTTAACCATTACCCGTGAAATAAAACAAGCATGCGGCTCGCTCTTTTCTGTTTCAGTGAAACTCAATTCTGCTGATTTTCAGCGCGGTGGCTTTGAGCCTGCTGATGCACAAATGGTCGTGGATATGCTCAGCGAGGTAAACATTGATTTTGTGGAGTTGTCGGGCGGCAGTTACGAAGCTCCCGCTATGCAAGGCAATACTGCAGATGCGCGAACGTTAGCCCGAGAAGCCTATTTTTTAGAGTTTGCGCAAGGGATTAGTGCGCATTCATCTACGCCAATCATGACCACAGGTGGCATCACTCGATTACCCGTAGCGCAGCAGGTGATAGATTCAGGCGTGGCATTAGTGGGTATGGCCACTGCACTGGCGTTTACCCCTGATTTACCGAATAAGTGGCAGCAAAAACAAGAGGACGTTCACGTCATGCCCAAGCTTAAATGGAAAGACAAAACCTTGTCGGGCCTTGCCACTATGGCAATGGTGAAAAGGCAAATTCGCCGGGTAGGCGAGGGAAAAGCCCCCAAGGGAAGTTGTCACCCATTATAAGTTTAATTTTGGATCAGGTGCGCACTGCCAAGCTCACCAAACGTTATCGAAAACGCTTTAATGATGAGCTGATGTGAAAGAACAAGCTATGTTATGGGTGAGCAGCAAGGGCGCGAAAACGTCATTGTGCAGGGGTATTTATCCCTTAAATGTATGTTAGATAGCCTTTTAATGGGATATTTATTACTCATAATTTGATACATCCGTTTCATTTCAATTTGTTGAAGTGTAAGTAGTAAATTAAAAATTAAGTAAATTTAACCTTTTTGTAACAAGATCCTGTATGTTACGTCTTTCGATCATTATGAAGGACGTTGCATGCCGATCAAATTCGGCTTAATACTCTATTTTGGCACCGCGTCTATGGTGGCGAACGCTGCGTTGGTGTTTGCTCCTTTGCTGATCAGCGGGCTGGTTAGTAGCTATCAGTTCAGCGAGTCTGAGGCTGTGTTTGTCATTGCAACTGAGTTGTTAGCCAGTGCATTTTCTGCCGTGCCAGCGTTATGGTGGGTATCAAAAATTAGCTGGCGCGGCGTCTCTATTGTGTCGTTATTGGCGCTAGTGCTAATAAATCTAATAAGTACATTGTTGGTTGATTTTACCTACATAGCGATACTGCGCGGTATTGGGGGCTTCTTTTCAGGTACCTTACTTATTTTGTATATGGTGGTGATCGCCACTTTGCCTGATACCGAGCGCATTTTTTCCGGTAAGTTGGTGGTGCAACTTCTATTTAGTGCGCTTGGCATGGCGCTACTTCCTTTAGTTATCACACGGTTTGGGGTTGATGGCGTCTATTTCATATTAGCTGTGCTTGGCTTGTTACTGATGGGGCCCACAAACGCGATCCCCAGTAATGCCTACGCATCGGTTAATAAGCAATGTAACGGGGCGGCAAGCAGTTCAGTACTTTATTTTCCTCGTAACAATATTTTGATTTTAATCGCGTTATTCGTCTTTGCCATGGGCACGAGTATTATGTGGTCAGCACTTGTCCCTATGGGCGAATACGAAGGGATATCGTTGGCTGATACGGGCTGGGTATTGTCAGCGGCGACGGTTTCGTCAATTTTCGGTGGTTTTCTCAGCACACTTGCAGGAACGCGTTATGGTCGAGCTGCTCCTATTTCTATTGGTTTATTCATGGGAGCAGGTGGCGCTATTTTACTCATGTTCAGCAGTACAAATGTGGGCTACTTTTTATTAGGTTCCTGCTTAATTTGCATTTCGCGGGTGGTCACCATTCCTTATTTAGTGGGCTTAATGTCGGTGTTTAACCAATTTGGGCGCTTGGCAATTTTAAGTCACGTTGCGCTTGCCACAGGCATGGCATTCGGCTCATATGTGGTATCACTGCTGATGACACATGTCTCGTTATATTGGCTGCCCATACTCACTTTACTTTGCATGGTGATAACCGCCTTGGTTTTGGTGAGCCTGAAAAGGCCAGTTGCCGCAGAACATATCAAGCTCCCAAAGACGTTGTCAGCCAGCTTTAAGCGTTAATGAATAAATGACCGTCCTCGTATTTTGTCGTCTTTTCTTGCGCTGTCGATGGCTGATTTTATCGATGAAATCACCGCGTCTGTAGCGGTGGTGTGAACCCCTCGTAAAGATGAAACTAAACAGGCGGTTCGCTCCATGCAGGGGCTAACTATGCGCCGTGCGCTGATTAAATTACCTCTCACATGATCGTGGATCAAATCCCAAGGAGCAATAGTGTGGGCGAGACCTTCAACGGCTATTTTTAAACTGGAATGGGCAGATTGGAAGTCCAATGAAAAATCAAATTGGATACCGTTTTCAAATGCGTATCGCTCAAGTGTTCTGCGCATAGAGTGTGTACCAGGGCTGGATACAATAGGGAAATTAACTAAGTCAGCAAAGTTGATTTCGGCATCTTGGGCCAAAGTGGGATCAAAGGCACTGACCAAATAAAGCTGCTCTACGTAAAGCGGCTCAGACTTTTGGTCAAGCTTCTTTTGAATGTCATAGCTGATCATTAAATCGAGTAAGTCATTGTCAAAAGAGCGCTCTAAACTTGTGGTGTTGCCTTCCTCGATAATGAGATTTATACCAGGATAGCGCTCTTGCAATTGCTTAAACAAAGGCGCAGCTAAAGCATTGTTAATGCCGTAGGGAATACCCAGTCGAACATTTCCTGTGGGGCTGTCTTGTGTACCAAGTAAAGAAGAACGCAAATCATCGATTTGTTTTAGTAAAGAGTGAGCGGCGGGCAGGAACTTTTCACCGGCATATGTCAGCGCTATGCCACGCCGGTCACGCTCAAGCAACTTAACCCCCAAACTACTTTCAAGACTTTTTAAACTCATGCTCAAAGCGGGGTGGGTGATGTGGGTATTCTCACTGGCTTTGCGTAAGTTGCCTGCCTCGACCACTGCGATAAAATGACGTAACTGCCTGATTTCCATTTATTTATTACCTATTTCACGCACTTCATATGAAGCTGCTATTCGCGAATTATGGTAAGTTAAACTTAACAATATATAAACAATAATCAAATATAATTAACACTACGCCTTTGCTATCGTCCAATTGTTAAATAGATGTATCTAATTGTTAATTTGGTAACAAGGTCTGGATATAGACTACTTCAATAGGGCACAAAGAATGAAAAATAACACACCCAACACACTTGCTTTACGGATGCCTAGCGCCGCTGTTTCACTATTGTCACTGAGTATTTTTGCAGGGTTATCGGCACACGCTGAAAGCCAACTCGATATAGAAGAAATCACCATAACAGGGCGTAAAATGGAGGAAGGGTTGCAACACGCCCCTATCGCCATTTCGGCCTTTAGCGAACTCGAACTAGAAAACCGCGGGGCCGTTGATATTACTGACGTGGCTGCTGCATCACCCAATGTGCATTTTCAAACAGGGGGATCGACCAGTGGTATGTCTGCTGCGCCAACGGTTTTTATACGCGGTATTGGCCAAAGCGATTTCAACGTCAATAACGACCCTGCTGTAGGCATGTACATTGACGGCATTTATCTGGGCAGAATGTTAGGTAGCTTAACGGATTTGATGGACTTAGACAGAGTTGAGGTGCTGCGCGGACCGCAAGGCACGTTGTTTGGTCGTAATTCCATTGGTGGGGCAATTAACCTTATTTCTAAAAAGCCTGACCCTGCACAAGGGTTTGAAGGCAATGTGTCCCTAGCGGTAGGTGAAAACGGCTACCGATTTTTAAAAGCTTCAAGCAGTATTCCTATTTCTGAGCACGTCGCAGCTCGAGTCGGTGGGTTTTATCGTGAGCGAGACGGTTATGTTGATGCTGTGCAGTACGACGATTTACAGCTAGGCGGAGAAGACGTTTGGGGTGTGCGCGGTGCACTGCGTTTTGAACTAAGTGATGATATGAGTATTGATTTTGCGGCAGATTGGTCAAAGCGACAAGATCCGCCAGCGGCGATATTGCCCACTCAACTAGGCAATATTTCAGCTGAACCAGGCTCGGGAAATGTTGCTGGCGATGACCGCTCAACCTTTCCGTCGGCTTTTCGGTTTAACACAGGCCTAGCACATTTCGCTGGGGCGAGCGTGCCTTCCCCGAATGCGGCTTGGGTGTCGACTGATACCGCGACCTGCAGCGATGCGTCTTTGGTTAATACCAGCCTTGATTGCTATGGCAACGCGCATATTCTAGGCAATGACAAGGTGAATTCGCTATGGGTTGATAAAGAAGGCAATAAAATCACCCCTGAGCAAAAACTTGATGCAGGAGGCGCTTCGTTAATATTCTCCTGGGATATGGACATAGGCACCTTAACCGTGACTAGCGCCTACCGGGAAATGGATGCAAGTTTCACCAATGATAACGACTTTACACCTTATGTTATTTTTCAAAACGACAATGATGACTTTGAGCAGAGCCAATATTCCCATGAGTTTCAGTTAGCGGGGAAAATATCCGAGAGTTTGTCCTATGTGACAGGTTTGTATTATTTCAACGAAGATGCGCAGCAAGATGTGTCTTTGATAACCCCTTTATTGCCGCCAGCGGGGGCAGCGCCTGCTGCAGCTACTTTGCCTTTCTTTCAAACCATAGAGCGAAAAGTAGAGAACACCTCTAAAGCTGCTTACGCCCAGCTTGTGTATGGCATTAGCGAGACGCTCGATTTAACTTTGGGCGCCCGTTACACCAAGAATGACAAAATGGTGGATCTGAATTTGTTTCGTGGAGACAAAACAGCCCCTTGGTTTACAGTGCAGCAGCGCGATGAACAAAGTGCTGAAGAAACCAATGTGTTAGTTAATTTATCCTGGGATTACAGTGATGACGTGATGCTGTATGGCCAATTCTCTAACGGTTTTAGAGATGGGGGCTGGCCGGTGCGCTTCCCTGGATTGCCTGAGGGCATTCCGGATCTTGATACCGTGGAATTTGGCTCCGAACAAGTAGATTCATTTGAGCTTGGCATAAAGTCAATGATGCTTGACGGTGTGCTACGCCTGAATGCCGCCGTGTTTCAAACGGATTATCAAGATATGCAGCTTGAGTTCTCAGATCCTGTGTTAAACGGTGCACCGAATACCTCGAATTTAGGTGAGGCGAGTATTTCAGGTTTCGAGGCTGAATTAAATTATGTAGCGACCGACAATTTACGATTCGACGTCTCCATTGGTTTTTTGAACTCCTCGCTTGACTCCATTTTAGGTGGTGAATTGGTATCTGGAGCGGATAACACGCTGACGACCATTACCACAGCAAATCAATTGCCCTACAACCCAGATTGGCAAATTGCCTTTGGGGTGAACCATACCTTTGATTTTACCAGCGGAGCATTTATGCGCTCTCGCATCGATTGGATGTACACAGATGACCAATTTTACAGCATAGAAAACAGCCCGCGAAATGCGCAAAGCAGTTACTCAACGGTTAATGCCAGTGTGACTTACATCACATCTGAAGAAGATTGGGAATTTACCTTAGGGGCTAAAAACCTGACGGATGAAGAGTACGCAACGACGTCTCGTACGCAAGCGGACTCTGGGAGTTCTTTTGAGAATAGAGCGCGCCCAAGAGAGATTTATCTGCAAGCCCGTTATCGGTTTTATGCCGATTAACCACACGGGCCTTTCTCGTGCTGCGGCGGAAGCTGTGTCGCAGCACGCTTTTTATTGAGTTTATTGACCGTGATAGCTGATATGTCACATTTTCTTAAAGAGGAACCTCATGACACAAGCCTTTTTTCTTTCCTGCGCTTTACCCCGCGCCCTTCGGTTTCTATTGGAGCGAGTCAGTTTTATCGTCAGTGTGACGTTACTGAATTTATCATTGGCCCAAGCTAGTACAGCGGATGAGGAAATCGCTGGCCTATCGAATGTGGCAGAGCAAAATGGAACCTTACAACATTCACCTACTTCAGAGGCTCCCAATATATTGTTGGTCGTAGCGGATGATTTAGGCATGTTTGATATTGGTGCGTTTGGTAGTGAAATTCGCACACCTAATATTGATGCTCTAGCTGACAATGGGGTGAGCTTTAATAGCTTTTATACCTCCGCTACCTGTTCACCCACTCGAGCTATGCTACTCACCGGTAGTGATAGTCATGCTGCCGGTCTAGGAAATATGGTTGAGCATTTAGCGGATAATCAACGGGGCAAGCCAGGTTATGAAGGGCACATTAGCCCCAATGCCGTGACCATAGCAACTTTGATGAAAGAGGCTGGTTACCACACTTACATGGCGGGTAAGTGGCACCTAGGGAAGGCACCGGCTTTTTTACCAGATCGTCAAGGATTCGAAGAGTCTTTTGTACTCTTGCAAGGTGGCGCCAGCTATTTTAACGACATGATGGGGTTGACCTCGCAAGTGCCAAAAGCGCTTTATCGTCACAACGGTAAACCAGTAGAGAGTCTACCGGAGGATTTTTACGCCACTGAATATTATGCGGATTTTATTCTTCAACAACTGAATAAAAATCAAGACGATGACAAACCTTTTTTCGCTTACTTGGCATTTTCAGCGCCCCATTGGCCATTGCAGGTGCGCGACGAGCATCTTAACTTGTACCGTGGGCAATATGAAAAGGGCTATGACATCCTTCGAGAAAAGCGAATTGCATCGGCAATTAAACAAGGAATTATTGGCCCAAATGTAACGCCTGCCAATCGCGATAATTATATGCTCTCATGGTCTCAGCTGTCTAAAGAGCAGCAAAAAATACAGGCAAAATCAATGGAAATTTACGCCGCAGTGGTTGAGCGTATGGATTTCCAACTCGGCCGAGTGCTTACATCGCTGCGTGAAAGTGGTGAACTTGAAAATACGGTTGTTATTTTCATGTCAGATAACGGCGCTGATGGCTCTGACCGCTCCAAATTGGAGGGCAATGACACTTGGCTTCCCCAAGCTTGGGATTTAAGTTACCAGAACATGGGAAAGAAGGGATCTTATGTTTACCCTGGCGCGGGCTGGGCAAGGGCGAGTGTTGGGCCATTTCAGCACTACAAAGAATTTTTGTCGGAAGGGGGGATTCGTTCCCCAGCCATTATTTCGTTTCCAGAGGTGGCGCATAAAAAGCAGATGGTAAGCGATGTGGTATCGGTAAAAGATTTAGCGCCGACTATTTTGGACTTTGCAGGTATTGCTCACCCTGGTCATGAGTATCAAGGAAAGGCAGTGAGGCCTATGACGGGCAGTTCCATCGAAGGATTTTTAAAAGGCAATGTAGCAAGTATCAAACAAGATGAGCGAGTGCTAGGTTGGGAATTATTTGGACAAAAAGCAATTCGTAAAGGAGATTGGAAGCTGCTTTGGTTATCGTCTAAACCAGCGTGGTTAGCAGCGCCTCAAAACAGTGAGTCTTGGCGACTTTACAATATAGCTAACGACCCAGGAGAACAACACGATTTGGTTAGCTCAGAGCCAGAGAAATTCGCCGAAATGCGCGACGCTTGGGAGCAGTACGCAATAGAGCAATCAGTGGTGTTACCTCAATGGGTACGTGCGGTTAGTGACTAACTTATACCGTTCCACTTTAATAAGTGATCACTCAGCAATAGTGTAAAAGAGCTTAAACGAGGCGCATGGCTGAATGAATAGTTGTTCTCTTTCGAAGTCATGCTATTAGCTTCACGCCGCGAAGCGTTAAGCTAATAGCATGCATGAAGTATAAAGCCTAGACTTTATGCTTCATCATGCGTTCTTTGTCGCGCGCCCAGTCACGGTCTTTCACGGCATCACGTTTATCATGTTCGTGCTTACCCTTACCTAAGTAAATTTCGACTTTTACCCAGTTTTTCTTCCAGTACATGGCAGTGGCAAGAATTGAGTAACCTTGGCGCTCTACTGAGCCAATCAGTTTGTCGAGTTCACGCTTGTTAAGCAGCAACTTACGCTGGCGTAAAGGCTCACACACCACGTGGCTTGATGCTTGGTTAAGAGGTTGAATAGTACTACCGACTAAAAAGGCTTCGCCTTTGTGTAAGGTAACGTAGCTGTCAGACAAATTAACTTTGCCTGAACGAATGCTTTTCACTTCCCATCCTTGTAATTCAATGCCAGCTTCGATTTTATCTTGCAGGATATAGTCGTGCCGCGCCTTTTTATTCAATGCGATGGTGTTGTTAGTTGATTTTGACTTCTTTGTTTTCATGGCGCCGTATTATAATGGTTGTCTAACGGGGTACAACAAAAATCACTGATATTGAAATAGATATCTGATTTTATGCTAGTATTTTGCCCCTATAAAAACCGACTGACTCAATTCAAGGGGAATTGATGCCTAATGTGACCCGCAGCGCTTTAGTCGCCTTTAGCGCTGAATCGATGTTTGATTTGATAAATGATGTGCAACGTTATCCTGAATTTTTACCAGGTTGCGCACAAACGAAAGTGACTCATGCTGATGAGCACTGCATGGAGGCATCATTGCTGATTTCAAAGGCAGGGATTAAGCAGTGGTTCAGTACACGTAATGAATTGTCTCGCGGCGAGTATATTAGAATGAACTTAGTCGACGGGCCTTTCTCTGAGCTGCGCGGTGGCTGGACCTTCAAAGCGTTATCTGACAATGCCTGTAAAATTGAATTGAATTTGGACTTTGCTTTTTCAAGTCGATTGGTTGAAATGGCCTTTGGTCGTGTATTCAATGCGATAGCGGCTAACATGGTCGTGGCGTTTACGAATCGTGCAAAAGAGATTTACCCATGACGGATAAACAAATTAACCTTGAAGTGGCTTATGCCTTGCCAGAGCGCCAAGCATTACTTGAAGTAGTGGTAGAGAACGGCCATACCGTAGAAGAAGCCATTCGAGCATCGGGTATTTTACAGCGTTTTACTGATATCGATTTAACCACGAGTAAAGTCGGTATTTGGAATCGCACGTGCAAATTGACTGATGTGCCACAAGATGGCGATCGTATCGAGATTTATCGCCCGTTAATTGCAGATCCTAAAGAAGCTCGCCGTCGCCGTGCTGAAAAAGCCAAAGAAGAAGGCCGCGCTAATAAAGTGACAGGTGGGCGCGCTTAGGTTTTTGCTGGTCGAGCAATCGGCCTAAAATCTCAGGCCTAACGCATCGCACAAAAATTTCTGTAATGGCTGGGCCCGGCCATATCGGGTTGCAGCTAGTTCACACACGTTACCCTCTAATAACTGCTTTCTATCAAGGGGGCAGATAGCGATAAAATCTTTGCGCTTAATTTCTTCAATCATAGGTGATTGCGTGTCATAGCCTTTTGGCGGGCGCACTAATGAATCTCCTGCCATATGGTAGAACTCGGTAAAAGGCGTGTGTTCAATTGCATCTTGATACGCGGCAGGTTTGCGCTGAATATGTTCGCGAATAGCGCGTAATGCGTCGGGCTGAGGATGCCACGTACCAACCGCTAAGAAACATTCTTCACTGGCAATGTGCATATAAAACCCAGGGGAATGTACGTCTTTGCCTATTTCATGGCGAAATTGAATACCCACATTGGTTTTGTAGGGAGATTTGTCTTTTGAAAAGCGCACATCTCGATAAACCCGCATTAATGAACCGCCCATTTTCTTAGGTGTTGCTTCATAATGAGGGGATATCAGCGGGATCCAGTTCTGCATTTCAGTGATAAATTCAAGCGCAGGGCCGCGCACTAAATCTTCGTACCTTTGTTTATTCGCATTGAACCATTCTCTGTCATTGTTCTTTTCTAGTTGCTGTAAAAACGTAAATAGGGAAGGGTCGAAGTGAGTAAACATAAGCTGGCCTTATAAAATAGTGAAGTCCAGCTTACTCATTGGTTGCAGCAAATCAATAACCGGCAAGGTGACAATTGTTACAGATTCTTTTGAAAGTAAAGATTGTCTTTCATTCTGCTTAGTACTTCTTACGCTTTAACCCAGTGGTGGCTAAGATCTTGGCGGAAATTTCTTCGATGGAATAGCGAGTGCTGTTTAGAAACGGCACTTTTTCTTTGCGATATAAATTTTCTACTTCACGCAGTTCCATACGACATTGCTGCAAAGACGCATAACGGCTGTTAGCTCTGCGTTCAGAGCGAATTTGATGTAAGCGCTGTGGGTCAATAGTTAAACCAAACATTTTATCTTTAAAGCGTTTTAGGGCCGGGGGCATGCGCAAAATATCGCCCATGTCTTCTTCGGTGAAAGGGTAGTTTGCCGCTTTTATGCCATATTGCAGCGCTAAATATAAACTAGTGGGGGTTTTGCCTGAGCGCGACACACCGACCAATATTATATCGGCCTGGTCATATTCTCGTAAATTTGATCCGTCATCATTGGCTAGTGCGTAATTTACGGCTTCTATTCTGATGTCATAGGTTTTTTCATGGATGCTATGAGTACGATGTTTTTCTGGTTTTGAGGGTACGCCCAAAACGATTTCTAATGGGGCAACAAATTGGTCGAGGAAGTTATAGTTAATGCCTACCGATTTGGAAATTATTTTGCGTACCTCAGTGTTAACTATTGTGTAAAACACTAACGGCCGTTGCCCGTCATCTTGAAAACTTTCAGATATTTTTTTAACAACTTGTTGCGCTTGTTCTTCAGTTTCAACAAACGGAACCGTGATATGTTCGAACTCGATCGTGAATAATGACAACAAAGCGTGGCCAAATACCTCCGAAGTTATCGCTGTTCCATCTGAAATATAATAAGCCGTGCGCATAACATTTCCTTAACAATGTAGTAATATAATTACATAAATAAATTAAATTTTACTTTCTTCTAAACTGCATTCTAAAATCCCTCACGTAAAAAGCTAGGCACTTGAGAAATATAATTTTTTTCGACGTTTAGCGAGCGTCATTTTGACTAACTATCTGGGGTTGTCATCGTTGGCAGCTTTTACAATTAAGTTCATCTTGGAGACGAATTAAATGCAAGAAAATGTGCTTTGGTATCAGCAATTGGGAATGGACGACGTGGGCGTTGTCGGTGGAAAAAATGCATCCCTTGGCGAAATGATTTCTAATCTTTCAAATGCTGGTGTACAAGTACCCGGTGGTTTTGCTACAACGGCATCAGCGTTTAATCTTTTCTTAGAACAAAGTGGCCTTGAGGCGCGCATACACGAATTGCTTGACAGTTTAGACGTGGATGACATTCCAGCCTTGGGCGAAGCGGGGAATACAATCCGTCAGTGGATCATCGAAACGCCGTTCTTACCGGAATTAGAAGCCGACATCACGTCAGCCTTTAAAACCTTGCAAGGAGATGCAGGTGATGAAGCATCGTTTGCTGTACGTTCATCTGCGACTGCTGAAGATATGCCGGATGCATCATTTGCCGGCCAACAAGAAACATTCTTAAACGTAAAGGGTATCGATGCTGTGATGGTGGCCATCAAGCATGTTTATGCCTCTTTATTTAACGACCGTGCCATTTCTTATCGCGTGCACCAAGGTTATGACCACAAAGGCGTGGCGTTATCTGCAGGTATTCAACGCATGGTACGTAGTGACTGTGCGGCATCAGGCGTTATGTTTACCATTGACACTGAATCTGGTTTCGAAGACGTAGTGTTTATTACATCGTCTTACGGTTTAGGTGAGATGGTGGTGCAAGGTGCCGTTAATCCAGATGAGTTTTATGTTCACAAGCCAACCCTAGATAAAGGTTTACCTGCTGTTGTGCGCCGTAATCTTGGTAGCAAGTTAACTAAGATGATTTACTCAGATGATACGAGTCATGGTAAACAAGTGGAAATCGTTGATATCGACCGCGCCGACAGTGTTGTTTTCTCACTGACTGATGACGAAGTTCAAGAGTTAGCCAAACAAGCGCAAATCATCGAGAAACACTATAAGCGTGCGATGGATATTGAGTGGGCTAAAGACGGTATTGACGGCAAACTGTATATCGTTCAGGCCAGACCCGAAACCGTACGTAGCCGCGAAGATATTCAAGTGATTGAGCGCTTCCGTTTAAACGGTAAAGCAAGCGTTGTTTGTGAGGGCCGCTCGATAGGTCACAAAATTGGCGCAGGCGCAGCGAAAGTACTTGGCTCTATTGAAGAGATGGATAAAATCCAAGCGGGCGATGTACTGGTTACAGACATGACCGACCCTGATTGGGAGCCGATCATGAAGAAAGCCTCAGCGATTGTTACTAATCGTGGTGGCCGTACTTGTCATGCTGCGATTATTGCGCGCGAATTAGGTATTCCGGCGGTTGTTGGTTGTGGCAATGCCACTGACCTTATCAACAATGGCGATAAAATTACTGTGTCTTGTGCTGAAGGCGACACCGGGTTTATTTATGGTGATGTGCTTGATTTTGATGTGGTGACGTCGCGCGTGGATGCTATGCCTGATATTCCACTGAAAGTCATGATGAATGTTGGTAACCCGGACAGAGCATTTGATTTTGCTCGTTTGCCTAACGAGGGTGTAGGTTTAGCGCGTTTAGAGTTCATCATTAACCGCATGATTGGTGTGCATCCTAAAGCTTTACTTAATTTCGACCAACAACCTTCTGAACTTAAAGAAGAAATCAGTGAGATGATCGCGGGCTATGAATCGCCTGTTGAGTTCTATATCGAGAAGTTGGTTGAAGGTATTGCTACCATTGGTGCTGCATTCTCACCTAAGAAAGTGATTGTGCGTATGTCTGATTTTAAATCGAACGAGTACTACAACTTGGTAGGTGGATACCAGTACGAGCCAGACGAAGAAAACCCTATGTTGGGCTTTCGTGGGGCGAGCCGTTATATCTCTGAGGAATTTCGTGATTGTTTCGCGCTTGAATGTGAAGCGATTAAGCGAGTTCGCAACAAGATGGGCTTAACCAATGTAGAAATCATGATCCCATTTGTACGAACTCTTGAAGAAGGCCGCAGTGTGATTAAGTTGTTGGCTGAGCAAGGTTTAGTGCAAGGTGACAATGGCTTACGCGTTATTATGATGTGTGAGTTACCGTCAAACGCATTACTAGCAGACCAGTTCTTAGACATTTTTGATGGGTTTTCGATTGGTTCAAATGATATGACGCAATTAACGCTTGGTCTTGACCGTGATTCTGGTGTGATAGCGCACTTATTTGACGAGCGAGACCCAGCTGTGAAAGCGTTGCTGGCTATGGCGATTCAGGCAGCTAAAAAACGTGGTAAATACGTAGGTATTTGTGGCCAAGGCCCATCTGACCATGAAGATTTAGCTGCGTGGTTAG
Source organism: Paraglaciecola chathamensis S18K6 (assembly GCA_000314955.1). Taxonomy (GTDB): domain Bacteria; phylum Pseudomonadota; class Gammaproteobacteria; order Enterobacterales; family Alteromonadaceae; genus Paraglaciecola; species Paraglaciecola chathamensis. Next base: position 128,908 of record BAEM01000056.1, on the reverse strand, counting down.
TTGAACAAGGTATCGACAGCGTATCGTTAAACCCAGATACCGTTGTTGAAACATGGTTGTACTTAGGGGAAAAACACGCGAAGTAACAGGCGCTAAAATACACCGCTGACTAACAATAATAATAAATCAGTGCCCTACGGTAAAAAGGCTGTCATTGCGACAGCCTTTTTTTATGTAGCTGTTCCATACGGAAATACGTTGACATAAAGAGGACTTCTTTATGGAAACATCTAACAAAAAAAGCGCTAGCTACTCGCTGTTTCATGCGGAAATAGTTGGGAATATTAGCCTGTTGCGAAAAGGACTAACGTGTCTTAAATGAAAGGCCTATATGATGGGACTTAGGCGGATATTATTAGCGTGTAATTCTAGCCTTTACGGCTAGCTTTTAAGTTTGCGATTGAGCAGCACTCGGTCAAGTTTAGCGGATGAGCGAGCCATACTGCTTTGGCAGCGCTTTAACCAAGTTCGTGCAAGTGGCACATCAACACTCAGCAACAGCAGGCCAGCGATGACTAACAACATTGAGCCTGGGATTATAAACAATACGATACCTGCAATGACAAGTAACGCGCCTAATCCGATACGAATATTTTTCATGGTGAGCACATTCCTTCTATAGTCATTAACTTTTATGCCAACTTCGTCAAAAATGCAATATTGTACATGTTACTGGGTGTAACGACCGTAACCGATGAAGATATAAGAAAAATAGATAAATAAGATGACAAAAAACCGCTTATAAAAATGCGGATATGAGACGGGGATAAGCAGGAAATACATGGGGGAATATAAGAGGAAATGTAAGGGAAATATAAAGAGCGCTGAAAATGGAATAATTAATCGAGATAAAACATAAATAAATCCCTTCACCTATTAGAAGTTAGTAGCCCTTAGGTTGTACAATAGCGCGCACTTGTTAAACCGTGAGAAAAAACCACATTATGCCCCAGCATGAATTACCTGCTTTAGATGTAGAATCCAGCCCGCAATCAAACTATCAAGCTTTTTTTTCGGCTTTGAGGCGCAGTGAATTTAGTGGGGATATAGAATTCAGTTACGCTAGTCGTTTGTCTGTTGCTACTGATAACTCTATTTATCAAGCGCTACCTCAAGGCGTGGTGCTACCTAAATCAGTTGCTGATTTACAAGTTATCGGTGAACTCGCCAGCCAATTCGAAGATGTCGCTTTTAGCGCGCGGGGCGGCGGTACGGGCACGAATGGGCAATCCTTAACCTCGGGTATTATTGTTGATGTATCACGGCACATGAACAATATCCTTGAAATTAATCCGCAAGAGCGTTGGGTTAAAGTACAAGCGGGTGTAGTGAAAGATCAGTTAAATGATGCGCTGCGCCCCTACGGTTTGTTTTTCGCACCGGATTTATCCACCAGTAATCGCGCAACGATAGGCGGAATGGTGAATACTGACGCCTCAGGGCAGGGCTCGTTGGTGTACGGTAAAACCAGTGATCACGTACTTGGTTTAACGTCGGTTCTGGCTGATGGTACTTTGCTTGAAAGCTCGCCAATGAGTATGGATGAAGCCAAAAAAGTCGCTGAGCAGAAAAGTACAACCGGTAGGTTAGTGAAGCAGATCTTGACTACCTGTGTGGATAAACGCCAACAAATTCTGGCTAAGTTCCCACGCATGAACCGCTTTCTAACCGGCTATGATTTAGAGCATGCCTTGAGCGATGATTTATCCACGGTGGACATCAGCCGCGTCATTGCTGGCTCAGAAGGATCGTTAGCGTTTGTGGCAGAAGCAAAACTTAACGTTACCCCAATCTCTAAACACAAAGCCTTGGTGAACATCAAATATGATTCGTTTGAATCTGCGCTGCGACACGCGCCGCATATGGTGGCAGCTAAGGCAACATCGGTAGAAACCGTTGACAGCAACGTATTGAACTTAGCTAAGCAAGATATCATTTGGCATCAAGTTAAAGAGCTCATCAAAGAAGTTGAAAACAAAGAAGTACTCGGCCTAAATATGGTTGAGTACAACGGTGACTCTGAAGATGAATTACGCGAAAAAATCACCCTGTTGTGCGCAAACTTAGACTCTGCGCTTGATAGCAATGAAGGTGGTGTCATTGGTTATCAAATCACTTATGACAATGCCGACATTGGCAAAATATATGCGATGCGCAAAAAGTCTGTGGGTTTACTAGGTAAAACCAAAGGCCGTAAAAAGCCATTAGCATTCGTTGAAGATACTGGCGTACCGCCGGAAAATTTAGCCGATTTTATTATGGAGTTTCGCGCATTGCTTGATGCCCGTAACTTACACTACGGTATGTTCGGCCATGTGGATGCCGGTGTACTACATGTGCGCCCGGCGCTTGATATGTGCGACCCTGAGCAAGAGGCCATGATCCCCGACATTTCAAACGAAGTGTCAGCGCTGGTTGCCAAATACGGTGGTCTGTTGTGGGGCGAACATGGTAAAGGCTATCGCAGTGAATATGCTCCTGCATTTTTTGGTGAAGAGCTATACACCGAATTGCGTAAAATTAAAGCCGCGTTTGACCCCCTTAATAAAATGAACCCGGGAAAAATCTGCACCCCCATCGACAGTCATGCATCTTTAGTTACCGTTGGAGATGTTAAGCGTGGTGAGTTTGATCGCCAAATCCCCATCGCCATGCGCGATGCTTTCGCACCAGCGATGAATTGTAATGGTAACGGCTTATGTTTTAATTACGACACCACGTCGACTATGTGCCCATCAAGTAAGATTACCTCAGACAGGCGCCACAGTCCTAAAGGGCGAGCCGGCGCCATGCGCGAATGGCTTCGTTTACTTGCGAATAAGCAGGTGGATGTGAATCTTCTTGAAGTACAGGGTAAAACTCAGAACTTCCTCAAACGCCTTAACAACACTATGGGTAAGGCGCAATCTAACGATTTTTCACATGAAGTGTTAGAGGTAATGGACGGATGTTTAGCGTGCAAGGCATGCTCTAGTCAGTGCCCTGTCAGCGTAGATGTACCGACATTCCGTGCCCGCTTTTTGTCAATTTATTACCAACGGTATATGCGTCCTGCCAAGGATTATTTGGTAGGAAATATCGAAGCAATGGCACCTTTAATGGCCAAAACCCCTAGGCTGATTAATGCTTTTTTGAAACAACAGTGGATGAACAAGCTTATTAAAAAAACGGTCGGTTATGTTGATACGCCGTTATTGTCTTCCCCTTCATTAAAGAAGCAACTTGCTGGACATCAGGCTGGCCAATTTGATTTAGGCTCATTGCAAGCGTTAAGTGCCAACGAGCGAGCGCGAAAAGTACTGATAGTGCAAGACCCATTCACAAGCTTTTATGAAGCGGATTTGCTCCATGATCTGGTGAAATTAATTGAGTGTTTAGGCTATGAGCCCATTTTGCTGCCCTTTATGCCCAATGGAAAACCCCAGCACGTAAAAGGTTTTTTGAAAGAATTTGCAAGCACAGCAAAAGACAGCGCTGACTTTTTGAACAAACTTGCTCCATTAGGCATACCTATGATTGGTGTCGACCCGTCATTGGTGCTGTGTTATCGGGATGAGTACAATAAAGTGCTAGGGGAGACCAGAGGAAGCTTTGAGGTGAAGTTGGTGCATGAGTGGCTAGCAACCATTACCCTTCCAGAGCGCGGCAGCTCAACGGATAGTCAATACGCATTTTTCGGCCACTGCACTGAGAAGACAGCGTTGCCGGAGAGTGAGAAACATTGGCAGCAACTGTTTCAGCGTGTGGGCATGTCACTTACGCCTATTTCTGTGGGGTGTTGTGGTATGGCAGGCACGTTTGGTCACGAAGCAAGCCACTTAGAGCAATCTAAAGGGATTTACGCGCTTAGCTGGGAGAAAGCAATCGCTAAGTTTGATACCTCGAAAATTCTTGCCACAGGCTATTCTTGTCGAAGCCAAGTCGCCCGAATTGAAGGTGAAAAACCCAAGCACCCATTGCAAGCGATGCTAGCACATTTGTCATAAATGATGCGTTTGCAAAATAAAAGACAGTGAACGAAGTGAGCCCATAACGCGAGCCTCTAAAAATAAAGCTAGACTCTAAAAATTAGACTCCAAGCAAATACAAAGGCCTGAATTCGACAACCGATCGGACTCAGGCCTTTTTGTTTCAGCCTAGTCCTTTTTTAAAGATATCTACTTTTATAAACAATTTCATATGGACATCCATGTTAAATAATCCGAAAAACTTTACATGGACACCCATTTTAAATAACTTTACATGGACACCCAAGTTTATAATGAATAGTTGCTGTCAGTTCTACAAAGAAATTTACTATGGCATCCGTAACAAGAATTTTATATGGACATCCATATTAAATAATCCAAAAACCATTTTAATAAGACACCTATTTTAAATATCACTAAAACGGTTTTTAGCCTAGCTTGGTTATTGCTCTCGCGAAGTCAATGTTGTGGTCTGTAGCCGTCAACAAATATGAAACTTGTTATTCGATATGAAAGGTAGGCTTTCAACCTACAAATTTAATAAACGTTGTTGAGAACTTGAGAACTGCTTTGTCGAAAAGTTTTACCGGTCCTATTCGATGGATGGGCTTATGAAACTATTATTTGTCGGAAGTGACAGAGGTAGTATTAAATTTTTTGTAACAACTGCCTTGCATTACTCATCCCGCGTATTCGTTGATGATGAGTGTGGCGCTTAAAGGCATTCATCATTTGCTCTGCACCTGCTGCGTAGCAGAAGTGTTTTTCAAAGTCAGTGGTTAAGGCTAACCACTGTGCTGAGTCTAGTCCTAGCCTTTCTAGAATAGGGCTTTGAGTGTTATCGATATAACCAGGCTTGTCATCACGAATACAGCGACCTGTGGTATCGATAAGCTCACAGTAGTCTTTGAGAGAGTAAGCGATTCCTTCGGGCATATTTTCCCTTGAGCTTCCCACAAAGGGCATTAGCGTGCTTGGTTGAGCATGGTGATGTTTAGCGGCGTGAATGCGCTTTTTGATACTGGTGTGTTTTGCTGTTTCAGGTGTTTTGGCTATCTTCGCTCTAATCGGGTTTAAATCCACATAGGCCATACACGCCAGCACGGCACTTTCATCTAATAGGGCTTGAGATTTAAATCGCCCTTCCCAAAACCTACCGGTGCAGTCATCTTCTTTATTGGCTTGACGGGCAATATATTCATTTAAGTCACGCATGAACCAGCTGATGTCGTACAAGCGTTTTCTGTAAATTTCAACGGTATCATCAAGGGTGATTAACTCCCCTTGGGTTAAGGTATCCCCGTTTATAAATTTTTGAGTGAGTAACGTACCTTTATGAAGCGTGTGATAACGCTTTAGTACCGATTCGGTATCCCATTTATCAGCCAGAGGTTTATCCACACAAAGCACCACATGGGTATGATTGCTCATGACTGCATAAGCACAAATATCAATAGCGAACACGGTCGATAAAAACAACAAACGCGCTTCTACCCAACCACGACGATGCTCGTAGCTTTGCCCTGTCAGCGTGTTAGTACCGCATAAGAAAGACTGGCGAACACAACGCGACACACAGTGATAATAAGGCGTATCGATTAAACTGATTTGGCTTTTTCGTGACTGAGGCATAACAGTCGACTCAATAAAATGGAACACGCAACAAGTGTAGTTGAGGGATGAAAATTAACCATTTTTATAATGGGTGTCTACATAAAGCAGGATAAATTCTGATTTGAAATTAACTTGGGTGTCCATATAACAGATATAGCAGCTGATAACCGGGTCGATCTGAAAGGATTGAAAAAAATTTTAGGACAGACCAAGGTCTTAATGCATCTTTCGGTGTCTCTATGGCATAGTCAATGTGAGCAGACCTAAGGAGTGACTATGGAAACCGCCTTACCCAATCGCCCGGACTGGCAAACCTTACTCAAATCCGGAAATCGAATCTTTATCGGTTCGAATGCGGCTGTGCCTAACGCCCTAATTGATGATTTAATTGCCAACAGCGGTGAGTTAAAAGACATTGAACTGGTGCAGTTTAATACCTTATCAGAAAGCCGCTGGGTCGAGCCGCAATTTAAAGATCTGTTTAGAGTGAATGCCTTATTTATCGGTGGGGATAAAATTCGTCAAGCTGTGGCACAAGGGCGAGTGGATTACACGCCGTGCTTTTTATCGGAAGTACCTTCGTTATTTGAGCAGGATATTTTGCCATTAGATGCGGCGCTCGTCATGGTGAGCTTGCCTGATAAATACGGTTATTGTTCGTTAGGTGTGGCGGTTGACGTGAATTTAGCCGCAGTGAAAAAAGCTAAGTACGTGATCGCGCAAGTTAATCCGCTAATGCCGCGAACTAGCGGGCATACATTTATTCGTATTGACGACATTGCCGCGTGCATACAGGTTGAACAACCTTTGCCGGAATTACCCCATTATGTGCCAGACAAAATAACAGAACGGATTGGCCAATATGTGGCTATGTTGGTCGATGATGGCGCTACCCTGCAACTTGGCGTGGGGAAAATCCCCAATGCAGTACTGTATTATTTGCAGAATCATAAAGACTTAGGCGTGCACAGCGAACTAATTACAGATGGTATTATCGATTTAATCACTAAAGGGGTGATCAACAACCGTAAAAAGACGTTTCATCCAGGTAAAACCGTGGCTAGTTTTTGTTTAGGCAGCCAGACCTTGTATGACTTTGTGGATAACAATCCGCACGTTGAATTCTACCCGAGTGATTACCTCAACTCTCCGGCCAATATCGCTAGAAATCACAAGATGGTGGCAATTAACAGTGCGCTGGAGGTGGATTTAACCGGGCAGGTAGTGGCAGATTCTATCGGTTATCAGTTTTATAGCGGCATAGGTGGGCAAGTGGATTTTATTCGCGGTGCCGCTATGTCGCCAGGTGGAAAGCCTATTATTGCCATGCCTTCTACGGCCAAAGGGGGCAGTATTTCGCGTATTGTGCCTATTATCACCGAGGGCAGTGGCGTGGTAACGAGCCGAGGGCACGTACACTATGTAGTGACCGAGTTTGGCGTTGCTTCCTTAAAGGGCCGCAGTATTCGTGAGCGTGCATTAGAGCTTATTCGCGTAGCGCACCCTAAATTTCGTGAGCAGTTATTGGCTAAAGTACGCGAACATTATTGGGTGCCGCATTATCAGAAGAACTACCCTCGGGATGTACCTGAGCTTGGCCCGCTGGGGTTTAAAACTATTCAGGTAGATAATCAAAGCTTCGATCTGCGGCCTTTAAATCCTGCGGATGAGCGTCGATTGCAAGAGTTCTTTTATTCACATACCAAAGAAACCTTATTTTACCGATACAACCATTACCCCACACAGATGACGCGGGAAAAGTCATGTAACTTGGTGAGTGTTGATCAAAACCATGATTTAGCCTTGTGTATTGTTCGCCAGCATGGCTCGGTAGCAGAAATCCAAGCGGTAGGGCGCTACTATTTGAACGCCAGTAGTAATAGTTGTGAGGCGGCATTTGTTACACGTGAGTCATTTCATGGCAAGGGCATGGCGAAACACTTGCTGGCAGAAATGATCATGATTGCTAAAAAGCGTGGTTTATCAAAAATGTTCGCCATCGTCAGGGCGGATAACCGCAATATGTTACGTGTTTTTGAAAGTGCTCAATTCGAGCGACAACCAGTAGAGGAGCCCGGTGAAGTGAGTTTAGTATTGCGACTGGAAGACCAACTGTGAGTTTAGTCATGATAAGCCATCCCAGCTGTGGCTTTCACGAGGTAGTAGATGATCACCCCGAAAGCCCGAGCCGATTGCACGCTATCAACGATCAACTCATCGCTTCACGTCTAGATGCTATTATTGACAAGCAACAGGCTACTCAAGCTACAAAGGAGCAGCTATACCTTGCTCATGACAAAGCCTATGTGGATAGCGTTTTTGCTAGCGTACCCGAACAAGGTATTGTGGAATTAGCCCCAGATACCCAGTTGGGCCCACGCAGCTTAGAGGCCGCATTATATGCCGCAGGGGCAAATGTCATGGCGGTTGACCTCGTTATGCAAGGTAAAGCCCAGCAAGCTTTTTGTGCGGTGCGCCCGCCTGGGCACCACGCAGAATATGCGAAGGCCATGGGTTTTTGCTTTTTTAATAACATAGCCGTAGCAGCCCACTATGCAATGGCGCAATATGGTTTAGAACGTATAGCGATCATCGATTTTGACGTACATCATGGTAACGGTACAGAAAACATTTTTTTCGACGATGAACGGGTGTTGTTTTGTTCATCGTTTGAGTCTCCGTTCTTTCCGTACAACATGGGGCCAGGCAATGAACATATTTTAAATTTACCTATGCCCGCTGGCACCTACGGCGATGAATTTATGCAGGCTATCGGCGATAAATGGTTACCTAAAATCGATGCCTTTGCTCCGCAGCTTATCCTTATTTCTGCTGGTTTTGATAGCCACTATGAAGATGACATGGGGCACTTCAATTTAGTTGAAACTGATTTTCATTGGCTAAGTGCAGAGCTCAAAAAGCTGGCGGTGAAACATTGTGACAATAAGATCGTTTCAACGCTGGAAGGGGGGTATGCGTTAAATGCATTAGGGCGCAGCGTAATCGCCCACATCAAAGGGATAATGGAATAGCTCAGCGCTATCAATAAACGGCCAGCGCTGCGGCGAATGTTATGGTTGGTCTTTTCTTTCGCCTATGGGTTTGTCGGTCCCTTTACAGATGGTGTCGTAGCCGTCTCGATAGTAGCGTAAATCTACACAGGCTTCTTCAAAACGCTTCTTAGCCGTCAAGGCTTGTTGCGGATGTTGCTTATTTTTCATGATTTTTCGCCATTCGTTGCATTGCTGCTCTTGGCGCTTAACTTCAAGTATATCTTCACAAGGTTTTTGTTTATTGGCACACCCTGAAAGGCATAGGATTAGGGTTGTGCTGGCAAGCAATAGCTGTGTTTTCATGCTACCTCGACGTATTTTCCGAGATCACTTTTAAGTGATTCAAATTTTTGTTGGTGTGACTCAAGCATAACCATATTTTTTAAATGTCGATACATCTGTTTTAACGCGTTGATGGCACGCGTTTCTGGTTTCTTCATTTGGGCGATTAATTTAAGGTTACACTGCAAAATATTCAGCGCGACACCTGTATTGACCGGTGCGACTTTTTGCGCTTCAAGAAACGCATTGTAAGCCTCTTGGTAGCGACCACTGTTGTAATGTTCGATTCCTTGCTTATTAAAGTTTTGGTAACTGTGTCTGCGCTGTGCTGCTTTATCAACGCTGCTTTTTAACGAGAAAAGCGTGCTTTCATCGAGCTGCTTACCACTTTTCGTAAGGGTTTTACTCAGGCGTTCAGCATCATCGTACTCACCTAAATCAAGCATCACTTTGATTGAGTCAGGGGCAAAGGCTGTAGGATATTCCGTGAAGCGTATTGCTATTTGTTGCTGGCATTCGTTAAGAGTGCGTTTGGCTTCTAACAAGCGCCCGTCAAGGTAGTTGATACGCGCTGTTAAAATATTTTCGTAAATACCATAGTCGAAATCCTCGTCAATTCTGGCTAAGGCTTCATCATTACGATAGCGTGCAATTGCGGTCATCATTTCATGTTGGTAACGGCTGCGCATATTTTTGTCTTCACAATGTTCTGCTGCATCTAAAATGCTGCGAAAATAACTACATAGATGCGCTATATCCCGGTGAATAGACTTTTTCGACAGTTCCCATACATCCAAGCTACGCAATTTAACCATTTCATAATTGTGGCTTTCACGGGCAATTTTACAGGCGATTAATTGCCGCTCTACTGAGTAAGGGGCAATCTCAATTGCACGCTCAATTGCAATTAACGCATTAGGGTAATCGCGTTGTAGCAAGTAGCACTGGGCCAAGATGTCTTGTGCTTCGTATAGCAGTGGGTTGCGATGGCACATATCAATCGCCAGCTCGATAGCGGCGTCATAGTTTGTCATCAGCATTTCAGTTTTTGCCAGCGCAATCGTCACCCAAGGCTGAGGTTTTTGTGCTAAAAGCGGGGTCAACATGTGTTTGGCTTGAGTGAACTCACCGGCTTTCCAGTAAAGCTCAGCGAGTAAACGACAGCAGGTTTTTGCATAGCGCGTACCTGACATAATTAACCGCCGGCAAGCTGCTATAGCTTCAGGGGTATCGTTTTTTTGCATTGCTTCGTACACTGAGCGTAGTGCTAAGCGTTTCTGATAGGCCTTTGATAACCTAAGGTTTAGTTGAGCTTGGGAAAACGGCTTTATCAGGTAGTCATCGGGATGTTGTTCAACACTGCCAAACACGACAGGCCGTTCAGAGTCGGCGCTGACGACAGCGAATACGGTTTCCGGTTTGACTAAATTTTTTTGTCTTGCTTCTTCTAAAAACTGATAGCCATTTTTCTTGCCAGAGCCTAAGTGCAGATCACAAATGATAAAATCGAATTTTTCTTTCTTGCAGGCAGCCAAAGCCGAGTCGGCATTTTGTACTGCTACGACAGATTGCGCTCCCATGTTGTTGACGACGCCACGGAGCAACGTGAGAAAAGGGCGCTGGTCATCCACAATCAATACGCGTTTATCAGAGTAATTCATGATCTATCTACCTTTAGTGTCCGTTACATAAGGTGCTTAGCAGTGATATTGGTTAAGTGTTTTATCACAACTTAACAGTTAAGGGTAAATAATTAACCCCTATTGAGGTGTATACGCTACAGGTTTTTACGTAAAGTTGGTTATGTGATCTTATCCTTTAGTATAGGTTTTATCTCACAAGTGTATCTTTTCGCCGTTGCGATATAGCAGTGAAAAGCAGGATTTATGTTAATCTGGCAGTATAATTCGAGTACTATTTTTAGTTTGTTGTTTATTATAAACGCATTGGAAAAACCAATGATAAGAGAAGCATAGGTGTTTGATTTTTGTATAGTGGGCGGAGGAATGGTGGGTGCAACAACCGCCTTAGGTCTAGCCCAGAAAGGATTTTCTGTTGCTTTGGTAGAAACAAATATGCCCAAGCCGTTTGAGCACGACGATGAGCCTGATATGCGGGTATCGGCGATAAGCGTCACCTCACAGTTATTGTTGGCGTCTTTAGGCGCATGGTCGCATATAGCAAAAATGCGCACTTGCAGCTATCGGCGTTTATCGGTCTGGGAAGCACCAGCAGCGCGCACAGATTTCGATAGTGCAGATATTCAAGCAGAGCGCTTAGGTTACATTATCGAAAATCGCATTTTACAACTCGGTATTCATAAAGCGTTAACGCAACTGCAGAACGTGACGTGGTTTACACAGAGTGAAATCACTAACATTGCACCGGGCAGTACCAAGCAATCTGGTGCACAAGTGCACTTTTCAGATGACACTGAACTGACCTGCAAATGGTTAATTGGCGCTGACGGGCTGCACTCTAGAGTGCGTAGCGCTGCGAATATCGGGACGCAGGGATGGCAGTATCGTCAGCAAGCTTTTGCTATTCAAATTGTCACCCATGCTGCACCGCAAGACATTACCTGGCAACAATTCATACCAACTGGACCCGTTGCGTTTTTACCCATGTATGAGCAGTTTGCGTCTTTGGTGTGGTACAACACTAGCGACAACATTAAGCGTTTAAAAGCATTGTCTAAATCTGCGCTTAAACAAGAGATTAAACACGCCTTTCCAGATGAGTTAGTGGATTTCGATGTCATGAATACCGCCCATTTTCCTTTAATGAGAATGCACGCAAATCAATATGTTAAGAATAATGTCGTGTTGGTAGGCGATGCTGCACATGCTATTAATCCGTTGGCTGGGCAAGGTGTTAATCTTGGTTTTAAAGACGTGGCAGCTTTGCTTGAATGCATTGATGATAAGGTGCCCACGTTAGACATAATGCAAAAATATGAAGCCAAGCGACGACGTGACAACCTATTGATGATGAGTGCTATGGACGCGATTTATGGGACTTTTAAACAGCGTAATCCATTGATAAAAACGTTGCGTAGTCTAGGGCTGACCTTAGCTAATAATGGTGGTCCAATTAAGCATCAGGTTATGAAATATGCCATGGGTCTGCATTGAGCGTACGTAACATTTCAAATACATAAATTAAATATATACATGTGGCAAACCGGTTAGGAGAATAATAATGATAAAACGACTTTTGATCCCATTGACGCTGAGCGCGCTTGTTGGTGCTTGCTCTTCATCTGACGAGCGAGGTGCGTTAAATACACAGACATCAAGCGCAAACCAAGCAAAAAATGCAGCAAGCAGCCACGCTAGCAAAGCCCAGTTACAGACGTTGGTTGAGCAATACACAAAACAGTTTTTACATCATGAGCCATTGCTATCCACCGCGATAGGGGTACCGGAGTCTTTAGCGGCCGAGGGCTACAACACGCGTTTTCCTGACTTTTCGCCAATGGGCATGCGTGCTTTACAAGATGATATGAATAGCGCTGCTTTGGCTGTGGCAAAGGTCAATAGCCAAGGTTTTTCACAAGATGAGAAGCGGCATCAACAAATCGTAGCGGATATCTTACGTTATTACGCTGGTTTCTCTGAGTTCCATGGCGGTTACATTGATACATGGGCAGGGCATCTACCTTATATTATTAATCAGCTATCTGGACCACTCATCGATGTACCGAAAGTGATGCAAGTGCAGCAACCTGTGTCGAGTGTGGCGCAAGCAGAAGAGTATATCGCTCGTTTAGCGCACTTCGATTTCTTAGTCGCCGGTGTCATAGAGAAGTACAAGGCGGACAAATTGAACGGGGTCCAGTTACCGAAAAAGTTATATCCAAAAACAATAGCGTACTTCGAAAATTTTCTCGCTAGTCCAGTTACTGAACATGCATTAGTCACCTCTTTTATGCATAAACTGGCACAAACTGATATCAGTCAAAGTGTACAAAACGACTTGATAGCGAAAGCAAAAGAGGCGGTGAAAAATGTAGTATATCCTGCTTATCAAACGGTCAAAGACACGTTACAGGCTACGCAGGCCCACGCACCAGCGGGCGACGGAGTGTGGGCGCAGCCTAATGGCGATGCGATGTATCTTCACGAGGTGCGCTATCTAGGGGATTCGAGTCTGACGCCTGATGACATTCACCAAGTCGGTTTAGATGAAGTAGAGCGTATCAGCGCTGAGATGGATTCTATTTTGCGCGCACAGGGCTATGACGAAGGCAGTGTTGGGAAACGCATGGTAATGCTTGCGCAACAGCAGGAGTTTTTGTACCAAGACAGTGACGAAGGGCGCGCGCAACTGCTGAGCGATCTTAACAGCCAAATTGCTGAGATTATGACCAAGACCGATATGTATTACGGTACTTTGCCAACCCAGAAAGTAGAGGTAAAACGTATCCCGAAAGTCACGGAAGCAGGCGAAGCGGGTGGTTATTATTCTCAACCGTCATTGGACGGAGAGCGTCCAGGTATTTTCTGGATCAACCTGCGGGATATGTCTGCTGTGCCGAGCTTTTCGTTAAAAACGCTAACCTATCATGAAGCCGTACCTGGGCATCATTTTCAAATTGCGCTTAATATGGCGCAGCAAGATATAGGTTTGCTGAGACAAAATGCTCCGTTTAATGCGTACGTAGAAGGTTGGGCGCTATATTCTGAGTTAGTTGCTAAAGAAATGGGCATGTATCAGGGGGATCCCTTTGGTGATCTAGGGCGATTACAAGCAGAACTCTATCGTGCAGTACGCTTGGTAGTCGATACGGGCTTGCACCGTAAAAAATGGACTCGAGAGCAGGCTATTGAGTATTTCCATGAAACCACTGGCACGGGTATGACTGACGTCATTGCTGAAGTTGAGCGTTATATGGCGCTGCCCGGTCAAGCGCTTGGTTATAAACTTGGCATGTTGCAGTTTGTAGAGCTTCGTCATTTGGCTGAACAGGCATTAGGCAGTGAATTCGATTTAAAACGCTTTCATGATCTCTTGCTTTTACCGGGTGCTCGCCCCATGTCAGTAGTCAGAAGCGATGTTAAACGCTGGATAGCCAGTAACGGTGCCCAGTAGTGGTGAACCGCAACCAGCATGCCGATAACTTTTGACCACAGGATAAGGAGAGTGAGTTGACCGTATTAATCATATTGGGCGTTTTATTAGTCGCCCTGTTAATTGTGGTGCCCTTACTTGAACGCTCAAGCTTTAGGTTGTCTAATGAGCAAATGTCGAAAATGAGCCGGTGGATACTACCTCTTTTAGTGGTAATGGTTATCGTGCAGCTCATTATGCACTTTACATCAAATTAATTATCTCTTACTAAGCAGAAAAACTATGTCTTCAAAAATACTATTTTTAGCAGGAAGTGCGAGAAAAGATTCATTAAATAAGAAATTGGCGAAAGTCGCTTATGAGCTAGCAATGGAGCAAGGGGCTGATGCGACTTTTATAGATCTTAAAGATTACCCTTTACCGATTTACGATGCAGATGATGAAGTGGCTGGTGGCTTACCAGAAAATGCGATTAAACTTAAAGCGCTGTTTGTTGAGCACTCAGGGATTTTCATTGCATCGCCAGAATACAACAGTTCGTTTTCAGCTCTGTTAAAAAACACGATTGATTGGATTTCACGCCCACATACAGAGAAAGAACGTCCATTGTCAGCCTTTGCTGATAAAGTTGCGGGCTTGGCGTCTACATCACCTGGCGCGCTCGGTGGCTTGCGTGGCTTGGTGCCACTTCGCATGTTACTTGGCAATATTCAGGTGATGGTGATCCCAGAGCAACTCGCTATTGGTGGTGGAATGACCGCATTTGATGAGCAAGGAAATCTAACCAACGAAAAGCAGCAACGTGCTTTGAACTCAATTGTCGCGCGGCTTATTTCAGAAACATCGAATTAGGCCGGCTAATTATTTATTGGAATTGGTATTAGAACCGAATAGCATGAAGCCGCTAAATTTAGCGGCTTCTTTGTGTGAGGGGTCCTAATGGATATCAATACAAGGACAAAAGAGTCGTTGAGGTAAGCTTAATCGCCTTTATCCCATATGCCTTTTTCACTTTCTCCCTGAATTTCACAATCGCCGGTGTGGTACTCCATGTTTTTACCCTGCTTATGTTTATCAAAGTAATCTTTGCTAATGGAGACTATGGTTGGTGTCAGCATAATGATTGCGGTAATGTTAATCACCGTCATCAGCCCTAACGCCATATCCGCAGCGGCCCATACTTCTGGTAACGCGGCCATTGAACCCCACAAAATCATGGCTAAGTAGCCTGTGGTATAACAGGCTCTGCCAAGTTTGTTATCGAGCTTAAACATGTGCAGGTTACTTTCACCGTATGCATAGTTTGCTACTACAGAGGTAAATGCAAATAAACTAATTGCGGCTGCGACAAACTCTGTCCCACCACCACCTAAATGGCTACTCATGGCATTTTGCGTTAAACGAATGCCCTCCATTTGGTCGCTTGATGACCCACCTGCCAACAAGATAACAAACGCTGTGCAGGTACATAAGATCATAGTATCGATAAATACCCCAAGCATTTGTACATAACCTTGGGATACAGGGTGATTAGGATTTGGCGTAGCACTGGCTGCTGCGTGCGGTACACTACCAGAACCGGCTTCGTTCGAATAAAGCCCGCGTTGCACACCGTTTTTGAATGCCGCACCGAGCGCGCCAGCTCCGGCCTCTTGTAAGCCAAAGGCGGATTGAATGATGTCCATCAACATGGCAAGTAATAGATCAATATTCATGATGGTAACGAACAAGGTCACAGCGATGTAGCCGACTGCCATAAAAGGGACTACCCATTCGGCAAACCGAGCGATAGCACGCAAGCCGCCAACCACGATAAGCGCTGCTAGCCCTATGATCACTAAACCTGAGTGTAGAGTAGGGATATCGTAGGCGAAGTTGAGGGCGTCTGTGATGGTATTGGCTTGAACTGCACTGAAAATAAAGCCATAGCCAAGGAATAAAAACAATGCGAAGGTAATTGCCAACCAACGCTTATTTAACCCTTGTTGAATATAGTAAGCGGGCCCGCCTCGATATTCACCGTTGTCATCGCGTACTTTATATAATTGGCCCAAAACGCTTTCTGCAAATCCCGTTGCCATACCAAGTAATGCAATGACCCACATCCAAAAGACTGCACCGGCTCCGCCCAGTGAAATGGCCACGGCCACACCGGCTAAATTACCCGTGCCGACACGAGCTGATAAACTGGTACACAGAGCTTGAAAAGAGCTGATCCCTGATTTGTCACTCTTACCACTGCCTTTCATGACGCTAAACATATGACGGAAGTGACGTATTTGAATAAAGTTCAGTTTGAGTGTGAACCAAACACCGGCAATGATAAGCAGGTAAATCAGTACCTGGCCTTCACCCCATAATATATTATTTATAAAACTGACGAGTTCAGAAATCAAAAGGCGATCCGTAAATTATAATTATATGATTATTAGAATAAAGTGTGCCGTTTAATGCTAGGTGTGTCTAGGTACAAAGAAGGGAAAAGACCGGAAAAAGTAAATTACAGAAGATTTAGCCTGAAAACGAAAAAAGCCAGACATAAGTCTGGCTTTCTCGCATATACATGTGAGATAACTCACTAAATATGGCTGGGATAGCTGGATTCGAACCAACGAATGACGGGATCAAAACCCGTTGCCTTACCACTTGGCGATATCCCAATAAAACAGATATCAACAATCTATTTATTGAAAAAATGGCTGGGATAGCTGGATTCGAACCAACGAATGACGGGATCAAAACCCGTTGCCTTACCACTTGGCGATATCCCAAACATGGTGCGGAAGGAGAGACTCGAACTCTCACGCCGTGAAGCACTGGAACCTAAATCCAGCGTGTCTACCAATTCCACCACTCCCGCACATTTTTTTCCCTGCTTGCTAAATAAATTTAGTTAAACAGGAAATGGTGGCTACAGCGGGATTCGAACCTGCGACCCCATCATTATGAGTGATGTGCTCTAACCAACTGAGCTATGTAGCCATTCCTTCACTCCCTCTTGGAAGTGGCGCGTATTATGCTGATTAGGCTTTTAGTCGTCAACCGTTTTTTTAAGATAAGATGACTGTTTGCTCGCATAATAAACAGCTGTTGTGAATTTATACTAATTGTGGCTAAAAATTAACTATCGCTGCGTGTTTTTCGTCCTGCTGATTGGTTTTGCAGTCCGCCTAGTGTGAAATTAGTTTTGCCCATATTGTCTATTTTTGAGTATTTTTATGAAATTAACCCTGCATTCGTGTTCATTAATCGGTAGTTGCTAGCTAATGTTCGGTATCGGCAGGTTATATTTCGTTAAAAACAAACGTTTTACGCTAAAAAATTACGTTTTTTTGGGAAAACTTCAATTGCTGCTTAGTTTTCGCAGTTAGGCAGGGGAGTAATCGTAACGTTTAGGCAAAAAATTAAAGTAAAAAAGCAAAAGCCAAAAAACAAAACTGAAAAATTAAGATCTAAAAATCGAAACAATAAGCTCGAAATAATAAGCTCGAAACAATAAACTCGAAACGATAAAACAGATTGCTCGCCCTCGTTATCATTTAACCCAAACAATAAATGCCCAGTGGTGGTGCTTTCGTCAGGCGAAGGCTCTCAGCGAGAGCCCAAAGCGCACTATTCTGGCGGGTCGTTAGGTATCTAAAGAGGTTCTGCTATTGCTTTTACACCTATAGTGAAAAAGTAAAAGCCGTTTTCATCGAAATTATCGTTTGATTCACGCCATAGCCAGATACCTAGCGAAGGAATTTGATAGGTGTAGCCATTATCGTCTGTTTGAGGCGTGTGGCCGGTGAGCAGTTCAAGCTTTGACAGAGCACTTTTTACTGGGAGATTGAGGATAGACTCGCCTAATAGGGTGATATCGTATAAATCGCTGTAGGCAAATTCGATTGACTCCACGCTAGCAGGTTGCCCTTGATAAGAGACATGTACATCATTGCGATAGAATGCATCACTTGGCTGTGCACGCTCAGGGTACTTATTTATCGATTTAAACGGTTGGTTTAACGTACTCAGTAATTGCTCTCGTGGTGCATTTAGAGGAATTTGTGAGGTACCGATCAAAGGTTGTATATCAAATATGGGTTTCATGTGTGTTCTATTATCAGGTTAAAAGTAGTGTTGACTGATTGAAGTCGATTTTACCACCGAGGGAGGCGGATTTAGTCATAAGAATGGTTATATATTTATCACGGTAAAAAATTAAAGCTAGAGACCACCAGAAACATCAATGAAACTGCCTGTGGTGAACGACGCTGCATCAGACGCGAGCCAATAAATAGCTTGAGCGACTTCTTGTGGCTGACCACCTCGGCCCAAAGGGATTTTGCTTTTTAATCGGTCGACCCTGTTAGCTTCGCCGCCATCTTTGTGCATCTGAGTGTAAATCAAGCCGGGCCGGACACCATTAACTCGAATTCCTTCATGTGCCATTTCTTTGGCAAGCCCTTTCGTTAATGTATCAATAGCGCCTTTAGAAGCCGCATAATCAATATACTCATTTGCTGAGCCACTCAGCGCCGCCATAGATGAAACATCGATGATAACGCCCCCGTCGCCTTGATAGCTGTATGCCATGTGTTTCACCGCTTCGATACAGCACAAGAAGCTGCCTGTGACATTTACGCTGAATGTGTTCTCAATTCGCGCAGCGGTTAACTCGGTAATTTTTCCTTGTTGATGAAGTATTGCCGCGTTATTAACCATAACTGATATGGGCCCTAGCTTTTGTTTGGTTTCCCTAAAAAGGCGCACAACGTCTTCTTCTTTTGCTATGTCACCCTGCACTAATATGCAGTTGCCGCCTAAATCGTGTATGTATTGTTCGACGTCGCGAGCGGCATTTACATCTTGACGATAATTTATGCACACTGCATATCCATGTTCTGCGAACAATTTAGCCGTTTGTGCACCTATTCCGCGGCTGCCACCTGTTATCAATACAACTTTGTTGTTAGGCATAAAGACTTCTCGTTGACCTAAAAAACAAGGGTAGAGGAATTATGCTGTTGATGCATTCGCTTTTTAAGTGCGCAAAAGCACTTTGGTACCCACATTAATGCAACGCAATTTAAGGCGTTTGAGCGCGTGTACTCAAGCGCACTTTTTCGAGTTCACTGGTGGCGAGGGCGACGTTGGGATCGCTTAGAAATTCTGACATAATTTTCACCCCTCTTAGTGACATGGCTTTGTTGGTGTCGCGATCAAAATATTGTGCGATCCCACTGTTGCTTGAGCTTATTTCGGCAGGCGTCACTGAAGGATATAAGTGATGTTTAGTGGCGTATGAATGCGCTGAGTCATAACCAAGTGCTAAATTAAGCTGCGCCTGTACTTCATGTTGGCCAACAAATGCTAGAAAAAGCCGAGCACCTTCTTTGTGTTGGGCATTTTGGGGAATAACAAATACCTCAATCGGCGTTTCTTCATAAAACGGCATACTTGGGACTATTTGCGGGAAGCGAAAAAAGCCAATGTCATCACTACGCAACTTAGCAATATGGTGTTCTGCAAACGTGCCTAATAACGTCATGCCAGCGATATCGTGGTAAATATAAGGTAAGGCGTCTTGCCAGTTTTTATTGTCGGCCGCAGATACAATATATTCTAAATCAATCAGGACTTTCCACGTCTTAAATACTTGGATTACGCGTTTATCAGTGTAAGAGGTATTTCCGCTCATAAGCTGTTGATGAAAGTCGAGGCCATTTATACGCAGATTAAAGTAGTCAAACCATGCGGCTACTGACCAACTTCCTTTACCACCAATTACGATTGGGGCGATGTCATTTTGCTTGAGGACATCGCAGACGTTAAGGAAAGCGCTCCATGTTTTGGGCGCGTTAAGGTTGAATTTTGCGAACAGCGACTTCTTATAGTAAATACCCCACTGGTAAAAGGCGTAGGGCAGAGCATAGATGTGCCCATCGTGTTGCAGAGTGTTTTGAAGGTTTGAAGGGAAGTTATCTCGCCAATTTTGCTCAAGCCAAAGTGAGTCCAAAGGCTCAAGTAAATTCATAGAGGCAAACTGCTTGAGGCGATTTCCTGCTTGCCAGTAAAGCACATCTAGGCCTTTTTTCTTTTTTAACCATACGTCGATAGAATGTTTATAACGTTTGTCGTCTAGCACTATGTAGTTAACAGCAAGGTGGGGGTATGCTTTTTCGAACTGTACCGCAAGTTGGTTGTACGCCGCGCGCTGGCTTTTGTTGGCAATCAACAAGCCAATATTTAACGTCTCTCTCGCCAATGCTTTTTGTGGCAACAGAATAGCGATTAGTAACAGAACTAAAGAGAAAAAACGCAAGTGAAGTGAACCCCTCTTGAGCACAAAGGCTAATTATTCGACGCTCGGCTTACCCTGAAGAAAGCGCGAGTTGGTGATTCGTGTTAATAGCTTAATCTAGGGGCAAGATTTGTCTTTACGGCTTTAGTCTAGGAATACCGATTTATATTAGGGGGAATGGGTATAAAACGAAAAACAGAGCAAAATTGCTCTGTTTTTACAGGGGAAGAATGCGTTAGCGTAACGATAGAATCGCTAATCGCTAAACGTTAAAACGGAAGTGAATAACATCACCATCTTTAACGATGTACTCTTTACCTTCTAATCGCCATTTACCTGCGTCTTTCGCACCTTGTTCACCATTGAACTCTACATAGTTGTCGTAACCAATGACTTCAGCGCGAATAAAGCCCTTTTCAAAATCGGTATGAATAATACCGGCTGTTTGCGGTGCAGTTGAACCGATTGGGAAGGTCCACGCTCGCACTTCTTGAACACCAGCCGTAAAATAAGTGTTTAAGCTCAACAAGCTATAACCGCTACGAATAACACGATTTAAGCCCGGCTCTTCAAGTCCCATTTCAGCCATGAACTCAGCGCGCTCGTCATCTTCAAGCTCACCAATTTCCGCTTCCATTTCGGCGCATACTGCAACAACCACGGCGTTTTCACCTTCTGCAATCGCACGTACTTTATCTAAGTATGGGTTGTTCTCAAAGCCGTCTTCATTCACATTGGCAATGTACATGGTCGGTTTAAGCGTTAAGAAGTTCATGTAGCTGATGGCTTTTAATTCTTCTTTTTCCAACTCAACTGAGCGCAGTAACTCGCCTTCATCTAAATGCGGCTTAATTTTTTCAAGTACTTTTAGCTCGAATTTGGCATCAGCATCGCCGCCTTTAGCACGTTTCGCTAGGCGTAGAAGCGCTTTTTCAGTGGTTTCAAGATCCGCTAATGCTAATTCTGTATTGATGATGTCGATATCATCTTGAGGGTTAATTTTACCCGCAACGTGAACAATATTGTCGTTATCAAAACAACGAACAACGTGGCCGATTGCATCTGTTTCACGAATGTTTGCTAAAAACTTGTTGCCTAGGCCTTCACCTTTTGACGCGCCTTCAACTAATCCGGCGATATCCACAAATTCCATCGTGGTAGGTATGATGCGCTTAGGGTCAACGATAGCAGCGAGCTTGTCTAAACGAGGATCGGGAACAGGTACCACGCCTGTATTTGGCTCAATCGTACAAAACGGAAAGTTAGCGGCTTCGATACCGGCTTTGGTCAAAGCATTGAAAAGTGTAGACTTACCTACGTTCGGTAATCCTACTATGCCGCATTTAAAACCCATTTTTAGATCCTCTTTATCTTTAGTCTCAGTATTAACTGATATGCTTATTCTGCTTTGAATGAATGCAGCCGGTTCATGGCTTTCTTCAAATCGTCTTTAATTAGTATTTCTACACAACGAACGCCTTCATCAATTGCGGCATCCATTTGTTCTTGTTCTTTTGCAGGGGCCTTGCCTAGTACATAACCTGACACTTTGCCTTTGTGGCCAGGGTGGCCAATGCCTACACGTAATCGATAAAAATCTTTGTTATTTCCCAAGCTTGATACTATATCGCGAATACCATTTTGGCTTGAACTGCCGCCAAATTTAAATTTAGCGATGCCCGGTGGCAAATCGAGTTCATCATAGGCCACTAAAATGGATTCAGGGGGAATGCGATAGAATCCGGCCAGTGCCGCAACCGCTTGGCCACTTTTATTCATATAAGTGGTAGGGACGAGTAAACGAATATCTTGGCCACCGATAGTCACCCGACCGGTATAACCAAAAAACTTGCTTTGTAAACTCAGAGTACAATTGTGCATCCGGGCGAGGTTTTCGACTAACCAAGTACCGGCATTATGGCGGGTGTATTTGTATTCGAGGCCTGGATTACCCAGGCCTACAATCAGTTGAATGTTAGACAAACAACTTATTCCGCAGCAGCTTCTTCACCTTCGGCATCATCTTCTGCAGATTCTACGCTTGGGCCTTTGGCTGTTTTAACGGTTACTACAGCTAGATCGTGATCTTCGCCTTTAGCAAGTTCAACTGACGTTACGCCTTCAGGAAGAGCGATGTCTGACAAGTGAAGAGTCTGACCTAGCTCAACGTTAGCAACGTCAACTTCGATAAACTCTGGCAAGTCATTTGGCAAACAGCTAATTTCTACGTCAACCATGTGGTGCTCAGCGTGACCGCCAAGTGTTTTAATAGACTCAGCTTTGTCTTCGTTTACGAAGTGTAAAGGTACGTTTGTTTGAAGAGCTTGCTTCGCATCAACACGTAAAAAATCCAAGTGAGTTACACGAGGCTTGAACGGGTGACGTTGCATGTCTTTAACAACGGCTTCAACTTTTTTACCGTCTACGTTCAAGGTAAGAACGTGAGAGTAAAAAGCTTCGAATTCTTGCGCTTGGAAAACTTTGTTGTGAGACAAAGTTAAAGAAACGGCTTCTTTACCTAGGCCGTATAATACAGCAGGTACTTTGTCTTCGTGACGTAGGCGGCGGCTCGCACCTTTCCCTAAATCAGTACGGACTTCTGCGTCTAGAGTGAAAATTCCTTCAGACATGAGATAACTCCAATAAGTAAGTAATTAAGTGTAGATTTCTGCGACCAAAATCTACTATGTTCGCTAAATTAACATGCCAATATGACAAGAAAACTTGCAGCCCCATAAAAAGGGCGGCGAATATTACCATTGGCGTGGGCGGTTAACAAGAAAGATCTCTTTCGATTGTTCCAGCACTGCGTTTTATTCCCTACGTCAGTTAAAGAAGCCTAGGGCGGGGCCGTGTTACGATTACTGGGCTCTGCTTTTTCTTGTTCTGTGTTTATCGCGCGAATAGGATACGGAATAACAATACCCTCTTGGCGATAGCGTGCATGTAATGCTTTGATAAAGGCAGATTTGATGAAAAATCGATTGAAGTATTCCTCGGCCCTAAGCATCACAGTAAAGTTGATACTTGAACTGTCAAAGGTATGAAATACCACAAAGGTGTCGTAATCACTGATGCCCCATTTATGACTGTGCAAGATCTCCTTAGCCACCTCTAACGTCACGCGTTCCACGTGTTCAAGGTCGGAATCATAATGCACACCTACATCGACAGGTACTGATAATTCTTTTTCAGGGTAGTAATAATTGATCACCTTAGATTGTGACAATATGCTGTTTGGCATGACGACGATATTGTTAGGAAGCATCTTTATCCAGGTTGAACGCCATCCTATTTTCTCAACGAACCCTTGCTCACCTGAGTCGAGTTCAACAAAATCACCGACACGTATGGGTTTATCAATCACCAGTTGCACGCCAGAAAAGAAGTTCTCTAGAGTGGGCTGTAAGGCGAGCGCCACTGCAAGTGAGGTAATGCCTAGTGATGCCACAATCGGGGTAATTGATATTCCTAGCGTGCCTAAAATGACTAAGCTACCAATGCTGATAATGAGCAGTTTACTGGTACCGCGAATGATACTTTGACTATTGCGCAAAACGTCTGAGGAGTCTGCGTAACTGACGACTAGCTGGTTGCAGAATCGCTCTGCAAATACCAACAATGCAATAATAATCCCTATCTGCGCTGTGATATCTACCTGTTTGTTATATTGATCAGCTATCAACTCGTGCTTGAGTAATAAGTATTGCAGTAGGTAAATATTTAACACGAGAATAAATATACTCAGGGGTTTACTCAGTGAATTGAGCAAGATACTAGTGACGTGCCGCCCTTCGCTGCGTTTTATGCTTTGCAATTGCACCAATACGAAGCGTTTGACTAGGTACATGCCAGTAACACTGATGCTGACCAATCCGCCAACAATCAGCCAGGGGTAGGGGATGAACTGCCATACATCTTCCATAAACTTTCCACAGTCGTTTAACGGTAACTTAATGGGGCAAGTTATGTACCAAATGCAGAGACTTATGGAGCGCGGAATAAAAAACACAAAAAAGCCGCTTTAAAAGCGGCTTAATGAATCAAATTTAAGAATGAGAGCCTAATACTCAAACATCGCTGAAATAGATTCTTCATTGCTAACTCGGCGAATTGCTTCAGCAAGCATGTTTGATAAGGTCAATTGCTTCACTTTATCTAATGCCTTGATTTCAGGACTAAGGGGAATACTGTCGGTAATGATAATTTCATCGATAACAGAATCACGTAAGTTCTGTGCTGCATTGCCAGAGAAGATCGCATGGGTTGCGTAGGCGAAAACGTTTTTCGCGCCATGGGCTTTTAGTGCTTCCGCTGCTTTAGCGAGTGTGCCGCCAGTATCAATCATATCGTCAACTATGATGCAGTCGCGGTCTTGTACGTCACCGATGATATGCATGACCTGAGCAACGTTCGCTTTAGGACGACGTTTATCAATAATAGCAAGGTCAGTGTCGTTCAGCAGTTTAGCAACAGCACGAGCACGTACCACACCGCCAATATCTGGTGATACAACCACTGGGTTTTCGATATTACGACGACGCATATCGTCTAATAAAATCGGTGTACCGAAGGCGTTATCAACAGGTACATCGAAAAAGCCTTGAATTTGCTCGGCATGCAAATCAATAGTCAATACACGGTCAACGCCGACGTTTGATAAGAAATCTGCAACAACTTTTGCGGTAATAGGTACACGGGCAGAACGTACACGACGGTCTTGACGGGCATAACCAAAATAAGGAATAACCGCAGTAATACGACCTGCTGATGCACGACGAAAGGCATCGATCATTACAATCAATTCCATTAAGTTGTCATTCGTAGGCGCACATGTTGATTGAATAATAAAGACGTCTGAGCCGCGCACATTTTCATGTACTTCTACGCTGATCTCCCCATCGCTAAAGCGCCCAACACTGGCGTGACCAAGTTTGGTGTAGAGCCTATCGGCTACTTTCTGTGCAAGTTCAGGTACTGCGTTTCCAGCGAAAAGCTTCATGTCTGGCACGTTAAATTCCTCAGTGCGTAAAAGTGAAAATGGCTGGGATAGCTGGATTCGAACCAACGAATGACGGGATCAAAACCCGTTGCCTTACCACTTGGCGATATCCCAAAAATACTCTGTATTAATATAACCTTTCGCCGCGTAAATACGCGTTTTACTTGCGCTAGCTAATACTATCTAGGTGCGCTAATTTGTCATGCACAGGAGACACATCGACCCCTTTAGCGACAAAACCTGAGCAACCTGATGGTAAGTTAGCGAGTACATTTTCTGCTTCTTGGTTACTGGTAAAGACCGCAAATAAACAAGCACCTGTGCCTGTCATTCGAGACGGCGCGTATTCTAACAACCAGCGTAATGTATTTGCAACATTCTCAAAGCGATTGCAGACTAATTGCTGACAGTCATTATGGGTTTGGTCAAAATCATACTCTTGCCAAGATATAACTGGTGTATTTCTCGGCAGTTCAGGAGCGTTAAAGACTTCTGCGGTTGATACGTGGCACTGCGGAAACACTACTAAATAGTGCTTTTGAGCAAGGCTAGCAGGTGTAAGCTGCTCACCAACCCCTTGGGCAAACGCAGTGTTACCCATAACAAAAACCGGCACATCCGCACCCAGTACTAAGCCTAATTTAGCGAGTTCTGTCAGGCTTAAGTTACATTTCCATAAATAGTTAAGGGCAATTAATGTGGTGGCTGCATTCGACGAACCGCCACCAATGCCACCGCCCATAGGCAATACTTTGCGTAATTGAATCTGACAGCCTTGCTGGCAATTTGTATGAGCTTGCAGTAAACGGGCAGCTTTAACAATCAAGTTGTCTTCATTGGCTACCCCTTCGATGGGCGTGAGTAATTCAATATCACTGTGAGGCGTGATTGAAAAAGCTAACTCATCGCCTTTATCTAATAGCTGAAATAGGCTTTGTAATTTATGGTAGCCGTTAGGGTAGCGCCCGTTAATGTGCAAGAAGAGATTCAGTTTAGCGGGGCTAGGCCACCAATCTATTGTTTGATCCATTGATTTACTCTGATAAGAATTTGGTTCCCCAGCATGGGGTTATTCAGTTTTATATTATGTGGCAGCCAAATGTCGTCCACTTTCTGATAATCTTTGTAGCTTATTAGCCAACCGTTACAGTTTTCACAACGGGGAATTAATTGGTCGATGACACCGCTTTGGGCATAAATCGCCTCATCTTTAGGGGCGGCCTGGCCTTTTATCCAAAATGGAAATTGTGACACTGGAATTTGCCAGCCGGTAATACGCCAAATAAGGTGGCTGGCATCGGTATCTTGGTAGTGCTCGCCGTCAGCGTCTAATTCAACGGAAACATCATCCCCATGCATGGACAAGATATTAATACCCAACATGGTATTCAGTGAAAGATGGTAACTGTCTTGTATTTGTTGCCAGTTTACGTTGGCGCTGAACTTATCGTCGGGGCTCTTAAATGCCATTCGGCCTTTTAATGTCCACTGCTGAGTATTTTGTAAGCTTGCTTGATGTGCTTGGCTGTTCACCTGAATTGGGGCAGGCGGAGGAGTGGCACAGGCGCTAAGTAAAACCGCAGTAAGTATAAGTAATACGAAATGTATTGTTGAACGCACGCTCACAGCCACCATACTAGTAATATCAAAGGCGGCTATAGGAACATACATAGCAGGGTGCTTTCAATAGTTTTACCTTTTGCGTACAATGCCGCCCTGATCTGGCCTTAACACCGTTTAATGAAAAAGCTGTAATCTGCATGACCTTAATTGCCTTTGGGATTAACCATAAAACCGCACCAGTAGAATTGCGCGAAAAAGTCGCCTTTTCACCGGATGCTATGGTTGAAGCCCTTAAATCGTTAGCCCTTAATACAGGGGCCGATGAATCTGTGATTGTTTCTACCTGCAATCGAACAGAGATATACGCACAAGCAGAAAATTTGACCGGTGCTGCGTTAACAAAATGGTTAGCTGAATTTCATCAAGCTAAAGCAGATGAATTAGGCCTCAATAGTTATATTTATCAGCAAGACGATGCGATTAAACACATTATGCGTGTGGCCTGCGGATTAGATTCATTGATTTTAGGTGAACCGCAAATTCTTGGACAAGTGAAGCAAGCCTTCGTCAGCGCCAAAGATTCAGGTGTCATCAAAAGTGATTTTGAACGCTTGTTTCAGCAGACTTTTTCAGTGGCAAAACGGGTGCGCAGCGAAACAGATATCGGCTCTAATGCAGTATCTGTTGCTTATGCGTCGGTGCAATTAGCCAAGCATATATTTTCTTCACTGAAGAAAAGCAATGTATTACTTATCGGTGCCGGTGAAACCATTGAGCTTGTGGCTAAGCATATGCACGAACAAGGTGTTGAGTCACTCAGTGTCGCCAATAGAACCTTGGCCAGAGCTGAAGCGATTGCTAAACCATTAGGAGCAAGCACTTTAACGCTGACGCAAATACCACATCACTTAAAAGACGCTGATATCGTTATTAGCTCTACCGCCAGCCAGTTGCCCATACTTGGAAAAGGGTTGGTTGAACGAGCGTTAAAAGACAGACGACATAAACCGATGTTCTTAGTTGATTTGGCGGTTCCTCGGGATATCGAAGCAGAAGTCGGCGAATTAGATGACGCATATCTATATACGGTGGATGACTTACAACAAATCGTCGAAAAAAACCTTGAGTCACGTCAACACGCTGCTTTACAAGCAGAGCAAATGATTGACCAACAAGCTCAACAATATTTGCAGTGGCGCCAAGGGCAAACGTCGATTGATGTATTACGCGATTTTCGTCAACAAAGTGAAAATCAACGGGATACACTTGTTGCTAAGGCGCTTAATCAATTAGCGGATGGCAAAGAAGCAGAACAAGTGATCAAAGAGTTGGCAAATAAACTGACGAATTCGTTAATACATGCGCCAACCAAAGCACTGAAAAAAGCTGCGATGCAGCAAGATAATAAAAATATGAGTCTATTGCAGGACGCGCTAGGATTAGCGCGCGCAAGCGACTCATCTAAGTAACTTCATTTACCCCTTTAAGGCTCGCGCGAATGCTCAGTATGAGCCAGCAGCTGCAATGTAAAATAAGGGGCTTACAGGAATAACATGAAAGAATCAGTTCAACGTAAATTAGAGTCGTTAACCGAACGCTTTGAAGAAGTGCAGGCGCTTGTGAGCCAGCCTGAGATTATCGCCGATCAAGACAAATATCGCGCATTAACTAAAGAGTATTCGCAACTTGAAGGTGTGGTGAAATGTTTCGCCGATTATCAAAGTGCCCAGCAAGACTTTGAGTCCGCGCAGGAAATGATGCAAGAAAGTGATCCTGAAATGCGTGAAATGGCGCAAGAGGAATACAAATCATCCAAGCTTGCTATCGAGCAGTACGAAGACGAATTGCAAATATTATTGTTGCCCAAAGATCCTAACGACGAAAGTAACTGCTTTGTTGAAATTCGTGCTGGGGCAGGCGGTGACGAGGCGGCGATTTTCGCCGGTGATCTGTTCCGCATGTATAGCCGTTATGCTGAAGCTCGGCGCTGGAAAGTGGAAGTCGTGACGATGAACGAAGGCGATCACGGCGGTTACAAAGAAGTGATTGCCAATATCATTGGTGATGGCGCGTACGGTATCCTCAAATTTGAATCTGGTGGACACCGCGTGCAGCGAGTGCCAGAAACAGAATCTCAAGGGCGTATTCATACCTCAGCATGTACCGTCGTGGTGATGCCTGAAGTGGCTGAATCTGAAGCGATTGAAGTGAACAAAGCCGATCTTAAAATTGATACGTTTCGCGCATCAGGCGCAGGTGGTCAGCACGTTAACAAAACAGACTCGGCCATACGCATCACTCACGTTCCATCTGGCATAGTGGTAGAGTGTCAAGACGAGCGTTCGCAACATAAAAACCGCGCCAAAGCCATGGCGGTATTACAGTCGCGCTTGAATCAACTCGAAGAAGAAAAGCGTCAAGCAGAAGAAACGTCAACCAGACGAAACTTAGTGGCCAGTGGCGATCGTTCTGAGCGTATTCGTACCTATAATTTCCCTCAAGGGCGAGTAACCGACCACCGTATTAACCTCACTTTATATCGCTTAGATGATGTGGTGGCGGGGGATTTAGACGCTGTGCTTGAACCTATTCGTCAAGAGCATCAAGCTGACTTATTAGCGTCATTGTCTGACGAAGGTTAAAGCCAATGAGTACAATGTCTGCTGCTCAAGGGAAAAATAGTATCGCTGAGCAGTTAGCATTTGCTAAAGAACAGCTTAAAGATAGCGACAGCGCGGCGACGGACAGCCGGCTGCTGATGTGCCAAGTGTTACAATGCAACACAGTGTATTTAATGACTTGGCCAGAAAAACCACTCGATGCGGCGCAATTGCGTGCCTTTGAGCATCTAGTGGAAAAACGTAAACAAGGTCATCCTGTAGCGTACCTTCTTGGTTATCGCGATTTTTGGAGTTTGCGTTTACAGGTATCACCTGCCACCTTAATTCCTCGCCCCGAAACCGAATTACTTGTCGAAACGGCGCTTGATCTCCCGCTGAATAATGAAGCCAACGTACTGGATTTAGGCACAGGTACTGGCGCAATTGCTCTTGCTTTAGCCAGTGAAAAACCAGACTGGCAGGTAGCCGGGATAGACAAAAACGCAGATGCAGTGGCTCTTGCAAAACAAAACGGTCAGGCAAATAAGCTGCCCCATGTGCGCTTCACGCAAAGTGACTGGTTTTCAAATCTCAGCGCAGCTTCATTCGATCTTATTGTGAGTAATCCACCTTACGTCGAACAAAGTAGTGTGTATTTGCAACAGGGTGATGTGCGCTTTGAGCCTGCAAGTGCGTTAACGTCTGGCGAAGACGGTTTAGACGATATTCGCTTTATTATTCCTAACGCTATTGAATACCTAGCGCCTAATGCGTGGCTGGTCTTTGAACATGGCCACCTACAAGCACAAGGCGTGCAAGCACTGTTGCGCGAAAATAGCTTCGAGCAAGTGCGTTCTGTCAGCGACTTAAATGGCCATCCCCGAGTAACACTGGGGTGCTACAAGGCTTAATTAAATCGTCGCAAGATTGCAACTATTTGAAAAGCGTACTATTTTAGACATGCATATAGAAGTACAACGAAATCAAATAAGTTATTCGCGGGAGATGCGAAGGGAAGGAATGAATGAACGACGAGTTGTTATTTGCAGATGACCACGAAGACGAAAGCGTAGAGTATCAAGGCACATGGAAGATCCTTATTGTCGATGACGAACCAGAGATCCACGCCGTCACTAAATTGGCTTTGAGTGATTTTGAATTTCAAAATAGAAACCTAGAATTCATCAGTGTATTTAATGGTGAGCAAGCAAGGGAAGTCTTGCTTAAAGAGCGAGATATCGCCGTTGTGCTGTTAGATGTTGTAATGGAAACGGACGATGCAGGGTTAAGAATAGCCGATTTTATTCGCAATGAAGCAAACAACCATTTCATTCGTATTATTTTACGTACAGGCCAACCCGGCCAAGCCCCCGAACGCGATGTCATCATTAATTATGATATCAATGACTACAAATCGAAAACCGAATTAACTGCACAGAAGTTATTTACCGTGGTCATTGCTGCACTTCGTTCATATCGCGACATTGTTGCGATAGACGAAAATCGCATTGGGCTTGAAAAAATTATTTCTGCGTCCGCAAACTTGTTTCAAACCCATTCATTGGAAAACTTTATCCAGGGAATTGTACAACAACTCTCGTCCTTGCTCGGAGGCAGCAGAAACGCGGCTTATCTTACGTGTGCAGTGGCGGGCCCACATCCCATTGCCAATAACCAAAAACACTCTTTAGAGAATTTATTTGTCTTCACCGGGCAAGGGGAATACCAGCAAGCGGCAGGTAAGGCATTGCCTGCTGTTTTATCTGGTGAGCATTTGGAAGCTTGCCGAGTTGCACTCATTGATAAAACCTTAGTTTATGCAGATGAGTATCTTGTGGCGTATTGTGACAGTAATACCAGTTGTGGCTCTTTATTATATTTATCTGGCTTACCGAAACGATTAACAGATGGTCAAAAAACGTTAGTCGAAATGTTCTCGAAAAATGTGCAAATTGCGTTCGACAATATCATGCTGACAAAAGACATCGAAGATACTCAGCGAGAAGTGATAGAGCGCTTGAGCCAATCGACCGAAGGCAATGAAATTAATGAGCACTATATTTTTCGTACAGTAAAAGCGTGTCGTATCCTAGGCAAAGCACTTGGCCTTGACGACATCCAGCTAAACTTACTGACTTCTGCTGCGCCATTGCATAATGTAGGGAATTTATGCTCGCCCACTCGCGCATTGTATAAGCAAGACAGCTTGTCTCCTGAAGATGTGCAGTTAATTGAACGGCATACTGAGTTTGGCTATCAATTACTCAAAGGCTCAAACCGGCCCTTGATTAAAGTCGCTGCGATTATTGCCAAAGAGCATCATGAATACTGGAATGGTCAAGGTTATCCAGATGGTCTGCAAGGGGAGAATATACATTTATATTCGCGAATTGTTGCGGTTGCCGTTGCGTACACGATACTGCGCAGTGAGACAGCTGAAAACCAAGCTTGGTCTGTGCAAAAAACGCTCGAACACTTGCAGGCGCGCAGCGCAAGTCAGTTCGATCCCAACATTGTCGCTATGCTAACAGACAATATTGGAAAAATTGAGGATGATACCCTAGATTGGGTGCGTTAATATGCGCCCCATTTAGGTATAATTCGCATTGTCTGCATAGCTGCACGCGAATAGCCAATCGTTTACTTTTAAAGGACCTCTAATGTACACAGCCGTAAAACACATTCATTTGACCTGTATTGCCTTAAGTGTGCTGTTATTTATCATGCGCTTTATCTGGACCATGACCCAATCGAGCATGCTTCAGAAAAAGTGGGTGAAGATAACGCCGCACATTGTTGATACTTTGCTGATTTTAAGTGCGGCTACTTTATGTGTGCTCATCAGCCAATATCCATTTGTCACCCCTTGGGTCACAGAAAAATTAGTCGGTTTGTTTATGTACGTCTTTATGGTGGCGCTTGCCCTTAAAATGGCGCGTACTAACTTTATGCGCGTAATCGGCTTTATCGGCGCGTTAAGCTGGATCGCTTTTACTGCTCTGGTCGCTATCAGTAAGCAACCTATCTTATTTGTATAATCTTTCCTATGTAAGCTTGCGTTTGATTTTACTAAAGCCATATTGCCTAAGCCGTACTTAGGCAATATTTCTCTTAAATTCAAACGCCGCTAAAATATACCCACATTTGATATCAAGAAAGTGCCGAGCTTTCCGATAAAATAAACAGGTTTAGGAAAAGGTCATATCTCGGTGCAGTCACTAGAGCAAGCAATTCAAAGCAACCAACTCTTATGTGCTGGCTTATTAGCCAGCCGCCACAGTGTTGGGGTTGATACGGATATCTCAGATTGCTTACAACAACTTGATCGTTGGGCAAGACAAGCGCAAATACACGCACACATATCACAGCCTGATCATAGTGCGTTTTTACGTTTACTGACGTTCTTTTATCAAGAGTTAGCGTTTACTGGCGCCCACGACAGTGCAGATACCTGTCAACCGAACTTATTACATGAAGTCTTCGCCTACAGAAATGGTACTCCGGTTACCCTAGCCGTTATTTTGAGTCATGTTGCTCAACGTCTTGGTTTTAATGCCCGTTGTGTTAACTTTCCCGGGCACTTTTTAGTGCGTTGTGACATTGTCTGTAAAGAAGACAAAGCCTTGCCTGACTCCTTCGCATTGTCTACTGCGCTTAATCAGGCCCATTGTCATAAAACAAGTGATGCAGAGCACAAGCAAACACACAGTGTGATGGTTGACCCCATTAACGGTCACCTTTTAAGTGTTGATGTATTGAAGCAAAAGTACTTTAGCGTGATTGAAGACATTGATAATGAATGCATGCCTAAAGAAGCGCTAGACCCCGCGAGTAACGACGAGGTCGTGGTGCATATGCTGCATCAAGTGAAATCATCGCTGATTAATGCCAAGCGTTATGAACATGCTCTGCGCAGTATCGATTTGTTGATCCACCTTTGCCCAAATAATCCTTATGAGCGGCGGGATAGGGGGGTATTGTTACACGAGTTAGATTGCCCGCAATTAGCCATTGTCGATTACCAATATTTCATTCGTCAATGTCCTCAAGACCCCGCTGCTAGTTTATTAGCACAGCAGGTGAAACATATGGATATCACCCCGCCTGTAATGCATTAATGAGCCTCTTAGGCTCATTTAATCGACCTTTAATTAAGCCAGCACGTCATAAATTGCCTGAGTTAATTGGCTTAATTCCTTAGGCTGAATAACGTAGGGTGGCATAATGTAAACCAGCTTGCCAAAAGGGCGGATCCACACGCCTGCAGCCACAAATTTACGTTGTAACGTGGCAACATCAACGGCTGATTTACATTCTACTACGCCAATTGCACCTATCACCCGCACATCAGCGACCGCTTCTAGTTCACTGCACCTACTTAATTGCTCTGTTAATTGCCGTTCAATATTTGCCACCTGTTGTCGCCACTCCCCTGTGGCGATAATATCTAAACTAGCATTGGCAATAGCACAGGCTAACGGATTACCCATGTAAGTTGGGCCATGCATAAATACCCCAGGGCTACCTTGGCAGATACCCTGAGCCACATCTTCCGTACAGATAGTCGCAGCAAGGGTGACATAACCGCCTGTTAAGGCTTTGCCTACACACATAATGTCTGGGCTAATATCTGCATGTTCGCAAGCAAATAATTTGCCGGTGCGGCCAAACCCTGTCGCAATCTCATCGCATATCAGCAGTAAGCCATAATCGTCACAGATTTGACGTGCACGTTTTAGATATTCAGGGTGATAAATACGCATGCCCCCGGCGTTTTGCACGACAGGTTCTAGTACCAGCGCAGCTAACTCATTGTGATGCCGTTGAATCAATTCTTCTAACGGCGCAATGTCATCTTCGTTCCAAGTTTGTGCAAAGCGTGTTTGTGGCGCAGGAGCAAAAATTTGCTGGGCGAGGGCATCAGTAAACAGTGAATGCATACCGTTTACGGGATCGCATACCGACATAGCGGCAAAGGTATCTCCGTGATAGCCATTGCGCGGGGTAATAAATTTATGCTTATTTGGGCTGCCCTGACACGCCCAATACTGCAGTGCCATCTTCATGGCGACTTCCACTGATACCGAGCCAGAATCCGCTAAAAAAACACGTTCTAACCCCGAGGGCGTCATCTCAATTAATTTACGGCAAACATCAATGGCGGGTTGATGGGTAAGGCCGCCAAACATAACGTGTGAGAACTTATCGATTTGCACTTTTGCGGCTTGATTTAATTCAGGGCGGTTGTAGCCGTGGATGGCAGTCCACCATGATGAGCAGCCATCAATAAGTGCTTCACCTGTGGCTAAATGAATATGTACACCTTGGGCGCCTGACACTTGATAACAAGGCAATGGATCAAGTGCTGACGTGTAGGGGTGCCAAATATGTTGTTGGTCGAAGGCGAGATTTGCCTGAATTGAGTCGTTCAAAAAATGCTCACTTGTAAAGATTTGATTTTAAATTAAGTTGACAATGCGTCAAGCGGACTTAGACTAAGCGCGAACTATTATGATGTAAAGGACCAAGTATGTCAGTCAGTGTCAATCAGCCTCTGAGCACCAGCGCCAGTGAAATACGCCATGATTGGGCGTTAGATGAAGTAAATGCATTGTTCGCCATGCCTTTTAACGATTTATTATTCAAAGCACAGTGCGTACACAGAGCGCATTTCGACCCGAACTACGTACAAGTGAGCACCTTGCTGTCGATTAAGACCGGTGCATGTCCAGAAGATTGTAAATACTGCCCACAAAGCGCCCGCTATGATACCGGCCTTGAAAAAGAACGCTTAATGGAAATTGAGAAAGTCATTCAGCGCGCGCGTGAAGCAAAAGCTGCCGGCTCTACACGTTTTTGCATGGGCGCCGCTTGGCGTAACCCAAAAGAACGCGACATGCCTTATGTTACCGACATGGTGCGTGAAGTGAAAAAGCTGGGTTTAGAAACCTGTATGACATTAGGCATGCTAACACGTGACCAAGCAATCGCGTTAAAACAAGCTGGCCTTGATTATTACAATCACAACTTGGATACCTCACCTGAGTTTTACGGTGACATCATCACCACGCGTACCTATCAAGACCGTTTGAATACCTTGGATGCGGTGCGTGAAGCAGGTATGAATGTATGCTCTGGGGGCATAGTCGGTATGGGGGAAACAGGTTCAGATCGTAGCGGTTTATTGATGCAGCTCGCCAATTTAGAGCATCATCCTGAAAGTGTACCTATTAACATGCTAGTGAAGGTTAAAGGCACACCCATGGAA
Source organism: Paraglaciecola chathamensis S18K6 (assembly GCA_000314955.1). GTDB lineage: Bacteria > Pseudomonadota > Gammaproteobacteria > Enterobacterales > Alteromonadaceae > Paraglaciecola > Paraglaciecola chathamensis. The sequence goes on along the minus strand of BAEM01000056.1, from coordinate 93,202 downwards.
AATGTTGAAGATTTAGATTATTTTGAGTTTATTCGTACTATTGCGGTGGCGCGTATTATGATGCCAAAGTCTTTTGTGCGTTTATCGGCAGGACGTGAAGCCATGAACGAACAGATGCAAGCAATGTGTTTTATGGCTGGCGCAAACTCGATTTTTTACGGTTGTAAGCTATTGACCACATCAAACCCTGATACACATGAAGATGTTATGTTATTTAAGAAACTAGGCATTAACGCGAAGCAAACCCGTGAATACTCAGATGAAGCCCATCAAGCAGCTTTACTCGAAGAGATTCAAAGCACTGAAGCTTCTCATAGCGCTGAAGCTCCCCAAGCAACTGAACTATTTTACGATGCTACCCAGAAAAAGCCTGAGACAGTAGCAGGTTAATGGCGTTTGATTTTATTCAGGCCGCGCTAGCTGCGCGGCGCAAAGACATGTTATTTAGGCAGGTCACTACGTTGGACTCTGCTGTCGGTGCGTTAATCGAAGTAGAAGGCCAGCACTATTTAAACTTTTCAAGTAACGATTACCTTGGTATGCGCCAATCAAGCGCGGTGATGCAAGGCTGGGTAGACGGAATTGGTCAGTTTGGTGGCGGCAGCGGCGCCTCACCTTTGGTGACTGGGCATACCCAAGCGCACCAAGCACTGCAAGATAGCCTAGCACAAGGGCTAGAGCGCGAAGCTGTGTTGTTATTTGGTTCTGGTTTTGCAGCAAATCAAGCGGTGTGTCAGGCCTTATTTCAAGCTCAGCCTTCAATACTAAGCGAAAAAAGAGACGGCTATATACTGGCCGATAAGCTTATGCACGCTTCGTTGCTTGACGGAGCAATGGGTTGCGATGCGGCTTTACGCCGCTTTGCCCATAATGACTGCACGCATTTACATACCCAGTTGAATAAAATCCTTGGCGCTGAATCACGTTGCGAAGTAACACAAGCTGATGTATTGGTGGTCACTGAAGGTGTGTTCAGCATGGATGGTGACCAAGCGCCACTTACTGATTTATCCGCGTTGAGCAAGCAGCATGATGCGTGGTTGATGGTGGACGATGCACATGGCTTTGGCGTTTTAGGTGACACAGGAATGGGAGCACTAGAACAAGCAGGTTTGAGTGACCAAGACGTTCCTATATTAATGGCCACGTTTGGCAAAGCAGTAGGCACTGCGGGGGCATTCGTTGCTGGCAGCCAAGACTTGATTGACTACCTAACCAATTTTGCCAAGCATTATATATATAGTACTGCTATGCCACCGGCTCAGGCTGTTGCTACTTTGGCCAGTCTGCAAGCGATTCAGCAAAGCGATCAACGTGCGTTGCTACAAGAGAATATTGAGACCTTTCGCCAATTAGCCGAAGCGGCAGGCTTAACGTTAAGCCCTTCAACAACTGCCATTCAACCGATAATAGTCGGTTGTCCCAAAAAGACTACTGCCCTAAGTCAACGCCTGCGCAAAATGGGGTTGTGGGTCAGCGCGATACGTTCGCCGACTGTACCAAAAGGAACAGATCGATTGCGGATCACCCTAAGTGCATCTCATCACAAACAAGATATTCAGGCTTTAGTTGATGGGTTGACGCTCGCATTGGGGGAGTTACGCAGTGACAATTGAAGTTGTGCGTAATGAAGAAACCCCATCAAATGCGCCTATTATAAAACCTCTTAAACGCAAGAGCGCGTCGCTGACGGTTAGCAGTGAACAACAGCTGAAATCCAGAATTGCAAAACAGTTTAGCCGCGCGGCAACGCGTTACGATGCGGCTGCACAAGTCCAAATTGATATTGCCAATGATGCACTGGCGATGTTTGTTAATAAGGGCTATCAAAGCGCGGCCCAACTGCCTGAGCATATACTCGATATCGGGTGCGGGACGGGGCGTGTGACCCGTCAATTAGCGAATATAAACAACCTGCAAACACCCCGTATTTTGGCCATGGATATTGCGCTTGGCATGCTGAAGCACGCTAAAAAACAAGCGGGGAGCACGACTAAATTTACTAATATCAGTTGGTTACAAGGGGATGCCGAGCACTTACCACTAAGCAACAATAAAGCCAGTGCAGTGTTTTCCTCAATGGCATTACAATGGTGTAAAAATAGTCGTCAAGTGTGCAGTGAGATTCATCGTGTATTGGCCCCTGGCGCTGGTGGAGTGCTGGCGATCATGTGTAAAGGCTCAATGTATGAACTAGATACGTGCTGGCAGCAGGTAGACAGCACACGCAAGATTAATCAATTTACTTGCGCTGAAACGTGGGCGCGTGATGCTAAAACGGCTGGATTGCAGGTCAAAGTACAACAAAGAAATTACGTGACTCGGCATTTAGATGTACGAGCGTTACTCGGCTCAATAAAGCAAATTGGTGCTAATGTAATAACCAGCAATAAACAGCAAAAAGCCATTAGTCGCCATACCCTTAGTTCGCTCGAGCAGTGTTATCAGCAAACATTTGGTGGTGCTGAAGGATTACCCTTAACCTATAGTGTTTGTTTTTTAACGCTCACCAAACCCGTTAACTAACGCTGACTAAGTTTCAGCATGTCATTACATTAATTCAGCCTAATATTCCAACTGCCATTTATGAATCAAAGCAATATAGTAAGGAAAGCGCATGCCACGAATTGATACCCAACCGTCACAGGGGCAGCAGGCTTTTTTTGTCACAGGCACAGATACAGAGGTAGGAAAAACCTTTGTCAGTTGTGCGCTGTTAGCGGCATGCGCTGATGCGGGCTTTTCCACGGCCGCATACAAACCGGTCTCAGCGGGTTGCGAGGTAACCCCCAATGGACTTAGAAATGAAGATGCATTGCAATTACAACAGGCGAGCAACATGGCACTTGCTTATAACGAAGTGAATCCTATTGCGTTTGAAGAGCCAATCGCACCACATCTTGCCTGTGCGAACCTTGTAGCCATGGGCAAAGCGCAACCTATTGAGCTTTCGTCTATCCATAGGGGATTTTCTGCTTTAGCGGCTAAGCAAAGCGATGTGCTTTTGGTTGAAGGGGCAGGTGGCTGGCGCTTACCTTTGGGGCAAAATAACAATGGCCAAGAACAGTTTTTGTCAGACTTTGCTATCGCAGAAAAACTACCTGTTATTTTGGTGGTAGGCATGCGTTTGGGTTGTATTAATCATGCATTGTTAACTGCGCAAGCAATAGAGCAGGACGGCTTGAAAATCGCGGGGTGGGTGGCGAATATGCTCGAGCCAGATATGCCGTTTTTAGAAGAAAACATCCAAAGTCTTCAACATTTACTCACAGCGCCATTGCTTGCTCGCATACCCAAAGCACACTCCCCCGAGAGTGTAAAAACAAGTTTTGAGCTGCAACAGCTTGGACTTATAAAGTGATTTTATTTCAAAGCAGGTGTAAATATTAGCCGCTAAATAGGTTGTAGCTCGTCAACGGCGACATTGCCTTTTATAGCAAAAGACTAATTGGCAATACACTTTGCTGCTGTACCTTGATGTCATTCTCTGCTGAAGCTTGATGTCATTCTCATTAGTGATTTTAGGTAACATTCACCTCTTTGTGCCTGCTCAATCCAATAAGCATTTCTATTAATCGACTATTAATTGCATCCGAATAGAGACCATAGGCGTTAACTAGGTTAAGGCATGCACGACTTATCATGCATGTTATGAGTTTTTAGACTTTGTGTTCTGAAATATAAAAACGTTACACGCAAAAAAATGGAATGAATATGGATATATTTTTTAAGTCGGCAATCGCGACCACGTTAACTGCTTGTTTACTAACGAATATAGAGACTGCTCGTGCTAATGACGAGCTTGAACAAATCACTGTTAAGGGGCGCTCTACTAATCTTATAGGATCGGCTATTTCCGCCTCAGAGGGTTTTGTCGGACAAGAGGAAATTGAGGTACGGCCACTGCTACGCACTGGTGAACTAATGGAGCTCGTGCCGGGCATGGTTGCTACTCAGCATAGTGGAAGTGGTAAAGCGAATCAGTATTTTCTACGTGGCTTTAATCTTGATCACGGCACTGACTTTGCGACTTTTGTGGATGGCATGCCAGTGAATATGCGTACCCATGGCCACGGCCAAGGTTACACAGATTTAAACTTCATTATTCCTGAGCTCGTAGAAACGTTGGCTTATAAGAAAGGCCCTTATTTTACCGAAGTCGGGGACTTCTCAGGAGCAGGCAGCGCATTTTTCAGTACGCCAAATACCTTAGAAACCGGTATGGCTAGTTTAACCTTAGGGGAAAATGAATATACGCGCCTTTTAGTGGCTGATAGTGTTGAAAAGGTTGCAAACGGGAGTTTGTTGTACGCAGTAGAAAAGCAAATATATCAAGGGCCATGGCATGATATTGATGAAGGCGTAAGTAAAATAAACGGCTTGATTAAACACTCACAAAAGCTCAGTGATGGAATACTGTCGTTTACGCTTATGGCTTATGACAACAGCTGGAATAGCGCTGACCAAATACCGCAACGGGCCATTACTAACGGGAATATAGATGAACTTGGCTCGATTGATACATCGCTCGGCGGGGATTCGAGTCGCTATAGCGCAAGTGCCGCCTGGGATTCAGCGCACGCGTCGCTTACGGCGTATTTTATTGAATATGATCTCAACTTGTTTTCTAACTTTACCTACTTTCTTGATGATCCTATTAATGGTGATCAGTTTGAACAGGTTGATGAACGTAAAGTGTATGGCGCCCAGGGGCACTATCATTTCGACCATAAGCAGTCTCGCACTACGTTAGGTTTTGAAACCCGAATAGATGATATTCAAGAAGTGGGTTTGTATAAAACCACCGAGCGTGTCAGGCGAGGCACGGTTCGAAGTGATGAGGTAACACAAAGCAGTGCCGCCCTATATGTGCGAAACACCTTCGACATAACACCTAAGCTACGCAGCAACATTGGCATTCGTTATGACTATTTTGATTTCGATGTGGCGAGTTTAATCGACCTAAACATTAACAATGTCAATTTGAACGACAATAATGGTTCGCACAATGAGGGTTTGGTTTCTGTTAAAGGCAGTATTACTTATCAAATCAATGATCTGTTTGAAGTGTACATTGCGGCAGGACAAGGTTTTCATTCCAATGATGCCAGAGGATCCACCACCAAAGTTGATCCAAACAGTGGAGAATCGACCACCCCAGTTGATGCGCTGGTTCGTTCTGATGGTGCAGAGCTAGGTATTCGAGTCGATTTCGATGACAGTGTTAACGCATCACTGGCTTTGTGGCAGTTGTCGCTAGACAGTGAGTTGTTATTCGTCGGTGATGCAGGTAATACCGAGGCGAGTCGTCCGAGTAAACGCCAAGGTCTGGAGTTGACTGCATATTATCGAATGACGGATAACCTCTCCTTTGACCTAGAGTATTCTATGACCGACTCTGAATTCTCAGATCCCCGACCCGAGGGAGCGCATATACCTGGGGCGATCGACCAAGTACTACAAATGGGTGTCAGTGCGTCTTTTAGTGACACTGGCTACGGCAGCATCCGTGTTCGGCATTTTGGCGAGCGTCCTTTGATTGAAGATAATAGCGTGCAATCTGACGCCTCGACCGTAGTTAACGCTTTGCTTGGTAAACGTTGGGGGGCGTACGAATTAAAACTGGAAGTGCTTAATGTCTTTGATAATGATGCCCACGACATAGATTACTTCTATGCATCGCGATTGCCCGGTGAAGCAAGCCAAGGAGTAGAAGACATTCATTATCACATCATAGAGCCACGCACATATAGAGTGACAGTCGGCTTTCGTTTTTAACACTGTATCGTTTTAACATTGGTATTGATTGTAGTGACAGTTGAAACGGCTGTTAAATTGAAGGGGAGATGTAAGAGTGACCTGTCGCGCGGCTTTATTTACTATTTGATATAGTGTTTGGTTTAGGCCTGATTAAGCGGCTTCTTTTAAAGTGAGCCCCAATAAACAAAAAATATAGTAGCCGCAGGGAGAATACCTCTGCGGCCAAACACAACGCCGGTTACTTGGCTTTCTTAAGTTGTTTTTTCAACTTCTTCACTTTGCCTTCTTGCTTAGCAATTTTAGCTTTGCGGTTCTTAATTTCTTTCTTTAACGCTTTAGCATCTGATTTTGCCATTTAAATATTCCTTGTAATTAATTTAATAATGTCATGTGAGCGCCCGTTAGTCTTCTGCTGAAGGACGGTTATGCTCATCAATGAACTGACGGATAAATCTGCGTACTTCTCGGGCTGCACTGGTATCAAGTTCTTCGCATAAGTCTACAAACTCAGCACGTTCTTGATCATTAATGCGGACAATTAACTGACTATTTTTCTTCTTTGCTTTTTTAGCACTCAAAGGATTGCCCAACCGAATCTTGATTTATCAGGGTTTACTGTATATCAAATGAATATCGAATGTATATACATTATTGGTTTTTTTATGTGTGAAATTTATCTTGCTAAGCAAATAGCGATGCTTTTCAATAAAATTTTGAAAATGTTTCGCTTAAACAACACTTTTTCTACCCGTTATCTGATTTACAATATCGCCGTTAATTTCAAACAAACCTGTTAATTGGAGAGTGTGATGAAAGCCATTGGTTATACGCAGCCTAGTGAAACAGTTGCCGCTGATTCCCTGCAAGAATATGAGGTCGATATACCTGTTGCGACTGCCAGAGACTTATTAGTTGAAGTCAAAGCCGTATCAGTAAACCCAGTGGATACTAAGCTGCGCGGCAGAATAAACCCCGCGCCTAACATGAAAATACTGGGATATGATGCGGTTGGGACAGTAAAAGCGGTAGGGGATAACGTGAGCCTGTTTAAGGTGGGTGATCGGGTATTTTATGCGGGTGATATGACGCGCCAAGGGAGTAATGCGCAATATCAATTAGTTGATGAACGTATTGTTGGCTTCGCCCCTAAATCGATATCAGATGCCCAAGCAGCCGCTTTGCCCTTAACAGCCGTGACAGCATGGGAACTATTGTTTGATCGCTTGCAACTTGATAATGACAGCACACAGAGCTTGTTGGTTATTGGTGCTGCAGGGGGCGTCGGTTCCATTTTGCTGCAACTAGCCAAGCAACTAACCAATGTTACTATTATTGCTACCGCCTCTCGGGATAAAAGCGCCGACTGGGTCCGTAAGTTAGGCGCTGATCATGTGATCAATCATCATAAACCCATGGCACAGCAACTGGCTGCCCTTGGTTTTGATAGTGTTGATAATATTGTCAGTTTAACCAATACCGATCAGCACTTTGAGCAAATCGTTGACTGCATTACACCTCAAGGTAAGTTTGCTTTAATTGACGACCCAGCGTCATTAAATGTGGTGGCGTTGAAACGTAAAAGCGTGTCGTTGCATTGGGAGTTTATGTTTACCCGATCACTGTTTACTACAACGGATATGCAAACACAGCATGACATACTGAATCAAGTATCCGAGCTTATTGATAATGGCACTTTGATCACAACCCTAGGAGAAGAATTGGGCAAAATTAACCTAGCGAATCTGCTTAAAGCCCATGAAATACTGGAGTCACAAACGGCTGTGGGCAAACTGGTTTTAAGCGGTTTTTAATCTGTGTGGCGGTTTCTGCTTGCCGCTGAGTCAATATGAAATGGGTTGACTGTTTTGCCGGTCACTACCGTCAATGGGTTAAATGCATGCCTTGCAATAGTCATTCATCAAAAACGAACTGAGAAATTATATGATGTTAACGGTTAATTCATTGGTTGAATTACGCACAAAACTAACTGCGCTTACGTTGCTTAGCGCCGCGATTTTATCTTCAAATATTGCCGTGGCGCAAACGCAACCAGCAACTGAAACTCATACTCAACAAGAGATAAGTCACGAGCTTGAAACATACGCAACCTTTGGGGAGACGACCCCGCCTGGTAATATCGCGATTGGCGCCGATGGCCGCAAATTTCTAAGTGTGCATGGTTTTTACGGCCAACCCACAAAAGTGGTTGAGTTGTTTAATGACGGCTCCGTGAAGCCCTACCCAAATGAAGAATGGGCGACTAAACCGGGCGAAAATAAGCTAGGACTTTACGATGTATTGGGTTTGAATGTGGATCAAAACGGTATCTTGTGGATGCTTGATACCTCAGGAGACGACCACGCAGGGCGCATTGTAGGTTGGAATACACGCTCAGAATCGTTAGAAAAAATCATTTATATTGCCAAACCCATGATCAATCCCGGGTCGTTTTTAAATGATTTAGCGATTGATTCAAAACATGGAAAAATCTATATAGCTGATACGGCGGCGAACCAACGCGCAGCTATTATAGTGGCCGATATAAAAACGGGCCTAGTAAGGCGCGTGTTAGAAGGGAGTGAATTTACCCAAGCCGAAGATGTTGATATGACGATTGAAGATAGGGCGATAACCTTAGGTGGCCAACCAGTGCGTTTAGGGGTAAACCCTATTACGATTGATCCAGAATCAAACTGGTTATATTTTGGCGCTATGTCAGGCACAGCCATTTATCGCATAAAAACAGCTGACTTAATCGATACAACACTAGATGCCCCAGCACTTGAAGACAAAATACAGCGTTATGGCGATAAGTCGCTTTCGGATGGAATTACTATAGACGGCGGCGGTAACGTATATGTGACATCGGTGACTAAAGGGGCGATTGAAGTGACGAGCCCTGCAGGGAAAAGCCGTACCTTGTATAAAGATCAACGAATAGTGTGGCCTGATGGCTTTGCGTATGGCCCTGATGATTATATTTATTTTACCGTAAACGAACTGCATCGCTCCCCCGTGTTAAATGGCGGTGATAATGCCAGTCAGGGTGAATTCAAAGTCATGCGTTTTCCCGCGTTAAGTAAAGGCAAGGCGGGGCGTTAGTAATACAGGTCGCATGAAAATTTAATATTTCACTTATACCAATTCCAATAAATTTTCGCTGAGAGGATAATTATTTACTGGAACTGGAACTGGAACTGGAACTGGAACTGGAACTGGAACTGGAATTGATATCAATGGAACGAAAAGCGTTATGCTTACTCTGAATCGGGGTACATAACGCTTTTTATTTTACCGGGGAGTATTTTACCGAGAAGTATTTTACTGGGGAGTATTTTTCGTGAACCATTATCTGCGCCTTATCTAGTGCGCTACATCTTTCACGCAGCACTGAGTGTGTTTTAAACCCGCGCTGCAAAAAAAGGAGAAACAATGTCCACCCTTAAACAACAAACTGATGCACAAATAGAGAAATCACGCCAAGCTAAACCTGAGTTTATGCAATCAATGGATGAGCTTATGGCAAAAGCCCATGAGTTCGAACAAGGCAGTGACGCGATTGACGTTGGCCAGCAAGCACCTAAATTCACCTTGCCAAGTGCGCAAGGCCAGCAGGTAACGTTAACAGAATTAAGTGCTAAAGGGCCAGTGGTCGTTACTTTTTATCGAGGCGATTGGTGCCCCTATTGTAATTTGCAATTACGTGCTTTGCAGTCAGTACTAGACGACATTCACGCTGCGGGAGCAGAGCTAGTTGCGATAAGTCCTCAAGTGCCTGACGATAGCTTGAGTGAAAGCGAAATAAGCCAGTTAGCGTTTACCGTGTTATCAGATCAAGATGCGCAAGTTGCGGCATCTTACGGCGTAGCGTGGGAAGTGCCAGAGCTTATTTTGCAGCACATGCGCAAAGATCGTGGCTTAGACTTGGCCAACATTAATAATGGCAATGGAAGTGTGCTGCCTATCCCAGCGACCTTTGTACTGAACGCACAGGGCGAGGTCATTTGGCGATTCGTTGATGTGGACTATCGTACCCGTGCTGAACCAGCGGACATCATTGCTGCCTTAAAAGCCGAACAAGACAAATAATATCGCTTATTTTGCCCTTACTTTACCTTTATTTCGCTTTGTTTAACGCGCTATCTTTTTCAGCCAGAAAAGATAGCGAAGGGCCTGCCAATAACGCCTTTGCAAAAATGGGATAGAGCGTAATCAGCAATGTTCCGTTTTTACGAAGTGTGTGAACGCCAGCATCGTTAGAATATTCAACCTATTGACCTTGTTCAGTTTTTCTACAAAGCGGGCAAGGTTATATCACCAATCATTAGTGGTTTTATAAACAGTATTTTTGCTACACTTGGACATCAATTTCCTGAGTGAAGTTAGCTATGTTGCATCTGGTGCAGTCAAATAAAATGGAAAGCCTTGCTGCCTATCTGATCGGTTGGTTAGGTGAGAGTAAAAGTTCGCTAGAAAGCATCTTCTCCCCGGATGTGGTGCTAGTGCAAAGCCCAGGTATGGCCCAGTGGCTAAAAATAGAAATTGCGCAAGCGCTGGGTATTTCGGCTAATATCGAGTTTCCGCTCCCCTCTAGTTACATATGGCAATTGTACAAAAGCCACGTTAATGATTTACCCGAACAGTCAGCATTTACCAAAGACAACATGACATGGAAACTCATGAGCATTCTGCCGAGCATGAGTGAGCAGACAGAGTTTGCCAGCATTGCCCAATATCTTGATGAGCAACAACCATTAAAGCTTTATCAATTATGCCAAAAAATAGCGGATATTTACGATCAGTATTTGGTTTATCGCCCTGAATGGATCCTCGCATGGGAAAAGGGTGAAAACACCTTAGACGACACAGATGTAGACGCTCAACCTTGGCAGCCTATTTTATGGCGGGCGTTGGTTGCATATGCCAAAGAGCTGGCAGAGTCCCCTTATCATAGGGCGAACTTACATACGCGTTTATTACAGGAACTTGAGCAGTCGCCTAGTTCTAATACGTCTCTTAAGCCCTTATTTGTGTTTGGTTTGTCAGCTATGCCAGTGCAGCAATTGGAAATATTTTCAGCACTGGCAAAAAACCGCGACGTGATCATATTCTGGTTTAACCCCAGCGCCCATTATTGGGGGGATATCGTTGACAACAAACAAGTGCTGCAAGCCAAATTGCAAAGTTTATTAACTCAAGCAAACGAGGCTGAGCAGGGCGGTCTAAGCGGTATGGACGATTACCTGCTGGTGGGGAACCCTTTGTTAGCCTCTTGGGGGAAACAAGGGCGAGACTACCAAGACATGATCCTCGCATTAGAGGTAGAGCTGCATGATGCTTTTATTGAGCAAGAGCCTCATAGTTTGCTTGAGCATCTACAACATGAAGTATTAGCCTTAACCCATCGCGGGGCGATGGAGCCGTTGTCTGCACAAGAGCTATTATCGAACGGTGAGCAGTATCCGAAAATTCCAATCGACAATGACGATATGACACTGCAAGTGCACGCCTGCCATTCCGCAGTGCGTGAACTTGAAGTTTTACATGACCAGCTATTACACCTTTTCGCCCAGAACCCTGAATTACATCCCGGCGATGTGATAGTCATGATGCCCGACGTGGCAAGCTATGCACCCATTATTGACGGTATATTTGGTGGAACTGATAAAGGGCTTTCGATCCCGTACGCGATTTCAGATCGCAACGCACAACAGGAATCGCCATTACTAAATAGCTTTATACAGCTAATGTCATTGCATCAAAGTCGTATCGGGTTGTCTGACGTGTTGGCCTTGTGTGAAGTGCCTGCGGTGCAACGTAAATTTGATATTTCCCCGGAGGAGTTTGATTTACTCAGCGTTTGGCTTGCAGAAGCAGGTGTGCGCTGGGGCTGGGATGGGCAAGATAAAACCCGGTGGTCACTACCAAATGAGCCACAAAATACCTGGTTATTCGGTTTACAGCGCTTACTTGCCGGATACGCCATGGGCGGCCAAAGTATGTTTGATGATGCCCACGGGCAAATTGCCCCTTACGAGCAAATTGAAGGGCAGCATGTGGTCGCATTAGGAAAGTTTTATATGTTTAGCCAAGCGCTAGGCAATGCACTGGCGTTTTGTCAACGTTCAGACAGTCTCAGAGCAAAAATTGAAGATGCTTTGCAACTCATCGATGCACTGTATTTGCCCGACGATGATGACCAAACTTATATTTTACAATTGCGCCAATCGTTGCAGCAAATGACCCTCCATGGGCATCAGTTTGAGGGCGATATTGTGCATGATGTCTTTCTGGCTGAGCTTGAACAAAGTTTGTCCAGTAAAGGGGTAGGGCAACGGTTTTTAGCTGGCTATGTTAATTTTTGCACCCTGATGCCGATGCGCAGCGTGCCCTTTAAAGTGGTGTGCTTGTTAGGGCTAAATGACGGGGATTACCCAAGGCAAGTTGTACCCGTAGGCTTTGACTTAATGCGCATAGGCAAAGCGCGACGAGGAGACCGTTCACGAAGATTAGACGACAGGTACTTATTTCTTGAGGCAATATTATCAGCGCGTAAACGTTTGTATTTAAGTTTTCAGGGCTATAGCGCCAAAGACAACTCCGAGCGTAGCCCATCCATTTTGCTCAGCGAGTTACTTGAATATACAGAGCAAACCTTCTGCTTAGCGGGGGATGACGTACTGCCTGTTAAGGATTGCGCAGAAAATTTACTGCAACATTTGTATCACGAGCACGCCTTACAACCGTTTAACCCAGTGTATTTCACCCCAGACACAACAACGGGTATTGCCAATAGCTTTCAAACGCATTGGTTAGCCCTGGCTCAGCAGTTGAGTGTGGGAACAGTTCATGCTGACAAAGAGGTCGATTTCTGTTCTGCGCCGCTTAAGGTACTGCCTGAACACAGCCAAACATCGGCTGTGGAATTAGACGAGCTGTTGGCGTTTTTTAGTAACCCGGCCAAAGCGTTTTTCACCCAACGTTGGCAAACTCGATTAACCCGTATTTACGAGGCGCAAAGCGATGACGAGCCATTTGAGTTAGATGCGCTCGCGCGCTACATACTCAATGAACGATTTGTGGTTACCCAACAAGAGGATTGGACAACACGCCTACGGGCAGAAGGAAAGTTGCCCACGGGTAATATTGCCGATATTAGCTTGCAGCCAGTTTATAAGCAGTCACAAGCGTTACTCGATGCGATTGTCGAGGTCATCGGTGGCCCACTAGATGAGGTGCCAGCGCAGCGCGTAGAGATAAACTTTACCTTGAATAATCTTCTGGCTATGACAACCGATGGAACGAAAGTCAAAACCGAGGATGAGGTGCATGCTAGCGCACAAAACCCGGGCGCAGCAACAACGCAAAGTATGCAAATAACGGGCTGGGTAAACACACTCTACGGCGGAAATTTAGTACTTTGGCGAGCGGGGAAAGTCAAAGGGAACAACGTATTACACTTGTGGTTAACTTGGCTAGCCCTATGTGCCAACGGTAGTGTGGCCAAGCCCCAACGCGCCTATTTTATCGGTGTAGATGACAAAGCGCCTTTTAGTATTGAAGCTATTGGCATGGCTGAGGCGAAAACCCAATTGGCCGTGTTTATTCATTATTGGCGTTTGGGGCAGCAGCAGGTACTACATTTTTATCCTAAAACGGCCTTTGAATGGCTCAGCGTACAAGATGAAGCAAAAGCTTGGGTAAAAGCGCAAAATGCGTTTTATGGTAGTTATTTCGCTAAAGGCGAGGGAGATGAACCGCATATTCGCCGTGTATGCCCCGATTTACAACAGCACTTTAGCGCGTTCAGCGAAGTGAGCAATGCCTTGTTCGGCCCCTTGCTTGATAGGTTAGGAGAGGCGTCATGATCCCGTTAAATACCAAGACCTTTCCACTGACCGGTGCTTCTCTTATCGAAGCCAGTGCAGGAACCGGAAAAACCTACACCATAGTCAACCTGTATCTACGTTTGCTGTTAGGGGATGAATGCACGCCCTTGAGTGTTGATAAAATTTTAGTGGTGACCTTTACCAACGCCGCTACCGCTGAGCTTAAACAGCGAATTCGTCAACGACTGCAACGGGCGTATTTTGATTTTTATGCGCACAAGAGTGACGACGAATTTACCCAATATTTAATCGACCGTAGTGAAAATATTGAACTCGATTGCCACCGCTTACTGTTGGCGATTAAGCAAATGGACGACGCCTCGGTATTTACCATACATGGTTTTTGTCAACGAATGCTCAGCTTACATGCCTTTGAAAGCGGGGCAATGTACGAACAAAGTTTGGTGCTTGATGAGTCCCAATGGTTGAAACTGGCGGTTGAGGATTACTGGCGTGGCCATATTGTTCAGTTACCGCGGCAAATATTGAACGAGCTACTGTGTATTTGGCAAAGCCCTCAGGCGTTACAATCTGCCTTGAGTTCTTTGTTGTACCGTCATGTCACTCCTTTGCAAAAGGCAGATATACGCGCCAGCCATCAATGTGTTGATGAGTATATTCGCACCTTACAAGAAACTAAGCGCTGGTGGCTCGATAATAACGTGGCCCAGCAGATAGTTGATGCCGATCTAAAAGCCAACACCAAGCTTGGAAAAGCAGATTATATTGGCAAAATGCAGGCGTTTTGTCTCAGCGACGAAAGCCGTGCTGATTTTGATAAAGACCTATGGCAGGTGTTTAGCCCAGCGAAAGTGGCTGGGGCCATGAAGAAAACCTCTAAGAGCTTAGCGCATCTAGATTTTAGCCGCTTTGAAACCTTGGGTTACTTACAACAGCAATGCCATGAACAACTTTTACTGGCCTACAGTTTGGATGCGCTAGGGCATATCAGCCGAAACCTTGCTAATAACAAACAACGTTTGCAGTTGTTATCACCAGATGATTTGCTTAGCTGTTTGCATCGCGCATTGACGGCACAAGCGCAATCAGGTGCTCAAGCAGACCCAGAACATCAAACTACAGCGCAACAATCTTTAGCAAAAGCAATACAAGAGAGTTATCCCGCGGCGCTGATTGATGAATTTCAAGATACTGATCCAATACAGTTTGATATTTTTCGGATTATTTACACTAAGCAATTTAGTGATATCTCACCTTGCTGGGTCGCTATTGGCGATCCCAAACAAGCCATTTATGCGTTTCGCGGTGCAGATATTCATACCTACATTGCCGCTAAAGACTTGGTGGATGTTGAGCGCCAATTTACCCTAGGGACTAACTGGCGCTCGCAGCCAAGTTTAGTGGAAGGGGTGAATACCTTATTTACCCAAAGTGAGGCGGGATTTTTATTTAAAGACAGTATTCCGTTTCAAGCGGTGGCAAGTGTTGAACAAGAAACGGGCTTGCAGGTCCTTGGTCAAAGTCACAACAGCTTAGATGTGCATCACTTAACCAGTGAAAACGCACAGCCGATTGGCTGGGGAGAGGCCCAAACTGCCATGGCACAACAATGTGCCTGGCGTATTGCGCAATTTATTCATCAAGGCGCAACGGGTGAAGCTAAGATAATGCAACGCGGCATTATGCCAGGGGACTGCTGCGTCTTGGTACGAGACAGAAATGAAGCTGACACCATTAAACAGGCTTTAGCTGCGCTTGGGGTAGACAGCATGTTTTTGGCGCGTAAAAGTGTATTTGCCAGTCAAACAGCAGTCGATTTATATGCCATAGTGCAAGCGTTAGCCAATCCCAGTAATGACCGATATTTACGGGCGGCGATCGCCAGCGAATTATTTTGTTATGACGCCGGCGCCCTAGACGCCTTATTCAGCGAAGAATGGCAATGGCAAAAATTAGTTGAGCAATTCGCCTATTGGCATCAGTTATGGCAACGCCATGGGTTGATGATGGCGCTGAATATTTTAATGCGTCACTTCAGTATTGCCCAAAGACTGGTAGAGCGGTATCAAGATGGCCAAAGGCGTTTAACGGATCTGCGCCATTTGGTAGAACTGTTGCAAGTACAAAGTCAGTTGATGTCGGGTGAAAGCCAGCTTTTACATTGGTTTCAAGCGCACTTGGCCGAGCCAGATAACGATAATGAAGGCCAACAAATTCGCTTGGAAACGGAACAAAATTTGGTGCAGATCATTACTCAGCACACCAGTAAAGGGTTGGAATATCCCTTGGTGTTTATTCCGTTTGCCAGTCGCTGCCGAGAAATGAAAGAAGCCATTTATCACAGTGATACCGATGGTTTGGTTATTGACTTTTTAGGCGCTGAAGAAAACCTTGCCCTTGCCGATCATGAGCGACTCGCTGAAGATATTCGCTTACTCTACGTAGCACTGACGCGAGCGGTACATTATTGTTTTATAGGCTTGTGGAATAACAGCCACCCGCAACGTAAAAAAGAGTCTCAGTTAATGCAAACGGCCCTTGGGCGGATTCTGTTTGACCAAGGTACTTCCATAAGTGACTCAGTAATTACCCAGCGTTTAGACGATTTATCTAAGTCGATTGACTTGGGGTATCACGGATTTAAGGCCCAAGAAGCGCAGCGCAATGTAACCGAGCTTAAGCAACTCTTGCTTAGTAAAAACACAAATGGCCTTGGGGTTAATGTACAGGAATCAGGCGTCGCTGGTGAAAATCCCACTGGTGGTAAAAATCCCACTGATGGCATAAAAGCATCAGGTGATGAGAGTGAGAAGATACAACACGTGGCGTTGCAAGCCGCTCAGTTGCCTAAGCCCGTTACTCGCCGTTGGCGTTTAACCAGTTATTCAGCCATTAGTAGTCAGCAGCATCACGAGTTTGTGGCCCCAGGCCAAGATGAAGGCGCTGATAAACTTGACCAAATTGCAAGTTTAGCGAGCCCAAAGCGTGAGGTAAATGACAGTAGAACGTCTGTTGTAAGCCAAGTCCAGAATGTGCCTACAGATTATCGAATAGAAAACAATGATGACAGTCTCTCGTTGTTGTCAGATATAGAAATGTCATTGCTTGGTGCTGATGGCGAAGCACTTATTGAACAAGAGGTGCTTGATCAATTCACCTTTGTGAAAGGGGCGCAGGCCGGTTCATTTTTGCATGGGGTGCTTGAGTCAATTGATTTCACCAACCCGGTTAATTTACAGGATGTCATTGTCGAACAGGGCACTTGGTACGGTATTGAAGAAAAATGGTTCGATGTGGTTGAACAGTGGATCCTTGATGTGTTGCAGGCTAAGTTAACCAGCCCAATCGCTGAGGGTACAAGCGACATTGATGAGCTGTGTTTAGGCATTTTGGCAAAGGACCAGGTATTGGTTGAAATGGAATTTTATTTGCCGTTAGTTGATGTAAAAGCACAGACGTTTAATCACATTCTCAACCTGCATATTCCTCAGCGCCAGCATCATTATCAGTTTGAACAACTAAACGGTATGCTAAAAGGCTTTATTGATTTGACCCTGCAGTATCAAGGCAAGTTTTATGTGCTGGATTATAAATCGAATTATTTAGGGGCTGATTTTACGGATTATCATGGTGAAGCGATGGCGAGTGCCATGCAAGAGCATGATTACTATTTGCAAGCCATTTTATATACGGTGGCGCTGCACCGCTGGCTGAAAAATAACAAATCAGATTACGCTTATGCCGAGCACATTGGTGGGGCTTTTTATACCTTCTTGCGAGGAATGCACAGTGAAAAACCGGGCAATGGTGTGTTTTACTTACTGCCCGCACAAGCTTTAATTGACGACTTAGATGCCTTGTTTGATGGGCGATATCAGCCCACACCAGCCAGTACATCTTCAGGCACTAAACGTAGCGGCGGTGACGCCCCCTCTGGGCAAGGACAACTGGACTTATGGTAACCGATTCAATGGTAAAGCAAATGGCCAACAATGATGATGCATCTAAGACAAATAAGCTAGATGCTCAGGCATCTGTCGCCGCACAGGTACCAACCACGACCAGTATCTTACAAAATTTGTTGAAAATAGGGCGTATTCGCCCATTGGATCTGGCATTTGCTGAATTTGTAATGCTTCACGAACATGGAAAACACGCTGTCGATGTGAACGGTATTCATGTGGTGGGGTTATTGGCAGCCTATTTAAGTAGCCGCTTGGGGGAGCAAGATAGCTGCCTTAATCTAGATAACACTTATCAGCCCTTTTTGCCTTTTTATCGCTTCGAACCTATCGACCAACTATTGCCTATGTTAAGCGCATCGACTTGTGTTGCTGTGGTTGATGAGCGATACACAGGGGAGGTAGCGAATGCCAGCACTGATAAGAGCACTGAAAAAAACGCTTTAAAAAGTAGGGCATCGACAAGCTGCGAGCCCGTGTTTGCGCCCCAAAGCAAGCCTCTTATTTTACAAGGCAGTGAACTTTATATGCAGCGTTACTGGCAATACGAAGTACAGCTGGCGAGTAAAATAAATAGCATGACGGGGCGTGCAACGACGTTAGATGTTGCCCAAGGCCAAGCCTTACTAGCTCAGCTGTTTGCTACGCATGAATCAAAAGGCAGCTTGGCTAAAAACAGCTTGGCTAAAAACAGCTTGGCAAAAAACAGCGCACAAGATCAGCAAGCAGCACCTATTGACTGGCAGCAAGTGGCAGTGTGCCTGGCGGCAAGTCAAAATGTTAGCGTTATAACAGGCGGCCCGGGTACGGGAAAAACCACCACGGTTATACGATTAATGGCTTTATTGCAGGGGCTAGCAAGGCATGCACATAAAAAACTGCAAATTAAACTTGCCGCGCCGACCGGAAAGGCCGCAGCGCGTTTGAGTCAGTCTATCAGTGCGGCTATGGGCAAACTGCCCACGGCATTACAAGCAGATTTACCCAACCAGTGCAGCACCATTCATAGGTTATTAGGCAGTATTGCGAACAGTCCTTATTTTCGTTTTAACGCGCAGCATCCCCTGCATTTAGATGTGTTGATCGTGGATGAAGCCTCCATGGTTGATTTACCCCTGATGAGCAAATTATTTGCGGCGTTACCCGCCCACGCCAAAATCATTCTGCTGGGTGATAAAGATCAACTTGCCTCGGTAGAGGCGGGCAGTGTGCTGTCAGATATATGCGCCGCAGCGCTTAATTTCTCGCCTACTGTGTACGATCAGCCCCCGCCATACAGCGATGAGGCATTGAGGGTAATTAAAGATTTGTGTCAAATTGATCTGCAGGTAAGTACACCAAACAAAGCACCGATCAGTAATAGCTTGGCTTTGCTACATAAGAGTTATCGCTTCAGTGAAAAAAGCGGTATTGGTCGCTTAGCGCGGGCAATTAATAGTGGCAAATTAGCCCCTTCAAAAGCGTTATTCGCTGATGAGCGTTACCCAGATGTTGTTTGGCAAACCAGCGATGAGCCAAAAGCCTTGGTGGCTAAACTATTGCCAGATTACCAAGCTTATTTTGAGCATGTAAAACACGTTTGTGCGCAAGGAACGCTGCATAGCAAGGGGCTTGAGGTTTTCAGTTTGTTACAACAGCAGCAAGTCCTGTGCGCACAAAAAGAAGCGAATTGGGGCGTACTACAAGTCAACGCGCTGATAGAATCTGAACTCAATAAAAAGGGCGCTATTGAACTAGGGCGTGATTTCTACCCCGGTCGCCCTGTGATGCTTAAACAAAATGATCATAGTTTAGGGCTCTTTAATGGGGATATTGGCATTGTAATGCCGGATGCTGATAACGACGAACTGATGAAAGTGTGGTTTGTCACAGAGCAAAATACCTTGCGAGGGGTGCTTCCGAGTCGCTTGCCCCCTCATGACACAGTGTACGCGATGACAATTCATAAAAGCCAAGGCTCAGAGTTCGATCATGTTTATTTGTGTTTGCCACGGGTAGAGACAGGATCTCAAGCTCGATTACTCAGCCGTGAATTACTTTATACGGGCCTAACGCGGGCGAAAAAGTCTTTCACCTTGTACAGCGATGAACAGGCGCTCTCTCTTAGTATTGCACGGCGCTGCCAGCGGGGCAGCGGTTTAGCCAAACGCTTACTCTTTTAAATGCCCGCGTAACATATTGGCACTGCTGGTTAAACTGGCGATGGTGCCAATGACTCCGGCTAACGATGCGGCGATGATATATAAAGATTGCCCCGAGGTCATCGCCACGCCACCTATAATCAGCAGTAACAGTAAGCCCAGAGGGAGCCGATAATTCTTCCACGTACCTGCTTCGCCGTCAGAAATTAATCTACTCATCGCTTGGGGGCTTTCCGCGTGTCGAACAAAGTGGGCAAAACTGTGATTTATAATTGTAATGTGTCGGCGTTCAACCTTAATTAAACCTGCTAAGGCTAAATGCTCTATCATTTCACTGTTTTTCGGATTGATATATTGCCCTTTTGCCAAATTATACAGTGCGAGCTTTTCAGCATTTGAGCACAATTCCCATTTGTAGCGATACAAAGGCCCGGCAACCAAAATGATATAGTTAATGGTCGCCCAATAACCCGTGCTGAACGTTTGATTGGGTTGGTGTTTTATCTGTTGGTAGAAGCGCGGAATTTGTGACGGGTTTCGCCATAAGTTCCCAGGCGTGTGAACAAACGGGAATTCAAGTTTATCTGCATCTTTAACCTCTGTGTCAACGCTGGGAAATAGGCATGCAAGGTCAGCAAAAAGCGTTAGCTCACTATTTAAGACTTCAGGCGAGATTTGCTGGGTAATTTTGGGCGGTAAATGCACTGTAAAGTCCAACAAGCAGTCTGCCCAGGATAAATAATCCGCATGAGCGAGGGGAGCAGTGTCGTCAAAGGATGCCAGCGGATCTTTCATTTTAACGCGCTGCAGACTGTAAAAGCCGCAGTAAAGGGTCAGTTGTTTTATTTTGCCAAGTAATGCCAGTGACTTGAGCTCCATCAATAACGCCAGCAGTTTTCTGCGCAGTTTAGGCACTTCAAGGCAGACTTCAATATCCCAAAGTTCTAGCTGATAGCCTTGTTCAGGGTTTGCAGTCAGCGGTGATAAAGCCATTTTAATATTTGGTAAAGCGGTGTTATTGGTTTTAAGCGTTTGTAAATAGGGGCTGTCGTTGAGCAACTGGGCGAAATACGATTGCGTAGCGCTTGCGTCAGTTTCGCTAAGGGCTGCTGGCGTTGCTGGTACAGGTGACAAGGTAAGCAGGGTCACCAAATCGATACCATTAGGTTTAGGAGAGTCAACTTGCAACCTCAGAGCGGGTGAAGTTGCAGTGCAATTGTCTTGGCGCCTCGGTAAGTTCAAGCAGCGAATATGACGCAAGAAAAAAGGTGAGTAATACAAACGTCGCCACAAAGTGACTCTATTGAAGTGCAGCCAAGCCAGTAGCACAAATATAATCGCAAGTATGCCTGCAGCACTGGCACTGCGAGGCATTGTTAATTCCTGGTTTGCGTGAGTGGGATGCGCCTCAGTGGCAGGGGAAAACGACATATACGAATCCAACCACGGCCAGTTTTGTGTCGTACTGAGCAAATCCAGTGCACCTGGGAAATCATCAGGCATCACTGCCTTTGAATAGTCTGCGCATTTTGTTTGTAGGGCCGCAGTCCAATTAACTTGGTCATCTTTATGTTTCGCGCCAAACAGTAAGTGTGATGCCTCCATGCGATGTTTAGTAATTGAATTAGGAAATCGGGTTAAGCCCAAGGCGGCTATCTCAGCGTGTTCTCGATTAAGTTTATTACATTGTTGATAATGGTAGTAATGCGTCAGGTTATTCAGGGGCGTCGTCATCACATTATCCAAATACAGCGCTTGAATTGCGGCTAATGCTCCTAAGCCACAGGCTAAGAAAAGTGCCCCCTTTTTCCCTTTTTTACGAATAGAGAAGCTTTCTCCAGCTGATTCGAACAGCAGTTTGTAACCGCGATATCCAAAGTAGAATATAAGCAGCACAGTGCTGATGGCAATTAACCAAACCATGTAGCCCGCTTCTTCTTTAGGGTAGATAGCAAGATGTGTAAAAGTAAATAGACAGTACATGATCCCAATTAAGGTAGAGCTTAAATGAAGCATTTCTTTGGTATCAAACGTGGCGGGTAAATTGACATATTGCTTGAGTTTATCGGTGTCAAAGAGACGCCCAAGTAACCCGCTTAAGGTTGCTAAAATCACTATGAAAACGGCAAAACTAATACACAAAAACATAAATTGGCTCGTCATCAGGGCATCTAAGCTATCGTCAGGATAGAACACCAGTACTGCCCATTTATCGATGAGGCTGGGCTGAACAAAAAAACGTCCCGCTTGGCCATGGTAAAATCCTTTAATTGCTTTTGTTGATAAGGAAGAACTGTGGTGCTGGGTGCTATCTAAAGCGGCGCGAATACGCTGGTCCAAGATTGGACTATGATTGCCTGAGTAATAAATATTCTCTACCATTGCGCGACTAGCATCACTGTGAAAAAGTACTTGTCCGTCATCTCTGTCAACCACCATAAAAGTCAGATCCATGGGCGCTGGCTGAGCAAGAACAATGTTCGGCAAAATCACATCAGCTGCGATGATACTGGCATAGCGATCATCTTTTTTATCCTTCTGTGCAATGTCGCTAGCAAGATATAACGGCATTGAAATGGTGGTCCCCCGAGTCGCGTTATTGACGTTTAGCAAGCGTTGAATATATGCCTGTTGATACGCAGGGTTGGGCGATATGTCAGTTTCACTTGGTTTTGCCTGTTTGTTTGTCTTTTTGCGCGGTAGAGCCCAACCTTGATGATCGCGTATTTTTTTGAAGTAATCGCGGTTCGACAATTCAAATCCCTCAGGTAATACATTGTTTTCCACAAAGTAAAAAGATGGGGTCAAGATAGCGCCATCTTTATTGAGTAAAAATACATTGAGTAAGCTAAGGGGCGGCACATGCTCATCAATCTTGCCTACATGTGTTTCTAGGCTATTTTCAGCGGATAGGGTTATTTCTATATTTCGAGTAAAAAAATCAAGTATTTGTGCATCTTCAGGCGGAGTGCCATCTGGGTTTAAAAACTGAGTCAAATTGGCGCCATCAAAGTCAGAAGAAACTGTAATCCCCTTGTCTTCAGTGCATTCATAGTCGATGGAAAATTCATCGGCAGATGAAACCGCTAATGGGAGAATAGCTGCGTGGCCTTGGTTTGCTCTAGGGCAGGTAAATTCGTGGAAGTTTATCTTTTCTAGGGCTTGTTTAAAAATACTATTGATATTCTGCTTAGCGGATGATTCTGACGCCTGCTGCGTAGTATCGAGCAGTGTTTGATAAAACCCACGAAATTGATTCAGTTCATCGAAAACGTGATAAACATCTTGCTCAATATCTTGGGTTATTTTTTGCGCATACTCTATGGCCTGGTGATCTTTGTTATATCGCACCACATATTTTTGAAAATAAGCTAATAGTAAAGACAACACTACGATAAAAAAGCCGTAGCTTATCAGGTGGGTCACTGTGCGATTGATAACCGTAATTGAGTGCGTAATGGGCAGTAAATAGAGACGTAATAAACAGAGCACGAATAGTAGGCTAACGCTGCTGACGACCAGCAAAGAAGCATTCCAGCTGGTGGTACTTTGTTGTATCAGTTTGTTGCGCGGCATTAAACCTAGCAAATATAAGTGGTTTAGGGTGTGCGTTTCACCATTGGAAGAATAAGAGATTGGAATATCTAAGGCGAAAGGAAAGGCAAACACCCGATATTTACCATAAGAAAGCGTTATGTCTATGTGGCTACTATAGCTGGGCAAAGGCGCGTTGCCTTGTGGTTTAACTGCATCAGCCATAGACAACAAAGAGCGGCTTTCTTGGCGCAAAAACGCTTGGTTAATACTGGTGAGATCGACGATCGATATGGTTTTCTCATGTCCCGCTGAGGCTAAAACGGCCCCATCTTTGCTGGCAAATAAATATTGACTGAAACCCGCTTTGGGCGTGGGCAAAATGTCTTGTACTTCTAGTTTGGCAATAGATTCTTTTGCTTTATCTCGGATTAGGATTTGCTGAGCAGCTAACGTGTAAGTTAGGGGTTTGGGTACTTTGCGCAAAGGTACAGCGGTAGTGCGCTGATAACTTGGAAGTAAAGAGCGAATCGATGTTTCGCTCTCGTTATAATCGTGGCCTCGTTTTAGTTTGTCTATGTTTTGGTTTAAGGTATTGGTCGCTTCGTACAAAATGCGGTAAAGATTATTGTTGCTCGAGCCTTCTTCGATATTGCTGTAATACAAGTAGGTATAAAGACCTACTGCACTGAGCAGAATAATAATGATTAATAACGCCCTTCTTTTTGGCGTTTTAGAGGAGGATAGTGTATTCTGCGCCACCGATTTTGCTGACATTGATTTTCACCTTTTCCTTGGTTTGTTAAGTAACAGTTCAAGAAAGGCTAAAAATCAAGTTTTTGCTGAAAAATTGCTTAATTTTGAGGTGTAAGCCACACTGGTATGGCTTGTTTGTACGCTCTCGCTATTCACAACAAACCCACACTATTCAGGACGTTAATATGACCGAAATTTCAGCTGAAGATTTTATTGCCCTCAGTAAATTGTTGCCCGAAGAGCGCTTTGATTATGCGATTACCAGCATGATCGAGCGTCAGCATTTGTGGGGACTTTACGGTGATAATGGCTGGTTAATGCTTAAAGCTGAAGACGATGCATGCATCCCTGTTTGGCCATATGCTGAGTTTGCCCAAGCTTGGGTCAAAAACGACTTTCCCGATTGCGTGCCTAAACAAATTGACTTTGCCCAGTGGCATCAAGTGTGGCTACCGGGTATGCAAAACAATGGTACCTTGGTGTTAGTCTTTCCTTTGAGTGAAGATGAGGAAGGGATCATGCTTGAGGCAGAAGAAATGCTTACCTGCATTGATGAGGAACTACAACCACAAGGTTAGTTTTGAAAAGCTCTGTCATACAGCATGCGGGCTTAGGTGCTAACCAAGCTCAGGTTAATGTGTATATCGGCAATCGTCCGAACTATCAAAATCTCCCTATTATTGAGCATCTACAGGCGCTCAATAATGGGGATATCGAAGCGATCAATAGAGAATGCGGCAATGGCTGGCGTAAAGTATTCAACGTGTATGCCAAGTTAATCTTTGCCTGGCGCGGTGCTGATGCCACGCTAAATGCTCAACTTGCCGGTGCTGAATGTCAAAGCTGGCAGGCCTACAGGGATCGCTTTTTACTTCAAGGAGCAAGTCAAACCGCATTGATATTTCCCTCTCTAGATATAAATAATCAATCGGCTCCTGTGGATATTGGCCAGCGGCACAATGGCAATGAAGACGTCGCTAATTTTCACATCATCATGGGGCGCACCTATGCAAAATCAATGTTGACCGCCAGTACAGTTAATGCACAAGCGTTGAATTTATACTGGTTAGATCAAGAATTTGCCATTGATAGTAAGGCTCGGACTGTGGTCTGCCCGTACTTTGATTATCGGCAATTATCCAATATTAAAATTATCCGTTTGGTCGAGTTATTAATGAGCTTAGATAAGCCGTGAGTGTTATGAGTAATCTTGTATTGCTCGCCTAAGCGACCAAGCGATAAATGTAATGATTAGACTTGATTAAGCCGCCTATATTAACAACAATTCGCCCCCATTATTAATTCCCATCGAGTGTGCTATGTCTGAGTCGTTTTTGCGTCAACAATTTCCCATTTTTCAGCAACTAAATGATGATAAATCATGGGTGTATTTCGATAATGGTGCGACTACTCAAAAACCCCAGATCGTGATTGATACAGTCAACCGTTTTTATTCACAACAAAACGCAAATGTACATCGTGCGAGTCATAGCGTCTCGGCGGCAGCCACAGAGGCTTTTGAACAGACGCGTAAAGACGTCGCGGCTTTTATTAATGCTAGCAGTGAAAAGGAAATTATTTGGACAAAAGGTACCACTGAAAGCGTTAACTTAATTGCGAGTGTTTTAGCTAAGGGCCACTTGGCGTCAGGGGACGAGATTGTTTTGTCTGCTTTAGAGCATCACGCGAATATTGTGCCATGGCAGCAAGTTGCTAATGAACATGGATTACGTCTTAAAATCATTCCGGTGGACGAAAAGGGCGTATTAAAAATAGATAACATTAAGAATGTGATCACTAACAAAACGGCCCTTGTGGCCATTAGTCATGTTTCTAATGCGCTGGGTAATATTAACCCAGTGGCGATGATTATTGCGCAGGCGAAAAAGCATGGAGCGCTAACCTTCGTTGATGGTGCGCAAGCAATAGCGCACATGCCTGTTGATGTGCAGGCGCTTGACTGTGATTTTTATGCTTTTAGTGGGCATAAGGTGTTCGGCCCAACGGGGATCGGCGTATTGTACGGTCGCCAAGTCTTATTGGACGGTTTGCCCCCTTATCAAATGGGCGGTGAAATGATCGAAAAAGTCAGCTTTTCTGATACTACCTTTCAAGGCTTACCGTTTAAATTTGAAGCTGGCACTCCTAATATTGCAGGTGTGTTGGGGCTTGGTGCTGCACTGGCATTTGTGCGCCAGTATAGGTCTGATATTCATAGCCAAGAACAGGCTTTGTATACGGCGCTTATAAGCGGTTTACAATCGATAGATGGTATACGTTTTTGGGGGGAGGTTAACAATAGCATTTGTACCCAGTCATTTACGATTGAAGGGGTTAATAATCAGGATCTTGGCGTCTTGCTCAATGAGCATAATATTGCGCTAAGGGTGGGGCATCACTGTGCGATGCCGTTGATGGAGGCGCTAGGAATTGATGGTACGGTGCGTGCTTCATTAAGCTGTTACAACACCCATGACGATATTAGCCGATTTGTGGATGTGCTAAAGCGTGTATTGCATACCCTTCGCCCTACATCACCCTCTGTCGAAGCCGCGGCTAGGCAGGACAAACTGGAGCAAAAGGGCAAAATTGATAATACGCACAATGGTGCCAGTTCGGTAAATACTGACGTTCTACCGATTGCGAGCAAAATCCGTGAGGCGCGCAGTTGGGATGAAATTTATCGGCAGATTATGTTGGCAGGTAAGCAACTAAACAAATTACCTCCAGAAGATCAAATCGGTCAATACGAAGTGATGGGGTGTGAAAGCCAAGTATGGCTGAAATGCGAAAAACAAGGGAAGCACCTTGTCTTGGCGGCCCACTCTTCTAGTAAAATTGTACGCGGCTTGCTGGCGATTATCTTTGAGCCGCTGGCGCACTTAACGCTTAGTGAGATAAAGCAATTTAGTTTGACGTCGTATATTCAGTCACTGGGGCTGGGTAAGCATGTGAGCCAATCTCGAGGCAATGGTTTACAAGCCGTGATTGATGAAATTCAACGGCAGGTGCGTTAGTGCAGATAGGCGCGTTAGTACAAATAGCTGCGTTAGTACAGATAAGTGCGTTAGTACAATGCTGCTGGGTAGATAAAGACTAGCCGACTACTTTATCAGAGGTAAAAGTGCTTTGAATACTGGCAGGCGGCAATCTTTTACTAATTCAAATAGAGCCATTTCTACCCCCGTGATATTCGCCCCAAGCGCTGTTAATTTTTCCATCGCTAACGATTTGTTCTCATGGGTTCTTGAGGAAATAGCGTCACTGACAAGCTCTACTTGGTAGCCTAAATTCAATAAACCTCTCACACTTTGATAGACACAGACGTGCGCTTCTATCCCGCATACCAGCCAGTTTTTTTTGTCGCTTTCTTGTAAGGCTCTGGTAAATGACGCTTCTTCGCAGGCGTCAAATGTATGCTTGCTAATCAGCGGGTAGTGGGTAAGCTCGTCGGCGAGTGATTTAACGGTATTACCCAATTTTAACGGGGCTTGTTCAACGTGGATGATAGGAAGCGCTAACAATTTTGCGCCTTTAATCAATGTCAATGTATTGTGCAACAGTGCCTCGCTTTGAAACACTTGTTGGGCCAAGTTGCCTTGAATATCAATGACCACTAGTCCGGTATTTTTTGACGTTAACATGCTTAGGCTCGCTGGCGGTTACCAAGTGATACGTTAACCAAGATGGGTGGCAAGCACAATATGCTTGTCGTTATTATCGTTACGCTACTGCATGGTTATGATCCCAATGTTGCTTTATTTTGGTGCATTGAGGGATTGTCCTTTGTACTTATCACTGCTTAACGTATTGATTTTTAGTTGTTTATTTTTTGGGTGTAGCAGGTGCGGTTATTGCTATGCTGCAGCCAGTATTTAGTTTTATAAATGATTTAGTTATTTTGGAGTGTTAGTTGAAGTTTTTAATCTGCGTCTTGTGTTGTGTAATGAGTGTGTCAGCCCTTGGGGCACAGAATAAACCCATAAAGGTTAAAGTGTTTATCGCCGGTATGTTTGAAATTGGGGCCAATCAAGGTGATAAGCCCGGCGAATTTCAACATTGGTTTGAACGTTATTTTATCGATGCTCAATCGATGGATGTTGCTGGTGCACTGACACCAGTATTTTGTAATAAAAGTGGTGTGTGTGGTTCTGTGTTAGGCATGGGGAAAGTGGCCTCGTCATCTTCAATGCAAGCAATTATTTTGAACAGTCAATTTGATTTCAGTCAGAGTTATTTCATGATCAGTGGAGTAGGGGGCATTCCACCTTCACAAGGCACTATCGCAGATGTGAATTGGGGAAGTTGGCTAATCGATTATGACTTGGGCCACCGATGGATGCCGGATGAAGGCGAACCTGGGTCTGCGGTGTTTATGCCAAGGCAAGGCTATGAAGATATTCGTGTTTATCAACTTAACCCTGCTCTAGTCAATTTGGCGTTCTCATTAAGCAAAGACGCACCGTTAAAAGATTCTGCGTCAGCTCAAGCGTATCGTATGCGTTACCCAGAGCCTCAGGCGCGGCGTAAACCCGCGGTTACCGTTGGTACTCACATTGCGGGAGACACCTTCTTTCATGGCCCGGGCTTGTCTGCTGAAGCTCAGTACATCAGCGAATTATATGGAGCTGATGATTACATGATTGCTGAAATGGAGGGGGTAGCGATTGCCCAAGTGTTATCAAGAACATTAGGGACTGATAGGGTGCTGAGTTTACGTGGAGCTGTGAATTTTGATCAGGGCAACCCTAATGAAACAACCTTAGCGCACCTTGATCCTGCGCCGGGTGAAACTGCGGGTGGGTTTGCTGAAACCGTTGATAACATCGTTATCGTGGGTGGTAAGGTGGTCGATCATATCGTTACGCACTGGGCCGACTTTAAAGACGGTTACGCAGCGGAATAATTAGTACTTTTGCTTTTACGGCGAAGTATGGCTTGTTGTTCGTGGAAACGTGAGTTTAGCAAGTAATACGCTTGGGCTAAGGAAAGTCTCGAACTGCTCCTTGGTCGCACTTTTTACATTCAAGTTCAACATTTATATGACGTTCACGGCCTTCTTGGGTTGTCACCCAGAGGCGGTTGGTCCAGGGCGGGTCGTGGCGCACATGTTGATGATGGCCACAAGCAAGTTTGGCTACCCAATGATCTTCTTCGTCTTTGGTGTAACCGATAATCGGTTGTTTCATTTACGCTTTTCCTGTGTTTATTCGTTTTACCCAATACTGTTGTAGAGGTATACCACGGTATTTTCAATGCTCCAGGCGACGAGCAATTTGATAGCCGTTTTGAGCCAAGGCTTGGTATCCTACCTCAATACCCCTGTTTTTATTCCACAGCTTTTTCAGGTTGTATCTTCATGAAACAACTTTTTTAGGTTGTTAAGCTGGTTAACAATCTAAATTGGTTGTTTTTGTTGCCTGTTCACCCTTATTCATCGTAAACTCGTTACCCTAGTTGAACAAAATATACGCATTAAGGCTCGAATATGATCGCTGTATTAACCGGAGATTTGGTGGATTCAACGGCAATGCCCTTAGAAGATTACCAGCTTGCAGTGGGTATAATGGAGAAATACCTAGCAAAATGCCAAGCACGTTTTAGCACCCAAGGTGAGATTTATCGCGGCGATAGCTTACAACTTATTTTTAAACAGCCACAACACGCAATGCGTGCAGCGATTGAACTGAGAAGCCTACTTTTTTGCGCTGAAAATACCCAGCAACCTCTAGGGATCACCTTATCAATCGGCTTAGGCGAGCAACTTATTGACGGCAATAAGCCCAGCGTTTCCCAAGGCAGTGCTTTCACCTTGTCTGGTAGGGGATTAGACAATACGCCTAGCGGGCATATTAGCTTACATCACGAGAGCACCGCTTTTTACGATGCACTGGTTTTGGCGACCAAATTTTTAGATAGCGTGCTGTATTCACATACGCAAAAGCAAGCCCAAGTGCTTTATCATTATTTAAGTATGGACTTTCCTACTCACACCCAATTGGCGAAGGCATTAAGCACCAGCCAGCAAAACGTGACGAAACATTTAGCGCGCATTGGAGCTGACTTAATCAAAGCCTATGTGGTGTTTTTTGAGGAAAAGTTAACTAAGGAAAGCGAATAATGACGCTATTTTTATTGATGATTGTGGCCCATGTATTAGGGGATTTCTATCTGCAAAAAAATCAATGGGTGGCGTGCAGAAATACCCATCATTATGCCTCATGGGGCCTGTGTAAGCATGTCCTGTCGCATCTTGTTTTACTGGTTATTGCTGTATGGCTGGCAGGCGACTTAAGTGCAAAAGCTTGGATTGCGATTGTATTAATAGGGTTTTCTCACCTGCTTATTGATATATGGAAGTCTTATCAAGCAGACAAATTGATTTATTTTTTACTAGATCAACTTTTTCATGTACTGATTATCGCCTTAGCTGCATGGGTACTGAGCGGCGCTGACATCGAACAGATTAAAAACCAACTGCTTTCACTATTAACGGTGAAATACTTGGCCATAGGCTGCGCCTATGTGATTGCCTGTCGCCCAGTCTCTATCGCTATTTCAATTGCCCTTGATCAATACACTGTACAGCTGAAAGATAAACAAACAGGCCTTGCCTCTGCAGGACGTTGGATTGGTTATTTAGAGCGCTGTCTGATTATATCGTTTGTGTTAATTGAGCAATTTGCTGGCGTCGGTTTCTTGCTGGCCGCCAAAACGATTTTTCGATTTGGCGATTTAACAAAAGAAAAAGACATGAAGTTGACCGAGTATATGATGCTGGGCACATTACTGAGTTTTTCATGTGCATTGATTTTGGGCTGGTGGGTCAACCGACTGTGAAAACGTTATTTCTTTGAGTGTTGCAGAACCACTAGGCGTTACAGAATAAGCGCAAAACTCAATAGCTTGCGCTCACCTTCTTCAATTCGAGTAACACTGTGCTCGTATTTGTCAGGTCTGAATAAATACACCCGGCCGAACAAATTAACTATGCACTTTTGACAATGAAACACGCCACCCATTTTTGGCTGGCGCAATACAATATTAAATTTGAAGTACTTCCCTTTGGCTACAGGGTCAATATGGTTCATAACCTTATGTTGATTTGGGTAAGTCACCAAATAAGCTGAGAAACGTTTAGAGGTAAATAACACCTTGTTGCGAACACGAGCTAACACAAACACTCCGAGAAAATGGCTGGAAGAATAAAACTAAAAATAGATTATAACATAGGTGAACAATCGTTTTTTAATATCATTAGTGCTTAGCTAGTCCTAAGATGACTAACTTAACTTGTGTACGCGTACACAATTTTTTCCAGCATGCTTAGCTTCATATAACGCATCATCTGCCACTTTAAGCAATCGCTCTAGTGAACGCACTTGCGCTGTATAGGTAACGCCGAAACTCGCGGAAACGGCTAAACTTTCTTCACCGACTAACTGCAATGGGCGCTGGGCGATTTTTGTGCAGGTGCGCTGGGCTATACTCTGGGCTTTGTCGAGTTTTGTTGCAGGCAACAAGATAACGAATTCTTCTCCTCCCCAGCGGGCAATTGCGTCATGTTCGCGTAATTCACTTTGCAGTAATTGCGCAATTTCAATCAGTACTTTGTCACCTACATTGTGCCCACGGGTATCATTAATGCGTTTGAAATTATCTACATCAACCATAATCAGGCTGGCCGCTTGATTAGCCCTAGCGACTTTGTCAAAACGCCATTGCAAATGCGCTCGGTTATGTAACTGCGTTAGGGGATCAAGCTGGTGCTTTTTGGATGACTCATGTTCAAAAAAGCGAATAATAAGATGCGCCGTTACAAACACCACAAAAATAATCAATAAAACGAATGAAGTATGACTGGTATACGCATTGGTACTTGCGTCCTTACGTGATGACAGGGGCGTAATCAGGTACAATTTCCAGTGCAGCGCTTTTAAGTCGATTTGAGCAATTAGGCTAGTGAAGTTGGCTGTTTTGACAATAGTATTATTTAAACTAGGCAAGGTTTTCTGCTGTGCTGATAGGGCTTGAAACCACGACAATTGCTCAACCGATAAAATGCGTTTTCCATCGGCTAATAGCTCAGGATCTGACGCCAGTACAACGTCGTCATTATGATCAACAAAAACAAAATCATATCCAAATGAGTCTTTGTAGCGATCAAAGGCTTCTAAAAAGGTTTTTAAGCGCTTGCCCACGCCAATAAACCCTAAAAATGTGCCTTGATCATTAAACACCTTCACATCGAAATAAATATGTATATCTTGCCTATTTCCCAGCGCTGCCGCGACATTCACCGATTGCTGCTTAATCCTAAAATACCATTCAACTTCCCCCTCTTTTAACGCTAATGTGCTGCCGTCAGCGTTATATTGCTTGCGGCTATTTTCACTGGCTACAAAAAAGTCCATGTTGTAGTCCATAGACATACGCTTAACCAAATCGAGTAATGCATTGTCATCAATGGTTTTAGCAGCCATTAGGCGGCGTAGGGTTTGTGTATTAGCGAGAATTTGAGCTGTGTGCAGAGGCTTTACTAATTCCTCGGTGACCAAATCAAAAGCAGGGGTCATGGATTGCTGTTGTAAGCGGCTTTGTTCTTCTACTGAGTCTGACAGGGTAAAATAGCCGCTAATTGCAACAGCTATCGCCATAACAAACAGCATAATGGGCACTTTAAAGCCGACCGCGGGCAAATGAGTTCGTTGCGAAGTGCTCAACAGGTATTCCATTATGTTCAAAAAGAGTTAATGCTACTGATTTAAGCGAACGAAATACATACCATTTTAGTGGTAAAGATCGCTCAAAAAACAACCATTTAATTTGCCGCTATATTTATTTAGCTAAATGAGCTGAGCCACCCTCAGGTCGATTCTTGGCTTCGATCCATTGGGCCATATACTGGGTGCTTTTATGATGATGATGCTGCAACATGCTGCCGGTAAAATTCTTGAGTCTATGGGCAGACAAAGCACGTTTTGTTTCTGTGAGATGCGCTACTAGTTCAGGCCCAAGGGTTGATTTGTTGAAGCGCTGTAATACCTGTTTTGTGTTTTGCAAAGCACCTCGCCATGTCATTTCATCTTGGTACAACGCAATAGCATGCTGCGCAATCTCTTGGGCGGTATTCGCCACAGCACCTGGCCAGTGGTTGTCGCCGCACATACCTTCAATGCCAATTGAGGTCGTCACACTAGGTGTTTGACAAAGCATGGCTTCGGCCAACTTGCCTTTTATTCCTGCGCCAAAACGAAGAGGAGCTAAACACACTCGGGCATCACTCATCACGGCTTTTGCATCTTCTGCCCAGCCCTTGATATGAAAGCCTTGATTTGGCTTGTGCAACTGGGTTGCTTTTGGTGGAGGATAAGCTCCATAAATATGCAGTTGTGCTGCGGGCAGGGCCTGACGGATCAAGGGCCAAATCTCAGATTTTAACCACAGAACCGCATTCCAATTGGGCTCATGGCGAAAATTTCCTATGCTAATAAAATCTTGTCGCTGGGAAAACGTCTTGTTTGCGGTTTGCTCGCCGGCGCTGTCTAAATCAAGCATAAACGGACAGTGGTGCAGCAAATACTCTGGCACATCAAAAGTTTCTTGCAGCAAGGCGTGCTCGTAGTCAGAAATGATTAAACTGATATCACAGCGATAGATTGAGGCAATTTCACGCAAAGCCAAATCGCTTTTGAGGTCGCATTCATTAACAGATCTGCCTTGCTTAAATGCCCTGTGACGAGCATCACGTAAACTGTGGAGATCTTCAGTATCAAGCACACGAAGCGCATCGGGACAGTGTTTGGCCACTCGCCAACCGAATTGTTCTTCTAACATAAAGCGGTCAAATAAAACGAGGTCGGGAGCTTGCTGCACAATAAAGTCATCAAAACTACTGCAATTAAGGGCAATACTGTGCTCACTTATGCCCATTTCCGTAAGGTCAACTTTATGCTCACCTTGCACTGCGGGGCTGGCAAAACTGACCGTCCAGCCTTGCTCAGTAAACAGGGTTAACAGGCTCATCATATGTTGACCAGCCGCAGATGAGTTAGGCTCTGGCCATACATAGCCGATAACTAAAACGTGTTGAATTGACATAAAATTACTCGGGTTGCTTCGCAAGCTGTACGCAGTTACGGCCCGCTTTTTTCGCTGCATATAAGGCGATATCGGCCTGCTTCATGATATCACTGAACTGATTAAACTCGCTGCTGCGCTTAGCGATCCCGAAACTGGCGGTAATTTTAACGGTTTTACCCTGGTTTGGTTTGCCAGTGCCGCGTTTGGGCGCTTTCTTGGGGCGTGGTTTTTCACGTAAGGCGATTGGATAATCAGCGATAAGTTGTCGAATTTGCTCTACGAAAGGCAAGGCTTGTTGCGGGGTTTTACGAGGGAATATCATAATAAATTCCTCACCGCCAAACCGAAACGCTTTGCCACCTCCGCCAATTCTATTTAACCGACTGGCGACCAATTTTAGCACTTCGTCACCAACGTCGTGGCCATAGGTATCATTAAACTTTTTAAAATGATCTATGTCTGCCATAACCACCACATATTTGCGCCCAAGGGTGTTTACATATTGCATTAAGGCTCTGCGTGACGGGACACCTGTCAGTTCATCTTTAAATGCCATGTTAAAGCTGTCTTTTAGCATGGCGTATACAAAGCTTGTGGCTAAAACGAGAGTTAAAACGCTATGCAATTCAAAGCCTGAATAAGCTGGCATAATGGCAACGAGCAGAGCGCCTAAAAGAAGTGCTGCATGATTATTATCCGTTACAAAGATAAAGCGCAGCAAACAGGTAAACAATGCCAGACCAACCAACAGCCACTCAAATGGGGTGTATATAGCATTTAATGCAGGGTCAAGCCGATTAGCAAAGGTGTAGATTGGACTGAGATGGTTTTGGACTAGCGCTGGCAAGTACGTTAAAGCGGCCCAACTTAGCACAGTGACAACTAACAGTTTTACTAAGGTTATCGCGACATTGTGCCCTGAAAAGCCGCTGTCTTTAACGCAACTTAAATAACTGAGTATCATTAGCACAATTAGCGGTAAACGGCGGCTAAATTCAGACGAGAGGTCTATTTTTTCATGGCCAATAAGCAGTAATATAGCCAACATTACGCAGCACCAGAAAAGTCGGCTTCGGCCAAATTGTAGCGCTATCACTGCACTCACCGCTAATGCAACATAGCCAATCCAAGGCAATGGTAGAAACCAGTCCAGTAGCAGTGGCCGCTGAGCCTCAACGAAATAAATAACCAGGATAAACAGCGCGGCATAAACGAAGAGGTGGCGAAAAATAGCGTACAAGTAAGTCAAATTGTCCAGCTCGAACTTGGCATAAAACCCTATTGTATGAAATTTTTGTTTGCTTCATAAGTGTATGTGTTAATTTGGTGCAAAATAAATGAATGTTATCAATCTGTTAAAAGGAGCCGTATGTCGTCTCATGTAGTATTTGGAGCCGGTTTAATAGGCAGTTTTTTAGGTGCCTGCATGCACCATTTAGGGATAAATGTGGCGCTTGTTTGTCGAGCTTCCGTCAGGAATAAGTTAGCAAAAGGGGTCACATTAACTGACTATCAGGAACATCAGGCCCGTGCTGAAAAGCTTAATTTTCTTGATATCGACGTATTGGCCAAGCTCTCAGCAGAGCAAATTAACTGTGACTTTTTGTGGTTAACCGTAAAATGCCACAGTGTTGAGCAAACCGTGCAAGATATTAAGCCACTGGTCAACAAAGATACGGTAATATTGTGTTGTCAAAATGGTTTGGGGTCAGACAAACAAGTCAAAGATGCCTTTCCTGACAATATCGTGTTGCGTGTTATGGTGCCATTTAATGTCGTCGAATTAGAAAAAGGCCATTTACACCGAGGTTCACAGGGGCACCTTACCATCGAGCAATCGAGCCAAGCCAACATAAGCGATGATTTAGTGAATTTATTGAATAGCCCCTTGTTGCCTGTTGCGCTAACGCAAGATATGCAAGCGTTGTTGTGGGCTAAATTACAGTTAAATTTAGGCAATAGCATTAATGCGCTTGCCGATATTCCGGTTAAAAGCATGTTAGAACAGCGGGGTTATCGCTTAGTTATCGCTACCTTGATGCAAGAGTTACTTGCCGTATCGAACGAGCTAGGGCTGACCTTGCCAAAGGTTACGTCAGTGCCCGCTAGTGTGATCCCCTATGTACTCAAATTGCCGAACTTCTTGTTTACCCGCGTTGCTAATAAAATGCTGGCGGTGGACCCAACTGTACGCACCTCAATGTGGTGGGATATGTCACAAGGAAAGCCAACTGAAATCGCGTATCTTAACGGTGCCATCGTTGATACTGGGATGCGAATAGGCGTATCAACCCCCGCGAATAAACGCATTGTGGCGTTGATAAAGGCACTATCTCACGACAATGAGAAAAAAGTGGACGGCAGTGGCGCTAATACTAACGGCAATGCGGGTAAAGGTGTCAATCTTACCCGCCCGGTGAGCGCTAAACAGCTACAGAAATTGATTGGATAAAGAAGACGTTTATAACCAATTTACGCAGTGCTAAGGACAACGTTAACGGCTAGGCGTTAACGTCGTTTAACAGTTTGGGTTTTAGATTATCTACCCACATCGCCGTTGCGCCGCAAATGGCAACCGGCATGACAAGAAAGTTGATTATGGGGATCATAGAGAAAATGCTGACCCCAATACCGAAGCTAAAGCAATTTCCTCGACTCTGGTTAAGCGTTCTTCGCATGTCTTTGAACGCCACTTTGTGATTGTCAAAAGGGTAATCACAATACTGGATGGCCATCATCCATGCTGAAAACAAAAACCATAGTATTTGACCAAAAACAGGCAATATAAAAAATAATAACAAGAAACCCAATGCGCGCGGTATGTAGTAGGCAAGTTTTGCAAACTCACGGCCTAACGTACGGGGGATATCTTTCACTACGTCCAATACCCCTGTGTCGCCTAAGTCTTGACCTGTAAGGTGTTTCTCAACTTTCTCCGCTAATAAGCCATTAAAAGGGGCGGCGATCCAGTTGGCTAATGTGCCAAAAATAAGTGCGAAGATAAGTAAAATACTGATCACTGCAAGGGGCCAAATAATGTAACTCAAAGCTGATTTAAGCCAACCTAGCCAGTCTGGTATCAAATCTACTAACCACACAATAGCTCCGTCTATTTGGCCAAAAAGTGCGTAGAACGCGGCACAAAACAGGAGCAAGTTAACCATCAAGGGAATAAAAACAAAGCGCTTTAAGCCCTTGGTTTGAATAAGGGAAAAGCCCTGTAAGAAGTAATTCAATGTGTAGCCTCTTTTGTATACTATTTGTACATTTAATGATTGTTTGCCAAAAATTGTCTAATACGTTGAATTAATTGGCAAATATCGATGCTATCTTGAGGTATTATACTGACTAAGCAGGCAGCGGCAAAACGTCAATTGTTACACGGGGTGAGTTTTGCTACATTTCTACTGTTTCCCAGAATAACGATAAAACCGGAATCACCTTTTTATTCATGCGCTTAAAGAAAATAAAGCTCGCAGGGTTTAAGTCTTTTGTTGACCCTACCAGCATTCCCTTTGTTGACGATATGACCGCTATAGTCGGCCCGAACGGCTGCGGTAAATCTAACGTCATTGATGCGGTGCGCTGGGTATTAGGTGAAAGCTCTGCGAAGAATCTACGTGGTGATGCCATGATAGACGTGATATTCAACGGTTCAAGTGCACGCAAGCCTGTTTCTCAGTGCACCGTTGAATTGGTGTTTGATAACACGTCGGGACGCATTCAAGGTGAGTTTGCAAGCTACAATGAAATCTCCGTTAAGCGTTTGGTAACAAAAGATGGTCAATCCAGCTATTTCCTAAATAATGCTAAATGTCGGCGCCGAGATGTAACCGATTTGTTTTTAGGCACGGGCTTAGGTCCTCGCAGTTATGCCATCATCGAACAGGGCACTATTTCCCGGCTGATTGAATCAAAACCGCAAGAACTACGGGTATTTATTGAAGAAGCTGCAGGTATTTCAAAATATAAAGAACGGCGCCGTGAAACAGAAAATCGTATACGACACACTAAAGAAAATTTAGAGCGGTTAGACGATGTGCGTGGCGAATTGGGAGCCCAGTTACAAAAATTAGAAAAACAAGCAGCAGCAGCGAAACGCTATAAAGAATTGAAGCAGCAAGAACGGCAGTTACGCAATGAACTGGCGGCTATCCGCTGGTCTAATTTTAATACTAAAATTGTTAGTTTAGAGCAACTAACCCATCAACAAGAAGCCGACTTAGAAGCCTTTATCGCTCGCCAACGCGGTGATGAAAAAGAAATTACCCTTTATCGCACGCGTCAGCAAGATCTTAAGCAACAACTGCAAGATAGCCAACAAGCCTACTTTCGCCTTGGCACTGACATTACTCGGTTAGAGCAAAATCAATTGCACAGCAAACAGCGTATCAGCCAAATTAACCAAGAGTTGGGTACGCTTAACGAAACGATACAAGACAGCGAAGCTGAACAAAAAACGAATGTATTACGAGTAGCTGACTTAACCGCCACCATTGATAAGTACGAGCCTGAACACGCATTAGCCGAACAAGCGTTAGAAAATGCCACTTGGCAGTTACAGAATATAGAAGAACGCACGCTAACACAGCAAAATCAGTGGCGAGAACAAGAACAAACCTATCAAAAGTACAAACAGCAAGCACAAAGCTATCACGGTAAAATTCAATCTATTTTGGCAA
Source organism: Paraglaciecola chathamensis S18K6 (assembly GCA_000314955.1). Taxonomy (GTDB): domain Bacteria; phylum Pseudomonadota; class Gammaproteobacteria; order Enterobacterales; family Alteromonadaceae; genus Paraglaciecola; species Paraglaciecola chathamensis. The sequence goes on along the minus strand of BAEM01000056.1, from coordinate 54,434 downwards.
TGCAAATGCGTAGCGAAGAGCGCATTAGTGAAATCAAGAGTGAGATAAATAGCCTTGATAGCGAAGAATTTAATGTGCAAATAGAACAAGCTCAGGCGCAGCAACAGTTAGCCCAAGAGCAGCACGACGAAGCACAGCTGCTGTATCAAGCGCAATCTGATGCCTTGCATCAAGCCCAGCTAGATTGGCGCACATTCAGTGATGCACAAACCAAAATCCAAGGGGAATTACACGCACTTGACGCGCAAATTAACGCTCTACAAGGTGTGCAAGATTTATCGAAAGGTCATGAAGAGTACCAGCAAAAATTGCTCGAAAAAGGTATAGACAGCCAACCTTGGCAAGCGTCACTCAGTGTGGCTCCTGGATGGGAGAGCGCTGTTGAAGCGGTCAGTGCCCAGCTAAAAAATGCTCTGCTAGTGCACAGTTCGTGCGATATCACCTTATTAGAAGAGGCGAAATGGCAAGGCATAGCCTTGGTGTTGGACAATCAATCCGGTCACCAAGAAGATTCCTCGATGGAAGAAGGCACGTTAAGCTCGGTGATGGGAGAGTGTGTTTTTCCTCAGTGGATGGCAGACATTCGCATTACAAAAACACGAGAAGAGGCGGTAGCGCTTAGACAGTCGCTGGGTAAGGGGCAAAGCGTTGTGAGTGCCGATGGATTATGGATTGGCGAAAACTGGGCGCTAGACGGCTGTAGCGAAGATGCGGGGGGCAGTATTTTGCGAGCAAACATGATTTCCACGCTTGAAAGTAAATTGCCTGCAATACAGCAACAATGTGACACAGCGCAGCGCAGTAATGAGCAAGCACAACAGAATGTTGAGCGCCTGAATCAAAGTAAAGAACAAGCCCAGAGTACGTTGTCACGTTGTAGCGACGCATTAAGTCAAAAGAAAAATCACGCTCAATGGCTGACACAGCAACAACAAACGAATGCGCAGCGTAGCCAAAAGTTGCAAGTGGAACTGCAGAAACAACAAGAAATATTGCTCAAAGAGCAAGCTGATTTAGCTGAAACCACCGCGCAAACCGAGGAATTGGCAGAAACTTTATTGGGCTTAGAAGACCAGCAAACCGACATTGAAAAGCAGCGAGAAGCACTTAATAATCAATTGCGAGAGCAACGTCACCAGGTGGATAACTTAAAAGCCCAACTGCACCAAGGGGCATTGACCTTAAAAGGTCATCAAGGGGAGCTGCAAAATCTAAAGAGTATTCACGCTAAAGAAGCCGCGCAATTGCAAAATATGCATTATAAAAAAGAGCAATTGAACAGCGAGTTAACTTTATTGTCTACGCCTTTGGATGAACAGGGCGATGCGTTGCAAACGATGTTACTCAAACATAATACGTTGGATGAAGAGCAGAAAAAGCTACACAGTGAGTTAGGGGAAATTGAGCATCAACTTGAGGTGATTGAAAAAGGTCAGCAGGGCATTAATGCGCAAATTCATCAGATGCAGCAAAATATACAAGCCAGTCAGGTTGAATGCGAAGGTTATCGGGTACGAGCCAAAAGTGTGATTGAACAACTGAATGAAGCCAAAGTACAGTTGCAACCTTTACTCGAGAAAGTGGGTGAAGCCACGGATGAAAAACGCTGGCAAGAACAATTAGACCGGACCGTTGCGGCAGTTGCTCGCCTAGGGGCGGTCAACTTAGCGGCCGTAGAGGAGTATGATGTTCAAGCCCAGCGGAAGCAACATTTAGACGAACAAAATCAAGATCTTGAATCAGCACTTGAAACGTTAGAGCAAGCCATTCGTAAAATTGACAAAGAAACCAGAACTCGCTTTAAAAATACCTTTGATCGCGTTAATAATGGTTTGCAAACTTTGTTTCCTAAGGTGTTTGGGGGAGGCTCTGCGTACTTAGCCTTAACGGATGATGACTTGCTGGAAACGGGGGTGAGCATTATGGCGCGGCCACCGGGCAAGAAAAATAGCACAATTCACTTGCTTTCTGGTGGAGAAAAAGCGCTGACCGCTTTATCATTGGTTTTCGCAATTTTTCAACTCAATCCAGCACCATTTTGTTTGCTGGATGAAGTGGATGCGCCACTGGATGATGCCAATGTGGGGCGTTTTTGTAAGCTGGTTAGCGAGATGTCTGCCAGTGTACAATTTATTTATATCACCCATAACAAAATTGCGATGGAAATGGCGAGTCACTTAACTGGGGTAACAATGGCGGAGCCGGGTGTGTCACGCATGGTTGCCGTTGATGTAGAACAAGCTTTAGCTATCGCGCAAGCATAATAAAAGGGTATGAGTTAATTCGATGGAAGATGTATTACGCTGGACGTTATTTATAGTAGGTACCTTAGCGATTGCTGGGGTGTTAATTCATGGATTGTGGGTATCTCGCAGGTCTTCGGGAAAATCAAAATCAAAATCAAAAGCACAGTTTGAAGCGGGGCGCCGTCACGGTGTAAACAGCGAAAGGTCATCAGAGCCAAGCTTTTCGTTAGATGATGATAGTGACAGCGCACATGAGCAAAACGGTGGTTTTGACGATCTCGGCGTAGGTCCAGTGCGGGTGGTCAGCAATCATAAAGTTGCCACTGACGAAACAACCTCAGAGCCCCCTTTAGCGCCGGTGACAGAAAACCAAGAGAATACCGCTAAATCGTTTGACGAAGACTTATCTTACACTGGTCAATCTGAGCAAGGTGAGCCTGATGATTCAACGATGCAAAAAGCATCGGACCCGTCAGAATCTGCTGATATTGCTGCTAGCACTGCCCCAAAAACAGCGCCTAAACCGCCTGTGACCCCGGGCAAGGTATATGCCTCAGTAGTGACACAACCCAAACCAGAGTATACAGCACAACAACACTACACCAGCGCGGGTAGTAAACCGGCGCAAGAGATACCTGAGCCACCAACTTTTCTGCTTAAAGGTAATGACACAGCGCAAGCCCCGCAGCAGCCAAAAACAGCGGCTGTGGCACAAGAACAAGCGGTTAGTCCTGATGTAGCGCAAAAAGTGCTGTACACACGTAAACAAGACGGCGCGAGTCGCAAACGAAAAGAGCCAAAATTTACCGAAGACCAACTTAATATTGATTTTGATGAACAGCTTGGCACGAGTGAGCCATCCGCAGCTGAACCACAACGAAATGAAGCAGTGCAAAAAAGCCAAGCTCCAACTCAAGATCAGCCACAAGAAGTGCTGGTGCTAAATGTTAAAACAGCGGATGACGCGCCAATCCAAGGTGCAGCCTTGTTACCTATGTTGCTAACCCTAGGGTTTAAATTTGGTGATCAAGATATTTTTCATCGTCATGTCAATGCAAATGGTAAAGGTCCCGTTTTGTTTAGTTTGGCCAATATGTTTAAGCCGGGTGTGTTTGACATTGATAATTTAGAAAACTTCACCACCCATGGGATCACCTTATTTATGATTCTGCCTATTGAAGGTGACCCACATCAGGTTTTTAACATGATGCACAATGCAACGCGCAAAATTGCAGATGAGTTTAACGCTCAAATTCTTGATGGCCGCCGCAGCATGCTAACCAAACAAGGTTTGCAGCAGTATGTCGAACGGATCCGTGAATTCGAACGTAAGAGAATGATACACCGCTAATTTTAGGGAGCGTAGGCTCCCTGTTTTCTTTGAATATCTTGGAACATTATATGTCTAATGCTTTGTCGCCTGCTCAAAGGCTGACGCAACTTATTAACACCATCAACGAATACAACTATCAGTATTATGTGCAGGACAACCCCTCAGTGCCCGATGCTGAGTATGACCGCTTAATGCGCGAGTTGCTTGATATTGAGAAAGCCCACCCTGATTTACGTAGCCCAGATTCACCTTCGCAAAAAGTCGGCGGTGCAGCGCTTAGCGCGTTCGAGCAGGTCGAGCATGAAGTACCCATGTTATCTCTTGATAACGCTTTTGATGAAGACGATATGTTCGCGTTTGAAAAGCGAATTAAAGACCGTTTAAAGATAACGAGTGAAATTAGTTTTAGTTGCGAACCAAAGCTTGATGGCTTAGCCGTGAGTATTTTGTATGAAGATGGAAAGCTAGTACGTGCCGCGACGCGAGGTGATGGTAGGGTAGGTGAGAACATCACTACTAATGTGCGCACGATCGCTAACGTCCCGTTAAGTTTACGTGGTGAGGACTTTCCACAGCGTTTAGAGGTGCGTGGCGAGGTGATCATGACTCGTGCAGGCTTTGACATATTAAACGAAGCGCAAATTAAAAAGGGCAAAAAGCCTTTTGTTAACCCCAGGAATGCCGCTGCAGGAAGTTTGCGCCAGCTTGACCCTAAGATCACAGCAGCACGACCTTTGTTATTTTACAGCTATTCGTTAGGTTTAGTGGAAAACGAACAGCAACCTTTAGGCACCACCCATTCAGCGCGTTTAAAACAACTGAGTGATTGGGGCTTACCCCTTAGTAAAGAGCTAGAGGTGGCACAAGGGGCAAAAGAATGCCTGACCTATTTCCATAAAATCGGCGAACTTCGGAGTCAATTAAGTTACGACATCGATGGCGTGGTGTTCAAGGTTGATGATATTGCTATGCAGCAAACGTTAGGGTTTGTAGCCCGAGCGCCCCGATGGGCGATAGCACATAAGTTTGCTGCCCAAGAAGAAATGAGCACCTTGTTAGATGTAGAATTTCAAGTTGGCAGGACTGGGGCAATCACTCCCGTCGCGCGTCTCGCACCAACGTTTGTTGGTGGAGTGACAGTATCCAACGCCACGTTACATAACCAAGATGAAATTAACCGATTAGGGATTAAAATCGGCGATAGTGTGATTATTCGCCGCGCAGGAGACGTTATTCCGCAAATCGTCGCGATTGTGGCAGATAAACGACCTGATGATGCAAAAGATATTTTGTTCCCAGAAAGCTGCCCTGTGTGTAGCTCGGCGGTTGAAAAGCTTGAAGGTGAAGCGGTTGCCCGTTGCACTGGCGGATTGTACTGCAAAGCCCAGCGTAAAGAAGCCATGAAGCATTTTGCCTCTCGTAAAGCGTTGGACATTGACGGTTTAGGCGACAAATTGATTGAGCAATTAGTTGACGCAGATATGGTTAAAAGCCCGGCAGATTTCTTTGCGCTAGATATTGCGCCCCTATCAAGTATGGAGAGAATGGGGGAGAAATCAGCAGTAAATTTAGTGAACTCCTTAGAAAAAAGTAAAAAAACTACTTTGGCCAAATTCTTATATTCCCTTGGAATTCGTGAAGTAGGCGAAGCGACAGCACAAAATTTAGCGCTCCATTTCTTGACCCTAGACGCGATAGAACAAGCTGATCTGGAGGCACTGCAAGCGGTATCTGACGTGGGTATTATTGTGGCCCAGCATGTTGTTAATTTTTTCAAAGAAGAACACAATCTTGAGGTTATTTCGGCGCTACAAGAAGCCGGTGTGCATTGGCCTAAAATAGAAAAAGTCGCTGTGGATGAGTTGCCGCTTGCTGGGCAGGTGTACGTACTAACCGGTACACTAAATGTTATGGATCGCAATCAGGCTAAAGCTAAATTGCAGAGCTTAGGAGCAAAAGTGTCCGGCAGTGTTTCTGCTAAAACAGATTGCCTAGTGGCAGGGGAAAAAGCCGGTTCAAAGTTAACGAAAGCACAAGACTTAGGCGTGAAGGTAATGAACGAAGATGAGATGCTTGCTATGTTCGCTGAGCTTGATGGTTAAGAAATGGATACATCATTTATCTTTGACGTTTTACGAACTTTAACCCGCTGGGTTAGCCCGTATTATAATGAAATCGCTATGACGATTGTGGCGACGGTATTGGTGATTTATGGGGACATACTGAACAAGAAAATTAAGCATATCTTGTCACCGTATCATTTTGTGTTAAGAACGGTTGTGTTCGTACTGATCTGTGCCTTCGGCTATGGCGCGTTGGTGATATTTACCACGCCCCATGTAAAACTAACTATGATGATGATCCCAAGTTTATATAGAGGATTAAGTATCGTGAGTGTCTTTTTGCTGTTGGGTTATCTCGCCGAGCATAGGCGCTATATATAGCGGTGAAGAAAAACCAGCCTAAACCGGCTGGTTTTTTTTTATTGGGGTTGCTTTAGTTTGGCTTTTTTGGCGGCGTATTTGGCTTGACGAAGTTGCCATGCTTTAACGACTGACCAGCGCCAGATGTAATTCAATCCGAAATAGCCAGCCAAGCCAAAGACCACAGAACAGACACCGCAGCCAAGCAAAAATGCCGGTCCTATGGTTTCAAGACTTTGTACAACCCAATCCCAACTTAATTGAAAATGGAAGGCTTGAGTATCTGTGCCTAAAATGGTTGCACCGACTAAGTACGCCCCGTAAAAAATAGGCGGCATAGTAAACGGATTTGTGATCCAAACGGTGGCGACCGACAGAGGTAAATTTACTCTAAGGGGAATAGCCGCTCCGGCTGATAACCACATTTGAAATGGTACTGGCCAGAAGGCAAAAAAGAGTCCGATCCCAAAGGCGCCAGATGCAGAGCGACGATTAAGATGCCAAAGATTGGGGTCGTGCAACAAGGTGCCGAATATCTTCAATGCTTTTTGCTTTTTAATCTTATGATGGTCCGGTAAAAAGCGTTTAATGAACTTTTTCAGCATGATTCCCTATAATAAGTTGAAAGGTGATACACAGGATGTGCCAAGCACTATGGACGGAAGACTTTTCAGTTTTATTGCAGCAAGCATATCCGCCGTCGTTTGGTCGTCTCTTCCTGCGCTGGCCATTCTACCAATAATTTTAACCCTTGCCATACTGCTTTGGTGCTTAACAACGCGTAATTCAACCTTAGCGACAATTAAATCTTTCGTTTTTTGTTTTTTGCTGGGTATTTTTTGGATGGCAAGTGTAGGGCATTGGCAACAAACTTGGCAACTGCAAGAGAATGATTTTAAACAAGGAATTTGGGTAACAGGGAAGGTAAAAAGTTTAATAGATGATAAAAATAGCACACGGTTTAACCTGATAATTTCCAGAGTTGATGACAGAGAACTGACGAAGGATAAGCTTATTCGCGTTAGCTGGGCTAGACCCAAATGGCCGGTTAAACAAGGCCAAGTAGTGCAGTTGTGGGTGAAATTAAAACCACCTCACGGCTTAGCAAATCAAGGCGGTTTTCATTATCAACAGTGGCTATTTAGCCAAGCTATCATGGCTACAGGCTATGTAAAAGCGCATGAAAACAATGCGTTACTAGTAAGTCATGTCACAGTGCGTCAGCGTCTACTCGACTCGTTAATTGAACTAGAGTTAACAACAACGCCGTGGATTGCTGCGCTTGCGTTGGGGCATCGAGGGCTGCTCACGCCAGATGACTGGTCTCTTGTACAGCGCACGGGTATTGCACACTTAATCGCGATTTCTGGATTACATTTAGCGCTGGTTGCTAGCCTTTGTTATTTGTTCATCGCCAGCGCGCTACTTTTTTGTTACCGAGTGTTAACTAAGACGCAAAACGCTAATTTCTATTTTATTAGCGTGCTCATTACGCTTGTCGCCACTCTGGGCTATGCCTATTTGGCAGGCTTAGGCTTACCGGCCTTGAGGGCCTGGCTAATGCTGGCGTTAACGGCTTGTTTGCTGTTGAGTCGTATTCATTGGCGCTTCAAGCGAATTTTGCTGATAAGTGTGGGTGCCTTTATTGTGTTGTTTCCTCTTAGTTTATTTGGGCAAAGTTTTTGGCTCAGTTTTGGCGCTGTATTGATTATTGGCTTCGTATTCTGGTGCTGGCCTGTAAAGCATCAAGGTTTTTCGATTAAAGGCTGGTTTGCTGGAATGTGCCGCTTGCAGCTGGCGTTAAGCCTGTTGATGTTGCCATTAGTGGCATGGCAATTTTCATTTATCTCTGTTGCCGCCCCAGTGATTAATTTACTTGCGGTGCCCATTGTAACCTTGGTGATTGTCCCTCTGTGTTTACTTGCGGTGGTGATGATGTTGTTGTCGTTACCGTATTGGCCGCAGCTTATGATGCTTATCGATTGGGGGTTACAATTTTTAATCGAAAAGTTAAATATTATGGGAGCATGGCCTGAGGCGGCTTATTCTATTCAATCGATACCCGCATTTGTGTGGCTCTGCTTTAGCATAGCGACATTAGCAGTGTTGTTACCACGAGGGCTAGTGCCTCGTGGGTGGCCAGTGGTGTTTTGTCTTCCGTTGCTGACGTATGCATTGACGCCCAATCCACGTGATTGGCAAATCAATGTGCTGGATGTGGGGCAGGGGCTGTCCGTGGTTTTGATTAAGAACAATCAGGCTTTGGTTTACGATGTGGGCGCTGCGTACCCCAGTGGCTTTAATATGGCTGATACTGTGTTAGTGCCTTTTTTGCGCGGCAAAGGGTTAGGGCAGGTTGAGGTGCTTTTTATCAGTCACTTTGACAATGATCACAGTGGAAGTTTGCCCATGCTGCGCGAAAAAATAGCGATAAAGCATGTGTACACCACTAATGACGTTTGCAGACAAGGCCAGCAACTCAGTTGGCAAGGGCTAACCATTTTGGCTCTATGGCCTGACGAGCCGCAACTGCACAATGATAACAATGGCTCTTGTGTCCTGAAGATCACTGATGGAAGCTACAGTGTGTTATTGCCGGGCGATATAGATGCAACAATTGAAGCAAAACTCGTTTCACGCTACGCCAGCGCGTTACAGTCCAATGTTTTAATTGCGCCCCATCATGGTAGTAACACATCGTCATCGTTGGCCTTTATACAAAAAGTGATGCCACAGCAGGTTATTTTTAGTCAGGGCTTTATGAACCGTTGGGGATTTCCAAAAGAGGCCGTGGTGGAGCGCTATCAACAGGTTAGCCCCAAGATGTATCGAACCTCAGACCACGGGCAAGTGCAAATAACCATTGATTCAGGTTCGGTCGATGTACGTACATTTCGCCAAGATATCTACCCATATTGGTACGCAAATCAAACAATTGATTGAAAACTGAGCATTAAATAATTGATAGTTGGGGATTTTCACCCCAACAGTTACAATATCCCAGTGTAACCTTAACTAAGTCGAATTCTAACGCCTTCATGACTCATACTTTACCGACACAAAACGTATTCAAACGCTTCGCCGTTTATCTTAAAGATTTCAAGCTCGCCTTTGGTGTAGCCATTATTGGCATGGTGGGATATTCGCTTATCGATGCGTATGTCATCTCTTTGCTACAACCAATTATCGACGGCAATGGGGGGGAATGGGATTATGATTATCTGCGCTTAGCGGCCTACTTCGTGATACCTGTATTCATTGCGAGGGGGATATTCAACTTCATGGGCACTTATACCTTGTCGTGGATATCAAGCCAGGTGGTAATGAAAATGCGCGAGCAATTATTTCACCAATACATGCATCTGCCAGTATCGTTCCACGATCATCATCCTTCGGGTCAGCTTATCTCAAAAGTAATATACGATACGGAACAAGTTGCCGGTGCTGCGGGCAAAGCGTTTTTAACCTTAGTCAGGGAGGGGGCCTTGGTCTTTGGCTTGCTATTTTGGATGTTCTATCATTCGTGGCAATTGTCGTTGGTCTTTATTTTGATTGGTCCGCTTGTGGCGATGATCGTATCGACCGTGAGCAAGCGCTTTCGTTTAGTGAGTAAGAATATTCAAAAAGCGATGGGAAATTTAACCTCATCAGCTGAGCAAATCATTAAAGGCCATAAAGTGGTGTTGATGTTTGGCGGTCAAGATTTAGAAGCCTCACGCTTTGCCAAGAAGAATAATAATAATCGCCAGCAAAATATGAAACTGGTGATTGCACAGATCCTGAGCGTATCGTCGATTCAGGTCATTGCCTCGGTAGCTCTTGCGGTGGTGCTATATATTTCAAGTAAACCAAATTTCATCACCGATTTAACCCCAGGTACCTTTGTCACGGTTGTGGTCGCTATGACCATGTTGCTTAAACCCCTTAAACAACTCACTACCGTAAACAGTGAGTTTCAAAAAGGCATGGCGGCTTGTGTGAGTATCTTTTCGGTATTAGACAATGCCATCGAAAAAGACACTGGCAGTAAATCGCTTGATAAAGCTGACGGAAAATTAGCGTTTAAAAACGTCACCTTTCATTATCCGAACAAAGAAGAAGCGGCGTTATCGGATATGTCATTTACCGTTGAGCCGGGTAAAACCTTTGCGTTAGTTGGGCGCTCTGGTAGTGGTAAATCGACCATCTCAAGCTTATTAACGCGTTTTTATGACCCTCAGCAGGGGGCAATTCTGCTGGATGATGTACCTTTAGAGGATTTTAAGTTAAAGGATTTAAGGCGTCAGTTTGCGCTCGTTTCTCAGCATGTCACCCTGTTTAACGACACCATTGCCAATAATATTGCGTATGGCTCTGAAGGGCGTGTTACACCAGAACAAGTATTAGCTGCTGCAAAAACAGCCCATGCTATGGAGTTTATTGAGCAGTTACCTAATGGCATGGAAACCCTCATCGGTGAAAATGGCTTGATGCTCTCTGGTGGGCAGCGTCAACGTTTGGCGATTGCTCGAGCGGTGCTACTAGATGCCCCTGTACTTATTCTTGATGAAGCGACCTCAGCACTTGATACTGAATCAGAGCGTTTAATCCAAGATGCCCTTGAAACCTTACAACAAGACCGTACGAGTATTGTCGTGGCTCATCGTCTATCGACAATTGAAAGTGCAGATCAAATTTTAGTCATTGAAAAAGGCCGCATTTTGGAGCAAGGAGACCATGCATCTTTGCTTTCTAAAGATGGCGCCTACGCCCAGTTGCACAAGTTGCAATTTGGTGACGGGCAAACTGTCGCGTGAGATGGGTAGAGCGCATTTGGTATCAGCGCCCTTGGTTTAAATGGCCAGGGGTAATTTTGTTGCTGCCTCTCACTTTTTTGTTTTGGGCGCTTTCCACCCTTCGTCGCCTAGCCTTTTCGCTTGGCCTGAAAGCATCTGTTAAGTTATCAGCGCCAGTGATTATCGTGGGGAATATTAGCGTAGGTGGTAATGGCAAAACACCGCTTGTTGTGCACTTAGCTGATTTTTTACAAGCGAATGGTTATCGCCCCGGGGTACTAAGCAGAGGATACGGCGGCAACAGTGCTGAATATCCGTGTAGTGTCACGCCGGCAAGTCTTCCTACTGAAGTGGGTGACGAACCGGTACTAATGCGCCAGCGTATTCAGTGCCCTATGGTGGTTGATCCAGTGAGAGCACGAGGGGCTCAGCATTTAATCACTGAGTATCAATGTGATGTGATCATTTGTGATGACGGCCTGCAGCATTATGCGCTAAAAAGAGACATTGAAATTGTTGTGATGGACGGCACACGCCGAACAGGAAATCATTTTTTGTTACCATCGGGCCCGTTGCGTGAATCAGAAGCGCGCTTAAAAACAGTCGATTTTGTCGTGGTTAATGGTGAGCAGGGCAAAAAGGGCGAGTATGTTATGACCCTTGCGCCGGGTGATTTGGTGAACCTCAAAAATCCAAAGCGGCGCTTAGCCCTGAATGAACTTGATTCACCGATTGTTGCTGCTGCAGGAATAGGCCATCCAGAGCGATTTTTTCGGCTACTGGAGCAACACAAAGTGGTCATAAACAAACGTTTAAGTTTTACCGACCACCACGCGTTTCAAGCCAGTGATCTCCCTAAAGAGCGGGTTTTAATGACCGAAAAAGACGCGGTGAAATGCCAAGAATTTGCGCATGATGATTGGTGGTATTTACCTGTAGATGCCAATATTGATAACGTATTTGAACAACAATTATTAACAAAATTACGCAACGTAAAGTAAAGTGAGATAAAAATGGCGTTTGATAAAAAATTACTCGAAATAGTGGCTTGCCCCGTGTGTAAAGGGACGCTGATTTTAAATAAAGATGCCAACGGCAATGAGCGGTTAGTGTGTCGCCTAGATCGTTTAGCTTATCCGATTGAACAAAATATTCCTGTGCTATTAGAAACAGAAGCACAGGCGCTTTCAAGCGAAGAATTAGAGAAAATCACATAGAAAGGTTGCTTCATGAACTTCAACGTAATCATTCCTGCGCGTTATGCATCCAGCCGGTTTCCAGGCAAGCCACTCGTTGAGATAAACGGTAAGCCTATGGTGCAACATGTTTATCAACGAGCCATCGAATCGGGAGCATCAAACGTTATCGTAGCCACCGATGATGCTCGTATAGCCAAGGTAGTGAGTGATTTTGGTGGGCGATATTGCATGACCGGAGCCCATCATGAATCAGGTACAGAGCGATTAGCTGAAGTAGTGGAGATGCAAGACATGTTAGCCCAAGAAATTGTGGTCAATGTGCAGGGTGACGAGCCCTTTATTCCCGCTGAAAATATTCAACAAGTCGCGGAAAATTTACATCATCACCAACAAGCTGAGATGGCTACCTTAGCGGTAAAAATCGTTGATGTAGAAGAGGCATTTAACCCCAATGCGGTTAAAGTCGTTCTGGATAAACAAGGCTACGCCATGTATTTCACTCGGGCGACTATACCTTATGATAGAGCGCGGTTTTTAGACGAAGATATCATTGACGAAATTGGCGATTATTATCTTCGTCACGTGGGAATTTATGCTTACCGTGCTGGTTTTATCAAGCAGTATGTGAACATGTCTCCCTCAGGACTAGAGCAAATTGAATCCTTAGAGCAGTTGAGGGTGTTGTGGCACGGTGAAAAAATTCATGTGGATATCGCCCGTAAGACTCCCCCTGCAGGGATTGATACTCCAGAAGACTTGAAACGGATCTTGGCCGACCCTAGTCTTCAATAATAAAGCGAACACTATAGGTTGTTCGCCTTTGTCAGAAACAGGAGAGCAATTATGTTCAATGTGGTTATTACTGGTGCAAACCGTGGGATCGGACTTGAGTTTGTTAAACATTATTTAGCCCACGGGCATCAGGTATTTGCACTGTGCAGAAATACCTCAGATGATTTGAGCTCAAGTGGTGCTCAGGTGATTGACAAGGTCGATGTGGGTAATCCTGAATCTCTGCCATTAGCCCTTGAAAGGCTCAAAGGAGTGAAAATCGACCTGCTGATTAACAACGCAGGGGTGTTGGCAAATGAATCCATAAACGATTACTCGCCTAACACCATCGAGCAACAATTTTTGGTTAATGCGATGGGTCCCCTTTTAGTGACTCAATTACTCAAAGAACAGCTTGTTGCAGGAAGTAAAGTAGCCTTGATCACCAGCCGAATGGGCTCAATGACTGATAATACCTCAGGCGGATACTACGGCTATCGTATGTCTAAAGCCGCGCTTAATATGGCAGGCGTCTCCCTTGCTCACGATCTTAAACCGGCTGATATTGCAGTGGGGTTATTTCACCCGGGTTATGTACAAACAGAAATGGTTAATTATGGTGGAGATGTATCGGCCACGGACGCCAGTGCCAGTATCATTGAGCGTATTGAGCAACTGACATTGGCCGATAGCGGTTCTTTTTATCATGCCAACGGTGATGTTTTACCTTGGTAATCGCCATTTCACCTTTTTTACCGAGAAAGCCATGCCACTAAGTCGTTTTAATAAAATTCAATTGGGGGTATTTCCAACGCCCATCCAAAAGTTACCGCGTTTATCTGCTCATTTAGGTGGCCCGCAGATATATATTAAGCGTGATGATTTAACCGGTTTGGCCTTAGGAGGCAATAAAACGCGGAAACTTGAATATTTGTTGGCTGATGCGTTAGCGAAGGACAGTGACTGTATTATTACTGCTGGCGCTGCGCAATCGAACCATTGCCGTCAAACCGCCGCAGCCGCGGCAATGCTGGGGTTAGAATGTCATTTAGTACTTGGCGGTCAAGCACCGAACGTTGCAAACGGCAATCTGCTACTTGATCAGCTCTTTGCTGCGCATATCCACTGGAGCGGAGATAAACGAAAAGGTGAAGACATTCCTAACATTGTGGCAGCTTTACGCGAACAGGGGCGAAATCCTTATGTGGTGCCGTACGGCGGCTCTAATATGATTGGGTCGCTGGGCTTCATCAACGCCTTTTATGAGTTACACGCGCAGTGCAAAGATGCCGCAATGCCAGCTGAATTCTCCGACATCGTGTTTGCTTCTAGCTCAGGTGCGACGCACTGCGGTTTAGTGTTAGGTAAAGAGGTGTGCAACGTAAGCAGCCGTATAATTGGCATTAATATTGATAAGGACGAGCAGGGTAAGGATAGATATAAGTCGCAGTTACATACCTTAATAAAAGACACTGCGAATAAACTGGCGGTGGGCTATCCAGCTGATATTGATGAGATTCAATTAAAAGATGACTACATAGGTGCAGGATATGGCGTTGTCGGGGAATTAGAGCGAGAAGGCATAGCATTATGCGCGCAACTTGAAGGCATTTTACTCGATCCCGTGTATACAGGACGAGCAATGGGCGGATTGATTGATATGATACGCAAAGGGCGTTTTAGTGCTGACAGTAATGTGCTGTTTTGGCATACGGGCGGCGCTCCTGCGCTCTTTTCATATGCAGAGGTATTGCAACACGTTGATTGATTTTCAATCAATTAATGTGTTTTAACCTGATTTAGATCTATTTTATCGTCCAACTGCACAATATGTGTGCAGATCGGGTCATTTAGTGCTGGATAAAATTTTTCTGACGCACTATGGTTTATCTCCTTCTTTAGTATAAGAGTATGGTGATGTTGTGAAAGCGTTGTTGACGGTAAACGTCTTGTTTTGGCTGTGTGCGTCATACGCTTATGCTGATCATAACGAAGAGGTAGAGCGATTTATTATCGCAGGTCAAACGGCAACCTATGATTGTCCCAAAAGTGACATCACACCTGCGCTAGATCGTCATCTAGCCAATCAAGATTTAGCCAAAGGGCAAAAAGATCGTCTTAGCCTGATTAAATCACACTCTTTGATTTGTGTTGGGCAATATCACCATGCCCAAGATATTCTTGATACATTACTTAACGACAATAGTATTGATAAAGAAAGTGCTTTGTATGCAGGGGCGGTATATCAGGTGGGCTTTATTCTTGATGTGCAAGAAAACCCCAAACGTTGCGAGTATTACGCTGAAGCACAAGACCTAGCTCGAGACCGTTATTCAGATATTTATCTAAGTGCACAATTAGGTTTAATTACCGTATGTAACCAAGATACCACTGATATATCGGTTAAATTAGGCAAATTGTATGCGTTGTTAGAGCGATTTGTTGAAATCGGTAATGTTGCTGCGATTGCCCATATTCATAATAACATCGGGTTACTATATGGCAGCATTGGCCAAAATGAGTTGGCCGCCGAGCAATACTTAAAGTCTTACTACATGGGGCTTGAGGTATACACCACGAGTAATCAATTGGCGACACTGATTAGCGCAGTCAGTGCAAACATGGCCAGTGGCGATTTTGTGGCGGCAAAACAAAATATTGAAATTTTTCGACAAGCAAACGTTGAGGTAAATACACCGCTAACCAATGCTTGGTTGCACTACGCTGAGAGCCGATACTATTTTCGCTTGGAAGAGTACGAAAATTTGCGCAACAGCTTACTTAAATTACATTTCTACCTGCCTAAAGTCAGCAGTACTATTATCCATCGCAATGCCAAGTTATATGCCATAGCGTTATGTATTTACGATGATGATGCGTCCCGTGTAAACGCGTTTTTAACGCAACAAGAACAAATGAGCGACTCGGAGCATAAGCGCTTTTTGGCTAAGCGGGATTATCTTTGGGTGATGAGCCAAGCCTACTTCTACACTAAAAATATTGAAAAGGCTGAGAAGACCTTTAAGTTATATGCCAAATTAAGCAACCAACAGATCTTGGATCAGCAGCGCTCAGGTAGAGTATTGGGCGTGGCAAATTTACATGGTCAAATTACCTCTCTTGAGAATGAGTTATTAGAGCAAGAGTCGCAAAAATATCGTTCTATCGTCATGTTAACGGCAGCGTTTATTTTATTGCTTGCTGGGGTCTACTTCTTTGTGGTGAAGCGTTACATCAGACGCGTCAGCACTGACACCTTAACGGGCTTGCTCAATGAAAGGGCGGTCATTACATTAATGCGACGTTTACCCCAAGCCCAAACTAGTCGAACAAATGCGTTAGCCGTAATTGAAATCGGTCATATTAGGCGAATAACTGCAAAGTACGGACACATAGCAGCAGAACGTGCATTGCAAGCTGCTTCAGTTAGTTTGCGCAAAGTCACCAGAGAAGAAGATATTATTGGGCGCTTGGGTAACGACCAATTCGTTGTGTGTTTGCGTAATATTGATGAATCTTTGGCGCTAGAATCGTTCGAGCGTGTGCAAAACGCCCTTGACGACACGCAATTTATATCCAAAGCGGGCCAACAAGAGAGCATTGAAAGCCAACTCAGCGTTTACTTATCCACAGAGGGGCTCTCTGATATTGATGATGTGCTGGCAGATATGCGCGGTTCTTTTACTAACGAGGACGCGTAAATGTCGCAAACACTTTCATTAACGCTTGTGGATACAAAAGCGCAAATAGCGCTTTGTCACCCGTTAATGCAACAGCTTCGTCCTGGTTTAACCGAGGCGCAATTTGTTGAGCAGGTTATGGGACAACAACACCAAGGATATCAATTACTCAAAGGGGAGTGTGCAGGGAAAATCAGTGGACTCGCTGGCTTTTGGGTAGCTAGCAAATTAGCTTGGGGTAAGCATCTTTATGTAGATGATTTAGTCACAGATGAAAATGTGCGCTCCAACGGAGTTGGCGCTGAAATGCTGAATTGGTTGGAACACTACGCAAAGGATATGCATTGCGCTCAGATACATCTTGATTCAGGCGTGCAGCGATTTTTAGCCCATAAGTTTTATTTACGTGCAGGCTTCATTATCGCCAGCCACCACTTTACTAAGGTGCTTTAGAAAGCCGAATATCCTCCACTTATGCGTTTATTGTTACCGTTAAAATATTATGACGAAGCAGGGCGAATTAAGCCCGCCAATTCATTTTTATGGTGTTTGTTTTTCCTTTGTCGACCTTTTTGGGTATTTATTGCTTCGCTAACGTTTCGTCAAGATAGCGGGGCCTTATTAGCACTTTTTTATCCCGACAATTATTATTTTTACCTTAGCTTGGGGATCGCATTTCCGGCGTTATTAGTGGTGTTACTGATCAGTTTTCGAGCTAAATTATGGAACACCCGTGCTCGGCTTATATTTCGGGCGATTACGCCTTTAGTCATGTTAAGTCTGATAATGGATATTGTTTTTCACGTTTCTATGGCGTCTAAGCAGCATTGGGAGTTTTCTTGGCTTGTTGCGTTAACATTGCTGTTGGATAGTATTTATCTTTATTGGGTAAAAAAGAATCTGCATCTTAGATTAATGACTCGAGATTGGGCGAAAGAAGAGCCACAGGACGCAAAGGTCTAATGAAGTGACGCTGTTTGGGCATGGTGTGGCCCAAACAGTATCCAAAATGAGTTATTGAACGTTATTGGCTACCGCGTGATCAAAGTAGTTTTTAACACTAATTTGGCTGTCATTTACCAGACGCTGATAGCATATACCCGCAAACGCGTAGGTACTTCCTGCATACTCTAGCACTACATAAGGCGCACTTTTGTCAGACTCATCGTATTTCCAAAAACCTCCTACCTTGTTACGGAACAGTTCACCTACATAGGCTCCATAGATATTACAAATGGTAAACACGGCATTATCTTCTAATGCCTGGGATTCGTACTTTCCTAACCAACTTAAAATAACATCGTCCACTAGGGAAAGGCTTTGCTCTGTTTCATCTAATATTACGCCAAATTCTTGTTTTGTTGTTTCAATCGCGTTCTGTGCGCTATCGATCATCAGTTGGGTGAGTTCTTCTTGGGTCATTTGCATGTCGGTCTCCGAATTTGACGTTATTATTCTTGAAATGAGGTATTAAAAGCGCTTTGTTGAATAAGTGTTTGATATAACAAATTGGTACCTGGGCCGCAGGAATCAGGCTTAGGTTTTACAACATAGCATATCAACGGGCGCAGGCTACTGCCTTTAATGGCTAAACGGTGTAATGATTTTTCAGCAACCAGATGGGCGATAATAAAGTCAGGAAGCCAGCAAAAACCAATATTTTCGAGCAATAAATCAATCGCTGTCTCAAAAGAGCTCACAGTCCAGCGTTGTTCTGACTTTAACCAGCCCTGCTTTTCGTTGGGGGTTTTAGAGGTATCTTTAATGACAAGTTGCAGGTGTTGCTGCAAATCATTTAAATCAACTGGCCCCTCAAGCGATGCTAGTTCGTGCTGTGGATGACAAACAGGATGCAGTGAACATTCTGCGATTGGCTCGCCTAAAAAACCTCTTGGCATCATTGGCGAAATGACCAAGTCAGCCCAGCCCTCGGTTATCGCTTCTTCTGTGCCGGTTAATACGGTTTCTATAATGCGCAGGCGGCTACCTCGGCTTTCTGGGTAAAATGTTTTCAGCGCGGGATAAAGCAATTTTTTAGGGTAGGCTAAATCTACTGCTATGGTAATTTCAGGCTCCCAATCCTGATTAATATTGGCCGCTAATTCTTCTAAATCACGCACATTTTGAGTGAGATGACGAGAGCGACGTAGCATGACCTCTCCGGCTTCTGTTAGAAATGCTTTTCGCCCTTTAACTTCCAGTAGCTTTACGTCAAGTTGGTCTTGCAGCTTGGCGACGGCGTGATTTAAAGATGACTGACTTTTATTTAAGTGACTCGCGGCGTGGGCATAGCCACCAAAATCGACAACTGCTTGTAAAATACGCCATTGTTCAATGGTTGTTTTCGCACGATACATTAGATTTCTATTTTTTCGAAAGAATAAGCCTATGCTAGGGAGAGTTGGCGCTAAAAACAACTTAGATTGATCTCAAATCTGTGCTTTAGCGTAAATTATGTATCCTATGTTTAAATTTTGACCCTATGCGCTATCACTCGTTACTGCCTCTTTCTGCAATCCTATCGATTGGCATCATGTCTTTGCTTATCACGTTAGACATTATACCTGCCGGCATGGCCATGCTTGAACAACTAAAAATGGCATTTGAAGGGCACATCTTCGCGTTGATTTTAATCATTATTCTGGCTGAATCGATAGTGTATGTGGGGTTCTATTTCCCAGGTCAATTCTTCGCTGTTTTGCTTGTGGTGTTAGCTAAACCTGAGTGGTCAGACATTTTATATTTGACACTGTGTATGGTGTTGGGCGCAACTCTTGGTTCGGTGATTAACTATTTTCTTGGTCAGCGCTTTGCGCAAAAGAAAAATGCCACTGATGAACAAAAGGTGAAATATGGAGCTGAGCATGAGGTGAAAGATGAAACGCGAAGCATGAGCAAGCAAGGCGGGGAACAGCAAAACAGTTCTGCCAAGTCATACTCACTTAAGTATCTACTCATTGCCATGATCCACATTAATTCACTGGCGTTTTATATGTTCAAACAAGGCGAGCAAAACCGCTCCTTTACGGTCGTTTGGTTTGCCGGCCTACTGAATTTACCCTATTACTTGCTGTTAATTTTTGCCACATCGACTTTAAGTGAACAGGTGTTACAACTGGCAGAAAATACGATGTTTCTGTTAGCAATCATCTCTATTTGGTTGCTGGTCTGTCTCTATCTAGATTATAAACACTATTCGTCACGTCACTGATTATGCCTAGCTAGCCGAGGTGGGTAGTAGCTGAGGTGGCATTTATGAGGCAGATTGATTCTTTGCTCGCTCTATTATTTTGTGCATAACCCGTGCGGCCGCCACGAAACCGAACGTAGCTGTAACGGCGACAGATGCGCCAAATCCGTTATTGCAGTCAAGTTTTACACTGCCATCGGCTAAGTTTTTCGTTTGGCATACGGAGCCATCATCTTGAGGGTAACGCAATTGCTCAGTAGAAAAGACGCATTCTATTGCAAAGCGGCGCTTTGAATTGGTGGTAAAACCGTATTCTTTGCGCAAAATATAGCGCAGTTTGGCAGCCAACGGGTCTTGAATTGTTTTGGCTAAATCCGCCACTGCAATCTGTGTCGGGTCGATCTGACCGCCGGCGCCACCGATAGTAATGACCGGAATTTTATTACGTTTGCAATGGGCCACCATAGCGGCTTTGGCTTTAACGCTATCTGTTGCTTCGACCACATAGCTCATACTTTTATTCAGCAGATCTTTAGCATTGTCTGGGGTGACAAAGTCCTCGATGACATCTACTTTACACTCGGGATTGATTTGCAAAATTCGCTCGCGCATCGCATCGACTTTTGCTTCACCTATTGTGTTTTGCAGTGCATGAATTTGCCTGTTGGTATTGGTAACGCAAATATCGTCTAAATCAATTAGGGTGATATGACCAATCGCACTTCTTGCTAGTGCTTCTGCTACCCAAGAGCCAACGCCACCGATACCTACTACACACACATGTGAGTTTTGGAGTATTTGTGTTTCGTTTACACCATATAACCTTTGTGTACCGCCGAAACGCTGTGAAAATTGACTCATAATATAAGGGTAACCGCATCTAAGTTTAAACGGGAAGTATATCAGGGCACAGAAGCTTGTTTGCAACCTCCAGTATCGAGTTTTTTACCATTGTTCTTTTCCTATTTTTGTAAAAAGTGGGGGAATTTAAATAACAAAGTCACATTTTATTTGTTAAGCGTAATAAAAATGGCACATTGATTGAATTAAATGGCACAGTGATTGAATAAGTATGGTGCTTTTAATACTATTTGCCCACGAAAAATTAAGTCGTCCAAGATTCAGAAATAATAAAGGAAAGTGAAATGAAACCAGTTGTTTTAGCCGGTGGTAGCGGAAGCCGTTTATGGCCTAAATCTCGAGCGGCATTGCCTAAGCAGTTCTTACGCTTAACGTCGAACTTGACCATGCTACAAGATACTGTTGCACGTCTGGAGGGCACGCAAGCTGAAAAGCCAATTGTTATCTGTAACGATTCACATCGCTTTCTTGTCGCTGAACAGCTACGTCAGCAAGATATACAACATGGCGGTATTCTATTAGAGCCAATGGGCCGTAATACCGCGCCTGCTATTGCACTTGCCGCTTTGCATGCGTCTTTAAATGGTGATGATCCAACCTTACTTGTGTTGGCTGCTGATCACCTGATCAATGATAATAAAGCCTTTCATAAGGCAATTGCTCAAGCTGAAGTATTGGCAGAGCAGGGTAAGCTTGTCACATTCGGTATCGTACCTGATAGCGCACACACGGGTTACGGCTATATCCGCAGCGGTGATAAGGTGCCAGAAGCTGAAGTCGGCTTCGACGTGGCAGAATTTGTTGAAAAACCTGATTTAGCGACCGCGAAACAATACGTTGATTCAGGTAGTTATTTTTGGAATAGCGGCATGTTTTTGTTTAAAGCGAGCCGCTATTTAGAAGAACTGGAAAAATACGCGCCTGACATGTTGGACATTTGTAAGCGCGCCATCGCCACAGAAGCGCCAGATTTAGAATTCGTGCGAGTAGATGGTGATATTTTTGCTACGTGCCCCGATGATTCTATCGATTATGCCGTTATGGAGAAAACCAATGCCGCTGCCGTTGTTCCTTTAGATGCAGGGTGGAGTGATGTAGGCAGTTGGTCGTCGCTTTGGGAAACGGCAAAAGAAAAAGACGAAAATCAGAATGTGATTATCGGCGATGCCATTTTAGATGACGTGCATAATAGTTATATCAATGCCGAGCAGCGCCTGATTTCCGTTGTAGGCTTGGATGATGTGGTAGTGGTAGAAACCAAAGACGCTGTTCTAGTCGCACATAAAGATAAAGTACAGAACATCAAAAATGTGGTTAATAAGCTCAAAGCCGAGAAACGCCCAGAGTTTGAATTTCATCGTGAAGTGTTCCGCCCTTGGGGGAGCTATGACTCGATTGATAACGGTGAGCGTTTTCAGGTGAAGCGCATCACAGTGAAGCCAGGAGAGAAGCTTTCTGTGCAAATGCACCACCATAGAGCCGAGCATTGGATTGTCGTAGCGGGTACCGCTAAAGTGACTAACGGCGAAGAAACCTTATTGTTATGTGAAAACCAGTCGACTTATATTCCGGTCGGAGTTATTCACGCCTTGGAAAACCCAGGGAAAATTCCATTGGAGCTTATCGAAGTGCAGTCAGGTACGTATTTAGGCGAAGACGATATTGTGCGTTTTTCTGACCGCTATGGTCGCGTCGAATCCTAATTTGCAAACAGAATTGACTAGGAGTTATCAATGAAAATTACCTGTTTTAAAGCTTACGATATACGCGGCAAGCTTATCGAACAGTTAGATGAAGCCGTAGCCTATCGAATAGGGCGCGCATTCGCAGAGCATTTTAGTGCAAAAACTGTGGTTGTCGGTGGAGATGTTCGCCTAACCTCTGAACCGCTCAAGCTCGCATTGTCAGCAGGCCTTATTGACGGTGGAGCTAGCGTCAGTGATTTAGGCATGACAGGAACCGAAGAAATTTATTTTGCGACCAAGCATTTAGGTGTTGATGGTGGTATTGAAGTGACCGCAAGTCACAATCCAATTGATTACAATGGTATGAAATTGGTTAAAGAAGGTTCTCGTCCCGTTAGTGGTGACACCGGCTTATTTGCGGTGCAAGCGTTGGCTGAAAGCTACGAGGATAGTGACGTCGAAGCAGGGCTTAAGCAATATTCAACGCAAATTGTTACGAATGATGATTTTATTCAGGGTAAATGCAGTATAGCGACTGAAAAGTTACAAGCCAGTGGTCAATATCAGCTTGTCTCTATCATGGATGCTTATGTTGAACATATGCAAAGCTACGTTAATAGCGACAACTTCACCCCATTAAAATTGGTGGTTAACGCTGGAAATGGCGCCGCAGGAAAGGCGCTTGATGCTATTGAAGCGGCCTTTGTAGAAAAGGGTGTTCCCATTGAATTTGTTAAGATCCATCACGAACCTGACGGTCAATTTCCAAATGGGATCCCTAATCCTCTGCTACCTGAAAGTCGAGCCGATACCGCTAATGCCGTTATTCAGCAACAAGCGAATATGGGAATAGCCTGGGATGGTGACTTTGACCGTTGTTTCTTGTTTGATGAAAAAGGTGATTTTGTTGAGGGCTACTACATAGTCGGTTTGCTTGCTCAAGCCTTCTTGGAAAAAGATCCCGGTGCCAAAATTATTTATGATCCGCGGGTTTATTGGAACACAGAGGATATTGTTAAATCGGCCGGTGGTGTGCCAATTAAAAGCAAAACGGGCCACGCGTTTATCAAAGAACGCATGCGTGCAGACGATGCCGTTTATGGCGGTGAAATGAGTGCTCATCACTACTTCCGCGATTTTGCTTACTGTGACTCGGGCATGATCCCTTGGTTGCTAGTCGCTGAATTACTTTGCTTGCAGAATAAACCTCTTTCCGAGATGGTCGCTCAACGTATTGCTGCTTTTCCTTCATCAGGAGAAATTAACTCTATATTGAAGGATCCTGATGCGGCAATTGCTAACATTTTGCAGACATACGAAGAGCAAGCAACTGTCGTCGATTACACTGACGGCATTGGTTTAGAGTTTGAAAACTGGCGTTTCAACTTACGTAAGTCTAATACTGAACCGGTTGTAAGGTTAAACGTAGAGTCACAAGGTGACATACAACTTATGCAGGCTAAAACTAAAGAGTTATTAGAAATACTTAAAAAGAATTAAAAAAGTGAGGTAACGACTTGTGCGTTATCTCACTTTTACTCTTTCGAGATAAAAAAATAGCGCCAATTGGCGCTATTTTTGTTTCTAAAATTGCTAATTATTTGTCAATTTTATTGTATTTACGTTGCGCTTCACCGGTGTAAAGCTGACGAGGACGGCCGATTTTTTGTCCTGGTTGGCTTAACATTTCATGCCAATGAGATACCCAACCTACTGTTCTTGCTAATGCAAAAATACAGGTGAACATATTGGTCGGAATGCCGATTGCCTTAAGAATGATACCCGAGTAGAAATCTACGTTAGGGAATAATTTTTTCTCAGCGAAGTACGGGTCACTAAGGGCGATACGCTCTAGTTCCATAGCCACATTCAACAAAGGATCGTCAATGTTCAATTCGTCTAATACTTCATGGCAGCTTTCACGCATAACGGTAGCGCGAGGGTCAAAGTTTTTGTAAACACGATGACCGAAGCCCATCAAGCGGAAGGGGTCATTTTTGTCTTTCGCGCGCTCGATAAATTCAGGGATACGGTCCACTGAACCAATCTCCTGAAGCATATTCAAACATGCTTCGTTAGCGCCGCCGTGTGCAGGTCCCCAAAGAGAGGCAACACCCGCTGCGATACACGCATAAGGGTTAGCGCCAGATGAACCCGCTAAACGTACGGTAGACGTTGAGGCGTTTTGTTCATGGTCCGCGTGCAGCGTGAAAATTCTGTCAACTGCGCGAGCCACTACTGGGCTGATTTTATAATCTTCAGCAGGTACTGAGAACATCATGTTTAAGAAGTTTTCTGCGTACGACAGGTCATTACGTGGATATACAAATGGTTGACCAATATTGTACTTGTAACACATAGCTACCAATGTAGGCATCTTCGCCACTAAACGATAGGCACTGCGTAGTCGTTGATCCGCGTCTGAAATATCTAAATCATCATGGTAGAAAGATGCCATTGCACCTACAGTTCCGCATAACATCGCCATTGGATGCGCATCACGGCGGAAGCCGCGGAAGAAGTTATTTACTTGATCGTGAACCAAAGTATGACGCGTAATGGTGTCTTTGAAATCAAGATATTCTTCGGTAGTCGGTGTCTTATCATGAAGCAACATGTAGCATACTTCGATGTAATCAGCGTCGCGGGCCAAATCTTCGATTGAGTATCCGCGGTGCAACAAAATACCTTTTGCTCCGTCAATGTATGTAATTGACGACTCACAAGAACCTGTCGCCATAAAGCCCGGATCGAAAGTGAAATAACCGCTGGCACCCAACGTACGTACATCGATTACATCATGCCCTGCAGTACCAGATAGAATCGGTAGTTCGACCTCTACATCACCTGCTTTCAAAGTGGCTTTATTGTCTGCCATGTATTGCTCTCCTCAGAAATGTTCTGTTTGCGATAAACCGCATTTTATGATGATTATCGGGAAAAATTGGCGCTATTTGTACTCAGGTTCACGCCATAAGTCAATTTAAAACCATTTTTGCTTAATAATTATTCACATCCATTCTACCCTGATTATTCACCAATATTATGGATAAAATTTATGCTTGATTATAACCCGTTAATAACGAACAACAATTGTATTTGTTGGCGTCGCTGGATATACTCCTGCTTGTCGTCGAGCGCTTGTTAACATGAATAATTAAATCAACAATTTGTTTACAAAATGCTAACAATCTAGGCGGTAGGACACATGTATCTTTAAGCGATTGGTAAAGTGCAACACATTACCAAACAATGACTAGACAACCTACGGGTAAAACAGGCATCAAAACGTGAAAAAGCAGAGACCAGTTAATTTACAATTAAACACAATCAGTTTTCCCCCTGCAGCTATAACTTCTATCCTTCATCGCATTACCGGCGTCGCAATGTTTTTTGCGTTACTGTTTGTGATCTGGGCCTGGGCGGAATCTGTATCTTCTCCTGATGGCTTCGCCTTCGTGCAAGAGCAAATGTCAGGCGTTATCGGTAAAATAATCGCTATCGGTACTATTTCAGCACTGACTTATCACATTCTTGGCGGTCTTCGTCATCTTGTGATGGATATGGGCTACTGGGAAGAACTTGAGTCAGGAAACAACAGCGCGAAAATCGTTATCGGCTTGTGGATCGTACTGACTGTCGTTGTAGGAGTTTTATTATGCTAACTAACCAAGCGAGTTTTAAACGCGATGGTGTTCAAGATTACGTAACCGTGCGTGCCACCGCGATCATTATGACTGTGTTTAGTTTATACATGGCGTGGTTTTTCCTTAGCACTGAAACTGTGACCTACGAAATCTGGCGTGGCTTATTTTCTTCATTAGGCATGAAGGTCTTCACGTTTGCAGCGTTAGTATCTGTCATGTTGCATATTAGAATCGGTTTTTGGCAAGTGCTAACTGATTACGTTAAATCAACAGGCCTTCGTGCTGTTGTACAATTTTTTATTAACCTAGTAGCGTTCGTATACGTTGCTGTAGGTTTGTTTGTTTTGTGGGGTCTATAAATGAGTATTCCAGTTCACGAGTTTGATGCAGTCGTTATTGGTGCCGGCGGTGCTGGCATGCGTGCAGCATTGCAAATTTCTGAGTCAGGTAAATCTTGTGCGTTATTGTCTAAAGTTTTCCCAACGCGCTCACACACAGTATCTGCTCAAGGTGGTATTACGGTAGCACTGGGTAACTCCCATGAAGACAACTGGGAATGGCACATGTATGACACCGTTAAAGGGTCAGACTATATTGGCGACCAAGACGCCATTGAGTACATGTGTAAAACAGGTCCTGAAGCCATTATTGAGATGGAGAACATGGGCTTACCATTCTCTCGTTTTGAAAATGGTAAAATCTACCAACGTCCTTTTGGCGGTCAATCACAAAACTTTGGTGGTGAGCAAGGCGCTCGTACCGCTGCTGCGGCTGACCGTACTGGCCACGCGCTTTTACATTTGTTGTATCAACAGAACGTAAAAAATAAAACCAAGGTTTTCAGTGAATGGTATGCACTTGATTTAGTTAAAAACCAAGACGGTGACGTCGTTGGTTGTACCGCTATTGATATTGAAAGCGGTGAAGTCGTTTTCTTCAAATCTAAAGCAGTTGTTTTAGCAACAGGCGGAGCAGGTCGTATTTTCGCATCTACCACGAATGCTCACATCAATACTGGTGACGGCGTTGGTATGGCAATCCGTGCTGGCGTTCCTATGCAAGACATGGAAATGTGGCAGTTCCACCCAACGGGGATTGCTGGTGCAGGTACATTGGTGACCGAAGGTTGTCGTGGTGAAGGTGGTTATCTGCTTAATAAAGACGGCGAACGCTTTATGGAGCGTTATGCACCGAATGCGAAAGATTTGGCAGGACGTGACGTTGTTGCCCGCTCGATGATGACTGAAATACGCGAAGGCCGTGGTTGTGAAGGCCCTTGGGGTACGCACCTTAAGTTAAAACTCGATCACTTAGGTAAAGACGTACTTGAGTCACGCTTACCTGGTATTCTTGAGCTTTCACGTACATTTGCCCACGTTGATCCTGTAAAAGAACCGATTCCGGTTATTCCTACTTGTCACTATATGATGGGTGGTATTCCGACCAACGTTGACGGCCAAGCATTGAGTATAGACGCACAAGGTAACGAAAAACCCATTAAAGGCTTATTTGCTTGTGGTGAAATTGCCTGCGTATCTGTGCATGGTGCTAACCGTTTAGGCGGTAACTCATTACTTGATTTGGTGGTATTTGGCCGCGCAACTGGTCTGCACCTTGGCCAAGCGATTGACGGCATTGACGCCCGTGAAGCATCAAGTGATGACATTGATGCGGCTATGTCACGTTTTAACCGCTGGGAAAACTCAGAAGCAGGTAAAGGCGAAGATCCAGTGCAAATTAAGAAAGACCTACAAAAATGCATGCAGCTTAATTTCTCGGTATTCCGTGAAGGTGATGCAATGGCTGAAGGTCTTAAAGAACTTGGTGAAATTCGTGAGCGTCTTAAGTCAGCACGTTTGGATGATAAGAGCAGCGATTTCAACACCGCGCGTATTGAGTGTCTAGAATTAGACAATCTGATGGAAACAGCTTACAGCACAGCAGTAGCGGCTAACTTCCGCACTGAGAGCCGTGGTGCTCACAGCCGTTTCGATTTCCCCGACCGCGATGATGATAACTGGTTATGTCACTCTATTTACTTGCCTGAAGGCGACAAAATGTTGAAACGTGATGTAAACATGACACCTAAACTACGTGAAGCTTTCCCGCCGAAAGCTAGAACTTACTAAGAGGAGTTGACGATATGCAATTAACATTTTCTGTTTATCGCTATAACCCAGATGTAGACAATGCTCCTCGTATGCAAGACTACAAGCTAGAGGTTGAAGAAGGCCAAGACATGATGGTGCTTGATGCACTTATCGCGTTGAAAGAACAAGATCCCACCTTGTCATTCCGTCGCTCATGCCGTGAAGGTGTGTGTGGTTCTGACGGGGTTAATATGAACGGTAAAAATGGTTTGGCGTGCATTACGCCTTTGTC
The DNA here is from genome assembly GCA_000314955.1 of Paraglaciecola chathamensis S18K6. GTDB lineage: Bacteria > Pseudomonadota > Gammaproteobacteria > Enterobacterales > Alteromonadaceae > Paraglaciecola > Paraglaciecola chathamensis. Next base: position 26,242 of record BAEM01000056.1, on the reverse strand, counting down.
TGCCCTTGGCAACAAAAAAATCGTCATTCGTCCATTACCTGGCTTGCCTGTAGTGCGTGATTTAGTGGTCGATATGACACAGTTCTACACGCAATATGAGAAAATTAAACCTTTCTTGATCAATGACAACAATCAGCCGCCTGCTCGTGAGTTTTTACAATCACCTGAAGAGCGTGAAAAGCTAGATGGTTTATACGAGTGTATTTTATGTGCTTGTTGTTCAACGTCTTGCCCATCGTTCTGGTGGAACCCTGATAAATTTATCGGCCCAGCGGGTTTGCTACATGCATATCGCTTCTTGGCTGATAGCCGTGATACCGCAACAGAGCAACGTTTAGGTGATCTTGACGATGCGTTTAGTGTATTTCGTTGTCACGGGATCATGAACTGCGTTAGCGTATGTCCTAAAGGACTTAACCCCACTAAAGCAATCGGACATATCAAGTCCATGCTATTGCAGCGGGCTGTTTAGTTTTTAATTCTGTAAGTTAACGCTACAGAATGATAATGTCTAAATAGCCATCCCGAACAGGGTGGCTATTTTTTTAGTTTACAAACCGTAGTTTAAGGTAAGCATCCGCAAACCTTTAAAAAGTCGTGTGCAGTAGCACATATAATTGTGAGTCTTAAAAAAATTCAAGGGACAACAATGCAACAAAGCGTGATGAAAGCATGGTGGGATTCTTCTCACATGGCTGGTGGCAACGCTGCTTATGTAGAAGAACTATACGAAGCATATCTTGAAGACGCGAAAAGCGTATCTGATGAATGGCGTGCTATTTTCGACAAATTACCCAAGGTGGAAGGCGCTGAGCTTGAAACTAAGCACAGTGAAATTCGAAACCAATTTCGAGCACTAGCTGCATTAGGTCCTGTTGCTCGAGCAGGAAACGTATCCAGTGGTACTTCTAATGCAAGCGATGAAAAGCAGGTAAAAGTTTTACAGCTTATTAATGCTTATCGTTTCCGCGGTCACCAACACGCCAATCTTGATCCTCTCGAACTTTGGAAACAACCCAGAGTACGCGATCTAGAATTGTCTCATCACTCGTTGTCAGAACAAGATTTCGACACAGTATTTAATGTTGGTTCTTACGCCATAGGCCAAGACAGCATGAAGTTAGGTGATTTATTCAAATCACTTAATCGTACTTACTGCGGCTCAATCGGCACAGAGTACATGCACATCACTGACACAGAACAAAAGCGTTGGTTGCAAGACCGAATCGAGTCTGTGCAGGCGAAGCCCGAAATACCGCGTGATGAAAAAGTATCGATACTTAAAGGTCTGATTTCTGCCGATGGTATGGAGAAATACCTAGGAGCAAAATTCCCAGGGGCCAAACGCTTCTCTCTAGAAGGTGGCGATGCCCTTGTTCCTATGCTTAAAGGCTTGATTAGTCATGCCGGTGAGTGTGGAACGAAAGAAGTGGTTGTCGGTATGGCTCACCGGGGGCGTATCAACGTTCTGGTAAACGTACTGGGTAAAAACCCGTCTGTTTTATTTGATGAATTCTCTGGTAAGCACGACAACACGCTAGGTGCTGGCGATGTGAAATATCATGCGGGTTATTCGTCTGATTTTGCTACCCCAGGTGGTAACGTACATTTAGCGTTAGCCTTTAACCCTTCGCATCTCGAAATTGTAAATCCTGTTGTTATCGGTTCAGTACGTGCACGTCTTGATCGCAGAAATTGCGACGACGGTTCGGTCGTATTGCCTATCACCATTCATGGTGACTCAGCTATTGCAGGCCAAGGTGTGGTGCAAGAGACATTCAACATGTCTCAAACTCGCGGCTTCAAAGTTGGCGGTACGGTGCGTATCGTTATCAACAACCAAGTGGGTTTCACCACGTCAAATACCGAAGATACTCGCTCAACTCAGTACTGTACTGATATAGCGAAAATGGTCCAAGCGCCCATCTTCCATGTGAACTCAGATGACCCAGAAGCGGTTATGTTTGTTACTAAACTGGCGCTTGATTATCGCAACAAATTTAAACGTGATGTGGTAATTGACCTAGTTTGTTATCGTCGTCACGGCCACAATGAAGCTGATGAGCCAAGTGCGACTCAGCCATTGATGTACAAAAAGATTAAAAAGCATCCTGTGCCGCGTCAATTATACGCAGACCAATTGTTAGCAGAAGGCTCCATTGAGTCTCATGAAATAGACAAATTGGTTTCTGACTATCGCGCTGCACTCGATCACGGTGCTTGCGTTGTAGAAGAGTGGCGTCCAATGACTGAGCATTCAGTGGATTGGACACCTTACCTAGGTCACGACTGGACAGCTCCTTACGATAAAGAAATCAGTGTCGAAAAACTGAAAGACTTAGGCGAAAAGCTGTGCACTTACCCTGAAGAGCATAAATTGCAATCTCGCGTTGCTAAGCTTTATCAAGATCGCCGAGCAATGGTGGCAGGTGAGAAACCGCTTGATTGGGGCATGGCTGAGAACTTAGCCTATGCATCTATTGTTGATGCTGGCTCTAATATCCGTATGACGGGTCAAGATTCAGGTCGTGGTACTTTCTTCCATCGTCATGCTGTTTTGCATGGGCAAAATAGTGGTGAAGCGTATATGCCATTAGCGCATCTACACGAAAACCAAGGCACGATGGAAATCTATGATTCTGTGTTGTCAGAAGCGGCAGTACTTGCATTTGAATTTGGCTACGCCACGGCTGAGCCGGGTACATTGACCATTTGGGAAGCACAGTTTGGTGACTTCGCAAACGGTGCTCAAGTAGTAATCGACCAATTCCTTAGCTCAGGTGAAGCAAAATGGGGCCGTTTATGCGGCTTAACCATGTTGTTACCACACGGTTATGAAGGGCAAGGTCCTGAACATAGTTCAGCACGTTTAGAGCGTTTCTTGCAAATGTGTGCCGATCACAACTGGCAAGTATGTGTACCATCAACACCAGCGCAAGTATTCAATATGCTTCGTCGTCAAGCGATACGTCCAATGCGTAAGCCTTTGATTGTCATGTCACCTAAATCACTGTTACGTCATCCGTTGGCGGTTTCTTCACTTGAGGAACTATCAAGTGGCGTATTCCAAAACGTGATTGATGAAATCGATGAAATGGATGCAGCTAAGGTTAAGCGCGTCGTGATGTGTTCAGGCAAAGTGTATTATGACTTGCTTGATCAACGTCGTAAGAGCGAGCAGGAAGATGTTGCCATTATTCGTATTGAGCAATTATACCCGTTCCCACATGCTGAAATAGAACCTATCGTTAACAAGTTCAAACACGTGACGGATTGGGTTTGGTGTCAAGAAGAGCCACAAAACCAAGGAGCTTGGTATTGTAGCCAGCACCACTTCTGGTCTGCTATTCCAGACGGCGCCAAGCTAAGCTATGCGGGACGCAGTGCATCTGCATCACCTGCTGTAGGATATATCTCTGTTCACAACCAACAGCAAAAAGACTTGGTTGATGATGCATTAACAATTAAATAAGGATCCAGTATGTCAATAGATATTAAAGTACCGGTATTGCCAGAATCTGTGGCCGATGCATCAATTGCCACGTGGCATGTGAAGGTTGGCGAACAGGTGACTCGCGATCAAAACTTGGTCGATATTGAAACCGATAAAGTGGTACTTGAAGTGGTTGCTCCAGCAGATGGCGTATTAAGCGACATTCTGGATGAAGAAGGTGCGACCGTATTAGGTGAGCAAGTGATTGCTAAATTTGAAGAAGGGGCGGGTGCACAAAAAGCGCAAGAGCAAAGTGCACCGGCTACAGAGAAAACATCCAGTAATAAAGGTGAGTCAGTGGAGATTAAAGTACCTGTGCTGCCCGAATCAGTGGCAGATGCAACCGTAGCAACATGGCATGTTCAACCAGGCGACGCCGTTTCGCGTGATCAAAACTTGGTTGATATTGAAACCGATAAAGTGGTGTTAGAAGTGGTTGCGCCCGCCGATGGCACTTTGAGCGAAATTCTTGCTCAAGAAGGTGAAACGGTAATGGGTGAGCAAGTTATTGCAAACTTCTCAGCCGGAGCTGCGCCTGCTAAATCAGATGCACCTGCAAAAGCAAGCGGTGATGATGATAGCAGCGACGCAGAGAATGATGCGCTTAGCCCTTCTGTACGTCGTTTACTTGCTGAAAAAGGCATTGATGCAGCCAACATTAAAGGCACAGGTAAAGGTGGTCGCATTACTAAAGAAGACGTCGAAAAGTCTCTTTCTGCGCCAAGTAAAGCCGCCGCACCAGCAAAAGAAGCGCCTGCTGCGCCTTCATTAGCGGGCGAACGCTCTGAAAAACGCGTACCTATGACTCGTTTGCGTAAGACCATCGCAAGTCGCTTACTTGAAGCGAAAAACTCAACGGCGATGCTCACGACCTTTAACGAAGTCAACATGAAGCCAATCATGGATCTTCGTAAGCAATATCAAGAGACGTTCGAAAAGCGTCACGGTATTCGTCTAGGTTTCATGTCTTTTTACGTCAAAGCAGTAACCGAAGCGCTTAAGCGTTTCCCTGAAGTGAATGCGTCACTTGATGGTGATGATATTTGTTACCACAACTACTTCGATGTATCGATTGCGGTGTCTACTCCTCGTGGTCTTGTTACCCCTGTATTGCGTGATTGCGATACGTTAGGTATGGCTGGCATTGAAGGCGGCATTAAAGAGCTTGCACTTAAAGGCCGTGACGGTAAATTGTCAATGGCTGACATGCAAGGCGGTAACTTCACCATCACTAACGGTGGTGTATTTGGTTCATTGCTTTCAACGCCTATTATCAACCCACCACAGAGTGCTATCTTGGGAATGCATAAAATCCAAGATCGTCCTATGGCGGTTAATGGCAAAGTGGAAATTTTGCCTATGATGTATTTAGCACTTTCTTATGATCATAGAATCATCGACGGTAAAGAGTCGGTTGGTTTCTTGGTAACGATCAAAGAAATGCTAGAAGATCCAACGCGTCTGCTACTGGATGTTTAATCGGATCTAAGCGGGTAAGTCATTGATTTGCCCGTTTCTTGCCGTTGTTGTTTCTATAATATCGGCTAACAAAATCAAGCTGCCAAGCGCGGCTTTTTTCTTAAACAAAACGGATAGAAAACCATGAATTTGCATGAATATCAGGGTAAACAATTATTCGCTGAATACGGTTTACCTGTATCTGAAGGATATGCTGCGGAAACTCCGCAGGCTGCAGTTGAAGCAGCAGATCGTATTGGCGGTACTGAATGGGTTGTGAAATGTCAGGTTCACGCTGGTGGTCGCGGTAAAGCAGGCGGTGTTAAGCTTGTTAAGAACAAAGATGAGATCAAGGCATTTGCACAAAAATGGCTTGGTCAAAACTTAGTGACTTATCAGACAGATGAAGCTGGGCAACCAGTAAGCAAAATCTTGGTTGAAAGCTGTACAGATATTGCTCAAGAATTGTACCTAGGTGCAGTTGTTGATCGTGCTTCTCGTCGCGTTGTTTTCATGGCATCTACCGAAGGTGGTGTTGAAATTGAAACAGTTGCAGAAGAGACACCTGAAAAAATTCTTAAGGCTGAGATCGACCCTCTAGTAGGTGCTCAACCTTACCAAGCACGTGAAATCGCGTTCAAGCTTGGCCTTAAAGGCGTTCAAATCAAACAATTCACTCAAATCTTCATGGGTTTGGCGAAATTGTTCGAAGAAAAAGACATTGCACTTATCGAAGTTAACCCGCTTGTTATTAAAGATGACGGTAACCTTCATTGTCTTGACGCTAAAGTTGCCATGGACAGCAACGCTGCCTACCGTCAACCTAAGCTTCAAGAAATGCACGATCCTTCACAGGAAGATGCACGTGAAGCACAAGCGGCTAAGTGGGAGCTTAACTACGTAGCACTTGATGGTAACATCGGTTGCATGGTTAACGGTGCAGGCCTAGCAATGGGTACTATGGATATCGTTAACTTGCACGGTGGTTCACCCGCTAACTTCCTAGACGTTGGTGGCGGTGCAACTAAAGAGCGTGTTGCTGAAGCATTCAAAATTATCCTATCTGACTCAAATGTTGCCGCTGTATTGGTAAACATTTTTGGTGGTATCGTACGTTGTGACATGATCGCTGAAGGTATTATCGGAGCGGTTAAAGAAGTCGGTGTAACTATCCCTGTTGTTGTACGTTTAGAAGGTACCAACGCAGAGCTTGGCCGTGAAGTATTGGCTAACTCAGGTTTAGATATCATCGCTGCTTCTAGTTTAACGGATGCTGCAAAACAAGTTGTTAAAGCTGCCGGAGGTGCTGCATGAGCGTACTAATCGACAAAAACACCAAGGTAATCTGTCAAGGTTTCACTGGTGGACAAGGTACTTTCCACTCAGAACAAGCTATCGAGTACGGTACGCAAATGGTTGGTGGTGTTACTCCTGGTAAAGGCGGCACTACTCACCTAGGTTTGCCTGTTTTCAATACAGTACGTGAAGCGGTTGAAGAAACTGGTGCAACTGCAACAGTTATCTATGTTCCAGCGCCTTTCTGTAAAGACTCTATCGTTGAAGCGGCTGATGCAGGTATTGAGTTGATCGTTTGTATCACTGAAGGTATTCCTACGCTAGATATGCTTTACGTTAAAGAATACGTAAACCGTAAAGGCGTACGTATGATCGGTCCTAACTGCCCAGGTGTTATCACGCCAGGTGAATGTAAAATTGGTATCATGCCAGGTCACATTCACAAGCCAGGTAAAGTCGGTATCGTTTCTCGCTCTGGTACCTTGACTTATGAAGCCGTTAAGCAAACAACTGACGAAGGTTTCGGTCAATCTACCTGTGTTGGTATCGGTGGTGATCCTATCCCTGGTTCTAACTTCATCGACATTCTACAGATGTTCCAAGATGATCCTAAGACTGAAGCAATCGTTATGATTGGTGAAATCGGTGGAACGGCTGAAGAAGAAGCTGCTGCATTTATCAAAGCTAACATCACTAAACCTGTTGTTTCTTACATTGCTGGTGTAACTGCACCTGCTGGTAAGCGCATGGGTCATGCTGGTGCGATTATCTCTGGTGGTAAAGGTACTGCAGACGATAAATTTAAAGCACTTGAAGATGCAGGCGTTAAGACTGTTCGTTCATTGGCTGAAATTGGTCAAGGTCTTCGCGAAATTACCGGTTGGTAAGTTTGCTTAGTACTGATAAAAACCCGCTTTTATAGCGGGTTTTTTTATGGGTTAACTAAATAATTTAGTTATTTCCTAGTGTGGCCATATGCTCATCTAATCCTGGGATAAATTCACCCCCATGAATTATCTCTATGCTAGAGTCACTGAAATCATCACCTATGGGCTCTATTCGTCCTCCTAAACACGAGCCTAGAAATGCTTCGGCAACGGCAAAAAATGAAAGGTTATTTTCAGGTTTGTTAAAACCGTGGCCTTCGTCGGGGTATAGCACGTAAGTCACGGGAATATCGCGGCTTTTCATTGCGTCAACGATTTGGTCAGACTCAGCTTGCTTTACCCTAGGGTCATTCGCTCCTTGGCCAATAAGTAACGGCTTAACTATTTTGTCCACATGGGTGATGGGCGAGCGGGCTTTAAGCAGCGCTAAACCTTCTTCGGTAGTAGGGTTGCCCACCGACTCGTAGAATTGCTGACGAAAGCTCTCCCAGTAAGGGGGAATTGAATCGAGTAACGTTACTAAGTTTGAAGGCCCTACAATATCGACTCCACAGGCAAACGCTTCTGGGGTAAAGGTGAGTCCGGTTAGAGTAGCGTAGCCACCGTAACTTCCCCCCATTATGGCGACTTGGTCATCCGTGGTAATACCTTGTGCTACCGCCCATTCTTTTGCATCAATTAGGTCATTGTGCATAGCACCTGCCCACTCTTTGTTCCCTGCATTTAAAAACGTTTTACCAAAACCTGTTGAAGCGCGAAAGTTAACTTGCAGTACGCTATACCCTCGATTTGTTAGCCATTGAGCTAAAGAATTAAAGCCAAATTCGTCCCTCGCCCAAGGGCCACCGTGAACTAATAATACCAGGGGGGAAGTCTGTTCGGGTTTGCCGTCTTGGTTAGGATCTGACATCAAGGGCAAAGACAAGTAACTCACTAAATCTAGATTATCCCGCGATGGAATAACCACCCCGTGCATAGTGGAAAGAGGCAGGTTATTAACTTCTGGCTGGGTAATGAATAAATCAGTCAATTCACCGCTTGTGGTATCAAATACTTTATAAATAGGTGATTGATTACTTTGGTCAGTAAATACTGTCCAAAGCGAATTATCTAATGTTTGCGCTAAAACTTGTGACCCCCCATTCAATTGGTTGTTCAACTGATTAATCGGGGTAATGAAAGCGTCATCAATGGCGTGCCACACAGGTTTAATGAAGTTTAGTGCATAGGCTAGGGGCACATGGCTACGAGGGTGTAAAAGTACATTGGTAACATCTACTTTATCATCGCTAGCAATGACTGTGGGTGTCGTTTCTCCTATAGGCAAGTATACAAGCGCGGCGGTGTTTCGCTCTCGCGTATCTATCATGTATATGCCTTGATTTTGTTTATCGAAGCCAAGAATATTGAACGCTTGTGAATCTGCAAAGGGCACTTTAAACCACAAGTGCCATTCATTATTCGCTTTAGTGAAAACATGGCTCGATCCATCTTCAGCAGTCTTAACCGCGAGCCTTACTTTTAAGTTATTGTCTAATTTGTAATAAGCGTAGCCATCGTTTTGTTCAAGTAAGGTGCGCTCTGCGGTGGCCACGTTAACTTGATACATGTCGTGCCATTTTGCGTCGCGATCATTCATACCTACAATAATCGTGCCCGGGTGGGCCTCACTCTGGTGCATTTGGTCAGCTTGCACCCCTTGATATGGCGTTAGGTCTTGTATTTCACCACTACCTACATCAACACGATGTAAATGCCAGTTTTCATCGCCATTTTTGTCTTGAGTGAAAAAAACATATTGGCTGTCTAATGACCAAAAGTGGGTTGGAATACCGCGCCCAGTGTCTTGGGTTATGGGTTTTGCAATAGAAAAGTCGCCAATTTTTCCGACCCAAAGGTTCATAACACCCTCTACTGGCGCTCTAAAACTCATGCTGTTTCCATCCGGGCTGATACGCCCTTGATATCGACTTGGGTTGCCCAGCAAAACCTCTCTAGAGATGAGCATGGGCGGAGATGATTTTTGATTAAGTGAATTTGATTCTTGTTGGGTTGTTTGTGAAGTGTTGGGCGCGCATCCGATTAACGTTAAAAACACGCTCAATGTAAAAGCGTAAAGCAGTGAATTTTTCATTTGATTCCCTTGCAGTTAGCGTTTGATATGGGCCAATACCACCTGGCTAAACCTTTGTCCCTGTGTTTTGCTATATCAATATAGCGCACAACGCGATGTATATAAGGTTGTCTTGAAAGAAAATGTTAAACTTTTCCCGTGAATCTATTTTGCTGCGTTTTATTGCTTAAACTAAAGAAAAGCGCTTTGCACACCCATTTTGAGGTACATACAAAGCGAATAATAATTTTGATTCTACTGATTTAGCCTTTAGGTAAAATATTAATGTTACTGCGAAACGAGTTTAGTTTATCGACACGACTTTTAATGTCTTCTAATTTCGGCCTGTTCGCACCATAGGGACCAATCGAGCGCTCTTCGTCATATTCAGGCACAAAATTAACGTATACGCTGCCAGTCGAGAACGTCTCTAGTTGAGCAAACAGTCCTTTTACCCAACCTTTACCTGCTTCATCTATTTCAGCGGTTTGCCAGCGTCCATGAATATTTACCGTGTACGCTGTTGAACGATGTGGAAAGGCCATAGCATCAGGTGCTACTCGAGATGCAGCGCCGCCTAACTGAGCAGTAAAAATTTCACATTCATCCGATGGTAACTGCTCAGCAGCACAAACTAATGTATCGATAAGCTCGTCAGTCATTTCGGTAAAATCGCTTGATTTCCAATAATTTCGAGCCCCAGGCGCTAGTAGTGGGTCAAATGCAGCTTGCCATGAGGCATAAGGTAAGGGACCGACCGCATCAGCTAACGGCTCTGCGATTGTGCGCAGTGGGGCTAATACTTCTTCACCTTTTGCTGTATCTCCCACGTATATCATTGGTAGAATAATAACGGGCTTAACTTGATGCTCAGGAGGAAGAAAGGGAAAGGGGGGAGCTTTGCGCATGACAGGCCAGCAGCTTGCTTTATCGGGCATTGATTTAGCAAGCTCGCGGTACTTACGTAATATTGATTTCGCTTGAGATAGAGGAAATACTACTGGGCCTCCAAATACTGTCGGCCCGACTGGGTGCAACTTAAACTCAAATTGTGTTACCACGCCAAAATTGCCACTGCCGCCACGTATAGCCCAAAATAATTCGCTATTTTCCTGCTCTGATACATGTAAAAACTCGCCCTGAGCATCAACTAAATCTGCGCTAATAATATTATCAACGGTATGCCCAAAAGCACGACTTAACCAGCCATATCCACCCCCCAGCGCTAAGCCTGCAATTCCTGTAGTTGAGTTAATACCAGTTGGAACAGCCAGCCCGAAGCGTTGCGTTTCGTGATCAATATCCCCTAAACACACACCGCATTGCACCCTTGCAATACGCGCCGAAGGGTCAACAGATATACCTTTCATACTGCTTAAATCTAACGTTATGCCACCATTACATAACGCACTGCCCGCAATATTGTGGCCTCCGCCTTTCAGTGATATTAACAATTCATATTTTCGAGCGAATTGTATCGTGGTTACCACATCGGCAGCTCCACTGCATCGCACAATAACAGCGGGGCTGATGTCTATCATGCCATTCCATATTGTACGAGCCTCAGCGTAACCAGCAGTCTCAGGCAGCAACACATCTCCGCGAATAGAGATCGTGTATTGTTCAAACTGTTGCTTATTTATATCCTTCTTCTGGCCATTAAGGCCCATAATATGAATATTCATATCGTCACTCCTTTGGTTGATTTCTAGCCAAGGGTAGGCAGAGCCATAAATGCTGTCTAGTGAACGTTTTGCACTAGGTGGTACAAGTTGTTTACTGGCTAAGGTGCTAAATATACGTTTAGGGCGTATGCTAAATTGACCTTTCACTGAGGAATACCACCGTGAATACCACCCCTTATGGGCAGTATTGTCCGCTAGCAATGTCTGCCGCTTTTCTATGTAATAAGTGGACATTATTGATCTTTAGAGAATTACTGTTTGGCTCCACAAACTTTAACGATATAAGCCGAGGTGTGCCTCGGATGTCGCGCACCCTCCTGTCAAACCGCTTAAAGGAACTGGTCAATATCGGTTTGATAACACGCCTCGAAAAGCAGGGAACAGGACAAGTTGATTATGTGTTGACTAAACCGGGTAAAGCCCTTGAATCAGTTGTTTTTTCGATGGCGAGTTGGGGGCAGGAGTGGTTAGAAACAGAGCCGTCACTGGAAAATATTGATGGCAGTTTTTTGATGTGGGACATTCGGCGCAACGTGAGAATACATGAAGATTTGCCTAACCTTTTTATTGCGCACTTCTTGTTGACTGACATGCCTGAAAATAAAAGTGAGTACTGGTTGATTTTCGAACATGGGCAAGTTGATTTATGTTATGTAGATAGAGGGTTTAAACCAGATGTACACATTGAAGTGTCTGCTCGTGAGCTAACAAAAATTTGGATGGGGTGGGAAGACTTTAACGCTGCGGTGGAAGACCATAGGCTAAAATTCAAAGGGCCTAAGAAATACACCGAAATTGCCTAGGTTGTAGCACTCTTGCGCATATCAAAAAACGTGAAAAGCACTTACTCGTTGCTGAGTAAGTACAACAGGTTACATCGTTATTCTGGGTTCACATTGTGGGTAACATTGCTATCACTGGGGGAGACGCGCCAGATAATATTCCCTACATCATCTGCCACCAGTAAATTGCCGCTTTGATCTAGTTCAACTCCTACAGGGCGTCCTTGTGCTTCGTCTTTATCGTTTAAAAACCCAGTTAAGATATCCATGGGGTCGCCTGCTGGCTTTTGGTTGCTAAAAGGGACGAAAATAACTTTGTAACCCGCTTTAGGTTCACGGTTCCATGAACCGTGTTGACCGATAAACATACCTTCGTTTATGCCAGATAACGCATGAGCGCCTTTGGTGTACATTAAACCTAACGACGCCGTATGAGCACCAAGAGCATAGTCTGGTTTAATGGCTTTTTTTACTAACTCTGGTTCGCGCTGCTCTACGCGAGTATCAATATTTTGACCGTAGTAACTATATGGCCAACCATAAAAGCCATTGTCTTGCACTGATGTCATGTAATCAGGCACTAAGTCATTGCCTAGTTGGTCGCGCTCATTAACCGCTGTCCACAAGGTGTTGTTTACCCATGTCATTCCTACTGGGTTTCGCAACCCCGAGGCAAACACGCGATGATCACCTGTTGCTATGTCGATTTCCCAAATCGCAGCACGGCCGACTTCAGCATCAAATCCGTTTTCAGCAATGTTGCTATTTGAGCCGATAGACGCGTACAGTTTGCTACCATCTTGGTTGGCAATGAGGTTCTTGGTCCAGTGATGATTGATTTTCCCCCCGGGCAATTTAACTAACTCAGTGCCCTTAGCGGAAATTTCTGTTTGACCTTGCTGGTAAGGAAAGCTGACTATTGCGTCCGTATTTGCAACATATAGGGTGCTCCCCACGAGCGTCATGCCAAAAGGAGAATGAAGACCCGATAAGAATGTTGTTTTAGTCTCGGCCACACCGTCTTTGTCTGCGTCTCTTAATAGTGTAATGCGATCAGCGCTGGGCGTTTCTGCGCCTGCTTGTGATTTAACCTTTTCAGTCACCCACTGTTTTATGCCCCCGTCACTACCTTCATTCTTCGGTGCGTTACTTTCAGCCACTAATACGTCGCCATTAGGCAAGGTATAAAGCCATCTTGGGTGCTGCAAATTGGTAGCAAAGCGGTTCACTTGCATAGAATTTAGTGGCGTGGTGGGTTTTCCTCCCTCTGACCATCCCACCGCGTCGGCAATATTCACATTCGGGATAAGCTCCTCATCTGGTTCAACAAGTAAAGGATCGGCGCCAAAAGTTTTTGCCGGGTCTACTTCAGAATGTTCTGAGCAAGCGCTTATACCTATTGAAGAAAGGGCTATAAAAGCACAGTGTATTGGACGAATTTTTGTCATGGGAGCTCCTTGTGTAAAACGTAAAAAAAGCGCAAAGACCCGCTTTTTAGCTGGCGTCCACTTTTTAACGATTTTGATTGTCACGGTTGATGACTTTGTTTAAGCAAGTTATTTGCCGTTTCGAAGAGGGAAGCTGTGCTGTAAGAATACATTGATGTGAGGGGCGCATTGTGAAATTGAGATAAACGTTTCAGTGTTGCTGTTTGCAACCAAGAATATTTTACTTACAGTGAGAAATATTTACCGATTGGTTGAAGAGTTAAACTAGCGTTTCAATTTAGTGCGTGGATAACGCTTCTTGAAAAATATGGTATTTTTTGACTAATATTTCGTACGCTTGAGATGCTTGAAAATCGTTTAATGCGCGATTGAATTGCTCTTTTAGTTCAGAATTTAAAAAACCTACATGGTAATGAGAAGGAGGGAATATATTGTGAATGCTAACCAACTGCCTACTTTCAATCGGTTCGAGCGCAGAGTGAAGGTGGTTGAAAATATTTACGTCCATTACCAGCACCGAAATGCTGCCATTTAGTAGCATGCCCACTTGCCTACGTTGATCAGGCAATTCCACGTATAAAGGCACTTGTTTTATCGCGTCTGCATATGCTTTGCCCAGAATTTTCGTGGCCGTTTGAAAGGACGCAACCGAGTGTTTGGCCAAATCGTTTGGGCGCTTAATTTTAAAATTTGAGGATTGTAAACTGATTGCCACATTCTGATATTGAATATAACTATCGGTTAAATGAATGGTCTGTGTAGCGGTATTTTCACTTAAGGTTAAAGCAGCATCGACTTTAGCACTTTTAAGCATACTCAGTGTTCGCCCATAGGGCACGTACACAGGCGTGATTGAATATCCCATACGTTTAAAAACCTGTCGAGCTAACTCAACTTCATAACCTGTGTCGTTTAAAGCGATTACATAGGGGGGCTTGCTCCAACCAACTGCTATGGAAAGGTTTTGAGTTGAGTCATTGGCCAGTGCTTTTACCAAAAACACACTGGATACCAATATTGCCCATGACACTAACTGTATCAATGGGCGGGCTATGTTCATATTTGTCTCTCGGTTAGGTTATTAATGCAAACACGCGCTATTATTGGCGTACGCTTAAAAACGTTTTCATCAATCTATTATATCTGCATTACGTCAATTTAGATTAATTTAATTGGGATAATAAAACACGCGTTTCAGACTTGGCTTTGCATGTTAGGGCTGTTTGCTAGTAATCGCATGCTGTGCAAACGGGCGTTTTGATCATGTATCGGAAATGAAAAAATAACTTCATCTGCTTGAGTGTTTTCAATGAATGTAGTGAGTTGTTTATGCGCTGTCTCGGCTGAGCCAACAATGGCGTATTGTAAGGTGTGAGCAATCATCGACAACTCTGCAGGGCTGCAAACAGTATGAATATCATCTACTGGCCGTGCGAATGGTTTATTGGCTCCTCTACGCAAATTGGCAAATTGTTGTTGTAGTGAGGTATACAAGTATTGTGCTTCTTCATCAGTATCTGCAATCACGGCCATCACCCCAGCCATGGTATAAGGCTGTTCTAGTTGTGCGGAAGGTTGAAACTGACTGCGATAAATATTCAACGCGTCGAACAAAGCGTCAGGCGCAAAATGTGAGGCAAACGAATAAGGCAAACCGAATTGTGCTGCAAGTTGTGCACTGTATAAGCTTGAACCAAGTAGCCACAATGGAACGTGACTATCACTGCCGGGGATAGCGAGAATTTTCTGTTCAGGCGTTGGGGTACCCAAATAGCTTTGTAAGGCGCGAATATCGTTAGGGTAATCTTCTACGCTGGCTTGCATGTTACGCCTTAACGCTTTTGCTGTTGCCATATCAGTTCCTGGCGCGCGGCCTAACCCTAGATCAACTCTGTTTGGAAAAAGCGCGGCGAGGGTGCCGAATTGTTCGGCAATAATAAGTGGCGAGTGATTAGGTAACATCACACCACCTGAGCCTATGCGTATCTTATTTGTTGCTGCACCAATGTGCCCTAAAACCACTGACGTCGCTGAACTACCGACGCCGCGCATTCCGTGATGTTCGGCAAGCCAAATACGCTGGTATCCGAGCTGTTCAGCCTGAACCGCCATCTGTCGACTGTTTTCTAATGTTTGAGAAATAGATTGCCCTTGTGCTATCGGGGCTAAATCTAAAATGGAAAATGGCGTTGTGGGTGTCATTTTGTATTGTCCTTGAATGCGACGCATGAAAAACAGGTGGGGGTGCATTGAAATGAAAACAAGCACCCGTCATAAATTGTCACTATTTACTGGGGGTTATACCACTAGCTCATACGTTTCACGCAATCAGCGCAGTTTAGCGCTAGCGTATCCAGACTAGGAAGTTATTAAGGATAGGGCCTTAAATATTCAGTCAAATCCTCTCCTGTTTGAATAATGTTCTGCTGACGCCCTTTGAATACAACACCGGCGAGCTGACCTTGAAGCGTCAGCGTATCGTTTTTTCGCACTAGGGCGGTGCCCTCTTTAATCCCTATTACCGGTACACTAGGGTTTAGTACACAAAATTCTTCAATCCGCTGGGCACGGGTTTCACCATTATGCCCAGGCGGCTGATAATCACTGTAATGTGGGTTTAATTGAAACGGCACGAATGCCAAAGCATCAAACGATGGTGGATAAATAATCGGCATGTCATTGGTAGTGCAAATCGACGTGCCACAAATATTAGAACCTGCGCTCCAGCCAACATAGGGCAATCCTTGTTCCACACGTTCTTGTATAGGATGAATAAGGTCATTTGAATACAGCTGATGCAGTAAATGAAAGGTGTTGCCACCACCGACCATAACGGCGTCTGCTTGTTCGATTGCTAATTTGGGATCGTCAAATGATTCAATCCCTACAATATTGAACTCGGGGAGGGCGCTTTGCACCTTTTCGGTATAACTAGGCCAATCAATGGTCACCCCAGCATACGGGATAAACACAATGCGTTGGCACCCAGTTAAATGAGACGCAATCATATCTTTAGCATGGGCTAAATAAGCTTCGTCCCCTGCGCGCGAGCTGCTTAACATCAATAAATTCAATGGAGTTCCTTAAGATGCTGATTAAAAGCCAATGATATCAATTCAATATTCAAATTTCAGACAATAAAAAACCGGCATATTGAGCAACTAGTGTATTTACTCAATGCGCCGGTTTGGTCAAGCTTCTGCGCTCTACTTAGTCGCTGACTAGAAGCGTTTTTTCACCGTGATCCCATAAGTAGCGGGCTCTGCCATATAGGCATTTAATTTACCTTCTTGTAACGGCGTGTTGAAGTTAGTACGGTTGATGTACTCTTCGTCTAACACATTTCGACCCCACAAAATTACATCCATGTCGTAGTCAGTGAAGTTCATAAACAAGCGTAAATTCATAATGTTATAAGAGTCTTGCACAGCGTATGGGTCGTTACTGCCATCTAAGATAATGTCGCCCGTGTAGCTGTATTCACCTTGAATGTAGGCGTAGATGCTATCGCCAATATCGAAGTCCTTTTTGACACTCAACACTGCATAGTTCTCAGGTTCGCCACCTGGACGATCACCAGAGCGGTCACAGAATCCATCTGTAGGATTTACTCGACCTGGATCGTCTATCCCTGTATGCCAAGTGTATGCTGTCCAGCAGTTTCCCGCTTCAAAGGTTTTATACTCTGCTTTAACTAGAGCATAACCAAAGTGCACTTCTACTGTGTCCATGGGTAACCAAGTGGCTTCTAATTCCATACCTGATATTTCATAGTCACCGGCGTTTTGTAAATTAAAGCCATTTCCGGTAAAGGTGTTTGCTTGGAAGTCATCCACTGTTGTGTAGTGGGCAGCGGCATTCACCCGTAAGTCATGTTCGCGGAAGTCCTTTTTAATACCTAACTCGAAAGACTGAGAAGTCTCAGCGTCGAATATTGGATTAAAGGTGGCGGCGATGCGATCCGTGTTAGTACCACCTGATTTGTAGCCATTGCCGTATGATGCATAAAGCAAGGTGTCTGTATCTGGTTGATAGCTAAGTTTTAGCGTACCACTGATTTGGTCATCGCTTAAACTCTCTTGAATATTGCTCCGTGGACGCGTGGTATCACCTAATAAGGGGAATGCCCAGCCTGTCTCTGAGAACCCTTGAAACGCACCTAATGCCGCTTGTCCTTCTGCTGTAGTCAAATCAATTGCCCCAGCAGCAATACCGCCTGCCACAGTTAATGCTGACACTAAATCAACGGGTGTATTGCCCGCTAAACCATTGATGCCAGGCCCGACTTCAGTAAATACCGTCAATAAGTCTTTTTCTTCTTTGGTAAAACGCAAACCGGCGGTAAGGGTGAATTGGTCATTTAACTTATAATCAAACTGGCCGAACACCGCATAACTTTTGTGTTCTTGTTCAGCCACATGGTCAAAACCTGTACCCGCAGGTGCCGCAGCTGCGCGGGGTGCGATAAGGCCGGCGCTAGCTAAACCATCTATTCCTGCCAGTAATCCATCAAACGATCCTGCAGCACCTGTTAAGCCATCCACTGTTTGACCAAGCACACCAAGGGCGAATCCTTCAAAGATGCTGTCTGTGTATAGGCTGTAGTCCAAATCTAAGTCTTGAGTGAAATAATAAGCACCCAAAATGAAGTTTAAATCGTCGCTGGTGTAATCTAAACGAAATTCTTGGGAAAACGAGCTTTGCTCTGAATCATTGCTGGTGCCAAATAAGTCTGCATCAGTGAAGTCACTATCGATGTTGTCGTAGGAATCAAATGAACGAAAAGCAGAAATAGACACAAAGGTATAGTTCTCGTCTAATTCCCAATCTAACTCGGCTGAAATACCGCGATCTTTCATTGTGGCAACAGGCAAGAATGACACAGCGACTTCTCTGTCATAAAACGCATTACCGCCTTCAAACACAGTGCCACCTAATGTCGGTAGAATGGCATCTGTACCAAACTTTCCAGGGATTTCGTTGGCCTGAAAGTTACTTAATTGTACGGGAGCGCCGCAGCAAATTTCGTCAATTTCTGCGTAATCAGCGATAACTCGAACGGAAATATCTTCACTTGGGGTATAAAGTGCCTGTATGCGACCACCAAATCTATCGCGATCATTTAGTACGTCTTCACCGAAGTTAACATCGCTAATTGTGCCGTCGCGGTTACTTGAAAATCCAGTAACCCGAAACGCTAACACGTCATCAATAGCAGAGATTGACATCGCACCTGATAGGTTAACTAAACCATAATTACCTACAGTTGCTTCAACAAACCCATCTCCGCCACCATGACTCGGAGCAACCGTAGACAATAAAATTGCTCCTGAAGGGGTGTTCTTTCCAAATAGTGTGCCTTGAGGGCCGCGCAAAACTTCAACTGCGGCTATATCCACCAAGTTATTGATCATGGAGTTTTGACGAGCACGATAAACACCGTCTACATATAAACCCACTGACGATTCTAAACCGAAGTTTTGTGACGAAGTACCTACACCACGGATGGAGAAACTAGAATTCGTGGCACTTTGGCTTTGAAAGGCTCCTAAGCCAGGCACATTGGTTTGCAGATCGTATACATCTTTGATGACTGCTTCAGCCATAGCTTCACCCGTAAAGGCGGTGACGGCCACTGGTACTTCTTGTAGATTTTGTGCACGCTTTTGCGCTGTGACGGTTATCGTTTCGAGTCCTTTATCATCGGGGGTGGCTTCTTGGGCTGCAGTTAAACCACTGTTTAGCGCAAGTGCTAAACCGATAACAGAGGCGATGGGAGTACGTTTTAAGCGATTCGGTAAAATTGGCATTTTATACTTCTCTCAATGTGTTAGCTCTTGATCCTCACGCCTTGTTATTTGAGTTTTGTGCGTTGAGGAATGACGATATCCCACACATTGCCAGTGCAGCAACTAGTCGGATGAGCATAAGAGTGCAAGTTTTTTGAACTAAAGTAAATAATACGTTAGTTAAATGTTAATGCTGGTTTTTTAATCCAAAATATCAACCAGTTGCCTTGAGCGCCTTATCAGTGCTGCTTTCGTGGCTAGGCATAAAGTAGATCAATACAAAACCATTAAAAGAATCAATTAAACTAATAATAGCTTTGTCACTACTATCATTTCAGTTTCAAATTGAGGTGGTGCAATGTCAGAGTTTTATATTGTTCGACACGGTCAAGCGTCGTTCGGCGCGGAAAATTACGACAAACTCAGCGAGTTAGGTCATCAGCAGTCTGTTTGGTTAGGCGAGTATTTCGCCCAACGAAACATGACGTTTGGTCAACTGTGGTTAGGTCAAATGGTGCGCCACCAAGAAACAGCTGCGGGGATCTGTGAGGGGTTAAACACAGATATTTCAAGCGTGACGCACACAGGCTTAAATGAGTTCGACTTTCAGAATATTGCGGCAGCCTATTTAGCTCAGCACCCAAACGACGTGGTGCAAAAGGGGGCGCCACCAGCCGAGTTTTACCGCTTGCTTAAAAAAGCCATGGGGGCATGGTCAAGTGAACAGCTTGAACCGAGCATGTTGAATGAAACCTGGACCGAGTTTCGCCAACGTGTGCTTGACGTGTTAAATGCCATGCGCCAGCAGAATCACAAAAAACCTATTCTTCTCGTCAGTTCTGGCGGCGCTATTTCTATGCTAATGAGTCTCGTGCTTGAGCTTGAAGCAAAGCATGTTATTGAGCTCAATATGCAAGTACGTAATGCCAGTTACAGTCAGTTTTTCTTTAACCGCGATACGGTGCGGTTAAGTAGTTTCAATAATGTACCTCATCTCGATATCCCCGAGCGTGTGGGTGCCGTCACGTTTAGTTAAATGGAATAAAATACTATGAACTTCGATTATTCAGAAAAAACCAAAGATCTTATCGCCCGTTTAGAAGCGTTTATGGACGAGCACATTTACCCAAATGAGAAACAATATCTCGCCGATGTTGAAGCCGCGTCAACCAACCCAGAAACACGCTGGAAAAACCTGCCGCTAATTGAAGAGCTAAAAGAAAAAGCCAAAGCTGCAGGTTTATGGAATCTTTTCCTTCCTGAAGAGTATTTGCCATATGGCGCCGGCTTAAACAACCTTGAATACGCCCCTTTGTGTGAAATCATGGGCCGAGTCATGTTCAGCTCAGAAGTATTTAACTGTAGTGCGCCAGATACCGGCAACATGGAAGTGCTTGCTCGTTATGGGTCACAAGCCGACAAGAAAAAATGGCTAGAGCCCTTGCTAGAAGGAAAAATTCGTTCAGGTTTTGCCATGACAGAGCCTGCAGTTGCTTCATCAGATGCGACGAATATCGAAACGTCTATCACCCGAGACGGTGATGAATACGTGATTAACGGCCGTAAATGGTACACCAGTGGCGCCATGAATGAAGATTGTAAAATTTTGGTAGTCATGGGTAAAACAGACCCTACGGCAGCCCGCCACGAACAACAATCACAAATCCTTGTTCCTATTGATACCAAAGGCGTTACGGTTGTGCGCCCATTAAGTGGCATGGGTTTTTATGATGAGCCAATAGGCCATGCTGAAGTGTTATTTGAAGATGTGCGCGTTCCTGCCTCAAGTTTGTTGGTAGGAGAGGGCAAGGGCTTTGAAATTGCTCAGGGGCGTTTAGGGCCAGGGCGAATTCATCATTGTATGCGCCTGATTGGCTGTGCACAGCGCGCCCTAGATTTGGCGTGTGAACGGGTAGAATCTCGCGTTGCATTTGGTCAACCATTAAGTAAGCAACAATCGGTGCGTGAAAGCATTGCGAAAATGCACTGCGAGATTGAGCAAGCTCGTTTGTTAACATTAAAAGCAGCTGACAAGATGGACAGATACGGCAACAAGGTGGCCCGAGACATTATTGCAGCAATTAAAATTGTTGCACCTACTATGGCGTGCAACGTTATTGACCAAGCGATTCAAATGCATGGTGCAGCGGGTACAAGTCAAGACTTTAGCTTGGCCGCAAGCTACGCCTACGCACGTACCATCCGTTTGGCTGACGGCCCAGATCAAGTGCATATGATGCAACTAGGGCGTAATCTAATTAAAGATCACAATGCATAAATGGAGTGAGCAATGAGTAAGCAAAGCGGTGTAGAGCAATTAGACGAAGCACGTCTAGCCACTTATTTAGCTGAGCATATTCCCGGTTTTAGTGGTCCTGTGACTGCTACAAAGTTTGCTGGTGGGCAGTCTAATCCTACCTTCAAACTACAAACCGCGAACACAACTTATGTGTTGCGTCGTCAGCCGCCGGGTAAATTGCTGAAGTCAGCCCATGCGGTAGACCGCGAGTATCGTGTTATTAAAGCGCTTGAAAACACAGATGTACCCGTGGCTAAGGTTTATCACCTTTGTGAAGATACCGATGTTATCGGTAGCATGTTTTATGTCATGGAGTTTATGGACGGCAACGTGTATTGGGACAGCTCTTTACCTGACGTGAACGATACGCAAACGCGGCGTACTATGTATCAAAACATGGTTAAGGTGATGGCCACCATGCACTGCGTGAACGTAGACGAGGTCGGCTTAGGGGATTACGGCAGACCCGGCAACTATTTTGAGCGTCAAATTAGTCGCTGGACCAAGCAGTACCGCTTGTCAGAGATTCAGGTTATCCCTGAAATGGATACCCTCATCGCTTGGTTAGAGGCCAATATTCCTGCGGATGATGGCAAAGTGTCCTTGGTGCACGGTGATTATCGAATGGACAATTTAATGTTCGCTAAAGATTCTACCGACATCATTGCGGTGCTCGATTGGGAACTATCGACCTTGGGACATCCATATGCTGACTTAGCATACCAATGCATGCAGCTGCGCCTGCCGGACAACGTGGGTAAAGCGACTGGGTTAGGCGACGTAGACCGAGCAGAGCTTGGTATTCCAAGTGAAGAAGAGTACGTAGCCCAATATTGCGAACTGGTCGGCATTGAGCAAATCGAAAATTGGAGCTTTTACCTCGCGTTTAGTTTTTTCAGGCTCGGCGCCATCGCTCAAGGCGTTGCCAAACGTGCTGTTGATGGTAATGCATCGAACAAAGAAGCATTACAAGTCGGTAAATTGGTACAACCCTTAGCGCAATACGCGTTAAAGCTCATTCAATAAACAACTTATAAATTCGCCGCCCTCTAAGCGGCGTTTTGACAACTAATGGAGTCAAACATGAAAGCTATCGTATGTAACGCTTTTGGTCCTGTAGAAGAGTTAGAATACAAAGACGTACCTGACCCACAAGCAGGCAAGGGCCAAGTTGTGGTTGAGATTAAAGCCTGCGGCGTCAACTTTCCGGATGGGCTGATCGTACAGGGCCTCTATCAGATGAAGCCTGAAGTACCCTTTATTCCCGGCAACGAAGTCGCTGGTGTGATCAGCGAAATTGGTGAAGGGGTTCCCCACCTTAAGGTAGGGCAACGGGTTATTGCTTTGTGTATGCTTGGTGGCTATGCCGAAAAAGTATCTTGCGCGGCAACCCACGTGATGCCGCTGCCTGATGAAATCTCTTTTGATGAAGCAGCTGGCTTAGTGACTGCACATGCCACCGCGCATCA
This sequence comes from Paraglaciecola chathamensis S18K6, assembly GCA_000314955.1. Lineage (GTDB taxonomy): Bacteria > Pseudomonadota > Gammaproteobacteria > Enterobacterales > Alteromonadaceae > Paraglaciecola > Paraglaciecola chathamensis. The sequence goes on along the minus strand of BAEM01000056.1, from coordinate 3,523 downwards.
TGGCCTTAAACAGCGTGCGAATATACAGCCTGGCGAAACACTACTCGTGACAGGCGCTGCGGGTGGCACTGGGCTTGCTGCAGTGCAAATTGGTAAGCAAATGGGCGCAAAAGTGATAGCCGTTTGCTCTACTCAAGAAAAACTGGATATGGCAAAAGACAATGGGGCTGATATTTTAATTAATTACAGCGAAGTAGATTTAAAAACCGCCATAAAAGAAGCAACCAATGGTAAAGGCGTTGACGTGGTTTACGAGTGCGTTGGCGGTGACACCTTTCATGCTTGCTCACGCAGTATGGCGTGGAATGGCCGCTTACTGGTGGTCGGTTTTGCTGGTGGCACCATTCCAGAGTTTCCCGTTAACTTGTCATTAGTCAAAGGTTATTCCGTAGTCGGTGTATTTTGGGGCTCGTTCACTCAACATCAACCCCAAGACTTTGCCCAAAATATGAAAGAGCTATTGACCTGGTACGTGCAAGGAAAAGTAAAAGTAGTGGTGGACCAAGCATTGCCTTTAGCCCAAGCCAAAGATGCGCTAAATAAAGTGATGGGGCGAGAAGTCAAAGGTAAAATGTCACTTAATCCTTAGTGTTTTCTTTATTTGTTAGCAAAAAAAAGGGCCTCATTTGAGGCCCTTTGTTGTTTGGTGCGTGTTCAACAGCCAAATTTAGCTTTGTTTTATTCCTTGCGTCAGTTCAAAAACGGTAGATAAACGGTGGCTGCCAACACGCGAAAGTCTCTATGTACTTAAATGCGGTCGTTCAATACGGCAACGATGGGAGAAGAGGTTAAACCATTTTCTGAGGCCCAAGCGACAACGGTTTTTCCGTCTTTCTCAGGTGCGCTCAAATCACTTTTTGGCATCTTTTTCACCATTAATGTACCTGTTTCAACTGCATCGTTGAGCATTGCGGTACGAATAAGGCTATTGCCACCACAGGTGATCCCTGTGTAATAGTCTTGCAATTTAAGACGGTAATCAGACTGAACGCGTTTCATTTTTTTACGCAGTTCACTCTTGTCATCTGCTTTTACGATGGTGCAAATATTTTGTAATGCTTCAGCTACGTCCGCTTGAGCAGGAGCAGCAAAAACAATAGAAGTAGCGGCGATGGCGATAGAAGTTTTAACTATTTTCAACATGGTCAATTCCTCGGTTTTTATTATTGGTTTAATCTCGTTTCGTTGAGGTAATTAAACGTCATTTAAGCTGATTAAAAAATCTACATGTCGATACTAAGGTATAAGGCTCTATACGTATGATTAGCTTTAAGCTTTTGTATGCAATACTTTGTTGCAGTTCGAGACTGGCTCTCACAAAGACATAGTGCTTTACTCTTAAAAATGTTCCAGCTTTGTCTATGGGCGATAGCTCAAAGGGATAGGGGCTAAGGATTAAGGAAAAAGGTAAAGGAGATAAACATGAATACACTTTATAGGGTGTTACTATCATTGGCCGTTATTTTTGCGGCATTAGTCTGTTATTCAGCGGGCAGCATGACGGGAGTCGTGGGCTTTTTCGTACTCGGCATACTACTTGAGGCCGCATTCTGGTTAGGCATAGGTAAGGTCTTTCGCTCAAGGTCGAACGCGAGTAAAGGCTAAATAGCGCATATTTGACCTTTACCTTCGCCGTTGTTTACCTTTGCGCTGTTTATTGCTGCTCTGAGTATTCCTCAACAGCGACCAGCATGTCAGTTATTAAACGCCTTTCGTCTTCAGTAAGTTCTGGGCGCCATATATCAAAAAGCAACACCACACGTTCTTCATTGCTGTTATTCCAAGCTTCATGTTCAACACTGTCATCAAAAATAAGGGCTTTTCCTTCTTGCCACGTACGGGTTTGGTTTCCCACTCGCAGAGCACCGCAGTTTTCTGGGACAATGACAGGTAAATGACATATCAAACGTGTATTTAACAAGCCATGGTGGGGTGGTATTTTAATGCCAGCTTTTAGTTTTGAAAAAAGCGCTATCGGGGTCTGCCCACTGATAAAAGGTAAGGGCACTTCATCCAACGCGCGCTTGGTGATGGGGCATTGTTGAGCAATGGCATCGTCTAGCGTTCCGTAGTGCCAAAAATAAGCGGCAGACCAATTTAAGTTATCAACAATATCCAAATGTTGAACGAAATTCGGTTCATTATTGCCACGCTCAAGATAAGGTGAAAATTGCTCACTTCCGGTTAACATGGTTTGTAGCTCGGATTTTATCTGTGGTGTTTTTGCTTCTAGCGCATTTAACCAAGGAAACTCACTGCGCTCATAAAACGCCCGTTGGGGTAAACCCGGAAAATAAAAACGCGTGGGTTGTTGCAAAAATATCTCTTTTTTACCAAAGCTTATATCCAGTGCTTCGTCAAAACGCTGGCTGACTTTACCGCGTTGATAGCCTTTCTTTTGTAGCGCATTGAGCAAGTAGCTGCTGTATTCACTATCATACTTTTCACGCAGTGCTAACCCTCTTTTTAAACCTCGTTTAATTTCATCCGGCAAGTTCTGCTGATTTGCCGTAAGTTGTAATGCCCCTTCGTAAAATGCCAGAGCCATGCGCTCTTGGTCGTTGTATACCAATTGGTCAGCTTTAAAAATGAGTGCTTTAACATTTTTAGGCTCTCGCTGAATGACGTTGTCAATGGCTGCAATAGACGCAGGGTAGTCTTGTAATTGCGAACAAGCGTAGGCTAAGCCAAACCAAGCTTGGGTTAATTGAGGAGCTTGGTGACACAGAGTGTCGAATGCGTTTCTAGCCTGTTGCATTTTGCCGTTTTGCAGTAGGCCAATCGCAGATTGCAATTGTGGTTGGATAAAAGATGTATCGCTCATGACGCTTTCCTTATTATTATCATGCTAAGCTACTTTTTTAGCTGATAAAAAACAAGTTTCTGCTCATGTGTTTGAGCCCTTATTCACGGTAATAAACCCTAAGCAGGGCCTTTGCTGGTTGCCATAAAGGAGCACATTGTGAATGAACAACAAATAATTACTTTTTGGTTTGAAGAAATAACGCCGGCGCAATGGTGGCAAAAAAGTGACGAATTTGATGCGATGTTAAAAGAGCGCTTTTCGGCGCTTCACCAACAGGCGATCAACTGTGAGCTAAGGCAATGGCGAAACACATCGCTTGGACGGTTGGCAGAAATAATTGTCATCGACCAGTTCTCGCGTAATATCTACCGAGATACGCCCCAAGCGTTTATTCACGATCCGCTCGCTTTGGCGCTCGCACAAGAGGCGGTTAGCAGTAAAGCAGATGACGACTTGAGTGAGCCGCAACGCAATTTTTTGTATATGCCGTTTATGCACAGCGAATCTTTGGCGATCCACCAGCAGGCTCAATCTTTATTTGAAAACAAAGCAAGTAAACATACGTATGAATTTGAGTTAAAGCACCTCGCTATTATTCAGCGCTTTGGACGCTATCCTCATCGAAATGACATATTACAGCGTCATTCAACTGAAGAGGAAAGGGCGTTTTTAACGCAGCCCAACTCGGGGTTTTAAGTAATACCATTCCACGTTAAT
>BAEM01000057.1 GCA_000314955.1 Paraglaciecola chathamensis S18K6 | reverse complement strand
ACAGAAAACGCTTATACGACATTAGCTGGTTTATGCGTGACTTGAATGAGCACATTGCCCGTCAAGCCAATAAAGAAGATGACTGCACAGGCCGGTTTTGGGAAGGGCGATTTAAATCACAAGCCCTATTAGAAGAAAGTGCAGTACTAGCGTGTATGGCCTATGTGGATTTAAACCCGATTAGAGCGAAGATAGCCAAAACACCTGAAACAGCAAAACACACCAGCATCAAAAAGCGTCTTCACGCCGCTAAACATCATCACGCTCAACCAAGTACGCTAATGCCCTTTGTGGGAAGCTCAAGGGAAAATATGCCCAAAGGAATAGCTTACTTCCTCAAAGACTACTGTGAGCTTATCGATACCATCGGTCGCTGTATTCGTGATGACAAGCCTGGTTATATCGACAACACTCAAAGCCCTATTCTAGAAAGGCTAGGATTAGACTCAGCACAGTGGCTAGCCTTAACCACTGAATTTGAAAAACACTTCTGCTACGCAGCAGGTGCAGAGCAAATGATGAATGCCTTCAAGCGCCATACCCATCATCAACGAATACGCGGGATGGGCAAAGCAAAAGAGCTGCTAAAGCGCGCTTAAA
>BAEM01000058.1 GCA_000314955.1 Paraglaciecola chathamensis S18K6 | reverse complement strand
CTACCGTCGCTTCCACCGTGTAACTGCCTTCTTCAAGTGCTAACGGCACATCCACATGGAAACTGCCATCTGGCTGCACTGTGGCCGTGAGGTTTTGGACCGCTGAATCACTCCCTGTCACCGTTATCGTCACCGTCGCCCCCACAGGCGCAGTGCTCGTTGTTCCCGTAATTGATGGCGTCGCATCACTGCTGTTATCCGGCGCATCCACTGAGATACTCGGGGCAACGGTATCCACACTGCCTGTGTCGCTTTCAGTGGTGCTATTACCGGATGCATCTGTGATGGTCGCACTAACCGTATAGTTACCATCAACCAAATCACTCGGTACATCCACGCTAAAGGCGTTATCCATCACCGTGGTATTAAAGGTTTGTACCACACCATTATTGCCCGTGACCGTGATACTCACGATGGCATTATCTGGCTCGTCTGTGGTGCCTGTAATCGTCGGGGTGGCATCACTGCTGTTATCGGGTGCCTCTACCGTTAGGCTCGGTGCTACCGTATCAATACTGCCTGTGTCACTTTCGGTAGTACTGTTGCCTGCAGCATCGGTAATGCTTGCTTGAACGGTGTAATTGCCTTGGGCTAAATCACTAGGCACG
>BAEM01000059.1 GCA_000314955.1 Paraglaciecola chathamensis S18K6 | reverse complement strand
TAAGTGCCCCCCTCAGAATGCGTCCAGCGGTTTTTGATTAAGGCGTCGCTATGAAGTAATGGTTGTTCCCTTTCGAATAGTGAGAACGCAGAGCAAGAGCTGCTGGGGCATTCCTTTCAGGCGAGTTTTGAAAGGGCTTACACTGCGTTGCATGACTTCGAAAGAGAACAACTATTCATTCAGTCATGCGCCTTGTTTAAGCCCTTTTAAACTCTCGCTGAGTGATCACTTATTAACGTGGAATGGTATAATACCAACTAGCTTGTAAAAGAAAGTGCAAGATGATCAAGCAACGCTCGTATTCTTGCCGGTAGGTGCCGATTTGAGGCGTAAACTGCATTTAGCTCCAATATGCTTGCTTCATAGGGTTCGAACAGCAACTGCAATGAGCCGTCTTTTACGTAAGGCTCAGTCACGTATTGTGGGCCCATGCCTATACCCAGCCCTTGGGAAGCCATGTGGGTTACTGCTCTGGGAGAGTTAGAAGCAAAATCGCCGCTAACATTGACGGTGAACGTATTGCCATCTTGCTTGAACTTCCAGTTTTCAGGGTCGTTTTGAGAAGTCTGCAATAAGCAATTGTGTGTCGCCAGCGCACGGGGATGGCTTGGTTTGCCATTGCGCTTTAAATACTCAGGAGAGGCAAAAAAAACAATACGCATATCCATCAATTTTTTTGCGATCAGTGTTGAATCCTTCAACGGCCCGAACCTCACAGCAACATCCACACCTTCATCGATGATAGCCACGTACTGATCAGACAGGTTCAACTCAACATTGATTTTCGGATGCAGGGCTAAAAATGGGGCTAGTGCATCGACTAATTTGGTACTGCCAAATGCGGTAGGTGCGGTTAAGCGAACCGTGCCAGACAGAGCAGACTGTCGATGCTGAATGACATCTTCTAGCTCTTCAAATTGTTCCAACAAAGGAACGCATCGCGCAAAATACGCCTGCCCAGTTTCGGTCAACGTAACGCTGCGCGTAGTACGGTGGAACAACAAAGCACCGTGCTTTTGCTCCAGCTGAGCAATGTATTTACTCGCCAGTTTAGTGCTTATGCCTAGTTGCTTGGCACCACCAGTGAAAGATTTTTGCTTAGCCACCGCAATAAACGTGCGCATGCCATCGAGTGTATCCATAAAAGCTCCGTGTAATGCCCTGCGTAATGCCTCGGCTAATTTATGAACATTTTGTACATAGTTATTCCATAAATCAACATATTGTTCATAAGAAACTCAACGCCTAATATTTACCCATGTCACGACAGGTCAGTGACTAACATCAGAAGTCATTAGTTAACGATTAAATAAGGTAAACATCATGTCAAACGCCATTAAAATTCACGGTTTTCCATTATCCGGTCATGCCCACCGAGTAGAGTTATTTGCGAGTGTTGCAGGCATAGCCCATGAAGTTATTTATGTAGACTTACCCGCTGGGGAGCATAAACAAGCCCCATTTCTGGCTCTCAATCCATTGGGTGTAGTACCAGTAATTGAGGATTCAGACGTGGTTATTCACGATTCAATATCAATCTTGATTTACTTGGCACGTAAATACGCCCCTTCATATATTCCGCAAGATCTTGCCAGCGAAGCTGAGATGCATCGTTTTCTTGCCATGTCTGCAGGAGAGATATCCTACGGTCCTGGTGCAGCAAGGTTAATTAATGTTTTCAACTCGCCGGTTGATCCTGTTTTCGCTAAAGAAACAGCAGCAAAAGCCCTAACAAAATTGGAACAGCAACTCGATGGCAATGACTTCTTAGTGGCTAATAAAGTGAGCTTGGCTGACTTTGCGATATACAGCTATGTCGCCCACGCTCCCGAGGGGGATGTATCTCTTGACCCATATCCAAATATACGTCGCTGGTTATCTAACGTAGAAGGGTTAAGCGGTTTCGTTCCTATGCAGGCTACAAAAGCGGGGCTGGTAAAGTAAGTGTTTGTTTTAGCGGCTCTGCCTTTCAATGAATAGGTTTGAGCCCGACATTCTTTTGCATCACCAGTTTAATATTTTTGGCAAATGCTTTTCCGGCGCACTGCGCTAATGGAGTCATTATGAACACACAGATTACTTCAAGTGCTTTTCACGAAGGTGAACAGCAAATGCAAAGAAGTGCCGGAAGTTACGAAAAAATGCGTACTATTGGCCGCCGCGCGATCCGCGAATTTATGCCTGATCAACACAGGCAGTTTTTCCAGCAACTGCCGTTTATGGTGATGGGTAGTACATCAGATAAGGGGCAACTTTGGGCGTCAATTTTGCCTGGAAAGCCGGGCTTCGTGCAGTCCCCTTCCCCGACCAAGCTCACAGTAAACAGCCCAATTTTATCAGGTGACCCATTAGCCGCAGCAATCACACAAGGTGCGCGATTGGGTTTATTGGGGTTAGAAATGTCGACCCGGCGTAGAAACCGCGTCAACGCTTGTGTTACCAGCGCAGCGAACAACCAGTTTGCTTTAGAGGTTGAGCAATCTTTTGGGAATTGTCCGCAGTATATTCAAACTCGCGATCTTCATTTTATCCGTTCGCCAGAAGCGCCATACAAGGCCCCGCGCGCTGAAGCGTTTTTTGAACTAAGTGATAGCCTAAAGGCCTTCATCTGCCAAGCGGATACGTTTTTCGTGGCAAGTTCAGCCGAGCAACACCTCAGTAACAAGGCAAACGGCAAAGATGCTACTCGTAACGCTATGGGGGTTGATGTGTCACACCGTGGTGGCATGCCAGGTTTTATAAAGGTTGACGAAAACACCCTCACCATTCCTGATTATGCAGGGAATAACTTCTTCAATACGCTGGGTAATTTCGTGTTAAACCCCAAAGCGGGTTTACTGTTTGTTGATTTTACCAGCGGCGATGTTTTTATGTTAACCGGCACGGTTACATTGCTGGCGAGTGACTCACCTTTAATAGAAGGGTTTCAAGGTGCACAGCGCGGCTGGCAATTTACCCTAACCCAAGGGGTGACATTAAAAGCGGCACTTCCATTTCGCGCTCAATTCGACAGCTACTCCCCCAATTCTCAAGCCACCAGTACTTGGTCACAGACTGAGGCGGTGTTAAAAGCACAAGCTAAACGTAACCAGTGGCGCGCATTTACCGTCAGTAAAATCGAAGACGAGAGCAGTACAATCCGCTCATTTTATTTACAGCCAAAAGATGATGCTCCTGTACTGCCATTTTCCCCTGGGCAACATTTAACCCTACGTATTAAGCAGCAAAATACTGAAAACTGGCTTGTGCGCAATTACACTGTATCCAGTGCCCCAACGCAAAGTGGTTATCGTATTTCAGTCAAACGTGAAGAGTATGGTGTGATATCAAGTACCTTGCATTCTCGAATATCGATTGGCAGTGAAATACAGATTAAAGCACCAAGCGGCCATTTTTTTATCGATAACACACAACAGCGCCCAGCCATTTTAATAGGTGCGGGTGTGGGCATAACGCCAATGGTGGCCATGGCAAATGATGCAGTTAATGAAGGTATACGCACTCGCTATATCCGCCCAATGACAGTTATTCAAGCGGCCAAAAATAGGCAGCAACGTGCTTTCTATGCAGAACTGAGCAACATTGTAAAGCGCAGCGCTGGGCGTATTCAGTATTATTCTGTATTAAGTGATATTCACTACGCTCAGACAGAGAGTTCTGCGGCGTTGAACGATTACACTTCCCAAGGGCGAATTAGCCAAAGCTTGGTAATGGACGTACTCAATGCAATGGCCACAGAGCATAGCGACGATTTCCCATCGCTGTTCGACAAAGACTTTTATCTGTGTGGTCCTCAAGGTTTTATGCAAAGTATGTATGACTTACTGATCGGCATTGGGGTAAAAGATGAAGATATTCATGCCGAAGCGTTTGGGCCATCATCTTTACTTCGCCACTCAACAGATACCAGCAATCATGCGGCGCTAGAGGCTGAATCTGCTGTGATAAAGTTTGCTCACTCAGGTATTGAACAAAGCTGGTACAAGGGTGACAAGCCCCTGCTCTACGTAGCCGAAAGCAAAGGGCTTACGCCACCATACAGTTGCCGCAACGGCCAATGTGGCTCATGTGCGGTTAAACTAAAAAGTGGTGCTGTAACGTATCGCACAAAGCCAAGTGCGCATATTGACGCGTCAGAAGTATTGTTATGCTGCGCGGTACCAGCGAAAGATTCCGACACTGTTATATTAGACTTGTAGCTCAATTAAACAGGCTAATATTCAAAGTCACTTATTGTTGAAACCTACACAAGTTATTCAACGTTACTTTACCCAAAGAGGATTTAAAAATGAGTACACGCCCACCACTGCCCCCCTTTACCCGCGAAAGCGCCATCGAAAAAGTGCGCCTAGCAGAAGATGGCTGGAACAGCCGTAACGCTGAAAAGGTATCACTTGCTTATACAGTAGATACCAAATGGCGTAATCGCAGCACTTTCGTGAATAACCGCGAAGAAGCCGCTGCATTTTTAAAAGGAAAATGGGAAAAAGAACTGGAATATCGCCTGATAAAAGAGTTATGGGCCTTCACTGAAAATCGTATTGCCGTGCGTTACGCCTACGAATGGCGCGACGACAGCGGCAACTGGTTTCGCTCCTACGGCAACGAAAACTGGGAATTCGATGAAAATGGTTTAATGCAAAACCGCTTCGCTTGCATCAACGACTTACCCATCAAAGAATCAGAGCGCAAATTCCACTGGCCCCAAGGGCGCCGCCCCGACGACCACCCAGGGTTATCGGAGTTAGGGTTGTAAGCAAATCGGATACAGGCAATAAATCTAGCCTCTCTTTAGGCGTTCGCGCAGAACGCCTTTACCTCTTTTCAAAATCAATCGCGTAAACGCCGCGTTAACACACCTAGATTAGCAACAGTGCAGCCTGAAGCTCTGCCCTCGTTTTACATTCGCGGGTGACTTTACCTCGACTATCACAATGCATGACCATGAGGGTATTACAAAGACACTTATAAGATCGCTGCTATATTTTCATCGTTTGGATGAAATATACAGAGGCTGCACATTTGAAGGAGGAGACTCCCCAGACTCATTGATGCCGATGACACGATACAGATAGGTTTGGCCAACAGTGAGCTCGTCAGTATCGGTAAACAAATTATCGTGGCGAGAGTCATATTGGTTTTTCCCGTCACTTATCTCTTTAGCAATGACGTACCATTTTTTGTCGCTGGCAAGCTTCCGCTCAATTCTATACGCTCGAGCCACTGGAGAACCCAACCAATTAATATGTCGGGCTTGAGAAACATCGCGCAAAGTTGGTGGCTCAGGTGACGGTAATATGCGAGGTTTAACTTCTTCATTCATATTCGCTTGAGCTTGCCTTATTGTATCGATAACAGCGATTTCATCATTTTCTTTACCTGCTTCGAAACCAGGCAAATGATAACTGTAGTAGTCACTGTTGCCTTCTTTATGCCAATAAAAACCGCCATTATGTCGCCTTCCACGAAAGCCCCATATTAGTGCTCCAGATGCTTGCGCCCCGTTTACGTCACTTGTCACAGCGGCTTGCATGATTTCCTGAATTTGCTTAGTGGGTAGTAACCCAAACTCGCCAATAATGTAAACTTTCTTACCTTTTATTGAAACTAAGTCATCAATGATTGTTTGCGGCTTGTTGTTATGATTAACGGAGTAAAAATGATTACTAATAATATCAATATTGGGGTCATTGACAGACGAACTTAGCACGCTTAAATAATTACCATCGACTACTAATTGATTAGGTGCAAAACGCCGTATCAACGCTGCTGTTTCGGTAACAAAGGCAGACGTGCTGTCTTTTAATTCATTGCCAGTTTCCCATGCCATAATTGCTTTTTCTGCAGAGTATTTTCTGCCGCTGATAGTGTTCGTCCGGGTAACAACCTGTTGAATAATCGATTGATACGCCCGATAGGTTTTGCTTTTTGTATCATAAAAGTCATCTGCGCTTTCATCGTAAAAAGCAGCTAATTCAGCACGTCCCCCCCACCAGCTCCAATGATCAATAAAAGGAATAATTAAACGTAAACCTTCTTCATCAGCGGTTGCCAGCAAATGATCGAGTACTTGCATAGCCTTTTCATTCAACCTGGGCATTCCGTCCGCTTTGACTGGAGGCAAAATATGCACTTCGCGCTGACATGCAGCATCATCTGGCTGTGCTACCGATAGCACATATATTCGCGTAGCTTTATGACCGGTACGAACCAATGAGCGTACCCAGTTTTGCTGCTCTTCCTTCGTAGGCCATTTAAAATACTGTCCCCATCCCCGCCGATCCTCTTTACATACACCGCGTTCATCATCTTCGATACGGTGTAGCTCTGGGGCATGTAAACCAGCAAAACGAAACGGCCTATCACCGTCTAGTAAACGGCTGCCATCTCGAGTGATAAAGTGCTCGAACTGGCAGTAGGCATGGCTGCTAACGAAATAAAAGCAAGCTATGAAAAACGCATTTTTTAACATGTTATGTCACTCAAATTTGCTGTTGTATAGACACTATTTTTCTAGCAGATGCTGCAATTCCATCATTGCACGTCCATTGTGATATGGCGCTTTCCAAAAACCCGCTTTATAGATACGGCTTTGACTATCTTGATGATGGTTGGCTAGCCAATGCCATTCTCCATGGGTCGCGTCGATATGATAGCGCTGAATAAAGGTCCAAATTGGTTGGCAAACCTCTTTAAACCCTTGGTTGCCAGTTAATGTAAAAGCATTCATAAAGCCAACGAGTGCTTCAGCCTGAACCCACCAATAACTTGTCTCTTTGCGTTGTCGCTCGTCAAAAATGAATTCATCGCACAGCTGGCCTTCCTCTCCTATGGCCTCATCTAAGCAAGCCTGTGCTAAACCAATCACCACAGGTTTGAGCTTACTCATGACTCGTTTGTCGGCCAGAATTTTCGCTGACTCCCATAACAGCCAACTAGCTTCGATATCATGGCCGTAAGAATAGGTTTGTGACTTATCCCTCCACTGCATATCGAAAAATAATTTAAGGTGAGTCGTTTTATGACAAACAATGTGATACTGAAATACCTCAATTACATGACGAAGCGCTTCTTCTGTTTGCACGCATTTGTGTACTTGATACAAAGCACTATAAGCTTCTAGCACATGTAAATGAGTATTCATTGATTTGGGGACGTTGAGATCTTTCTCGCTCAAGCGGTAATCACTGATGCTCTTCCAATCCTGACTGAATGCCTCGATATAGCCTCCACACGTAGCGTCACGAGCGTGTTTCTCGACCAATTGAAAATAAACGAGTGCTTTCTCAAGTGCTGCTGGATCTCCGGTTAAACGAAAATAACTGCACAACGCATATATACAAAAACACTGTGCGTACGTTTGTTTTTTTGTTTCTACAACTGAACCATCAAATGCTAATTCCCAATACGCCCCTCCATTTTCAGTATCGTCAAAATGTTCAATCAGATAATTAAACGCTCGGGTAGCGAGTGAGTTAAATGTAGGATTATTCTGTCGCAGGGCAATTTCACTGAAAAACCATAATATTCGACTATTTAAAATAATTCCCTTATTTGCGGTGGGTAACGCCTTGCCGACAAAGTCAATTTCGCCAAAAAAACCACCGTTTTCATAATCAACACTGTGTTCTACCCACCACTTAGCGATCTGGCCCAATTCACAATCGACCCCTTGGCGGTTGAAATGCATAGCAACATCTTCGTCAGTTGCTGTCAGGCTCATAGCGCACCCTCATTGGCAGCCGCCAAATCATAAATAGCTTGAACACTGCTGTGTGTAGTGAGCCCATCTTGCTGCGTGTTTAAACAATAATCTACTAGCTGAGCAATGGTTGAGGTGGCAACATGTAAACGTGTATCGCTCGAACCATAATAGATAAAAACTTGCTCGCTCTTATTAACAACCCAGCCGTTACTGAATACCACATTCGACACATCGCCAACACGCTCATCGCCTTCAGGGGCTAGTAAATAGCCGGCTGGCTTGTGGGTTATCACCCAAGGTTGCTGTAAATCGGTGATAAACATATACAACACATATCTTAAACCAGCGGCCGTATTGCGCACACCATGGGCAAGATGTAGCCAGCCACTCTCAGTTTTTATTGGTGCAGGCCCCTGTCCGTTTTTGACCTCAGAGATCGTATGGTAAACCTTGTGATCAATAATAGTTTCTTGCTCAATCTTGGCGGATTCCATTGAATCACACAGCCCCCATCCGATACCTCCTCCACCACCGACGCTGATAAAGCCATCTTGTGGTCGTGTGTACAACGCGTATTTCCCTTCAACGAACTCAGGATGTAGCACGACGTTTCTTTGCTGACCGCTGTAAGTCACTAAGTCCGGTAAACGCTGCCAATCAACCAAGTCTTTCGTGCGGGCTATACCACATTGAGCCACCGCAGCAGATGCATCGTCAGGCTGAGTATCATCTTTGCGTTCAGTACAAAATAATCCATATATATAGCCGTCCTCATGGCGAGTCAGGCGCATATCGTAAATATTAGTATCGGGTACTTCTGCGTCAGGCATATTGATAGGACGAGACCAAAAGGTAAAACCATCAACACCGTTATCACTTTGTGCCACCGCGAAAAAGGATTTACGGTCGTTGCCTTCTACACGAGCAACAACAGTGTATTTACCGTTAAAGTAAATCGCCCCGGCGTTCAACGTGGCATTAATTCCAATACGTTCCATAAAATAGGGATTGCGCGATTCATCAAAATCATAGCGCCAAGTAAGTGGAGTATGAGCGGCTGTCAATACTGGGTTTTGCCAACGCTGAAATATTCCATTACTAAGCTGAGTAGGCTGATTCACAGCACTAAGCAACGTTTCGTGATGGGCTTTAATATCCTTGACTCGGGCATGAAATAAGGTTTTGTCATTCATAAAAAGTGCTCTTGTTCGCATAAGTATTATTTCCCTTGCTGAGCAGGGGAAAACATAGAAGGTTGAGATGAAATTTTCTGCTCATGTGGTTCATCACTTAAAGTGTCCCACCACATGTATTTGAGCAGGATGCTAGAAATGATCGCCACCGCTGTGGCGATAGTTAACCCGCCCCAGTGCTGAATAACCAAGAAAATAGGCGCTGCAGTTAAACTGGTATGCCATACAATCCCGATAAGCACATTCAGCGCATCTCGCTTGAACTCCTGATTCGGGCAGATGCTCGGGTCGTCTTTTTGTACAGCCGCAATTATTGGGCCCCAGAATCCCCATGGGCGTGTTTTTAAATAGAAATTTTTCACGACTTCAATATCATCTGGTGCGGTGATAAAACTGACAACGATGCAGGTCACCAAACAGGCCGCAAACATAAAGGGGAAGCTGTATAAGGGTGAAACGTCGGTGAACATCATAGGTATCGCCGCCAAAATGCCTGCGGACATACCAGCAAAATAAGCCATACCGTTAAAGCGCCACCAATACCATTTCAATAAGTTAGACGCGGTATAGCCACCATATAAAGCGGATACCAACCACATTACGATGGCGTTTAGCGAGGGTATAAATAGTCCAATAGCGGTACCCAATATAATGAACACTACTGAGATTAAATAACTCATACGCACGTATGTTTTAGCCGATGCATTAGGATTGATATATTGACGATAAATATCGTTAACTACATACGCAGGAGCTGCATTAGTGGTCGCCGCAAACGTTGACATAAAAGTAGCGAGCAAGCCGGCGATAATAAGGCCTAATAAGCCGCTTGGAATAAAGTTAGCTAAGGTAAAAGGCAAAATCTGTTCAAAGTCAACATCCGGCCCCATAGCGCTTAACTGGGGCATGAAGTACACCAGAGCCAAAACCGCTAAGCCTGTAATCATCATATAACGGGGTACCAGCAACACTAAACTCACAAAACCACTCATTTTGGCCGCTTCGCTTGGCGTTCTGGCAGACAATACACGCTGCATATCAAAGTTAGGTGCAGGACCCGCCATGCTTTGCAATATTCCTTTGAACAGGACCAACATAATGAACACTGAGAATAGCGACCAACCATCGCTGATGATGCGCTCGTTGGCTTGAGCTAAAAGTGAGCTCCAATCAAGATCCAGCTTCCAACCAAAGGCCATACTGTCCCATCCATCAGGCGTGGCACGGGCCAACAGCTCTGGAGAGACTTTCATCATCGCCACAATTCCGATAGCAATGCAGGCAATTGTCATGATCACAAACTGCAATACTTCGGTAAAGACCACGCTGACCATACCTCCTTTAACCACGTAAAGAGAGGTCAAAACGGTCATAATTAAGCCGTAATAAATTTCATTGGTACGAGGGTCAACAGATAATTCCCAAGGTAGAAACGCAGCAGCGAACTTGCCAATCCCAATAAAACCATAGGCAAGAAAGCCCAATACACTTAGCAGGGCAAATAGCACCACAACAAAATGACTTAACGTCGCACCTTTGCCTTCACCAAAACGAAATCTGATCCACTCAGCCCCTGTCATCACCCCAGATCGACGTAGCCAAATCGACAAAAATACCATCAAAAATATTTGGTTAAAACTTGGCCATAGCCAAGGGATATAGACGCTTTTAAGTCCGTATATGAAGAGTAAATAAACCATCCACATGGTACCGCTGATATCAAACATGCCAGACGCGTTCGATAAACCCAGCAATTGCCATTTCAGTTTGTTTCCTCCTAAGAAGTAACTTTGTACGTTTTTGCTTGCAGCTTTAGAGATATATAACCCTAGCGCCACAATGGCGAGCAAATAAGCAGCAATAATCGAAATATCTAGCGCAGATAGAATCATGAAACGGCTTTCCCGTTACTTTCATAGGAGTAACGTTTTTAAATAACAGTGATTAGATAATACAAACATAAAATGAACCGGTTCACTTATCAAGTTAAATTTTGCATTTTATTAACAACTGTTAAACTGAAAATTACGTTAATATAGTGATTTGCTGGCGTTAAACGCCAGATTAAGTAAACTGAACCCATATTAAATAAAGCACCTGATTGGCCTGCTCAATATCCAGGCCAAGGGACAATAAACTCCCAACATTCAGTTAGAAAGGCAGCATAGTGACAACCATCAGAGATGTGGCAAAAGAAGCAGGCTTATCCACGGGGACAATATCCAAAGCCCTTAGCCATCCAGAGCGGGTATCTAAAAAGAACCTGGAGAAAGTCGAAGCGGCAATTCAAAAGCTCAATTACAAACCTAATATGTTGGCGCAAAAATTTCGCAGCAAGACCGCGAACACCATTGTCGTCATGGTCCCTGACATCGCGAACTTGTTTTTTGCAAAAGTGATCAGTGGTATCGAGTCCGTGGCTCAACGCGCGGGGTATAACGTCTTGCTTGGCGATACCCGTGACTCATCGAAAAAAGAAAAAGACTTCATTCGTATGGTGGAAACGCGCCTTGCGGATGGGGTAATTAATCTACGTCCCTACAAAGAAAATGACTCCTTGCTACCAAAGACAGGTGTGTTCGCAGTTAGTGCCAGCAGTTGCGAGGGTACGCCCTACAGTTCGGTGCGTATCGATAATGCTGGCGCGGCAAATAAAGTGGTCAGCCATCTAATTCAACAAGGGCATACGCGTATTGGTGTGATTTCAGGATTACACGAGAACCCGCACACTCGAGATCGCTTGAAAGGCTATATGCAGGCTCTAAGCTCTCATGGTATTGAATTTGACGAGTCATTAGTCATCGAAGGCGATTTTAATTATTGGTCTGGGATCAGTGCCGCCGAGCAATTCTACAATATGAAAAACTGTCCAAGCGCAGTTTTTTGCATGAATGATGAAATGGCTATTGCTGCTATGAAGGGCTTTATCGATAAAGGCTTACGGATCCCTCAAGATATTTCGATCACTGGTTTTGATGACATGGACGTATCTAAATACGTAGTTCCAACGCTGACTACCGTAGCTCAACCTGCTGAAAAAATCGGAGAAAAATCAGCAGAGATGCTACTTGATATGATCCAAGGTAAAGTTACAGAGACCAAAGAGTACGTTTTCCCCTATGAGTTTATTATTCGTGAAAGCACCACTCGTTATACAGAAAAAGCAAAATAATAAAATTTCAAAGTAAAAATTGAACCGGTTCATTTTTTGTGTGATATTTAGCTCATATATTCATCTAAACTAATGATCATAACCATGTTAACCGGTTCAAATAAATTTTACTCTAGCGACGATCCGCATGTTCCGTTGCAAGATACCATTCATCGCTTTGACAGTTGGTTGGGTAATGATGTCCTACCCTATTGGGCACGAAATGGATTTATGCCGAATGGCAGTGCCATTGAAGGATTCCTAGCAAATGGTCAAGCTGACCTTAGTGCAAACAAACGTATTCGAGTACAAGCTCGACAAATGTTTTGTTGCGCCTACGCAAGTAAACAAGGATGGTTAGATGATGCTATGTTCAGGGTCAGTCAGCTTGATTCCTTTGTTCAACGCCACGCTGAAATTAATCAAAGCGGTATGTTCTGTCATATTCTCGACCACGAAGACAAGATCATCAATGAGAATGTCGACTTGTATGACTGCGCATTTTTCCTGCTCGCATACGCTTGGCGCTATGCAGTGTTTAACGATTTACATGCGCTGTATAAAGCTAACCAACTGATTGACAGCATCGAGGTAAAACTAAAAGGTTCCTCAGCAGGGTGGTTAGAAGGCAGTTACTCTTACCAGTGCCGTCGCCAAAATCCACATATGCATTTGTTTGAAGCGTTTTTAGCCTTGTACCAAGCGACTCAAGATGCAAAGTGGTTAGGGTACGCTGGTGAAATTTTCGGCCTGTTCGAAAATGTATTTTATGATCACAATCACGGCGTGGTACGCGAATTTTTTAGTCATAACTGGCAGTTATCCACGACTAAGGGCGATATCATCGAGCCGGGTCACATGATGGAATGGGTTTGGTTACTTCAGGAATACCACAAATATACAAATAAGCCAGTAGCACAATATTGCCACGCGCTTTACCGCAATGCCCTGTCGCTGGGTTTAACAAAGGCAGACCCTCAAGCTCACAGCGAGAAGCACAGTGACGATAATTGTTGGAGGTCCTTGTTGCTTGATCAAGTAGATTTGAAAACAGGGGGATCATCACAAACTAAACGTTGCTGGCCAATGACCGAATGGATAAAAGCCAGTTTAGCGATGGCGCGCACTGTCCCGCCCCCTAATCCCTATTTAGACGATGCGCGTATCGCCATTGAGAATTTACTGCACCATTTTATCAACCCACAACAGCCCTCTTTGTACGTTGATCAACTTGATGCCAATAATCAGGTTATTAATGCCTCAGCCCCAGCCAGCACCTTGTATCACTTGTTTATGGCGCACGCTGAAGCACGGCAGTTTTTGTGAATCTAAATATAAGGAATTTGAACTTGCAACCAATCGCTTATTTTTGCGCCATAGTACTGCTTTTTTCCAGTCATATTCTCTATGCTGAACCCGAGCATTCCCGCCCAAACATAGTACTTATCACAGCTGATGATCTAGGCTTTGACGATCTGTCTATACACGCATCACCTTATATCAGTACACCAAACATAGACCAGTTAGCGCGTGAGTCAGTTCGCTTTAGTGACTTCACAGTAACGCCTGTATGCTCTACCACCCGTGCGGCGCTGCTCAGTGGCAGAGATCCTTATAAAACAGGCGTGTCAGGAGTTCACGGCGGTCGAGATTTCATGGCAAGAGACGAAGTTTTAATGTCAGATATTCTGCTTAATGCTGGCTATAAAACAGGCACTTGGGGGAAATGGCATATAGGCAAGACCAATGGTTATTTTCCTTGGGACCGAGGTTTTGACGAAGGTTACTATGCAGAGCTTTATCAACACCAAAACAGCTTTGGCTGGTTGAATGGACAAAAGGTCACCCATCAAAAATGGGCTTCCGAAGTGGTCACAGATTATGCTATTGATTTCATTGAGCGAAACCAAACCACACCTTTTTTTGCCTACCTAAGTTACTTAGCACCGCACGAACCGTGGGTTGCCCCCAAAAAATTCAGCGACCCTATAATAAAACAGGGATTACGTCCTGCTATCGCTAATTTATATGGCATGGTAAATGAAATGGATGAACAAATAGGTCGGTTACTCGCTCGTCTAGATGCCCTTAATTTATCTGACAACACTGTAGTCATTTTCCTTAGCGATAATGGTCCCTGGTGGGACTCAAGTAATGCCGGCGCAATGCTAAAAGAGGAGTGGCACCAACGTAATCCATCAAAACTGAAAGGTAATAAGGGACAGTCTTGGCAAAATGGTATCAAGTCTCCACTTTTTATACGTTGGAAAGATCACTGGCAGGCCCGTGATGTGCCTAGGTATGTTGATGTAAAAGACATACTTCCCACACTCACCGAACTAACCCAAGCTAAATTACCAGCTACCCACAAAGGGTTTGATGGGCTATCGTTCCTGAATTACCTAACCGGTGAGTCCAAAGGTGACAACAATCGAGAGACATATATTGCTTCACATGATGTTAACGTCGACTTACCCAATTTCAACCAATGGACCCCAATTGATCGCAAAGCAAAAGCAGCCATGCATTTCGCCAACCAAACAATTGGATTGCGAACAGAGCAATACAAGCTACTCCTAAACCCTGCAGCAGATAGGCCGCAATACCCACAAGCGACAAAAAGCTACCTGTTGTTTGATATGCAACAAGATCCTCTTGAGAGTCACAATATCGTTACGGAAAAGCCTGTTGTAGCTAAAAGTATGATCAGTAAGTTAAAAGCAAAATTTAATGAGATACACGGCGACCCCGCGAGCTTCAGACCCCCCGTCTATCAAATTACCAACCAAGCCAGTCTGGTAAATGGCTTTGGCCCTGCGGCAACATCTGTAAATGTGCTGAGCAAGCCGCACCATCTAAGTAACTTAGGGCAACCTGGGGATTTTGCCCGTTACCACATTGACGTAATGAGCGCAGGGAACTATCACCTCTACATTCAGCAAGACAACACCGACAGTGCTGGACTTGAGATTTCTATAGAGCTAAATGAACAAAAGGTAACCACAGAATTAAATGGACTAGAAAACCAACTCATTGGCACGTTAAAGCTCACACCCAGCGATACTGAATTCACACTGGAAGTAGTTGCGAACAACAGTATTAAACCTTGGACCAGTATAAGTGGACTGCGCAGATTCATATTTGTACCCGAGGGTAAACAGAGCTCTTTCAGTGCGATTTCAAATCCTTATTAGAAAGATCACCGAATGTACGCCTATCACCTTTTTGATCGCCGTCGTCCCTAAGCAATACCAATCCGTATTAATAAGTGACCGCCTCAGAATGCGTCCAGCGGTTTTTGATTAAGGCGTCGCTATGTAGTAATGGTTGTTCCCTTTCAAATAGTGAGAACGCAGAGCAAAAGCCGCTGGGGCATTCCTTGTAGGCGAGTTTTAAAAGGGCTTACACTGCGTTGCATGACTTCGAAAGAGAACAACTATTCATTCAGTCATGCGCCTTGTTTAAGCCCTTTTAAACTCTCGCTGAGTGATCACTTATTAACGTGGAATGGTATAAAGGACGACGCTCAAAAGCATCTTTGTATATAATCACTAAACACCTGAAGTAATATTCACATCAAGAGTAGATTGTTATGCAGCTCCCTTCCCCTGAGATATTCCGCTACTGTCCTAATTGTAAAAGCGAAAAGATAACGCTTATCGAAGGCGCTCGTTTTATTTGTCCACACTGCCAATTTACTTACTTTCACAACACTGCTAGTGCCGTTGCGGCTATCATTTTAGTACAGGATGAAATATTGCTTACCAGAAGAGCAAACGAGCCAGGTAAAGGGAAGCTCGACCTACCAGGTGGTTTTGTAGATCATGATGAAGGACTAGAGCAAGCTCTGACTCGAGAGATTTATGAAGAACTTAGCCTCGACATAGAAAATTGGCATTATTTTGCTTCTTTTCCGAATCAGTATTTATACAAAAATGTCAATTATCACACCTGTGATACGATATTTGTAACGACTCTACCTCAAAAACCGCGGTTATCAATCCAGTACAGCGAAATAGCTCAAGCTCAGTTTTATTCCCTTGCAAGCCTAACAATTGATGAAATCGCCTTTGATTCAGTACGTAGTGCCATTAAAAAGCTGCTAACACGCAAAAAGTGAAGATCAATATCTACCTTCTTAACAAGTCTGTTTTTATCTCCACGCGTTCAGCCATATCCTTAGACCGCTAGATAGCAACTAATTGCTGGTCAGAGTAACGACTCATATCAGTAGTTATTCTGACCAGTAAAAAGCCCCTTTTAATCAAAGATTAAAAGGGGCTTTTTCAACCTCTCGCTATTCTAATACCTATTTGCATTGATAAGCCCTCACCCTGAATGCGTCCAGCGTTTTTTTGATTAATGCATCGCTATGTAGTAAGGGTTGCTTCCTTTCACATAGTGAAATATTTCAAATAATGATAACGCAGAGCAAAAGCCGCTGGGGCATTTCTCGCAGGCCAGTTTTAAAGAACTGACACTTCATTGCATGACTTGGAAACGGAACAACCATTCATTCAGTCATGCACCTTGTTTGCGCTATTTTACACTTTCGTTGAGTGGTCACTTATTAACATACAATGCTCCGAAAGGTTAAAAACGATATTGAGCACCTAGTGTGAATCGACGCTCATTAATGTAGCGCTTATCAATTAAATCTTCCCATTGTAGGTAGGTATCTCGCGTCTCTTCCGTTAGGTTAGTGCCTTGCAACGACACTGATAAGTTCTCGTTGAAATCATAACTAACAGACGCATCAAGATATAATGTCGGTTCGATAAATTTCGCTAGTTCATAGCTACCTAAGCGACGTACAGACATAAAGGTTTTACTGCGATAATTAGCCGCAATACGCCCTTGTAACGCGTCGTTTTCGTACCAAAGAGCAAAGTTTGCTTGATGCTCTGAATTATCGAGCATTGGTGTACTCTCACCATAATAATCGGTATCACCACTTTCACTCGGCGAGTAAGTATAGTTAGCGGTAATGCCAAAGTTTCGCCAGATACCGTCTAAGAAATCAAAGCCTTGCTGATAGCCGATCTCAATTCCTTTTACGCTACCGCCGTCCACATTGCCTTTAGTTGTTGTAGGTACGGTACCGGTAAATTCCCCGGTCTCTAGGTTATAACCTCGAACAACACCGTCACTGTCTTCAAGCGCAAGCTGCACAGTGGTATTTCCGATAAATGACTCTATGTCGATATAAAACGCCGCTACACTCAACATGCCCGACTCACTAAAATACCACTCATATGAAACGTCATAATTGGTTGAACGCCATGGGTCAAGTTGCGGGTTACCCTGTTGCGTAGCTTGAGTTGCACAGAAAATACTGGTGCCGTCTGGCTCCTGCAGGTCACACGCTAACACTCGTGTCACGTTTATCCCACCTGCTAAATTGTTAGTGTCATGCGGTGTCACGGTTTTACTGTATGAAAAACGCAATATTTGCTCATCTGTTAAGTTGAGCGACAAATTAACAGAAGGCAAAACATCGGAGTATTCACGCTCAGTATTAAGCAATGCTGCCGTAGGTGGTAACATCCCTAATGCACCAGATAAAATATAAGACACACCGTTATAAGTTGCAGTGCCACTAGTACCGAGTTCAGATTGGTTAATGTCTAGCTCAGTCTTCACATAACGCAGACCTACGTTTCCTCGGTAAGGCATTTCACCTAACTCACCATCAAGGTTTAACTGGACATAGGCTTCACTATTTTTTTCGGTTAAGTCGTAGGAGTTTGCGCCATCCGGAGACTGAATATTTTGCCCGTACACCTCGTTGTGCCACGCCAGCGGGTCTGACATTTTATCAGGGTCAACAAAATACAAAGTGCCTAAGCCGCTTGCCCCTTGAAAATCACTTATTTGCGTAATGAGGCCCTTTTGATCTAATGATTCAAATGAAATGGGATCAATAAACGATTCTAACGTTTCCGGTGCCTGACTCGCACTGTCCTTCCAACGTGATAAAAATGCATCACCATATTGATTGGTTCGCGCCACACCGCCAATCCAAGACAATTGTGTTACATCCCGCTTACCGTAACGGATCCCAAATTCACTAGAAACAACCGGCCCAAGATCATCGAACACATACTTTCCGTCTAAGCGCAGCACGTCTAATTCAGCTTCTTTTTGGGCACCGGTTAAATTCGCTGATGTCGCCGAATAACGAGCTATATTACTGCCGAATATCTCGTTAACTTCTTGTCCATCTATAATATGCGTAGTAGGTAAATCCCATACTTGACTAGACCCTGTATATTCAATACCAATCGGGATCATGGTGAAGTCTTCCACCTCTGTGCCGTCTGGTAGTTGAGCGAACTGACCATCATAACCCCACGGGTTTACATCGCTCAGGGCTACGCCGCCCTCACCTTTATAGGTTGCATTTACTTGTGAACCGCTATTTATGTATGAATCTACAACACTTAACGCATTGTCATCAGTCGCTTTGCCGTGCACCCAACGCACCGACCCAGAAAGGTTGTCCGTCAAATCAAAATTTAACTCAAGGTTAGTATTTAATGCCTCGCGATCGATAGCGTTTGCTTCAGAATGCGCCATATTGCGCCTCGATTGTAACACCCCAGCGCTAAACGAATTAAAGCTACCAGGCAGTGTATTAATACTGCCATCAGCATTTTTCGTTTGATGCGGATGTGCTGTAAAACCGCTGGAGGTCGGGGTGAACCAACCTGTCACCCCCTGCCACGCTTGGGCCGCAATAAATGCTGCTTGAGTTTGTAATTCATCCATTTGCGTGTAAAAAACATCGGCGACCAGTTCTACGCGATCAGCTACTTGCCACTGAAATGAACCATTTACACCTACGCGGTCCCGTGCAATATATTGATTAGCCGCTTGGTGCCCTTGAAATGCATAATACGTATCGTCGGTACTACCATTTCCATTGGCATCAACGTTGTTTTGCGCAAAGGTTGAAGCCTCAGTTGCTGCAAACCCCCAATCATTACCCGTAGATCCGATAACATAATCTGCTAAGTTTTTATTTGAAACGGATACGTTTAAAGTAAAACCAAAATCGCGATCATGATTATATCCAACGAAGGCTGAGACTAGTTCGTCTGTTTCATCACCCATAGAACCATCGGTCAATTCAGCTTTTGCATTAAAGGTAAAACCGTCATCAAGCTTAAATGGTCGGTAAGTTTTAAGATCAATAACCCCAGACGTGCCAGACGAAATTTGTTTTGCTTCACGAGACTTGTATACATCTAAACCAGATACCATAGTTGACGGGATATCCGTAAAATTAGGCTGTACAGTGGTAACTGCGCTAGCAGAGAGCATCTGTTCTCCGTTAAGGGTCGTCCCCACTTGACCGACACCACGGATATTTACCGAGGTCCCCTCCCCGCCTGAGCGGTTAATTTGCACACCTGTGATTCGTTGCAGGGAATCAGCGATTGTGACGTCAGGCAGTTTTCCGATGTCAGTTGCAGTAATGGAGTCAGTGATAGTATTTGAAAAACGCTTGTTGTTCATCGATTGGATCAATGAACTCTTTAGACCACGAACTTCAATCACTTCAAGCGCGTCATCAGGTTGAGTGGCGGACGCTTCAACTTCTTGCGCATGCACAGTAAAGACTGAATTCAATAAACCGAGTCCTACGCATATAGCCAGTTTTTGCTTGTTAAAATTTCGCTTAGTGTGTTGTATGTGGTTCATAAAAATATCCTTAACCTCTGAATTCTTAAGCACAAGTAGTGCTGTGCTAATTGATGCGCCATATTGTCGCGGCACATTCACTGCTGTTTGTTCGCCGCGATGCTTATTAAGGTCGGTCGCGGCAGCCATGCCACTTGGGCTTATTGGGTAAACTTCACATCGTCGATAAAAAATGTACCTTCAGTGTCACTTAACCCCTGAAACTGCACACCAAATCCTTGAATTTCTGTTAAATCGGCAATATCTAAACTCAGCTGGGTACCTTGAGCGGTCATGGGCACAGCCCCTGCATCTCGCCATGTACCGTCTTTATCCTTAGCCCATAACTTAGCCGTTGCTGTGCTACTGGCACCCGGTATAAAGGCTGTGAGCGTTAAGGCTGTAACCTCATCGCCCAATAGCACACCGCCTAGGGGATAATTCTGTATAACGACCTCATCACCATCAGCAATCTGCACCGCACCAGCCAATGAGTACTTCCCACTTGCCGTCCATTCGGTGGAACGCTGTAAGCCAGATGCTGGAACCCAATTTACTTGCAACTCAAAGCCGCTAGTATCTTCAAAGCTCATAATGTTCGCGCCGTCCAATTGAATATTATCGATATAAAATTTAGCGTTTGTAGCTGCGCTATCAACAGAATTAAAACGCACTCCCAAACCATCTATGTGTGCAATCTCTGCCACATCGATCGATAACTCCACACCGTCAGCCCCAACTGCCACCGCATCGGGCCAACTTTCGACGCCGTCTGGCGCTTTAAAGAAAATATGGGCGTCTGTAGCAGCACAGGAATCGGCAGTATAAGCGTGTAACGTAAGCGTCGACTTATCCGCTACGTCAATTCCACCTTCAGGGTACGTTTGCATCACTACATTCTCTGAGACACCCAGCGCCGACAAGTCTTTTACGAAGGCCAAAGATTGCGCACCATCGCTTGACCAGTCTCGCGATAACGTAATACCAGAGGTGTTGCTCCAATTTACCTGCGCTGCCCATCCCATCGGATCCGGCTCAAAGTCATAGATTTGGTTGCCATCTAGGCGCACGTCATCAATAAGATATTGTGCCTCAGTAGCTGTGCCATCTAGCCCTTGAAAGCGCACGCCTAAACCAGTAATTAAATCGATGTCAGTGGTGTCAATTGTAAGCTCAGTGCCGCCCTCAGATACCGCTACCGCCTCTGGCCAACTCTCTACGCCATCAGGTGCTTTAAAAAATATATGCGCGTTGACATTTGTGCCTGCATTAATAGCATTTACCTTGATACTTAAGGTACCGACGTCAGTTACATCTATACCGTTTGCTGGATAGGTCTGAAATACAACATTGTCGAGCGCATCAGCCTGAGTCATGTCTTTGCTTAATACGAGGGAATTTTGCCCACTAGCGGCCCAGTTCGTGCTGGTAGTTATCCCCTCAGTAGGGGACCAATTCAATTGTGCTTCCCAGCCATACACGTCTGATTCAAAGTTAGCAAAAGTGCCACTGACTTTTTGTCGCCCTCCGGGTAAGTCTGCTAGATTGATGACACCGTCATAGGCGTAATTTTCATCAATTTCTACTGGGTCAGCTCCTTGGGGGCCAATGACAGAGTCGCTGTTCCAGGTTTCAGAGTTCCAGGTTATGAAAAACGACCACCAAGCATTTTGTTCGTGCATCAAGGCCACATCAGGAATGGTGCCTGTTTCTGTTAATGCCACCAGCTTTTTGCCATCGAATCGCTCCTTAAGAGTGGAGTACTGGCTAGTAAACGTTAACGTATCGTCATTTTTTGGCTCGCCGTACCCGTCAAACCCGACAATATCGACGTACTCATCTCCTGGGTACCAATCTTCGGACAAGCCATCTGTGTGAGTGAATACCCAGATAAGGTTATTCAAACCGTGCATATCGGTCATACGTTGATACATTAACATCCATAGTTTTTTGTATTCGCTGGCTCCCTGATCGCCCCACCAGAACCAACCACCTTCCGCTTCATGCAATGGGCGCCAAATTACTGGGATGCCTGCATCAGCTAGCTTTTTAAGTTCTGTAGCAACCGTATCTATGTCTTCCAACAACGCAGCGTAATCTGCACCATCGGGATCAGCTAAGGCAGCGGCAAAATTGAAGGTCGTGCTATCCGTATAGAAGCTACCATCTCCCGTGCCCGCATTGCCGCTAGGAGCCCGCCAGTGAAAAAGCGCAGATAATATGGCATTTTGATTTTTGTGCGCGGCAATCATCGCCTCTGTGAGGCCTTCGGCACTGCCATCAGCCCCCGCATAAGAAGCAGAATAATTCATGTAGTCAAACGCTACGATAGCGGGAGCGTCATCGCCTGTGGCCTGAATGATTTTGTTGGTTTCAGTAAGTGGAAAGTCATCATCAACTTTACGCGGGAATTCCGTCTGACCGGAGAGGGTCGCTTTAGCGTAGTTTTCGCTAAGCAAACTCATTAATGCAAGGGCTTCATCGCTGGCATTCGCGTTAACTAATGTTGGTGCAACTGGCAAAGGTTCAGCGGGTGCTGCAGCAGGGATAAGAGAAATACCGTCAATACGATAATAGTTCCATCCCCCTCCAACCTCGATAGTGTTCTCACCGTCGGTTAGTTTAACAACACCGACACGTAGCTCTTCCCACTGCCCTGTCGCACTAAACTCAAAATCATACGTGACACCGTTGACAATGGCCGATGCCATCTTTCCACCGTAGTCTGTAGGGATCAAATAACGCACGTTTAACGTGTAAAAACCCACTTGATCGTCAATATTAAAAGTTACCGACATACCTGGCTCTATATCCGCAGTATGGGTATCGCTCATCGCTCCCGCGACGAACATATCATCACCCTCAACGACTAAGGTCGCACCGTTTAACGTTGCGCTATCAGCACTTACATCTAATGTGATGACAGAGTCTGGGTCGAACACTGTAATTTCAACGATATCAATAATCGCCTCACCATCTTCATTGGTCGCAGCGCTGCCATCTGCGTTTATAGCCGAGATCTGAAACACTAACTTGTCAGAGCGAATGCTATCTGGAACTGAAAACGTTAATGTTGCAGCGCTCGGGTCAGTAATCGAAACCGCAGTTCCGCTGATTTGGCTCCAAACTACAGTTTGTCCGTCAGTTGTCCCCACCAATCGACCAGAAATCGTCACATCATCACCGGGTTTCACTTCAATATCAGCAGGAGCAATAACGTATAAGGGGCGAGACTCAGGTACGTAAGTAGCCGATTCTGTATTGAGACTCTCACCTCCTAAGCAGCCACTTAACCCTAGGGCAACCGACACCCCCAATACACAGCGAGAGAATGAATTACTTTGATTAAACATAAGGACTCTTACCTCAATTTTTCTTTTTATTTATTCGTTCTATTAAAGGGATTGCCGACTACGTCAATGCTGTGTGCTAAGCATATTTTCTGACTCGGCAACTATTCAACAACAAAATGAACCGGTTCATTTTTATCTTATAAAAAAACCGGAAACTCATACTGCAATGGGTGAACCGGTTTAACAATTATGGTTAATTTAATGTTAAACAAAGTGAAAAACAACCTTTTTTTAACTAATTTTTAACCTACGATAAAAATGGTTAATATCATATCCTTCATATTTGAATTGATATAAACAGCTGTAAGCCAACACCAAATAGCAGAAGGTATATACAAGAATGCACTTAGCTTTGTAAGCTAGGGTTGTAAGCAAATCGGATACAGGCAATAAATCTAGCCTCTCTTTAGGCGTTCGCGCAGAACGCCTTTACCTAATTCTCCTCATCAAAAACGCCGAGAGACTGGTGCTCTTGCCGACTAATTTATCTAACTCACAAAATACCGAACCAATTTATCATGGGTGTCTCGATAACGGAGTCACCTTGTCATGGATGTCCCGATAACGATTTCTGAATCATCTTGTTATGGGTGTCCTGATAACGATTTCTTTATGTTGCCTGAACACGTTATTATGAGTGTCCCGCTAACTACTCCCTGAGTCACCTTGTCATGGGTGTCTCAATAACGGAGTCACCTTGTTATGGGTGTCTCAATAACGATTTCTGAATCCTCTTATCATGGGTGTCTTGATAATGATAAAAAATAGAGGTGGTGTGTTGAGTGGTCGCGAACCTTTTAAACGGTCGCGAGCTCTTTTCATATTTGCGTGACGGAATAAACATTTTCGTGGGGGTATTCATTTGCGGCTGAGTTTATGGGTTTGTGGCCTTATTCATTGACTTTGTAGCCCAGTGTTTGTATGGTCTCGCCCGCTATTCTAGGTGCCTGTTGGTTGTGAGCCATTTCAACTGAACAGGGTAAACGGGAAGTATGGTGTTGCCAGACAAATCATGGCTGTCTAGGTTAATCCATCGCTGCCCCCGCAACGGTATGCATCCTTTGAGATGCCAGCCCGACACCGGCCTATGAACTAGTTATGTACGGATGAAGCGGAGGGCTTCATTAGAATGCACCTATCAAATTAACTTGTTGGCTGATGTAGTTTTGACCTGACTTTCGTCATTTCGCTGCAATATCGCTATATATAGCTGCAAGATTATTATAATTCACGCATTTTACCCCTCCTTCGATCGTTAACTTTATTCAGATTGAGGAACACACATGCAACACCGCCCATTGGCTATCGCTATTTCGTTTGCCCTAGCCGCTAGCCCGACTATTGCGCAAACCACTGACGCAACATCAACAAACCCAGCTAACGAAACTGACAGCAATCTTGAGCGCATGGTAGTGGTTTCTAGCCGCGTGGCTATGCCTATTCGTGAAGTCGCTACCTCTGTATCCGTAATGACCCGAGACGAAATTGAAACCCGTGGCTATGCAAATTTAGCCGATGTACTGCGTACTCAGCCCTCGATCACTGTGACAAGCAATGGTAGCGCCGGATCAACAACCAGCCTGCGAATTCGTGGTGAAGAAGGCTACCGCACCCAAGTTCGTATCGATGGCGTCGAGGTGTCAGACCCAACAGCCACACAAGTCGGCCCTAACTTTGGTCAAATACAAAGTAGCAACATCAACCGCGTTGAAATACTCCGTGGCAGCCAAGGTTTAGTGTATGGTGCTGATGCTGGCGGCGTGATCAATATCGAAACCGCGAATGGCGTGGGCGCACCGTCAGGTCAAGTATCTGCAGAATATGGGCGTTATAACGCGACCAATTTAGCCGCTGATGTCGGCGGTTCAACCGATAAATTCGATTACTACCTTGCCGCATCTGATTTCTCAACCGATGGCTTTAACTCTCGCGTAACAACGCTTGAAAACCAAGATGATGACGGATACGACAACACGACATTACACACTCGCTTAGGTTATCAAGTGAATGAGCAGGTAAAACTGAATTTTGTTGCTCGAAACACCAATGCAGAAGGTGAATATGATTCGTGTTTTGGTGCAGCCGGCTCTACAAATGACTGTGAAAATGAGTTTGATCAAACAGATTTACGCGTAAGCGCTAACTACTCCACAAACACTTCAGAGCATCAATTTTCACTCGCTAAAAGCTTCATCGAGCGCGAGTTTATCACCGAGGGCCTATCTAGCTTTGATACCAAAGGTACCGTTGAACGTGCTGAATATCTTGGCAGTACCGAGTTAAATCAAAATGCCAACTTAGTCTACGGCATCGACTGGAAACAAGAAAAAATCACTAGTGATGATGATAGCCGAACTCAGCGCGGTTACTATCTTGAATACCAGAGTGAAGTCATAAGTAACCTCTTTGTTACTGCTGGAGTTCGTCATGACGACAATGAAGATTTTGGCGAGCATACCAGTTATCGTTTGAGCAGTGCCTATATATGGGCAGTTGGTAATAACGAATTAAAACTTCGCGGTGCTTACGGTACTGGTTTTAGAGCACCGAGTTTAAGTGAAATCGCTTACAACACAGGTCCTTTCTCCTATGCGCCCGCTTCTGAGGTGGATTTAAAAGAAGAGACCACCAAAGGCTATGAGATCGGTCTAACCTACGCTTTGGCCTCGGGTTCGCAGTTTGAAATCACCTACTTTGATCAAAAGATAGAAGACAGCATTTACTTTGATCTCGCCACTTTTTCGGGTTACTTACAAGATTTAGGCGAAAGCACCTCTGAGGGCATTGAACTCATCGCTGATATTGCAATAACCGATACGATTGGTGTTAGCGCCAACTACACCTACAACGACACCGAAGATACTGCTGGCGATCAGCGCCGCCGTCGCCCGCGCAACTCAGGCAGCGTAAGCGTATTTTACGATAACAACACATGGAAGTTAGCCGCTAGCCTGCGCTCATCTCATGACTCAGTTGATGGCGTTGAACTTGAAGGTTATGAAGTAGTTGATGTGAGCGCCCGTTACTCGGTTAATAAAAACCTTAGTTTAAGCGCACGTTTAGAAAACGCATTTGATGCTAACTATCAAGACATTGCTACCTATAACACATCGGGCGCAGCAGGTTACATTGGCGCGCAGTATCAGTTTTAATGCCATTGCACGTTAATATGTGATCACTCAGCGACAATGGAAAAGGGATGCCACTGCATCCCTTTTTTGTTGAGTATTGCGGTTGCTTCACGCGCCCGAAAATACGCCAAACATAAGAACGCCCATCTATCGAAAACGCAGGTATAAAAAAAGCTAACCGTTTCGGGTTAGCTTCCTTGGTTTCATCATACTGTTAAAAGCAAATTCAATAGGCGCTTAAGCCGCGACTTGCTTATGTTTATTGTGCGCGAGCACCAACAATACCAAACCAACCACTACCACCACAGCACCAATAGGCTTTCCTAAATCCGCTGACAAATTAAAGCCAATTGCAGCGGTCATGATGTAGGAAATAGTTACACCGCTGGCGATGACGGCGGGAATACTGGCAATCCAATGGAATGTGCCACGATCGAACAGGTACTTGGTAGCCAGCCATAACACACTGGTAGACAGCAACATGTTTGAAAACGCGAAATAACGCCAAATAACAGTGAAGTCTAATTTCGTCATAAAGTAAGCGATCGTTAAAATAGGCACCGCTAGCAGCAAACGGTTACGAATACTCTGAGGAATGCTAAATGCATCAACTAAAGTTAAGCGCAATGAACGAAACGCCGTATCACCCGAAGTGATCGGGAACACCGCCACAGCAACAATGGCCATAATGCCGCCAAGTACACCTAAATATGTATTAGCAACATGATTTACCACCAGCCCAGGGCCACCAGCGTCTAGCATATCTTTAAGCTGACCATAGCCTTCAGGGAAAGCAGCAATTCCCGCTAACGCCCAAACACAGGCAACAATGCCTTCACACATCATAGCGCCGTAATAAACGGGGCGTACGTATTTTTCATTGGTTAAGCAACGGGCGATAATCGGCGCTTGGGTTGAGTGAAAACCACTAATAGCACCACAGGTTATGGTAATGAACAATAATGGCCAAGTAGGCAAGCCATCAGGATTAGGGGCTAAAAAGTCATGCGCATGATCGGCTTCAAAATAGGCTAAGAAGTCACCCGCCATCGGCAAGTGCGGCGCATCAATTAATAACGCGATGGCAATCATTGACGTCATCACAATCATCAACAAGCCAAAAATGGGATAAAACTTGGTGATAATTTTATCAATCGGCAGCAAAGTCGCTAAAAAGTAGTAGCCCAGAATAACCAATACCCAAAACGTATTGTCTGCCAGCATAGTACCTTGAAACGAGTCGAGGTTACTTAGCAACCCGGCCGGGCTCATAATAAATACCACGCCCACAAAAAACAGCAGCATGGCAGTGAATATCAGCATAAAGCCTTTAAACACTATGTTGTAATAATGACCAGCTATTTCGGGTAAGCTTTTGCCGTCTTCTTTGATGCTCATCACACCTGAGAAGTAATCGTGCACCGCCCCACCTAAAACGTTACCGATGACTATCCATACTAAGGCAACCGGCCCGTATAGCGCGCCTAATATCGGCCCGAATATAGGGCCAACACCTGCGATATTCAAAAACTGAATAAGAAACGCACGCACAGGGTGAATTGGCACATAATCGACACCTTCGTTAAAACGGGTTTGCGGCGTGGAAACTGTTGGGTCTATCCCTGCTTGTTTTTCAACGAAGGGACTATAAAACTTATAGCCAAGGATCAAGAGTGTGATACAGATAAAAAAGATGATCATAACAGCGCGTATCTCTGTTCAAAGTGATTCGAATTAGAGCGCGCCCAGCGCACCCCGCTTTTCATTCCATGAAGTTGTTTCAATAATTAACAGAACGTTAATTTAAGCGCGGGATAGTAACAAAGTCTGGTAAAACAAAAAATGGAAAATCAATTAATTTCTAACGACTGATTAAAGAAAATGTAACTAAGTCGCACTAATGACTAACTATTAAGCAAATATATATTCTGGTATGACCTTTAGCGTCTAGATCTCAAACATGCTCTAGTCTGCACAGGGTTCGGTACATCTTATTTATCTGCCTGTTTTTCACTCAACTTTTCTGCCAGTTCATAGTTACCTTGACTAAGGGCAATGTCGATTAAGCTATTTCCTGAGCTGTCTTTTGCGCTTAAATCAGCCCCGGCATCAGTTAATGCGGCAATGGTTTCGGTACGATTAAAAAGTGTGGCAAACATGGCAGCGGTTTGGCCATTCGCGTTTGATTGGTCGATATCACAATCAGCGCTGATGAGTGCTTTTATCGCTCCAAAGTTACCTTTAAATATCGCCCCCATTAATGCGGTATTACCTGAGTTATCTTCTTGGCATGCATTAACACTGGCTTGGCTTAATAAATATTCCACAGCAACGGTTTTACCATGGTATGCGGATAAAATTAGCGCTGTGTAGCCTTTTTTATCAGCAACGTTTGGGCTTAAACCCGCGGCATAATACGCACCTAGCGTAGCAATGTCGCCTTGTCTGGCAGCATCAAAATAAACAGTTTGTAAGCGTTCGCTATCAACAGATTCCGCTTGGCTTGAATACGCCGTTGATAAAAACAACAAGGTTAGCAAGATCTGTAGTGGCAATTGAAATATACGCTTCATGGCTGCGTCCTCTTTGCGTTAATTTGAACGTTAGCTTGAAACTAACGATTTGTTAAAAGCACTGGTTTCAAAGGTATTCGATAAGATGAAAATGGCGTGTCGGTTAAACTCTGCCCCGACACGCCCTTTTTTGGGTTTATACCTCAGTGGTAACGTGTCACTTTCAAACACGAAACCACTAGCTAGAAACCTGACTTATAATTCAGCCTTGTATGAGATGCGGCTGAAGTCATCAGCTACTTTCTTAGCACGCTTTTCACGCTCGGCTTGTACATCCATCAACTGCTTGGCCGTCGCTTTTACTTTGCTCATCGGCGCACTGGCTAATTTAGCCACACCCGTACCGTAGTGCTTGTCAGCGTTGTACATATAAGCACTAATAATCACCCGAATTTCTTCTTCTGGAACACCAGCTAAGGTGGTGCCCAAGTTTTCAATCAAGTGCTGCTGTTCTACTTTGCTAAATGAACGGAACTTCTCACCTGCTTGGGCAAAGTTACGCTGCTTATAGAACGGTGCTTGCTGAGTAGTGCCAGACAAAGGCGTTTGAGCATATTTGTACTGGTTGTCGTCGTCTAATGCCACGCGGCGGCTCGGCTGGTAGTTCACATCACGCGTACTGTTAGTGGTGCGCAATTTACCGTGCTGTTCGTGGTTATTGATTTGAGCATTACGCGGCGCGTTAATCGGAATACGGTATGCGTTCACACCAATTCTGTAGCGCTGGGTATCAGCATAAGAAAACAAACGACCTTGTAGCATTCTGTCTTCTGAGGGCTCAATACCTGGGATCAAATTACTCGGTGCGAATGCTGCCTGCTCTGTTTCTTCAAAAAAGTTATCAGGCACACGGTTTAGCGTTAACTTACCGATTTTCTTCGTTGGAATAAGCGACTCAGGCCAAATTTTAGTGGTGTCCAGAGGGTTAAAGTCAAAGTCATCAAGCTGTTCTGGCTCCATGGTTTGTAAGTACAGATCCCAAGACGCGGTTTCACCATTTTGACCAATTCGCGTGTATATGTCTGTGGTCATAGGCTGAAAGTCTTTGCCTTGCATTTCTTGCGCTTCTTTGGCGGTGAAGTTCTTCTGGCCTTGTTTGGTTTTCCAAGTCAACTTAAAGTATTTAACTTGGCCTTTGTCATTCACAAATTTAAAGGCGTGAACGCTTGAGCCATCCATGTTTAGGTAGCTTTTTGGCGTACCCATATCTGAAAACAAATGCGTTAGCATGTGAGTGGATTCAGGCACATGAGAGAAAAAATCAAACAAGCGCGCTGCACTTTGGGCATTGGTAACCGGTGAGGGCTTTAAGCTGTGCACCATATCTGGAAATTTAATCGCATCGCGAATAAAGAACACAGGAAAGTTGTTGCCTACTAAATCCCAGTTACCTTGTTCAGTGTAGAATTTCACGGCAAAACCACGAGGGTCGCGCAAGGTCTCTGGTGATTGGTGACCGTGTATAACCGCTGAGAAGCGCACAAACACGTCGGTTTTCTTGTTTTCACTTTGAAATGGCGCTGCCACGGTAATGTCTGACAAATCGACATAGTTTTCGTAGTAACCGTGAACACCCGTACCGCGAGCATGTACTACACGCTCTGGAGTACGCTCTCGGTCGAAGGCTGCAAGTTTTTCAATTAAGTGGCTGTCTTGTAATAACACTGGGCCCCACGGGCCAGCGGTTTGTGAATTTTGGTTGTCCCCTACCGGTGCGCCGTTTTGACGGGTTAGCGTCTCTGCGCTCGACATTGTTGCAGCGCTGAAAAGTGCAGCGGCAACAAGAAGTGAAGTTTTTATTGTCATTTTAATGCTCCAATTAAGTCTTGTGTGTCCCAAGCGTGTTCATGTAATGGGACGCTTCATGGTTTTGCGTCTAGTCATAAAATGTAACGATTCGGTTTGTCGTATTCGTTTACACCTCATCACTAGGGTCGTGATCGTGAGCTAGCGCTATGCTGCTCTTAACGGCCTGTCCTGTGGCTGAAAAGGAGTATGGATAGAAATCTAAAATCTATAAAATGATTAAAACAGATTATGGCAATCTAATATTCCGATGAAAGAAGCAAAAAAACTGAAACAAAGTGTTAATACCAATCCGCATTAATAAGTGACCGCCTCAGAATGCGTCCAGCGGTTTTTGATTAAGGCGTCGCTATGTAGTAATGGTTGTTCCCTTTCAAATAGTGAGAACGCAGAGCAAAAGCCGCTGGGGCATTCCTTGTAGGCGAGTTTTAAAAGGGCTTACACTGCGTTGCATGACTTCGAAAGAGAACAACTATTCATTCAGTCATGCGCCTTGTTTAAGCCCTTTTAAACTCTCGCTGAGTGATCACTTATTAACGTGGAATGGTATAATACGTCATGACTTGCTGAGCAGCTCGCTGACGTTTTTCCAGCAAAAAATTAATTATTTATGACCCATCTATAGCTCGGCGCTATTATTCGATATAATTTTCGAAGTCTAACGTCTTAGTTTTGTTGGCGTGAGCACGACGCAGCCTCCCCATACATACGCGCTACATACACACTTTGAGTACATTTATGACATGTTTTCGTTTTCTATTTTTATTGTTAACCCTTGGGTTGCACGGCCTCGCTTGTGCACAAAACACCGCACCTTACGTGATTATGATTGGTGTCGACGGGTTACGCCCAGCAAGCATGAATGCGCACGATTCACCTAACTTGTACAAACTTGCGCAAAAAGGCATTCACGCTCAAGCCATGAGGCCCGCCATGCCCAGTAAAACCTTCGTCAACTTTTACTCATTAGCCACTGGGCTGCATCCTGAGCATCATGGCTTGGTATCTAACTACCCATTTGATCGCAAACTAAAACGCGCGTTTTCACGCAGAACAGATACCACTAAAGATTATTGGTGGGGCGGCGAGCCCATTTGGATAACAGCAGAAAAGCAAGGCGTTAAATCAGCCACTTACTATTGGGTCGGCTCTGAAACTCCCATCGGCAATGTGCGCCCCTCGTTTTGGAAACCGTTCAATCAAAGCAAAGACTATGGCGAACGCGTTACCGAAGTATTGCAATGGCTTAGCCTACCTGAAGCGGAGCGTCCCCATTTTGTGACTTTGTATTTTTCAGCGGTAGACAGTGCCGCGCATAGGTTTGGGGTTAACTCCACACAAGAAACAGACGCCATACAAACCGTCGATAAACACATAGGGAATTTAATCGCGGGGATTGAAAAAAGTAATATAAGTGCTGATAGCAATATTATTGTGCTTTCTGATCACGGCATGATTAACCTAAGTGGCGAGCGTATTATTAACCTCGACTCTCAGGTCGACTGGTCGCAGTTTGCTATTCCTGATTGGCACAATAAAAACACACCGGTTTATGCGCCATTTTTGAACTTATATGGTGATGAGGCGCACGTCGACAGTGCATATAAAGCACTAACTGAGAACAAAATCGAACATTTACGCGTCATAAAGCGCGGGGCATTACCGGCCAATTATCATTTTGATCACCCCCAACGAGGGCCAGATCTAATGCTGCCCGCAGATCCCGGCTGGAGTGTTTTCGCCAGTAAAGACAATAGCGTCCCTGACCCAACAAAATTAGAAAATAAAGCGACACACGGTTACGACAATCAAGCTCCTGAAATGGCCGCTACATTTATTGCGAGCGGCCCAGCTTTTGCTAGTAGCCAAGGCAGTAAACCCGTTGCTCCATTTGACAACATAGAGGTATACAACGTAATTGCGTGTGCCCTAGGCATAACGCCGGCGAAAAATGACGGTAATTTACAGCATGTAAATTACCTGTTGAGTGCGCAAAACCAGCAGTGTCTCACTCAGTTTTAGCAAACGCAGTTAATCAATATGCGCGGGTTAATTTGAATACATCGACGATCGAATAAAAAGCGCTATTCGGTTAGGACAACTAAATACGTTAGCGGGTATAATCAGCCCAGTAACAGAAATACCAAATAAAACATGGGTATAACCTATACATTCTTTAGGAGAAGACATGGACAACCAGACCAGTTCACGAAATACCAGTGCCAAAGCGTTGCGCCTCAACCTTGACGAGAAAAAATACGGCACTATCGTGGAAATTGGCGCAGGCCAAGAAGTCGCTAGGCAGTTTTTCTTAGCAGGCGCTGCAGCAGGTACTATCGCCAAAACCATGTCTGCTTATGATATGAAATTCTCTGATGCGATATACGGCGTGCAAGAAGACAGACGGTATGTGAGCAAAAACCGTGTCAAAGCCATGATGGAGCAAGAGTTTGATTTAGTTCTGGATCGTGTTGGCGACACCCGCTCGCGCTCTTCACGCTATTTTGCTTACGCAGCAACCGTTGCCGCTAAAAGTTTCAACCGTGCCAACGAGTGTCACGCTTGGTGTGGTATTCGCGTGCAAATGTATCCAGGTGCTGAACCTTCAGATATTACCGTGCATGTGCGCATGCTTGACGATAACGCAGAAGCCCAGCAGCAAGCGCTTGGCGTAATAGGTGTAAACCTTATTTATGCAGCCTACTACTACTTTGAAAACCCGAAAAAAATCATTGATTCATTGACCGATAACATCAAAGCCAATCGCATTGAGATTGACTCAATCGAATTTAAAGGCCCCTACTTCGAAGATGTAGATAACCGCGCTAAAAACATTCACCTGATCAGAAGCTGGAAGACCCGCGCCATCATGTTTAAACCCGACGGCACAGTAGCCGTACCGGCTGAAATGCTCTACAAAAAGAACGTATTAACGATCCGTGGCTCATTCAGGCCAGTGACTAAGTTAAACGTTGATATGATTGAACAAGGGCAACTGGCGTTTAGAAAACTGCCCGGCGTGGAACAAGAAAACACCGTAGCCATTGCCGAAATCACCCTAAACGACAGCCGAGGGAATGACGCTAAAGTCCCGTCGAAAGACATTATTGCCCGGGTGCAATTGCTCAACTCTCTGGGCTACAACGTGATGGTGTCAGATTACACTCGCTACTTCTCGCTGCGCGCTTATTTTAGGCAGTACACCAAACTACAGATCGGCATAGTGGTCGGTATGATCAACATCAAGCAGATCTTCGATGAAGAATCTTATCGTGGTGTTGAAGGGGGCATTCTTGAAGGTTTCGGTAAGTTGTTCCCTGACAATACCCGCTTATTTGTATACCCAGAGCTTGATGATAGTGGTGAGCTTAATGACTTTACCTCGGTTAAAGTGCCAGATCATTTACGCTTTTTGTATCGTCACTTGCTTGAGAATGACTTTATTCAAGGAATTGATTGCAGCGATCATGATTTATTTAAAATATTCTCACGTGATGTACTCAAACAATTACCCAAAGGCCGTGGCGAGTGGGAAAACGCACTCCCTGAAGGCGCGGTAGAAGAAATCATGAAAAATAACTTCTTCGGGTTTAAGGGCTCTCGCTAACTAACCTTTGCGCTGAAACCCTCTTTCAAAAGTCTCGGGGTTAATCATTGCTAGGGCATTTTTAGAACATTGCTAGGGCGACTATTTTGTCGCCCTAGCGCTTTCTTGTTTCAGATCAATTTCCTGTGTTTCACGTGCAATAAAATGGGTTTTTCGCAATAACCGAGCGAGCTAACGCATGCGCACCCCTGTGATAAATACTTCAACGCCGTTTGATTTACCCACCCTCGATTTTACTCTTTTACACAAGTACCCTAGCAGAGGCCCTAGATACACTTCGTACCCAACGGCATTAAACTTCAGCCCTAGGTTTGCAGCCCAAGATCTGCGCCGTGCTATTGAAATGAGTAAAAATAAAACGCTGTCTTTGTATGTGCATATTCCGTTTTGCCATCGCCTTTGCTACTACTGTGGCTGCAATAAAATTGTCACTCGCTTACAGTCAAAAGCAGATATTTATCTGGATTATTTGCTGAAGGAAATAGCGCTTCAAGCCGAGGTATTAGGCCACAAACCAGTGACCCAATTGCACCTAGGCGGCGGCACGCCAAACTTTTTAACTGATGCGCAATTACAAAGGTTAGTTGATGGTTTAAAAGCGCATTTTAACTTCACGGACGATGCGCAGCTAAGCATAGAAATTGACCCGCGAAATATGACCCCGCAGCGCATCGATAGTATGGCTAAAATGGGCTTTAACCGCTTGAGTATCGGCATACAAGACACAAACCCCACAGTGCAAGAAGCGATAAATCGTGTTCAGTCTAGCGAGCTTATCGAGCGCCTGATTAACCGCGCCAAGCAGAAAGGCTTTCGCTCTATCAACCTAGATTTAATTTACGGCATGCCTTTTCAAACGCCTGACACCTTTGCCCGCACGTTAGATTTTGTGCACAAAATGCAGGTAGAGCGCGTGTCTTTGTTTAGCTATGCCCATTTACCCGAACGCTTTGCGGCTCAGCGAAAATTAGCTACAGATACATTACCTAATAGTGAGCAAAAGTTTCACCTTATGCGCCAAGCCGTTGAAACCCTTTGCGCTAATGGTTATCAATTTATCGGTATTGATCACTTTGCTTTACCCAGTGATGAGCTGGCCAAAGCCCAACAAAATAAAGTATTAGGGCGAAACTTTCAGGGTTACACCACTGATAGCCAAAGCGACTTATTGGGGCTTGGTGTTTCAGCCATCAGCGCGCTGGGCAACAGCTATAGTCAAAACCACAAGGATCTAGCAGGGTATTACGATTCCATTGAACACCAAGGCTCGGCCTTAGAAAAAGGCTTAACCTTGAGTAAAGATGACCTGATACGTCAGCGCGTAATAAGCGACATTATGTGCAATTCGATGCTCGACAAAACCACTATATCACTGGCATTCGAGATTGATTTTGATCAGTACTTTGCCGATGAACTACAGCAGCTTACCCCCTTTGTTGAAGATGGGTTGGTCACTAATTTGCCTTACGCAGTAATCGTTGCGCCAAAAGCCCAGCTACTACTGCGCAGTATTTGTATGGTGTTTGATGCCTATTTAGGGCTAGCTACGGGGCAAAAATATTCGGCGACGATATAGCCCGTTATTAATTGGGACTAGAACAGGTGCGAATCGAAAAACTGTGTTATACCTACTAGGCAATTTGATATAAATCAAAGGAATAGGTTTAATGGTAAATAGAAGTTTCGCGGTGCACGGTACGTTACAAATATGTATTGAGCCAAACCTAATGGTGATACGTGCCCGCGGCCCTGCTAACACCGAAATGGTGTTGCAATATCAGCGCGAAGTAAACGAATACCGCCTACAATTGTGCGGCAAACCTTGGGCAAGCTTGACCATATTAAGTGGCGAACCTCTTTTGCCCCCTGAAGCATCAGGCATGTTGGTCGAATCAATCAAGCAAGCGGAAAATATGAGCCTAGTCGCCACCGCTGTGGTATTTGATGATGTGCAATACAAGGCAGTGTCAGAACAGTTCTGGGAGGGCATATACCAACGAACGTCCTTAAAGCATGCGTTTTTCGATGATGAACAAAAAGCGAAAGCATGGCTACGGGAAGAAGTTGCCAACACACAAGGCTAAATCAAGACTCACTTTGCAGTGAACTTCTCTTGATTTAGCACTCTAGCGAATCTAGCGAAGTAGTAAACCACTGTAAATACAGTGGTTATTCAGATATGCAAACGAAGCGCTAGATTGGCGAACCTGGCGGTAGTGGTTTTGCCTCAAAGGGCGATTGCCACTGCCCTGTCTGCCAATACTGCTTGAGTTGCTCGGCTAGTATCTGATTCTGCCCGCGTTTTTTCATACTATTTAGCCATTTCGTTAGATCCCGTAATTGCAGCTCAATCGTAGCACTCACTTCTGGTGCCAGCGTTGGGTTAGCTAATATGTTTACCAATCCATCAAGCACCACATAATTAATACGCCGAGCAAGTTGACTGTCACTTTCTTGTTTTAAGCTGCGTGCCAATAAGGCCGAAATAACACTGCTAACCCCTGGTGCGTCTTTATTCATGCCGTGCTGGCTAGCCAAACGATTTAAGCGTTGAGGCTGAAGCAACAAGGTTAAACTGTAATTTGCTGCTGATTCTGCGGCTGATATTGGGTCAAAGGTAAGGCCGGTGCGGCCGTTAAAGCTTTCTCGATTACGCGACTCGCCGTAGGCTTTTGGTGGTATCAAGCTAACAATATGCTCAGGCAAGGTTAAATAACTTGGCTGCAAAGTATCGAGCAGCGAATCAAGCGCGGCGCTTTGCGCTTTGCTGTTAACCACCTTGGCCCCTTTGGGCTGAGCATAGTCACCCTTACTTTCGTACTCATAGTCCACACCGCCTATTACTTTGGCTACCGCATCAAGCTGATAGCGATGTAGCAAATAAATGGGTACTAAGCGCTCTTCTAATGAAGACAACGTATTACCAGTGGGAATACTGTTGATGCCGAATTGCTCTAGGGCAACCTTGCGCACCTCACTGATGCGTTCAAGCTCAGCTACTGCGTCGGCGCCGCTGTCCCACAAATTGCCTGATGGGTTCGCTGCGTGCAAGGGTCTGGCATCCGGATCAGATTGATAACGCATGCCGCTGGCTCTTGCTTGGGTAACAAGCGCCTTTAATCCTTTAGCTTCTTCTTGTGCTGTTTCATAGGTCTGATATCCATAGGCGATAACGTAATTGTCCCATTTGCCCATGCCTGTGGCATAGGCGTCCTCTAAACTAATTTTGCCGTTTTTCAGGGTAATGAACGGATGTGGATAATCCATCACCGATTCACGGCCATATTCACTGGCGGCAAAGTTGTGGGCAATGCCTAACGTGTGCCCTACTTCATGTGCTGACAACTGGCGAATACGTGCTAAAGCCATGTCTTTTTGTGCTTGGGTATCTATTGCTTGCCCGGTAAACGGGCTGGTTAAACCAAGGGCAATTAAATAATCTTGACGTACCCGCAGTGAGCCCAGAGTCACATGACCTTTAATGATCTCTCCTGTGCGCGGGTCAACCACTGAGCTGCCATAAGACCAACCACGAGTCGCTCTGTGTACCCACTGGATCACGTTATAACGTACGTCCATTGGGTCAGCCCCTTTGGGCAGAATTTTCACTTGAAAGGCATTTTTGTAACCTATGTCGGTGAATGCCTGATCCCACCAGCGTGCGCCATCGAGCAATGCGCCTAGCACAGGTTCAGGTATGCCAGGGTCAAGGTAATATACGATAGGCTCAACCGCCTCACTCACTTTAGCCTTAGGGTTTTTCTTAGAAAGACGATGACGAGGGATAAACTGGGTATTCATACTCT
Organism: Paraglaciecola chathamensis S18K6; assembly: GCA_000314955.1. Taxonomy (GTDB): domain Bacteria; phylum Pseudomonadota; class Gammaproteobacteria; order Enterobacterales; family Alteromonadaceae; genus Paraglaciecola; species Paraglaciecola chathamensis. The sequence goes on along the minus strand of BAEM01000059.1, from coordinate 116,305 downwards.
GATCAATAGGGGCAGAATAATCCTGATAACCCAGCGCCCAATAACCTGAAAAAGGTGCAAATTGACGTGGTTGGTATTTATCATCAGGCAATCGAATTAGCGAATGATGCAAATGCACCGAAATACTTTTCGGCGCAGGGGTAACTTGCTTCACGTACTCCCCAGGTTTAGTGCCGCCGAAAGTCACCAATGCCTCAAGCTCGGTGTTATCAACGAAGGCCTTACTACGGGCAACGTATACGCCGCTGCGGCTCGCGTCAGGTTTGTAACTACCTTGCTTGGTTGCGCTTAAGCGGTCGCCAATTTGGTGTATATCAGAGAGTAGAAAATCCGTGTAATCCACCAGCACACTATCGCTGCTGGACGCTACAACGGGTAAGCCCACCAACACTGAGTCTGCAAAGGCTTCATCAATACTGGCCTGCTCTGCTGGGTTGGTTGAACTAGCGCGATATACGGTGTTTAGCTGTTTAAGTAGCACCTTGTTGCCAAAGCGCTGAAATTCCACTAATCGTGTTTCTCCCAACTGGCCACGATCAAGACCGATATCGTTCGACCCAATGCCTTGTGGCATACTGCTTTGAAACAAAAACGGCTGGGCCAATTTATCAATGTTTACATAAACTTTGTCGTTCTCGCCGTCATAATAAAAATCAAAAAAGCCAGCTTTGTGCTCCATCCCGGCAGTAAATTCGCTAATGTCTTGCGCATTCGCCACACCTGCCACTAAGTACACTAGCGCACTCAATAAAAAAATAACGCCTCTACTACTTGATACCAACATCCCAGAGCCTCTTGTTATGATTATTTGTTGTCATGTTTATCGCTATTCACATCAGTACCTTAGCGATTTTTTAACTGTGGTTAAAGTATCAAGGCAATTTGCAATATCACGCACGCCACTGCTTCATTTATGCGATAAGTCATCCACTAGATTTTAGATAATTAAGCGTCTGATGCAGAAGCCCTTGTGTTTGAAAAGTTTTAGTCAGCTTTGTGCTCTATTTTTGAATGATTTACAAGCACACCCAATACTGGCTGTATCAAGCTAGTAAAGATAGGCGTAGTTATAATTTATTAATCATAATTGGCGAGACAATACGTATGGCTACAGCATGTATATTTAAGCCAGCAAAAATTAATTTACTTTCAGCTATAATCACTGCTCACTCAGTCATCGATATGGACTAAGCTCGTATCACTTTTCGGCTAACCAGCAATTCCTAGCTGCCATCTTTAGTACAATAATTGTACGAATTTGTTAGCAATTTTCATACACCCTGCACCAGATAATGTCGGATAATTTTACACTTAAAATTCATTTGCACCTAAAATCACAATAACCAATTGTAAAATATAGATAAATTATAAAGGCCCGTTTTTTGCTTTTCTAGACTTTAGTCTAAGAGGCTGAATTTCATTTATTAGAAAATTCAATCAGTTAGACATGTCGTATTTTAACTTAGTAGGAACAATAAAATGGATTTAAGACGTATATTTACCCGTTTAGCTGCTGGTGCATTGTTAACTACCTCTGTTGCCGCCAATGCAGCGGTGATTACTGTTGACAACACAGATGCAGGCTTTAGCTCAAGCGGCCTTAACTTGAGCACCTATGAGCCTGGTTATTTTGGCGATAATTACATGGCCGATACAAGGGACTCTCCCGGCGATTTCGGTCTGTGGGATCCAACAGGTAGCAGCGATTGGGTTGCTGGTATTTGGAAAGTGGAAATGATGTGGACCTCAGGCCCGACGCGTGCTGATAACGCCGCAGTCACCATTGACTCTGGTTCGACTACATCTGACTTAGTCGTCAACCAGTTACTTAATGGCACGGTTTGGAACGACCTAGGTGAATATAGCTTTGATCTTAGTGGCGCGTCAGTCATGATCGACGACAGTAACTCTACATCAGGTCAAAACATAATTGCCGATGCAGTGCGCTTCACGTTCGTTTCTGCTAACCCTAGTGCACCGACTGACGTTCCAGCCCCTGGAACATTGCTTGTATTGCTAGGCGCAGCCGCTGCAGTATTTCGTTTACGCCGTAAGTAAGCTTATGGCAGTACGCCGCTTAAGGCGTACTTACATAACACCTAGAAAAGCCCCCTAGTCATTACAACATCCGATTATTCGGGGCTTTTATTTAGCTGCTTTTTTTATTCTGAGAATCGCTGTTCAAACTATTAATATATGCGCGCCACAAAAATAACGATATATCTCGGTATAAACAGGCAATTCAACGAAATATATCCTCTAAGTAAGTCAAGCTTTTAACCGCATACCAAGGCCGCATATGATTGTTGTCTCGGTAGAAAAAGCCCTGCTCATGATTGCTGGTTCTGCAAATACCTTCACTGCACAGGTGTTCGATTGGGTCTATTATGTTAATACCATCTAATTCAGTGAAATGGCTCAGTGCTTTTTGATGAATAGCGTATGTCTTTCGAGTGTCTTCTTCAGTCATGAAGTCTTTTAGCCCATGTCGAATTGCCGCCGGCGGGTTAAACTCCTCCCCTCTCGGCTCACCTAAAATAAGATAAATTTCTTTCGAGGCTGCTTTTAGGTTAGATAGAAAAATGTCGTACTCCTTGGTTCTAGTCGCAAATTGTTGCTGTCTTTTCGTATCATTGTCAGAAAGATAAACGTCGAAATTAAAAAAAGTAGTCACAATCTTGTCAAATTTGACATTATCCAGCAGAAGCTGATATTTCTGTAGATTATCGCAGTTCCATTTGGGGTGCTTCATAGATGGCGTTGCTAGGCACCCACCATTAGTTAAAAAATAAACGTTGTAATCCGAGTCTAGGCTTTTCACATATGGGTATAGCTGCTCTGCGTGGCTAGAGCCAAGGATCAAGATATTCTTATCTGTTTTCCCGCTTATTAATCTGACTTTGAGAGGGCCTATGATTTTATTTGCCTCGGGGTAGCTCCAGTCTTCTTTAGCTGCGATAGCAGATGCAATTAATGTTCGCTCTGGCTCAGCTAGTCGATTTAAAAGCCCGTTCGTTTGAAAAACCACAAGTGAAAATACAGCAAGAATCGAAGCTGCAGGTAATGGCTTTAACAAATATCTACCTTTATTAAGACCATAATCAGCTAACGTTTTCGACTCTATAAATTTAAAACTAAGCGCCCCTAAAAAAACTGAAAGCGGTAAGCCAATCACCCACCAATTTTCCCCTAGTGAGAAATAAAAACCAGCAACAATGATCGGCCAATGCCATAAGTAGATGGAATAAGACCATTTACCTATTAAATGGCATACCCTGTTATCAACCAATACCGACTCGCCATTATTTGAAACCAAAACTAAACAAGCACCAATTATGGGAAGCAATGCTGCGTAACCAGGCCAAGGCGTTTCAGCGGAGAATAAGAAAAATGACAATACGATTAACCCTAAGCCAAACGTTAAACCAAAGCTCTTCGCTTTTGGACCCAGAGCAATGGGATATAAAAAGACCAATCCCCCAGCAAGCATTTGCCAAGCCCGAGTAGGTAACAAGAAATATGCAGCCCTGCTGGTATTAGATGTGACGTAAATGGAAAGGAGCACCGCTAGAATGGTAGCAGCCACCAGCAATAACTTAAGCTGCTTTAAATTCAAAAACTTATTTAATACAACCAGAACCACAGGGTACAGTAAGTAAAACTGCCACTCTACAGATAGGCTCCAAGTGTGCAATAGCCACTTTTCAATTGATGATGCGTCGAAGTAATTTGATTCTTTCCAATACACGAAATTTGAAGTGAAGGTTAAACTTGCTGAGGTGTGTTTACCCATATTCAGGTAATCAATAGGGGATAACAAAAAGCACCCTAGCACCATTAGAGCGAAGCAGAGAAAGGCTAAAGCCGGAATGATTCGCCTAACTCTTGCTTTATAAAACGCAATTATCGAGAAGTTTTCTCGCTCTAACCCTTTGACGATAATCATCGTCATCAAAAAGCCAGATATGACAAAGAATACGTCTACTCCCGCGAAGCCGCCTGACAACCATGCGTGATTAAAATGAAATATTACTACCGCAATAACGGCAATAGCCCGCAACGCGTTGATATCTTCCCTGAATTTCATAGGCTCTTAACTTTAAGTAAATAACAAAATTTGTAACTTCGAGAGCCACTGCTACCAAGGTCTGCCGACATACTGTCGTTAGCTTAAATGCTATATACAATTCGCTGATAATTGAAGTTACATCTCAATTTTTATCACCCAAAAGCTCCGATAGCAATGACCTCATATGTGCTTAATCGTGCTTTGCACGTGACCACTATTCCCACAAATCATAAGGAAAAGCGTCTACAAGCGCATTCTGACGAGCTTTTAAATCAGGGATCGGTTGCGATACTAAGGTTTTCGCTTCTTCGATCTCACTGACTCTGTGGTATGAATCTCTGCCTGTGCCTGAATAGTAATCTTCATATTTGAACTGCGTTTCACCACTACCTGAATCAAGGAAAATTGCGTTTCTGCCATAGGCCTCAGCTAGAATAACACCATGAAGGCTTGAGCTAATGACGGTTTTACCTTTCAAAATAGCTTTAATAAAATCACCAGGATACAACCTTGGTGAAACCAAAAGCTCTTCGTATCCGGCGTAAAAATTCATATCATCGTTTAGTTGAGGAACAATAACGCACTCTTGGCTGGGCCCCTCAGGACACACAAGTTGCTCTGAATAAAAGTGGGGCGTTAAAATTGCTGGGTCGCCATACACCTCTGGGCACTCGATCCCTTTAGAAATTAAATATTCTCGCGTTAATGGACCGCGAACGGCTCTTACGTCTAACTTTTCGAAACGGTGCATATCTTCTCTTACCTTACCGTTTCTACCTGTCCCCCATAGCACATCGTTATTTTCAGCAAAGTGCAGTACTGAACCTATTGATAATAACTTATTGGAAGAATTGAGCTTATCCAGCACAGATTTGTTTTTTAAATGCAGCATTTGTTGCACTGTATCTAAGGCTAAATAATCGCCAATATTCGGTGCTTTCGTCTTAGGTTGCCAATAATAGGCCAGCGACTGAGCCTTACTTTCAAACTCGTTTTGATAACGTCTGTCATCGACTTTCTTTCTAAATAAATTCAATTTCCTACCCCTTATATTTAGCGCAAAGTCGGTTTCACGAAACTGTTCGCTTTGCGGTTAACTGCCATGACCTGAAAAATACTTCGTCGTCGTTTACACTCGTCATGCACGACACCGCAATACTGGTTCAGCAATGCATGTACCAGCTTTTTAAGCTTGCATCACAAATATAAGAGGAGAAATATGGGCGTAGTTAGCATGCAGCTAAGCCTTTAGAATTGGGCCCTGTACGTTATTCTAAGTTTGTAATTGATTTGGGTTAGCAGGGGCACACTCGCGACAAACACATTGTAACTATTACAAACAGGCGAGAAGCAGTCTCTAAAAGCAGACCATTTCGACAAAGATATGCGCAGTCGAATCAGGTTTTCAGCGTGATGATTAAGCTACCGAGAAAAGCAGCCTTGTTATTAATTGTATATCGCCCGTAAACGCCCCTCTCAACCACAAGCCTAAACTAGATTTAAAAGCCGCCACCTCCCCTTTAAAACCGTGATCCGAGCTCTTACGTTAGCGCTAAATATAGATGCTACACTCGGCCCTACTCAACTCTTCACTCGAGCCAAGGGCGAAGTATTTTGGCTTTGGCGCAGACCTTGCTTTCATCTGCACACACCTTCAAAAAACTAGAAAATTGAGTACAAACGAGTGCATGTGGAATAAAGCGCAGTTGCCCAACAGGTTAACGATAGTGGACGAAATAAGATGAACAAAAAGATATTTTGTGTCGGGTTAAATAAAACGGGAACATCCTCTTTGCATGACGCGTTTTTAATATTGGGTATAAAAAGCGTGCATTTTAAGGGCGCAGAAGAGAGAAATATTAAGGATATTATTCAAAGCAATTATCTCGCTGGTAATAACATACTCAAGGGGTTGGAGCACTATGAGGCATTCTCAGATTGGGATTTAGGGCCTTCAACCGTTGATATCGTAAAAGAGTTTGATAAACAGTACCCAAACAGTAAATTCATACTGAATATTAGGGACTTAGATGGCTGGCTCAATAGCCGCGAAAAACATGTGATACGAAACCAAGAAAGAAAAAGAAAAAACCCAGACGCGGATATCCAATGGCTTACAATTGATAGAGAGGGTTGGACAAAACAATTTAACAATCATTATCAGCAGGTCACTAAACACTTCGAGAGCAGAGAAAGCGAACTGTTAGTGTTTGATGTCACGCAAGGGGATGGATGGGAAAAATTATGCCCTTTTCTCGAAATGCCTATACCTGCAACCCCCTTTCCAAAACAAAATGTCGCCGCTCACAAAAAATCATTTGTGCGCAAAGTTTTAAGAAAGCTCAAAAGAATGGTAAAAAGCTGAACTACAACCTAAACAATGGGAGTATCTATCAGCTTATACGATATTAAGCCCCACCAGTAGTTCAATGACTAAGACAGGTATTGATGGGATAGTTTTTATATTCCCGCCTAGGAGAGATTTGATTAACGCTTTGGGACTCTACTACTACGTGCAGCCTCTTGTTTTCGAAGAGAGTATGCTAAGAAAGACTCTTATCTTCGAAACACTAAAAACCGTTAGTGAAGCTGCGGTCACGTAAACCACCTAGCTAATATATAATACACAGCCACCTCCCACTCACTTTTTATTAGCAATTTTCAGTACTTTTGTGTGGAGAGTCGGAAAAAGGTGACACATATTCGTTTATTACCTTAACTTCTATTCATTACTATATTCTGAGCCCTGAGATTTTAACTTTTTTATTTATAAACGGAAAAAGAGAAATTAAAAAACGTTAAGTAACAATACATTAGATTAACCTTCCCGCTACTACCAACATCTTCGCACTTAAGCAAATTATATGGCTCAAAAACTGCTAAAGCTATAGCGAATAACACCTAAACTTGTTTCTAGCACAGTAAGAGAAAGTAAAGCCTGTTTTCTACCATTCAGTCCATTTTGCCATTTTTCTTAAGCTGGATGCGACCTTCTTACTGCTATGAGCCAGCTGATAGACAACTACCTTTAACTGAGGGGCGCACGATATGAGCGATCCAAAACTTTATGTAATGAGTCACCAAAAATACCTTGATTTAGCTAAAGGTATCGGTATTTGCCTAGTCGTCACTTATCACACATGTGAAGGAATACTCAATAGTTTTCAATTTGGCGCTGAAGCCATTCAAGCATTAACGAATTTTTTTAGAAGCTGGCTGATGCCGATGTTTTTTATGGTATCAGGGATTCTTATTAGAAACTCAATCTGCAATAAACCAATTCAAAAGCATCGCTCGAAGCTATTAGATTGGGTTTATATATATTTTGTGTGGAGCATTATTATTTATTTAGTAAGATTATTTTCAAATAGTTTTACTAATACCAATATGGCTGCAGATGAAATACTATTAATTTTGTGGGACCCAGTACCCACCATTTGGTTTATCTATGCGCTAGCACTTTCGCATTTTGTTACCTTACTTATCAAAAACGTGCCCCCAAGCTTGGTAATTAGCGTTGCTCTCGCAGCGAACCTTTTAAATAGTTATTACTTTGGCTGGTTCTCAGGAAGTATATTCGAGCGTTTCGCTTGGGTTTATCTGTTCTATGCCATTGGTTTTTTCAAAGGTAACTGGTTGATCGAAATGATAAAGAATGAAAAGTTAGCAACATGGGGGCCACTGTTTTTTGTCGGTTTTGGGGTATTTATAGCGCTATTTCGCTCAGAGTTACCCTGGGTAACTAAACCTATTGTTTCCCTATTTATGGCGATCTCATTTTTAATTATTTGCTATCGCGCTGAATTAGTATTTAAAAATACTATGCTATTTAAATTTAGCGTATATATAGGGAGCATTAGTTTATTCATATACCTCACACATTTTGCGTTACCTGCTGCGACACGGATGTTATTAAGTAAGATTGGCCTTTATTCGTTTTCAGCCAATATACTGATAGCTGTAGGATTAGCAGTATGTATTGGTATCATTGCGAGCAAGCTATATACAAAGCAACCGATCAAGCTATTCTTCGAACGGCCAAAGTGTCGAAAAGAAGTTAAAAACGTTACGCCTTATTCAGTGTGAACTAAATAAGATCGAACTGAGCTGATGAAAAACAAAAGCGGCTGTTCGACCTCGAAATTTTGATTGGTTTGACGAAATGATTAACTGCGCAATTTCATCATCAACCTTCAAGTAACGAATATGAAATGCGCTAATAATTTCGTTTCAAACGAATAATCAGAAGCGCAGCCAAGCCTAACAGCCCTAAATGAATAGGCTCATTGACTGAAATTGAACTGGTCGAAAATTGAAAAATGCTCTCAGGCCAGTTAATAGACTGCGGAAAGCCATATTCTGCAAAGGCATTGTTTTCAGGATAAGAGCAATTAAAAGGCTCGCAAGTTGCTGTACCGTCTAAGCTCGCTTTGCCATCAGTTACTACACTGACACTATAAACAAGATTCAATTTTTCGTTTGGCTCGAATACACCGAGCGGAAGGTCAAACCATTGAGTATCCCAGCGATATGAATAGGTTTCAGCATCAAAAACGCCCAGCACAGCCCCCTCGGTGACAACATCAACGCCAATAATGTCTGAGCGCACACGAGCCATACTCGACCAAATCAATTCGTCATTTAGCAAGATTTTTGCGGCGTAACTCGCAGAAGAAAAGTCATCAGCAGCGCACGGTAGTCTTGATCCACTGCCGTCTTTGAACAAATCTTCAGGGTCAGCACAATAAGCTTGTAAGTAGCCAGAAAGAGGGCTGAATCGCAGATCGAATTGTTGTGCGAGTGATGAATCATTTTCTAATTGATAACTTATCGTGGCACTTCCACTTGCAGCGCTAGCCTCATACTTATTCATAGACAAAATAGCAACACCTCGTGCATTCGCCTCAATGTAAGCATCGGCGTAGACGCTCGTATCATAAATCTCAGAGCGGGTAAGAGCCGAGGCATATTCCATCCCCGCATCATGCTCTCTCCAGCCTTTATCAGGTTCTGGATAACTAACGGTGTAAGCTTCTGCTGTTACCGCTGTACTAATCACAGTGGCCGATAGACTTTGGCAAAAACAGAGCGAGGCAAGGAAAAAGGCGAGTTTTTCTGTTAGCTGTAGTGATATTTTATTCATTAGCGACATCCTTGAGTTTGCTAGTAGAAAGTATCCAGAGCAACAGAGGTGCTAGACTTACAAAGAAGTTGCAAGTCTAACTCTTCTTAAGAATCGTCTACATTAAAAATACTGAAACATAAACATAGCATTATTTGTCAAAATTATGCGGAAAATAAAAAGCCTACTACCACCGCTGAGCTAGATTTTCGCTGTATCAGAGTCTGTTTTACTTCCTTTCTTTAAGTTACTTTTTAGAAAGAGTAAAGGCGTAAAACTACTAAATATCTTAGCTTGAATAGCCAAAAATCCATATTTGGTAAGCCATAATTTAGCACCCTTGTGCTTTAGGGTATCATTAAATATCAATAAATAAGTGGCAGGATCGTTTGCTTTAAAGCTTAACCGGAAAAAGTCGATTACATTTGTTAACCAAATATCGGCAAGTTCTGACTTCGGTGCATCAATAAACCCGAGCAACCTATTCACTAAATCAACGCGATAATGGTAGTTTTTATCGCCTTTTGAGGTTAAGTTACCGATGGCATTAAATTTTTTAACCGTCACCAGCGGCAATGTGTACACCCCCCCGACTTTAGCTAGTTGCGCCCACAGTAGCCTGTCTTCACCGAAGCGTAAATCATCGACAAACCCACCTATTTCAACAACGTCTTCTCGCTTGGCTAAAACAGATGAGGTGGCATTAATAATATTGCTATAAAGGAACTGCTTTAAAACCTCGCCGTCTTTCTGACGCGATTCAGTCTCCTCTCGCTGACCATGCCAATCCACCGAAGCATAAGTATCAATTAATACTGCGTCTGGATGTTTATCAATCAGTTCCATTTGTAGGCGAAGCTTATCTTTATCTACCCACAAATCATCTGCATCTAGAAAAGCTAACCATTCACAAGTAGCTAATGAAATTGCGTTATTACGCGCTTTAGAAGGGCCTGCATTGGTTTGTTTTACATATGTTACACGGTTAGCGTACTCGCTGCCCTCTACCACACCCTGTGTATCATCTTGTGAGCCATCATCGACAATTATAACTTCCTTTGGCGGTGCGCTTTGCATAAAAATAGACTCTAGCGCTCTGAGTATACTTTGGCTGCAATTGTAGGCAGGTATAATGACAGAGACATCTGAATAAATCGGATTTAGATTCGCATTGACTATCATAATTTATAAATTTTTCACCATTAAAGAGGGATTTTTTATTTCGCTGGCAGGCCTCTTGTCAGTAATAGAGAGCATAGCGACAAATGAAATAACGGCATATATAAGCATGTCAGCGCTATTGTGGTTCATAATGACAAAACCAATGTAATTCACTATGCATTGCATTAAAATAATGGCTAAGAGCGCAGCAAGCAGTCCATTTTTCTCACTGACGATATAACCCTGCACTAAATCTTTGACAATTTTAAGGGTAAGAAAGACTACCAAAAACAGACCAACTTTCCCTCCGTACAGCATGACTTCGTAATAACCACTGTGGGCATTTCCTATATAACTCCAGCGATCTACAAAACTGGTTACCGCATCACTAACCCAAAAAGCACCAAAGCCATATCCCAAGGTACTTTCAGCTTGAATATATTCATCAAGCAGTCCCCAAATGACAGTTCGGTTAGTTAAAGTCGGGTCTCGCCCAAGTAGCTCTAATAAAAAAGCGTATAAATAGGAAACGACAACTGCTGCGGCAATGAGCAGCAAAGTAATGATGATTACGCGACGTAAATTTACATTTGGGCTATGTGTGCGCATAATCTTAAATAGCGTTATTAGACCAACACCTGCAAATACCATAACTATAGCAGTTGCTGAGTTGGCAAAAATTAAACAGACACCTAAAACTGCCAGCATTATTTTATGATTACGCGCTCGGTAGTACCCCAACCCAACCAAAATCAAGATACCGTAAGCATATAAGCGCGCACCGCCGTTTTTATCACTCATGATACCGATGAACATATTAGCTCTGTCACCTTCACCATGACCACCTAAAGCGTTGCTGGGGGAGATCACCAAATAAATAAGCCCCATGACTGCGGCAACAAATATCGCCTTAGCGATAAAATACATCAAAGATTCAGCGGTGAAATGAGATACAACGCAAAAGCCGGCAACAACCAAGGTAATAAAAGCAATACTGCGACGGAAGGTGATTCCTGGCTCATATGACCAATAAATAGATGCTAGAAAGAAAGCAATTAACACCCACCACCATAGACTTTTAATGAGCATGGAAAATAATAATTTCTTATCAACTTTCAATAACAGATAAACACCTGAAAGCAATAAAAGAATACCAATAACTTGCTTTGCGGCATTGCCCGAGGCATTCGCGCTCATTAAATCACTTGAGCCTCCACCGCTTAAAATGCGCGAAGTAAAGCTCAAAAAACCGAAGTAATAAAAAACAGTGGTGAATAAGTAAGCACGTTTAAGGGTATCAATAGTGATTTTCATAGCAGCTATTTACTTCACCTGAGCATTGGCGAAAATGAGTTTTCGATATTCATTCGCTGAATTTTCAGCACTGAATCGCTCTACCGCGCCAATAATCCTACTACGGTTTTCTAAACTGTTATCGGTGGCCAGTTCAGCTTTTATGGTTTTCGCTAGAGCAGATACGTTTTTGTATTCGATTAAGGGGGCCACAGCGCCACCATCGAGTGTTTCCATCGGTCCCGAAGGGCAATCAAAAGCAGCCACCTTACACCCTACCGACATCGCCTCGACCAATACATTTGGACTTCCTTCAAAACGTGAAGACAAGACGAATAAGTCAGCTTGTTTAATTTCTGCAATGGGGTTGTCAGTGTAGCCAGCTAGGTCTACTGATTGCGCCATGTTATGTTGCTCGATTTTACGCTGAAGTTCATCGCGTAATTCACCTTCACCGAAAATGACCAATCGCGCGTCTACCTCTTTCAAAACCGTAGCAAAGGCATCGATTAGCATATCAAAACCCTTTTGATCGCTAAGGCGACCTACTGCAACCACCGTTTTACCTGTTTTGTTCGTTAGCCAAGGGTGCTTAGCCTGTTGCTTAGCTGCTTCGAGTGTATCGTTAGTAATAACCGGATTTGATGCGCTACATACATCTTTTTGCCTTACGACAGAACATGCTACTAGGTCGTCGGCAACTCCTTTGGAAACGGCTATAACAGGGTTGGGTATGTAACGGTAGATATAAGGGGCTATGGCGTAAGTCGCTTTCATTACCAGGCCGTTGTTTACCTTCCTGTCTAATGAAAACGTGTTTCGCTCGCTGACGGATAAACGTGATAACCACCCTAAACTGGCGCACACTACACTGGTTATCACGTTAACATGAGTTAACGCAGCCAAGATACCGTCTGGTTGCGATGCTTTTAAATGTTTACGCAAAGGGGAAAAAGCCGATAATGTACGTGTCGAGTTTAATTCAACTAAGGTGACTGATTTACTTAAAAAAGGTTTATTTACCCCGCCAGCGGTTAACAGAATCATTTCAACGCTATCACCGTTTTCTGCTAATTGGTTTGCAAGGCGCACCATCATTTTTTCGGCACCACCGCCACGCAAATCGTGCAAAACAATACTGATTTTCGCCATTACTTACCCACTAAATTCATTGATATAACGACGCGCAACACTCTGATACTCGAACGCACTAACACTCTGAGCAATCTCTTTACCATGTAATTGTTTATACTTGCTGATGGCACCTGCGAGCTTATCTACATTATTTGCTTCAACTAAAAAGCCATTTTTGCCATTTTCAATTAACTCTGAAGGCCCTGTGGGGCAATCAAATGCGATAACTGGGGTGTTAAGGTACATGGCTTCAACTAACGCAGTGGGCATCCCTTCATGGCGAGATGACAAGATAAACGCTTGAGCATTGCGGATAATATAATAAGGGTTGTCGGTGAAACCGTAGAATTCCACATACTCTTTGATATTTAATGATTCTGCGAGTTGGGTTAACTCTGTTAACAAATCACCAATACCCACTACGATTAACTTGGGTAGATCATTGTTCTTCTGACGGGCCTGCGCGTAAGCCTGAATGAGCATATCAAAGCCTTTTTGCTCAACTAACCGACCTACTGCACAAAAATAGTCAGATGAGACAAAGTTATCTGTGTTCAACTGAGATTTTTCAATAACTTTCTCATCGACCACAGCGTTAGGAATAAACTCAACATGCTTTCTTCCTAATTTGATATTGCTCAGTAACTCTTGTTGTAATGAACCAGAAACGGTCACAATTGCACCACCAGTTAGCGAATAGAAATTGTATAACAGTTTAATCTTTGCTGGTGAAAGCTTCTGGTCACTCACATCAAACGCGCAGTGTCTTGTGTACACAACAGACAATTTAGGAAATCTAATCGCACAAAATGCAGCGAGTATGTTTGCTGTTTCAGTGGCTGCTATGATTACGTCAATTTCTTGTGCTTTGATATGTGCGAATAAATGTCCTAGCTTCTTTAGAAAACTATCTGATTGAACTGGATGAGTGGCCGTTTTTGATTCTATGAGTTTATCGTAGCCAGCTTTCTTATCACCTGTAATATCATAAACATAGAATTCTGACGTTATGTCTTCACTGGCTAATGCATTAGATAAATTTTGATGGACACGTTCAACTCCCCCCGATAAAGAGAACCACTTGTGTAGAAACAGTACTTTTTTGTTACCCACGTTTATTCCCTAAACAAAGTAGCGATGCTTGATAACACAATATACAGCATGAGGGTTGGTCGTGATATATCGCCATAGGAGCTTCTTAGGTTCAGTCATGGCTCTGTGTAACCATTCTAACCCTAGCTTTTGGAAGAACTCGGGCGCTCGCTTGTAGTCACCGGTGACAAAATTGTAGCAACCGCCACACGATATAATCACAGGCACGGTGAGCTTACTTTTGTTGCGCAAAATAAATAATTGCTCTTTGGGTTTACCAAGGCCAACCCAGAGTACTTCGCACCCCGAAGCATTAATTTTTGCAACGATTCCATCTTCATCTGCTTCATCAAAATAGCCATGTTGAGTGCCGACCACGTCAAAATTGCTGTATTTTTCGGACAATATCGCACCGCATTTTTCAATGGTTGCTTGATTGGCCCCAAGAAGAAAGTGCTTAATGTTTTCAGAAGACATAAGCGGGACGTCATGAATAGTGTCAGTCGTAGCACTGCGTTCGGGAATAGGTGTATCACTGAACCAACGCGAAAAACTAACAACGCTTTGCCCATCGGCATGTAAAATGTCAGCTTCGTTAAGCATACGACCCATTGGAGCGTCACTATTGGCGATCGAAATACTGTGTCCGTTGGATGAAAAAATCACAAGAGGAGAATGTTTCTCCCCTGCGCGTGTATCTAATACACGACACACCATTAAGTCGACTAACTGCTTCCGGTCAATACAGGCAGTGATTAAACCACCTACATTTGTTTTCACTACTTCTTCTAACTTCATTGATTCTTCTCGTTTCACTATTTCAATTCGATTCCCTGCTTTGTATAACGAGAGAGCCACTTAATAACAGACTTTGCATACACTAGGGTAGCTAATGATGCTTCTTTAGCGTTTAAGCAAAAGTAATACCAAAATGCTAGATAACTATTTCAGCTCAATAGCCTATTAGCCCAAACCAACAAAATCACTTTTCACATTATCATAGTGCAAAGATATTTAGCCAATGTGACAGAACTCCCCGACGTTTTATCTCGCGGCCTTTAACGCCTTTAATAGCATGGGTGGCCTAGTCTAGCTTGCTTTATTAGCGTGATAGTCTTTGAACCAATCAACAAAATGATTAATCCCGTCCTGAAGGTCAGTTTTCGGTTTAAAGCCAATCTCACTTTCAAGGTTAGTGATATCAGCGAAGGTTCTTACTACATCGCCATCTTGCATAGGCATGTAATTTTTTACTGCTTTTTTGCCTAACGCATTCTCAATACAAGTAATAAAAGCTTCAAGCTCAACAGGAGAATTGTTACCTATGTTATATAACTTGTAATATGGAGACGACTCAGTTGGCGCTTGTTCAACAGGCTTAGGTATTACATCTTGTATACGTACTATCCCTTCTACAATATCATCGATGTAAGTAAAGTCGCGCTGCATTTTGCCATCGTTAAACACTTTTATTGGACGGTCATTGGCCACGGCGTCCGTAAATAAAAATGGGGCCATATCTGGGCGACCCCAGGGGCCATAAACCGTAAAAAAACGCAATCCTGTGGTAGGTAATGCATAAAGGTGGCTATAGGTATGGGCCATTAATTCATTGGACTTTTTTGTCGCAGCGTACAAGGACACAGGGTAATCTACTCGGTCGCTTTCAGCGAATGGTATCTTCTTATTTGCACCGTATACAGAGCTTGAAGAGGCGTAGACTAAATGCTCAACGTTATTGTGGCGGCAGCCTTCGAGAATAGTGGCCATTCCGGTAAGGTTAGAATCTATATATGCCATGGGGTTTTCGATAGAGTAGCGCACCCCAGCCTGCGCCGCCAAATGGATTACCCGGTCAAATTTTTGCTGCGAGAACAAAGTGGCAATCGTATCTCGGTCTGATATATCCGCTTTAACAAAAGTGAAATTATCAAAATGTTCAATACGTTTGAGTCGAGCTAATTTTAAATCAGGGTCATAATAATCGTTTAGGTTGTCTAACCCTATGACCTCATGCCCTTGATTACACAGTTTTTCAGCAACATAGTTACCAATGAATCCCGCAGCGCCAGTAACTAAATACTTCATAATCCATCTCTCATAAATTCACTCATTAATATTGATTGTTTGCCGTTTCACGCTAAATACTCATGTCACTTGAATGGGCTATACCCAAAAAACGTGAAACACCACCCGCTTAAGTCGCTGTATGCAAATAGCAGGCCCACAGCCCTACCCTTAAATAACGAATCACTAAGGGTTTGTTTGAGTTACCATGAAGCACGTGTTTTTTATTAGCGTTTTTCAAAAATCGAGCAGCAATCCATTTCGCTCCTGTAGCGGTGTAAGATGTGAAAACGGCCCTGCCCAATTGTTTAGCGCGCAATTTCCCACTGTCGCGGTAAAGTTGTCATCCAAAATATAGATTACGCCGTTTCAGCGCATTATACCTTCTGTAAAACTAAACAGAAACTCTAGTATTGAATCAATGCCTATATCGCGGCCCATCTAAATCGAATTTTTCTGAATGGGTCTCTCTGAGCGGGTATATGTATAGCGCATTCACTACTCGCTAGCTAACAGTGATAAATAGCCAGTAAAACTCCGCTTTATTATCGGGAGGTACACTACAACAAAAATTAAGTTTGCTAGGGCTCAATTGAGACTTAGCTCATAAAGTCGATGAAATGATGTTAGCGCGGCTGTATGATCGCTTACTGAAAGCGCGGCAGTATGCTCGTAAAATGAAAGTTATGCTAAAGCCTCTAAAATTTGCAACATTAAGGAAGTAACTTACCTAGACATTCGCTAAGGAAAGGCGGTATTGACTTCGCTACGATAGTCAGTGAAGCGGCCCTTCTATGAACATAAGCTAAAAATAACAAGTAGAATGCTAAAAGTGGTGCTAATCGTGCTTAAGTGAAGTACTTGAATCACCAACTAATTTACACCGAGGTCAAACGCTCAGTTCTAGACTGGAGCAGAACACGAAGCATCATTTTTTTAAGAGATTATTTTAAGAATAGTGCAGCCAAGGCCAGAGTTCACTAACGAAAAAGAGAAAGTATTGAATAATGCAAGATTGTAAAACGGATAAAAACATATGTATTTTCCCCAAATTCCAAGGTGATAATGAGTACTTACTAAACCTATCTTTAATACTAAAAAGCCAGTATACAGATGTTGAATTTGTGGCTCTTTCTCCCAAAACCATGTTGAAAAATCTGTTAAAAGGCAGAAGAGCCGATGTTTTAATACTCAACTGGTTAGAAGATTATCCCTGTCTGAAAAAGGGCGTTTTTGCAGAAGGTCTAGAGTCACTCCGAGTTGTATTAGGTATGGTTATCGCTAGTTTGTATTACCGAAAAATTATTTGGGTAAGACATAACTACAAACCACATTTAGAACATAGTAAATTTTGCTATCGTATTTTATGTGGCGCAATTCGTTTATTCAGTGATGAAATAGTTACCCACCGGAATGTAGAGGAATTTGCGTCTCATGTGATTCCTCACCCCCTTTACAAACAAACCGACGCTAATAAAGTCGATGCGTTTAATTATTTAATATTCGGCAATATCAAGCCGTACAAAAATATTCCCCTTATTCTTCGAAACTGGGCACCAGAGCGAGAGCTGAAAATCATTGGTAAGTGCAAAAGCGCAGAACTTAACGATGAAATTACTGCTTTAATAAAAGATGGGTTGCCGAAGGTAACCTATGAGAATCGTTTTATGGATGTTGAGGAGTTAAATGGCCTTTTAAGTTCTGTTACGTTCGCTATCCTTGGGCATGAAGAAGACTCAATGATTGTAAGTGGCACTTTTTATCATGCTATTTCTTATGGGGCGAATGTGATCTTAAAAGATTCAGCCTATGGTAGAAGCGTTAAAAAGGAGTTTCCGTTAGTGCACTTAGTAAGAGATTTTGGGGATGATGCTCTGTCAGCTCTCACCCCATTCCCTAGAGAAAAAATTATCGCCTTAGCCAATCATACTTATTCTGATACTGTGATTGCACAGCAATGGCAACGCCTTCTTGAACAGTAATGTTCAAGGACAATCTAGCAATTAAAGTTTAGTACTTAATATATAATCATGAAGAAGAAACTGTCTGTGTTGTCGTATCACCCTAATCGCTGTTCTGGTTTTGGTGGAATTGAAAACCTCGTTAGGTCAATTAAGCTTTCAGTAAAGAAAAGCGCTATAACCGTCTATGAGTTGTATAACCGAGAGCCTCCGGTCGAAGAGATTGAGATTGAGCGCACTGCACTTGATATCCAAAGAAAGCTTATTTTTGATTCCGGGTTTCTAGCAACATTCAATAAAGCTTGGGTTTTCTATCGGCAAGCTATGCGCGGAAAGTATGACGTTGTGGTCACCTATCACCCAGCAAACCTACTATTTTTCTTAATCACAAAACGTAAACCCAAGATAGTATTAGTTCAATCAAACAGCGTAGAAAAACTATTTCAAGGAAGGCTACTAAAAGCATTAGCACAGAAAATTCTTGATAGAGTTGACGCAATAACTTTGTATACTTCGTTTGATGAGATTGCTTTATGTCAACGATTTCAGGTAGATGGTAGTAAAGTTTTTATTATTCCAAGAGCGTGTAAATTACCTAGCGCAGAGCCAAGACAAACCCACAACAACACACTTGTTACCATATGTAGGATTTCTGAAAACCAAAAGAATTTCGACGCGATGATTGGCATTATGGCGCAAGCACCTGAATTAACGTTAGATATATACGGTGCGGGGTCCACAGAAGAAGTCAGTGCTTTAGAGAGCAAAATTTCAGCCCATCCTAATATAAAATTCCTTGGTAAAACAAATGATGTCGCAGAGACCCTTTCCAAATACAGTGTATTTATTATGACATCTTACTATGAGGGTTATGGGCAATCGCTTATCGAGGCGAGAAGCCAAGGGTTACCCATAGTACTATTTAATACCTTTGATGCCGCGCAATCAGTTGTTGCTCACGAAAAAAATGGCTTTCTAATAGAGCCATTTGATCAAACATCATTTAGGGACGGCATTCGCAAAATACTCGCTGATGAATCGGTATATCAACGAATGTCAAAAGAAAGCGTGGCCCTCGCGGCGACAACTGATTCCCAATCAATTCAAGAAAAATGGTTGACGTTATTTACGTCGTTTCAATAACCCAAAGGAATCAACACGTTCTGCAGCCAAAGCAACAAACATGCAGGTATTATAGAAAACCTGCATGCTCCCACAAGATGATCGAGTCATTTAACGAACATAGTACTGCCACATTACTGTGTGCAGTTCTAAGCCAACCTACTGACAGTAGTAATTCGTCTTTAAGCATCTAACAGGTAGCTATTGTATATCGAACGCGATTTTTAGCTTCGGTGCCATAGATTGCACAATATAACTACTCGCAGCACTAGAAAGGTGTGCCCTATCTCTGACCATTATTTCATGATCTCGGTATATTAGGCATTTTCCTTTTTCACATAGTAAATCTTGCGGGCTAAATACATTTTCAGCGGGCAAAAGTGATTTAATCTGTTCTGATGCTTTCACACCATACTCAGGAGCTAACAGATAGTCCGCTGGTGCTTTAGAAGATGTTGCTAAACGCATACCTAAAAAAGCTGGGTTTTTAACTGGGTAAATAGGAACCTGATTAACAATAAATACTTTTTTGTTCCATTGGGCCAACGTGTTAAAGGTGGATTGCACGCTCGACAAGTCAATATCAGGATCTTCGACTTTAAACGCCCAAGCCCAGTTACCCGCTAAAATTAAACGACTAATTTGATGCTTGTCTATTAACTCTTTGACAAACTCATTGTTGGCCCTACATTGCGGATTACGTGGAATATCTGTATCAAATAGAGGTGAGCAGCCTGCACTTGCGTATAGTGCGATATTGACATTGAGTTCACGTTGGATTGTTTTTAAACCTCCAATTAAGTGAAAAGCATGTGAGTCACCCCATAACAAAATTGTGTCAGTTGCTCCTGGCACTTTCATAACGCAGGTATCGTAGTTCCAATAATCATAATAGAACTGATCTTCTTTAATAAAACAGTCTGCAAACCCGCTCTTTTTATGTGACTCTTGGAGGTTAGCTTGTTCCACAAACTCGGGGAATCTGCTTTTAAATCCGTCGCCTTTCCATACAATAACGCCAAGAATCAAAATTACCGCGCTAAATGCAATTGAGGTGGAATATACTTTTAACGGTCGCAATATACTCCCGCGTTGTAATCTAAACGGCCCCTCTAAGTATTTGCATGACAAGTGACTTATTCCGTAGGTAACAAGTAGAAGCAGTAGCGTATCCCACCAAACCAGCTCTCTAATAATCCAATAACCGTAAAACACAACTATTGGCCAATGCCAAAGGTACATAGAATAGGAGATTTTGCCGGTAAACTGCATAAACTTGAGCTTCAAGAAACGACCAATCCACTGATTCTGATCATTCGCCCAAATGAGCAAGGCTGTGCCTAAACAAGAGGGAACGGCGGCCCACCCTGGGAACAGGCTTTCTTTATTTAAGACAAAAATCGGGCAAATCAGCAACGCCAAGCCCAATATGCTCAACAAATTACCAGCTTTCGCATTGGGGACAATATTCTCTTTAAACGCTATGGCGACAATGGAGCCTGCGAGCAATTCCCAAAAGCGAAATGGCGACAAATAGAACACTGTGCTGGCGGATGTGTTGATATACCAAATTGAAGCTAGAAAAGAACACACGAACAAAGCTGCTACAGACCAATAAAAAGCTCGCTTACCTACCTTATAACTTGCCCATACAATAACAGGAAAAATCAAATAAAATTGTTCTTCAACGGCTAATGACCAAGTATGTAATAGCGGGCTTAATTCAGATGAACCTTGAAAGTAATCACTACTTAACCAGAAAAACACATTCGATAAATATGCGATAGCCGCGATAGCGCTGCGGCCAAATTCTCGAAACTCGTCTGGCATGAAAATAAAGTACGCCGCTACAAACGAGGCAAGAATGGTAGCGAATAGTGCGGGGAATAAGCGCCTAATTCGCTTTTCGTAAAACCCAAGAAAACTTATAGATTGTTTTTCTGCGTCTTTCATTAAAATCGAAGTAATCAGAAACCCAGAAATAACAAAAAATATATCGACCCCAGCGTAACCACCGGACATCCCAGTTACACCGAAATGGAACAAAACAACCGCAAGTACAGCTAACGCTCTCAAACCATCAATATCTTGACGATGCTTCATAAAATTCCGACTTAATTAATCCATTTTGGCGCATGATCATAAGAGTAATGTGCGAACCATGCAAGATAACCTGTACGTTCTAGTTGTACCGACACAAAAAAGAGCCTTCATCAATGATTTACCCAAGTACCTACAGCTAAATTATTATATTATTCGCCCCACATTGAGCATTTTGCACCTTACTGCCCACAAAGCACGCATGCTACCGCGTCATAACAGGTCAAAAAACAAACAACTTAAGAAACAGCCCTCCGATAATGCAAACTAACTTCTGTGTAATGTCATGATCTTGATATAAAAAGTGATTACAATACGGAGTTTATTTAAGTTAGAGCCCGCATAGCAGGTGAAAAGTACGCTGTGTAAGTTTTCTGTGTAAATGTTGGCACTATTAATGCCTAGTTAGCCAAGGTTTCTTCATTCAGCAGTGGAGAAAAATAACCATAAGTAATTGAACGCTCAATTGATTGAGTAGGAATCAAAGAGTTTTGAAAGAAAGGATTAAAATGAGAGTGAGTAAATGTCGTTAAAAAAACAAGCTGCAAAAGGAGGGTTGTGGATTTCAATCACTCGTACAGGGGTTAGTGTTATAGACTTTCTTGTGTTTGTTTACCTTGCACGTATTCTATCGCTTGAAGATTTTGGTTTAGTCGCTTTTTGTATGCTTTTTATTGAGTTCGCGAATGTTTCAATAAATGCAGGAGTCAACCAAAATATTGTGCAACGCAAAACATGGGATGAACAATATGCTTCGAGTACGATGGTATATGTTGTCGGTTTGGCTGTTGTAGTTGCTTCTGGTTTAATTTTCATCGGCGCTCCAATTGCTTACTACACCTATTCTCATATAGCAGCTTACGTTTTCATGAGCCTTGCCCCCATAACCATATTGTTAAGCCTACAGGTAGTGTTTAACGGTAAGTTGGTTAGAGATTTTAAAAACAAACAAATGGGCATTGTTAAGTTTATTGCCTCTATATTATCAGCAGTTGTAATTATTTCTCTGGCTGAGCTTGGATATGGGCTATGGTCCTTAGTTATTGGTCGTTTACTGCTTGCTACGTTAGAATTGCTACTATTCTCGTATATCGCTGATTTCAAACCTAAATTTTATTTTAATAATGAAGACAAAAAAGAGTTGAGAGAATTCTGCCTACCACTATTAGGTGCGGCAGTATTGTCTAACGTGAATCAAAAGTGTGTGTCGTTATTTACAGGTTTAGTATTAGGCCCAGCTAACTTCGCGCTATTAAACGCCGCCAAAAGAGGCGAAACCATGATAAATCAAATAACGATGGGTTCCATCAACTCCATGGTTGTGCCCAGCTTCTCTCGGGTAAAAGAAGGAACAAATTTAGGCGATTTATACATAAAGTTGGTTGTTATTACCGCGACCATCGTCATTCCAATGTTTATGGGACTAGCGGCCATAGCTGATCCGTTTGTCACTATTATCTTTGGCGATAAGTTTAGCGAGAGTGCCGTTTTCATGAGCATTTCAGCTTTCATTATGTACCCTGCGATCGTTGGATGGTTTTTACCTACTCTCCTCGTGTCTCAGGGAAAAACAAGTGACGCGTTTAAATTGACTATTATTAGTGTAACCAATAGTTTATTGGTCGCGGGTTGCACCATTTGGTTCGGTATTTCTACTATGTTGATTTGTATAGTAGTTGCGAATTTCTTAATACTTCCAATTCGTTTTAAAGTAGTAATGAAACATATAGAAATTGATATTAAAAAGTTGGTCGTCAGTATTTTCCCATCCTACTTTTGTGCTTTTGCGATGTTTGCTTCCATTATATTTATTAAAAGTTTTTTAGAGCCCGTAGTTTCAAATCAAGTTATATTACTCATCATCCTAATTCTGTCGGGATGTATTGCTTATCCACTTTTTAGTTTTTGTTTTTTTTATAGACACACAATTGGGGAACTGCAACAAATTAAAGACATGTTCTTTAAAAGTCGAAAAAAAGCATAATTATTTAACCTTAAACAGGATGCTAAAATTAATTTAACTCACGATTTATAACGTACACAATATAGCACGACATTAAAAATAATATTGAGCTGCAAAAAAATCACAAAAAATATAAACACATAGTAAATTGTTGAATTTTATTAAAAAGACATGTTAGATGGCTATATTTTAAACCGAAAATTTAGATGTTAAAAACAAGCAAAATGGAAACATATTATGAAAATAGCAGTATTAACATACAACTTTAATAATAACTATGGTGGGATGCTTCAAGCATATGCCATGCTTGAGATTTTGAAGAAACTGAATCATGAGCCTGAACATTTACTGGTTCCATCAATAAATTTGTCTAAAAACGCTATATCTAGAAAGGCAATATTTAAAAAATATTTAAAAGAAAACTTTTTTTCTTACTTATCCAGTAGATGGCAAGAAGATGGTGAAAAGGCATTAATTGAAAAAAATACTAGATATTTTATCGATAAGTATATAACACCAAAAACTAAGCCTATTTACACGGAAAGACATTTCTCAAAAATAACTAAAAATAACTATGATGCGTATTTGGTTGGTAGTGACCAAGTGTGGCGAGCTAAAGTTTATCGGTATATTGACTATGCATTCTTAGGTTTTGTAAAGAGCAATAAGCCAATATTGATGTCTTACGCTGCATCTTTTGGGGTCGATACTTGGGATTATACCGAAGAACAAACCTCGCGTTTTAAAGCTCAAATTCAAAGGTTTTCTGGCGTTGCTGTTAGAGAAGATTCAGGTGTAGAACTTTGTAAAAAATACTTCGATAAAGAAGCCGTTCATGTACTAGATCCTACAATGTTACTAGATCCCGATGATTATAGAAGAATAATAAAAGAGGAAAATGAACCCGGTGATCAAAGAAAACTTTTAACTTATATACTGGATCTTAACGAAGATAAGCAAAGCATTATTGATTTAGCTAGTTCAGAATTAAATATACAACCATTTCAAGTTAATTTAAAGCCAAAAGAAAAGATGAGCGGAATACAAGACATGATATACCCTACCGTCACAGCTTGGTTAAAGGGGTTCGATGATGCTGAGTATGTGATAACTGATTCTTTTCATGGTTGTGCTTTCGCTATTCTTTTTAATAAACCGTTTATCGCTTATGGAAACAAAGCAAGAGGAATGGCAAGATTTAACTCACTCCTAAAAATTTTTGGCTTACAAAATAGGTTAGTAGTTAGTAAAGAAGAAATTACTATTGAGAAAATAAAAGAGAAAATTGATTGGACTGATGTGAATTCTAGGCTTTCACAATATAGAAATATTTCTAAAAATTATCTGATAGAAACTTTACAAGAAAAAAAATAAGAGGCCTACTATAACATATGGATATTATATTTAAGTTTCAAGTTAGTTTGTATATAAAGCTCATTTAAAGTATGACGCACTTTTAAGGAATGAATATGAGTACCAGTCTTATAAAGACCGATGTTGAGAAAGTAGTTGATGGGGGTTTTTGTGTAGGTTGTGGTGGCTGCGCCGCTATTGATAGCGGGATTAATATGCGTTTCATGGACTCTGGAGTTTACCAACCAATTATCGAGAAAGTCACTAACCCCAAAATTGATGAAGTGTGTCCATTTTCTAACAAAGGACCAAATGAAGACGCATTGGCCAATCCGTCAATGGATAAAACTGATGAAGATAAGCTAGGTACGTACTTATCGTTAAAGGCTGGGTATGACCTAGATGAATCTGCCCGCTTACACAGTAGTTCTGGTGGCGGAGCCAGTTGGATATTAAAACAACTATTTGAACGTGGACTTATAAATAAGGTTATTCATGTTACGGAATCAGATGAAGAGGGAAAACTATTTAAATACTCAGTATCAAAATCTATCGATGAAATTAACCAAGGTGCCAAGACTCGCTATTACCCGATAGAATTATCTGAAGTTATTGAATTTGTTAAGAATAATGACGCTAATTACGCGTTCGTAGGTGTACCATGCTTCGTCAAGGCAGTTAAGCGCCTTGCTGTCATTGATGAAGATTTCTCACGGAAACTCAAATTCACGATTTCTATCTTTTGTGGCCATTTGAAGTCAGCTGCTTTTGGCGAAAGTCTTGCGTGGCAGTTAGGCGTTTCGCCAATAAAAATAAAGAAAATTGACTTTAGACACAAAATATTATCCGCTCCGGCAAATAATTACGGTATTAAAGTCACAGATCGTGAATCAGAAATACATATATCTCCAATGAACGAATTACTTGGCAAAGACTGGGGAATGGGAGCATTTCGTTTAAAAGCCTGTGATTTTTGTGATGACATAGTTGGTGAAGTTGCAGATGTTTCATTTGGAGATGCTTGGTTAGATAAATATAGAGCTGATAGCAAAGGAACAAACCTAATTATTATTAGAAATGAAATAATTGAAGATATTTTTCAAAAAGGTCTACAGGAAAAAAGTTTTTACACTGAGGAGATAAGCTCTAAAGAGGTTGTTAAATCCCAAGATGCAAGCTTTAGGCATCGAAGACACGGTGTGAAACACCGTACAAAACAATATGAGAAGTCTTCGACTTGGCATCCGATTAAACGCAAATTTTCGGGAATAGACAATCCTAACTTTCTTACAAAATTGAACTGGAATTTTAGAGCAAATTATAGTCAACAATCTCATGAATATTTTTTAAAAGCAAAAACAAAAAGCTCATTAGATGTTTATACAAACTTTGTTAAAACAAACACCGCCAAAGCACAGCGTATTCAAAAACTGATTAGCCACTACAGTCGGTTGGGAAGATTAATTCGAAAATTATTACTAAAACAGAATAAAAGCAGGTAAGTTCATGAGAATTAGTTACTGGGACAAATGGAAAGGTGCAGCAATACTCGCCGTAGTACTTATTCATGCCTTAGGCTCTACGGCAAACTTTCCTCCAGATAGTTTTAATAATGAACTTGGTATAATCTTGCGACAGTTTATTAATTTTCCCGTTGGCCTTTTTATCTTTTTAGCTGCTTTTTTCGCTAGTAAGTCTAAAGGCTCCAATTTGAGTTATTACCAGAATGTGAAAAAACGTGTTTTACGATTAGTCTTGCCTTTTCTACTATGGTCAATCATTTATTTCGGGGTTAGGATTTTTAGAGGCAACCTTGAATTAACTAACGTACCCTTAATGCTTATAAATGGCACATCAGTGTCTGTCGGATACTTTGTGATAGTAATGATTCAAATGAGTTTGATTTCTCCGTTTTTAGAGCGTTTAAAAACCCATCAACTCATCCAGCTCCTTTCTCTTTCATTTTTTGTATCAATATGTGCTACTTACACCTTAAATTTTATTTTACCCGAAAATATATGGAGCAAATTTCCCTATTATCCATTGCCATTTATTATTTGGCTTCCATTCTATATAGGGGGACTTATTTTTGGTAAAAAAGGGGAAACATGTTGGCAAAGTTTAAAAGTTTCACCAATTGTAGGCGCATATATTGTGTGTGTCGGTTTGTCCTTAATAGAAGCATTGTGGATACTTGAAGATTTACGCAGTCTTGCAACCTCACAGTTAAAGATGACTTCAATGCTAACAACCGGCACTGTTTGTGTTTTAGTTTTGGCTAGTTGGTCCTATTCTAAAGATAAAAAAGAAAACTTCCTCTCTTGGCTAGGCCAACGCAGCTACTATTTTTATCTCTCACATATGCTAGTTCTGTTAAAAGTTAAGTATTTTTTCGCAAAGTTCTCAATAATCTATAATAATCAGATATTGTTTGTACTGATAATTACGTTAGCTACGTTGTTGATAACTGCAATTGGTGCGTTAATATTAGATAAAGTGCTATCTCAGCATCAATCTTTTCGCAGAGTCATTGGATTGGCGTAGCTAGTACTTTTAGTTTGATAAAAGTGTTTTAAAACTAGCCTCATTAATAGAGTAAAGATAATTAAGTAAACTAACTTGGGCTCAGCAACCCTAATCGCTCTGACTAGTTGCACGCTGTAATCACTCGCTGAAAAATCCACAGTATTACGACTATTATCAGCATAAATTCCTGCCGCAGGATCATAATCAGTGTAATATGCTCCTGCTGAGCGATACTCTCCGTCGTTATCCAAATCATTGCCGAAAATTATGTTTGATATCCCCCCGAATTCGTTGAAACTCACTCCGAAGATAGTAATTAAATCGTGATAATCATCTACTGAAATAAAATCACTAACTGCGCTGTTTTCGCCTCGGGCACTCGACCAGTCAACTCCAGGGATAAAGTTACTGTACATACCTACCATTTCGTCACCCGAAGCGAGCCTCCAACCGTCTGCGGCATATAAATCTAACGCTTGAGTAATTGACACACCCGCGAGGGTGTCCCAACGTGCCCAATTAAGCCCGTTACCGGTGATAATGTTGGTTGAGGTATCAAGGGAAAAGTTATTTCGAGTAATCAACGCCCCGTTGGCGTAATGGGATACGCAAACCACAGATAAAATGCACACGTACTTAACCCAGTTTATCATTTTCATAAACAAACCTTATTGATGCTAAACAAATAGTCTTTAACGCTGCTTCTGTTTGAAGACACTTTCACTGCATAAACAGTAAAAAGCAGTTTTATTATAAAGTGCTAATCCTCATTGCACTTCAAATATAGCGCCCAACTGCTTTGTTTACCAAATTTTTGCAACCACTTTTTTAATCGGCCGATACCCCGACTTTGATCACTGAGTTCATCTCATTCTGCTGGGCTGTGACAGGCTCTAAAAACCTTACGTTTTGAAACGAAACTTGAGATATTGTATTTGTTGGTTTGTCGTCATCCATTACCAGCACCAGTCGATCAATTTCCTCTAAATTTAAACTGCCGACTGGTATCGTTATCGTTTCAAATTCATCTATCTTGCTGTAATTAAAAGCGTCGTTTGACCACTTCTGGCTGCCGGAAAATTTATACAGTTTCGAACTAGTTAACGTATTGTCGTTCTCAAATGCGATGCCAACTATCTCCCCCGCACCGTTACTTCTTAGCTCAAGCTGCAACACAGTTTCAGGAGTAATACTCACATCGATGGCCACACTTTTCCACGTATTGCCGAAGAGCGTGATCGTGTCACCATTAGCACTAGTACGGTAATCACCGTCTTCATCCTGAGTGTCAAAAGATTTAATTGGAACTTGGTTAAAATTGATTGAAAAATCTGACTCTGTTAATTCTGACGTAGCATCGACCTTGGCTAATGTATTTTGTGCTGCAGACGAAAAACGTGAAAAATTAGGAATAATAAATTGTTCTTCAATTTCCAAATTGAAACTGGTTGCTGAATGACTAATGTTCTCAACTACATCAGCACGCTCAGACCAGGGATGATAGAAATTTTCTCCCACATTAGCATGCACGCTTGGGGCGTTGATTTGGCTATTATATATAACGTTATTGGTGAACTCTGAATTGCTGTACTGCTCTACATCATATATACCTTGTCCCATTTTGGTCCAGTATTTATCATGGATTAATACGTTATTCTTCACATTAGTCCAAAATGTATAGTCACCTTCAAACCTTGACGCGGTGACACCATTACTGCTTGTAATAACTAAATTTTCGAAAATATTAACTACACCCGCTGGCATTGACATCAAGCCACCCAGTTTAAAAGCGGCCCAAGCCTTTTGTCGTTCGTCCCCCAAGTTATGAATATAATTATTAAAAATATAACTTGGCCCCAACATGTTGGGAATAGCGCTTATTCCGCAATATCCTTGTTCGATTTCATTGTTATAAAACAATACATTGCTTTGCCCGCCGTCTAGCTCAATGATGTCATCGTTGGCATAAGCAAGATAGTTATCATGGATAGCGGAATCACGCAGGAAGCCTCCCCAAGAACGCGCATTTGCTCGGCTTTCAATCACGTCATTAAATCTATGGGTGTCAGTACCATAAAACCTATTGTGGCGTATTATATATTGTCCTCTGTATTCATCGACAGAATGCCGAGCTGCAAGCAGTAAGGCACTTGGTCCATACGGGTGACCATATCCCCAGTGATTTGCTTTACCATTCGGACTGTGAATCTCACAGTTCTCAATGGTTACGACGCCGGTTTCTTGCAGAAAGATACCCGAGTCATAGTTTATCACCTTGGTGCTTTCTGTACTTGCATAGCCGACGCCGTCACGCATGTCACCAGCGACTCTGCCAAATTCAGATATATCACAACCGTCAATCCACAAATGATGAGCCTTTTTAGCGCCTATACCATATAGTCGGCCGCCTTTTACGGTAATGTTTTCAAATTTGATGTAGCTCTGGCTGCCAACGTCAATCGCAGAGTTGTCACCTTCAGCCGCAATAATCTCAATGCCATCGCCTTTTATCAGCGCCCAGCCATCCTCATCACCTTGTATACCTAGTGTGGTTAAATTAAGTTGCCCACCATTGTAGATGTCTGAGAGGTGATATATTTTTTCTGGATCGATCGGGGGCGAATTAGGGCGGGTCTGGAAGCGGTATCTTTGCTCCTCGATGACATTATCATTATCCATGTATTCCAACTTAACGTCGTACTCTGTCTGGGCATCAAGATGTACAATAGATCCTGATAAAGCGCCCTGTATAGGCTCCCATTGCAACTCTAACGCTGGCAACCATGTGCCTTCATCACTGCGCTTGTACCACAGGCGGGTATTAGCATCTTCCGATTGGTTGTATACCGTTAGACTGGCGGAATGTATTAAGGGCACAATACGGTAATCTATATCATTAGAAGCCGGAGCAGGGAATATGCGCGAGGGGTTTAACCCCGCAGACAATGCCGCTGTTTCCAAGATTGTGTTTTTGATTGTAGAGTCTGCATACAACTGTTCGAGTATTCGATAAGCATCTATTGGATAAAGACGAAGTGCCAATGTGACCCATTTACTCGTCAGCGAGGAGTCTTTTTCCCTTAAACTGATCACTGCCTGCGTAACACTTTGTGAGTTTAATATTTCTAAAAGAAGCTTAGATACATTTTGTTTATCCTCACCGAGAAAACGGTGCTTTTTCTTTGAGGTATATGTTGGGTTTTCTAACAGAGCCAAAGTACCCGAATGGCTTTCAAGTTTTTGCCTTTTTATTTCACTAATAAGGACACTGCCAAGTTGGTCTGTTGCTGATACGTTCTCTGGGGCGCGAAATTGCGAACAGCCTGTTATTGCGAGCACGAGAAATATGGCGGCGAATATTATACTCCCCCACTTAGTTTTGTTGGCTTGACACATAATCATTTATCCTCCTGCCGTTTAATTATACACACCAGCTAAAGCTAAAAGGGCTAGGATACGTTCGTAGCGGCCAGCATCTAACTACCCAAAACATTAAAGGTAATTATTTATACCCATTATATACCATGCAAAGCACTATAAAAGTGGTAAAAGGTATTAAGTTGACGACGAATGAGTTTGTTCTGATACCTGATTTATCAGGCTAGGGGGCAAAAGAACAAGCACCAAATACCTTCGGTTTCAAAGCGCCGCCTAAATAAGAATACTTTGCTTATGCCAAACGGGCTAGCATACTATTGATAATCATGACTAAAATAGCGTGCAACTAAACGTTAAAATTTTTACCCATAGGCATTTTGTCAAAGATAACAGCGACTTCTTTCGAGTATTAAGATGACTCTCATTAGCGTTATCACCAGACACCATACAGCTGCATAGTCAGATAAAGGATTTTCATTTCGTTCATGCGTTATATTTGGTATTTCATAACGGCAGTGTCGATGGTATTTATGTTGCGCGCGATAGCAGACAGCAACATTGTATTTAATGATGCGCTGTTTAATAAAATTAAAAATCAATATGATAATGATGCACTTGAGCGCGTGCAGGATTGGCAGCAACTGCTCAACACTAGCCACACACTGCCGATTGATGAAAAGCTCTACCAAGTGAATAACTTCTTTAATGAACTTGAGTTTGTCGATGATATCGATCATTGGGGTAAGGACGATTATTGGGCCACACCAGTAGAATTTTTAGCCACTGAAGGCGGTGATTGCGAAGATTTTGTCATTGCTAAGTATTTCAGCTTAAAAGAACTAGGGGTGCCCGCCGAAAAATTACGCCTAATGTATGTTACCGCGACTCGCTTACGCCAAGCTCACATGGTGCTGGCCTATTATGAAGAACCCAATTCGGTGCCTTTGGTACTCGACAATATCAACAGACGTATTTTACCTGCCTCAAGAAGACGAGATTTGTTGCCCGTTTACAGTTTTAACGGTGACGGCTTATGGCTGGCAAAAGAACAAGGCCGAGGGCAAAAAGTACAGCAAGGGGGCAATAACAATTTATGGAACGATTTAAACAAACGAATGCAAATGGGCGATTAATGATGCTGAAGGAAACTGACTATGCCGCTGTCTAGACAACTAGGCTTGAGCCTTTTAGCTGTGCTGATTCTGGTCTTTATAGGCACGCTATGGATTAACGCAAATAACACCCGAGACTTTGTTGATCAGCAACTTGCGTCCCACGCACAAGATACAGCTACATCACTGGGATTATCAATAGCACCTTACATGGCAAATGAGGAAGACTTACCTGTAGTCGACACCATGATGAACGCTATTTTCGATCGCGGATTTTATCAAAGCATGGTGCTCAAGGATGCCAAGCAAAACGTGTTGCTTGAAAAGCACAATCCTAATTCAGTGGAGGGAGTGCCGTTATGGTTTCGCAATCTATTGCCTCTTACCCCGCCTAAAAGCACGACTGATGTAAATGACGGCTGGACCATAGCGGGTACGTTAACGGTAAAAAGTCACCCTGGTTTCGGTTACCAGCAATTATGGCTTAATGCTACGCAAGCATTCTGGATGATCTTAGCTGTGTTCATCGTTGCACTAATATTACTTTACGCTCTGGTCAGAATGATCACCACACCGTTATTGGCGGTAGTTAAGCAGGCCGACGCCATCAGCAAGCAGCAATTCGAACAAATTGGCGTGATTCCGCGTACTCCTGAGTTAAAACGCATAGTAGTAGCAGTCAACCGCATGTCAGCGCAATTAGCCAAGCTCTTTAACCAACTATCAAACCAGGCAAAGCGCTACCGTGATTTTGCCTACAAAGATCAACTGACTGGTGTGGCCAACAGGCGTGCATTTGAATTAGCATTTGAGCAGTTACTGACTGACAGTGAACAACATGCCCAAGGTTATTTGCTACTAGTGCGTTTAACCAGTTTAAACGAAGTCAATACTAACTTGGGTTATCAAGCAGGCGACGAATACGTCAAATTAGTCGGCCAAGAGCTGCAAAGTGTACTTGCCCAAGCTGATTTAAACGGGGCTTTATACCGAGTATCGGGAGCAGATTTCGTG
This sequence comes from Paraglaciecola chathamensis S18K6, assembly GCA_000314955.1. Taxonomy (GTDB): domain Bacteria; phylum Pseudomonadota; class Gammaproteobacteria; order Enterobacterales; family Alteromonadaceae; genus Paraglaciecola; species Paraglaciecola chathamensis. The sequence goes on along the minus strand of BAEM01000059.1, from coordinate 83,838 downwards.
GTGCTATTAGAAGATACCGCGCAACAAGCATGCATTGCCTTTACTCAGAGCATTATTGCCCAACTTAACGCCATTGAAAAAAGCGAGTATCGTTTAGGCACCGCGCATGTGGGCGTTGGTTCATTTAGCTTTGGTGATACGCGCACAGACGTTCTAGAACGCGCAGACAATGCATTGTCAGGCGCGAGTGTTGCCACCGACAGATGGCAACTTGCCCAGCAAAGAGACCAGCACCATAGCAATACTGAATGGCGAACTCAGTTAAATACGATATTGCAGCAAAATCATGCAGACTTTGTCGCCCAGCCGATTAAAAACCGCCAAGGAGAAACGCTGTATAATGAGTGGTTTGCGCGATTTAGTACGGCCGCTTTAACGGGTGCCAGCGATGAGGCCCAGCGCTATTTACCAATGGGGCAATTAGTGCCCGCGTCAGTCAGGCTTAACTATGCGCAAAAACTCGATGAGCTATTAATCACTAGTGCGTTAACACAGCTCAGCTCCCATAATCATGCTATAGGGCTAAATGTATCCCGTTTATCGCTAAGCCAAACCAGTTTTCACCAATGGCTAATCAAGGCATTGCCTCAGGATAAAGCAGCGTGTGCGAAGTTGGTTTTAGAAATTCCTGAGCGTGCTTTGGTCAATGGTACCGAAGAACTTAGCCATTTTATTGCGCAGTTGAAGTCAAAGGGCGTGCGGATCACGGTAGAACGTTTTGGAGCGCAACTCGCAGCTATTACCCATTTACGCAAAATTAAACCCGATTATCTGAAACTAGACGGTCGTTTCGTTCGTAATATACATAACGAGCCTGATAATCAGTTGTTTGTACAATCTTTAGTCAACATTGCCCATGGCCTTAATATTCAAGTGATTGCGGAAATGGTCGAAGGTGAAGCAGAGGCACGATGCTTGCTTGACTTATTTGTGGATCACCTACAGGGATATCATATTGGTATGCCCACTGATACCAAAGTATGAACGAAAAGTAGCTGTTGCTGACAATATGCAAAGCAAATCGTTATTTTGCTTAAAATGTAGGTGTATGTCATTAAAAACAAAGCATAAATGGTCAGTTAACACTTACTTAATGTGTAATTAATTACCGTTAGCAAGACACTGAAAAGGTTCGTATTTTTACCTGGTCGACCATTGTATAATGTTGCTTTTTAAGGCGACAAAACTTATGATTATCGGGCTTTTAGTGAGTTTTGTTCTCACTGCCTAATTTATTGGAGCTTTTATGCGACATATTCTAACGTGTTTGTTCTTGTCTAGTGCGATGTTAGCACCGACTACTGGTGCGCAGCAGACAAATACAGCGAGTCAGCAAACCGCGGCATCTGCGCAAACTAGCGATTCTGAACAAATTCTTTTCGGTGACGAAAACCAACCAGGCCGCTCAATTCATTTAGAGATAGTAGCGCTTATTAACAATGGAGTTGCTTTAGACGATGCAGTTAGTCAAAGCATCGCTAAGGTGACGCGAGAAGAAGACACGTTAATTAGTGGTACTGCAAGATTAGTTGTTGGCCTAAATAAAGGTATTAGCGTTAACTTTATGCGCAATATGGTGAATTACAATAAATTGTCTGACACGACTAAAGGCTCTATAGAGACCTTCCCTGGTGATGCTGCGAATGTCGTGCAATTGGCCGTTACCTTGTATCCTAACTTTGCTCAAGAAGTCATTGACTCAGCCGTTATTACAGGTGAAATTGAACCTAATGATGCCTTATTAGCCGCGATTTCAGCTGGTGCTGATCCAACAGCAATTTCATCAGCTACAGCGGCAGGCGATAGAATAACTATTAATGTAAATACACCAAGTGGTTCTAGCCTCCCCACTGGCGGTGGTACAGTTTCAGAAGCACAAACTGGAACGGATACTGACACCGACACAGATACGGGTACGGACACAGGAACGGATACTGGGTCCGACAGCGAAACAGATTCAGGTACAGGCACTGAAACTGATTCAGGTACAGACACAGGAACGGACACTGGGACCGATAGTGGAACAGATACTGGCACTGAAACAGATTCAGGTGCAGACACTGGGACCGACAGCGGAACAGATACTGGCACTGAAACTGATTCAGGTACAGACACAGGAACGGACACTGGGACCGACAGCGGAACAGATACTGGCACTGAAACTGATTCAGGTACAGACACAGGAACGGATAATGGGACCGACAGCGGAACAGATACCGACGGTGAAACAGATTCAGATACAGGGGCGGATACCGACACTGGAGAGAATGAAGACGCAGTAGATCCCGGTACAGATACACCTGTCGGGTCAGGTACAGGTGCCGGCGGTGCCGGCGGTGGCGATATTACGGCATCAACAAGCTAAATCATTTTACGAATTTACTAAAGCCAGGTTTAATACCTGGCTTTTTTGTTTATAATCATTTAGTTATACCTATTTCACAAGCACCTAAAAATGGCGAAAGGGATCCTTTGAATACCAAACTTCATAGCTACGCGTTTTATGTTTTGTTAGGTTTGCTTGTTTGGCTACCTATCCCTTTAGGCTCTAATCGCCCTTGGGCGTGGGGCTTGATGGAAATCGTTATTTTTTCATTATCTTTGTGCTGCGCTTATTTGCGCAAAGACAAAGCTTGGATGGGCTTACGCGCCTATAGATTACCTATAGGGTTGTGGCTGGCCTTTCTATTTTTTGCCGTCATTCAGGTTTTACCCTTGCCCGCTTCCATCGTGAGCGTCTTAAGCCCTGTCAGTTATGCTACTCAGTTAGCCCACGGCGTTGAGCAGTTTCATTTATCACTCGATATAGGGCAAAGCTATGTCAATTTACTCAAAGGGCTGAGCTATTTCTGCTTACTCATAGTGGTGATCGTGCTGGTTGACACAGAGAAGCGGTTACGCTTAATACTACTGACCATATTAGCCAGCGGTGCTATTCAGGCCCTTTACGGGACGCTAGAAGTATTATCAGGCAGCAAATTCAGCTTGGTATTTGCCTTACCCGTTACCGATATTGCCACGGGAAGCTTTGTGTATAAAAACCATTTTGCCAATTTCCTTATACTGTGCTTATCCGCTGGTATCGGCTTAATGGTGGCCACGTTACAGAGTAACCAGGGCGGTAGCCCTAGAGATATTATGCGATCCATTTTGTCCACACTCTTGGGCAGCAAGGCACTCATTCGTATTAGTTTGGCCATCATGGTTATTGCGTTAGTCATGTCTCGTTCGCGTATGGGAAACACGGCATTTTTCGCAGCAATGACGTTAATCGGTATTCTCGCACTGGTGATTATCAAAAATCGCAGTAGAGGGCTGTCTATTTTGATTATCAGTATGTTTGTGATTGATGTATTTATTGTCAGTGCTTGGTTTGGTTTAGACAAGGTACAAGAACGTTTAGAATCGACTAATTTGTCCTCTGAAGGACGAGGAGATGTCGTCATTGATGCTTTACCTATGCTAAAAGATTTTCCGGTTTTCGGTAGCGGCGGTGGCAGTTTTTACAGTTCATTTCCTAGTTATAAAGAGTCAAACATACATGCCTTCTACGATCATGCGCACAATGATTATTTGCAAATGGCAGTAGAATACGGTGTACCCGCTACATTATTTTTAGGTTTACTCGTATTCTGGTGTTTCGCTAAAAGCGTGCGAGCAATGCGCAAGCGCAGGCCATCCATTTTTAAAGGCACTGCTTTTGCTTGTTGTATGGCGATGCTGGGTATGGCCATACACATGACCGTAGATTTCCCACTGCAAGCGCCCGCCAACGCATGTTACTTTGTGGTTTATCTGGCTTTATCGTTAGTCATAAACCAGTTAAAGATAACAACGGGCAAAAAGCGACGCTCTAACAAGGTGGCAACATGAGTAAAAAATTCAGTGGGCCGATAGAACAAGACCCCGCGATTGTTAATTTACTGGAACGAATGCCAAAGTCTGTTCAAGCCTCATTTAGTGAAGAGCAATTATCCTACTTACGAAACGCAGTGAGTAGCCGCCAGTGGGGCCACCACCCTGTAGATGTGCGGGGAACGATTCCTTGGTTTAAGTATCGCTACTACTACGTATTTTTAGCTGGGAAAAACCATAGAAACATGACCCGGGCACAAGTGCGGGCAAGTCGCTTTATAAATGCCTTGCTGCTAGCCGGTTTTATGACGTTCTCTGCGTTAATAGGTATATTACTGATTTACTTGCTCAAATCCGCACTCGGGATTGATTTATTACCTGACTACTCACTTGGGGTTTGGGATTGGTTTAAAAGTTAGACTGACTAACCAATTCTTACTTTAGCGACCAAGCGCAGGTCAACAATATATTGCATCTATGCTTTATAAGCAGGGCAATTCGGTATCAAATTCTGAACCGGAATAGGCTCTTTACGTAGCCAACGACAAACACGCTTTTCTGCTTTATATTGTTTGATTAAATCTAGCACTTTTTGTCTGCTCTGAGGCGCGCGTAGTCCTAAACTGATACGATGATAAAACTCGTTGCGAATTGTCAGCAGCATTGGGTGATTATTGTCGTACAAGGCCATACCTAATTGCACATATAATAGATGTACTTCTGGCTTCTTCGGGCCTAATTCGCCAGCTCTATTCAAATAGGTGAGCATCTCATCGTCGAACTCTTGTTGACGCCATTTGACCATGGCTAGCGAAGCCCACGTAACAGGCCACAAAGGGCGTAACTGAGTCGCTAGCAAATAATGCGTTTTCGCAGCCTTAAGCGCTTGCTCTGCTGGTTCGTAGCCTGAAATTGCCCCCCACTCATGTACCTGAGCCAGTAAGTCTTGATACAAGGGATGGCTCGGCTGGCTATCAACCGCTGATTCGATCGCACGCTTAGCTAAATGATACTCTTCAATAGACTGAGTGTTACCTTGATCTTGCCAGGATGTCACAATATTGCGCACTTTATAAAAATCAAAACTGGCAGCCGTAAAGCGCATTGCGACAAACAAGCACACCAGTGCAAGCAAAGCGAAACTAATCACCGCTACGTACTGCTTAACGAAAATCCGTACTTCAGTGATGTTGTTCGGAAGTGCTATTGCCATAGGTTGCCTTGAGATATTAGCCAGGGTGTTTGTTTAAACAGACGCTCAGCGTATTCCTTATCTTTAATGGCAGCTACTTCAATAAAAGCTTTCGCCATATCGTTGGGGCGACGATTGACACTGTGAGTGTCTGATGCAACGTAAGTAATAAGATCTCGCGCTAACAGAAGACCCGCAGTATGTTTAACCTTCTCGGAAAATCTACCGGTAAATGCTCCTGCAGTTGCTTGAAATAAGCACCCTGCTCGCTTTAGCGCGTTAATTTTATCAGGATTGGCGATGATGTCTCGGTTGCGCTCAGGATGGGCAATGACCGCTTGGATACCGTTTCTTGCTAACCAACGTAATAGATTATCAGTACCTGGTGGAATGTGGCTATGGGGTAACTCAAGCAGCAGCACATCTTTATCTTGCCAGCGCCCAATAAACGGAATTCTTCCCTGTTTATGCCAGATCATGATGTCAGGGGTGATACGAATTTCTGCCGCGAACGACAGTTTAAGAGGGCAACCCGCTTGGGCTAAATGCTTGACTAATGAATGGTAAGCTTGGGATATTGAGTCAATATCGTTATCGAAATAACTTTGATGAATATGCGGTGTACACACCATGTGCGATACACCGACCGCCACAGACTGCTCAGCCATAGCGAGTGACGCCGCCAAATCAGGGGCGCCATCATCTATTCCTGGCAATATGTGACTATGTAAATCGATCAAGATTGTTTGTTACTTTCAGCCTTAGTATTCGATTCGTAATTATAACTATGATATCCATATTGATCATAGAAACCTGTGTATTCCCCATGTTTTTTCGCTTTACGCAAATCCACTTGGTTCAGCACTACGCCATCCACTCTATGGCCCACTTGTAAGAAACGGCTTAAACCATTACTTATCAGCTTGTCGCTTGTGCTATCAGCTTTGACTACGTAGACCACTGAATCACACACTTTTGATACCACTATGGCATCACTCACCGCTTGGGTGGGCGCGCTATCAACAATAATATGCTCGTATCTACCCTTTAAGTCTTGCATCAAGGCTTTGAAGCTATCCGAGGCGAGTAATTCTTGCGGATTAGGCGGAACTGTTCCGGCACAAATTAAATCAATACCCGACATTTCATCTGTCACGATACATTCTTCAAGCGTGTGGGTACCAGAGATCAAATTAGCGATACCAGGCTGGAAGCCAGGCAGACTAAACTGGCTGGCCAATGTGGGGCGGCGTAAATCAGTATCAATTAATAACACTTTGCTCAGTTGCCCCATAGCAAATGCTAGGTTAATCGATACAGTGCTCTTACCTTCTTTAGGAACACTTGAGGTCACTAAGATGGTTTTAGAGGGCTTATCAATATTCAATAATTGTAAACTGGTTCTAAGGGTTCTCACCGCTTCACTGAAACTGTGATGTTTGCCGTCGAAGAAGTGTCTGATAGCGAGGTTTTTCTTCTTGCTATGCGCCTCCCAAGGGATAAGGCCCAGCATGCGCTGACCAAGCTTACGCTCTACGTCTTCTACTGAACGTATACCGCTATTGAGTGCGTCCATCGCCAAGGCTAAAAACACGCCAAAGCCTAAACTGACAATAAAGGCAGCAGCAATAATTAAACCTTTCTTCGGTTTAGAGGGTGAACCTGGAGGAACAGCCAAATCTAGCATGCGCGCATTAGCTGATTCAAAGCCACCTAATTCTGACGTTTCATTTAAACGTGTAAAGAAAGAGCTATACAGTTGTTGGTTGATATCCACTTCACGTTGAAGTGCTTTATGCCTGCTCTCTAAATTGGTTAACTTCCTAAAGTTTTCCTTGTTGTCGCTGACTTCTTGTTTCAGCGCAGCTAAATTAAGCTTAGCGGTGCTAAACTCTGTATTTACACCAGAGATTAATGAGCGAATTTGATCGTTCAGACTTTCGCGAATCGAGGTTAGCTCTGCTTGCGCTGCAATCATTTTAGGATGCTTAGGGCCGTAGACCTTGCTTAGCTCAGAGACCTTGCTTTGGGCGCCTATTTGTTCACGCTTCACATTTTGTACAGCTGGGTGGTTTAGTACCTCGGGTAAATCAGCCAACTCAGCAATCGTTGCCCCTGAATTTACTTGGTTATACAAAGTTTCAGCGCGGTTATACGCAACTTGAGCCTCAAGTAATTGCTGACTTAGCTTCTGTAGTTCTTCGGCTGCAAGGCCAACAACACCGTCAATATTGACCAATTTTTCAGTTTCATAAAATTCAGACAATCTCTTTTCGGCGGTGGTTAGCTTTGTACGTAACCCTTGCAGACTCTCATTTAACCAGGTTGTTGCCTTGGTGGTCATGTCTAGCTTAGATTCAAGGTAATTCTCAATGTATACATCACCTACAGCGTTTGCTGCTATCGCGGAAAACTGGCGATCTTCATGCTCGAAGCTGATTTCCACAATTTGCGTATTATTAATTGGCGCTATTTGCAGCGACTGCATCACTCTGTAGGTAGCATATCCCTTTCGCGCCGCCAGCTGTTGCGCTTCAGTTTGCTCAACCTTTTCCTTCTGGGGTAAAAAAGGTAGTGCGCCAATAATGCTAGACTTTAATGCGGATAATTGTTTGCTGACAAAATTAGCCTGTGTCGCTTGATAACCTGGTGCAAAGGTTGGGTTTTCGTAAAGTTTTAATTTCTCAACCACTTTTTCGGCCACTTGGCGAGATTTCAAAATTTCGTATTGAGTTTGAAAGTACTCTTTACGCGAAGAGTCTAAACCATAAACTTCTTCTATCGATAACACCTTTGCCTGTTTGGATTCAATCAATAACTTTGCAGTTGCTTTGTATTGTGGTGTGATAGACATCACAATAAGAGCCACTAGTACCGTAATAAAAATCGCTAGACTGATAATTCGCCATAAATAACGACGAACAGTTTGCCAATATTGACCTAAGTCAATCATTTCAGAGTCCAGTAATTTCGCCTCTAATTGTCCATTTAATTTCGCTGACATATTTAACTACATACCTTTAAAAGAAGCTTTGCTGAACAGTAACTATGTCGCCGGGTAAAACAACATCGTTTGAATCTGCGTTTAACTGCTCAGGTTGACCAGATTCGTTTTCTCGGCGAATAAAAATTTTGGTTTTTGATGCTCGCTCGGTATACCCGCCCGCAAGAGCTGCAGCCTTGTTTACCGATAGGCCAGGTTGATAGGGATACCCCCCTGGGCGCTTCACTTCGCCATCAATAAAGAAAGGCCGATACTCGATGACAGTCACTGAAATGGAAGGTGCTACTAAGTAATCTCCCTTTAGCCCAGCATAAAGCTTTGCTTCAAGCTCTGCACCTGTTAACCCCGTCACTCTTAAATCCCCCAAAAAGGGGTAGTTAATTACACCGTGATTAGGTAACTTTGTTGTTAAAGAAAGGTCTTGCTGACCAAATACAGTGATTTTAATGACATCTCCTGAGCCCAATTTATACTGGCTCAAACTGGCATCTAAGGACCATGCGGCGCTACTAAAAAGCATAAGCCACAGCCAAAGTACGGATTTTGCTTTCATGTGCACTCCAATTTTAAAAAAGTTATAGCGTTACTTTTGCAGTTAAACGATAGATATTCTGATCGTAATCAATGACATCTCTATTACTGTCTCGCTCACTATAGGTGTAACCCAAGTTAAACGTTAGCCAACGCCTAAATTCGTAAATAACAGCTAAGTTTAGCTCCTGAATATCGTCAGTACGACCGCTGCCTTCATAGTCATCAGTACCGAATGCAACGCCGGCTTGAGTGCGCAGACGTTGTAGCCACTCATGACGCCAACTCAAAGAGACGTCTTTATTACGTATAAAGTTACCGTCACCATTCGTTTCACGAGCTTGATTGCGAGTATCAAGAATAAATGTAGAGCGGTCTAATGGCTCCCAAACAATACCCGCTTGCCAAGTAGTACCTGAGAAGTCTTCTCGACCTGCCGCGTCAAACTTTTTATCTTGATAACCGATTTTTGCATAACCAGATGTAGATGCGGTGGACTGCCATTGGGCACCAATTAAATAGGCTGTTTCCACACTGTCTAAGCTCGATGCATCAGAAGTGGAAAATGCGTACTCGACATCAGTAATAGTGGTTTCAAAGAGTAGGTCTGTAGCAGCGCCTAAATTATAATAAAATGTTCCCCCCACCGTACTCTTGCTTCTGTCTCGAAGTTTGTACTCGTCTGTGTCTATTTTGTAATCGAGGTCTCGATAATTAAGGTTTAAATCAAACCGAGCTTGGGCACTTAAGGCACCATATGAGTAGGTAAAGTCTATTTCACTTTCTTTGAATTCATCGGGGGATGATAGCTCAGCTCCACGACCAAGAGAAAAGCTTTCGCCTCGGTCGTCATGACCGTCTTCAAAGTCAATACTGCTTTTAATGCGATGACGACTATTTAGCTCGTAATCTAATGAAGCGAATAGCAAATGATCCGTGTAGTCATCTGCCGAACTTGAGAAATAATCGCCACGTGATAACTGATATCCAAAGCGTAAACTATTTAAACCGAAATTATTCACTAGAGTAAATCTGGGAACAATTGTACTAAACCAGCTGTCTATTCCTTCATCATTAGAACGCGTAACGTTGTCATTAAAACCAGCCGTTGTAGTTAAGGTTGGTACTAACTCAAATGCCCCAAGATCTATCCCTACTTCTTCTTGAGCAAATGAAGAAGTACATAAACATGCCATTCCAATAGCAGTCGCTAATTTAGTTTTACTCATTCAATCATCTCTGTTTTAAAAGTTAAAATATGATTTTACTTAAACTAAGTGTATCAATTATCTAATGAAATTAGCGTAATGTAATCAATTATAAGTGAAAAACATTACGATTAGTCTATCAAAATACACGTTATAAAAATCAACTGAGGCTGACCTAAGCGAATTTTGTGCCACTAAGCGAAAATAAAAATGCTGTGTGATAATTTGTGGCTGCTTGCGTGCAGGCATAGTAAACCAAGATGAGCCTATGTAAAGCATGTAAGTATTGCATAACGTGCTCGACAAAATTTCATTTTTATTCTTCCGTTATTTTATTACCGGCCGAAACAGAACCCTTCGAATGAAGAAACTGACGCAGCATCGCGCCAATCAAAAAACAAGTCTCTGTAGTTTTTACATCATATACGATGACCAATACGACCTTAATTCATCTAGTTACCATTAGATTGCAATCAGTCAAACGAAACGCAGTGCCATTTTTTCGCTTTACTGTGGGAGGTTGATAAGCAGCAGACTAAATATGGCCCCATACTTGCTTGAGCTGAACTACTGATTTGGCTGAATATCAGTCAAATGACCTGAATATCTGAAAGTACTAAACAAAAACATTCAGAATTGTAGGAATATTGCACTGAATGTCATAAAAAAAACAAAAATATGTCGTAATTATACAACAGCTTAGCGTGGTATAATCTAAGTAGTTCGTATTGGACGGGCTTTAGTATCCAGTCAAGATATTGAAGTTAAATGGAATTTTTTAAGTTTATAACCTTTTAGATGTTGGAAATTAGCGACACAAATATGTCGCAAAATACAGACATCGCTTAATTTGAGTTGCCTCATTATTAAGCGCTATGAACTTAATCAGCTGTACATCACTTTAATGGTAGAGACATCATGCATAACAAAAGCCCTGGGGGCATAATTCAGAGTAACCAAAGTAGTTTTTCTACACTTTATCGTTTAGTCGATATGGTTATTATCACCTTGGTGTATTTCCTTGTGTTGCTATATCAGGGGTTATCCATCAACTCCTCTGATTTATTGCTGCTTTTTGTGAGCATCATTTCTTACATGTTATGTGCGGAAGCAGTTGACCTATACCGTTCTTGGCGAACGGCCCCCAACACCATGATGATCAAATGGGCTATGATCGCTTGGGGAATTTCCTCACTTGCTACCACGACTTACGCCTTTATTTTCCCTGATAGTATTGCTGCATCAAACTTCGTCGTATTGAGCTGGTTGGTTTTGTGCGCCCCTACCCTAGTAAGCTGGCGTGTTGCGTTTCGCGAAATCTTATTCAGACATCGTAAAAAAGGCCATAACACCCGTAAAGCGATTGTTATCGGAGCTACTCAGTCTGGTTATAACCTAGCAACACAAATAATGGAAAATGACCAATTAGGGATCATTTTCAAAGGTATGTACGACGATCGTGCCCCAGCGCGTATTCCTCATGAAATTCAGCACCAAGTCATGGGCAGCATTGAAGATGCAGTGAAATTAGCCAAAAAAGGTGAAGTTGATTACATCTATATTGCCATGCCAATGAGCGCCGAAAAGCGCATTATGCAAATTCTGAATTTGTGCAGTGATTCAACGGCAACGGTTTATATTATCCCGAACTTCTTTATGTATAACCTACTCAATGCCCGTTGGCAGAGTGTTGGCTCAATTCAAACCTTGAGTGTATTCGATACGCCCTTCCAAGGTGCAGGTGATGTCACTAAACGTCTTGAGGACATAGTGGTTTCCTCTTTGATTTTAACACTGATTGCCATTCCCATGTTGATCATTGCCATTGCGGTCAAGTTAACGTCAAAAGGCCCGGTGATTTTCAAACAAAATCGTTACGGTTTGGATGGCAAAAAAATCAAAGTCTACAAGTTTCGCTCTATGACGGTGCAAGACAACGGCGATAAGGTTCAGCAAGCGACCAAAAATGATGCACGTATTACTCCGTTGGGCGCGTTTTTAAGAAAGACCTCTTTAGATGAGTTACCTCAGTTCATTAACGTGTTACAAGGCCGCATGTCAGTTGTTGGTCCGCGCCCTCATGCGGTAGCGCACAATGAGGAATATCGTAAGTTAATAGAAGGCTATATGCTGCGCCATAAAGTTCGCCCCGGTATTACCGGCTGGGCGCAAATAAACGGCTTCCGTGGTGAAACTGAAACCATCAATAAGATGATCAAACGTGTTGAATACGATTTAGATTATATTCATCGTTGGTCAGTATGGATGGATATTCGCATTATTTTAGCCACAGTGACGCGCGGATTTATTAATAAAAACGCTTATTAGTAAGTCATGTAGTTAACAGGAAAATGCCGAGCTAATGCTCGGCATTTTTTATGGGCTTCAAATGATTAAGTCCTTTTAAATTTTCGCAGAGTGGCTAATTATCTATTGGAGTGGGTATTACTCATTTTCATTGGGTTTGTAAATTTTGAACTCGCCGCTTGCATGTAAAAGTCCAAACATATGCAGTAAGCCATCATAATAACGATACATTCCAGTGGGAGCATCTTGCTGCCATAGGTAGTTAAGCATTTCGGTCGAGAATGGGTTATCGCTAATAGTTGCCCCTACGGCGTTCATAGCGGTACGCCCGTGACTGCGGTAATCAATATTAGGCTCACGTGTACCATCAACTTCATATACAGCAATAAAATCGCCGTACTGAGCTATTTCGTTTTCGAAAAAGCTGACTTGTTGTTCAACGAGCGCTTTTAATTGAGGTGACTGACTTACCCAATGATAATCCATTGCCATATTGCCCATAACGCGAAATGAGTCATATGCGCTTTTATGGCTATCAGGATTGAAGCTGGTAGGCTGTGGCACTCCTTCATGGCTTGCGTAATCGCTAAATAAACCAGTTTGCGGATGCGCTGCTTTTAACAAGTACTGACGACTAATTTCAGCCGTTTCGTGCCAGTAATCATTGTTTTCATCAGCCCACAGCGCCCACATCTCATAAAAGGCGGGTAAGTGATATGAGGGATCCGAAAAGCTCTCTACATTAGTGGTGGTTACAAACTCCACTTGCTGATAAACAGGGTGCATCATGAGGCGCGTACTGCTGTTATCAGATTTGGTGAAAATCATGTCGTGCAGTATGGCATTGGCTTCTTGCTGGTAGTCAAATATTCCCTCTGCGCTGCCCCAGCGGTTATCGGCCAGAAATAACGCCATTGCAAAGTACTCTTCACCGTCAGGTGCCGGATTGGTGTCGATTGTATTGTAGGGAGCATTCGCGCTTAAGCGCCACGCAAAGAAATCTTTGCTGTTGCCCGATTTATTTTGCATTTTCGCTTTGGTAAAACGCCACAACTTATCAAAAGTAGCCTGATCATCCATCATCACTGAAATAATCATGCCATAAGACATACCTTCAGAGCGGATATCGTTGGAGTCAATTGCCTTGATAAACGCCATATCGTCTCCGACGCCATAAAGCACTGTGCTATCTGAAAGTTCTGGCCCTACCTCTGCCTCGCCACCGTTAGAGGCTGCACCTGAAATAGCCACATTGTCGATTTGGATATCGCCAGTCACCGTGGGCATTTTACCGTTAGCCACAAATTGCACGCCTATGCCACGCAGTTGGCTAAAATCAAAGTTATCGCTTATGTATCCAAACTCGGTAGCAGCGCCTACGTCACGAAATGTGAACGAGACAAACGTATCGCCTTCGAACCCGTCCACTTGGCTATACCCCAGAAATGCTGGCTGATAATTAGCATCTTCTAGCACGAGTTGCACGACTAGGTTGCCGTCGGCTACATAATTAGCGGGTAACTTTACATCAAAGCTGATATCGCGCCCATCAGTGATATCAAGCGCGTTGAACTGTTGGTATTTAACGGTAAATGCGTCACTATCGCTTAACCAATTCGGGCTAATTGATAACACATTATTACTTTGGCCATCGCCGTCTACCTCACTGCCCACTGTCAGCGCTGGCTCAATAGCACTTCCATTGTTCGCACCTGCACTCCACTGTGCAATACCATTGTCGAATGAATCTAAGAAACTCGGAGTGTTGTCTCCCCCTGAGTCATTAACTGGTTGGTAAACACTTACTTCTGAAACAGTGATATTGCCACCAATGTCAGCGCCTTTACCATTTGCTAAAAACTGAAACCCTATGGTGTTGATTTGGCTAAAATCGAATCCGTCGGATAAGTACCCGAAGTTTGTGTTAGGCCCCACCCCTTTAATTTGGATTGTGCTTGATGCTGCTTGAGTTAACGTTCGATATGCGAAAAAGCCGATCCCCCCAGATGAATCCTGTATAAAGAGCTGCACCGCCATCGCGCCATCATCAGCGTAGGCCTGCTGAGCAGCCATGGTATATTCAACATCTACGCCCTGCGTAGCATCAATGGGATTGAAGGGGCTAGATAGAACGGCCAGCGCATCATTACCACTTTGCCATGTTGGGGTGATGATCAATACCCCCTCTTCTTGAGAAAGTGCCGCACTCACTTCTGTGCCGTTATCCGCATACCACTGCCAGTTGTCAGTACTTTGCGCAAAACTTGCTTGGTAAATGCGCTCGCCGTTGTCAGGCTCAGGAGTGGGTTGATCCGGAACCAACTCGAACAGTTGCTGATACGTCGCATTAATCTTTTCCGAGACTTGTTCTTGTGTTGCTAACCCGCGCTCAACGAAGTAATTTTTATATTCCCCTGTGTGATAGGCTGCGTTTCGGGAGAAGTCAGCGCTTATGGCATTGCCAGCTTGTTGATATTCGACAACCCAATTTAAGTCCTGCTCATTAAATTGAGCTCGGCGGTTTTGTACCAACACAAATGGCTGTGTGAGTTCTAGCAAAGTATTTTCAGCGATTTGATCAATGCTGGCTTGGGTAAATTGTATCTGTGAATTGGGGTTATTTGATGTCACATTTATTTGCACATCTTCAACGCGTTCAGCCTCATTTTTAACGAACACAGAAAACTCATAGCGGTAATCACTGCGCCCTACCCGCGTTTTGCTTTTTAACGTTAAGTGATCAATGCTCACTTGCGCATACAAAGGCAAACTAAGTGACGTTAAAAACGGCCCTGCTAAAGCAGCAATAGCGCCTGCGCTTAAGCGTAAAAGGCCAAAATTTATCCTAGGGCCGTATTTGCTTTTATCTTTGAGCAAAGAAAGCTTCATGCCGCCACTCCCTGTGCTTGTGTACTTGGGTATTTGCCGCTGAGTTTCCCCAAATGGTTATTACCGGGGCGGCCTTTATAAAATATGTTTAGCAAACCGACTAAGACAATAAAAAATAAGGCGCGTGCAGGAGCACTGACAGATTGTGCGAAACGCAATTGATAGCTGCCTTCACTTGTGACATCGAAAGTATTGGCATCATAGGTTTCAAAGCGCTGAGTTGTGCTAATAAAATCAGACTTGCCCGCCCAATCAAACACAAGTGAAAGTCCGTTTAATGTCTCACCGACTTGCAAAGGGGAAGTAAGAGCGAGTGCATCTGCGAACCCATCTTCTTGCAAACCAAAAATGTCTTGAGCAGGGGCAACAAAAACATCCCATTCAGCTGGGCTGTGAAGCAAGGTCAGGTTATCGAATAAGTCAAATTGAAAATAAACAATCAGCCCATCAACGGCCGTTTGCGTATTATTGTAAATTTGGTAGTCAGCTTGATATTGCTGATTATCTAGTTTGGTGACACTTGTATTGATAAGCAGTGCATTGGCATTCATGCTACTGATTAGCAAGGTTAAAAATAGTATTAGCTTCATGTGTTTCCCTCTTTTTATATCAACTAGAACCTCTACTTCGAGCATTAGCGATAAAGGTTAATTACGTGTTTAGAGCCTTGTTAGTCGGTTATTTATAAGGTCGAGCCAAGCACAGTGCTGTGTAAGGCCAATGGCAATATGCTTGCACACCTTATAGTCACCAAGACCACATAAAGCATAATAAATAATTAACACTAAGTTTACATTTCAGTTGTTTTCATAAGAGAGAAATAAAACTGCGTAAAAATACAAGGAAACTGCAGGGTATTAAAAAGTAAAAAAGCCGAGACACATCTTAGATATGCTCGGCAAAGGGTGTCACACAATGAATTGTTTTCGCTGCGCTTTAGGCGGCTTGCTCGCTGTCATTAGCACTTTCGGCTGATGGAGCTCTTAGTAAATAATCAAATGCGCCTAATGCTGCATTTGCCCCATCACCCATGGCGATGATAATTTGTTTGTACGGCGCCGTTGTGACGTCTCCAGCGGCAAATACGCCTTCGATAGAGGTTTCACCTCGTTGCCCCACTTCGATTTCACCTCGAGCGGTTAAGGCGATATCGCCTTTTAGCCACTCGCTGTTTGGCACCAAGCCAATTTGCACGAAGATACCTGCCAGCTCGACATTTTTGCTAACTTGGCTTACTCGGTCTTGATAGATTAAACCGGTAACACGTGTGCCATCACCTACCACTTCAGTGGTCATGGCATTTAAGATAATATCGATATTCTTAGCCGCTTTCGCTTTACGTTGTAGAACATCATCGGCCCGTAATTTTGAGTCGAACTCAAGTACGGTAACGTGTTCAACAATATTGGCTAAATCAAGCGCAGCTTCGATACCCGAGTTACCACCACCGATAACTGCAACACGTTTACCTTTAAACAAAGGACCATCGCAGTGTGGGCAATATGCGACACCTGCACCACGATACTGCTGCTCGCCGGGTACATTCATTTCGCGCCATCTGGCACCCGTCGCTAGCATCACTGTTTTACTTGATAACCGCGCACCGTTTTCTAGCTCGATATTGATCAAACCATCTTTTGATAACTTCACCGCTTTGTTGTTATCCATGATGTCCACGTTGTAATCTTTAACGTGCTGCTCAAGTCCGGTAACTAGCTTTGGCCCTTCAGTGGCTTTAACTGAAATGAAATTTTCAATCGCCATGGTATCGGTCACTTGGCCGCCAAATTTTTCGGCAACAATACCGGTTCGAATACCTTTTCGTGCTGCATAAATTGCCGCTGCCGCACCAGCTGGGCCGCCACCGACAATGAGCATGTCGTAGGGGGCTTTATCGTTTAATGACTCTGCTTGCTTTGCGCCAGCTTGCGGGTCAATTTTAGTTAAAATTTTATCTATGGTGACTGCGCCTTGAGTAAACAGTTCACCATTTAGGTACACACTGGGTACCGACATGATATTGCGTTGGCTTACTTCTTCTTGGAATAAAGAGCCATCGATCATGGTATTGGTAATATTTGGGTTGATAACAGACAACACGTTTAATGCTTGCACTACCCCAGGGCAGGTCTGACAGCTCAACGAAACGTATGTCTCAAATTGATAAGAACCAGAGAGTGCCTTAATTTCGGCTACTTGCTCTTCACTGATTTTTACCGGGTGCCCACCACTGTTTAACAGTGCCAACACAAGTGAAGTGAACTCGTGTCCCATCGGTACACCTGCAAACGTAACTGAGGTGTTGTTTTTAACAGAAACAACCTCCATCGACGGTTTTCTTACATCACTTTTAGTCTGTGCTACTACATCGACTAAAGGTGATAATTCAGCAATTTCATTGGCAAGGTCACTTATTTCTGCTGATTTCTTTGCTTGATGTTGCTCATCAACAGCTATGCGTAACTCCACTTGTGAGGTGAGGTTTTCTAAATAGGTGGCCAATTGGCCTTTTAATTTTGCGTCTAACATTTCTTACTCCTATAGACTGAAGATGGGCGATGTCTTGGTTAACAGCCGGTTAGTACCCGGCTGAAAACAAAGGGCTGGCTTGCTAGTATCTGCCAGCCCATATTCAACAAATATCTACTGTTAGATTTTGCCTACTAGGTCAAGTGAAGGAGTTAATGTTTCTTCACCTGGCTGCCATGCAGCAGGGCACACTTCACCGTCGTGGTTCGCTACGTATTGAGCAGCTTGCACTTTACGCAGTAGTTCGCTTGCAGAACGGCCGATACCAAGATCATGAACTTCAGCAATTTTGATTTCGCCTTCAGGGTTAACTACAAATGTTCCGCGAAGTGCAAGACCATCTTCTTCAATCATGACACCGAAATTACGCGTGATTTGGCCAGTAGGGTCGCCGATCATGGCAAATTCGATTTTGTTGATAGTATCTGAGCTGCTATGCCACGCTTTATGGGTGAAATGCGTGTCAGTCGATACTGAGTAAACCTCAACACCTAGCTCTTGCAATTTAGCGTAATGGTCAGCTAGATCGCCTAATTCGGTCGGGCAAACAAATGTGAAATCAGCAGGGTAAAACATAAAGATTGCCCATTTACCTGCGATGTCCTTTTCAGACACGTCAACGAACTCACCGTTTTTAAATGCAGTTGCTTTAAAAGGTAGTACTTTGGTATTGATAAGAGATTGTGTCATTACGATATTCCTCGTTAAGTTAGTTTCGGGTGACTTCGAAATAAATAATAAGGATGTAGGGGAAGTAATTAAATTAATTAAAATCGATTATTGAAATCGTTTTTTCTGATTAAGTGATTTTAAATTCTCGCTGAGTGGTTAATTATTTATTGGAATTCGTATAAGACATGGCAACGATATTCAGTGGCTACTTTTGCACAGTTAAAAGCAAAAAACCGCTCAGTATTGTCCGATGGATAATACATGAGCGGTGAGAGGTTCTCTGCTAGCGTGACCAGCACGCTAGAATTATAGGTTTTATTATTCTGAGTAAACCTTTATTGTTTAGCTGCGTTCAATGTCACTATTGCGAAAGCGAAACAGTCAGCTTTTCAGCACTGTTTTTTTCCGTTTCGACAAACTTAGACCACTGCTGCGCCATGCCTTTACTGCTTTTAAACTTCTCAGCTTCGGCCAGCTCATTCAGCGCATCGTTGTACTGCCCGACATTAAAGAACGCCATGCCTTTAACTAAATGTACTGTGCCTTCGTTGCGCAAACCGCCCTTTTCTAGTGCTGCCTCTGAAGCGGTAATCGCTTGCTGCCACTTTTCCATGTTCAGATAAATCTGACCAAGCTGAGCATCAAGTTCACCGTCGTCAGACAAGTCAGCCGCCGCTTTCATAACCGGCACAGCTTCTTCATTTTCCTTGGCTAACACCCAACACTGTGACAAAAACTTCAAATTTTTCAGATTTTTGTCAAGTGCGCCACTTTCAAAGCCTTGCTCTATTAAGCGTGCGCCTTTAAAGGGCATTTGGTGATAATAATAAAGCTGTGCAAGGTTAAACATATCAGAACCGCTTTCGATATAACCTTGTTGGTAAGCGGTTTCAAGAATGGCTAGCTGCTTTTTCTCTTCACCTAACTCGCCGTACATACCGCCTAGCTGAACCCAATACTTAGGCTCATCAAAGTGCTTCACGAGTTTTAGCAATACGTCTTTTACCTTTTCAGACTGCTTCAATTCGTAATACACAGCGCGCTGAAGTACGTACCAATTTTCATCAGGGATATCATCTTCGGCTTCAACGAGCTCTATCGCCTTTTCTATGTAAGCCGCCGATTTATCGTAGGACTTTTGTTGGTACATAGCCTGCGCTTTAAGCACATAGTTTTTAGCCGGTATTTCACTGTTAGGGTTGACCGCTGCATTTAACGTTTCCCAGCGCTCTAAAAACGCTACTGTTTTGTCAAAATTACCGCGCATCATGTGCAACTGAGCCAAACTAAACAATGTGCTTAACTCAAAAGATTCAGGAATAGGCTGTTGCTCTACAACGGTTTCAAAGGCAGTGATCGCCTCATCAAAACGCTCAACATTGTAGTATATGAAACCATAGAAATTGTACATCATGGCAAGTTCGTAACTGTTCATCGAACTCGCTTTGCTTTTTACATTTTCTAAAGCTTCTAGGGCTTCATCAGTCTTACCTTCATCAGCTAAACTTTGCGAGCGTGAAAGCTGGTCGTACACTTTTACTCTAAGCGCTGGTGTTCGTCGAGTTTCACGCTTACTTGCTTCTTGTGCCTGGGCACTTTTCATAGTCAGAGGCGTAACATTTAAGCCAAGACCTACGACTGCACATAAGGTGAGCCCCAAAACCTTGCATGATAGATTATTACTTTTTTTACTACTTGTTCTCATCATGCCCCCAATTAACCATCGATCTGGAAAGTAATACGGTTTTGCACGCCAGCGACTTCTGCTGGCTCACCGTTCACGACCCGTGGTTTGTATTTGAATTTAAGCGCGGCGTCAATTGCAGCCTGATTGAATAAATCAGCTGGCTGTGCGTCTACCACAAATGGGTTTTTAACCGACCCTTGCTTAGATACAGTAAATTCAACAATCACGTAGCCTTCAATGCCTCTTGATAATGCGCGACGCGGATATACAGGTGCGACCTTAACAATCGGTAAATACTCACCGTCGCCTGACTCTAGCGCTAAACCACCGTCAAGAGATAAGCCTTCGTTTACGTCAGCCCCAAAGTCTAACCCGCTGCCTTCCGCATTTGGCGTAGGTGAATCCATTTGCGGCTGCTCCATCGCTGGAGGCGGTGTTTCAGGCTTGGGTGGCTTTTTAGGTTTACGATCTTTTTTCTGCGCGGCCTCTTCTTTTTTGACCCGAACAAAATCCAGCACGCTGCCCTTTGGCGGCTCAGTCAACGCGCTGCCGCCGCTTTTAATCAGCGATTGCATGACGAAGAACAAGCTCAAAGTCACAATGGCTGACAGAATTATTGCTATCAGGAATCTAGGCATGATCTAGGGCTCTTGAGCTGCAATAGAAACATCAGTAATACCTGCAGCACGAGACGCATCCATAACCTTAATTAAGGTTTCAGTGGTAGCTTTCTTGTCTGCCTGAATTACCACTGTACCTTGTGGGTTTTCAGCATGAAGACGCTCGATGTTAGCTTGTACCGCACGGACATCGATTTTACGCTTGTTGATCCAGATCTCGCCTTTGTCACTGATTGCGACAAGTATATTCGCGCGGTCTTTCTTAACTGCCGTGGCCGCTTCTGGACGGTTCACATCGATACCTGCTTCTTTTACGAAAGATGCGGTTACGATGAAGAAGATCAACATGATAAATACCACGTCTAGCATCGGCGTCATGTCGATTGCTGCTTCTTCTTCATCCATCATATTTTGAAAATGTTGTTTCATAACTGTCTCTTCTAAGGCGCAGCAGGCAGGCTACTTGCGCTCTATTGTCAATGCGTCTTCTAGATGCGTACGTTCTGATTTCGTGGTGCGGGCCAACCATGTTGAGGCAAATACCCCAGATAGTGCGCCGACCATACCAGCCATGGTAGGAATGGTTGCTTTTGAAACACCTGATGCCATTGAACGCGCATTCCCTGAGCCAGAAATGGCCATAACGTCAAACACTTCAATCATACCAGTGACGGTTCCCATTAAACCCAGTAAAGGACATAAAGCCACCAGCGCTTGAATGATCGGAATACCAGCACCTAAGCGCAGGCTAACCCGTGAAATCATCGCTTGGCGTATCTGCTCTGCATTCCATGAACGGCGGTCAGTACGGGCATTCCAGGCAGCAATGGTTTCTTTCTTATATGCCTTGTGCCAGATAAACACGTACAACGCTCGTTCAAGGATTAGCAACCACATGACGAATATGAGAAACCCGATGACCAAGAGAACTTGGCCACCTGTTTCAGTAAAATCACGTATTGCTTCGAAAAATTCCAACATAGCTAATTACCTTAGGCGCTTGGAGTTGACTTTGCTTCCATACGCTCAGCGCGTTCAGCAATCACGCCTGACGCTTGCTCTTGTAGAATAAATACCACGTCTTTAGAGCGTGTGTTTAGCATTGCGTAGAGTAATGTCATCGGGATGGCTACAACCAAACCAAGTACAGTTGTTACCAACGCAGTAGAGATACCGCCCGCCATTAATTTAGGGTCACCTGTTCCGAACAAGGTAATTGCTTGGAAGGTGTTAATCATACCGGTTACCGTACCTAATAGACCCATAAGCGGTGCGACAACAGAGATAATCTTAATGATGGTCAGGTTGCGTGACAGTTTAGGAATTTCACCTAGAATTGCTTCGGTTAGGTGCAATTCAAGTGATTCTGTATCCGCTTCTGGGTACTTGTCACGTACTTGCATAACACGACCAAGAGGGTTGTTTGAGGTGAACTTGTCAGACTTAAGCTGCTTGTTCACTTTGGTTTTGATTATGGTCAAGCTGATAAGACGCTCTAAGGCTAGCAACAAACCAATCGCGCCAACAATAAGGATGATGTAACCCACTAAACCACCTTGTTCAACACGCTCTTTTAAGCTTGGTGCTTGCACCAACAATTTAAGAATAGAACCACCTGTTGGGTCTAAACCGAACTCAACAAGTTCACCGTTAGACGCTTGAAGCGCTTCAGCGCTTGCTGTGTAACGACCTGCAGGTTGACGGATTAACTCACCTAATGAGTTAGTTGAACCTTCATAATCAAGATACTTACCGTCAGCGACTAAAGCGAATGTACCAACACGAATCACTTCTTTGCTTACTTTAGCGCCGCCAGCTTCAACTACATCAGTAGTGAAACGCGTCACTTTGCCCGATTCGGTCATTTCGCGCTGCATTTCAAACCAAACGCGCTCTATTTCATCAATCGAAGCAAGTTTTGAGCTTGAGCCCATAGATTGCGCCATTTCGTCTAAGAACTCTGCACGGTTAGGTATTTGCGCAGATATAACTGAGTTAAAGAATTTGCTTTTCGTATCACCAGCCACTTGCTGAAGTACACCAAACAATTCTTTTAGTGAACCTAAACGCTTGGTTAGCGCATCGTTCAAGTCACCCAGTTTAAATTCATTTTCTTCAAACGTCGTTTCTAAGTTTTCAGATGTTTGTAATGCGGCATCACGTGCTTTCGCCGCGTTGCGTAACATTTGATCTTGTTCAGCACGCTTGGCAATAAACTCTTTTTCACGTTCATTGTTTTGCGTCGTCTGTTGGAATTTACCTTCCTCTAACTGCTTAAGAAGTGCGTCTAAATCTAGGGCAGACTCTTTCTTTGGCAAAGGATCAGCGGCCATGGCTGTGGTTGCCGTTAATGTAACGAACAACGTAAGTGCGATATTTTTAACTAATTGATTCATCTTCATCGTGCTCTTAATCTGTGATCGCTACAGGCAACATCAGTAGATCTGGTGCCATTTGTTTTTTGGCCATACGCAGGCCTTTAGTCACTTGAGTGCGGTAACTTGACGGTAGCGCATCCCACTGGCGTGTTTGTGCGTTCCACATACCTTGCATGCTTGCGTCACGCGTTTGGTATATCAACGCGGTACGACCAACGCGTAAAAAGTCTACGTTGCGCTCTTGGCCGTCGATGTTTTGTAAACCGGCATAGGCTTCAAGGGTGCGTCCGTAATCCATTTCCACTTGGTAAGCTTCCATCACGCGGCGGAATTTTTCTGATGGGGCAACATCTGCTTTGTCCATCATGCTTTTCAAACCAGCGATACGATTGGCACGCTCTTGCGCTAAGAAAGGCACGTCAAGGGCGATAAACTGCTCAAGGCCATCAATCATGCGCATCATTAACGGCGTGATTTGACGTTCAATAACACTTACGTCATCGATTGCAGCATTAAGGTCAGCCATTTCCTGCACTTGATTCTCAATTTGCTTGCGTAGCTGAGTGTTATAAACCTCTAAGCCTTCAGTCTCTTTGTTAATGGCTTTGAACTGCTGCAATTTATTATCAATCTGATCATTGATCTTATTGATTTTTTTCTGAGAGTTAGCAGCCGAGTCATTGATTTCTGTCGCTTTTTCAACAGCTGGCTTCAGGTATGCATCTTCCTGGGCGTAGCCAGATGCAGATAAAAGCAAACTTACACTGAGTAAGCTGGCTGATAACGTAGTGGTAGACTTCATGTACTCAAACCCTATTTGAAGGAAATGGCGAAATAGTCTAAACCTTGCGGATTAGCCAATTTCATTAAGAATTTGCGCAAGGATAGGGGTTAGTCGTGGCATTTTTATTACAGCTATGTGACGTATAAATGACAGTAATATTTCATTAATGTTACACGGAGTCATGGCGCGGTTTGCCCGCATGCGAAGTGGCAACTCTGGTCATCAGTTAAAGCATAAACTTCAGTGTTTTCTTGAATTAGCGCTCGGTTTTGCTTTTTTAGACGAATAGCTTTTGGCTGTATCTGAACAATTTTATAAGGCAGGGTTTTATGCTAAAGCGTGGTGCTAGCACGCCTAAATAATCAAATGCAACGCAAATATGACAGCAATGTGTTCCCCTAATTCACACAATTTACGAGACATTGTTTCGTTACAAAGGCACAATACGCAGCCATCTTGTAGTGCCTTTGCATGAACATTGTCATCATGAGCTCTGCTCTTCGACGTGCAATATTCAAGCAATTGATTAGACTAAAGATTAGAACTTCGCTTAGCGAAAAAATGCGATGATACAATCGTAGAACGACATGTTTCGATAACCATGCATTTACTATAACCACACATTTACTAGCGGTGACACAATGACCAATTTTCATAAAGCAGCATTAGCCGTCTGTATCCAAGGTGCTCTATTTAGCCAAACTCTTAACGCGCAGGAAGCGCCAGCAACAAAAGAGAAAGGCCTAGAGCAAATCACGGTTACAGCGCAAAAACGTACGCAAAGTATTCAAGAAGTACCGATTTCAATCGCGACCTTAAACGGTGAGCGCTTTGAAAGCATATTTTCCGGTGGTGATGACATTCTCGCCCTAGCAGTGCGAGTACCAGGCTTGTACGCCGAATCGTCTAATGGCCGAGTGGCCCCACGTTTCTACATTCGTGGTTTAGGCAATACCGATTTCGATTTAGCCGCTTCACAGCCTGTTTCCATCGTGATGGATGATGTGGTTAAAGAAAACGTCATTTTAAAAAGCTTTCCCTTGTTCGATGTAGAACAAGTAGAAGTTATTCGCGGGCCACAAGGTACCTTGTTCGGCCGCAACACCACAGCAGGTATCGTCAAGTTTGACACCGCTAAACCGACCGAAGATTTTGATGCTTATGCCAAAATGAGCGTAGGTAACCTAGGCACATTGAACTTTGAAGGTGCTGTTGGCGGCGGTTTGGCCGAAGACTTATCAGGTCGTTTCTCTGTATTATCACAAGATCGTGACGACTGGATTGACAATGGCTTTACCGGTGAAAAAGACGCCCTTGGCGGCTTTGACGAAAAAGCGTGGCGTGGGCAGTTATTATATACCCCATCTGAAGATTTCTCTGCTTTATTAAACGTTCATGGCCGTGAACTAGACGGCACTGCTTCGGTATTTCGTGCCAACGTGTTCACCAAGGGCAGCAATGATTTAAATCAAAACTTTGACCGCGATACAGTCTATTACGACGGAGATATCGATGGTGATGGTGCTGATAATAACCCACAAGAATACGAAAACTATGGTGCGTCATTAAAGCTAGAGTTTGGCTTAGAAAACATGTCAATTACCTCTATCACTGCCTATGAAGAAGCCGAAGGCTCAAGCTTGGGCGATATTGATGGTGGTGTTTACACCAATGATTTAACCACACCGGTACCTGATGGATTAACGTCAGCAAACTTCAATTCAGGTTTTGAAGATGTGCTAACTTTCCCTGGCGCAATCGGCTTTAGTGCCGTTACCCAGGATAACCTAGACGACTTAGAGCAGTTTACTCAAGAGATCCGCTTTGCCAGTGAAACCGATGACGCCTTAAGCTGGCAAACGGGTGCCTTTTACTATGATTCGTCATTCAATGTGACCAGTATTGACGGTTACTTTGGTGCAACCACAGTATTCCATGAAAACACCACTTGGGCCGTGTTTGGTCAAACGACTTATGAAGTCAATGAGCGTTTAAATGTTACGGGTGGAATACGTTATACCTATGACGAAAAATCGCTTCGCGTTGGTGAGCAAAATGTAAATGGTTTTGCCCTGGTGACTGGTGATGCAAGCGTTCAAGATTACGAAGACATCGATGTTGACGATGGTCAGATTAGCTGGGAGTTAAGCGCAAACTACAAAATTAACGGCGATACGTCCGTATTTGCTCGTTTAGCCAATGGCTTTAGAGCGCAGTCTATACAAGGCCGTGATGTCGCGTTTGAAGGCGCACCGTCAGTAGCTGACGCTGAAACTATTAACTCAATCGAGTTTGGTTTCAAATCTGACTTGTTAGACAACACTTTACGCCTAAATGCAGCGACTTTTTATTACCAGATTGATGATATGCAGTTCTCTGCCATTGGCGGTGGCGCAAACAATGTTGCACTGGTAAATGCAGATAAGGGTGTCGGTTACGGGTTTGAAATTGATGCGCAATATGTTGCTAGTGATTACCTAACCCTAACAGCCGGCTACAGCTACAACAAAACCGAAATTAAAGACGACTCATTAACCTTGTTGCCCTGTGGCACGAATGAAGCGTTTGGCTCAACCGGTAACTGTACTGTACTTGACCCTCGTCCGAACGGGTTTAACGCTGTGATCGATGGGAACCCTTTCCCGCAAGCACCTGAAACTATCTTTACCTTCACCGCTCGTTACGCAGTGCCTGTGGGTAACGACGGCGAGTTCTTCGCGTTTACGGATTGGGCATACCAAGGCGAGACTAACTTGTTCTTGTACGAGTCTGTTGAGTTTCAAACTGATGGCAATGTAGAAGGTGGTTTGCGCATTGGTTATGAAAACTTCGAGCACAACTACACAGTTGCTTTATTCGGCCGAAACATCACCGATGAAGAAAATGTTAAAGGTGCTGTCGACTTTAACAACTTAACCGGTATCGTGAATCAACCACGCATATTCGGTATTGAAGCGAAAGTAAGTTTTTACTAAACCGCTAAACGAAACAACGGCCTAATGACTTAGGCCAAATAAGCAAAAGGCAGATATTACATCTGCCTTTTTTATGTCTGGACATCAGTCTAGTTACAAAAATTATTTCGCTATTGTCTCGTTATCAGTCTCGTTTGATTGACGAGAAAACATGTAGATGAATAACAGCAAAATCACGCCTTGGATCATTATCCCTTGCCATGTGGCAGAAATCCCTAACCAGCTAACCGATATATCCAGTGGGAACGGCGTAATAGCAATGACGGCTGCTTCTTGTAAAGCGGATATCCCTTTGCCAGCTAACACAAAAGCTAGAATTAACATAAAGTACGCGCTCAATGCGAAGAAGCGTCCAATAGGCAATTTCACCGAGTATTTAAGCATTAACCAAGTGATGATGACTAATATCGCGATAGCGGCGAGTAATCCATACCACAGAAAGCTTACCTGACTGCCATCCCCTGCCGATTGGGTCAGTAATGACTGATAAAACAATATCGTTTCGAATACTTCACGATACACAGAGATAAAAGCTAATCCGGTAAGGCCCCATAAGGTCCCCTTACTTAAATGTCGCTCAACGTTATTTTGAATGTACTGCTGCCAAACAGCGGCCTGCGTTTTACTGTGCATCCAGTAGCCGACATAAAACAATATACCTGCGGCGAGTAAGGCAGCACCGCCTTCCATCAGCTCTCTTGATGCACCGCTGATCGTAATGAGGTTTTCAGCCACCCACCAAGTCACTCCACCAGCAATAAGTGCTGATGCCCAGCCAAAGTGCACATAACGAATGGCATCTTGGCGTTGGGTTTTTATCAATACCGTGATCAGCGCTAATACGATTAATAGCGCTTCTAGACCTTCACGTAATAGAATGATTAATGAAGCAGAAAACATCGCGTTATTTGACAACACAGCGCCGGTCAGCGTGCTATCAACCTGCTCTAACTGTTGCAATATCTGTGCAGATTCAGCCTGAACCTGCTCTTCATTGCCTTCAATGCTGAGAACGTTACGAAAGTTCAATAGCTGTTTTTCTACCGACTTACGTAAACCACTATCTCGCGCGTCAAGGTTATTCTCGATTAATTCAAAGCCATCAAGATAGGCGCTCACAGCAAGGGTCTGTGCTTGGCCTAGGTCACCAGCGTTGTATGCGGTTACTGCTGCAATCAGGTTATTTTTGGCAGTCGAGATAGGAGAGTCGCCTTGCTCAAAAAACACCTCTGGAGACGCACGCCATTGTTCAACTTGCTTTTGACTTATATCGCTATTTTGTGCCGAAACCTGTAATGGATTATTGTTGATCCAAGCTTGTAACTCTAAGCTTGGCGGGCCAGCACTCGTCGAATCATCAGTGCTTTGAGTAAAAGCCAAGCTGCCTACATAAAACGCCAAAGACCAGCGCTGTTGATCACTCAGTTCGGTAAATGCACGCATGGCTGTGTCATCAAGCCCGGCGCTAATCGCATCGTATAATCCTAACAACGAACGATTTTGCGCGCGTTCTATCTCAGTGAAATCGGTTGGCTGAGGGCTGAAGTTTTTCGCCAAAGGGCCGTCACCTTTGCCTGCGGGGCCATGACATGCTGCGCAATTTTCCGCGAACAAGGTATCTACCTGCGCTTGGGGTAATAAGCGAGACGGTAGTTTCAATGCGGGTGATATGGCTAACAGTTCTTGACGAATTTGTAGGGTAAGGCTCTGTATTTCTCCCATGCTGGCTTTAGCAAGAATGGCTTGCTGCAATGCCCTGGCATTCGCTAATACTGATGTTTTGCTCAAATCAAAGCCTGGCGCAGCGGCACTTTCGATGACTTCGCCTTTTTGCAAAATCAGTTTGGCAAACTGTTGCATTTCAGCAAACTCATCTTCGCTAGCGATTTCGCCATCAACCACAGCTTCAGAATAATCAACGCCTATGTATTCAGCCATTTGCAAAATTTGCCGGCTCTGCGTCACCACATCAATAGAGGTGGTCGTTTGTGCAAAACTTGAGAACGTCATTATGCCAAGTGCCAAAACGGCGGCAGTATGACTGATGATTTTTTTACCTACGCAACTGACAAGCAATCGAGATAAACGTGAGAAATTTAATGAAGAATACAAGATATAACCTTAACCTGAGGGCAATTACGTGAGTGAGCATTGGTCAAACGCCCACAGTTAACAAATGAGAATAGTTATTATTTTACTTTTAAGTCGTTGCGTAATCAACGCTAAGTGCTCTCGCCGCACAGTGCTAAAGTACTATGTTTGAGTTGCCCTGCACGCCCTATATTCACTGCTGTCACTTACAAAAATAACGAAAGAGGACAGTATGAAAACAATAAAAGAATGTTACAAAATACGAATGCTAGCACTATTAATGTGTTTAGCTCTGCCTTTGCAAGCGCTAGCCTGCAAAGATGCAGTGGTGTTGGTCCATGGCAATACGGCCACGCCAGCCAGTTGGGATAACACCTATGATCATCTGTTAGCTAATGGTTATTCCACCAGCGACATATACCGCCCAGACTGGGGATCGAAGAGCTGCGCGGCTTGCAATAACCACAGCGGCAGTGAAGAAACGCCTGTGCGCCAAGCGATTCAAAGCGCCCTAGCCTCATCCTGTACAGGGAAAATTGATGTGATTAGTCATTCAATGGGCGCCACATTAGCCGCGCAGCAGATTGATAAACTTGCCGTGGCAAATCAAGTAGATACTTTTGTGGGCATTGCAGGGGCGTTTTTAGGTCTAAAATGCTGTGGTTACTACCCCTTTAATGTGTGGAGTTCTACATGTGGCTCTGCCGGTTTATCTGTTAACAGCCCCTTTTTAGACAGTATTTACAACGTACCATTAGCATCTAAAGTGTATTCGATTAAAAGCTATTTAGACCAAATAGTGTGTGCAACGGGCAGTTGCACGGTGGGCGGCGTGCACAGTAGTCGCATCGCAAACGAAGATGCGACGTTCAGTTACGCGCTTGGGCATTTTGGTTTGCAAACCGATACTGCGGTGAAACAGTACCAATTAATTCAATAGGGTTCAGGTCTCGGACAAAAAAGTCACCGAGGAAAGCCACCGCACCTAGCGGTGGCTTGATACGAGCGTTATATTGACATTAGCTACAGGTAATTTGTTTGAATATGGGGTAACACTGATTCTTACTTCCGGTGGATTTGGAAACCCATGTTTTGCTGCTCCAATCAAATTCGTTGTAAGATGACTCGTCTTCCCCGCAAAACATTTCCCCAGCAATAATTTTGGAGTAAGTCTGTTTTTTTTCTTCGCAGAAGCCGCTGCCATTGGTGGCAGTGACAAAAATATAGTCTAGTTGACCGTACTGATTAGTGGATTTTGGGTAATGGTAAGTTGTTGCGGCAAGTGCATTAACTGACAAAGACCCCAACATAAGGCAAACAGCAATTTTTAATTTCATAACTCGTCTCCTTTTTAAACTGACGACCAATTCGCCAGCACATAAAGGTTAAATTATTTACCTTAAAGTTATGGTGACACTCCTATGAATTTTTATTAGCACTTTTATTTCACAATGTAACTGGAACGGCTAAAAAGCAAAAAAGCCAACCGTTTAAGGTTGGCTTTTAATAGCAATGAATTTAAGTGATATATCGATACTAGAAATCGTACCGGTAGCTCAACTTAACTGTGGTACCAATAGAACGGGTGCGTACATCGATTCCGTCTTGCGTTACTTCTTGATCTTCACCTAACAGATTTTTTAAGGTCAATTTGACAGTAGTATTAAAATCAGGGAAATAAGAGTAAGTGGCATCAAGCGAATTAAATGGCTGTTCATAAGCGTCTTCACGCCCATTGATACCCGAAGCAATAATTCGCTCACCAAAGACGTTATACACTAATGAACCACTGTGGTTACCATTTGCAGAATCATAACTAAGCTGCATGTTCACCACATACTGAGAATGGCCTGTCATGCGTTTTTCAGTATTGGTTAAGTTGCCCGCTGAGGCCGCATCAACAACTACCTCTGAGTCACTTAATGTGATATTACCAGAAGTAAAGAAGCCATCTGATACCCAGCTTAAGTCATACAACCATTCTGCTTCAACACCATACACTTCACCAGTGTCGCCATTGGTGAAGTTTGCCGTATAGCTTGCATCACCCACACTTAGCGTGGTTTCAATTGGGTTAGTAATATCTTTGTAGAAAGCAGAAAATGCGAGGTTGTCACCATCGTCGAAATACAATTCATAACGTAAATCGTAGTTTTTCAACGTGGTTGAACTTAGCGTTGCGTTACCAAAGGTACGAATATCCGTTAGTGGATCATCGTAGGCTACCGGCACAACTTCTCGCAAATCTGGGCGAACGACCGTTTCACCGTAACCAAAACGAAGCTGATAATCGTCGCCGCCAATATACGTCAAGCTAAGCGCTGGATAGAAATCATCGTCGTTCACTGTTCCATTAAGAATATCGTCTTCGCTGTAGAAATTATTTAAATCTTCTTCGGTAAAGATCAAGCTAGATGACGATAAAGAAACTTGCTTAAATGCCTCATAACGCAAACCACCACTGATCCGCCAAATACCTTTATAGAAGACATCAAAAGCAGCATAGCCGGCATCAATCTTCTGAGCAGCCAAATAATCATCGGCTTCAGGAGCGATAGGCTCGTTAAAGCTAATCAACATATTGTCATCGATAAACTCGTCGGTTAAATAATTGGTTATCGATAAAACATTTGATATGTCGTCATTCACTAACGTGGTAGAACGGTTGTTATCCAAGAAGAAACTCGAGGTCGTGTAAATTCTAGCACGGTCAATAAAGTCCCAGCCGCCCTTAAGTTCCACTTCCAAATTTTTGAAAGTCAAAGGCAGCGTTACATTACCGCCCCAAGACTTCATGTTATCTTCCATGTCAACAAACTGATAGTTAGCTCGCCCTTGGGCTCCATCAATCAGAGACCCAGTATAAGTACCGTTGTCGAATGTATCAGTGAACTCATACTGTACATTTAACGGGTTTTCTGTTTCGGCTCTAGATTCTGTGTATTGCCAATCAACCCCTACACCCATGTAATCCAAAAAGGTGTGTTGTCCACGGAATTGGTCGACATCAAGCGTTCGCTCTTCATACACGAAGCTATGTGTGCGATCCGCTTCATTATCAGCTGCGATCGAGATATTTTGACTTGGGTTCTGGAAAATTGAAATTTCAGACTCGTCTTCATTATCTTCGATATAAATTTTGGTGTAGCTAATACTATGTGTATCTAGCTTGTAGCCAACACTGAACAATCCGTTTACACGCTCTTCTTCAGTCGTCATTTCAGATTCAGCGTATGTGTCGTAACAGGTATTTAGGATATCATCAGCAGTGGCTAGTTCAGTGGAGCAATTGTCAACAGGCGTTGCACTTGTTACCGCATTTGAGCGATCTGAATACGTCCACTTATTGTCATACGCCAGTGAGGCCAAAAAGCCGATTTGGCCACCGAAATACTCTTCATCAAAACTGTTGCCAATAAACGCCTGAGCTGAATAGTTCGGGTCTAAAGACTCGTCTTTTAGTGCCAAGTTACGTGGCAGAGACTTGGCTAAGGTTTTGTTGACCGCGCTCGCTTGGTCTGCTGCAGTAGTATCCCCACTAACCAAATTGTCTTGACTAATAATACTCGCTAAACCAAAGTTTCCGCGGTATTGCGGTATCGCATCGGTTAATGCTTGAGGAATACCATTTTCATCGCGGTTGTAGGTATAACCGTCAGAGTTATTAGTGTTACCCTCGACAGCCACTTGAATACCCGCGACAAACTCTGTCGGTATTGCTTTGGTACGAATATCAACGTTCCCCCCGCCAAAAGCGGCCGGCATATTCGGTGAATAGGCTTTCTGCACAGAGAGACTTTCGATAACGTTTGCTGGAAAAATATCCAACGGGATAACGTTACGGGTTAAATCTGGGCTTGGGATACTGGCACCGTTCAAGCGTGCGCTTGAATAACGCTGGCCAAGACCGCGCACATAAATAAACTTGCCGTCTACCAACGTTAAACCTGTTACGCGGCGAAGCGCCGAGGCCGCATCACTATCACCAGTACGTGAAATTTGCTCTGAGCCTAATATGTCCGCAACGAAGGCTTGATTTTTACGCTCTTCGATAACGGCAGCGGCCGTTCCTTGAAGTCGAGAGCCTGTTGCTACGACTTCTTCCATGACCTGACTTTCTTGTGCGAAGGTTGACCCTGCACTAACCAAAAGTCCCAGTCCTACCGAGTAGGCGACTTTTTTAAGTTTGTATTGATTACTCACCTTTAACTCCTAGCTATAAATCAAAAAATAGGCGCAACTAGGCGCCTATTAATCTAATACAAAATTGGTTACTCGTCGGCTGCTGCGTTTACAAACGCATCGTTAGCCCAGTTATACCAATCAGAAGTTGTATCAGTGTCAGAAATTGCGCCGATGAAGTCAGTTGCTTCAAAGAACGCATCTAGCGTAGAGGCATCAAATGCAGAAATAGTGATGTCTGTGCTGGTGGTTAATGTTGCAAAGCCGTTTGCCGCAAGTACGTCAGCGTTTCCGCCTACCACTTCACTTGAGTTTGCTTCGAACCATTCTTGTACTGTGGTTGAATCAGAACCAGAGGTAACTGTTTCACTGCCAGCATTAGCCAATTGAGCACATGCAGCAACAGAGTTATGAATAGAAGCTGAGCCATTTACGATAACTTCTGCAGCATCACCACTGTAGTTAATACACCAAGTTTGTGTCGCAACTGGTTTAACTAATAAAGTGTTGTACCAAGTAGCAGAAATCATGTCATCTAGCTTCATGGCAATTGAAGGGTCACCGTCACGTACAGAGATACCATCAGTGGTAATAACCGTTACGTTAGCAAGTACCGGAGCTGATGCTGGCGCTTCTGCTGATGATTCACCTTTAACACCATCAGACTCAAAACCACCGTTACCCATACTCACAGTTTCACCACTGTTATTTACCACAGTGCCTTGCTTAATCAACACGTACTGTGCACGACCCTGCCAACCGGCATCGATGTCCAAGCTATCATCTTGGGTATCAGTGATAACAATGTGCTTAATGTCTACTGCGCCACCGAAGAATTCGATACCGTCGTCGTATCCTTGGTAAATATCGATATAATCGATTTCAGTACCTGATCCTACAGCGAATAAGCTTAAAGAGTTCAAGTCATTACCGGCTTCAGCACCTGAAGGTAAGCCTCCAGCGTAATGAATTTTCACGAATTTAAGTGTGCCACTGTTATCAGTGTTGTCATTTCCGCCGTAGAAGCTGGTTACGCCTTCACTAACAGCATTACATGTTGCTGCAGCGCGTTGCGCATCTGTACATTGATCGGTAATGCCCAAACCATCAATCATAATGCCGCCCCAATCTTGGTATTGAGGACCACTGCCTACTGCGTCAAGGCGAGCGTATGCATTGCTTGAAGTAAAGGTGATTGGGTCAGCGTACGTACCTTCTGCTTCAATGTTCGCGCCGCGATTGATCAGAATGAAAGACGTTGTTTGGTTAAATGCAACATCAGCACCCGCATCTACGGTTAACGTTGGGCCATCTGTGTCGATAGAACAAGAATCACTTTCATTGTTACAGCCTTCACCCATCACAAGTGAGCCTAAGAACAAGTGAACACCGTCATTACTCAAATCAGTTAGGGTTACGTCTGTAGTAATAGGGTTGCTTGCGCTTACGAATGCAGTGTTATACGTACAATCAGTGCCGTCGTATGAACCTTGAACAGTTTCACCGCTTGTATTTTCGTAAGATGCACACACATTAGTTGAACCTGAGTCCCCGCCACCCGTAGTTGGGTTAGTCACACTGTTGTCAACACTGTTATCAATAACAGTTGGCGTGACTTTAATATCACCACCACAGCCAGCTAGTAATAAAGCAGTTGCTACTGCAGATGCTTTGAAAAGATTCTTAAGTTCCATGATGTTCTCCGATAAACGAGTGTTTTTTTAATGTGTTTTAAAATTTGCACGAAGATTACCGGAGCTCAGTGACATTTTTGTTACATATAAAAACTGTCAGAAAAGTTTAACAAAAGTGTCATGGATAAAATTCCATGACCGAGGGAATGAATAGAAATATTCTCAAAAAATGTTTAATTTCAATACACTAGCATTGTTCTAGCGCAAAGGTGGCATGTAAAGTTACCGGGTGAGAGGTTTAATACCAATTCCATTAAATAGTTGCTGAGTGACTAATTATTAATGGAGTTGGTTTAAACCTTGGTCTGCTTGATGGATAACTCGTGAGAAAATGCGAACGAGAACTCACTGCCCTCACCCACTTTACTCTTTATACGTAACCGTGAATTGTGGTGATTGAGAACATGTTTAACAATGGACAGCCCCAACCCCGAACCACCGGTTTTACGTGAGCGGGCTTTATCAACTCGATAAAAACGTTCTGTTAGCCGTCCCAGATGTTTCGCTTCAATACCATAGCCATTGTCTGTGACTAAATAGGTGGCTTGACCATCAACTAACTTCCACTGAACGTGTATTTTGCCTTGTTCTTGTGTGTAGTGGATGGCGTTAAACAATAAATTAGAAAAAGCACTGCGCAGTTCAGTTTCCACGCCATAAACCTGCAGGTTCGGATCTACATCCATGCTTATGGTGTGCTGCTTAGCACTGTTGAGGGTATCGGCCTCAATTTTTATGGTGTTGAGAATTTGTGGCACATCGACAATGTTTTCGGTTGTGCGCTCGTTGCTAGCTTCAATTCTAGAAAGCACTAATAACTCTTCAATCAAGCATTGCATACGTGTGGATTGAGAACGCATTTCTTCAAACGCTTTGGCCAAAAAGGCTTCTGGAATATTCGTAGCCCCTGGCAAGGTTTCCAAATAGCCATTGATAACCGTTAAAGGCGTGCGTAACTCATGTGACACATTCGCCACGAAATCTTTGCGCATTTTTTCTATTTGCGTCAGCTTGGTGACATCTCTGATCAGCAGAAGTAAATGCTGATCACCATAAGGCATGATGCGATATTCAAGAATACGTTGATCATTGACCGGAGAAGGCACTTCGATTGGCTTTTCGTAATCTTTTTTATGATAAAACTCGATAAACTGCGGGTGGCGTACCAAATTGTAAATTCTGCGACCTGCGTCGTCAGGCCAACGCAGGCCCAGCTCAATACGCGCCAGACGGTTACACCAAATAATCGCCGCGTTTGCATCAACTACAACGGCGGCATCAGGTAGGGCTTCAGATCCTTCGCGGAAGCGCTTTACTAATAACCCAAGTTCTTTGCGTTTGGCTCGATTACGACGCTGCAGCGTATAGATGCCATCATAAATATGCTCCCATACACCATTAACCTTAGGCGGAGTAATTTTTTTACTCTGCCACAGCCAATGGTTTAGGCGATATATATTCCAATAATGGCCAGCTAAGAGCAATAAGGCTCCAATAGCAATCGCAATACTCAGTTCAGAAAAATACCAACCAAGTAAAGTAACCACTAGAAAATAGGCCGCTACTCGGCCCAGGCTTCTTAGCCATGAGAAAGGGTAGTACATGGCAGCAACTGTTCTCCTTTGCAGCCGACGAACAAGGAAGTTTAAGTATAACCTGAGTAGATTACACTTTTACTGAGAAACGATAACCTGAGCCACGTACCGTTTGGATCATACTATCATGACCAAAGCGAGAGATGGCCTTGCGCAGACGCCGAATATGTACATCAACGGTTCTGTCTTCTACGTATACATTTGTTCCCCAAACATTATCGAGTAGTTGCTCTCGGCTGTATACACGCTCTGAATGAGACATAAAGAAATGCAGTAATTTAAATTCTGTCGGCCCCATGTCCAGAGGTTCATCATTAGCCGTTGCTCGATGAGAAACCGGATCAAGCTTCAAGCCATTAAACTCAATTAACTCGTCACTCGATGTAGGAGTAACACGCCTGATCACCGCTTTGATACGAGCCACTAGCTCTTTGGGTGAGAATGGTTTTGTCACGTAATCATCGGCACCAGAATCAAGCCCACGGACTTTATCTTCTTCTTCACCACGGGCTGTTACCATGATAATGGGAATATCCCGGGTAAATTCGTGCTGCTTTAAACGCTTTGCTAGTTGAACACCGCTGCCCCCAGGTAACATCCAATCTAGTAAAATAAGATCAGGGTACGGTTCAACGACCTTTTCTAGGGCGACATCAAAGTCTTCTGCCTCAATCGTTTCATAGCCAGATTGCTCTAAGACAAATTTTAACATTTCTCTGATTGGCGCTTCATCTTCAACCAGTAATACTCGTTTGGCCATCTTCAATTTCCTGTTCATGACAAAGTCCGCAATTATTCGTTAGGTCTGTGACATTTTTATTAAAGTTACCATAAAGAGCGTAATAACCCTGCCTAAAACACTTAACTAACGCAATTTTTTTGTCATATTAGAGAAATAAACCGCGAAAATTCAGATAGTTGCTTTTCGTGACAGCTAGATTGCAGGAATTAATAGTCACTTGTTAATTTTATCTAGAGCGCATATTCTTAATTTTCATGTCTTACTCGGATCAGCAAATGACTAACGAAAAAAGCACCTTATCAAAGAAACTTTTGACTCGTGTGCTATCGGTTTACTTCATATTGACTGTCATTGTGACAGCGGGACAAATAGTGACCGAATATGTGAACGCTAAAAGTCATATTGCAGGCGAATTACAAACCTTAAAAAACACGTTCAGCACCAGTTTGACCCGAGCAATGTGGGAATTAAATATGGCGCAAGCCAAGTCAATTGCCGTCGGATTAATGGAGCTTCCTATTGTTGAAGGTGTACAAATTCGTGACGAGAATGGACAATATATTGCAAATTTAGGGCGCACCTCTGAACAGCCTAACTCTCCTATTATCAAAGGGGTTGTGCAAGATCATGTAGGGGGTACGTTCGGTTATAGCTTCCCGTTAATATTTGAATTTTCAGGGCGCACGTCACTGGTCGGTGACGTCGCTTTATATTCCAGCGCGCAAATCATATTTAGTCGAATCGAAGTTGGTATTTTCTTTTTGATTGGTAATGCGATCATCAAAACCGCCTTCTTAGTTTTCTTGTTTATGAGTGCTTTTCGTACCATGTTGACGAACCCTTTAAACGAGTTGCGCCAACAAATTTCTGACTTTGATATCGACGACCTAGAGTCGTCGAAACTGCATTTGAATGTGCCTGACAAGAACGAATTTACCTTATTAGAGCAAGCCTACAACGGTTTAATTGACGGCATGGCTGACTTTCAAAAACGCCTTAACGGTGCTCAGGCTGAACTGCAAGACGCCAACCGATTACTTGATGACCATAATATTTCTTTGGAACAAGAAGTTGCCAAGAAAACGGCCACGTTAAGCAAAATCATGCTCGATTTAGAGCAACAAAAAGATGAGCTTATTGTCAATCAGCGGGAGCTGCGCCAAGAAAACGAGAATCGCCAGTTTATCGAAGATGAATTACGTAAAAGAAACAATGAGTTA
Organism: Paraglaciecola chathamensis S18K6; assembly: GCA_000314955.1. Classification (GTDB taxonomy): domain Bacteria; phylum Pseudomonadota; class Gammaproteobacteria; order Enterobacterales; family Alteromonadaceae; genus Paraglaciecola; species Paraglaciecola chathamensis. Next base: position 45,683 of record BAEM01000059.1, on the reverse strand, counting down.
GCCTCATCAATGGATACGCTTCAATTGGCTAAAGATCAGCTGGTAGAATCTGAACGAATGGCATCTTTAGGCGGTTTGGTCGCTGGCATCGCCCATGATGTTAACACCCCACTTGGCGTAGGTGTCACTGCCACCAGCTTTTTACAAGAAAGGCTTAATACGTTAGAAAAAGCCTACCAAGAAAAAACACTCACCGGCAGCACGATGAACACGTTTTTGTCTGACGCCCAACAAACGATCACTCTGCTGACAAACAATTTAAATCGAGCCTCGAATTTAATATCGAGCTTTAAACAAGTCGCGGTGGATCAGGCGAGCGAAGCAGAGCGAGAAATTAACCTCAAAGAATATCTTAATGAGATTATCCAATCATTAGCCCCAAGCCTGAAAAAAACGCAGCACGTGATCAACATTAGCTGCCCTGACAGTGTGGTGATTGTTTGTGCGCCAGGCATGCTAGCGCAGATTTTTACCAATATGGTGATGAATTCAATTATTCATGGGTTTGAAGACATGAGTAAGGGCACGATTGATATTAAAGTCACCCAACAGCCTGAAACACTGACAATCGACTACAGTGATAACGGTAAGGGCCTGCCTCAGGATTCGTTAGCAAAACACTTTGACGCTTTTTACACCACGCGCCGCGGAAAAGGTGGCAGTGGCTTAGGTACGCACATCATGTACAACTTGGTAACGCAAACGCTGAAAGGCGATATTGAAGTATTCAGTGAGCCAGGCAAAGGCTTACAATATGTGCTGACGATCCCGCTACATTCTCAACGCTAGGTTTGGCAGTTTTAGCTAAAGACTGCTAGGCTAGCGGCCATTTTTATTTATCCGATATTGTTTTCAATTTCTTATCAACGGGCATTCATTTTATGTGGTTCAAAAACCTTAAACTTTACCATCTGACGCAAACCTTAGAGTTAACTGAAGAAGACATTCAAGACAAACTTGCCGAGTTTCCATTCCGCCCTTGCGGCTCTCAGGAGCTTGCAACTATGGGTTGGACATCTCCCGTAGGCCAAGGCGAAATGCTAGTGCACAGCGCCGGCGGCAAGTTTTGGTTAACGTTAAAAAAACAAGAGCGTATTCTTCCTGCCGCTGTTGTAAATGCTGAATTAGCCGACAAGGTTGCGTTGGTAGAAGCCGAAACAGGCTCAAATGTGGGCAAGAAAGCCCAGCAAGAAATGAAAGAAGAAATTATTCAACGTTTATTGCCTCAAGCATTTACCAAAAACAGCTTTAGCCATGGTTTTATTTCCACACAAGATAACCTAGTTGTGGTCGATGCCAGTGCTGATGGCAAAGCAGAAACCTTTTTAGCCATGCTGCGCAAGGCCCTTGGCTCGTTACCTGTTGTACCTTTAGCCAAGCAAAGCGTACAAGAAGAGCTGACTCACTGGCTAACCGACGATGCGGTACCAAATGATGTGGTGATCCTCGAGGAAGCCGAACTTCGCTCAATGGAAGAAGACGGAGCGATTGTACGCTGCAAAAACCAAGATCTTGGCAGTGAAGAAATCATGAACCATTTAAGCGCTGGCAAAACCTTGCAAAAAGTGGCTATTGAATGGGACGAAACGTTTAGTGCGTTATTACAAGAGGATATGGCGGTTAAACGCTTAAAATTCACAGATGTAATGACTGAGCAAAACGACGATATACCAAAAGAAGACAAACTGGCAAAAATGGACGCTGATTTTGCGTTGATGTCTGCTGAGATTGTACGTTTCTCAAAACGTTTGGTAGAAATATTCAACTTGCAGCAAGACCAAGAATAATATCGCTCTAGGTTAATAAGTAGCGAAAGCCAAAACGAAATAAGCCAGCATAATGCTGGCTTATTGCTATATAGCTGCGCTGTAACGCGCTATCACTGTGCTTGCTAAGCAAAAATAGCGGAAGCGCTATCGTACAGCTCTTGGTAATCTTCAGATTGCAAGATAGATAGATCGGCTAAAATACCTTTTTGCACGGCTAAATTAAGCAAAGCATCTTTCTGAGAATCAAACTGCCCTGCCAAAACTGCGCCTAACCGAGTAAAATCAAGGTAAGAAATCATATCCGTTTGTACTGTCATGTCATGCCAGTTCTCTGCGACATTAACAAACTCTTGTTCGAAGCCCCATTCACGCATGATGCTAGCACCAATTCGCCCCGCTAATTTATCAATTGCTACATTCAAAAACGTAGGATTAGCAAACACCTCAGGGTGACGCTCCGCTTCCGTAAGAATCGGTAATACGCCTATATTGTGTACCAATGCAGCCAAAGTCATAGTGTCTAGGTTGAGTGTACGGTTTTTCGTTTCCTTGATATGAAGCTGCATCACAGCCATAGACGCTGCAACCACTTTTAAATTTTGTTGCCACACTTTATCTAAGTAATTTTTAACAATGTCGTTTTTAGATACGAACAGCTGCTCCATGGCCAATGCGGTGGCAATGTTTTTAATTTGACGCAGACCGATACGAGTTACAGCTTGAGACGTAGAGGTTACTTTAACACTGCGCCCCATGTACGAGCTGTTCGATATTTTAATCATGCGCGCAGAAAGAGATGGGTCTTGCCCAATCACATCTGCCATCGCATTGAGATTTATATTCGGGTCATCGGCAGCTTTACGCACTTTAAGCGCAATTGCCGGAAGCGTTGGCAGGACTAGGGTATCGTTGTTTATTTTCTCGACCAAGATGGTTAATAGCGCGTTCTCTGTAGACATTTTCCAACCTATTGTGTGTATCACTCATTGTTTAGCCAGTTCACTTACTATAGCAACCTAGCACCAATCTGCATCCAAGCATTTGATATAATTGACGAAGCTAACCTTTTTCAGTCTCTGCTTTTTCATCCACGTCGTTCAAATAATCCTAACATAGAATTTTCATTTCACGACCCGTCTTTATAAATATCTCAGTTTACAGATAATTTACTCTAGCGATATTGCGTGTTAAAAGACTCACTACTTTTGTATTTCTTAAAGGTTTTACTATGTGGAAAAAATCCATTATCAGCGCCATGTGCGTCGCTGTACTCACTACAGGTTGTACAACTTCATCTCAAACTAAGCCCAATCCAGGGTCAGCAGCGGCGGCTCAGCCTCTCACTCTTCTTCCTGATAGCGAGAATCGCTTAGATATATATCAAGCGGTGCCATTAACGGCTGATTTGTCTTCTTTGTCAGCCAACCAAAAGAAAATGCTAAGCCTGCTGATAGACGCCAGCAAGATAATGGATGATTTATTCTGGCAGCAAGCCTACGGCAGCGATAAAGCGCAGTTTTTAGCGCGTATCGCAGATAACGATGTGCAAAAATTTGCTGCGATCAATTATGGCCCCTGGGACAGACTAAATGGCGATAAACCTTTCTTAACTAACACGAAAGAAAAACCGTTAGGTGCTCAGTTTTATCCTCAAAACATGACAAAAGACGAGTTCGAGCAAAGCCAGTTCGCCGATAAGACAGGTTTGTACTCTATGGTAGTGCGCAATGAAGATGGCTCACTTGCTTCGGTGCCTTATGCCGAGTACTTTTCTGAGCCATTACAAAAGGCGGCGGCTCTTTTAAATAAAGCGGCGACGTTAGCTGATGACGCCGAATTTGCTCACTATCTCAATTTACGCGCCAAAGCGCTGCTGTCAAACGAGTATCAAGCATCTGACTTTGCGTGGATGGACATGAAAAACAACTCCATCGAATTGGTCATTGGCCCTATCGAAACATATGAAGACCAATTATTTGGTTATCGAGCCGCATTTGAAGCTTACGTGCTCTTAAAAGATCTTAGTTGGAGTGAACGCCTGAGCAAATACGCCGCTTTCCTACCAGAGTTACAAGCGAACCTTCCGGTTAGTGACGCATACAAAAAAGAAATGCCCGGTGCAAACGCAGATTTGAATGCATACGATGTCATTTACTATGCGGGACACTCAAATGCCGGCAGCAAAACCATCGCAATAAATTTACCTAATGATGAGCAAGTGCAATTAGAAAAAGGCACACGACGCTTACAATTAAAAAATGCGATGCGAGCAAAGTTTGAAAACATTCTAGTGCCTATTGCCAATGAACTGATCGTGCCAGAGCAAAGAAGTAACATTACCTTTAACGCATTTTTCGCCAATACCATGTTTCATGAGGTCGCTCATGGATTAGGCGTCAAAAACACTATCAACAATAAGGGAACGGTTCGCCAAGCTTTGAAAGAACATGCTTCAGCGTTAGAAGAAGGTAAAGCTGACATTCTAGGTTTGTACATGGTTAGCCAATTATTGGAAAAAGGCGTGATTAGCGAAGGCACCCTTGAAGATTATTACACCACCTTTATGGCGGGAATTTTCCGTTCAGTACGCTTTGGTGCAAGTTCCGCACACGGCAAGGCAAACATGATCCGTTTCAATTTCTTCCAAGAATATGGCGCATTTAGTCGCAATGCTGACGGTCTTTATAAAGTCAATATGGCGAAAATGAGTGAAGCCATAGATGCATTATCTCGTCTAATATTAACCTTACAGGGCGATGGTGATTACGCTGGAGTAAGCAAGCTAGTATCAGATAAAGGCGTGATTAAACCTGGCCTGCTTGCGGATTTAGCTCGCTTAACTCAGGCCGAGATCCCAGTCGATATCACGTTTAAGCAAGGTAAAAATATACTTAAGTTAAATACGCAATAACTTAATAGCTTGTTTTTTATACGATAGATTTTAATTGCTGTGCTAGATTTACCTTTACGTAAGATATTTGGAAGTAAAGGCTATTAACAGCAATCAATCTCTTGTAAAAAGTACTGAAAAAGATGCCGCTGAACTGCTGTACCAAAACAGCATAGGCGGCATTCTGGTCTCTATTTTTGCAGCATCTATGCTGGTCTTTGCCTTTGATAATACCAACCTAGTTGAATTTAAACATGCATGGTGGTGGGTAATGCTCGCCATTATTAGTGTGCGTCTGATTGATTCGTTATGGTGGCGAACGAAACAAAAAGGCACTGATTATAACGGTCGCCGTGCAACTCTTCGCTTTATAAGCGGTACGTTTATAACCGCTTTTATGTGGTGCATTTACTGTTTAAAAGTATATGCGTCGGCCAATACAGTTGAATTAGCCAGTACCATTATCATTGTAGCAGCCATGGCTGGCGGTGCCGCTAGTGTATTAGCCGCCCATAAAAAAACCACCATTTCATATTCGTTTATCCTACTTGTGCCATTTTCAATTGCCTTATTACTCTCAAATGATGACTATCGACAAGTGCTGGGCGTTTTAGGTTTATCGTTTGGCTTAGTGATGAGTATCAGTGCTAAAAAAGCCGCAGAATTTACCTCCAGAGCGATACTTCTTAAAAATGAAAATGCCTCATTAGTCGAACATATGGAAGCGCAAGTAGAAAAGCGGACTCGGAAAATCTATGAGCTTTCCAACCTCGACCCACTTACCGGCTTGTATAATCGAACCGCATTTCTCAATCATGTGAAACTCACTCTTGAGCACTGCGTGACGCAACACCAACCTATGGCGCTGTTGTTCATTGATTTAGACGGTTTCAAAAAAATTAACGATACAATAGGCCATGACGCGGGCGATCAAATACTGACCCAAACGGCTCAGCGTTTAAAAGAGCACTGTCTCGACCAGCAATTATTATGTCGTTGGGGAGGTGATGAATTTTTAATTGCTCTGCCTAATACGCAACAAGCATCTGCCGTTGCGCAAGCAAAGAATTTGATAGAACACATTTCCCAAGCCTATTTGTTCGAAAATACCCAGCTTTCACTAGGTGCAACAATAGGCATTTCACTTTATCCGCAGCATGCTGACAATGAATTGCAGCTTATTCAGCTCGCCGATATGGCTATGTATTATCAAAAGAAACGCGCTATCTCTACCTCCGGCGTATTCTCAAAAGAGCTAGGTGATAAACTCGTTCGTGAGCAGTATCTAAAAGACGGCCTCGCAAGAGCCATTGAAAAGAAAGAGCTTAGCTTATCTTTTCAACCAATCATGGCCTCAGATAATAGCGAGATTTGCGCATTTGAAGCCTTGCTGCGCTGGCAAAAAGAGCAAGAGCATATTTCTCCTGCGGAGTTTATTCCCATTGCTGAGCAACACGGTTTAATACGCAAAATCGGTACTTGGGTGTTAAACAAAGCATGCTTTGTTGCTGCGTCTTGGCCCAAACCTATTGCCGTCAGCGTGAATGTATCAGTGAGCCAATTACAATCAGAAGATTTTATTACTATCGTTGAGGAAGCGTTGCTCACCAGTGGTTTGCCAGCCAATTTACTGCATTTAGAAATCACTGAATCGGTCTTCTCGTTCGATAAAGACATCATGATAGCCCGTATTAAAATACTGCAAAGTCGAGGGATTAAAGTCTCAATTGATGACTTTGGTACGGAATATTCATCTTTATCCGTCATGCAGGATTTAGCAGTCAACACGGTAAAAATAGATCGTTCATTTGTCAGCCGTTTAGACTCAAGTGGATTAGCCATAGTGCAAGCTGTGGTCAATATAGCCCACGCGTTTGATTACTTGGTGGTGGCGGAAGGAGTTGAAACAAAAGAGCAAGCGATTATTTTGCAGGGTTTAGGGGTGCATTTTTCTCAAGGATTTTACTTTTCAAAACCGATACCAGAAAAAAATGTACTGCAATTCATTAAGAATCCATGCGTTAAATTAACCCAAGACAATTCGACATTAACAACCTTGTAGAAAACCAACTCATAAAAAAAGCGAAGTCTGCACTTCGCTTTTTGTCTTTTGGGGCTAAATCGAATGGCTATTCGATTTTCAATTTATCACTATAGGGCGGCCAACCAAGCGGCTTACCGGCCAGCACGTGCAAATGTATGTGATAAACGGTTTGCCCGCCGTATTCATTGCAATTCATCACAGTGCGATACCCCTGCTCTGCTAATCCATGCTCTTTTAATATTTGCGCTGCGACCCACGAAAGGTGCCCTACTACCTCTCGATCGCACTTATCGATATCATTAATCGTTGCTATGGCTTTTTTTGGTATTACCAAAAAGTGCATAGGCGCTTGAGGGTTTATATCTTTAAACGCCAATGAGATTTCATCTTCATAAAGGATCTCTGCGGGGATCTCTTTGTTGATGATTTTAGTAAAAATCGTTTCACTCATTCTAAAGCTCCTTTCTCATTATGATTATGCGAAAACAAACAATAATAGGATTACGCCAAGTAACATGCGGTATATAACGAAAGGCAACATACCAATGCGTGAGATCCATGCTAAAAACAAGTAGATACACGCATAGGCGCTCACAAAGGATAGAACTGCCCCAACGATGAGCGCATTCCAGTCTACTGCGTCAGGGGCACTGACTAAATCTAAGGTCGCTAATAGACCCGCACCCAGGATAACGGGGATTGACAGTAGAAACGAGAAACGCGCAGCGCTTTCTCTATCAAGCCCGAGCATTAACCCTGCTGTCATCGTGATGCCAGAGCGTGATGTGCCAGGGATCAATGCTATGGCTTGAGCCATACCTACAATCAGTGCGCTCTTCCATGTCATGTCGTAAATATGTTTATTTAAGGCCGCTTTTTTATCAGCATACCAAAGCAACAAACCGAAGCCGATCGTTGTGCAGGCAATCACCAGTGCAGAACGGGCATATTCTTCAATAAAGGCTTTACCCGCAAAGCCGAAGATGAGCGCCGGGATCGTGGCGATAATCACCCACCATGCTAATCGACTATCGTCGGTTTGGTTTTTGCTAAAACCAGAGCCGAACCAGGCAACGAGCATACGGCCAATATCACCACGGAAGTAAATCATAACCGCTAATAAGCTGCCCACGTGAACGGCGACATCAAAGGCTAAGCCTTGGTTTTCCCAGCCCAGTAACACAGACGGTAAAATAAGGTGAGCTGAGCTTGAAATAGGTAAAAACTCGGTGATCCCTTGGATAATAGCAAGGATAATAATTTCGGTGAGAGTCATTGGCGATTAGCGCTCCATGTAAATTTGATAGGCCATAACTGTTGTTGCGATTTGTCGTATTGCTGCCACAAGGAAAAATAGCTTTTTTTGGCCAGCGGATGTTCTACCTCAGGTGCAATTTCCGCTAAGGGCTGTAACACAAACGCATTGTAGAGGATCTCCGGACGAGGAAGTTCCATCGGTGCTTGAATAATGACGTCATCATATGTCAGTAAATCGAGGTCTAAGGTGCGCGGAGCAAATTTTTTGCTTTCTCGGGTACGCAGGTTTTGTGTTTCGATTGTCTTTAGGTGTTCTACCACCTCGACGATTGAAAGTTCAGTGCTAGCTTGTACAACTAAATTGTAAAAATTATTACCGTCAAAGCCCACTGACTTGCTTTCATAAACCGAGGATAGCGTGAGTTCACCGAATGCAGCGTACATAGCATCAAGACCTGCATTAATATGCTGCTCTCGATTAATGTTACTGCCGACACTGATGAAAATTAGATGTTGAGGTGCTTGTGCACTCATGTGTCTTTTCGCTCACGCGTGAATTCAACCGCAACATTTTGCGCATCGGCTAAAATATCTGGCTTGCTTAATTTCAATGTGATTTTTTGCACAGGAAACTGCGTGAAAATCTGAGTGATCATCGCTTGGGCTAATGCTTCGATGAGCGCAAATTCGCTTTGCTTCGCAACCTGTGTGATGGCCTCAGCCACCTCTGCGTAATTGAGCGTATCTTCGACATCGTCGCTATAAGCTGGTTTTTGTAAATCGCTGAATAACACTATATCGACCAGCAATCGCTGTGTCGCATCCCGTTCCCAATCGTACACGCCTATTAGAGATTGCACCTCTAAGCCTTCAATGTAAATTTTATCCATGAAAGATCCGCGCTGTTATTGGTTAAATTTTAAGGTAATCTTGGTGAATTGTACCCCGTTTACAGAACATAAGTACATGACGTCACTTAGCATTTTAATCTTTTGTAGCGCTTATTTATTAGGCTCCATATCGAGCGCGGTTCTTATATGCCGTATGTTCGCCCTGCCTGATCCGCGCAAAGCAGGCTCTAACAACCCAGGAGCGACGAACGTATTGCGCATTGGCGGTAGGCTGCCAGCTGCTTTAGTGTTTATTTTCGATGTGCTAAAGGGCACAATTCCAGTGTATGTCGGCTACTTTTTGGGCTTATCGCCTATTGCCCTAGGGTTTGTTGGGTTGGCTGCCTGTTTGGGGCATATATTCCCGCTGTACTTTAATTTCAAAGGAGGCAAAGGCGTAGCGACTGCCATCGGTGCTATGTTGCCGCTAGGGTGGGAGCTGTGCAGTATTCTATTAACCTGCTGGTTGGTGGTTATTTTCATTACGGGTTATTCATCACTGGCGGCGATTATTTCAGTCACTATCGCTCCCATTATTACTTGGTTTGTAAAACCAGCCTATACCGTCCCTGTTACCATGCTATGCATTCTTATTATCGTACGTCACAAACAAAATATTATTCGCTTACTCCAAGGTCAAGAAAGCAAGATTTGGGATAAAGGCAGGACAAAAGAATAGTCACAGTAGGCCGAGGTTACGGCCTACTTATAACCCTTGGGAGGTACAACATCGCGCTTAGATAGCTTCTAGCTCGTCAAGCGCCCACCTAGGTTGTGCTTTAGTGGCTAACCCTTCTTGCTCACCAGCCTTAAGCCTTTTTAAGCCAGCGTAAGCGATCATTGCCCCGTTGTCGGTACAAAATTCTAAGCGCGGATAGAATACGGTACCCTGTAGTTTTTTCATCATGCTTTCAAACTCAACACGCAACTGTTTGTTAGCACTTACTCCGCCAGCGATCACTAAGCGTTTCAACCCTGTTTGTTTAAGCGCCCGTTTACATTTAATTGCTAGCGTATCGACCACTGCTTCTTGAAACGCATAAGCAATATTGGCTTTGGTTTGTGCTGATTGGTCTGAACTACGAATTGTATTAGCGGCAAAGGTTTTTAAGCCACTGAAACTAAAATCAAGGCCGGGGCGATCTGTCATAGGACGAGGAAACTTATAATGCCCCGCTTCCCCTTGTTCGGCCATTTTAGCTAATAAGGGCCCGCCTGGGTAATCAAGCCCAAGTAACTTAGCGGTTTTATCAAATGCTTCGCCCGCGGCATCATCTACTGACTCCCCTAAAATTTCATACAGCCCGATACCATCTACGCGCACCATCATCGAATGCCCACCGGAAACTAATAAAGCCACAAAAGGAAACTTTGGTGCAGGTTCGTCTAACATCGGCGCTAATAAATGGCCTTCCATATGATGCACCCCCACCGCAGGTACACCCCAAGCGAACGCTAAGCTTCGCGCTACCGATGAGCCAACAAGCAAGGCCCCAACAAGTCCAGGGCCTTTGGTAAAAGCAATACCATCTATATCCTCTTTTGTGCAGTTTGCATCGAGCAAAGCCTGCTTAATTAAAGGGACAATTTTGCGTACGTGATCACGAGACGCCAATTCAGGCACCACACCACCATAATCAGCATGTAACTTTACTTGGCTATAGAGTTGATGAGATAATAGCCCCTGATGTTCATCGTAAACTGCAATGCCTGTTTCATCGCAAGATGTTTCAATACCAATAACGCGCATAGTAGATGTGGTGTTCCCAGTTGTGGTTAGGCCGCGCATTCTACCTTTCTCATGATGATTTCACCATATTAGAGTGAATAATCGGTGACTAATCCAATATTTCCCATATCGGGTCTTTACATTGTTAGCGTATATGATTAAAATTCCGCACCATTTTTAACCGAGCCGGTTATTTTTTGCGCTGGCAGACAAAGTATTTATTTTTGAGGTGAGATTTTAATGCCAATCGTTAAAGTTAGAGAAAACGAACCATTTGACGTAGCGTTGCGTCGTTTTAAACGTTCATGTGAAAAAGCAGGTGTTCTTTCTGAAGTTCGTCGTCGCGAATTTTTTGAAAAACCTACTTGGGAACGTAAGCGTAAGAAAGCAGCTGCTAAAAAACGTCTTTTGAAGAAGTTGTCTCGCGAAAACGCACGTCGCATCAGATTGTACTAATTCTCTCCTAGGGTGTTTAACGTATTAAACACCCTTTGCAGTTTTATCTTAGGTTCATTTTAAGTATTTCTTCGAGTCAATTTCATGTCCTTGTTAGATGATTTAAAAAATGCCCAAAAAGACGCAATGCGCGCTAAAGACAAAATTCGTCTTGGCACTATTCGTATGGCGTTAGCAGCGGTTAAACAGCGTGAAGTTGACGAGCGTATTGAGCTCAACGACAGCGATGTCATTGCTCTGCTTACTAAGATGGTAAAACAGAGAAAAGACGCTGCGAGTCAGTTCGAACAAGCCAATCGTCAAGATTTAGTTGACGTAGAACTTGCTGAAATTGATATTTTGCAGACTTTTTTGCCTCAACCTTTGAGCGAAGAAGAAATTAGCTCCTTGATTGACCAAGCGATGGTCGAGACACAAGCGAGCGGAATGCAAGATATGGGTAAAGTAATGGCTTGGTTGAAACCTAAAGTACAAGGTCGAACTGACATGGGAAAATTAAGCGGTCAAATAAAAGCCAAGCTAGCTTAGCTAGACCCCTTAACGTCGCCTAAAGTAATCTATAGGCGCCCAAATACCCTTCGTAATCAAGCCGCATTTATTTGCGGCTTGTTTGTTTATGCAGACCAAGTATAGTGCTTTTTGCATTCCTCATACTATGCAAGAACAGATTGAGAATTTGACATGAACGGCCGTATACCTCGTGAATTTATTGATGATTTAATCGCTCGTACCGATATTGTTGAGGTCGTAGATAACCGCGTTAAACTCAAAAAAGCAGGTAGAAACTATCAAGCGTGCTGCCCATTTCATAATGAAAAAAGCCCTTCTTTTACGGTAAGCCAAGACAAACAGTTTTATCACTGCTTTGGTTGTGGCGCCCACGGCAATGTTATTTCTTTTTTGATGGAATATGATCGCCTTGAGTTTCCTGAAGCGATAGAAGAGCTTGCTCAGTACCATAGTGTTGATGTGCCACGAGAAAAAAGCTCAACGCCCGCCCCAACTGCTGAGCAAAAGCAGCAAAAGGCAGACGATTACGAGTTAATGGAAACGATATCGCGCTACTTTTCTCATCAGCTTAAAGTGCACAGTGATAAAGACCGCGCTATTGATTATCTAAAAAAGCGAGGCCTAAGTGGAGAGGTCGTCAAAGCATTTGGTATAGGCTACGCGCCAACTGAATGGGATGCAGTACTCAGTACTTTTGGACGCACACCTGAAGCGCAGCAGCAGTTACTTGATTTAAAATTAATTACTGAAAACGATAACCGTCGTAGATTCGACTTTTTTCGCGAGCGGATTATGTTCCCTATTCGCGATAAACGCGGCCGTATTGTTGGCTTTGGTGGCCGTGTACTGGGTGACGGCACTCCAAAGTATTTAAACTCACCGGAAACGCGTATTTTCCATAAAGGCAATGAGCTTTACGGGTTTTATCAAGCAAAACAGGCGCACCGTAACTTACCTAGGATCATGATTGTTGAAGGCTATATGGACGTGGTTGCCTTAGCCCAATTTGATATCAAATACGCTGTCGCGTCTTTAGGCACGGCTACAACGCCTGAACATATTCAAATGCTATTTCGTACCACCAGTGAAGTGGTATGTTGTTATGACGGTGACCGTGCGGGCCGTGAGGCTGCTTGGCGAGCACTCGAGAACGCCCTAGCCTATCTAAAAGATGGTGTAGAGATGAAATTTTTATTTCTACCCGACGGAGAAGACCCAGATACCCTAGTACGCCAGATAGGCAAAGAAGCGTTTGAACAAAAATTGGTTAGCGACTCAGTCCCTTTATCTAAATTTTTCTTTGATAATTTGCTCCAACGTCACCATATAGGCAGTGCAGAAGGCAAAGCAGCGTTAAAAGCCGAAGCCATGCCATTGATTGAGCAAATATTGGGTGAGAATCAACGGGCCATTTTGACGTCTGAATTAAGCACCCATATGGGCGATAGAAACCGTCACAGGCTAGAGCAAGACGTAGCTAAAGCTAATCAACATAAAGCTGGGGCTAAGCTGGATTTTACCGCGCTGAATAAAGCCAAGATTTCTCCAGTGAGAATGATGATCAGATTATTACTTGATCAACCGAGAATTGCGATTGAATGCCAGCAAACCAACCCCGCCGCACTCGGTGATATGCAAGTACCTGGGCTAGACTTTTTAACCGAACTATTTGAATTCTGTTTAAGCAAACCGAATGCAAATACGGCCCAAGTGTTGGAGCACTTTAGACATCATCCGCAAAGTAAAAATTTAGCCAAGTTACTCGGCTGGGAATACGCCGAAGAAAACCAAGCTTTGGTATTTAAAGACAGCTTCGCCAAACTACTCGATTGGCACTTTAAAAGTAGAATGGACGAATTGATGTCAAAAGCGCGCCTGGGAAATCTCAGTGTTGATGAAAAACAAGAGTTGAACCTACTTGTAAAAGAACAAAAATGACCCAACATCTAGCCCAAGGGTAGTCGAGTCTGCTATACTGGCTAATTCGCTACAGCCTCGAGCCCAAGCAAAGTATTTAGCATTTTGAGCCCGTTAATTCGTTCTCAGGGTGCAATTTTAACCCAAATCGAGAAGTGTAAGGTATATGGTGCAAAGCAAGCAGTCGCAGATAAAACTCCTCATTGCCAAAGGTAAAGAACAAGGCTACTTGACCTTTGCCGAAGTAAATGATCACCTGCCTCAAGACATAGTTGACTCGGATCAGATTGAAGACATCATCCGTATGATCAACGACATGGGGATCAAAGTGTTTGAAAACGCTCCTGATTCCGATGAACTTTTGATGCAAGAAACCACAACTGATGAAGAAGTCGCGGAAGCCGCCGCCCAAGCCTTAGCAACGGTCGAGAGCGAGATTGGTAGAACAACCGATCCAGTACGTATGTATATGCGTGAAATGGGTACGGTTGAACTATTAACCCGTGAAGGCGAGATTGTTATCGCCAAACGCATTGAAGAAGGCATTAATCAGGTTCAGTGTTCTGTTGCAGAATACCCTGAAGCGATTACCTACTTGCTTGATCAGTGGGATATGTACGAAGCAGAAGAAATTCGCTTGAGTGACATTATTGTTGGTTTTGTTGACCCTAATGAAGCAGACAACATAGCCCCTACTGCCACACACATTGGTTCTGAGTTATCCGAAGAAGAGTTGGAAGATGAAGACGATGATGGCGACGACAGCGATGATGAAGACGAAGAAGAAGAAGACACAGGTCCAGATCCAGAAGAGGCCCGTGAGAAGTTTTCTGAGCTGCGTGTTCAATACGAAAAAACCCGCGATGTAATTGCTTCTGAAGGCCGCTCTCACGCTAAATCGCGTAAAGAAATCGATGAATTAAGCGAAATCTTTAAAGAGTTCCGTTTGGTGCCTAAGCAGTTTGACCGTATGGTTAAGAACATGCGTAGCATGATGGATCGCATTCGCGTACAAGAACGTATCGTGATGAAGCACTGTGTTGCCGCAGCTAAAATGCCTAAGAAAGACTTTATTAAAGCCTTTTCTGGTAATGAAACCAGCACGGATTGGCTATACGAGATCATGGCATCTGACGCGCCTTATGTTGAAGAACTTAAAGTTCATCAAGAAGAGTTAGAGCGCAGCATCGGCAAAATGAATGCCGTTGAAGAAGAAACCGGCTTAATCATTGCGGATATTAAAGACATTAACCGTCGTATGTCGATCGGTGAAGCGAAAGCGCGTCGTGCGAAAAAAGAGATGGTTGAAGCGAACTTACGTTTGGTTATTTCAATCGCGAAGAAGTACACCAACCGTGGTTTACAGTTCTTGGATCTGATCCAAGAAGGTAACATTGGTTTGATGAAAGCGGTTGATAAATTTGAATACCGTCGTGGTTACAAGTTCTCAACTTATGCAACCTGGTGGATCCGCCAAGCTATCACACGCTCAATTGCGGATCAGGCACGTACTATTCGTATACCAGTGCACATGATTGAGACAATCAATAAGCTGAACCGTATTTCTCGTCAGATGTTGCAAGAAATGGGTCGTGAGCCAACACCTGAAGAATTGTCAGAGCGCATGTTAATGCCTGAAGACAAAATCCGTAAGGTGCTGAAGATTGCAAAAGAGCCAATCTCAATGGAAACCCCAATCGGCGATGATGAAGATTCACATTTAGGTGACTTCATTGAAGATAGCACGATTGTGCAACCTCTTGACTCTGCCACTGGTGGCAGCTTGAAAAACGCCACTCAAGAAGTGTTAGCTGGCTTAACTGCCCGTGAAGCAAAAGTATTGAGAATGCGTTTTGGTATTGACATGAATACCGATCACACCCTTGAGGAAGTGGGCAAGCAGTTTGATGTTACGCGTGAGCGTATCCGTCAAATCGAAGCTAAAGCCTTGCGTAAATTACGCCACCCTAGCCGCTCTGAGCAGCTACGAAGCTTCTTAGACGAGTAGTGATATCATATGGTTGATGATACGACTTATCGTTAGCCTATGAACCGTACGCAAAAAAAACCGGATTTAATATCCGTTTTTTTTTGCTCTGAGTTTTAAAAATGTTTGGCATTTGGCTGCACGCCTTCACTTTAAATTGCCGTTATTCAAACATAAAAAAAGCGGCATGAATGAAACTTCAGCCGCTTTTTATTCTATTGATTCGTTCGTTAAAAACTAGAAATCGTCACCCTTAACGTAGGGAATTTCTTCTTCTAGTTTTTCTAACTTGTGGGTTATTGTCAGTGGTGAGCCTGTTTTACGTGCTAACCAATAGTAGGCTGTAGGAACAACGAACAACGTCAATAAGGTTGACACCAGCACGCCAGAAAATATCACCATACCGATAACAGTTCGACTCTCTGAACCAGCACCACTGGCAAATACCAGAGGAAGAGAGCTAAATACGGTGGTGAAACTAGTCATGACTATCGGGCGTAAACGCAGCATTGCCGCGCGCTTAAGCGCTAATTCAAATTCAATGCCGGCATCTCGTAATTGATTCGCAAATTCTACAATCAAAATACCATTTTTAGCCGCAAGCCCTATCAACATTACCAAGCCGATTTGGCTGTAAATATTCAACGTCATGCCAGCAAAATAAAGCCCAATGAATGCGCCGACCAGCGCTAATGGCACAGACAGCATGATGACCCAAGGATGGACCCAACTTTCAAACTGAGCAGCTAGGATCAAATACACAATAACCAACGCCATCAAGAAGATAAAAATAATAGAATTTCCTGATTCTTGATAAAGTTGAGATTCGCCTTTGTAATCAACTGATACGCCTTCAGGCAACTCGGTAGCAACAATGTTGTTCAAATATGCTAGTGCCTCGCCCACTGTGTATCCCTCAGCGAGGTTTGCACTAATGGTAATGCTGCGCATACGGTTGAAGCGATTTAAGCGCGATGACGTAGCTCGTTCTTCAACCTTAAGCAAGTTGTCCATAGGGATAAGCTCGCCGGTTCTAAAGGAACGTACGTACAAGTTGTCAATACTCTGGGGGCTTCGGTAGTCTTCGCGGCGTCCTTCTAGTATCACGTCATATTCTTGTCCGCGATCTAAGAAGGTTGATACACGACGTTGTCCCAACATGGTCTCAAGCGTGGTGCCTATATCACTAACCGAAACCCCTAAATCTGCTGCCCGCTCAGTATCGATATTAATCAATAATTGCGGCAGGGTTTCTTTATAGTCAGAATCGAGGCGCAATAGATTAGGGTTTTCTTGGGCACTAAGAAGCAACTTGTCACGCCACCCCACCAGCTCTTCGTAGGTGTTTCCTTGCAGAACAAACTGAACAGGCCGGCCAACCCCTCGCCCACCAAGACTAGAACGCATAATAGCGAAGGCTCTTACATCTGGGATAACAGACAGCTTTTTACTGATTTCGTCCATTAATTCAAACGTTGAACGCTTCTTATCGTCGCCAATTGGCGTACCTACAATGGCGATACCTGCACTGCTACCAAACCCAGGTAAGCGCACTAACACACGAGTTGCTTCACCACTGTCTAAATAAGGCAGAATAATTTCCTCTACCTTTTTCATACTTCGGCTGTTTTCTTTAAAGCTAGCCCCTTCTGCCGCTTGAATCTGAATAAAGAAGTTTCCGCGGTCTTCTTTAGGGACGAATTCGCTAGGCAGAATTTCCACCAAACGCAGCAAGCCGACCACGCTCACTAAAATGAGTAACGCCATTAAAATGGGTTGGTGGATGGTTTTCCCAAGCACCTTAAAATAGCTTCCTTCAAATTTGGTGAATGATTTATTCATCCAGCTATTTAAGCCAGTTGTACGCTTACTTTTTGTCAGTAATTTAGAACTCAACATAGGAATAAGCGTTAATGCGGTCACACTTGAAAATGCGACCGCTGCAGCAATCGCTAAAGCGAATTCGGTAAATAATCGCCCTATATTGCCTTGTAAAAATACCAGTGGAACAAATACCGCGATTAACACTAAGGTTGTGGCGATAACCGCAAAACCGACCTCCCGTGCGCCACGATATGCTGCTAGCAAAGGTGGCTCGCCTAGCTCAATGCGCCGCGAAATGTTTTCAAGTACGACGATGGCATCGTCCACCACCAAGCCAATTGCTAGAACCAGTGCTAACAAGGTAAGTAGGTTAATTGAGAAACCTAGTGCGTACATCACAGTGAATGCCGCCACCAAAGACACAGGTACGGTAACCGCAGGAATGATAGTCGCTCGCACATTGCCCAAGAAAAGGTAAATCACCAGTACAACCATCAGCATTGCGATGGCTAATGTCTCATACACTTCGTTTATGGAGGCTTCGATAAATACCGAGGAGTCATAACTTGGCACAATAAAGATATTATCGGGCAGCGTTAGTTTAATCTCATCGATTGCCGCTTGGGCTGCTCGTGCAACTTCTAAGGTATTGGCTTTAGATTGTTTCGTTATCCCCAAACCAATCATATTTACGCCATTGCCGCGAAACTCGGTTTCGTCGTCTTCGGCACCAAGCTCAACGGTGGCCACTTCGCCTAAACGAATTAGGTATCCGTCTATTCCCGCTTTAACGGGCAATTTCGAAAAGTCTTCAGGGCTTAAATAACTGCGCGCAACGCGCACGTCAAAATCACGTTGATTAGATTGCACTTCACCCGCTGGCAATTCTACGTTCTCAGCACGAATTACCTGCTCGATATCGGCGACGCTAATTCCTCTTGCTGCCATCGCATTGCGATCTAGCCATACCTTCATAGCATAGCTGCGGCCCCCTCCTAAACGGACATTAGCCACCCCTTCCGCTACAGATAACCGGTCAACAAGATA
The DNA here is from genome assembly GCA_000314955.1 of Paraglaciecola chathamensis S18K6. GTDB lineage: Bacteria > Pseudomonadota > Gammaproteobacteria > Enterobacterales > Alteromonadaceae > Paraglaciecola > Paraglaciecola chathamensis. The sequence continues at coordinate 27,363 of BAEM01000059.1, read as the reverse complement.
ACGATCAGCGTAGTCAGTTAACTCCATGACACTCATGTTATCGCTACGTAGGTTATACCAAACGATGACGTCATCATCTGAGGTAGATTTAGAAACCTCAGGGGGATCTGCCTGGTCTGGCAAGTTATTTAACGCGCGACTGACCCGCTCACGCACATCGTTTGATGCAGCATCGATGTCTCTTGAAAGGTTGAATTCAACATCAATAGAAGAGCGACCGTTTCTGCTGGTCGACTCAATATTTTTGATCCCTTCAATGCCACTGATGCGATCTTCTAATAATTGAGTAATACGGCTTTCGATAATGGCCGCTGATGCACCTGTGTAAGTCGTGTTAATCGAGACGATGGGAGGATCAACATCTGGGTATTCGCGCAATGACAAAAAGGTAACGGCAACAATACCGAATACCACCAACAGTAAATTAACAACGGATGCGAATACTGGGCGTTTAATGGAAATATCAGATAACAACATTTATTTTATCCTTGCGATGTATGCGTGGATAACACGTTAACAACCGATCCTTCTCGTAACCGAAGTGCGCCTTCAATCACCACTTGATCGCCTTCTTTTAAGCCAGAAGTAATTTGTGCAATACCAGGTTTACGTAAACCAACTTTTACCTCTTGACGCTCAACTTTGTCGCCCTTGATCACGAATACGAACTGCTTATCTTCAATCGGCACCAATGCTCCCTCTGGTAACGTCAACGTATTGAGAATGTCTTTTTCAAGGTTAATTTGAAGTAACATGCCAGGGCGAAGTTTTAGATCTTTGTTATCGATGATGGCGCGAATTTGGATTGCGCGGGTAACAGGGTCGACTCGAGAAGCAATGCTTGATATTTCCCCCTCAAAGGTTTCGCCAGGGTAAGCAGCTGACGTAGCAGACACTTGCTGTCCTTTGCGTACACTAGGCAAATGTGACTCAGCTATAGTGAAGTCCATTTTAATTATGTGTAAATCATCTAGCGTGGCTATCAAGTCACCTGGCATCACAAGCGCCCCCAAGCTCACTTGACGAACGCCTAGTAAACCGCTGAAAGGTGCGCGAAGTTCTAGCTCTTCCAACTGCGCTTTTGCAACTTCTAGCTGGGCTTTTAATGCTTTTACGTTGGCTTCTTGTTCATCCAATAACTGTTTTGAAGCAACGCTTTTTTGCGCCAAGTTGTCAATTCGCTTTAGCTGACGCTTTGCTTCTTGTAAATTGATATCTAACTCATTCAACCGAGCCCGCTCTTCGCGATCACTCAGTTTAATTAATAATTGTCCTTTTTCGACTAAGTCTCCATCGTCAAACTCAATGCTCTGTACAATGTCTGATTTTTGCGCCGTTAGCATAACGGATTCGTTCGCATTAGCTGTACCTAAGGCTTCAACCACGACAGGGAATTTCACTTCTGACACAGTATATGCAGTCACTGGCGTCGCAATTGATTTTTTCTGCTGTTGCTCTGTATCAACTGGCAGATATAAATATATCAATAAGCCACTGGCCAAAATCAGTGCAATTAAAATAGGTGAAAATGAAATTCCTTTGGGCATGGAGAAACCTTTTTATTTATTAAATTCTGAGTGTATGTTTTCTACGACTAAAGTCGTGATTTGGCCTGATACTACGTTAAATTGTTGCACTTACTTAGCAAGATTTACGCTTTCTTACACTTTTTATTCAATCAAGTTATTGAACTGAAAAGTAAGGTAACTCATCGCATTCTGTTCGGTTGAATTGCACCAAAAAAACGCAAAATATGCGCAGTAAACGAACAAGGACCTGTAGCTTCTATTAGCGAAAAGGTATCTGGATTGATAAAAATTCACTGATAATGTTTCAGACATAAAAAAGGCGCTCAATTGAGCGCCTTTAAATCGAAGCATATAACTCTCAAGGAGTTATGTAACTTCCTTCAATATCTAACTACTTAATTAGCAGCACACCGTGAACGAGTACATTTTCGATACATCAATAAAACGTCTCGAATAGTCAACTTGCCGTCTCCATTAAAGTCGAAAGCCATATCAGATGCTGCACCGCTACGAATATCTGCATTCAGTGCTTGGATATCAAATTTATCCACATCACCATCACCGTCGTAGTCACCCTCTACTACTTGTACTTCAGACTCAAGTAGTAACGAGATAACAACGGGATCATGATCCGACATGCGATAGGCGTCAGGTGCGTAGTAATCAATCTGCTGCTGCTCAGACTTAAACTCAACGTTATAATCGAACACGATGGGCTCATCAGCATTAATATGCCACTCGGTAGTATCAACAACTTTGTCTACTAATTCAGCACTGGCAAGTGCGTGATCAAGGTAGCCAAATTCACCACCAAACGAGTAAGAGTACGCTTCATCACCACCAAATTTGTTTGCGAGGTTGGTATAGCCCTGCTCCAAAATTTTAAGGATAGGCTCTTCCAGCGCATAAGCATTCAAGTCACCAATAATCAATTTTGGTGTTTCAGCAAACTGCTCACTCAAGAAAGTGGTTAGTGCTTGCGCCGCACGTGTGCGAGTAAGATTACAGTTTCCTTGACCTGTGGTAGTGTCATCGTCTCCAGCACCACAGCTAGAACCTTTCGATTTGAAGTGGTTTACACTGATGACCAGTTCTTCATTGTTCTCGGTCAAGGCAAATTTTTGATTTAGCGCAGGGCGATTCTTAGTGTCTAAGAATAATGGACCATCATCATCAGATATAGAATTACTGCTATCTAAAATGGCCGGAGCGCCGATGGCTGAAACAACCGCTGGCTTGTAAATCAATGCAACGGTTATCGCATCAGTTCCAATAGCACTGCCTGCGTCAACGACAGCGTAGGTATTTGCCCCTAGTACATCGTTTAAACCGGAAACCAAATCACCCACTGCGCTACTTGTACCAAAACCGTTATTTTCGACTTCCATCAAACCTACAATGTCAGCATCCATTGCCAGTAAAGCAGCTAGTGTTTTAGCGCGCTGGCGTTCAAACTCTTCCTCACTGTCTGCACCTCGGCATTCTAAGTTAGAAGGGCCGCACAGATTAGGGCTAACATCCAAAGTATTGAAATAGTTCAACACATTCAAACTTGCTACTTTTAGGTTACCCAAATCAAGATCAGGCGCATCCGTTCTTGGATTGCTGGCAACAATAGTAGGTTGTTCAACAGGAATGATACGATACAGGCTAAAGCTAAAGTCCATTACGCCAGTTAGAGCAGCGACCGTATCCCCACTACGAAGTGGATTACTGGCCGATAGACCACCAGCAGGATAAACCACAACTTCTGGATTTTGACCGTTAACGCCGTCATCTAATGTGATCTGATTAAGCTCATTTTCGGCTGCTAAAGCAACTGCTTCTGGGCTGCCAGCTGCAAAGAGGTTAGTCGGAACAAATCGACGACCATTAGACAACAATACTTCGCCATAGCGGCCTAAACTAAAGGTATCAGTTACCGTCAAATCACTAGAGCTGGACACTAACATGCCTTCTAGTGCTTCCATTGCGTCAACAGAATCAAACGGCAAAGTCAGTGGAGTAGCAGTTACAGCGCCAGTACCACAAGCTGGGTTAATCTCAGCCACAACAAGCTGGGTCTTGTTAAATGCTTCAGCAACGTCACCTAACACGCGTACTAGGCTTCCTACTTCAGGTAGCGCGAGTGATGGGCTGTAAACAAAAATACCTTCTGATGTGGCACTGTCACCATCTTGATCGCCATCTTCTTCTTGTACAAAGTAGCCACTAAGATTTGGGAAGCTAGCAGTTACGACGCCTTCAATGATATGGGTTTCACCCACAACTGGCGAAACATCCGTTGTACCTTGGATTGCGCTAATCAAGGTAGCTGGTTCTGCACACATACCTAGTAGAGGTGTTTCATCACCGCCATTGTCACCACCGCCGTTATTTCCGCTGCCATCAAAGCTGCCGAGAGGGAAAGGAGTAGCCACAGTAGCATTATCGCTTGAGCCATCAAGTACATTAATGCCGCTGAACGTCCAGTTAGCCAACACAAACGTACTGCCATCTGGGCCTGAATCAGCCACTCGATAAGCCCAACCATCTAAGTAGTCCCAAGGCTGGCCAGTGCCGTCGACATTGATATCTCCGAACACGTCAACCACTTCACCGTCATGGAACAATTCAATGGCGTCATCACCATTAATACCCGCCGCACCTGAAGTGAATGTTGGATCAAAACCAAAGTAAGCATTAAAACCTGGCTTTTCTGTGGCAACATAGAAATATTCACCGGCAGAGGCAGAGCCAGAAAACGCATACTCTTGACCGTCTGTTCCACCACCATTATTTGCAGAACCAAAACCAAATACGCTTAAATCTTGTATGTCGGTTACCGCATAGAATTCAATCGCTTTTGGCGTTCCGCCCGATAGAGGGCCGTCAAATACGCCAGATATTAAAAGGACTTCTTTACTGGTGTATGAACCGATTGGAAATTGACTAGCCGCAGTGGCATTTGTTGCTTCCCCATCTAGTGCATTAGCACCACTGAATACCCAATTGCTAAGCGTAAAGGTTGAGCCGTCAGGTCCTGTACTAGCAACGCGATATGCCCAACCATCGACATGGTCCCATGGCTCACCGGTGCCGTCTGTATTGATATCACCAAATACGTCAACGACTTCTCCGTCACAGAATAACTCAATGGCATCATCACCGTTTATTGAGGCAGCGCCAGCAGTATCCGTTGGAGAGAATCCAAAATAAGCATCGAAATTACTGCCTTCAGAGGCGATATAAATAAAATCACCTGCAGCTGCAGAGCCAGAGAACGTATATTCTTGGCCGTCAGAGCCACCGCCGTTATTAGCAGAGCCAAAACCACATGTGCTTAAATCAGCAATATCGTTACGTACAAAGAACTCAATCGCTTTCGGTGTGCCACCAGACAAAGGCCCATCAATCACACCAGAGATGACAATATCACCTGCAGTGGCCGAGCCGCCGCTGTCACCGCCGGTATCGCCACCTGTGTCTCCATCATCGGAATCACACGCTGGCGTTTGATATAAAGTATCGACCCATTCAGGGTGATCAATGTAAGGGTTACGGTTGCCCTGATACTCATAAATAGTATCGTTACGCAATTGCTCTGCAGCATCTACCGGATCTGCGTAGTGCCACTCGACCAAGCGACATAAACGCCCCAACTCTGCATCGCCCGTTGCGGTCAAACGATCCACCAATACAAGATCTGGAGTAGAGTCACCTAAGCCTTCGTAACGAGTGTCCATGTAGAACATCATTCGAGCGACATCGCCTTTAACGGCATCACGCGGTTCAAAAGAATCACCATCTACGCGATTACTAGGTGCTTCAGCTAGTGCGTTATCACTATTGTCAAAATCTAAGTTGCCACGCGATGAGTTAACCGAAATATCTGTGGGACGTAAATGATGAATATCTGTGTATGCTTCTTGAGATTCATTTGGGAAGCCGTGGCTTTTCGCCCAACTGTGTTCACGGTTCCAGTTATCAGGATCACTGTTCTGTGTGCCACTGCCATTACTTGATTTGGCAATTGATGTACCTTTGTACCAAAGAATAACGTTATCAGTGTTATTAGGATCTTCATCTGTATGAGTCAGTGCGGTCCACACCTCAGCATAAGACAAGTTCTTATGCCCTTGAGAGATGGTATTTGTAATGGCGTTTTTAATAGTAGCCGCAGATGAGTTTGCATTCACTTCAGCGGTTACAGCGGCGTAGTAACTTTCACTGTCAAAAGTACTCGCATCGGCAATAGGCTCTAACTCAGGGCAGTTAAAGCAAGGACTAGCAGGATCGGTCTCGCCACCAGAGCCTCCGCCTGTGTCGCCACCATCTACTTCTTCAGCAAATGACTTAAGAGGAAAGGGAGTAGTTGATGCTGCATTGCTGCCATCTCCATCAAGTGCATTGGCACCGCTGAATGTCCAGTTGCCTATTGCAAAGGTGCTACCGTCAGGCCCAGTGTCAGCATTACGATATGCCCAGCCATCCATGTATTCCCATGGCTGACCACTACCATCGACGTTGATATCACCAAAAACATCAACCACAACGCCATCACAGAAAAGCTCTATGGCATCATCACCATTGATGTTGGCTGCACTATCGGTGTACGTCGGTTCAAAACCGAAAAAAGCGTTAAATTGAGGCGATTCAGACGCGAGGTAAATATAAGTGCCTGCCGTTGCTGCGCCAGCGGGGAAAGTGAATTCTTGATTGTCTGAGCCTCCACCATTATTGGCTGACCCCACGCCGCATGTGCTTAAGTCGGCAATATCTTGAGTTACGAATAATTCGATGCCCTTAGGTACGCCTCCCGTTAATGGGCCATCAAAGACCCCCGTTATAACAAGCTCCCCTGCTTGCGCTGCGGAGGCGCTTAAAAGCGCCAGCAGTGCTGGATATTTTAATTTCATAGTTTCTCCTGAGAATATTATCGCCAGTAATCCGGCTTTTTATAATTTTATAGGGCCGCAATGTTCTTCTATTTCTATGACATCTATATGACGATAAAGAGACCTTTATCGAACAGCACCTCATTTCGATACTGTCATAGGACTGTTCAATATTCCAGCACACTTGACCAAATAGTCAGCAATTAATTAGTTTTCGGCACCTTTCTTTACCAATCAATAAGTTGGTATTAATTTACTACTGCTATTTTGAAAGAATAATGCACAACAAAGGCCGCTGTGATGCAGCAAAGCGAGAGGAGTGGGTATTATTTTATAGGCTTTAAAATTAGAAAATGAACTGCTTAATGGCGATGTTTATGTCACGCGATTCAAGCAGTTTCATTCACAGATATTCAGCGCAAATACGTTTAACTTAAGGTCGCAGTCTAAAGGAATTGGTATTAGCTAGGCGCACCAGTAGAATAGGCAACAACAATAAAGCTAACCATGCCGCGCTGCCACCACTGGCCTCGATCACCACAACATCAGGTTCAACATAAATCACTTCTTTATCTTGGCTTTCGATACTCAATAGGTATAAATCAGCATCGCTGTAGCCGTCATACACAGCAACCAGTTCATTTGAGTAAGCATCGTAAATTTCAATCAATACTTCATAGTCATCCGGATAAAACCCACTAAGAAGTTCAGTTTCAACGGTGATTTGATCTTGTGTGCTATCGCCGCCAATATAAAAGTCTGATGTGGTGTGATACTCACGAAACTCTTCGTTCACACCAAGGTAAAGCCTCGCATACACTTCACTATTGGCATAGATTGAGTCCACGTCAAAATCCACACTAAAATGGTGATAATATCCGTCATAGTCGCTGTCTGTATGCAATGTGACATAGGCGTCATACACCCAATAATCGTAATTTACATCCCGCTGTGCAGGGCGAACGTTAACCCGTTTAGCTGCCTGTGATTGTGGGGTCGTTTTAGCCGCTATACTGGGCCCTTCAGGTACATTGCTATTTGCGGCCAAAGAGGATTTTGTAGACGATGAAAAGGTATTCCCACCCTGAGCGTCGGTGGACTTAGCTGACCAAGCTGATTCGTTAGCCTGTGCTGAAACGCAGAATATTGCACTAAATATGACACTGTGAATAATTGATATTTTCATGATGCACTCCCTAAATTGATGTAGGGAGTGTCGGTTTTTCACCATGAACAAACGCTGAAGAAAAGCTTACTGAGGATTAACCTGCTTGATTAGCATGGTATTTTACTGCTCCAAATACTCCTACGACTCAATAAAGTACGTGCCCCAACCGTCAAAGTGGACTTTTTGCTTTTGTGCAATCGCTAACAACTTAACGGTATCAGCGTTAATTAACTCTACGTCCAGCAAACGCTCAACAACCGCGTCAAAGCAGAAAATAGTGCCCCCATCATCAAGCATTAACTCTTCTGCATCCCCCACTTCAAAACCCGCTTTGAAAGCGTCTACCGCGGCTTTTTCCAGAACATCAAAGTTATCACCCGCAAAGTGATATTCAATTGTGTGTGGTTTAGTACTGTCACTACCGTCTTCAATTAGGGCTTCTACGGTCTCTTGGTTAAACTCAAACCATTCTGCTTGTTCGTCTGTACTCATGTGATGTCCTGTATTCAACTTTAGACGCTAGTTTATCTGTTGCCTGCGGCAACTTCACTGTCTAATTGTGCTATTTTTTCCGCCATCAGCGCATGAAAATGTTCAGTCCATTCTTTAGTCGTGCGCTCACCACTTAAATCATATGGCTTACCGACGTCGATGATCAGGGTTCCATTGTCCCAACGGTTGAGTTTTATTTTATTCTCTAAGTTACTTGCCGCTACAATCACCACCGGTCGTTTGGCTAATTTAGCGATCCGTATCGCACCGGACTTAAAAGGCAATAGCCCTCGACCGTAGCTTCTTGTTCCTTCCGGAAAAAACCAAACCGATAACTTGCGCTTTTGCATTTTTCTCACGGTGTTTTTTAACGTATCTAACGCTCTACCTGAGTTCTTTCTATCGATCATGATATTACCCGACAACCAATACACCTGACCAAAAATTGGGATCCACTTTAGGCTCTTCTTTCCAACGGTCACAGTGCCCTTTAAGGCCGCAGCGCAAATAGTAAAAATATCGAAACTATTTTGATGGTTCGCTATAAATACATAGGGGCCGTTTCGTTGAGCTTCTGGGGCGATACGTAAATCAATTTTAAGTCCTAACAACCAACACGTAGAACTATACAACTTGCCTGCTAGGTACACGTTATCTCTATGGAAGGGACGAAAAACACAAATTAACACCAGTAACAGGTTGATAAAAAGGAAGTAAAAGAAAATACTGACAATCCGAAGCAAAGCTAACACGGGTATTCCTATCATTAAAAATGGCCGCTGATTATACCTATATTTTACCAGTAGGATGTCTGATCAGTAAGTAATTGAAGCGTTATAACGTTGATTTTAAGTTAAAAATCTCATTATTATTATTGGCCAGCCGATACCAATAAAAATAGTATCGTAAACATACCAGGGTTAGGGCGTCAGTATACATGCAACAGTTTACTCATGAAGACTTGGATGATGACATCCTTACAGACTTACTCGAAGAAATTAACGAACTCTATGAAGCCAGTGAACAAACCCTAATAGAGCTAGAAATAAAACCAACCGATAAAGAGCTTCAACGTGCTTTATTTCGCTCGATTCACACTATAAAAGGTGATTTAGGCTTGGTTAATTTCACGCCTATGATCCCGCTTTTACAGCATGTAGAAGACCTTCTAGATTATCTTCGCAAAGGACAAATAGAGTACACCAGCAACATGAGCGATCTTGTGCTGTTAAGCATGGACAGGGTCAAAATATTTGTTGAGAGCTGCATTCAAAATGGCAAAGCAGAATACGACGCAAGTCTGTTTAACTTGCTAATTTTGCAGATTTCAAAAATTAGCCCGACGAATGGGGCTGAACATGAAAAAATATTATCAGAAGCCGTACTCCTATTAGATCCAAGTTTGGACGTACGTGCTTTTGCCAATACTGAAAGTGCGGAAAATCACCGTCCGCCTCCATCAAATCTCGCCACTACAGGTATTCCTAAACACTTAACGGAGCAAAAACGGGGCGACATTTTGTTTTTCCGAGAGTTAATGAAACCGATAGAAAAACGCTCTTCGTATTGGCTAGGTCGCGGTGACCGTATTGCAAAATTAGCGGCCTATGTAAATAAAGTCGCTGGCATGCCCATTGATGAAGATCAACTCGCGGTAGCCTGTTACATGCATGATTTTGGCATGGCGTTTATGCCAATAGAGATACTCCATAAAAATGGCCGAATGACAGAAGCTGAATTCAATTTAATGCGCTCTCATGTATATAAAAGTGCTCGTTTATTGGAGCATTTAGATCACTGGAATGAGGCGCGCAAAATTGTAATGCAGCACCATGAGCGAATGGATGGCAGTGGTTACCCTCTCGGGTTAAAAGAAGTCGATATTTGCGATGGAGCAAAGTTACTGGGGATCTTAGACACGTTCAACGCCATTACCCATACGCGTGCACACACTGCGCAAGCTGTGCACCCTAAAAAACGCGCAGTCATAGAAATAAATCGTATTAAAGATGGTCAGTTTTGCCCTAAATGGTTAGGTATGTTTAACCGCGCGATGGCGGTATTACTAACCAAGTAAGCGCCAGTAAGGCGCTTTTATTGGCCAGTTCGGTGTCAATGTCATAATACTGTCGAATCAGCGTCGAAATAGCGTCGCGATAACACCGAACCGTATCCCTTACATGTTCAGTTCTTTGAGCTTACGCGTCAGTGTATTGCGTCCCCACCCCAGTCTTTTTGCAGCGTCTTGCTTATGCCCATGTGTATGAAAGAGCGCGCGCTCTAGCAAAACGCGTTCAAATACCAACATTGCTTCGTCTAAAATATTATTACGCCCCGATTGGAGCTGCTCGTCAGCCCAAGAAGCAAGTATAGTTTGCCAATCACCCGACGCTTCTTCACAGTCTTTACTCAGTGGAAGTTCGTGAATTTCAGGCGGTAAATCATGGGGTAATACTTCTTGGCCACTGGCCATAACCGTTAACCAACGACAGACATTTTCTAGTTGTCGCACGTTTCCAGGCCAAGGCAACTGCATTAAAATCTTCTTGGTTTCTTTACTCAAGCTTTTCACTTCAACCCCTAATTCAGCGCCAGCTTTTTGCAAAAAGTGAGCCGCTAACAAAGGAACATCTTCTCTGCGCTCGGTTAACCGAGGAATATGGATACGAATAACGTTCAAACGGTGAAATAAATCTTCCCTAAATTTACCATCCGCTACTCTTTGTTCTAAGTTCTGGTGGGTTGCGGCAATAATACGTACGTCCACAGTCACTGGATTGTGACCACCTACGCGGTAAAACTGACCGTCAGCAAGAACACGCAATAAGCGAGTTTGCACGTCCAGCGGCATATCACCGATTTCATCAAGGAATAAAGTGCCACCATCAGCTTGCTCGAACCGACCTTGTCGAGCATTTTGAGCGCCTGTAAAGGCACCTTTTTCATGACCGAATAATTCAGATTCAATTAAATCAGCGGGGATAGCCGCCATGTTTAATGCGATAAATGTCTGCTTTGCTCGGGGACTATGGCGATGTAATGCTTGAGCGACAAGTTCTTTACCCGTGCCTGATTGACCATTAATTAACACACTAATACTAGAGCGTGATAAGCGTCCTACCGCCCTAAACACTTCTTGCATTGCTGGCGCTTCGCCGATGATCTCAGTGGCGGTTGCTAAAATAGGTCTCTGGTTACTTTTAGCTTGCTCACGTACGTGTGTTAACGCTCTGCGCACGAGCCCGACCGCTTCTTCTATATCAAAAGGTTTAGGCAGATATTCAAACGCACCGCTTTGATACGCATTTACCGCACTGTCTAAATCAGAATGAGCAGTCATGATAATCACAGGAATATTCGGATAGCGCTTATGCACTTCTTCAAGTAACGCCATGCCGTCCATTTGCGGCATGCGAATATCTGACACGATCACCTCAGGGGGTTGATCAGTCTGCAATTGCAATAATAAATCTTCAGGATTCTCGAAGCTGAAACAGGGTATACTGGCCGCTTGCAGTGCTTTTTGTAAAACCCAACGAATAGAACTATCGTCATCAACTATCCAAACCGGTTCTGTGCTCATGAATTAAGTTCCTTCCTGTTAATAGGAATATATAAAGTGAATTCTGTGTGACCTGACCAACTTTCAACGTCGATCTTGCCTTTATGGTGATCTATTAGTGTTTGAGCGATTGATAAACCTAGCCCCGTTCCCTCTTTCTTACCTGTCACCATGGGGTAGAACAAAGTGTCTTTTAATTCGCTAGGGATACCGGGACCGTTATCGACTAAACTAATTCTCATCACGAGCGGGTGCCGCTCGCCATGCACCGTCACCTGCCGCTCAATACGAGTGACTACATTGATTTTTCCATCGCTCTGTCCACTGTGCATGAGTGCCTGAACGCTATTGCGCATAATATTTAATACAGCTTGCTGCACCATATCCTGATCTAGGATGCTTTCAGGAATACTCGGATCATAATCACGTTCGATCACAATATCGTGACTAAGATCAAGCTGTACTAGCGTGATAACCTTCTCTAATACTCGGTGCACATTGTGATTTTGAAAATTAGGACGAGAATTAGGCCCTAACAGGCGATCGACTAAATTGCGTAAGCGGTCAGATTGCTCGATGATCATGGTCGTAAATTCTTGCAGGTCTGCTGAAGGCAGTTCTTTCTCAAGCAACTGCGCCGCACCGCGAATCCCCCCTAAAGGATTCTTGATTTCGTGAGCAAGCCCACGTATCAATTCACGAGCAGCTTGTTGTTGAGCCCACTGCTGTGTTTCTTGACTGATTTTCTTCTGCTGTTCGATTAAGCGCATTTCAAGTAACAAGGTGACGCCGTCAGCGGTATGCAGGCATGTAACGGTGACATCGGCATGCGTGTGGCGTCCATCGGTAAAACTAATTTGTACATCGCCGTCTGAATATCCTTCGCCATGCTGCATTCCCTGGGTAAAGCGGACGAAGTCTAAACTCGCATCAGCAATGAATTGCTTGATTGGACAGTCTAATAATAGATTTAAGCTGCGCTCAAACATTGCTTGCGCTGCATGGTTCGCTTCAACGATAACCAATTTTTCGTCCAGCAAGATAACTGCAGTGGACAAGTTATCCAGTAAAGTGTCTGTTTTCATTTTAAACGGCATATCAACAACACATTCAAGCGCACCATTTTGGTGCTTAAAGATTTATTTCAGCGCATCCTGCCCACCTGGTCAACTAGATGTTCTTAGTTAGGGCGATTCAACGCTGATGCTTGGTGCAAATAAAAGGTTTGCTTAGGGGTAGATGCAAGTATCTTGCCCGACTTGAGGGCAAATTCGATATAGAAGGTGTACGCGCCGCGATCTAACTGTTTTAGTTTAAATACGCCGCTATTTTGGGAAATACGCTGATCATTTAAGTGCAGTGTGTATTCGCCTTGAACTTGTGGGTCAATGCTTGCGTGAATACTCACGTGGCCATTGTTATCGCGAATGGTTTGCTCGGGTTTAGGGGAGACTATCTGCAGTTTTAGGTTAATTTCTTTGCGGGGTTTGTTAGCGTTAGGTGTGACCAAAACAGGTGTTTGGGTAACTCCTTTTGTCTTCACAATAGAGCCAGCAGGCAGTGGCACCGGAACAGCATGCCCCGAAGGTTTATCTGTATAAATGACGCGGCCATCTGCAGTAGTAACTTTATATACCTTGTCATTCGCCAAGACCAGCAAAGCGCACGTACACAGTAAAACTCCAATGATAATTGACTTCATAGGGAACACCGTTAACCTAACATTATATAAATACAACGACTAATACCATTCCACGTTAATAAGTGATCACTCAGCGAGAGTTTAAAAGGGCTTAAACAAGGCGCATGACTGAATGAATAGTTGTTCTCTTTCGAAGTCATGCAAAGCAGTGTAAGCCCTTTTAAAACTCGCCTGCAAGGAATGCCCCAGCGGCTTTTGCTCTGCGTTCTCACTATTTGAAAGGGAACAACCATTACTACATAGCGACGCCTTAATCAAAAACCGCTGGACGCATTCTGAGGCGGTCACTTATTAATACGGATTGGTATAATAGACACTTGCCCAGTTTATACCAATCCTCAGTCAGACGTTAATTTGTTTCCGGGAAATCAATTGCCTATTCAACACAATTCATTTTTTGATGGCCATAAAAAAAGCCTGCACAAAGCAGGCTTTTTAATGTACTAAAGCAGTTTAACTACCGCATACAAGCGTAGCTTATACGCTGTAGTACATATCAAATTCAACAGGATGAACTGATGTATTTAATAGTTCAACCTCTTGTGATTTAAGAGCGATGTACGCGTCAATCATGTCGTCACTCATTACGCCACCAGCAGTCAAGAATTCACGGTCACCATCAAGTGCAGCAAGTGCTTCTTCTAGAGAAGTCGCAACCGTTGGGATTTCTGCCGCTTCTTCAGGAGGTAGATCATATAGATCTTTGTCCATAGCATCGCCAGGGTGAATCTTGTTTTTGATTCCATCAAGGCCAGCCATCAACATAGCTGAGAATGCTAGGTAAGGGTTAGCAGTTGGATCAGGGAAACGTACTTCGATACGACGTGCTTTTTCGCTGTTCACATGTGGAATACGAATAGAAGCAGAACGGTTACGCGCTGAGTAAGCAAGCATTACTGGCGCTTCGAAACCAGGAACTAGACGCTTGTACGAGTTAGTTGAAGCGTTAGCAAATGCATTGATCGCACGAGCATGCTTGATAATACCGCCAATGTAGAACAAGGCTTCTTCAGACATACCAGCATATTTATCACCAGCGAAGATGTTTTTGCCATCTTTAGAAATTGATTGGTGACAATGCATACCTGAACCGTTGTCGCCAACAAGTGGCTTAGGCATAAAGGTCGCTGTTTGACCGTATGCATGAGCAACATTGTGCACTACATACTTATAAATTTGGATTTCATCGGCTTTCTTAACAAGTGTGTTAAAAAGACATGCAATTTCGTTTTGACCAGCAGTCGCCACTTCATGGTGATGTGCTTCTACAGTTAAACCCATCTCTTCCATTACCATACACATAGCGGCACGGGTATCGTGTGATGAATCAACTGGAGGTACTGGGAAGTAACCGCCTTTCACACCTGGACGGTGGGCCATATTGCCTTCTTCAAACTCAGCACCTGAGTTCCACTTGGCTTCAGAAGAGTCAATTTTGAAGAAAGAACCAGCCATATCTGTGTGGAAACGAACGTCGTCGAATAAGAAGAACTCTGGCTCAGGACCAAACAATACTTTGTCACCAATACCGGTTGATTTAAGGTATTCTTCAGCACGGTTTGCTACAGAGCGTGGGTCACGATCGTAACCTTGCATTGTGTTTGGCTCAAGAATGTCACAACGGATATTAACTTGAGTTTCTTCAGCGAAAGGGTCTACTACCAATGTTTCTGTATCTGGCATCAATACCATGTCAGATTCGTTAATGCCTTTCCAACCAGCAATTGACGAACCGTCAAACATCTTTCCTTCTTCAAAGAAGTCTTCATCAACTTGATGAGATGGAATTGAGATATGCTGCTCTTTACCTTTAGTGTCCGTAAAGCGCAAATCTACAAATTTAGCTTCGTTTTCTTTAATAAACTGTAAAGCCTTTTCTACTGACATTTCGTCCTCCAGAGTAAACGGTAATGTAAAATAACGTTGATATTGGTTAACTTAGCAATGTTCGAAGCGATAATCGTGCCAATCGTAAAATTGGAAAAATCGCTGCTATTTGGGCTTTTCAAGTGGACACGGCTTGTTGCGCCCAGCACCAATGCACCAATCGAGATCATTAACGCACCAATAGCGTGCAAATGATAGGGTTTGTATTTCTGCTCACTTTCTGATGTCACTTAATAGTGCAAATACAATTTCAAAAAGTTAAATCCGCATAAAAACTAAATGGTGTTCGCAAAATGCACATTATAACTGTACAATCCGCGCCCTATAAATTCCGTTAATGGTGGTTAAATCCACCCATACTAGAGAAAATATCATGAGCGCATCGCAAACCTCGACTGACAACTTGAGGAACATAGCAATTATTGCCCACGTTGACCACGGTAAAACCACCTTAGTTGACAAACTTTTACAACAGTCCGGTACGCTTGAGAGCAGAGGCGCTGCTGAAGAACGGGTTATGGATTCTAACGATATCGAAAAAGAACGCGGTATTACCATACTTGCTAAGAACACTGCGATCCGTTGGAATGACTACCGCATTAACATAGTAGACACCCCTGGACACGCCGATTTCGGTGGTGAAGTAGAGCGTGTTATGTCAATGGCTGACTCTGTATTGTTGTTAGTTGATGCGCAAGAAGGCCCTATGCCGCAAACGCGTTTCGTAACACAAAAAGCGTTTGCTCAAGGCTTAAAGCCAATTGTTGTTATCAATAAAATCGATAAGCCTGGTGCACGCCCTGATTGGGTTATCGATCAAGTGTTTGATTTGTTCGACAACTTGGGCGCCACAGACGACCAACTTGATTTCCAAGTCGTTTACGCATCTGCACTTAATGGTTGGGCTTCAAATGACGCTGACCAACCTAGTGAAGACATGACACCGTTGTTCGAAACGATTGTTAAGCATGTAAATGCGCCGGATGCGGACATTGATGGTCCTTTCCAAATGCAAATTTCTCAACTTGATTACAACTCATATGTAGGTGTTATCGGTGTTGGTCGTGTTACACGCGGTTCAGTAAAAACTAACCAAGCGGTAACAATCGTTGGTGCTGATGGCAAAAAACGTAACGGCAAAATGGGCCAAGTACTTGGTTACATGGGCTTAGATCGCATGGAAGTTGATGTGGCCAATGCCGGTGACATTATTGCTGTTACAGGTTTAGGCGAGCTTAAGATTTCTGACACTATCTGTGACCAGAACGCAGTTGAAGCGCTACCAGCACTATCAGTTGATGAGCCTACCGTAACCATGACGTTCCAAGTAAACACCTCACCATTTTGTGGTAAAGAAGGTAAGTACGTTACTTCACGTAACATCCTAGAGCGTTTACAAGATGAGCTTATTCACAACGTTGCACTACGTGTTGACGAGACTCCTGATCCGGACAAATTCCGTGTATCTGGACGTGGTGAATTACACTTGGGTATATTGATTGAAAACATGCGCCGTGAAGGTTACGAGCTTGCTGTATCACGCCCAGAAGTAATTTTGCGTGAAGTTGACGGTAAATTAGAAGAACCGTTTGAAACAGTGACTATCGATGTTCAAGAAGATCATCAAGGTTCAATCATGGAGCAGATTGGTTTGCGTAAAGGCGAACTAACTAACATGTCTCCAGATGGTAAAGGCCGTATTCGTATGGACTTCATCATTCCTAGCCGTGGCTTGATTGGTTTCCAAACTGATTTCATGACCATGACGTCTGGTTCTGGCTTAATGTACCATACGTTTGATCACTACGGTCCTCATAAAGGCGGTAACATCGGTCAGCGTAAAAACGGTGTATTGATTGCTAACGCAACGGGTAAAGCCCTAACTAACGCTTTGTTTAACTTGCAAGAGCGCGGCCGTTTATTTATCGGTCACGGTGTTGAAGTATACGAAGGCATGGTGATTGGTATCCACAGCCGTGACAACGACCTTACTGTTAACGCCCTTAAAGGCAAGCAGTTAACCAACGTTCGTGCATCTGGTACAGATGAAGCACAATCTTTGGTTCCACCTGTATTGCTTTCACTTGAGCAAGCGTTGGAATTCATCGATAACGACGAGCTAGTTGAAGTGACGCCTAAGAGTATTCGTATCCGTAAGAAGTTATTGACGGAAAACGATCGTAAGCGTGCAGGTCGCTCTAAAGACTAAGCAGTCTTAACAATCTAATAAGAAACGGCTCATATGAGCCGTTTTTTTTGCTTTGCACAATATATTTCTAAAAAAATAACTTATACCAATTACGGGTAAAACGCAGCACTGCCAAGCCTAATAGCCCAAATAGCCCCACACTGCCGCCAGAGCTTTCTGAACTCCCACCTCCGCTGTTGTCTTGATTAATCATTGTGTTAGCTGGCGGATTCAATTCAGCGTGTGTGACTGTGGCGGCATCTGTTACCACAACATCAGTAATAATCACGAGATGTTCATCTGTTACATCCACGCCCGCCGCTAAATCTGCTTGAGAGTAGTTACGCAGTGGAGTGGCATTCGCTGCACCGCCTAGATCAAATCTGTTCAGGGCCGCAATCTGGTCAATAATATCCATACCATCACCTAACACTTGACCAAAAACGGTGAAGCCACCGTTTTGAACATCCAAGTTTGCACTGTTGTCACTAAGATTAATAAACCATTGTGATGTGGCACTATCAGGGTTACCACTTAACTTCGCCATAGCGATTGTGCCACGACGGTTTGACAATTCAGGTTCATTTTCAACTGCGCTGCCTGTTGGTACCGAATCCAGTGGAAATGCAGCGTTATATTGAAAACCACCGGCTTGTATGACAAACCCGGGCTCCGAGCGGTGCACTACATTATTGGCATAAGCCCCTGAGTTTACGTAACTTAAAAAGTTTTCAACGGTTTGCGGTGTCGTATTATCGAACAGATTAATATTCACATCGCCCAGCACAGTGCGAATTTGTACTTCTGTCGCATGTGAAACAGATATTGTTAAGCAGCTGATACCAATTGCCATTGCAGTGTGTTTTAGTTTTAACATCATTCCCAGATCGTTTCATTGATTAACCAGGTAAATAGATTAATTTAAATACGACCTCGGATTCTTAACAATTTGTAATCTTTTCAGCGGAACGTTCTCACGGCAGTTGAATCTCATCTTTTATCAAGTCTTGCAACAATGAGCGCGTAATTAATTGCTTCGCTTGCTCAATATCAGGTGAGAAATATCTATCTTTGTCGTAAAAAGTCACTTTACTGCGCAGCAACGCGTGAACATCCTGCAATCGTTGGCTGGTTTTAAGCGGGAACCGAAAATCAATCCCTTGGCAAGCAGCCAACCATTCAATGGCTAAAATACCCGCAACGTTATCAAAAATATCTCGTAATCGACGTCCAGCAAACGTCGCCATAGACACATGGTCTTCCTGGTTTGCCGAGGTCTGTAATGAGTCGATTGATGCTGGATGGGCGTACGTTTTGTTTTCGCTGGCAAGGGCGGCGCTTGTTACTTGGGCTATCATAAAACCAGAATTCACCCCGCCATTATCCACTAAAAATGGCGGCAAGCCGCTCAAATTAGAATCTATTAACAGGGCCATACGCCGCTCGGACAGAGCGCCTATTTCGGCTAACGCAATGGCAAGCATATCAGCGGCCATGGCGACAGTTTCGGCATGAAAATTCCCCCCAGATAATATGTCATCTGATTCTGCAAAGACTAAGGGATTGTCCGAGACGCCATTGGCCTCGGTGACGAGTATCTCTTTGGCATATCGAATTTGTTGCAAGCAGGCGCCCATCACTTGTGGCTGACAGCGTAATGAATAGGGGTCTTGTACTTTTTCACAACCACCATGAGAGTGGCCTATTTCAGATTCTTGCAGTAAGGCTCTAAAACCGGATGCTACGTCAATCTGTGCTTGATGGCCGCGCACCACATGAATGCGCTCATCAAAGGGCACTCTAGAGCCAAGAGCTGCATCCACTGACAACGCACCTATTGCAACGGAGCTAGTCAGTGCATTTTCAGCATAAAACAACCCTTGCAAGGCAAACGCGGTTGAAGCCTGAGTACCATTGAGTAACGCCAATCCTTCTTTAGGTGCGAGTGAAATTGGCTGCAAACCAGCAATCATCAGCCCTTTTTCTGCCGAAATACGATTGCCTTGGTAAATAACCTCACCTTCCCCTAAAAGAACTGCACTCATATGCGCTAGTGGGGCTAAATCGCCGGATGCGCCCACCGAGCCTTTCTCTGGTATGGCTGGATAAACTTCATGATTATACAGCGCAATTAAGGCTTCAATAACACTTAAGCGGATCCCAGAAAAGCCACGGGCAAGTGAATTAATCTTCAGCAGCATGAGTAGCCTCACTACCGCACCTGACATAAAATCTCCAATACCTGCCGCATGTGATAGTACGATGCTGCGCTGCAATAGCTCCAATTCATCCACTTCGATTTTTGTGTTAGCGAGCAAACCAAACCCGGTATTGATACCGTAAACTGTACGTCCTTGTGTGATAACATTTTGCACAGTTTGCTCTGCCATGTTTATAGCCGCAAAGCTTTCAGGCGCCAAAACTATGGGTACATGGCGGCGATGTACTTGACGTAAGGTTTCAATGCAAAGCGTACCGGGATGAAGAGTATATTTAGTCGTCATGGTTTATCCCTGCCCCTTAGTCGTGTTGCTAACCGTACTATTCGCTAACATAGGCAAATCGAGTTTATGCCCGGTGGCGCACTGTATGGCTAAATCATAGCCCGCATCTGCATGGCGCATCACGCCTGTTGCTGGGTCGTTATGCAATACCCGCGCAATACGTTGGTCGGCCTCAGCTGAGCCATCACAGAGTATGACGACGCCCGAGTGCTGACTAAATCCCATGCCAACGCCTCCACCATGGTGCAAACTCACCCAAGTAGCGCCACCGGCGGTATTGAGCATAGCATTGAGCAAAGGCCAATCTGACACTGCATCAGAGCCGTCGAGCATCCCTTCTGTTTCGCGATTCGGTGAAGCTACCGAGCCTGAGTCTAAATGGTCACGCCCAATCACGATGGGCGCACTAAGCTCACCTTGACGTACCATTTCATTAAATGCCAGGCCAAGTTTCTGTCTCTCCCCTAAGCCTACCCAGCAGATACGCGCGGGTAGCCCTTGGAATTGAATTTTTGCTTTGGCCATATCCAACCATTGATGTAAATGAGCATTGTCTGGGATCAGCTCTTTAACTTTGGCATCAGTCTTATAAATATCTTCGGGGTCGCCAGATAACGCAACCCAGCGAAAAGGCCCGATCCCTTGGCAAAATAGAGGCCGGATATAGGCAGGAACAAACCCAGGAAAGTCGAAAGCGTTCTTCACCCCTTCTTCTAAAGCCATTTGGCGAATGTTATTGCCATAATCTAACGTGGCTGACCCTGCAGCCTGTAGACCGAGCATAGCCTGTACATGTACCGACATTGATTGCTTCGCTGCTTTGACTATTTTTGCTTCATCCTGTGCTCGCACTTCAGAGGCTTGTTTAAGAGACCAGCCTTTGGGCAAGTAGCCATTTAAGGGGTCATGAGCACTGGTTTGATCCGTAACTACATCGGGTACCACGCCCATAGCCAAAAGCTCAGGGAAAACATCTGCGGCATTGGCGAGTAACCCAACAGACACTGATTTATTACTCCGTTTGGCCTCTTCCAGCAAAGCCAAAGCTTGAGGCAAAGTTGTCGCCTTTTTATCCAGGTACCCTGTCTTTATTCTAAAATCAATACGGCTTTCATCCACCTCAACCGCTAACATCGAAAACCCTGCCATAACAGCGGCCAACGGCTGGGCTCCCCCCATCCCGCCTAGTCCTGCGGTAAGTATCCAACGTCCTTCTGCTTTACCGTGAAAATGTGCCTTTGCAATGCTTACAAATGTTTCGTACGTGCCTTGCACTATGCCTTGTGAACCGATGTAAATCCAAGATCCCGCGGTCATTTGCCCGTACATCATCAAACCTTTTTTATCTAGCTCATTAAAATGCTCCCAATTTGCCCAATGAGGGACAAGGTTTGAGTTGGCAATCAACACGCGAGGGGCATTTTCATGGGTAGGAAAGACGCCTACCGGCTTGCCGCTTTGCACCAACAAGGTTTCGTCATTATTCAAACGTTTAAGGACTTCAACTATTTTGTCGTAGCTTGGCCAATCTCTGGCCGCACGCCCAATCCCACCGTAAACAACAAGTGCATGCGGATGCTCAGCTACATCAGGATCGAGATTGTTCATCAACATACGTAGTGCGGCTTCGGTCTGCCAGCTTTTAGTATTTAACACGCTCCCTCTTGGCGCGCGAATGGTACGGTTCTTATCAATACGATCCATATTAACTCCTGATTGAGTGAGAGAAATCGAGATGCCCACCAATGCGATAACGGTTTCCGGGGTGGAATAATAAAGCGTAACTCACAATGCCTTTAGCTGAATATGTACGACGACTTACCTGCAAGCAGGGCTGGTTTGGCTCAATGGCCAAAGACTTAGCAACATATTGGGTGGGTAATATCGCTTCAATCGCATGGTCCGCCTGAGTTAGTGGAGCCACGCTATTTAAATAGTGATTTGCGGTAGTTTGACTAAAGTCCTGTGTTAGATAATCAGGAGCCCATTGTGGATTCACTAAACGGTCTTCCAACTGAACAGGCAACTCATTTTCATAATGCACAATGCAGGTGTGAAATAACTCAGTTCCTGTTGGAACATCAAGCCAAGCTCCCTGTTCACTAGTTGCCTTGACTTTCAATTGAGTTAGCACCTGATTGGAGTAGGTGTGACCGCGCTGAAGAATTTCATCATCGATACTACGAATTTCGAGCAGGGAACTCATCGGCCGATGATCATTTACAAACGTTCCTAGCCCTTGGCTTCGCGCTAGCACACCTTCGTCTACCAATTCAGTTAAGGCCCGCCTAGCCGTCATACGACTCACCTTGAATATTTCTGCCAATTGATTTTCTGAGTCCACTTTATCGCCTGGCTTCATCTTTCCCGCTTCTATGCTATCGATGATGGCTGATTTAATTTTAATGTATCTAGGTTGCATAACGACTCTCTGTTTTGATTTTCGCAATTTAACCCAACCAGCTTGTATATACAAGTGCATACAAGTACGATAACTAAAAATTCAATGTGAGAGGTGCAACATGAGAAAGACCGCAGGTTTCTGTATAAACAACGTCAACATAGCGACGATGAGCGCGTCTTCTAACGTTGCTAATGTACCTTATGGAATTAAAGAGAATGGGTCGGTTTATATTAATGCCGGTCGCATCGAAAAAATTGACAACGCTAATCATTTATCCGCAGATGGGATTAATGTTATCGATGGCCAAGGGCAGTGGTTATTACCAGGCTTAATTGATTGCCACACGCATTTGGTCTACGCAGGTAACCGCGCCTCTGAGTTTGAAATGCGCCAGCAAGGCAAGTCGTATTCAGAAATAGCCAAGCAAGGTGGGGGTATTCAAAGCACGGTGAATGCAACTCGACAAGCCTCTTATGAGAGCTTGCTACATTTAGCCAAGAATCGTGCAGCACGCTTAATTGAAGAAGGCGTAACAACAATTGAAGTGAAATCAGGCTACGGTCTGGATCTAGAAACTGAGCTGAGAATGCTACACGTGGCTAAGGATTTAGAGAGGACATTAAGCGTAAACATTGAGCCCACTTATCTTGGTGCGCACAGCGTGCCGAAAGAGTATCGTGAATCCCCTGACGAATACATTAAGTTTGTGTGTGAACAAGTGTTGCCTGAGGTAGTAAAACAAGGGTTAGCAACCAGCGTAGACGTATTTTGTGAGACTATCGGCTTTACACCGGCTCAATGTGAAACAGTATTCATTGCTGCCAAGGACCACGGCTTAAATGTGAAGGCACACGTAGAACAATTATCTGATTTAAAGGGCGCCAAACTTGCCGCCAAGTATCACGCGCTGTCAGTAGATCACATAGAATATTTACAACCTGAGGACATCCCTGCTCTGGCCAAATCCAACACTGTTGCCGTAGTATTACCTGGCGCATTCTATTCATTGCGTGAAACGCAGTTGCCGCCAATTGCAGCGCTACGGGCTCACAACGTACCGATGGCAATCGCGACAGATCTTAACCCCGGTAGCTCCCCTATTGCCTCTTTATTAACGATAATGAACATGGGCTGCGTGTTATTCGGTATGACGCCAGAAGAAACCTTATTAGGGGTTACTCGTCATGCAGCTCAGGCCTTAGGGCTAAATCGTAAAGGTCAGATTGTAACTGGGTTCGATGCAGATCTTGGGTTGTGGAACATACAACACCCGTGTGAATTGAGCTATGGGATTAACCAAGTTCGCCCATCTCGTATATGGGTAAATGGTGAGGAGCGTTGAATTGTTGAGTGAATTCAAATGGCAAGGTAGAACTGACGAAGAGGATGGAAAACAAGGCCTGAGATGGCATCAAGTGATGAATTCCACCAATTCAGAGCCCAATTTACCCAATTGTCACCTTTTAGGCCTTGCTTGCGATCTTGGCGTCAAAGAGAACAAAGGCAGAGCGGGAGCCCAAAATGGCCCCAAAGAAATTCGCTCTGTATTAGCAAATCTTCCGTACCAATATAATGTGAATCTACACGACCGAGGCGATATAAACGCACAATCCAGTTTAGCGGATTGCCAACAGGAATACGCCCAACAAGTAGCAAACTCATTACAACAGAGCGCGTTCGTAATTGGGCTTGGGGGCGGCCACGAGATCGCTTGGGGCAGTTACTTGGGATTACATCAGGCATTTAACCATACAGATGCGCCTACCGCAGGTCAGAAACGTATCGGTATAATCAATTTTGATGCACACTTTGATTTACGAAAACCGGCGCCGAATGCAAGTTCAGGCACACCATTTCGCCAGATTTTTCAGCACTGCGCGGATAACACATCGGCGTTTCATTACGCTTGTCTAGGTGTATCAAGAATGGCTAACACACGCGCGCTATTTGAATTTGCCCTACAAAGTAACACACAGTTTTTACTTGATGAGAATTGCTGCCTAGAAAGTGCCCAATCGCTCCTTCTCCCCATGTTAAGGGAAATAGATGTGCTGTATGTCACGATTTGCCTTGATGCGTTCCCTAGCGACATCGCCCCCGGGGTAAGTGCACCGAGTAGCCTAGGAATTAATATCAAGTTTGTACTGGAAACTCTTCGCTGGTTAGCTTCTCAACAGACAATTCTTGGCTATCAATGGCCTCTTATGGATATCGCTGAGTTAAACCCGAAATACGACATCGACCAGCGTACTGCTAGGCTCGCAGCACGGTTAGTCTTCGAAAGCATTGACGCGAGATTTTCTTAGAAGCGTCTACATGCTTCTATGTAACGGCAAAAGCCGAGATAAATCTCGGCTCTTTATAATGAATGAGGATTAATGTGTTAAACCACTTCAATAATTTCCTCAATTGCTAAGCGCGCTTTTGGCAACCCATAGTTCCAATCGTCTTCAGCGTTTTGATAACCCATAGCCAACGCAACTTCACATATGTGACCATCGAGTTCCTGTTGGAACTTCTCTCCGATAAGCTCGTGATCTACCCCTTCCATTGGTGTAGAGGCGATACCTAAGCGTGCTAGCGTATGCATGATATTACCTAAAGCTAAATACACTTGTGCCTTAGTCCAGCTACCATTGTAACCATTTTCATCTGTGTTCATTTCTGCGAATGCGTACGCACCCATAAATGAATCACGCATTTCGGCAGGCAAATGCCCTGAGCTTACTTCAGCATCAACTCGCTTAGAGAATTTTTCTTTAGTAAATTTAGGATCATAAGCTAGCAACAAAGTATGCGACGCCTCTTTGGCATGCAACTGATTGAATTGATGCTTGTTAGCAAACGTGTCATGTAGGCGTTGCTTGCCTTCATCACTTTCAACTAGGATGAACTTCCACGGTTGTGAGTTTATCGACGAAGCTGATAAGCGAATAGCTTCTTTAATTACGGCAATATCTTCTGCCGAAATACGCTTAGCTGTATCGTATTTTTTAACTGTATAACGCGTGCTTAAATCTTTAATAATTTGATGAGACATTGTTTACCGCCTTGTTTATAAGGATATCTAAAAGTATGGACGGAAGTTTATGCTCTTTTTGCTCCACTGATAATTAGGCAAAATATTGAAAGTCTTTATTGATTACTTTGACAATACAAATACGCTGGAATGAAACTCATCATATCAGCATAAATTACCTCACATCATAGTTTTGAGCGCATGTTGAACAGCCATATCAAGCTCAGTCAACTGCTCATTATTCTTACCAAGGCTGATAAAATTACGCAAATTAAGCAAAAATGATTTTACATTATGCCGCTGCGCTAAACCTTGCTGGCTAGTAAACACCTCAGCCCAATGATTAAACGGGCTAGGAGCGGCAACATCGTTAATCCATTGCTTCCAATAAGCGATTGGCACATCACCTCGACGCATCGCATAATATACAGGCCTAGCTAAACGCTCAGGCTCTGAATAAATATAGAAATGAGCCTCCTTCGCTCTTACTTGTCGAGCAATAGCATTTAACATCTGTTGTAACTGCAGTGGACTGATCCTTGGATTGAGAACCAGCTGCAGAACAGCATCGGAAGCATGGGCAACACTGTGACGCCAGCCAAGCTGCTCGTCAAAGCCTCTGTAATCATTAGCCATCAATATGTAGGACGACAATATATTAACCGCTTCCGTTCGCTGTTCTGGCTGTAAATAAGGGACTTTACGATCGACTCGTAATACTTCAGAGAAAACAAGCACAACAAAAGGCCCGAAAACCGAATGTTCATCGTCTTTATTTTGCGCTATATCGCTAAGCAATGTTTCAAACAGCGATGATAGTTCTGGTTTACCAATAAGACCAGCGCGTAACCATGTTGAATAAGCACCAAAAGCGACCTCATCGCGGATGACAGGGTCATTAGATGCCAAACAGTAACGAAGTTGTGGAAGTAGCTCTTGTATTGTGGAGCGGCTAAGAGAGAAATGGTTATCCTTTAACTCTAAGAATTTAGCTTTGCTCCAACCATTAGAGAAACATGGTTTTTCATCAATAACCTCGCTCTGAGCGTAATCAACGAACGAAAGATTAATAATCGTTAAGATAAAAGCGCTGAAAGCAAAGTTAATAATCGACAAGTAACGCATTACGAAGTTCTCTAAAAAGGAAGTTATGAAACAATAACATAAACACCCAACCAGCATAGCCCCGGGTATACCAGCACTCTGGGTAAGGATGGTATCTTTAGTTGCACAGCAACATCCAGCCGCACTACACACCAAGGAAGGCGTGGCTGCCACTCCGTCGCGGGGAGTCCTTCATCATGGACGTGTTTATACCGTGACTAGTACAACCCTGAAGGTTTGTTGCCGAGTTGCTTTTGCGCGAAGCGCATATACGAAAAAGCCCTGACCGTTTTTTTGTCAGGGCTTTTCGTGTAATGACAGTCTACCGTTGTCTTCCGGCAACCGCGTTGTCTCGCAGCGCAGTTGTCGCATGGGGGTGAAGACGGAGGCTTTTGCGAAGCGAAGCTTTGCCCGTCTGAACGACACGCCATGGATGGCGTGGCTGGTGCGCAACACCACGGATGGGTTGTTCTTCAGATTTCATGCAAAGCGCTAGAGCTGAATGCCACTCGATGGATTTGGTTTCTTCATGTGGGGGTAGCGTTGCGCGACAGCGCTTAGGATGAAGCCACCTTATCATTGTTGTTTAGATAGCCTTTGATTGTTTTTTGTAGCGCAGAAACGAAAAAAGCCACCCGATTAAGGTGGCTTCATTCTAAATGGAAGTCTGGCGGTGTGCTACTCTCGCATGGGGAAACCCCATACTACCATCGCCGCTAATGCGTTTCACTTCTGAGTTCGAGATGGGATCAGGTGGGGCCGCATCGCTATGGCCGCCAGACATAAACTGTTATTTATCAAGCCTAAGCTTAATAAATCAATATGTAAAAGCTGATGCCGTTCCTGTTAAGGTCGGGCCGTAATCATCGCTAAATTTCTTTAGTCTTACTCTTGATTCAATACTTGTCATACAAACAACACTCAAAC
>BAEM01000060.1 GCA_000314955.1 Paraglaciecola chathamensis S18K6 | reverse complement strand
ATTAACGTGGAATGGTATTAAAACGGATTAACTCACTTTGCTTTTTAAGCAAAAATACAGGAGAAGAGCATGTCTAAATTGATACTTTCATTGGACGGAGGTGGTATTCGCGGCGCAGCGACTACTCAATTTTTAACTCATGTAGAAAAAGCACTGCAAAAACAACATCAAAAGTCACTCAGAGACTGCGTGGACTTTTACGCAGGAACCAGTACCGGCAGCCTTATCGCTTTAGCCCTCGCCACCACAGACATGGACATTCAAGATATTAACAAGCTGTACAATGTCACGAATGCGAAAAAGATCTTTCTACAAAACGAAGGCTTTCTTGAAATTGATGGCATCAATGCACCTAAATATGAAGCCAAAGGTAAAACCGATATTCTTAAGAAATCTCTCGGCCAAGCAAAAATAAAAGACGTGCCTGAAGGCAAACATATTTTGGCCGTAACCTATGGTGTCGAAAAACACCGCCCGTATGTGGTTAAATCGACCCGTAGCGAATTTCAGAACTTGCTCTCATATCAGGTTGCTGATGCCTCAAGCGCGGCGCCTACTTACTTCCCCACCCGAGACATGACCTTACCCCCAGACAACGAACAAGCGTGGTTAATTGATGGTGGTGTGGTGGCGAACAACCCGACCATGTGCGCCATTGCCGAAGCCTGTCGCTTGTGGCCCGACTCCGTTCGACGAGTGCTATCCATAGGGACAGGTTCCCAAACTCGAAAAATCAATGGACCCGATTCGCGCCACTGGGGCGCTCTGCAATGGATGCTAAAAGGTTGCATCATTGACGTATTATCAGATGAAAAAGTCGTTGGATATCAGGCAATAACCATCACCCCGCCAGGCAATTACATTCGTGTTAACGCTGAAATGCGTCAACAACCTGGGTTTGAAAAAGCGCCGGATGACGCAATGGACGACATCAGCCAAACCAATATTAAACGCCTCAAGGGCATGGGTGATTTCTGGTTTGATCAATATGGCGAGGCTGTTGTTGAGTTACTCAACAACAGCTACGAGGGGCCTTCGCTTGACAGAATTGACCCAACAAGTGGTAAGCCAATTGTGTACAAACCTGATTAAAAACCTTATTTCGACTGGTCAACCAATAGAGTGCGCAAACGCTGCAATTCTAGTTTGCGCTGCTCATCAACTTCCGGATAGAGCATATCCAACGATTCGAATGTTTCTACTATGGTTTTAGCGATGATCAAGCGCGCATTACGCTTATCGTCCGCCGGGATCACATACCAAGGTGCTTCGTCACTGGTCGTTGAACTAATACAGTCTTCGTAGGCTTGCATATACTGAGGCCAAAAAGCACGCTCTTGAATATCTGCGTCACTGAATTTCCAATTTTTATCAGGATTATCGATACGAGCTAAAAAGCGTTGGCATTGTTCCTCTTTAGATAAATGTAAGAAAAATTTTATCACTCGCGTTCCGTTTCGAGTCAGATGCTGCTCTAAATCATTTATCGAGCGAAAGCGTTCGCGCCAAATATGCTCTTTGTGTAATGCTTCATCCGGAATACGCTGACTGTCTAGAATCTCAGGGTGTACGCGCGCAATCAACACCTCTTCATAGTAAGAGCGATTGAAAATACCAATTCGTCCGCGCTCTGGCAAAACCTGATTCGCGCGCCATAAAAAATCGTGATCCAGCTCGGTTTCCGTTGGATGTTTAAAGCTATGCACTTGACACCCTTGAGGGTTAATACCCGACATTACATGTCGAATTGAGCTGTCTTTGCCGGCGGCGTCCATGGCTTGAAAAATAATCAGTACAGAATGCTCATTCGATGCATATAACTTGCGCTGCAAATCACTCATCTTATCGATTTGCTTTTTGAGCTTCTTTTTATAGTGGGCTTTAGAAGTATATAAAGGCGAGATGTCTGTAGGCCGTTGATGCAGGTCACACGCCTCGCCCTGTTTAGCCTGAAAGTCTGCTGGATTTATTTTCATCGCTCTCCCTTATTCACACAATATATACCTTGAGTATTAGGTTGTGCCTTAGCCCGTTAGAAGTCAACTAAGCCTCGTCATTCCATTGTCTGGCAAGAGGATGACGCTGTCGCTCCCGCGAGTTAAAAGTAGTATTGATGGATAAGCGCGACCAGTTCATCTTCTTTTACTAAACTTAGTCCTTGCTCCTCGAAACGTTTTATTGCTTGCTCGTTGGGGAATGAGTAATAACGCCCTTGCTGTTGTTCCGTTGTCTTTAATTGTTCACCTAGTGCAAGCGTCTGCAATGCCTGAGTGACAAGCTCACAACCGCCAATATACAGTTGCAACACGTGCCAAAGGTAAGACTGATGAGGCCGCACTGGCATATAAGATTGTGCGATGATACGCCCAGTATCAATACTGGCATCATCAATATAGTGCAACGACGTGCCGAGCTGCTTCTCCCCGTTGAGCATAGCCCAAAAGGACGCCATAACCCCGCGGTAATCAGGTAACAACCCCGAATGCAAATTCAAAACGCCAAGCGGCGGTAGTGCCAACACAGCTTCCTTTAAAATTCTGCCGTATCGAATAGACAGAATCACATCAGGCTGTAATTTACGGATTTTTGCTAGCCCCAGAGGACTGTTTATTTCGTTAAGCTCTGACACTGGCTGAACAAACTCCTTGCTAATTTGCCCAAAGCTTTTAAAGCCATGATGGTTGTTTAATTTCTCAAGGAGTGGAGATAACAATTGGGTCAGCAGGGTTTGCTCAAAGAAACTAAGGGTTTGGATTTCCACAGGCTTTAAGTCACTTCCTCCTACTTTGGCAGATAAAAATAGGCTGACATTATGTTGCGATAAGTGAGGGACTAATAAATTCAGCGCGAAATTACTGGCAAGGTCGCGATTGGCCAAAATAACAATGTTCATTCATGTCGCTTATTTATTCCACAACAAGCCTCAGTAAAGCATTAATGAGCCCGAATTGAAATGAGCAGTCAGACAGAGGCTAATAAAGGAATCGCTAAACAAGAAGTCCGTAAGAAATAAATTTACAGTGGTTACCAAGCTGGTTAACTCCTGAGTCATGCTAAGCATTGAATTATGCCAAAGAACAATAGATAGTAGTGTCAGTTTATGCTGTTAACAGATAAACACCCTATCAACATGCCTTTGAACCTCTGTTTTGCGTTATCAACCAATAGGAGAATCTTCATGTCACACATCGACCCTAAACACATTCCACAACAAGCTTTCGATTGGTACGACGAATATGCCCATGGCGACATGGACAGGCGTACTTTTATGACCCGTTTAGCCTCTTTATCTGTTGCCGGCTTGAGCATTGGCGCGCTCAGTAGTGCATTAACGCCTAACTATGCCTTAGCGGAACAAGTGTCTTTTAACGATGAAGACATTACGGCCAGCTATCAGAAATTTGAATCACCCGAGGGATACGGAATTGGGCAAGGTTATTTAGTGTTACCAAATGATATGCCCAAACCCGCGCCAGCCGTTTTAGTCGTACATGAAAATCGCGGGCTTAATCCTTATATAAAAGACGTAGCACGCAGATTAGCCAAAGACGGCTTTATCGCATTCGCCCCTGATGCGTTATTTCCACTGGGGGGATATCCGGGCAATGATGACGAAGGGCGTGAAATGCAGCGCAGCATGGTGCGTGAAAAAATTGAGCACGATTTTATTGCTGCTGCACGTTTTATCAAACAACACAGTAAAACTAACAATAAGCTGGGTGTGGTTGGCTTCTGCTTTGGCGGTTATATCAGTAATCTTTTAGCGGCTAAAATACCTGATGTTATTGACGCAGCCGTTCCTTTTTATGGCACCCCCGCCTCTGACGACTTAGTCAGCCAAGTAAAAGGCCCCCTGCTACTTAATTTCGCTGAAAACGATGGCCGGGTAAACGAAAGCTGGCCTGAGTACGAAAGCATATTAAAAGCCAACAAGGTTGACTACCAAGCCCATATTTACCCCAACACTCAACATGGCTTTCACAACGACTCCACCAGCCGTTACGAGCCTGAGGCGGCAAAGCTAGCGTGGTCACGAACAGTCGCTTTCTTTAAAAATCACCTAGCGTAACCAGAACATCACGTCTTATGTAAAAAATCAGTGCACCAACAAGTGCACTGCCTTGTTTGTAAATTTTACTAACAACAAGAAAAATTAACGTCTTTTCAATTGGTTAACTTTCAAGAGCGGCTATAACTTTGTTCAGCGTCATCTGACAATGCTTTGTTTTTACTGGATATTATTTATACCAGATTAACAATACTGTTAGGCATAGCACATGCTTTAGCGTTTATACCTAACCCCGTTTAGTCGCTGACTTGTAAGGTGTGCGCATGAATAAAATACGAATCGCTCTGATAGGCGGAGGCCCTAGTGCGCTGTCTATAATCAAGAAATTGCTGTGCTGTGAATTTAGCCACTTTAGCGTCGATGTATTTGAACGTAATCCATCTTTGGGCAAAGGGATGCCCTACAGCCACGAAGGGGCAACGGCTGAGCACATTACCAATATATCATCAGACGAATTAGCTCCCTTCGATGAATCCTTAGCCCAATGGTTACGAAAACAGAGTCAGTTATACCTAGCCGAGTATGGGGTCGACAAGGCCAGTTTACACACTAAACAAGTGATCCCCAGATTGTTATTTGGTGACTATTTAAACGCGCAATTTAAAGCGTTATTAAAACAAGCGAAAAAACAAAAAATAACTATTAATGTGCATACAAGCTGTGAAGTGCTAGATGTAAAACCCAGTTCCGATAAAAAGACCAGCGATGTATATTCTACCTCTGGCTGCTCGACAGGGTTTGATAAGGTCATCATCTGTACCGGCCATTCATGGCCGCGTGAAAACGAAGGAAAAGTGGCAGGCTATTTCGATTCGCCTTACCCACCCAAGAAACTGCAACGTGAATACAACCACCCAGTGGCCCTCAAAGGCTGTTCGCTTACTGCAATTGATGCCATTCGAACACTGAGTAAAGCCAACGGACGATTCTATTACGACCAAGAAAAGCTTAAATACAAACGAAACGAACAGAGCACTAAATTTAAAATCGTGATGCACTCTTTAGAAGGGCTTTTACCTAACGTACGTTTTCATTTGGGCGAACCTTTAGTCTCAGATGAAGACATGCTTACTGAGCAGGAATTGGCTAAACATAGGGCCGAAAACAATGGGTACTTAAGCTTAGATTTTATCTTTGAGCATAATTTCAAAAAACGACTTAAAAAGCGTGATACCCATTTTTATCAGAAAATCGCTGATAAAAACCTAGAACAATTCACCGAATGGATGCTCGAATCAAGGAAAGCCTTCGATCCGTTTACCCTGTTCAAAATAGAGTACATTCAGGCCGAGCAATCGATCAAACTTGAACAGACATTGCATTGGAAAGAAACCTTGGCGCTGCTTAGCTTCACGATAAATCATCCCGCCAAATACTTTTCAGCCGAAGATACGCTTCGTTTACATCGTAAACTGCTACCTTTGATTGGAATAATCATCGCCAACGTGCCCCAACCGTCGGCCGAGCAGCTACTGGCTTTGTACGAAAGTGAAGTGCTTGAGCTTATCTGTGTTGATGCGAACAGCAGTGTACAAATAGAAGGTGATCACCGCTTTATTTATCACTATGAAGATAGTGCGAAGCGATCGCTCGCGGTAGCGTATCAGACGTTTGTAGATTGTACGGGGCAACAACACTTACCTATGGAAGAGTTTCCCTTTAAGTCGATGTTTGAGCAAGAAGCAGTGTTGCCTGCTTGTGTGTGTTTCAAAGATAAAACACACGGGGAAAAGCAACGCTCACTCGATAGCAAAAACGTTACAATAGGTGCAGATGGCGAGTATTACCTCAGGCTAAAAGGCTTTGCTATTAATGATGAATACCAACCGCTTTTAGCCAATGGCAAGCCAAGTGACCGCTACTTTATAATGGCAGTACCGTTTATCAGCGGATTTAATCCCGATTACTCGGGCTTTGATTTTTGCGATCAGGTGTCCACTATCATAGTGGATAAATTAACTGAGCAGCACGCGATGCGTTACGCGAGTTAACAGCTTGGATGAGCGCAGCGCTTGGCACGAATAAGCCCCAAGTATATTTGGCTCGAGGCTTTTGTGAGCTCAGGGCTCTTTTCCAGCTCAAGGCTCTTTGCCAGCTCAAGGCTGTCATCTAGCATCTAGCGAAAGGCATTTACTTAGCTAAGGGGGCTTTATTTAGCGAAGGGCTTTAAACCAAAGTTAAAAGAGTGCGCTATACACAAAGCCAGCTCCTATCGCCATTGATAAAATAACCACTAAGAATGCCACTATCATGGGGTTCTTAAAAATCGACTTAAGTAAAATCACTTCAGTTAAGCTAGCCCCAGCACTACCAATAATCAGTGCCATGACTGCGCCTAAGCCCATACCTTTGGCAGCAAGCGCAGCACTTAACGGAATAACCGCTTCAGCCCGAATATACAAAGGAATGCCAATGACAGCGGCAATAGGAATTGCAAATGGATTATTCTCGTTAGCCACCCTTGCTACAAACTCAGTGGGCATAAAACCGTAGATCAGTGCGCCAATCGCAATGCCGCCGATTAAATAGGGCAATACTTTTTTAAAGTCACTCCAAGTTGAATCCCATATTTTTCTCCATTTATTCACGGGCGCTACAGCCCCACCGCAACCCGTTCCACATGTTGCTGCATCTGGTTCGATGTACGCTTCACTTCGGACGTACTTTTCGAACCCTAGCTTTTCTAATAGGAAACCTGCCACAACTGAGACGCCCATCGCCATGGTGAAGTAAAACATCGTGACCTTTATCCCAAAAGTAACGGCAAACAAGCCGATAATGATCGGGTTTAACAACGGGCTAGCAAATAGAAACACCATCATGGTGCCAAAACCCGCTTTGGCTCTTAATAACCCTTTCAAAAAAGGAATGGTAGAACAGGAACAAAATGGGGTTATGGCTCCCAGTAAAGCTGCTACAAGATAACCTTTACCGTTTTTTGCACTTAGAATGGACTGAATTTTTGAGGGCGGAATATACATTTGCAGTACGCCCACCAAGTAGCTGATAAGCAAAAACAGCGCGGTGAGCTCCGCAGTTAAAAATGCAAACATACTTAGTGCGTCGTGCACCATTGTCATATTTATTTCGAACATAACTTTGTACCTATCTCTCTACTCATGAATAAATCTATATTTCTGGATTAATCGAAATATAAAGATTTGCATTCGCCAGATCAAGTTATTTCTAGTAATATCGAAATATAATTTTGTGAGGATCAGCAATATGGATTTAGAAAATACGGCTAAAGCGCTAAAAGAATTAGGCCACCCTACCCGCTTAAATATTTACCGAAGTGTTGTCAGAGCAGGATATCAGGGGATTGCCGTTGGTGGCTTGCAAGAGAAACTTGAGATCCCAGGGTCGACTTTGTCCCATCATATTTCAGGCTTGCTCTCAGCAGGCTTAATTACACAGCGTCGTGAAAGCCGAACCCTATTTTGCGTAGCGGAATACGACAAGCTACAGTCAGTTATCGATTTTTTGCAGGAAGAGTGTTGCGCTGACGAAAAAACCTAAGAGGATGTTTCGCCAACAAGATTGATATCTTTCCATGAAGCAACGCGCATATGAGTCTGGTAATAGTACTTATTGGTGCGCTTGCCGTTGGCGCTAAACCAAACCTTTACTTGAACGAGTGAGCCTTTTACCAATATACGCTTTTTCAAGAAATAAGCTTCAGGCGACATTTTCACGTTTTCCTCAAGCTCGCTAGCCACCTCAGGGGGAATAACAATCGTGATGTTTCTTGGGTCGCGGTAATCGTACTGGGTATTTAAAAATACATGGCCCTCTTTATTGCCCGTGGCTTTCACTTTGAAAATACCGCCAGTTTCAAACGATTTTGGGTAAATAACAGCCGCTAAGTTACGATACGCCATGGTGTCTGTTGTTTGGTTTTGCTCATCAACTTGCGCAGTTTGAGATTGCAACTCGCTGCTCTTATTACTTGATGAAGTACTGCCACAGCCCGCTAAAAATAATACCAATAATACTGTTACTAACTTCATCGTTTTATCCCTAAAAAAATGCATTTTGTGTATAAAAATCGTGCGTATCACTGTATTGAAATAGCAGATACGTGTCCACTAAATTGGTTTATTTTCCGCCTCCTGTGGGGCTTGGGTTGACGTTTCAGTTTCAGATACTTCAGGCTCTTCGTTTTCTAAACCCATTTCGACCATTTCCTGGGTGGTACTACGCATACTGACAAATGGCTCGTAATGCTCACGGGCAACATCATGGAAACGAATTCGATATAAAGTCCAGCACGCTAAAATGGACATTGCTGCACCTGAGACAATAAACAAAGCCATATGGGTGTATCCCAACAAAAATGACACACTAAGGGGCCCTAGAATACTGCCAATGCTATTCATCATCAGTACACCACTGCCCACCTCCATAATCGATAAGTCTGTATTGTCATTAGCATGAGCTAAGCACAGGGAATACAGCGGGAAGCTCAAACCACCTAATAAAAACATAGTCACATAGATAACCTGAGGATTTCGGCTATCAAGCAGAATTGCCATAATACTTGTTAGCACCGCAATAACGGCTAAACCGGTAATAACGTAACGTCTGTCGATTCGGTCCGACAAACGCCCAACCGGCAACTGCAAGGCTGTGCCGCCTAGTATGGTAACGGCCATAAACACACCAACCTGACTTGGGCTTAACGCGTTTGCATTGGCCACAACTGGCCCTAATGCCCAAAATCCCCCCGTTACTAAACCACCAAAAAATGCCCCCACCATAGAGACTTGAGATACAGCAAATAAGCGCCTAAAGCTGAAACTGACCGCAGGTATGGGCTGGGGAGCAGGCCGCCTCGTTAGACCGACTGGCACTATGCCTAATACTAAGAGCGCAGCCGCCAACATAAATAGCCCAGCAAACCCTAAGTCAAAGCCCACCAACAACTGGCCTAAACAAATAGCAGACAAGGAAATGACCGTATACACAGATAACACGCTGCCTCTGTGTTCAATCGAGGTCTTATCATTCAGCCAACTTTCGATGACCATATAAATACCGGCGATACCCCAACCGATAAGGCAGCGCGCTAACAGCCAAATGACGAAATGATCGACCAAACCAATAAACAACAAAGAAGAGGTAAATAACGCAATTAACACGGTAAAGACCCGAATGTGCCCAACACGAGCCACAAGACGGGGAACCGTCAAGCAACCTAGAACAAAGCCAAAAAAGTAGCTCGAACCGATATAGCCAATTAAATCCGGCTCCCAGCCCAAATTAATCGCGTAAAGCGGCACAATAGTCAGTTGTAAACCATGGCCCACCAGCAAGATGGCAGCCGAAAACAACAAAGAAAACATAGACTTTAACAAGGTCGGCATAGCGAAATCCGATAGATGATTTATTAAACAAGCCACTGGCTCACATAGTGGTTGTTTCAGAATATGATGTCCAGAATGAATTGCGGTAGTTTGAACATTTAATCAACACCACTGGGTATCTGCTTAGAACAAGCTTTATGTGTTAGCTTCATCCGGTCAGGTGTACACAAAATATTTTTCACTTTATTTGACCTTCCAGTGGCAGGAACCTTTATCCTTGGCCAAATTTTTGTTCATAGACTCAATTAGTTAACTCATGCCGACACCCTCATTTTGTACCACTTTTTTCGTGCCTCTTAGCGCTATCTCCATTGGTTTTATTCCCCTTAGTGAAGCCGAAACATTGTCCTCCAGTGAGATATTACCTAGCTCAGCAACCACCGCTTATCAGGCAGTAAAGCCCACGAAACAGCACGCAAAAAATAACGCAGGAATCGAACAAGCGCACACCGATGAGGGCACCGGTCGCGAACATGAAGAGGAGCGCGAACATGAAGAGGAGCACGAACATGAAGAAAATCACGAAGAGGAAATAGAAAACATTGTCGTTCAAGCGACTCGCTCAGGGCGCATCGCCAATGATCAACCAATACGTGTTGAGCTCATCGACAGAGAAGAAATTGAAGAAAAGGCGGCCATGCGCCCAGGCAATATTTCCATGCTAGTTGCCGAAACAGGTGGTGTACGCGTGCAAACAACATCTCCAGCGCTAGGTAGTGCTAACATTCGCCTTCAAGGCTTATATGGCCGCTATACCCAGCTACTGGCAGATGGACTACCCCTTTACGGCAATCAGGCATCGTCTATCGGTTTGTTACAAATACCGCCCACGGATCTTGGTCGAGTCGAAATCATTAAAGGTTCGGCATCCTCGCTTTACGGCGGCTCCGCATTAGGGGGCGTTATAAACCTTGTATCAAGAACACCGGGCGATACGCTAAATGGCGAAGCATTGGTCAATGTGACTACCCGTAACGGCCAAGACTTAACCTCCTATATAGAAAGTCCGCTAACTGATGATCTAAAAGGCTCTCTTACCGTCGGTGCGCACCACCAGGATACACAAGATGTGGACGATGATGGCTGGATTGACCTGCCTGGATACGAGCGATATAGCGCCCGCCCTCGATTATTTTGGCAAGGACAAAATGGAGAATCGCTATACGCGACGGCGGGTTTTATGACTGAACAACGTGAAGGCGGCACTATGCCAGGCGCCGCCGTGGCTGATGGCAACCCCTATGAACAAACACAAGACTCACAACGCTTCGACGGCGGTGTAGTGTTTAATATGCCCATGTTAGAGACGTTAACCCTAAACGCCAGAGCCTCCGCTATGGTGCAAGAGCACGA
The DNA here is from genome assembly GCA_000314955.1 of Paraglaciecola chathamensis S18K6. Lineage (GTDB taxonomy): Bacteria > Pseudomonadota > Gammaproteobacteria > Enterobacterales > Alteromonadaceae > Paraglaciecola > Paraglaciecola chathamensis. Next base: position 43,002 of record BAEM01000060.1, on the reverse strand, counting down.
TCACACCTATGCAGATATTGCAGAAGATGATCGACACGAAAGCTACTTATTAGAAAGCAGCCTCGCCGGTTACAAAGGCGACACCGACTGGTTAGTCGGTATCGCTTATCAGGCAGAACAATTTACCTCTTTTAGCGATGAGCAATTTGACTATTCCTACGAAGTGCCCGGCATTTTTACCCAGCTCGACTATCAATGGAACGAGCAACTGAGCACTTCAGTGAGCGCCCGAATAGATGATCACAGTGAATACGGCACTCAATTTAGCCCCAGAATCTCCATGCTTTACCGCCCGGGCGATCTGACTATTCGAGGTTCTTATGGGCAAGGATATTATGCCCCTACCCCGTTTGTAGAAGAGATAGAAGCCGCCGGATTGTCACGCCTCGAACCATTGCAAGACATTGAGGAAGAGCAAGCTGAAACCGCGTCATTGGATATAACCTATCGATTCGAGAGTATCGAAGCTAGCGTGACAGCGTTTGGTTCTAATGTTGAAAATGTTACTGAGCTGCAAGCCTTTTCATCGAACAACACAAATGAGCTCGACAGAGTAAGACTCGTAAACGCCGAAGGCGAAACACAGATCCGCGGGTCAGAAGTATTGATACGCTACTACTGGCGCGACGTAAAACTCACCGCAAGCTACTTATATTTAGACGCCACCGAAGCCTCTACAGACGGCAGCGGTAGAAAAGAGATCGCCCTCACCCCAAGACACTCCGCTGGTTTTGTTGCCATGTGGGAGCAACACGGAAACTTCAGAGTCGGCTTTGAAGCGTATTACACTGGCCCGCAAACATTAGACGACAACCCTTACATGGACGAATCGAATCCGTATTGGCACCTAGGTCTCATGGGTGAAATCACGGTTGGCAGAGCAAGCTGGTTTATCAACTTAGAAAACCTGCTAGATGTAAAACAAACAGACGAACACCCCCTATTGCTCCCCTCACAAGCAGCCAGCGGCCAATGGACCACAGACATCTGGTCACGCAATGATGGGTTTATCGCCAATGCAGGGGTAAGAATTAAATTCGGCGAATAGGCGGAATCAGCTGCTTTTGTTAGCAAACATTTATGCGCACTGATTATTTATAGCAGTGGCCAAATAGCACACGCGATACGTACCAGCACGGATGCTGGTAAGCGAAGCGTATGCTGTAGTGGCAGAAGGCCATAGTAAGCGAAGCGCATGCAGTAGTGACCGAAGGCCATAGTAAGCAAAGCGCATGCTTTAGTGAGCGCAGCGAATCAATTGGCGACTCAAACTTTCCCGATAACAGCAGCGACTTGTCAGATGGCCAGATATGGACATCTGGACAAGGCGTGCGCTTTACAGGGATGTTTCCTCACGCCGGTATGACAAAAAAGGCGCGGCGGTTAGCGGATTAGAAAGTTTGCCGGAGCACGGCCTTTCTTGGTTACTTCTTTCGGCTGTTGGAAAGAAGTGACTGGCTGACCACGGATGGTCTGTCATATCCAGCATGGATGCTGGTAAGCGCAGCGCATGCTTTACGTGCACGAAGTGCATGCCCTGTGGCCCAAGGCCATAAATACGCACAGCGTATGCTTTAGTGAGCGCAGCGAATCAGTTGGCGACTCAAACTTTCCCGATAACAGCAGCGACTTGTCAGATGGCCAGATAGGGGTGAACCCGAGGCTTTTAGGAGCAGCGCTCCTGTCGGGTGAACGATTCACCATGGATGGTGAAGCTGGCTGCACTACCAAGGATGGGTTGAAAATGAGTTTTGTATTAAACACCTTCGAAGAACCTGATCGGCGTGCGCTTTACAGGGATGTTTCCTCACGCCGGTATGACAAAAAAGGCGCGGCGGTTAGCGGATTAGAAAGTTTGCTGGAGCACGGCCTTTCTTGGTTACTTCTTTCGGCTGTTAGAAAGAAGTGACTGGCTGACCACGGATGGTCTGTCATATCCAGCATGGATGCTGGTAAGCGCAGCGCACGATTGAGTGAACACCGTTCACAAATGTACGAAGTACATATTTAGGCGACGCAGTCGCTGCTTTTGACTTACTACCGACTCCAATTTTCCATATTTGAAGTCGGCTTGCCAGATGCCCTGACAGGGATGTCTGGGCAAGGCGAAGTGATTTACATGGATGTTACCTTTCGCCGTTCTGGCACTGAAGTCGGGTTCAAATATGGGAGCAAAAAATTGGCCGGAGGCGGCTTCTTTCTGGTGACTCTTTCTTAGCTGTTGAAGAAAGAGTTACTCGAGCTCCGGGACGGGGGTTGAAAGTAGGCATGGATGCCGTACGCGCAGCGTATGCTCTAGTGAACTCAGCTCATAAGTGCACGAAGTGCATGCTCTGTGGCCCAAGGCCATAAATAAGCAAAGCGCATGCGGTAGTGGTCGCAGGTCATAAGTAAGCAAAGCGCATGTTCTAGTGAGCGCAGCTCATAAGTGCACGAAGTGCATGCTAAAAAACAAAAAAGCCAGCTTTATAAGCTGGCCCGCATATTTACATCACAACTCGCTGCTTACTCTGCATAAGCTAAACGATTAAACTTCTGTTGCTGATAATCCGCATCCCCAAACGTGGTGTTAATCATCATCAAACGCTTAACGTAATGACCAACATCTAGCTCATCGGTAAGGCCCATGCCGCCATGCAATTGAATCGCCTCATCACCAATCAACTTGCCGTTTCGCCCAATCATCACTTTCAACGCGGCGATGTTTTTGGCTAAATCATCTGCTTCGCCTTCTGCTGCACAAACCGCGCGATACAAAATCGACTTGGCTTGCTCACCTGCCATAAACATATCAACCATGCGGTGTTGCAGAGCTTGAAAACTGCTGATTGCCACGCCAAATTGCTGGCGCGTTTTGGTGTATTCAATGGTGGTAGTATTCAGTTTTTGCATAATGCCTAATGCTTCAGCACACAGGGCGATGGTCACGTCACTGACTACCGAGTCTATCAGGGTGTAACCTTCATCCACTTTACCAACGACTTGGCTTGCCGCTACGCGTACATCAGTAAGTTTAATATTGGCCACTAATTGGCCGTCCATTAGGCGATACTGGGTACGCTCGACGCCTGGCGCATCTGCATCAATCAAAAACAGAGTGATACCTGCTTCATCACATTGCTCGCCTGATGTTCTAGCAGAAACAATCACTTTGTTGGCTGCGGCGCCATTGAACACCACCGTTTTTTCGCCGTTGAGTACAAAGTCGTCACCGTCGCGCTTAGCTTGGGTTTTTACATCGGCCAGTTCAAAGCGGCTTTGACGTTCTACGTAAGCAAAGGCCCCTTGTAATGAGCCATCGATAATTTTTTCAATGTTGGCATCTTTTAATGCTGGGTTGTCACTTTTGCTCAGCAAGCCGCCAAACATCAGTACCGTTGCCACGAAAGGTTCAACCACTAAGCCTTTGCCCATTTCTTCCATCACGGCCATAACATCCGTTGGGCCGCCACCGAAACCGCCATAGGCTTCTTCAAATGGAATAGACAACCAACCTAATTCAGCGAAGGTTTGCCAATTATCAGGATTAAACCCTAAAGGATTAGCAGCATTGCTGCGGCGAGTTTCAAAGTCGTATTCGTCTTGCACAAAGCGCGCAACGCTGTCTTTGAGCATGTTTTGTTCTTCAGATAAATTAAAATTCATGATTAAAGACCCAGTACGTATTTAGCGGTGATGTTTTTCTGCACTTCGTTTGACCCACCGTAAATGGTGGCGGCACGTCCGTACATGTAGGCTTTTCTAGCGTCGTGACCAAAAGCATGACCTATGCTTTCAGCGGTTTCATCGCCGTGAAGCACACCACTGTAATAACCCGCTAAATCCATGTACATCTGCTGGATAGCCTGTTGAATTTCGGTGCCTTTAATTTTCAACAATGATGATTCAACCCCCGGCCCTTTGCCGTCAGCGGTTGAAGCCAATACGCGCAGCTCTGTGTATTCCAGGGCCATCAGTTCAATTTCTGTGTTCGATAGACGGTTTTGAAATTGCACATCTTCAATCAAGGGGCGACCGCCGCTAATTTCTTCGCTCAGTAGCTTACGTAAGTCACGTAAACGACGCTTCGAGTCAGCAACGCCAGCAATAGACGTACGCTCGTGGGCCAACAAGGCTTTTGCGTAAGTCCAGCCTTTGTCTTGCTCGCCAATGCGGTTTGCCACAGGCACGCGAACGTTATCGAACACCACTTCGTTTAAGCTGTGATGATCGTCAATAGAAGAAATCTTATTGACTGTGATCCCCGGGCTTTTCATATCAATCAGTAAAAAGCTGATGCCATCTTGGCGTTTGCCAGAAGCATCTGTGCGCACTAGGCAGAAAATCCAGTCGGCGTATTGCGCATAGGTGGTCCATACCTTCGCACCGTTAACAATGTAATCATCGCCATCTAATTCTGCTTTGGTTTTAAGGGCCGCTAAGTCGGACCCTGCGCCGGGTTCTGAATACCCTTGGCACCACCAATCTTGGCTTTTAAGAATGCGCGGTAAGAAGCGTTGTTTTTGCTCTTCGTTACCGAAACCGTAAATAACTGGGGCGACCATTTTCAAGCCAAATGGCACCACATCAGGAGCACCAGCAAGTGAGCGCTCGGTTTCAAAAATGAAGTTCTCAGTGACCGACCATGCCACACCGCCATGCTCAACAGGCCAGCCTGGGGCAAGCCAGCCTTTGTCGTTTAGTTTGTTTTGCCACTCAATTTGCGCCGCTTTGAACTCTTCATCTTCACCGCGAATTCTGCGTGCTAAATCTGGAGTCCAGTTCTGGGCTAAAAATTCGCGCACTTGGTCACGAAAGGCCAATTCCTCAGCCGAAAAAGTTATATCCACTTGGTGCTTCCTCTTTCAATTTTACATTTCGAGGCTAATGAATAGCCACCACACTTACTGCCGTATGACGCTACTGTACGCCCCTTGGGCAGCATTGTATTTAGTGCAAAATGCCACTTAATATGGCATAAGTGCCATATTGAACAACCTCAGAGAAGTAAAAGCATGTCAGAAGCGAAATGGCGGGTAGCCTTACTGATATTCAACGGGGCTTGGGCATCTACTGTGTATGGCTCTTTAGAGCTTTTTCACAGCGTTAACCTGCGCCAGCCAAAAGATAAGCAGTTTCAGTGCGACTTAATCAGTACCGATAGCCAGCCGATTCAGCTCTACGGTGGGCAGACCATACAGAGCGATACCACCATCAGCGATGCGCCTTATGATTTGATTATGCTGGCCCATTATTGGGGCGACTTTCAGCACCTTACTGAGCAATATCCTGCCATTCCGCCATGGCTTGTGAAGCAACATGCAAACGGTGCACGTATTGCCGGTGTTAACAGTGGGATTTTTTGGGCTGCAGAAGCAGGCTTGCTTGACGGCGGGCGCGCCACTACGTATTGGCGCCATTTACGCGAGTTTGAGCTGCGCTATCCCAAGGTACAATGGCAAGCCAACCAAGCCAGTGTTGAACACGCCAGAATTTATAGCTCAAATGGACAAAACGCCGCAATGGATCTGAGCTTACACTTGGTTGAAGAGTTTTGCGGAGCCTCGATTGCGGCGGGCTTGGCTCGAGACATCAGCTTCGATAGTCGGCGCACCTATGATTTGAATTTAATTAATATTGCCGGCTTTCGCCAGCATCGTGACGTGGGAATTCACCGTGCCCAAGACTGGCTAGATGAACACTTTACCCAAAGTGTTGAACTGCAAGCGCTGGCCAATCAAATCGGTATGAGTAAGCGTACTTTCATTCGCCGCTTTCAAAAAGCAACCGGAGAGCTACCCTCTCGCTATTTACAACGGCTGCGCATTGAAGCGGCTAAACATCGCCTTGGCAACACCCAAGACAGCATCAAAACCATTGGAATGGGCGTGGGTTATCGGGATATTAGCTCGTTTTCGAAAGTCTTTAAGACATTGACGGATGTCACCCCCCGTGAATATCGCCAGCGATTGCGGCCTTCAGGAGCAAAAGCACCCAACACTAAGAGTACTTTAAAATTCGGCTAAATATCCCCTCTATATCTTTCAGATTACGACAAGGTTCAACGCTGCTGCACCAAGGCGAATACTCTGACATGATAGAATCTCCTGTGTCCCAGCTGCTGCGTTGCTCTGGGTTTAACCACAAAACCCGCTTGCTTTGACGATACACTTTTTGCCAGATGTCTGTGCGCCCGTCACCTTGGTTATTGCGTGCATCGCCCAGCATTATCACTGTGGTCTTTTTGTCTAGCTTGGTTAACGACTGAGAGCCAAAACCGGCTAAGGCTTTACCGTAATCAGTGGACATACCGCCCCAGCGCTGCATGATTGTCTCTAGTGCAGATTCAATCTGTTGTTGTTGCAACAGCTCGGTTACCTCAATCATCTGCGAGGCAAACACAAACGAGCGCACTTTGGGGATAACGTCTTGCAGTGAATATAAAAACAATAATAGGAAGCGCGCTACGCGACTTACCGACCCACTCACATCACAGATCACCACTATTTTTGGTCTCTCGACTCGAGTGGCTTTCCAGCGGGTATGAAACAATGCACCGTCAAACGCAGCATTGGCTGCAATAGTTTTACGCACATCAAGCACGCCCCGTTTGCGGGTCAATCGGCGGTGACTATGCTGGGCGGCTAATTTGCGTGCCGCCTTTTGTACTAGGCGTTGCATTCGCTGATAATCTGCTTGCTCAAGCTGATTTAGTTTCACTTGTTGCATATGCTGGTCGCGGAAGCGCAGGCCTTTTTGCTTCGCGAAAATCAAATATTGCTGCTCAACGTAGTCCGTTACTTGTTCAAATAACTGAGCGCGGCGTTTTTCAAGGTCGCTGAGTAATGTGCTTTGCTCTAGGGTTTGAGTTTGGTTTTGGTTTTGACTTTTCAACTCTTCGCGCAGCTCTTCATCGCCGAGACGCTGCATAATCTTGTACACAAATTGATTTTTCTGGGTAAATAACACAATTGACGAGAGATTTTCAGCGCTGGCGGCTTGTGTAATAGCAAGCCCCATGTCCTCTTGTTGACTAAGGGATTGGCCTAAAGCTGAACTGGCGCTGGCCTGAGCGCCAAAGGAAGCATCGCTGCGCTGCGCCTCTTCTGTGTTGGCTTGCGCATTCTTCGAGAGAGCTTGCGCACCTTGAGGGTGGTTTGTCTGATCTGTTGGCTTTTGCTCATTACCTTGCTTCGCGTTCGGTTCATTTGGCTGTTTCAGCCCAGCAAAATACAACCCAAACAGTGTGTCAAAAACGCCTCTATCCTCTTGGCGCTTAACAAGTGTCAGTGCAAGAACCGTTTTAGCGGTTTCACGACGCTCAAGTCCAACCAAACTAACGGCATTAAGCGCATCTAATGATTCCGCTGGTGATATAGGTAGCCCTGCTTCGCGCAGCGCTCCAATAAAATCAGCGATAAAACGCACTTACGCCAGACCTTTTAATAGAGTTGTTATTTCAGGCTCGACTAAGTCGATGTCTTCTTGAAACTTTAACAGCAGGTTGAGGGTTTCCTTTACCCAGTGGGCATCAAGCTCATCTACGTTCAAAAGCAGCAACGCCCTTGCCCAATCGATTGTTTCGCTGACCGCCGGGGATTTTTTCAAAGGCAATTCCCGTAATCGAGTGACCAGTTGCGCAATTTGCTCTCGCAGCAACACGCCTAAATCGTCGACTTGGGCGGCTAATATCCGGTTTTCCAGTTCGGTGTCAGGAAACGGAATATACAAATGCAAACAGCGGCGTTTTAACGCGTCACCTAGCTCTCGGGTGTTGTTACTGGTTAGCATAACAATAGGCGTAGATTTCGCTTTCACCGTGCCAATTTCAGGAATAGACACCTGATAATCTGATAACAACTCAAGCAGAAAGGCTTCAAATTCTTGGTCTGCTTTGTCTATTTCATCCACCAGTAACACAGCACCTTCTTCGCTTTGCAGTGCTTGCAACAAGGGCCTAGGTTCCAGGAAGTCTTGGGAATAAAAGATATCGCCAAAATCATGCAGCCTAGCAATCGATTCTTCTAACCCCCTTGCGCCGCGCAGCACATCACCCAATTGCTCTTTAAGCACTTGGGTATAAAGCAACTGTTTGCCGTACTTCCATTCGTATAACGCTTTTGACTCGTCGAGTCCTTCATAACACTGCATGCGAATAAGCGGGGCATTCAAATAAGCCGCGGTTATCTTAGCCAACTCAGTTTTACCTACGCCAGGGGGCCCTTCTATCAAGATCGGCTTTTGTAAATGACAGGCCAGATAAATAGCGGTGGCGACTGACTGGCTGCAAATGTAGCCCAAGGCCTCAAACTGGCGTTGGATCACCTGCGCTGAAGCAATTTTGTCTTGGTGTTTTATGATCACAAATTTCCGACGGTTTAAATGGAGTGATAGCGCATTATTCGTGCAAGGTTCAGGCAAATGCAAATCGTTATAGCTGTTAATACACAATCAACTGGCCTAATAGTTAGGCCAATCTGGACAGGAAATGCAGCGTGACTTGAATAGCTATAAAGGAAGATGTTTATGCAAGAGCTATGGTTTTTATTACCTGTGACTGTGTTTATTCTTGGCAGCATTTGGCTGGCTTCTAACCTAAAGTTTGATGACAAACCAGAGGCGCACAAAGACGAATTGATATCAACTATGTACAAGGCCAGCTTGCTAAAGCTGGCTTTTTGTTGTGACTGCTAACGTCTTAGATAACTGAAATTTCTACTTCAATATTGCCACGAGTTGCATTTGAGTAGGGGCATACTTGATGGGCTTTTTCGACTAATGCCTGGGCTTGGGTTTTGTCCATGTCTCCTACTGACACAGCCAGTTTAACGGCGATACCAAAGCCGTGTTCAATGCCACCAATAGACACTTCTGAATTGATGTACACATCACTAGGTAGGGCAATTTTTGCTTGGCCAGCAACCACTTTTAGCGCGCCAATAAAACATGCTGCGTAACCCGCTGCAAATAACTGCTCTGGGTTTGTACCCTGCCCGTCATCACCGCCCAATCCTTTAGGAGTGGACAGTTTTACCTCTAAGCGACCATCGTCAGATTTGGCTGTACCTTCGCGCCCGCCTGTAGCGGTGGCTTTCGCTGTGTAGGCGACATTTTTTAATACGTTCATAAGATTCTCCGTCATTAGTGCTTATCGAAATTTAGCACTGAATTTATTTTGCATGCAAAATAATAGTGCGGAAAATTAAGCTTTGCAAATAATTTGTATGCAAATTAAAATATTTACCGAGGTATTTTATGTCGTTTGAAAATTTACAGCTAAAAAATCAACTTTGTCATCGGCTATACATGGCATCGAACAATATCGCCCGAGCCTATCGTGAGCCTTTGCGCGCGTTGAACCTGACTTACCCGCAATATGTGGTGATGATGGCCTTATGGGAGAAAGACAATATCACCATTGCTGAGCTTATCGAGCGTACAGCTATCGATGGCGGCGCGATGACGCAAATTTTGAAAAAAATGGCTGACAAAAATCTGTTGAGTATCATCAAAGACGAACAAGACAAACGTAAACGGGTAATTAAGCTCAGTGAGGCGGGCCAAACGATGAAGCTGGAAGCCACGGATATTCCGAGTAAAGTCTTGTGCCAATTTCCACAACTAGCCCCAAAACACATGACTGAGCTAATGGGGCTACTTGACTTGGTTGTCGGCAATACAAATGAGCAAGAGTAATCGGTTTACTAACAATTTTTATTGTTGAAAAACAATTAAAAAAGGCATAAAAATCAGTAACTAGTAAGGTTATACTCAATTTTACTTTTCCCAACTGAGTCGATTTACTGTGCAACAAGCATTAACTTATTTAGGCACCTTAGATGATGTGGTGCAGCGTTATCCGTGGAACATAGAAATAGGCCTACAGCAGTTTAACCAGATGCTGATCCGTAAAGCCCTGCTGGGCGAAAAGATCATTATCAACGATGGTTATTTACTTAATCACCCGTTTGCTCGCCAAGCATTGCTTAACCCAACATCCTCTCCGCTAAAAGCTTTAATAGAAGCAAACTTTGTACAGGTAATGTCACGTAGCGGCTCACTTTTAGACGTAGCCGAGAAAATGGCCGCTCAGGGCGTAGACAGCTTTCAAGCCTTGCAAAAAAGTGCTGAATGGCCTGATTTACAGCGCATGCTTAAGCAGTGGGAGCCAGGTTTACAGCGCATCGAAAATTTTATCCCTTGGCCAAAGAAACACATCAGTCATGGGTTCGACAATATGCTCGGGCGCAGCCGTGATTTACAGGTCGACACGCTGGGCATGACAGCCGTATCTAACGATGATTTTCAGCGAGTATTTGACCTTTACACAGCGAAAAATAAGACCGACAAAGAAGCGACGCGCACCCGCTGGGAGCAAGCTTGCATTGAGGTTGTCGGTAATGAGCCACAAGGCAAAGCAAAACTAAATGAGCTAATGGGCTTAGCAACAGAAGCCTATCACTATAATTTTGCGGTATGTTTAAGTGCGCAATTTAGCCAACGTAAAATACTGGTTGAGACGCGCTATAGCCGAGCATTCGCAGATTTAATTCAACTTGGTCAACCAACTGAATCTGAATTAGTCGATATCCCTTCAATTCAAATACCGCAAAAGCTTTCGTTTGACCGCCCACAATTATGGAAAGAGTTGGTCGACCCATTCAGTGACGTCGCCGCCGTGCAAAAAGAATATCAAGACGTGATGGATCAGTTTTTTGCAGGCCAAGCCAACGCTAAATTAGTTGAAGAGGTTTCGTTAAAATACTCTAAAGCCTTGTCGGCACATTTTGAAAACGACGAACAGGATGGCGGCATAAAAAAAGTGGCCTTAAGCATCGGCTTTTTAGGCCTAGGTTTGGTCGCCGGTGGGCCTGTGACCGCTGGCCTGCTATGGTTAGCAGAAAACAGCTTACTGCCCACGGTTACCCGCGTTTTCAAATTGCGTGATAAAGGCTTTTTCAAAAAACAAACCACCGCACAGCCAATGGATTTAAGCCGTCAGAATACCTTAAGCTCGGTGTCTATATCCCTACCATTGGCTGAAAAGCTGGCCAAAGACATACCTGATTTTAATTAGGTATGTGGCAGCTGACTTGAAACCCGAATAAGTGTTTTAGGCATAAGATTGTGTTGACACCCCAGAGTGTATATCTTTATGCCTAAACACGTTTATCGCTTATATCGTCTTATTATTCGACGAGTCTTGGATATTCAAAATTTCAATAAGTGCATCAAACGCTCTTTGTGGCTGGGTATGACGACAGATTTTAACCGCAGGATTATCACCACCAATACGGGTGATCCCGAACGTAGCAGGGTCATAGTGAGAACGCGCAATGCCTGCTTCAGTCACGTTAGGTATACTCGTGTCTGCCCATTTATCTCCAGATGAAACTTTATTATGCTCAACCCAAACTGATTGCATTTCACCTTGGCACAACTCTGGCTCAACCACCACAAGCGCCGCTAACACATCCCAAAAGTAATACTCGTTTGACTCGATGAACCAGTCGTTATCATCTAGCACTTTATCCCAAAATTCAGCGGCTGGTGTTTTCACCTCAGACTTGAAACGCTTTGCGTATTCAGGCGTGACCATTACTTGGTTAGTTAAATCTAACCCCACAACTTCTACCGGCAAATACGATGCAAATACGATGTCTGCTGCAACGGCATCCACATAAATATTCCACTCTGCTTTTTTGTTGGGGTGATCGCCGGTAAAACCAGGCACTATGATGTTCCCCGGGGCGTCAAAGCCGCCGCCCATCATGACCAAGCGCGACACTTTCGGCATATCCTCAGGGTACTTCTGCAACCACTGGGCAATATTGGTCAAGCTACCAGCACTAAGTAACACCACCTGCTCGTCTTGTTCGCTAAGTAATTGATGGATCAAATCAACAGAATTAAGCTCTGTGGGCACATGATCAGTTGTAGGCACTGGCACCCCTGACAAAGTATCAGCCTGCTTGCGCCACGGAGCCGGAAAAACAAAGTAGCCGTCCATTGGGAAATGGTCGCCGCAGGCAAAGGGTACATCAGCTGAATTTGATAGCGCCAGCAAGCCTGGAATATTCACCATGTTTTCAGCGCAGTGGCCTTCCCCAACGCCATTCGAGGTAACCGCTAGTAATTCAATCTCTGGGTGGTTAGCAACCACCAGCATGGCAGACCAATCATCTATCCCCATATCCGTGTCATAAATGACCTTTTCAGCAGATGCAGTGGAACAAAAAATAGAAAATACGACAAACAGTGACGCGTTTGATAAGCGGGAAAAACGTTGGAACATCTAAATACCAATAACTAATAATGAAAGGAGCGCAAATGTAGCAAAAACAGCACCACATTTCTCTTAATAAACAAACCTTTAAATTCAAAGCCTTAGGCTATGAATAAAATATAGATACCCCCCGCAGTGCACCAAGTAATTAGAGCTTGCACCATTTTTTGTGCTTTTTATTGCGGCTCTCGTTCCAGTTTTGCTGCAGCTCTTCCTACAGTTTTTATTACGATTACGACATAAAAAAACCTAAACCATTTAGTCGTAACATGGTTTAGGTTTTTATCAGTGATGTAACTCTACACTGAGCTACTCTGCATTGAGCTACTCAACATTGAGCTTGATGTTACCCGTTACAACATCACCCGATTTTGTTTCGTAAGCATACTCAAAGGTAGCACTATTTTCATTACTTGAAGTGCTGTCAGAAAGATAAATATACATTTGTCTCATATATGCTTTTGCTACATCAGGTAAGTTCATCCCGTCATAAATACTGAAGTTTATGTTATCTGTATAAAGCGTTTCATTTTGAGCGAGCGCAACTAAAGCACTTGAATTAAGTTGAACATTTCCATTTTCAACTAGATTATAGGTCTCTATTGATAGAGCACTACTACCATCCTCCACAATGGAGACCCTACGCATAGTGAAACTTTGTAAGCTATTGACGGTAGATGGTAATACTAAATATACATTGCGATCATAATCGAAAGGAGTCGATGCTTCACCTGCTGTATTTTGTGCAGTAATGGCGTTACCGTTTGTTGTGTAGTTATTATTATCTAAGCGAACCTGAGCTATATCAAATACGGCTTCTTCATTTGCCGGCACTGTGAATTGTTTGCTGTCAGACGCTAAGTCGATAGTTTGTCCCGTGGCGACAACTTCAATCGTCCCCACTGTGTATTGATATGAATCACCTGCGACTAAAAGTGAATCTGGCGAGACCGTTAAACGCGTATCATTTTTGCTTAAAGCCACACTAACAGCCATATCAATGCCGCCAACAATACTGGTTGTTCCTGCTAGAACCAAATCATCAGTGCTTGCATTCCCTTTAGTAACAGTAAAAGCATCTAGATTAGTCAATGTAACATCGCTTACTTCAACGGCTACAGATTGTGAATAAAACACATTCCAGCTTGAATCCATCTTACTCGGTTCGCTCACCAAAACCGCTTCAAGTTCACTTACATTATTTACTATTTCTTGTGGTTGAATTGCAAAACTCAGTGATTCTGTATCAGAGGACACATAATAGGAGGCATAATCAGCAGCCCCTGAGTAATAAACGCTCAAACGGCCATCATTCTGTTCGCCTATATTAATTGATGCACTCTGATAATTGATCTCGCCTACACTAAAGGCAGGGATCTGAATACTCAAGCTCTGTACAAATGCTGCACTAATGACGTATTCGCCAGCCTCTGCGTCATAAGTAGCACTTACATCATCGTTGTATTGATCATTTACGAGTACGGTAGCCCCAAGAAGCGGATCACCGAACTCGTCAACTAACGCTACGCGGTATTCGACTTCCTCTGGTGCTGCATCATCTGCTGTTAACAGGTAAATCTCATTCGCATCACCTTCATTTGCTGAGAAGAATGTAATGTTATTACCACTAGAAAAGGGAAGGCTCTCAAGCACATAATCAGGCTCTCCATCTTTATTAACGTCTAAAGAAGCCGTCGCTGCTACGTCAATGTATCTAGGTAATGTCATGTTATATATGCCGTTAACCTCGTCGAAGGTCGATAAGTGCAAATATTCGAAGGTACTGGAACTCACGCCTGAGTAACTCGGAGAACTAGAGTCAGCTTTAAAAACCAGATCGGTTACTGGCGTGTTATCAGCACCATTCAACACGGTAAAAGACACATCTACAGCTTCAGATACACCTAATATGCCAATATCTTGCTGGTTATTTGAGCCTTCGGAAAATTCAGTGTTAAAGAAAAACGCCCGAGACATAAATTCATCACTGTCACTTGTGACGATAAGATCTAAATCGGAGTTCGAAGGTAAGTCGCTGATGCTAAATTTACCGTCAGCACCGACTATGCCTTCAGCTATCGTCTCAACTCCGGTCTTAACAGTTATTTTGGCCGAACTCACTGGTTCACTATCTCTGGCGTTCACTATCAAGCCGCGAACCGTCACGGATTTCTTCTGATCTTGCTCACTGAGAATTTCATTTTGTTGCTGAAGAGCATTCACGACTTCAGAATTATTTTTATCTTCGACTTCCAGACAACCATTCAGTAAAACAGTTGCGGATACAGCGATGGCGATTTTAGAGTATTTCAAACGTAATTCCTTTTTATACAGCGGTAGGAGTACCCATGCACTCCTTTGCTTCTAGTGGGTTCGAGCAAATACTATGGTCAATCATCCGATGAGTCAAACTTTGACCATTTTCATAACGCAGGTCATCAAAAAAAACCTAAACCACTTAGTCGTAACATGGTTTAGGTTTTTCGGATTTTAGCTAAGTTAGGGGTTAAGCACATTTCCCCCCTGGCTCAGTTATTTTTACTACTGACTAAAATTCATATCTGTAATGTAAATGCTATTACCTTGAGCACCGCCCACACCGAAAATGGCGATTTGGGTGAGCTTAGACAGATTTAACGGTACGTCTGTTAAGTCGATGGTCACATCACGCCAATTGCTGTTCACGGTAAGCGGAATCTTATGCTCTGCCCCATCTACCACGAAATCTAGGGTGTACTCAGAGAACCCACCCTGGGCAGCAATTTTAAAATTGAGGGTTTTATACTGTGCAACATCTATGCTGTATTCCTGCACATCACCGTATATGTCACCCATTAATGCCAGCACTGCGCCCCAACTTGCTGAGCCGCGTATCAATTGAAATGCGCTAAGTCCGTTGTATATCACTTCTGAGTTAAAAGTAGTGCCCGTTGACCACTCACTGATCGTCATATTGCCATTGTGAGCAGAGTCGTCACCGTCAAATACCATATCAGTATCTTCGCCAGTCGATGAGAAGAATACAAACTTGTCATCTGAGCTGTCTTTGCTATTGGCAACGACTTTACCTGTGTCGTACATCACAAGGTCGGTAATGTACAAGCTTTGGCTCGCAGAGCCGCCTTGATACACACCGAATATAGCGATTTGACTCACATGGGATAAATTTACTCCGTACATAGCTAGATCAATATCAATTTCGTTCCAATCAGCTTGATTTGCCAAGGTAAATCCAACTTCTTGGGCCACTTCACCGTCACCGATTTTAGACACGATAGACACAGCGTAACGCTCAAACGCCCCATGGGAGGCTGCTTTAAAGCGCAAATTAGTGTATTGACTAAAATCAACGTCATAGTTATCGATATTCACGCCATCAGATATATCACCTTGCAAAGCCAATACCGCGCCCCAAGACCCATTTGCAGCCAAACGTAGCCCGTTCAAACCTGCATATTGGGTACTTGATATCATAGTACCTGTGCTCCACTCGCCAAATATGACGTTACCAGCGTCGCTGTAATTGTCGTTATCAACAATCAAGTCACTGCTAACTGAGGCATCGGATGAGATAAACACAAAGTCATTTTCGGTATTGCTATCAAATTCAATCGCTGCACTTTTTAGCAAAGAAAAGTCGGTCAAGTGAATCTGCGACACACCTGATTGACCGCCTATACCGTATACAGCTATCCAATCAACTTGCGACAGGTTCAGCGGGATATCAGCCATATCAAGGACGATACTCTGCCATGTGCTAATTGACTCATTGACTGGTAGGGAGATTTCTTTGTTCACCCCATTGGCCGAGATAGCAATTTTATAACCACCAGCAAAGTGGCCAGTCGTGGCTAACGTCAACTCAATGCGATTAAACAAGCTAAAATCGCCATTAATACCATTTTGGAAAGCGAGTACCGTGCCCCAATTACCTTGTTCGGGCGAATTTGAGCTAGAGGTTAATTCCCAGCCAAGCAGACCATCAAACATCACATCGCTTTGAATGGTGGTACCCGTGCTCCATTCACCCACAGTGCTGGGCAAAAAGTCGATATCAGTCTCGTCAGTAGAGGAAATTAAAACAAATTCTTGCTCGGCTGGCCCACCGTTATCACCTCCTGTTGTTTCGACTTGCACAACACTGACATCATCTATTTGCACCACGCCATTGTCTGCACCAAGGTCGAAGAATACCCGACTGTTGTCATCGCCAAAACCATTGGCGGTTAACGTGAAGGTATAGTTCTGCCAATCAGTTGTCAGCCCAACACTTTGAGTGACGTTTGTCCACGGATCGTGGTTCAAACCAAGTCCGACTAACATATCGCGTACTTTTGACGCCTTGGCTTTGAAAGTCACAGTGTAAGTAGCACCTGAAGCCAAGGTCATTACCTGACTTAGATTGACATCCCATGGGTTGCCAGCCATCGCAATATCGGCTTGAAACACATGATTGCCATCAGCAGAAGTCGTATCTTCCACTATGCTTACATCACCAATCCAGCCTTCGCTGCCATTTTCAAAAGAGCCATTTGCTACTAGCTCATCACCCACGACAGGGTCAGTGCCGCCGTCATCACCGTTATTCCCGCCATCATCGCCTGAACCGTCATCTTCGCCTTGTAAAAACTGCATGTTGTCGACTCGGAACACAGCACCTTCACCTTGGCCCCAATCAGGGAATATCATCACCACATCAATACCGTTTAAACTCAGGCCAGACTGTTTGAGAGCTGCAACCTCGATTGAGTAGTGTTGCCACTGTGGTGTGGGCGTAGCAAGTGTCACAACCGCTTCAGTAGATGCCCCACCTTGTTCTACTTTTAGGTTCCACGCGGCAGATGCATTATGAGTTGGCGTAACTAACTTAAGGTCAAACTCTAACGTGCCATTCGCTTCAATAGGGGAGGCATCAAAAGGGCTAGGTACATCAGCAAAGTTAGTGTTAAAGCCAAGTACAGTTGGCGTTGCACCTACTGTGAATTCGACCACCTGTGATTGGGCATCTTCATCGAACACCACCACAGGATTTGAATCGCCGCAGCAATCCCAAGCAGGCCACTGGGGATTAATCGCATCATCAAAGATAAGCAAATCGCGCGCGATACCATCAGACTCAGGCACGGGAATTGGTGCCGCACCGTTTATTAAGGTTCCGCCATTTTCAACAGAATCCCCGTAGCCCTCAGTGATAGTTGCACAACCTAGGCCATTACTAGGTGAATTGGCACATTCGTACACACGCACGTAGTCAATAAGAAAACGGTTTGTGCCGTCAAACGCACTGGCATCTACTCCGCCTTGGTTAACGGCCTCTGGCCATGAGCCGCCCACCGCGAA
This sequence comes from Paraglaciecola chathamensis S18K6, assembly GCA_000314955.1. Taxonomy (GTDB): domain Bacteria; phylum Pseudomonadota; class Gammaproteobacteria; order Enterobacterales; family Alteromonadaceae; genus Paraglaciecola; species Paraglaciecola chathamensis. The sequence continues at coordinate 25,397 of BAEM01000060.1, read as the reverse complement.
GTTAAGCAACAAATGAAAGCGCTCGTCGAACGGGGCGTTATTCCATAATGTGTCGCCGCTATGCTCTGTATACCAGCCTCTATGCGCTAACCCGTTCGCATCTCCATTGTCGTTGTAGCTTAGTGTTGATTTGCGCTGGGTTTCGTACAGTACGCCATCTACATACCAACGTATTTCACCTTCTTCCCACTCTATCGCGTAAACATGGAAATCGTCCGCTGGGTTCTCTCCATCCGGCAATAGGTAGCTGTGTCCTGAGCTATCATTGTTCGGCCAGCTCTGACCATAATGCAGTGTGCCGTGTACGTAAGATTCTACATTCCCGCCGTCATCGTTTAGCGCAACACCTAAATTCACCGCTTCAAATATGTCTATTTCACCAGAATGTGGCCAACCGCCATATATCTGGTCTGTAGGTAACATCCAGATAGCCGGCCATGCCCCCTGCCCTGAGGGTGCTTTTGCGCGAATTTCAAAGCGGCCGTAAGTCCAATCGCCTTGGTTTTTAGAGATCAAACGCGCTGAACTGTAGGGCAATGGTTGATTTGCTGCGGCTTTAGCCACAATGTTTAGCACGCCATTTTCCACAAAAGAGTTGTCGCTGCTTGCGGTATAACACTGCTTTTCGTTGTTGCCGCCACCGTCACAGTTCACTTCATGGGTCCATTTGCTTTGATCTATGGAGGTCCCACTGAATTCATCACTCCAGACTAAGTTCCAGCCCTGCGGGGTGATAACGTCGTCACCGTTGGTCAAGCGAATATTGTCGAAGTAGACGACATTATCTTGGGTACGGGTGGCAAAATCAGGAAAGACAATAATTTGATCGATGTCTATGGTTTCCACTAAACCAATATAACCACTGAAATCAAAAGTGAGTTCTTCCCATTCATTGACTTTAGTATTGGCGACTTTTATTTCGCCTTGGGCACCGCCACTGGCAATCGCGAACTTAACACCAACATCACTAATGACACTTTTGTAGACCATCATTTTAACGATACTGTTGCTTTCATCTAAGGTGAATGGGGTAATTTGTCCGTGCTGTATTTCTGTACCTACCCATGGCGCGCCATCGACTCGGGCAGTGATCTTCGCAACCGTCGATGAGTCATTAATACCTGAGCTATCAGGATTGGCTACAAACTCCAGTGGTGAATTATCGCTATTTTCAAATACATTCCAGCTTAGTTCAGCACCAAACCCTGCTGATTCAAAGTCGAAGGTGACTAAGGTGTTTGCGCCATTGTCACCGCCGTCGTTATTGCCTCCTCCATCATCTTCACTCTTTACTACAACACTGACATCATCGATATAAACGACCCCTGCCTGGGCGCCTAAATCAAAGAAGACCCGACTGTTGTCATCACCAAATCCTGCTGCAGTAATGGTATAGGTAAAAGTTTGCCAACTCGTAGATAACGCTACAGTATGCGCTACGTTTGTCCATGGAGCGTAGTTCATCCCTAAACCAGCGATAATACTGCGCGCTACTGACGCCTTAGCTTTAAAGGTCAGTTCATAGGTTTCACCTGGCACCAAGGTCATTACTTGGCTTAAGTTGACATCCCAGGGGTTACCCGCAACAGCAACGTCTGCCATAAACACATTGTTGCCGTTATCAGAGATAACATTAACGGCCCCAACCCAGCCTTCACTACCATTGGTGAAACCGCCATTACCAATTAACTCTCCTTCTTGCTCAGGATGCTCGCCGCCATTGTCACCCCCATCTTCGCCACCGCTTCCGTTGTCGCCTGTGTCGTCATCAGCGCTGCCATAAAAGCGAATATTGTCAAAATAAACGAGATTATCTTGTTCGCGAGTCGCGAAATCAAAATCTGGAAATACAATAACTTGATCAATATCTATGGTTTCTACGCGTCCAATATAATCGCTAAAATCAAAAGTAAGCTCTTCCCATTCGTTGACTTTAGTATTGGCGACTTTTATTTCGCCTTGGGCACCGCCACTGGCAATCGCGAACTTAACACCAACATCACTAATGACACTTTTGTAGACCATCATTTTAACGATACTGTTGCTTTCATCTAAAGTGAACGGAGTAATTTGTCCGTGCTGTATTTCAGTACCAACCCATGGCGCACCATCGACTCGCGCTGTGATTTTGGCGACCGTTGATGAGCTATTAATACCCGATGTATCCGGGTTGGCTACAAATTCCAGTGGCGGATTATCACTATTTTCGAACACGTTCCAGTTTAATGCTGCGCCTAACCCTTCTGGTTCAAAATCAAAAGCCGGCAGATTACTTTCGACCTCGCCGTTGTCCGCGCCATTACTTGGTGTTTGTAAAATACGTAGGTTGTCTACTCTGAAAACAGCTCCTTCACCTTGGCCCCAATCAGGGAATAGCATCACGATGTCAATGCCATTGAGGTTTAAACCTGCGTCACTTAGAGTTTTAACTGGGATTGAATAATGCTGCCATGTTTCAGTGGGTGTGGCGATACTCACCTGCGCTGCGGTCGCGGCATTGCCCTGTTCAACCTTCACATTCCAACCCGCGGCTGCATTATTTGGCGCAGTGACCAACTTTAAGGCGAATTCAAGCACGCCTGATTCATAAATGGGTGAAGCATCGAACGGGCTTGGGCTGCTCGCTACATTCGTGTTAAAACCTAGTACGGTTGGAGCGCCCCCAACTGTAAACTCGATCACTTGAGATTGAACGTCTTCATCGAATACCACATTAGGGTTGGTACCACCGCAGCAATCCCAAGCAGGCCAAGAGGCAGTCATGTCATCTTCGAAAATAATTAAATCGCGAGCAATACCGTCTGATGGCGCAGTTGGCGCGGGTGCAGCGCCGTTAATCAAAGTGCCACCTTCAGATTTAGGATCTAAGTAGTTGTCTGTTACCGTTGCACAGCCTTCTCCCGTGCTAGGAGAAACCGAACATTCAAATACGCGCACGTAATCCACATCGAAGCTATTTTGGCCATCAAAGGCACTTGCATCTATCCCTCCTTGGTTTACGGCTTCCGGCCAGTTGCCGCCCACAGCGAAGTTAAGCAACAAGTGAAAACGCTCATCAAAGGGTGCGTTGTTTAACAGGTTTTCACCGTCTTGTTCGGTGAACCAGCCCTTGTGCACTAAGCCATCAGCTTGGCCTTCACTGTTGTAGCTCACTTCAGATTTTAGTTGTGTTTGATACAGTACGCCGTCTACATACCAGCGTATTTCACCTTCTTGCCATTCAACTGCGTAGACATGAAAATCATCTGCGGGGTTTTCCCCATCTGGTAGGGTATAACTGTGTCCTGAATACGCGTTATTCGGCCAGCTCTTGCCATAATGTAGTGTGCCATGCACCTTGTTTTCAATAGATCCCTGACCATCGTCAAGAGGTACACCTAAGTTAACGGCTTCAAATATGTCTATTTCACCAGAATGAGGCCAGCCGCCATATTTCCAGTCTGTCGGTAGCATCCAGATCGCGGGCCAAGCCCCTTGTCCTGATGGTGCTTTGGCCCGTATTTCAAAGCGCCCGTAGGTCCAATCACCTTTTTCTTTACTGATTAAACGCGCCGAGCTGTATGGTAATGCTTGAGCCGACTCTGGTTTGGCGACGATTTTCAGCACGCCATTTTCAAGATAGGCATTGTCGCTACTCGCGGTATAACATTGCTTTTCGTTGTTACCGCCACCGTCACAGTTCACTTCGTGGGTCCACTTGGTATCATCAATCGCATTACCGTTAAACTCATCTCGCCAGACTAACGCCCAGCCAGAATCACTATCGATTAATGCGCAACCAGCGTCATCAACGTCTTCGCCTTCCCCCGTTGCAGGACATTGATCAATGTCATCATTGACCCCGTCACCGTCAGCATCTATGGAGGCATTATTTTGGATTTCATAAGCAAAGCTAAGGCGTGTGCGCCGAGCGTATTCAAAGCTAACAGTGGTGGAAATCGCTGCACCAGGCGCTATTTCGTCTAGTAAAAAGTCAAAATAAGGCACGCCATCTTCAGTTAATCCATCGGCGTTTTTCACGTTCAAGCTGGCATTTTCAATTAAAACTCTAAACGGCCCAGATATTGTATTCTCACCGTTGTTGGTTGCCTTTACCTGGGCGATATAAGCGGATTCTGCACGAACGTACCGCGCGCTAGATTGGCTAACGTCTACGCTGCTGTCTAGCGCTGCCCACTCGGCCGATGCAGAATAAGAAGTGGCAAGTAAAAGCGCACTCAGTATGCTGTTAATCTCATGTTTGTTTTTCATTGGTTATGCCCACCTCTTGTTTGGTTGGCGCTAATGTTGTTATTTATTCGCGTGAAAAAACGCTTTTTACGTCCTAAAATTCCAGCACAACCCAACACGAGTAGAGCAAGACTGGAAGGCTCAGGCACATCAGTTGCAACGGCATCTAACGAGGCAAATGCAATAGATACACTAGATTGGTTGTCATCAAAATCTGCACCATCAAACAGGAAAAACGACAGTGACCAGTCTTGATTTGCATAACTAGCAAGCTCTGTGGCCGCAATCGTTAGCGATTCACTAAAGTTTTGCGCAGCCAGAATGTCTGTTGAAAACAGTTCGATGAAATCAAAATCTTGATTAAGTAAGCTGATCGAAAATACATCGTCTAAAGTGGGATCGGTTGTTGTTGTGTCGATACTAAAATCAACGTTCAAGAGGTAGTCAATGCCGCTACTTAATGCTACCACTTGTGTTAGCTCAGTCTCAAAATCAACTACATCATCAACGCTTAACATGGCGGCGCAATTGCCTGGAGTGCCACTAATGGCAACATTTCCATGCTGTTCCCAATCCGCAATACTGCAGTTGTCTGCGAAATTACCTCCAGTTAAAAGACTGCCCATAGCATGCGGGGCTGCAATAAGCAGAGTGCTGGCGAAGGCGATATGTTTAAAGGTTCTATTCATGTGTTTCTCCTGAATGTGTCTGATTTTTCGCCTTTAAAGGCGACTTTATGTACCTTGCATATTCATTAGGTAGGTCGAACCCTGAGAACCGCTTGATGACAACCCAGGTAGTACACAACAAAACCCAAATCCATTACTCACTTGTTTCTTGTTACTCATTGGTAATGACCAAAACCGACTTTGATATCAAAACCACCCAATGAAAGCGCTTTCATTTTCGCTTAATACAAATGTTCGGCGTGTGTTTGGTACCCGCCAGCAAAATTAACAATTAAGAAACAATATTTTTACAGTAACAAAGAAACCGAACCAATGAAAGCGCTTTCATTGATCTTTTTTTAAGCTTAATGGGTGATGATTTCAGAAACGAGTTATGGATATATGCTGACTTAAAATGAAGTTTATTCAGCTAAGTCATTGATGTTGAATATTTTTACCGTTTTAGCGATAAGTTTTTAAGTATTATCAAAAAACCATTATTTTTCGCTAGTAATCTGCGGCTCTAACATTCATATTAACTGCCAATTTTTAAAAACCACGCTTAAAGTGAATGATTTTTCAGCGATGTTTGGTCTACTAAAAACATTGACGATAACGACAATACTTATCTATCTGCTTACGCACACTTTTTCAAAAAGATGTACCTAACATGACCATAAATACATCGTTTTTATGCATCTTTTATCCGAGCACATAGAAAAACAAAAGGTAATAATTCACACCATGAAGTGGAACCAAATCAGTGAACAAACATGCTCGATCGCTCGCTCAGCATCTATTTTTGGTGACCGCTGGACGCTGCTCATACTGAGGGACATATTTTGGGAAGTGCGCAGATTTTCTGCACTGCAAAAGTCTCTGGGAATAACCAAACATCGATTGTCTGACCGACTCAACCGTTTAGTCGAGTCAGGCGTGCTTTACAAAGAACTGTACGACGAAAACAGGCAGCACTTCGAGTATAAACTTACCAAGAAAGGCGATGATTTACTGCCTATCATGCTGGCAATTGCCAATTGGGGAGATAAATGGGAAGTAGACAGCGATGGGCCGCCCGTTAACTATTTTCATTCTGCTTGTGGTAAAAAAGGCATCCCGCGTATTAGCTGCACTGAATGTGGTGAAGAGCTTAATGCTGGCAACACGTCAAAAGAAGTGGGCACAGGTATTTCCAACAAGGTGGAAAGAGGTGAGGAAACCGGCATTAACACTGAGGTTTACGCCGGCAATTCATAACAACTTATCGATTGACGATATTAGCGCACAGCCACTACTACTTGCGCTTGCCTGAGACCCTTGCCCACTCACCTTCTATTTCAATTGGTTCCATCTTAAAATCTTGGCTGTATAAATCGTTTATCTCTTGGGCCTGCTCAGCCAAAATCCCTGAAAGGACTAGTTTCCCACCCGGTTTACAGTACGCGGTAATCACTTCTCGTAAGTCTCTGAGGGGCCCGGCTAGAATATTCGCCAGTACCACATCGGCCATTAATTCAGGTTGATGCTGGGGCAAGTACAGCTCAATTTTATCGCCTATTTGGTTGCGATCTGCATTGGTTTGGCTTGATAGAAGCGCTTGGGGGTCTATATCGATACCCACTACACGCTCAGCGCCCAGTTTTATTGCAGCAATGCCTAATATCCCTGAGCCACAACCAAAATCAACCACCAATTTATCTTTAAGCTCTAGGGCATCTAACCAACGTAAACATAAGGCAGTGGTTGGATGCGTACCCGTACCGAATGCCAATCCAGGGTCGAGCATAACGTTGACCGCTGTTGGGTCTGGCACCTCGCGCCAGCTTGGGCAAATCCACAATCGTTGACCAAAACGCATAGGATGAAAGTTGTCCATCCATTCACGTTCCCAATCTTTGTCTTCTAATTGGTCGAGTTTATGGGGGAAACCTGGGCCTAGCACTTTTGATTTGCTTATTCTTGCAATAACGCCATCCATATCATGGTCTGCTTCGTACAAGCCGACTACCTGCGTTTCTGGCCATAACATCACTTCACCTGGCTTAGGCTCATACATGGGGGTGTCTTTGGCGTCTACAAAGGTGACCGCCTGCGCTCCGTTAGCGCTTAACATGTCGCCTACCTGCTCGGCATGGTCGGCTTTTGTGTCTATGATGAGTTGGATCCAAGGCATATCAGGTCTTATCAATTGGCAAAGAAGCCAGTATAACATTAGTTATCTCATTGCACGGCAATAAGTGATCTCTCAGCGACAGTGTAAAAGGACTTAAACAAGGCCCATGACTGATTGATTAATTGTGCTCTTTCGAAGTCATGCAACGCAGTGCAAGTCCTTTAAAACTTGTCTGAAGAGCACTTATTAATGCGGATTGGTATTACTGATAGGATTCTGGGTAAACTAACGCCCTGTCATAAAACAACCCTATTTTTTGCTCTTACAGCACGTATTTTTCGAACACATTCCCTTTAATTTGGAGGTATTTTGGCCCCTTCTCGTGATTTACTCACTCCCCCAGTATATAAAGTATTATCTCGCCTCACCTTACCTATGATCCTCGGTATTATCGCCGTGTTGTCTGTATCTTTAATTGACACCTACTTTGTCAGTCAGCTAGGCACAGACTATCTTGCCGCCCTTTCCTTTAGTTTTCCGGTGACCATGAGCATCTCTAGCTTGGCGATTGGTTTAGGCGTGGGCGCTGCCTCTGCGGTTTCTCGAGCGGTGGGCGCGAATGATCGCGAGCAAGCCAAGCGATTATCTACTGATAGCCTGTTATTAGGCATTACGGTCGTGATGGTGGTCGCGATAGCGGGTTATATATACGTTAAACCTTTACTTAGCGTACTTGGCGCAACGGGCGATGTTCTAGAACTCGGCGCTCGCTATATGCGCATTTGGTTTATATCTGTACCCTTTTTAGTGGTCCCCATGATCGCCAACGCGCTTGTTCGTTGCGTAGGCGATGCCTTTTGGCCTAGCTTAATGATGATTGGCTCTGCTTTGGTTAATATTATTGCCACCCCAATTTTAATTTTTGGTTGGGGCGTGATCCCAGCTTTTGACATCGAAGGAGCCGCATACGGCACCTTGTTTGCCCAAGTGCTAACCTTGTTCGCGTCTTTAGCGATACTCATTATCCGTGAAAAGCTGCTGAGTTTTCATCTACCTAGTAAAGAACAACTGGTTGAGTCATGGCGCTATTTATTGTCTATTGCGGTGCCCGCTTCGGCAGGTAATATGGTCAACCCCTTATCTATTGCTATTGTGACCGCCATTATCGCTTGGTTCGGTGAAAAGTCCGTTGCGGCGTTTGGTTTAGCCACACGAGTAGAGTTTTTTGCTGTTATTCCCATGTTAGCTTTGTCTTCTGCCATTGGTCCGCTTGCTGGGCAAAACTGGGGGGCAGGCCAAACACATAGAATAACGCAAGGGCTTAAAATCAGTTATTGGGTGTGTATCGTATGGGCAGTATTGCTAAGTATCTTTCTGTGGTTTGTCGGGCCCTTTATTGTCGCAGGTTTTACTGATGATAATGAGGTTTCCCAGTTGGCGCTTATTTATCTAGGTATCATCCCTATGAGTGTTTGGGGCTATGGCATCGTCATAGTGGCCGCTGCGGCGTTTAATGCTATTGGCAAAGCGAAGTTGGGCTTGGGTTACTATGTGGTTCGCTCTGCATTGTTTTATGTACCCTTGTCTTGGGTAGGCGCACTATATGCAAAGGCAGATTACGTCTTTGTGGGCATCGCACTGGCGAATGTTATTTCCGGTATTTTGGTGGCTTGGTATTCGTTACGGTATTTAAAGCAACTGCAACTAAGACCACATTAGGTGAGCAAATAAAAAGAGTGCCGCAGCACTCTTTTTTTATCACAAGACTTGGTAGAAATTAATGACCGCCTAGGCCTAACTTCTTCTCAAGGTAATGTATATTCGCACCGCCAGCGGCAAAGGCTTCATCCGCCATAATACGCTGCTGTAGTGGAATATTAGTTTTGATACCCTCAATAACCAACTCACCCAATGCATGTTGCATTCTGGCAATTGCAACTTCACGGGTCTCGCCATAAGTTATCAATTTACCGATCATAGAATCATAGTTTGGCGGTACAGAGTAGCCGGCATAAATATGCGAATCCCAACGTACACCTAAACCACCTGGAGGGTGAAACATGTTGATCTTACCCGGGCTTGGAATAAACGTATCAGGGTCTTCGGCATTAATACGACACTCAATAGCATGGCCACGTACTTGAATCTGGTCTTGAGAAATCGACAACTTCTGACCATCTGCGATACGCAGTTGTTCTTTGATCAAATCCACCCCTGTGATCATTTCTGATACTGGATGTTCAACCTGAATACGGGTGTTCATTTCAATGAAATAAAACTCATCGTTTTCAAACAAGAATTCAAATGTTCCCGCTCCACGATACCCGATGTCGATACACGCTTGGCAACAACGCGCACCAATTTTGGCACGCATTTCTTCACTAATTCCTGGCGCAGGAGCTTCTTCAACCACTTTTTGGTGACGGCGCTGCATTGAACAGTCACGCTCACCTAAATGAATAGCGTTACCTTGGCCGTCTGCAAGCACTTGAATTTCAACGTGACGTGGGTTTTCAAGGAATTTCTCCATGTAAACCACATCGTTGTTAAACGCTGCTGCTGCTTCACCTTTGGTCGCTGCAATTGAACCAATCAATTCAGCTTCATTGCGCACAACGCGCATACCACGACCACCACCGCCGCCAGCCGCTTTAACAATAATAGGGTAGCCAATTTCTTTGGCTAACTTCTTATTACGCGCTTCGTCGTCATTTAGAGGGCCATCAGAGCCCGGGACACAAGGTACGCCAGCCGCCTTCATTGATTTAATGGCCGAGACTTTGTCGCCCATCAAATTAATGGTTTCTGCTTTTGGACCAATGAAAATAAAACCGCTGCGTTCAACGGCTTCAGCAAAATCAGCATTTTCCGCTAAAAAACCGTAACCAGGGTGAATAGCCACTGAGTTAGTGACTTCTGCTGCTGCGATAATACGCGGAATGTTCAAGTAACTTTCGGTTGCAGATGGCTTACCAATACAAATGGTTTCATCGGCCAAAAGCACGTGTTTCAAACTTTCATCAGCGGTGGAATGCACAGCGACAGTCTTGATGCCTAGCTCTTTACAGGCACGCAAGATGCGAAGTGCAATTTCACCACGATTGGCAATCAGTACTTTATCAAGCATTTTCAGTAACCTGCTTATTCAATGATGAATAGGGGTTGATCGAATTCAACCGGCTCTTGGTTGTCGACTAATATCTCTTTGATCACACCTGCTTTGTCCGACTCGATTTGGTTCATCATCTTCATTGCTTCGATGATGCATAAAGTGTCGCCCACTTTTACGCTTTGGCCTACTTCAGCAAATGGTTTTGAACCTGGAGAAGATGAGCGGTAGAAGGTGCCAACCATAGGAGATTTAACACGGTGCCCGCTAGTTTCAGCGGCAACAGGTGCTGATGGCGCTTCAGCTACTTGAGCTAAAGGTGCTGGTGCAGCTTGTTGAATTGGCGCAGAGTATTGTACTTGTGCAGCCGGCTGGCCACTACGATGAATGCGTACAGACTCTTCACCCTCAGTGATTTCTAGTTCAGAAATTCCTGATTCTTCTACTAACTCAATGAGTTTTTTTATTTTACGTATATCCATGATGTTATCTCTTTTTGATTTGTATACATAAGCGACCGGTAGCAAACCGACCACGGCAACTAATTCGTTAAATTTTTCACATATTGCTGTGCTGCATTAAGCGCAAAGCCATAGCCTTGCTCACCCAAACCACAAATAACACCAACAGCAACATCAGATAGATATGAATGATGGCGGAAAGGCTCGCGTGCGTGCACATTAGATAAATGCACTTCAATAAAAGGAATTGAAACACTTAACAATGCATCACGTAAGGCGACGCTTGTGTGGGTAAAGGCCCCTGGATTGATAATAATGAAGTCAATTTTTTGATAGGCATTGTGAATAGCATCAATTAACTCATGCTCAGCGTTAGATTGAACATGGCTAATTTCCACGCTCATCTCATTCGCTTGCACCTGTAGGGTATCAACAATATCTTGTAGGCTGCGTGAGCCATAGACTTCAGGTTCACGTTTGCCCAACATATTGAGGTTGGGTCCATTAATTAATAAAACTTTCAAGAATACGCCGCTATCTTCGTTAAAATGATAATTATCTTTCATTATTAGCAAATAAGTATCTGATTAGCGACTATTTTCGTCGAAATTCTCTACTCATTGCACTTAATTGAGGCCATTATAGAGCTAACTTACAAATTAGCAGCAAAATACTGGTCTTATCAGCGAAGATTGACCCAAAGTTTGCGTATTTAATCTTCACGCTAGGTATATTTATCGCTTGTTTGACGCCAAGCCAATATCAGGGTCAAATATACTTATGAATTACATTGCTCACCTGCACCTTGCTCAACATACAAAAACCAGTTTGGTTGGTAATTTTTTAGGCGACTTTATTAAAGGAAGCGCCCTAGACGATTTGCCGCTGGATTTGCAGCACGGTGTGCGCTTGCACCGCCAAATTGATACCTACACAGATACCCACCCTGTAGTACTGGCATTAAAACAGCAGTTTCCGAAATCAATACGCCGCTATTCAGGCATAGTGCTGGATATCTATTTTGATCACCTGCTGATGCAACACTGGCAACATTTTTCTGCAATAGACGTCAAAAAACACACCCTGTTTAACCAGTTTTATCATGACTTGGCATTATTGCATCACGACATTAGCCCGCATTTTAGCCGAGTGAAAACCGGGCTTTTGCGCCACCAATGGCTAGACGATTATGAACAGCTTGATGCCTGCTCACGCGCCATGCAAACGGTCGAGAAACGCTTCACTCGCCCCACTGAGTTCGCACAACAAGCCATGGGCTTCATTCACGAAAATTCAGCTGGCTTGCAACAGTCTTTTTTACACTTTTATCCAGATTTACTTGGGCACAGTGCGTTGTTTGTCAGTAAACTTATTAAATAGATCTATTTCACGTTCGAGGTAACTTGTGTCAGTTAAAGAAATCAACCACCCCTTAGTACAACATAAATTGGGCTTAATGCGCGAAGCGGGTATTAGTAGTAAGAACTTCAGAGAGCTTGCCAGTGAAGTAGGCAACTTGCTGACCTACGAAGCGACCCGAGAACTAGAAACCGAGACTGTCGAGATTAGTGGCTGGAATGATGAGCCTATTAAGGTTAAAAAAATCAAGGGCAAGAAAATCACTATAGTCCCTATTTTGCGCGCAGGCCTTGGCATGCTAGATGGCGTAATGCAGCTGATCCCCAACGCTAAGGTCAGTGTGGTTGGCTTATATCGTGATGAAGAAACCCTGCAACCGGTCGCCTATTTTGACAAAGTGGTTAAAGACGTTGAAGAGCGCACAGCACTGATTGTTGATCCCATGTTAGCCACAGGGGGCACCTTAATCGCTACTATAGATTTGCTCAAAGAAAAAGGATGCCAGCATATCATGGGATTGTTTTTGGTCGCTGCGCCTGAAGGTATTGAGGCGGTGGTTAGCAAGCACCCAGATGTGGATATTTACACGGCAGCGGTAGATGAAAAGCTTAATGAACATGGCTATATTTTGCCTGGTCTTGGCGATGCTGGTGACAAAATATTTGGCACTCGGTAACGTTTAAATTGGGCGACACGGCAATGGGCCGAACCATTGCCGTATTAATTCAGCCGTATTTAATCAGCGCTTCATTTCCCTCGGCCCTTTGAAGATCATTACTAAAGAGTATCGACCAACCAATCAACCGTTTGCTTGATTAGCCGTTCGTCATAATTACGATTCTGCTCAAATGTGTTGAATATATGATCGGCCCCTTGAATTATCCGTGCTTCTGCAACTGCCGATGAGGTTAATGGGAATAAGTGTTTTTCAATGGGTTTGACGTAATCCTCACTGCCTCGAATTGACAGCAGAGCACCTTGATAAGCACTCACATTGTGATAAATATCATGGCCCATCATGCCCAAAATATGTTCTTTGGTTACGGTCAGCGTTTCCCATGTGGGCACTTTTACCTCACCTGTTTCGAGCACTTCACGCATTTGTGCCGGAGATAAAATACTTTGCCCTACTAATGCTGGGTCTCCTGCACTTGACCAAAGGACCACACTATTAATATCGGCTGGGTGTAACCCCATTAATTTGATTGCCGTTGCGCCCCCAAGGCTAAAACCCACTACACCTGTGGGTGTATCAGTGTATTGCTGGCGTAAAAATGCTAACCCTGCCTCAGCATCTGTTACTCGGGATGTAAACGTGCTGGTTAAACGAAAGCCGTTTTTTGCCCCTTCGCTTTCACCGCGTATATTAATTCTTAGCGAAGCTATCTGGTGTCTAGCTAGCTGTGCGGCTAAGCGTTTGTATATATCACCCACTTCATTCATATTTCCTGCCCATCCATGAATGAGTAACACACTGGCTTTTGGATGAACCTTGCCTAGCTTTTGGTCTTGTTCTAGACCTTGGGCTTGGGTAAACGTTGCTTGCGTCGAATTTGCTAGGCTTATCACGCGCTCTGATACGACGTTAGCGCTTGCGGTAAAACACACCACAAAGAGCAGCAACACACTAGCGAACGGTTTAATAATGCGATGAGTTAACATGTATTCATTCCTTGTTAAATCCATTACTTCTCAGGTTATAAAATACTTTTAGCATGGGCGGCAAAGGCAGGCGCTTGCATAAAGCCAGTAACCCGTGACCCACTGATTTCATTACCTTGGGTATCAAAGAACAAAATAGTTGGCAAACCTAAGATGGAAAAATGCTCTTGAAATGCAATATTGGTTGCGGTGTTATCGGTTAAGTCAATTTGCATCCAAACTGTGTTACTTAGAGCATCAACAACTTGCGCATCAGGAAAGGTATACTTTTCAAATTCCTTACAGGCAACGCACCAATCTGCATATAAGTCGACCATGACTGTTTTACCTTGGGCATTAGCCGCAGCCAACTTTTGTTCAAAATCTTGCAGGTCTTTAACGACTGCAAAAGTAGGGTGACTTTGCTGAGCATGATTGGCATTCGTTGGCGCCTGCGGGAAGAGTGTTTGATACCCATACATCGCAGATGCGAACAGGCCGATAAAAATAACGAGGGCTCGTATTCCTTTGGCAAAGCTAACTTGGCTAGCTTGGTTCATTACGTAAAAATAGCTAAAAGTCACGAGTCCTAACAGTGACCACAATATATCTGTTGCCACGTGGCTGACTAAGCGCTCTACGAACATCAACGCCACTGCTAGCATCATAAAACCAAAAGTAACTTTGATTATGTTCATCCATGGGCCAGCTTTGGGCAGTAATTTTCCACCCGTTATACCAAATAATATTAGCGGTATGCCCATACCTAAACTTAATGCATACAAAGCGCTGAAACCCAGCAGCAAATCACCACTTTGCGCTATGTACAACAAGATCCCAGTTAGGGGTGCAGTGGTGCATGGCGATGCAACCAAGCCGGATATCGCCCCCATAAGCAAGACACCGAAATAGCTACCACTTTTCTGTTTATTACTCATGCCATTTAGTTTTTCTTGCCAGCGAGAAGGCAACTGCAATTCGTAGGCACCAAACATGACCAATGCGAGTAATACAAAAATTACGATCAGCACACCCAAAATGACCGGGTGTTGCAAGGCAGCTTGAAACTTCACACCAGCCGATGCTACAACCAAACCGAGAAGAGAATAAGTGAGGGCCATACCTTGTACGTAAACAAAAGACAAAATAAACGCGCGTGAAATGCTGATCCCCTTCCCTTGACCGATCACAATACCCGATAAAATCGGATACATAGGGAATACGCATGGGGTAAAGGCTAAACCAACGCCCAATACCAAGAAGATCAATAACACCCAAACCAGGCTTTGTTCACCTGTCAGTAAATCTACTAATTCAAATTGTTGCGAGACAGATGCACTAGCTGTGCTGCTTGCCCCTAATGAAGCTGATTCGCCGCCAGTGGCAGCTTGCGCTCCGCTAACTGCATTTAAATAAACGACCTGTGTGGTCGGGGGATAGCACAAGCCTGCTTCAGCGCAGCCTTGATAACGGATTTTAACCGCTGAATCATTGCTCGATTGTAAAATAGGGTACGATACAGAAACGGTGTGATAATAAACCTCTTGGGGCTCATCAAAGAACTCGTCTTCCTTCATTTTCCCTTTCGGAAAAGTAGGCTCGCCTAAGGTGGCGTTTTTCGAAACAGCTTTAAACTGTTGCTGATAAAGATAATAGTCATCTGCTATGTCCCAAGTCACAATAAGTTCGTTACCGTTTTGCACGTAATCGAACACAAAGGCCTGATCGACCTTTAAAAACTCAGGTTCATTGCTAAACAAAGAATCAAAAGCATTGTCTTGGCCTAAGCTAGATAGCGACCACAAAGACAGGATCGAAAGCACGAAAAACGATTGTATTAACTTCATTAAAAACGACTTCTTTATTTCAGTACAACTGTTAAAACTAGAATAAGGGAATACCACCAACAATGCATCAGGCATCCGCTAATAGACCAATATGGACCTTATCAAAGTGTGATGTCTTTCAAAAATATGATAATCAATCACAGCTTACCACTAAGTGACGCAGCAATGAGCAGTTGCCATACTTTGTAACACTGTTACCCTTGGTTATCGGCCTTTTGACGCCATTATATTCATTCATAAAGTAATTAAAGAGACAGTTTTGGGTAAATTATTCTTATTGTTCGTTTTGCTGCCAATCATAGAAATATCATTGTTAATCAGTGTTGGTGAGCAAATTGGTGGCTGGAATACAGTCGCAATCGTGGTCGCAACGGCTATGATAGGCTCGTACTTGGTTCGTCAGCAGGGCATCAGCACGCTGGTTCATGCGCAACAGAAAATGCAGCAGGGAACGATTCCCGGCCAAGAAGTTGCAGAAGGGTTACTGTTGGTAATCGCTGGTGTTATGTTGGTTACCCCAGGTTTTGTAACAGATGCGTTAGGCTTTCTGTTTTGTCTACCCATGACACGCCCGCTTATAGCCAAAGGGTTATTGGCCAAACTATCCGTTCAAGTTGTTAATCAAGCACAAGGTGGCTTCAGTGGTCAGCCAGGTCAAGGATTTGGGCAACGCCCCTCTTCAAACGATGATATTATTGAAGGTGAGTATGAACGCAAAGACGACAAAAAGCCTGAGTCAGAAAGGCTTAACAAACCGGACTAGATACTCATACTACAATCATAAAAAAAGCGGCCTACTAAGCCGCTTTTTTGTTAAGTCTACACTGAGCTACAACTGACTATACGTCAACTGTTCCGCAGAAACGGTAACCTTCGCCGTGAATGGTCACGATCAATTCGTCTGCATTCACTTCTGATTCGAAGTGCTTACGGATACGTCGAATCGTTACATCAACTGTACGGTCATTAGGGCGTAATTCACGGCCGGTCATTTCCATGATCAACTGTTCACGCGTTAATATTTTGCCAGGGTTGCTTAAGAATAAATGCAACGCACGGAATTCACTGCGCGGTAGTCTAAACTCTTTCTTGCTAGGTGAAATCAAGCTACGGCTATCGCCGTCCAGAGTCCAACCGTTGAAGCTTACACGACTTGGCAAGTCATCATCTTCTGCATTATTCAAAGTACGCGTTAGCAAGTTTCTTGCTCTGATGGTTAATTCCCGCGGATTAAACGGTTTAGTTAAATAATCATCAGCGCCAATTTCAAGACCCAAAATACGGTCCACGTCATTATCGCGGCCAGTTAAAAATATCAAACCGATATTTTTACGATCACGCACTTCGCGAGCCAAAATCAAACCGTTCTTACCCGGAAGGTTGATATCCATGATCACTAGGTTGATTGCGTGATTTTCAAAAAACTCATGCATTTCACTGCCGTTCTCGGCTTCAAATACATTGTAGCCTTCTGCTTCAAACAGGCTTTTGAGTGTTGTTCTGGTAACAACTTCATCTTCTACAATTAAAATATTGGGCGTCAGCATTGTTTTCACACCATGTTAAAAAATATGGATAAAAGTTTATCAGAAAATATCTAAAAATCAGGGTTTTATCTAGATTAAATTTTAACTAGTGCAAACAACCCACCTAACTCGGCATTTGTACCCAACGGTTAGGCACTTGCGTACAACACATTGAAGATATTTTCCAGTACGAAAGTGATGTGGGGATCAAAAGCAAAAAAGCAAACATTAAATATGCGCTTAATTCAAATGTGGCGCGCTCTGGGTCGCTTTCTTCACCGGGAATACTATGGTGAATTCAACCCCATGTCCCTCTTCACTATTCAACGAAATAGAACCATTCAATGCCTGCGTTACAAGGTTATAAACAAGGTGCATACCTAGGCCACTTCCACCCTGCCCTCGTTTGGTTGTCACAAACGGGTCAAAAATCCGTTTGCGCAAGTATTCGGGAATACCCGATCCGTCATCGGTAAACAGCACACTGATTTTTTTATCTGCAATCAGTGCCACCTTAATATTAATCACGCCTTGGTCTTTGTGTTCAAAACCGTGAATGATGGAATTCATGATCAAATTGATAATGATTTGGTTTATTGGCCCCGCCTTTGACTCAATATAGAGATGTTCAGGGCAATCGATGTTGATCACATGCTTCATGCTTTTTAATTTAGGCCGCATGGAAAGCAAAATTTCATCCATTAGCTTAGAAAATGAAAAAACGCGGTCAATTTCTGATGATTGGTCCACCGCAACTTGTTTAAAGCTTGATATCAGTTCGGCAGCTCGGTTCAAGTTGCGGTAAATGATATTCAGGTTTTCCTGCCCTTCTGCAATGAATTTAGAAAGTGAGCTCGCTTTTAAGGTCTTATTTTCGAAGTCTTTTTCCATACTGGCTAAACGGTCGAGCATCATGGTGGACGCTGTCACACCCAACCCGATAGGCGTATTAACCTCATGCGCGACCCCGGCTACCATGTCTCCTAAAGAGGCCATTTTTTCGTTCTGAACCATTTGGCGCTGAAATTGATGAAGCTTTTCCAATGTTTGAATTAACTCACTGTTCGCTTCTTTTAAGGCGAGGGTGCGCTGGGTGACCTTTTCTTCTAGGCTAATATTCAGGCGCCTATGTTCTTCTTCAGCCTCGTTTTGGCGCTGCATATGCTCCTGCGTACGTTGCATCATGGCATTAAAAGCATCACTGAGAATATCTAGTTCTTTGATGCTACTGGGCTTAGCCCGACCTGAATAATCTTTGTGCCGAGAGATGCGCTGTACTAAGTGCGCGAGGTTACGAATAGGCGCTGTGATGGTATTTTGAAGCTTCAGCGTAAGCAAAAAGCACAACAATAAAGACAGCAACAATACGCCTACGGCGATCCCAATGGAGCGAGAAATCAAACGCTCTAGACCATCGGCAGATGCGCGCACATAGGTGTATCCTAGTAATTCCCCGTTATCGCGCTTTATTTCTCGGATCATCTCTACCGTGCTGCCATCAATCGTCGGCTCAGATAGCGAGTCAACACGATCGAATTTTGCATTTACAGGTGCTACGCCATCTTTATTGTAGCTTGCAAAAAACTCTAACTTGCCGTCCTCAACAAAGCGGTAGATGTGTACGTTTTCTAGGATATCAGATGCGCTAAGGGTGCTAAGGTTACGCTCTTCATTGAAATTGAGTTCATCTTCGATGGTCGAAACCGCGTTGCGGCTAATCAGTTCAGAGAAAATATTGACGTTGTTTATCAGTTGCACTCGATAGCTACTGATTTGACCGTATAAGTTGATGCTTGTTGCCATAAGCAATGCTAACGATGTAATCGCCATCACAACCCAAATAATCAGGCTTTTAATCGACAAAAAATTACTTTTAGCATGCATATGTAGTTAAAATTGGACCCTAACCAAGCCTGTATTCCATATTGAGCTAAACCAGTTAAAAATGAAACAGTTAATCGCATATGAAGGGGCTTTTATTATCCTCGCCGTATTTCTATTTACGTATCAGGCGTAGTAATTCTGATTCTGACAAATCCCAATCATCAGCCAACCGACGCAGAGATACCAGTAGTTTAGGGCGGCTTAGGTCCTCCTCAGACGCACCACGCATTCCTGCAACATCGGTCAAACAAAGGCACACCATCTCACCCGTTTTAATACTTAACTTTGCAATATCAATCGGTGACTTTTTATATAGTAAATGTGGGCACGTTTCGCTACGTGCACTCGATTGCAAGCATTGCTCAGGTACGGCCTGCGCATTATTGCAAAATAACAGGCCACCGAGCATTCCACCAAGCACGACAACAATAGGCTTATGAGCCATTAAGCTCATGCTAAATTAACCACCTAAGGCCGCATTATATAATGCCAAATATTGTTCAGCCGCTTGTTGCCAAGTAAAACGGCTATGCATGGCACGCATTTGTGTTTCTTTAAAACGTTGCGGGTACTCTCGGTAGAACAACAAGGCGCGTTGAATACAGGCAAGCAATGCTTCGCTGTCTGGGTGCTCAAACACAAAACCGGTTGCTTGTTCTGGATTATCCGCTAAATCAGTCACTGTATCTTTGAGCCCGCCGACGCCTCGAACGATAGGTAAAGTGCCAAAAGCAAGGCTATACATCTGATTTAAGCCACATGGTTCGAACAATGACGGCATTAAGAAAAAGTCGCTTCCTGCTTCAAGCATATGGGCTTTTTGGACACTAAAGGCTTCGATAAACGCGCACTTGTCAGGATGACGCTCAGCAACGCCGCGCAAGGTGTGGCTAATTTGCGGATCGCCGGTGCCAATAATAACCAGTTGAACATTGTGCTGCATGAGCTGTTCAAGCATAGGTAAAATGTAACCGAAGCCCTTTTGTTCGGTCAAACGGCAGACCATGCCCACCAGCGGAATACCTAAGTCCTGAGGCAGTTGCGCCTCTCGCTGTAAGTCAATTTTACACGCTTCTTTGCCGCTCATATCATCAGCGGTATAGGTTTGAGTAATATTGGGGTCGTTTATTGGGTCCCATTGGGTGTAATCACAGCCATTTAGGATACCGCTCAAGTCACTGCGCCTTTGTTGAAACTCGTGGTACAAATGATGTGAACCAAGCGGTGTCAAAAGCTCTTGAGCGTAGTTAGGGCTCACCGCATTGATTTTATGCGCGTAGCGAATTCCCATACGCACAAAATTCAGCGCGTCGCCGTCTAATTGCGAGTGCAGTAAATAATGTGGCTGTAAAAACGGGATATCTGAAAAACGATGGGTGCCTTGATAAGCACCATTGTGAATAGTAAACACGCTACGACTGCGATCAAAAAAACCACTGTCATCTATGCTCATAAAATACGGTGTTAGCGCCGTATGCCAATCGTTGCAATGCACAATATCAGGTTGAAAATCTATCGCTTTAGCGACTTGAAGTGCCCCTTGGGCAAAAAAAGCAAAACGTTCTGCGTTATCAGGGTAGGCGTGATAACTGTCAGAGTACAAGCCATCACGAGAGAAGTAGGCGGGGTAATCTATTGCGTAAACAGGAACGTTGCCAATCTGTAAGCGCTTAATAGTAAAATCGTAAGGTTTACGGCTAGCAAACAATGTTTGTGGCTCAGCCCAATCTTCCCCTGGGTGTTGCTGTGCAAGTGTCTTGTAATAAGGCATCACGATACACACCTCGTGACCCATTTCATTCAATGCGATAGGCAGGGCTTTTGCTACATCTGCCAGGCCACCGGTCTTGACCAGATCTTCAACCTCAGATACAACGAATAATACTTTCATCAACACTATACCCCATTGGTTTTTCGATTCACTGCCTTATCGGAAAATCATAGCGATGCTGATTAACGTGGACTCAAAGACATACATTTACTCTGTTAGCGCTTTAATATAACTGCATTCAACGACGACAACAATAAACACTAAACTTGCTTGTCTCTTTTAAAAACTGTACTGATTTAAATTGTTTTTCAAGTTCATCTGCATAGCGCAGAAACTTATTCGCCACCAAAATTAAGCTGCCTCGGTCTTGCAGATGATTTTTAAGCTGTTGCATAAAACTTTCGGTTACCGAGTAATCTGTTTTGATGCCAGTGTGAAACGGAGGATTGGTAAAAACCTGGGCAAACTTACCTGTCAGCGCTCGCAAACCGTTCGAAGGAATAACCTGAGCTTTTACACCATTTAACTCTGCACTTTTTTGCGAGCAATAAATAGCCAAGGCACTAACGTCACTCATCACGACCTGAGCTTGAGCGTTTTTAAGGCCCGCAAAGCAACCGATAATACCCGCGCCACAAGCGAAATCTAAAATACGCCCCGATACCACTCTATCAATATTATCGAGCAGCAACTGTGTACCTGTATCTAGATCACCATGGCTGAATACTCCCGGTAACGAACACACTTTAAAAGTAATATCAGACACTTGATACTCTGAAACATCCTGCCATTTAGTGATATCAAACGGCGCAACAGGTTTATCAATAACCGCTGCAAACATGGCGCAGTGCCGTGCGGAGTCGACTTTATTCACGTTATCGGAGTAAGGTGTTAACAGTTTTGCTGCGCTTTTAATGCCGCCTTTATTCTCGCCAACCACCAGCAACGTGGCGCCAGGTTTGAGACAAGGAGCAATATTCGCCAACAACATTTGCCCATGCGCTTTAGCTTTAGGCAAATACAGTACTGCGCCATCAAACGATGCGTCGGCTTCGTAAGCAGCAGCAAACTGGTGCTGAGAGTCGCGCCCTTGGCCTTTCGTCACTGCCACGCTTTGCTCGTAAATGTCAAAAAACTGATGAAACCCATGAACATCTGGGTTAGCTAATTCTGAGAACACTTGCCCGTCTGTCGGGTTTACGAGCAACCATTTACCCTGCTCTAGAAGTTCTTCGCTACGCAATAATACTTGGCTTGCTGCTGTTAACATTATGCTTCTCTCTCGAACATTAAGTCCCACACGCCATGGCCTAAACGATGGCCTCTTTGTTCAAACTTAGTCAAAGGGCGCTGCTCTGGGCGCGGTACATAATCGTTGGTAGATGAAAGGTTTTTATAGCCCGGTGCCACAGCCATAATTTCTAGCATGTGCTCAGCGTAGTTTTCCCAATCGGTCGCCATATGGAATACACCACCAATAGCCAATTTACTGCGTAACTTTTCAACAAATGCCGGTTGTACAATACGACGTTTGTGATGACGCTTTTTGTGCCAAGGATCAGGAAAAAACAGCTGCATACGACTTAAACTGCCATCGGCTATGCAATCCGCTAACACTTCAACCGCGTCATGTTCGTAAACACGCAAATTAGTGACGCCTTGCTCTTGTGCGTCAGCCAAACATGCGCCAATGCCTGGGCGATGCACTTCAATGCCAATAAAATCTTTATCAGGCTCATTTTTAGCCATGGTGACTAGAGATTTGCCCATACCAAAACCAATTTCCAACACCACAGGTGCCGTGCGACCAAACACTTCATTCATATCAAGCAAGCCAGATTTGTGCTCTAAACCCATGGTTTCCCAGTTGGTTTCGATTGCCTTTTCTTGGCCTCTGGTTAAGCGGCCTTCACGCTTTACAAAGCTCTGAATTTTTCGGATATAAACGCCGGATTCGGCTGCTTCTTCTTTGGATTTAAATTGGCTCATGGTTTTTCTCGTGTCTCGCTGTACTTAGCAGGCGCGCATTATGCCGCCCAGTACAGCTATTGCAAGGTTATAAGAATAATTTAGCTGAAATTTTCAGCAAAATACTGGGCAAGCACGTTAGGCTGCTCTAGGGGCAGCATGTGACCAGCATTAGCAATAATCTTCAGTTGGCTGTTGGCTATGTTAGCGCTTAACGCGCCTATTTTGCTGGGCGGCGCTATTTTATCGTGCTCACCCACCAGAAAATGTATCCTGAACTTTGCTTTGCCTAAGCGCGTTGTTAAGTCTTCGCGTTCACTTAAAGCGCCCATTTGAGCGGCCAATACTGCTGGGCCTAGGTCACTTTCCATCGCCTTAATAGTGTCTACCACTTTGGTGTTGCCTAATGCAGATACAAACTGCTTCAAGCGGCTGTCACTCATACCTTGATATTTTTTATTTCTTATCGTTTGAATGATATTTTTACGCGCTTGGCGTTCTTGCTCAGCAAACGGCCCTGGATAACTGCCGATCAGGGTCAGTGAGGCAACCTTCTGCGGCTGCTCTAATGCACTTAAGGCTGCCACATAGCCACCCATTGAAAAGCCAACTAAATGTGCAGGCTCATCAAAATAATCCAATCGATCGCGGCTCAACGCTAACATGTGTTCCAATGATTCTGCCCACTGTAACGGCACAAATGCACGCTTTGGAATATCAATGTCTCGCCAACATGGCATGAACACACGCTCATCGCACAAGGTGCCTGGGTAAAACACAACCGGCTGAGAAAGAGAGGTATTGGATGCAGCTTGGGGGGGGATCGTTGTCATTTCAAATGAACCATTTGTTTATTATTAAGGTATGATCGCGTTATAACTTTCATGTACATAAGCAGTATATCAACCCGTGCAATCACAGTCTCAGCTAACATCTTCTTTCGCAAACCGTATTTTATCTTGGTTTGATAGCCATGGTCGCAAAGACTTACCTTGGCAGCAAGGGAAAACCCCTTACTCAGTGTGGGTTTCAGAAATTATGTTGCAACAAACCCAAGTCAAAACGGTTATTCCCTACTATCAAAAATTTATGCGACGCTTTCCTGATATTTTGACCTTAGCCAATGCCCCCCAAGACGAAGTGCTACATCACTGGACCGGGCTAGGCTATTACGCCCGCGCTCGGAACTTACAAAAAGCGGCTCAAGTCATTCGTGACCAATATGACGGTAAATTCCCTCAAGACATTAACGATGTAATTGCCTTGCCAGGCATTGGCCGCTCCACTGCTGGAGCGGTGCTGTCTTTAGCATGCGCACAGCATCACAGTATTTTAGATGGCAATGTAAAGCGTGTGCTAGCGCGCTATTTTGCCGTCGATGGCTGGCCCGGCAAGAAAGACGTCGAACAAGCATTATGGCAATATGCAGACTCCCTCACCCCCAATTCACGCACTGGTGACTATACCCAAGCCATGATGGATATGGGCGCCACCATTTGCACCCGCAGTAAACCCAAGTGTGATAGCTGCCCATTGCAACAAAATTGCTTGGCTTTTGCCCAAGGCCGGCAAAGTGAATTGCCTGGTAAAAAACCTAAGAAAGATATTCCCGTGCGCACCACCGTGATGCTCATTCCTATGTGGCAATCACAGGTTTTGATTTATCAAAGACCACCCAGTGGTTTATGGGGCGGTCTATGGGGTTTCTATGAAGCAGAATCATTAGATACGCTTGATGCCACAGCGCAGCAATTAGCGCTAGGTCAGTATACTCGTCTCACGCTTGAGCCTTTTCGTCATACATTTAGTCACTTCCATTTAGATATTCAGCCCGTTATTTTGCTTCTTGAACAACCGTCATCATCACAGGTGAACGAAAAGCAACAAATTTGGTACGATTTGCTGAAACAACCAAACGTCGGCTTAGCCGCCCCCACTAAGAAATTACTTGCAGTGTGCCAGACCCAGCTTTAAGCAAGTATATAAAGCCAAGGCATTCATTGCTTAGCACAAAGCATTGAATTTGATAGACTGCGTCAAAACAAGCCAGCAACTGCTGGCCTTAACTTTTAAAATTGAGGATCAGCATGAGCAGAACAGTATTTTGCCAGCACTTAAACAAAGAAGCTGACGGTTTAGACTTTCAACTTTATCCCGGCGAACTTGGTAAAAAGATATTCGATAATATTTCCAAAGAAGCATGGGCCGAATGGCAAAAGAAACAAACCATGTTAATTAACGAAAAAAAATTAAATATGATGGAGCCAACTGCGCGTAACTTTCTTGAAACGCAAATGCAGGCTTTTTTATTCGAAGGAAAAGAACCTGACATTGAAGGTTATGTGCCCCCAAAAGCTTAACTTAGCATACGGACCTCGCTAAAATTGCACAGAACTCAACCAACAACGCGCATTTTTTACGCAAACAGACAATAAAGCGAAATAAATCGCATAAAATAGTTGACTTGAATGCCGAGAATCCGTTTAATACGCACCCACAACGAAGCAGGCACAAGCCAGCAACGTTAACAGATTTGCCCAGATAGCTCAGTTGGTAGAGCAGAGGATTGAAAATCCTCGTGTCCGTGGTTCGATTCCGCGTCTGGGCACCATTATTTAAAACAAAAAAGCCTCAACGTTGTCCGTTGGGGCTTTTTTGTTTTTGGTGATAGCCAGACGCGGGAACCGAGTCTGGGGTGAAGCCAGTCTCTTTAGCTGCGTAGCAGCATCTGGCTGAACGACCTGCCATGGATGGAGCGCTACCACGTAACTTTTATTCTTCCTGCCATGTCAGCCCTCACTTATACCATTCCACGTTAAT
>BAEM01000061.1 GCA_000314955.1 Paraglaciecola chathamensis S18K6 | reverse complement strand
CCGTGACCAATATCGAGACCGTGGCATTCTCTGGCTCGTTAGTGTTGCCCGTAATCGTAGGCGTTGCATCATTGCTGTTATCTGGCGCAACGATACTTAACGTCGGTGCTTGGGTATCCACACTGCCCGTGTCGCTATCTGTCGCAGTGTTACCCGCAGCATCCGCCACCGTCGCTTCCACCGTGTAACTGCCCTCTTCAAGTGCGACCGGCACATCTACATGGAAACTGCCATCTGGCTGCACTGTGGCCGTGAGGTTTTGTACCGCTGAATCACTCCCTGTCACCGTTATCGTCACCGTCGCCCCCACAGGCGCAGTGCTCGTTGTTCCCGTAATCGATGGCGTCGCATCACTGCTGTTATCGGGTGCCTCTACCGTTAGGCTCGGTGCTACCGTGTCAATACTGCCTGTGTCACTTTCAGTAGTGCTGTTACCTGCGGTATCGGTAATGCTTGCTTGAACGGTGTAATTGCCTTGTGCCAAGTCATTAGGCACGTCCACGCTGAACGACCCATCAGATTGCACCGTCGCACTCAGGGTTTGCTCAACCCCTTGTGAATCAGTGACCAATATCGAGACCGTGGCATTCTCTGGCTCGTCTGTATTGCCCGTAATCGTTGGCGTTGCATCATTGCTGTTATCTGGCGCAACGATACTTAACGTCGGTGCTTGGGTATCAATATTGCCAGTTTCTGTTTCTGTGGTGCTATTACCTGCGGCATCAGCGACGGAAGCAGAAACACTGTACGCCCCCTGCGCTAATTCAACGGGCACTTCAATTGAGTAACTTCCATTTTCTTGCACTGTGGCGCTGAGGTTCTGAGTGTTCCCTTGCCCATCAGTTACAGTAATAGTCACAGATGATCCCGAACCAGCATTCGTTGAGCCACTGATTAGCGGCGTAGTGTCATCAGCGCCTGAGGGTATAACCAAAGATAAACTAGGTGCTGTCGTATCAATGTTTCCCGACTCAGATACACTGGCGACGTTGCCATTTCCATCATCTAGCGTAGCAATAACAGAATAATTTCCGTCGGCTAATGCTCCGGGTACGTCTAATGAGAAGCTACCATCTGGTTGTACAGTGGTGGTGAGGTTTTGAGTCGATCCTTGACTATCTGTCACCGTAATATTAACGGTTGAGCCATCTAAAGAAGCATCAGTTGTACCGCTTAATGTAGGAGTGTCATCATTGGTAATTGCTGGTGCAGTTAAGGTTAAGTTTGGCACTGTTGAATCAACAGAGCCATTGTCTATCACAGTTGTTGAATTATTGGCTACGTCAGTAACTGTTGCGCTGACTGAAAAATTACCTTCAGCTATAGCACTCGGTACCTCTACTGAAAAATTTCCGTCAGTTTGCACTATCGCACTGAATGTCTGAGTATCGCTATTGCTATCAGTCAGGGTGATGTTAATAGTAGAACCAGGCGCAACATCGGTACTACCGGTGATCGTTGGCGTTGTATCGTTAATATTATCTGGCGCGTTTACGACGAGTGTTGGCGGAACTGTATCTACGCTCCCTGCTTGGGAAACAGTCGTTTCATTACCTGCGTTATCAAAAATGGTTGCAGTGACATTATACGTGCCTTGTGCCAAGTCATTAGGCACGTCCACGCTGAACGACCCATCAGATTGCACCGTCGCACTCAGGGTTTGCTCAACCCCTTGGGCATCAGTGACCAATATCGAGACCGTGGCATTCTCTGGCTCGTCTGTATTGCCCGTAATCGTTGGTGTTGCATCATTGCTGTTATCTGGCGCAACGATAGTTAACGTCGGTGCTTGGGTATCT
>BAEM01000062.1 GCA_000314955.1 Paraglaciecola chathamensis S18K6 | reverse complement strand
AAATGACTTTTTTATATCGTTCTAGCGAACGAGTCGTGTTAAATGGCTTAAACGGAAGGAGACCTTCCTGACCATTTACCTACTCGCTAAAGTTAGAGGTAGATAGAAGTTTGTACGTTGAATGTATGACAAGTATTTAATCAAGAGTAAGACTAAAGAGATTTAGCGACGATTACAGCCAGACCTTAACAGGAACGGCATCAGCTTTTACATATTGATTTATTGAGCTAAGGCTTGATAAATAACAGTTTATGTCTGGCGGCCATAGCGATGCGGCCCCACCTGATCCCATCTCGAACTCAGAAGTGAAACGCATTAGCGGCGATGGTAGTATGGGGTTTCCCCATGCGAGAGTAGCACACCGCCAGACTCCCATTTAGAATGAAGCCACCTTAATCGGGTGGCTTTTTTCGTTTCTGCGCTATAGAAGAAATCAAAGGCTATCTAAACAACATTGATAAGGTGGCTTCATCCTAAGCGCTGTCGCGCAAAGCTATTCCCGTATAGAGAAACCAAATCCATCGAGTGGCATTCAACTCTAGCGCTTTGCATGAAATCTGAAGAACAACCCATCCCTGGTGTTGCGCACCAGCCACGCCATCCATGGCGTGTCGTTCAGACGGGCAAAGCTTCGCTTCGCAAAAGCCTCCGTCTTCACCCCCATGCGACAACCGCGTTGCGAGACAACGCGGTTGCCGGAAGACAACGCGGTTGCCGGAAGACAACGCCAGACTCCCATTTAGAACGAAGCCACCTTAATCGGGTGGCTTTTTTCGTTTCTGCGCTAAAGGAAAATCAACTGTAGTCACAATCACATTTCAAAGCTGGTTAACGTAGTAGACGGCTAGGTGTCACCCATCCATGGGGCTACCTCCAGTGCAGCATCCATGCTGCCCGTTCAAACGGCTGGAGCTGTGCTCCAGAGAACCCCGTTTTCACCCAGCCATTCGCATAGCTCAGGTCGTTCAATTGCCTTAATTAAGTCCCTTTAAATATTCGCTGAGTGGCTAATTATTTAATGGAATTGGTATTAATGAAAATCTCTTGAGTGAATGGCTAGTTCGTCTACTAAATGGCTTAGGTCTTCTAGTCTTCCGGCGATGATATGCGTTACGCCGCCATCTCCTCTTTCTAGTATTCCGGTGACTTTGAGTATTTGCGCTTTTAAATACGCTTGTTTTTGAGCGCGCGCCGTTGCTTGCCAAACGATCACGTTGCTATTGCCTGTATGATCTTCAAGAGTGATAAAGGTAACGCCAGATGCAGTACCTGGACTCTGTCTTCCTTTTACTAAACCAACGACTTTAATCACGGATTTATGCGTAATAGTGTCTAGCTGTGCTGCAGGCGTATAATGACCTAACAAGTTAGCTTCGCTTAGTAAGCGTATTGGGTGTGAATGTAAGCTCATACCCGTAGTTCGATAGTCTTCTAACAAGGCGCTGAATTCACTAGGTTGTTCAGGGTTAAAATCATTGTCCATGGTCAATTGTTTAAATAAGGGGAGATCGCTTTGAGAGTCCATGAGTGACCACTTGGCCGTGTAACGATTGTCACTAAGACTGCTAAAGGCATTGGCGCTGGCCAATGCTTCTAAGGATGCCTTGGTTAAACCTGATTCTTTAAGTTGAGCCAATTCGCTATAGCCCTGGTTTGGCCGTGAATCAACAAATTCTTCAATTTCTCTGCGTGATAAGCCTTTAATTAATCGAAAGCCTAAACGAAGAGCAAGTTGGTTGTCTGCTGTTTCTATAATGTGATCATAATACGAAGCATTGATGCACACAGGCAAAACTTCAATGTGATGACGCTTAGCATCTTGAATCAGCTGATCAGGCGTATAAAAACCCATTGGCCAACTGTTTAGTAGCCCGCAATAAAAACTTTCTGGGTAATAATATTTTAGCCAAGAAGATACATAGGCCAGTACTGAAAAAGAGGCGGAATGTGACTCAGGGAATCCATATTCACCAAAGCCGCATATTTGCTTATATAGCTGTTCAGCGAACTGAACTTTGTAACCCCTTGCCAGCATGCCTTTAATGAGTTTGTCTTTAAATTTAATTAACTCACCGGTTTTCTTCCAGCTGGCCATTGCTCTGCGCAGTTGATCTGCTTCGCCACCACTAAAGCCTGCTGCAACCATAGCAATCTTTATTACTTGTTCCTGAAATATGGGGACACCCATAGTACGAGACAGCACTGACTCTACTTCTTTAGAGGGGTACTCAACAGGCTCTAAGCCGTCGCGACGTTTTAGAAAAGGATGCACCATATCGCCTTGAATTGGTCCAGGTCTGACAATAGCTATCTGAATGACTAAATCGTAAAAGCACTTAGGGCGTAAGCGGGGCAGCATGGTCATTTGCGCGCGGGATTCAATCTGAAATACACCCACGGTATCTGCTTTTTGTATCATGGCGTAAACATCAGGATCACTAGGCAGCCGGGTAATATCAGCAATTGAAATCGTTTTATTATGATGCTGCCTAATTAAATCAAACGTTTTTCGTATGGCGGTTAACATACCCAGTGCCAGTACATCTACTTTAAGTAGTCCTAAGCTTTCTAAGTCATCTTTGTCCCACTGGATGACACTACGTTCAGCCATAGAGGCATTTTCAATAGGCACGAGTTGATAAAGTGGATTGGCTGAGATCACAAAGCCCCCAACATGTTGGGATAAGTGACGGGGAAAGCCTTTAATTTCATTTACCAAGTGAATGAAATGCTTACCTTTGCCAGAACTTGGGTCTAACCCGAGCTCTGAGATTTGTGCTTGCCAGTTAAGTGCTTTATCTCGCCGATTAATATTTTTTATAAAAAAGTCGAGTTGAGACTCATGAATACCTAATGCTTTTCCTACATCGCGGATCGCACTTTTTTGACGATATGAGATCACTGTGGCTGCAATTGCGGTTCGCTCTCGGTCATACTTTTTGTAAATATATTGAATGACTTCTTCACGTCTTTCGTGTTCGAAATCAACATCAATATCCGGTGGTTCATTTCGTTCCTTTGAGATAAAACGCTCGAATAAAACAGAGATTTGTCTAGGGTCGACGGCGGTAATTTCTAAACAATAACAGACCACAGAATTAGCTGCAGACCCTCTGCCTTGATACAAAATGTGCTGAGCTTTGGCGTACTGAACAATGTCTGAAATGGTTAAAAAGAAAAATTCATATTTCAATGCTTCGATGAGTTTAAGCTCTTTTGCAATAATGCGTCTTATTGCAAAACTTGCCCCTTCGGAGAATCGGATTGACATGCCTCTTTTAACCAAATCGCGCAGATGCGAAGTGGGAGTCGCCCCCTTTGGGATAAGCTCAGCAGGATATTGATAACTCAGCTCACTTAAATCAAACGTGCATAAATTTGCAATGCTGGCGCTTTCAGCCAGCCACTTCGCTGGATACAGTCTTTTTAGCTTGCTAATAGGCCTTAGACTGCGCTCAGCGTTTTGTGGAATTTTTTCCACTGAATGTTCGATATTATTAACTTTGTGTATTGAATTTAATACACAAAGTAGTTCGTAGCGTTCGGGTGAATGCATGAGAACACCCCCGCAAGCGGTAATAGGAATACTGAATTGCTCGCTAAGCATTTCACAATGAGCCTGATATAGATGTTCGTCTGAAAGTAAATGGCGCTGATAGCCAAGCCACAAACGGGCAGGGTAATTCTTGTCTAACCATTTAGCCCAGTGTTTATCAGACGCTAGGTCTCCACTAGGAAGCCAAATTGCTAAGCAGTGTTTAGTGGTTTTTAGATCCCATAAATCAAGTTGGTATTTACCTTTTTCTGCGCGGCGCCGAGCGTTGGTAATAATTCGACAGAGCTCAGAATAAGCTCGGTGGTTTGGGCATAGTAAGACTAGGGTTAGTTCAGCATTAAAATGGAGCAAGCTGCCCACAATTAGTTTGACCTTAAGATCTTTACTTTTTATTTCGGAGTAAGCACGTACTATTCCTGCAACACTACATTCATCAGTAATAGCAAGTGCTTGATAACCTAAGTAGTCAGCTTGATAAATAAGCTCGCTTGGGTGTGATGCCGCTTGTAAAAAACTAAAATTACTTTGACAAAACAATTCAGCATATCGGGTGTTTCCAAAGGGCATAGCTAGCTGAATATGCCCTGTAAAAACCATTTATTATCGGGTGTTTTAAATACCCAAAACCATTGTCCTTGCTCACTGGTTGCGATGAAATAATCTCGCACAACAGGGTGATGATCCCACCAACCTGTGCTGATGCGTTCAGGGCCATGCACGATCGATACATGCTGAGTAAGCAAACTAGGTTCAGGTAGTAAGAAACTTGGCCTTAGTGGGGGGCGGTAAATAGGGTTTTGCTCGTTTACGGTTAAAGCGCAACAATACTGAGATGCTCGTTCTGGTCGATAGTCGTTGACGGTCATGGGGCTAAAAAGCGCATCGTCACCTAACTTGGCTTGTAGTAACGAAATAAGCTGTAGTCGAGAAATTGCCCCTTGCTTACCCAAGAATAAATCATGCTTGTCTGGGCTACGTACAAAGGTGTTTTTCACGTTTAATTGCAGGCCAACGATAGGGGCATTCAATATTAGGTTATCTAACTTTAAAGCGAGCAACCCTAACCAATCTTTAGCGCGATATTCACCCTGTTGGGCTCCCACTACAAATTCGATATTTTCTTTGTCTCGCTGATACAAGGTAATGCTTAATTCTTGAGTCAATTCATCTCTTAATAGTAAGAAGTTTTCTAAATTTGAAAGTACCTTATGCATTGGCTGAAGTAATAAATCGCTGCGTTCAATCTCATACAAAAACTCAATGTATTGTTCAAAGCGTTGTGCAGGATGAAAGAAGTCGACCGGATGTTTAAAGTCTCCTCTTAATTGCCCTAAATAAGTGATGACCTGAGTATCGAAACGTTTATGTAAATCGCTAAAGGGAATAGCAAATAATTGTTCAACCGTGCTCACGCCTACACTATTGAGTTTAGTAATGTCTTTTTGAGATAATTCGGTAAAGGTTAAATCGACCTGTTTGAGTGCCTGTTTCATTAATTTGGGATCGTCAGTAATGTGATCCCATTTTTTAAGAGCAAGTAATTTAGCGGCTAATGGCGAACTGCCTGTGGCAAAACTAAACTCGACGTTTAAAGGCGCTAGCTGTGTTTGTATTATATTCCACAACTGCAGTAAGCCGCCGTATAAGCGCAGCATATTGTCTACTCGAAGCAGTAGCCCTTGCTCACTGAAAAAACAAATATCACAAACCACCATGTATAAGCGATGTGCGATCATACTCAACTGCTGCTTTTCAATCTCTGGGTTGAATGGCACAACTTGTAACCCCCCATGTAAAGCAGCCGCTGTGCCTAAACTCATATAAGGCTTGATACCAGCAAATCTAGCAGCTTGATTAAGCTGAACAATGCCGTGTTGCATATCAAGGATGACCACAGGTGTCTCAACGCCATCTTGAGCTGGCTCTAACTGCTCGTTAGGGCGCGCTCTAGAGGGGCCTAGAGTGTGGTAAGAGTCGAGCTGCAAGTTAGGAAAATGCAGATAAAGCCATAAAGGTTGCATGCAGTCTTATTAGCCTGTGAGGCTATGGACCCTAGGTAGAGGCACAATATTAGATGACTTTGGTTGCCGTGTTAGTGATGGCCAAGCTTGAGCCATATTCACAGTAAATGGCTGGCTGTGGCTTCCCCCTTTACGTTTGGTTACTGTGACCTGTATCCCTTCTGGACAAGGAGCTAATTCTAGGGCTAGAGCAACTGGAAGAGAAAACGATATAGGTTGCTGCTGACGCAAAACAACACTCAATGCTTCCCCAGTTTCAGCTGCAAACTGTAAACGTTTCGCTTGATGTACTTCTAACCCTTGATGCCACAAAAACACGCCGTCGCAACAACCACTTTTTAAGCACTGCTCTGTTGACCACAGCGCCTCTTTTGCATTTTTAGGTTCGATAATCAAAATACGCGATAGCTCAAAGCCCATTTTTACCAACATGGGCGCATTCAATCGTGCCGGAGCCCCAATAAAAACGAGTAACTTTTGACTATTTTGTTGGCGTAATACAAAACTAGGCAGCAATAGTCGCAATTCACCGATGCCAATTGGGCTACTGATATCTACGACGCCTTGTTCAGGTAAACCTCCTTCTAGATAAGCATCAAGACTATCAAAACCGCTAGATAAGGTTTTGTGAGCACCACTCACTTGGCTTGCTTGCCAAAGTAATCGCTTGTTTTTAAGTTGATCGATTGTTGAGTTCATACGCCACCTTTACTGTATATAAATACAGTATATGAAACATGGCAAGATATGCAAGGATTTGCCGTGAGGCACAGCTACAAGATCGTAAACTCGATTGATTTTTAAAACGTTTATTTTTTGCGAAGGGGAAATACCAAGCAGCATTAACAAGTATTCACTTATTAACCTGAATTAGTATTATAGGCGTAATTGACTTGGGGTTGAGCCTGTCCAGCGTTTAACGGCGCGCCTGAAATTGGGCACATCAGAGAAGTCCATTAGGTGCGCTGTGTCTTCGTTATTCAGTTTTTTCACTTGTAGTAAATGAATAGCTTGCTGCATACCTAACTCATCTTGCAGTTGCTGGAAGCGTATATTGTAAAGCTTTAGCTTACGTTTTAGCGTCGCTGGACTCATACCAAAGGCGTTAGCTGTATCTTGTAGGGTTTGCTGACGATGATGACGCAGATGGTTTCTGACGGCTTCGATAAAACCAAGCCGTGTTGACTGGTTCTGTTTTAATTGCTGAATAGCGTGCCACTTAAGGCTTTGACTTTGTTGTAAAAAAGGCGCATTTAGCCAAGGTAAATCAACGCGAATACGCAATAACGGTTGAGAGAAATTAAGTCGATAACCTAGGTTCTCTTCATATTCCTGTATATGCCTTGGTCTGGCAAAGGGAAAGTCAAAATGAAAGGGCACTCTACGATCAAGCAAGAGGCGAGTGCCGGCCACCAGTGCGGTAAAATAACTTTCGGTAATAAATTGCCATTGAGCCGCACACCCTAAAGCATCGTTGAATACAAGGTGCAGCTGTTGATTATCCCGGTAGGTATAAGCGTGCATAAAGGGGCAAATCTGCAACCGAAAGACCTGCAATAAACGCAAAGCATCTTTTAAGTCACGACTGTGTAGCAAGGCATTGGAAATATGCCCGTAATTACTGGGGAATATTCGCCGGCCAAGCAAAAATGAACAATCATGGCTGGCTACCTGAGATTGAACGTTGGCCATTAACCCTAGTAATTGGGCTGGGCTTAGCAGAGCGCGTCCTGATTTAATATCTTGATAGAAAATTTTTGTGCCTCGTAACAAGCGTTCTTTATTCGCCCCTCGGCTGATTGCCAAGTCCATCAAACTTGCCGCAAGCTGATGGGCAGGTAAGCATTTGTCCTCTAGGCTGAGGTATCGTGGGCGAAATGCTGTCACTTGCTGCGTCATTTACGCGTGCTGCTTAGAGTCATCAAGGCGTCGATTAACCCGACTAATAATACTGTCAACCGCGTCCCCGGCTCGAGCAACTTCAGTGGCAATCGTCATAGAGTGGAAAATCGGTGATGCTTGCTCATAAGGCTTAAAGGCAAGATGAGAGATAGCTTGGCGAATATCCTGTGCTAGCTCATTGGCAAGCGTTAAGTCGGTACCTGGCAGCAATAAAATAAATCGATCACCAGCATAACGACATGCCAAGTCTGTAGTGCGCAGGTTCATTAAAATCAGCTCTGATATTTCACGCAATAACCTGTCACCTTCTTGAGGGCCAAATTGACGGTTAAAACGGTCAAAATTATCAATATCTAACATCATGATCGAAAAGGGGCTGTCGTCTTTAGTACGCAGTTGCATGTCTATTTGCCCGCGCATGTAGTCGGCGCGGTACAGTTGGGTAATGAAATCAATTTGCCCATGCTCACGGGTATTCGCTTCACGGCGACATAGCTGACGGTTTAACGCAAGTTGTTCTTGATGCCAATGCCACAGTGCATAGCTCATGATCAGCATGCCGATACCTGCTGGGATAGATTCAATTAAACTCAGCCCAGCGGCGGCTGCTTGGTAATGCACAAACTCATCAAATAAATCCAGCAAGGCAGAAAACATAAAGCAGCTTAAACCCAGTACTAAGCCTGTCGTCACACGCCCTGGTGGGCGGCTAATTAAGATAAAAAACAACCAGAACAGTGAGAGCAAGGCGATACTGCCTTCGCCTAAAATATCTAGCCAGCTGATCTCTTGCCAGTCTTTCAATTGCCCTAAACCAAAGCTCAAGCTTATTGATAGCGAAAGGCATGCCGCAATGAGCGACACCAAATTCTGGTGACGACTTAATAAAGATATATTCATAGTGGGTTTCTCAAACAACAAAACCTGATCCTGACATAAAGCATTAACACTAAAGAGGTCATATTGGCTCAGCTAAGTGACAGTTGAATGAACTTTCACACATTATAATTACGTGAAAATAGCGCCTAGCAAGCGTATTTACGTGAACGGTGAGGGGTCAAATAGGCTCAATTACCAGCAAATTAACCTCGAATATGCGCCTAAGTCGCTGAAATGGCGTTATGACAGACAAGGTGTTCATGAAACTGTCATACGCCCTGACTAGTTTGACGGGCAATTAATCAGCTATATCACTGACACCATTAAATCGAGGAAACAGGATGCCAATCAAAAAGTCGACTCTCACTATAGCGTGCATGAGTGCGTTACTCAGTTTATCGGCCGTAGCCCAAGAAGCGGGGAAGCTACAAGGTTTGTTAACAGATAGCAGCCAAACAAGCTATTTCTCTGGCGCGCAAATCACAGTAAAAGAATTGGGTTTGAGCACGGTATCTAGGCGTGATGGTTCATTTCGTTTTACCAATCTACCTGAAGGGCAATATACCCTAGAGATAACATACTTAGGTGCTGATACGCTTGAGGTCCCTATTGATATTAAGTCTGGTGAGACCTTAGCGAAAGACTTTGTACTAGTAGGGAAGCGCGCAGATTTAGAAAATATTATCGTCTATGGTCAACGAGCGGGGCAAGCAAGCGCACTAAATCAACAGCGCAGTGCTGATAGCATTAAATCGATAGTTTCTTCAGATGCCATTGGTCAATTTCCTGATCAAAACGCCGCAGAAGCCTTACAACGTTTACCTGGTTTGTCTATCGAACGTGACCAAGGCGAAGGGCGCTACGTGGGAATACGGGGTATTGACCCTAACTTAAATAATGTAACGATTAATGGTTTAAACGTACCCTCTCCAGATGGTGGCGCACGCTCGGTTGCGCTTGACGTTATACCATCTGAACTCATTCAAACCTTGGAAGTATCAAAGTCCGTCACGCCAGACATGGATGGCGATGCCATCGGCGGGTCTGTTGAAGTTAAAAGCCTAAGTGCATTTGATAAAAAAGGCACAAGTGCCAGTGTAACCGCTCAGGTCAGTCACAACGATTTACGTGATGAAGTCAGCCCTAAGTTATCTGGTAGCGTGACAAATGTGCTTAATGACACATTTGGGGTGGCCGCCGCGCTATCGTATTACGATCGTGATTTTGGTTCTGACAACATAGAGTCCAATGGTGACGACGAGATAGAGCAGCGTTATTACAGTATCAACCGTGAAAGATTGGGCGCGGCAGTTAATTTTGATTACCGTCCTGATTTTAACAATCAATATTACTTGCGTACTTTATACAGCCGATTTTCTGATGATGAGTATCGTTTAGCAAACACATTTACTTTCGATGATGATGACTCTGAAGTGGAGCGAGGGAGTAAAGACAGATACGAAGAGCAAAGTATTTTGTCACTAACGGCAGGTGCCGAACATCAACTTAATGATTGGTTAATTGAATATCAATTAGGTTACTCGAAAGCAGATGAAGATGAGCCGAGCTCTTTGTACTACACCTTCGTAGGCGAAGAAATGGATATATCTTCAGTTATGCAGGGAAAGATACCGACTATCGTGCAAGATGCCTCAGTCATGGATTTATCCAACTATGAGCTTGATGAAATAGAACTTAGCCAAAATTATGCACAAGACACAGAAAGTAGTTTCAAGTTTGACGTCACCCGCTCTCTAGAAGTAAGCGGACACAGCGCCGAAATTAAATTTGGTGGAAAATACCGCGATAGAGAAAAAACCAATGATGCCATTGTTTCTCTTTACGATGGAGACTTTGACGGCGTTGACCCTAGCCAATTTGAAGCGGCAGCGCCAGATTGGGGGCTAGGGGACTTCGGGCCAGGTTTACATAAGGGCGCTATGCGCGACTACTTCAACCAAGAAGAAGATGCGCTTGAATTAGCAGAGTTAGATTCTGAGGTCGAATCAAACGGCGCTACCTATAGTAATGAAGAAGATATTCTAGCCGTCTATTTAATGGGTAAAATTGACATTAATGACCTGCGCATTGTGGCTGGTTTGCGCTACGAAGACACTGACTTCAGTACGTCAGGTATGCGAGTTGAACTCATTGAGAATGAAGAAACCGATGTTGAAGAAGTGGTAAATACCCTTTGGAAAAGTGATCGAAGCTACAATCATCTACTGCCAAGTTTAAATGCGCGATACGAGTTTAGTGACAAATTAGTAGCACGCTTTGCGTATACCCAAACTATTTCTCGCCCGAAATTCGAAGACGTAGCTGCGTATCAAATTATTGAAACTAAAACAGAAGAAGACGATGGAGTCTTCGTGACTGAGCGCGAAGCTGAAGCGGGTAACCCAGAGTTACTGCCTTATGAGTCAGAGAACATTGACTTATCTATCGAGTATTACCCAGGCGACATCGGGGTGCTATCGGCAGGTTATTTCCACAAGAGTATTGATAATTTCATTATTATCGCAGACGTGGCAGGAACAGAAGGTTGGGAAGGGTACGAAGAAGTCACCCAAGCCATAAACGGCGATACCGCAACCGTAGATGGCATTGAACTATCTTGGGTCAAAGGCTTCAACAATGGCTTT
Organism: Paraglaciecola chathamensis S18K6; assembly: GCA_000314955.1. Lineage (GTDB taxonomy): Bacteria > Pseudomonadota > Gammaproteobacteria > Enterobacterales > Alteromonadaceae > Paraglaciecola > Paraglaciecola chathamensis. Next base: position 42,345 of record BAEM01000062.1, on the reverse strand, counting down.
TTAATCTCAGCTAATGGGACAATAACCGACTCTGAAGCAGAAACCTTGTTAGATGGTGAGCTTTATAAAACCTCTTTACCTAATCAATCAGACAGAATAGGCAACCTTACGTTGGGGTATGAAAATAACCAAATGAGCTTGCGCTTAACCATGTCTTACAAAAGCGAAAACCTTGAAGAGATTGATGGTGACTTGATTCGCATGGAAGACAGCCATCAGCAAATAGACTTTACCGCCAAGTACTTTATCAATGAGAGTATGCACGTCTACTTTAACGCCATTAATATCAATGATGAGCCTTATTACAATTACTTTGATACCCCTAGTGTAAATGCGCAGTATGAAGAATATGGCCGTACCCTAGAGCTAGGTTTTAACTGGACTCTGTAAATAGTGTACCGAGCACTTAGCTAAGTAAGTGCTCAAACTCAATCTTCTAAATAACCGCCAAATAGGCGGTTTGGGAGTTAATTCATGTTCTTAAATAGATGTAATGCAATCGTGTGCGGCTTGCTGTGCGTATTGAGTTCATTGGCTTTGGCACAAAGCGGACCGCAGGTTTACGACGAAGCCCATTACCAACAGCATCACATTAAGCAATTGCAGGAAACCCCAGAAGGGCTTGATTTTTTGGTGCTAGGTGATTGGGGGCGAAATGGTCACTATCAACAAAGGCAAGTCGCCATGTGGATGGATGTGGCCATGCAGAAACTTGATGGTGATTTTATTGTCACCACAGGCGATAACTTCTATTCAAACGGGGTTGCGTCGGTTAATGACCCCTATTGGCAAAGCTCATTTGAACACATATACCAAGGGCCTCATTTATTTGAAGATTGGTACGCAATATTGGGAAATCATGATTACCGAGGTAATTGGCAAGCGCAAATTGACTACACGCATGTTAGTCGGCGCTGGCAAATGCCTGCGCAATATTATGCCAAAAACATTGCGCTAGAAGATGGTGCTTCCGTGTTGATGGTATTTCTGGATACTAACCCACTCAACCCTGAGTATCAGCACGAAGCTAAATATGCCGCTACTCAGCAACAAGATGCTAGCAAACAGCTGGCTTGGTTGAAGCATCAACTTGCTAACTCAAATGCCACCTGGAAGGTGGTTATCGGTCATCATCCATTGTACTCAAGTGGCAAGCGCTATGGGAAAACTAGCGGTATTCGAGGTGTGTTAGAGCCTATTCTTGAAGGTCATCAAGTTGATGCCTACTTTGCTGGACATGAGCATGATTTACAGCACAACCAACCAGAGGGCACCCGCGTTGCGCATTTTGTATCAGGTGCCGGGTCAGAAGTGCGCCCAGTCGCCCAGCGCGAATTTACCAAATTCGCCATTTCACAAGCAGGCTTTGCCACGGTGGGAATAGACAAAGCGCAAATGAATGTGCGCTTCATTAGCGCCGAAGGGAAACTGCTTTATCAGTATAAAATCAAGAAGGACAATTCGTGAGAAACATTTTTTTATGGGCAAGTTTGCCCCTTGTGTTAAGTGCTTGCCAAATGGCACCTATTGACAGCGCAAAGACTCAAGAGCCTTCAGGTACCTCATTTTACACCATGCAGGTAAGCCCGCAGTCTTTTAGTGAAAATGCCGCTGTATCCGGCAAAGTAGTGTTACCTATTACGCACGACAAGCAACAATATTGGTTAATGACCAGCGAGCAGAAAGGCTTACTATTAACCGATAAAAACGGAGTCACGTTAGCTCAATACCCAGGTAATTTTGAGGTACTTGACCGGCGCGCTGATATTGATATCGCAAATAAAAAGTGGGATCTGTTAGCCACTGTCGACAATGAAAGCGGCGCTGCGTTACTCATAGGCTTAGATTGGAAAAATCAGGCATTTAAGCTGCTAACGACTATTACTCACCCCTCAAGTATTGAGGCGTTATGCTTACAGACACTGCCTCATCAACCCGGTTCAACGCTCAATGTAGCCGTCATACTTGCAGATGATCAGGGCAAGCTAACCCAGCGCATAATGGTTGATGGTCAGCAAAAAAGCCTAAGCAATGTTTTGTTGCGCGAGTTTGTCGGCGTACCACAAGTGAAAGACTGCGCGGTGGATGACGCAAGCCAATCTCTATACCTAGCGGAAGAAAACATCGGTATATGGCGTTACGCCGCTGAGCCCGAAGCCGAACTTGTGCGCGAGCTTGTGGCAGTTTCAGGTGTGCATGGTCGGTTAAAAGGTGAAGTGACCTCTGTTGACACCTTAGCCGATGGGCGCTTACTGGTGGCCACGCCTGAGCAGCACGGCGTTTGGTATATCGACCCAAGGCAAGTTAATGAAGCACAATTGATCGCACTGAAAGGTACATTAGGGGTTGAAAGTGTTCATGGGTTAAGCACCAAGCAAGGCCTACTGGTAGGGCTATTTGATGATGAAACAGGTGTGTATCAACAGGCCGTTTTACCTATAACTGAAGCTATTCAAGACCCCGTTAGCCCTCGCTTTAACGCCGTATTGCCAACGGTGCAAACTGAAGCGGTAGCAACGTCAGGCGATGCGGCTGACGATCCCGCCATTTGGCATAATGCTCAGGCTCCTGATCAGTCGCGTATTCTTGGTACCAATAAAAAACGCGGCTTGAACGTTTACAGTTTAAAGGGTGAGTTGTTGCAAAGTTTGGCGGTAGGTCGTGTGAATAATGTAGATGTTCGTCATGGTTTTACACTGGCTGGGAAAACATTCGACATTGCCGCTGCGAGCAACCGAAGCAAGCGCAGTATTAGTTTATTTGCTATCGAACCACACACAGGTGAGGTGTCGTACCTACAAGATGTTGCCACTGATCTGAATGATGTGTATGGCTTATGTATGGCGCATGTAAATAACCAATATTATGTCTTTATTAACGATACAGATGGGCATTTTGAGCAGTACCAACTTGAGGGTAAAGGCAGCCAAATTAAAGGCACGCTGGTACGGCAATTTCAGGTTGCCAGTCAACCAGAAGGATGCGTGGTAGATGATGAGTATGCTCAGCTTTACTTCGGGGAAGAAGCCAAAGGAATTTGGCAAGTGGATGCAACGGTGAGCAAAGCGTTACCGAGACTGATTGCGCCTCTAAACGACGATTTTGTAGCAGATGTAGAGGGCATGGGGATTTATCACCTAGATCAAAAGCGCTACTTGGTTGCATCTAGTCAAGGAAACAATAGCTATGGGGTTTTCGCATTAGATGATCGTAATCGTTATCTAGGTAGCTTTACTATCGACATGAACCTGCCCGCGAATATTGATGGCGTATCAGAAACTGACGGCCTTGAAATCAGCTCATTAAGCTTTGGTGATGCCTTTCCTAATGGTTTAATGGTGGCGCAAGATGGGCGCAACGTTATACCAAGTCTTAATCAAAATTTTAAGCTGGTGGATGCAACGCAAATTGCTCAACTCATTCGTCATTGGTTATAAACGGCTGCTTAAAACTCGCCTATGCCACAGCTTGAAAATCTGTTGTGAAGGGGCATAATTGCCTCTTCATTCCTCATAAGTGACCCCAGATGCAATATTGGTTATTCAAGACAGAGCCCGATGCCTTTAGTATCGATGATTTAGCCGCAAGGCCGAATCAAACCGAGCATTGGGATGGTATTCGTAATTATCAAGCGCGCAACTTTTTACGTGATGAAGTGAAGCAAGGCGATAAGGTTTTTATTTACCATTCAAGTTGCAAAGAGGTTGGCATTGCAGGACTCGCTGAAGTGGTAAAAGAAGCTTACCCTGATCACACCCAATTCGATCCTGAAAGTCATTACTACGACCCTAAGTCGTCCCCCGAAAACCCGAGATGGGTGATGGTGGACGTAACGTTCATTGAGAAATTCCCCGATGTATTAGCGCTTAAAAAGATCAAAACCATGCCTGAGATAAGCGAAGTAGGCCTAGTCAAAAAAGGCCATAGACTGTCGATAATGCCGGTTAATGAACAAGAGTTTTCAGCGTTATTAGCTGCTTCGCGATAAGAGCGTTTTTTACCTTAGCACTGTTCAGGCGAGGAGAGTGTAACTTGTTGAACCGGTGTTTCTGTTGGGAATGCGATGTACCATGAATGTAAATCTTGAACCACTTGAAAGCCACACCTATTATCTACAACACTTCCTCGTACAACTTTAGATCTGTTGTTTCTCAATATAGTAAAAGTGTTTTGTGGCTCATTAAGACCAGTGTAACGCCCTGTTAAATCACCCTGAAGGATATGGATTGCGGTGTTTAACTGCCTTGCCATCATTCGCTTAACGTCATCATTATCTTTGTCGATGAATAAAGCGTGCTCATCTTCTGAAAGGATAGGGCTGAATACCTGAATCATATTCTGATAACGAAGATTTTTTGTTCGTCCTCTCTCGTCTGGCAACCAAGCAATGAGTTTTAAAATAACTTGATTCATTTTCTCATTTGAGAAAAAAATGGGTTTCAATCTAAGAGTCTCGTTATCGACGTCGTTATTTTTGACAAATAAAGAATCAGTTCTATCAAGCAAACTAAAAATAGAAACACCACTGATCAAATTAATTAGAGGTGAAATTTTACTGTCGGCTCGCTCCTGCTCTTCGGCTAACTTAGCGTTGCGAGATGAATTAATAAAGGCAGCATGAGCGCCAATCTGGGCAAACATTCCTACTAAACCAGCACCGCCTTGATAAAGTATTGGAGTCGAACTGGTTGAATCATCGCGGTTGTGAATGCCTCTTAAATCAATTCCTTCGCTTTGAGTAAAGCTAAAGGCTAGTTTATTTTCACCATGAAATGCCTTGCCCATCGTATTTACGTGTTTGGCATAATCATCTCTATTGGGCGTGCTATTACACCCAAGAATGAGAAAGAAGACTGATAAAAATAAGAAGCGCATTAACGTATTAATACTCGTCAATTAAATAGCGTTGCGAATTCTATTTTTTATATTTTCTACCGCTTGGTAATAGGAAGTAGTGACGCTCGGAAATGTTGTTGGCTCATCCCATTCACCTTCTGGCTGAACTTTTTCATCTAACTCTAAATATTGAATGTATGCATTAGAATTAAGGTCAACAGCATAAAGCAGCCCAGCTATATAACCTTGTGGATCTCCGTTAGGCACATAACTGCTAAAGCTTCTGTAAGCGCCATGTCGATGTAGTTCCAAAACAACTAAAATATCTACTCCTAAAGAATCCTTAAGTGCTCTGAAATCTTTTTTGGCAAACCCTAATTCACCTTTAAATTTACTTAATTTCGAAATAGGTACGGCTAAAGTAACTTCTTTGATATTTGATGTTCTTATTGAATACTCCTCTAAAACAAGAGCACTTATATTATTCAGTTCTTGCTGATCAATCGTTCCCTCTAAATGCGTATCCAATTTGCTTGTTAATGAGGAAGCTACGCCATAACACAGTAAGCAACTTGCACCGTAAATATGGGTCGTCGCTTTTTCTTCAGGCAATATATATACGTAACCAACAGAAGTTTCAGGTTTGGTGAATACATTACTTTCTATTTCAACTAGTGGCTGAGGTGTGCTTCCACAAGCTGCAAGAATTAAAGTGGTAATGACGATGAATAGACATTTTACGGAATGACGAAAATTAAGCATGGTTAGTCCCTTAGCAATTTTTATTATTATTTTTCACCTAACTTTATGCTCGCGTAAAACAAGCTGGTGTTTGGTGGCTTTTATCTAGAATTTGAATCAATAGGCAGAGATATTTAACTTAATGTTAAATTAATTACCCAATTCTTCGAGAATGAGTGTAAATGGAATGTATCCAATTAGCTACAATTTTTATTGAGAGTGTAAAAAAGTGAAAGGCATATCTTCACATATGCCAGCAAGCATCATTTATATTTAGAGTTGTCCTCAATAAACGTATCAATATTCTGCTCTAGAATCGACAAGGGCACTGAGCCGTAAGCGAGCACGGCATCATGAAAGGCGCGTAAATCAAATTTGTCACCCAATGCTGTTTCGGCTTTTTTACGCAGACGCTTAATGGTTAATTCACCTATTTTGTATGATAAGGCTTGGGCAGGCCAAGATATGTAACGATCGACTTCTGTTGTTACGTTATGCTCTGATAATGCGGTGTTTTCTAGCATGTAATCAATTGCTTTTTGACGTGACCAACCTTGCATATGCATGCCCGTATCTACCACTAAACGACACGCGCGCCACATTTCGTAGCTTAAACGACCGAACTCTTCATAAGGAGTGGTGTAAATACCCACTTCTTTACCCAAATATTCAGAATACAAGCCCCAACCCTCACCAAAAGCTGAAATGTAGGTATAGCGGCGTACAGGGGGCAAGTCTTGCATTTCACTGGCCAGTGATATCTGCAAATGATGGCCAGGCACGGCTTCATGTAACGTTAGTGCGGGTAGGGCATACAAAGGGCGCTTATCAAGCGCATAGGTGTTTACCCAATAGTAGCCAGGTTGATCGTTCCTTGTGGGAGCAATATAACGCCCTGTAGTGTATTTAGGGGCAATATTATCCGGTACTGGGGCCACGCCGTAAGGTATGCGCGGTAACGTGTAGAACAATTGAGGAAGTGTGGCATCAATGCGCTTTGCGATATAGGAAGCGCGCATAAGAAGCTCATCAGTGCTGGTGGCATAAAATTCGGGAGAGGTGCGTAAATGCTGAATGAATTGGTTGATGTCGCCGTCAAAATTAAGGGTGTCTAACACGCTTTGCATCTCACTGCGGATGCGTTTCACCTCTTGTAATCCGGTTTGATGAATGTCGGCTACATCTAGCGTGGTGCTAGTGTAATAGTCACTGCGGTTTTGATAAAACTCAGCACCGTTTTGCCATGTGCTGGCCGCAATATCTTGTTTCGCATTAGGAATGTATTGGTCGACTAAAAAATCATAAAAGCGCTGATAGGCTGGTAGCACACTTTGGTTAATGGCAGATTCGCCCTGGGTATATAAACTGGCTTGTACGTTAGAGCTAAAGCTTGAGTCGGCAAGGCGTTTAAAGGGTGCGAAAAATTGACTGTCGTGTACATCGTCAGTGATAAACTTTTTAATCGTGTTATCAAATCCAGCGAGTACGGATTTTGGTTGAACACGACCGCTTTCAATGCCCTTTTTCATCCAGGCAATTTGCTGGTCAAAATAACGTGGGAATTCAGCTAAGCGAGCTAGGTAATTACGATAGTCTTGCTCTGTCTTAAAAGGGGCAGAGGCTGGTAAAAAGGCCAACGAGCTATAAAAACCTGATTCCGATGTGATCGGCATATAATGCGCATTATAGTGATACAAATCGATGTCATTTTGTAATTCACGCATTTGCATCAGTTTATTGATTTTTTGCTGGTGGTTTAACTCGCTATCGTCTATCTCTTTTAGCCGGGCCAGAAACTGCTGATTACGTTGCACGTTTGCCTTTAAAGCTTCGGGAGAAAGATCTTTTAGTTTGTCGTTGTAGCGATTGTTTTGATAACGCGTCGCTTTTATAGGATCAACAGATAACTGGTATTGCCAAATTTGCTCCAAAAGGGCACTAAGTTTACGCGTTTGTGCAGCCTGGCCTGCCCCAAAGGCTGCTTGCTCAAAGCAAAGGCTAAACATTAGCGCCGCGAGTATCAAACTGCGTTTATACATAGTGTTCCCTCATTGTCTTGTGATTATTATTTGCGTTCAGGGTATTTATTTTTTCGGGGTATAAATAGGATTTGGGAAAGCTGTTACCTTATCAGATAATTCACTGATTTTAGCTGTGCCTTGTTTTTTTACCTCATCGATACGCAAAACATTATGCATGGGAATATAAGTTGTGGTGACATCAGCAAATTCATCTTTGAGTTTTTCGTGGCTTGGATCCACCACAACGCTGGTGTGGTTATCCCAAACAAAATCGCCTATTTCGATAAAACCAAATAAGCTGCCCTGACATAGCTCGCGCACATACAGCTCGTAACGTACCCCATTGGCGATAAATTGAATTCTAAAAAGAGAAGTATTGTTTGGCATAATATTGAGTCATTAAAGGTTAGAAATAGTGCTTTAAAATTAAAACATTTAAAAAGGTGCTGCAGTCTACCCAGTCCTTGTCTTTTCGCCAAGTACTCGCAAATAAAGAATGAGGGTGATTAGAGGGTGATATTAGAGGGTGAATATGTGCAGCAAAGGACAGGTGAGCCGATAAAACCTCTCGTTGAACGTACTTTGTTTTGTTTAGTGTTGGCTTTGCCGTACAATTTATCGAACAACAGAGCAACGGCTATTTTGCCCTCGCTGCTTGCCAATAGGTACGTGGCTCGTCAATCTGTTAATAAAATAATATACACACAACGATAGAAAGGATTAATAATGCGCCGAATCATGTATTTAGGCATGCTCTCAGCTGGGCTTATGCTTGCTGGTTGTCAATCAACTACGCAAAACGCTAACGCTGACAAAAACAACTCACAAAGTGTTCATGCTGATGCACAGCGAATCAAATCTCATTTACGTTTTTTATCTGATGATTTACTTGAAGGGCGTGATACTGGTGCCCGTGGACACGAAATTGCTTCTTTATATATAGCCTCGGAACTGGAAGGTTATGGCCTAACGCCGGCTGGTGATAACGGCAGCTTTTTGCAGCGCGCGCCTTTTCGCCAAGCTTCGCTTGATCAAGCCTCGCCGTCATTTGTACTTGAAACGGCTAAAGGAACAGTAGAGTTAGCGTACCCCAAGCAATACATTACCAGTGCTAGCCCAGTTAGCGAACTGGCTAACGTCAAAGGTCAATTGATCTTTGCTGGGTACGGTATAGTTGCCCCTGAACTTGACCATGATGATTACGCCGATTTAGACGTAAAAGGTAAAGTGGTAGTTGTCCTTTCCGGCAAGCCTGCGTCTTTCCCTAGTGAAGAAGGAGCACACTTTGGCTCCACCAATGAAAAGAAACGCCACGCAGCAGAGCATGGTGCTATAGGCTACGTGACTATCAGCACGCCTACTGCTGAGAAGGTTCGTCCTTATCAAAATCTATTAAATTATATTCATACCCCAACAGTGCGATGGTTAGACAAAAGCGGCCAACCTGCCAATGTGTATCCTGCGCTTAAAAACAGCGCCTATTTGAGCAAAGAAGCCGCTGAAATGGTGTTTGCCAATGCCGACATGAACCTAGAGCAAATTTATCAATTGCTCGAAGAAGACCAATCACCTAAAGGTTTTTCTTTGCCAGTCAGCATTGATTTTAGCAAGCGCAGCGAACACAAAACCATTAGTAGCCCTAACGTAGCTGCAATCTTAGAAGGTTCAGACCCAAGGCTAAAAAATGAATACGTAGTGTACTCAGCGCACTCTGATCACATAGGTATCGCCAAAACAGTTAAGAAAGACAAGATCAACAACGGCGCCATGGATAATGCATCTGGCACGTCTGTGTTACTTGAAACTGCGCGCTTGTTTAGCCAAATGCCTGAGCGTCCTAAGCGTTCCATTTTGTTTGTCGCGGTCACAGCAGAAGAAAAGGGGTTACTTGGTTCAGATTACTTTGCACAAAACCCTACAGTGGCAAAAGACGCTATGGTAGCGAATGTTAATTTAGACATGCCCATTTTGACTTACGAATTTAACGACGTGATTGCTTTTGGTGCTGATCACAGTGATTTAAAAGAGTCTGTTAGCTTGGCTGCAGAAAAAATTGGTTTAACCCTAAGCCCTGATCCGTGGCCTGAGCAAGCATTGTTTACCCGTTCTGATCACTACAGCTTTGTAAAACAAGGCGTTCCATCAGTATTTTTAGTGCCCGGCTTACAATCAGCGGATCCTGCTATTGATGGCAGTAAAAAATTCGGTGAATTCCTGGGGACTAACTACCACAAACCAGGAGACGACTTTAACCAGCCTTTTAACTGGAAAGCAGCAACTAAATTCGCCGAAGTGAATTATTACATTGGCCTCACCTTGGCTAATCAAGAAGAGCGTTCACGTTGGAATGAAGGCGACTTCTTTGGTGATACATTCTCTAACTAAGAGCGTATAAGGCGCGTTACCGTCTTATGCATTATCTGCTAATGAGTGCAAGCTCACTAACTTGCACTCATTTTGCTTTGTGTAACTATAAACATGGTTACAAATGGTAAGGAACGACCTCAAACGCATTCAAATTCATAGTAAAAAATATCAGGGAGCTAATATGAAATTATCCATTCTCGCCCTTTCAATTGCAGCATCTATGACGCTTACGTCACTGAACGCGCAAACCAGTCAAACTAAAGCAACCAACTCTCAAACGGCCGAAGCCGCTCAAACAGAATCACAACGACTAGCTGCTTTTTTTGCTGATAACTTCCAGCAGCGCTTGCATCGCTCGCCCCAATTTCAAAGCCGTTTAGGTTATAAGTGGGATTACGATAAGTGGGACAACATCAGTGAAACGTTTATTGAGCAAAGCAGCGAGCTTACTAAGAAACAGTTACAGCGCTTAAAAAACTTTGACGAAAGTCAGTTAAGCCAAGAAGAGAAAGTGAGCTTGGCATTAAATAAAGTGTCGCTGGAGCGTAAACTGGCCAACGATAAATTTCGTCATCATACTTATATAATGCACCAGTTCAGTGCTTATCACACCAGGGTACCCAGCTTTCTAATCAATATGCATCGGGTTACTGACATAAAAGATGCTCAAGCCTACATCAGTCGCTTACAAAGAGTAAAAACGTTATTTTCGCAAGTGATTGAGCAGTTACGTATTAGGCAAGAAACAGGCGTGTTCCCGCCCAAATGGTCTTACGATCAAATGCTACAAGCGTCAAAAAATGTAATCTCTGGTGCGCCTTTTGATAACACTGATGAGGCGTCTAGCATTTGGCAGGACTTTCAAGACAAGGTAAGCAAACTAGACATCACTGACAGTGAGCGTAAGACGTTACTTGATGATGCTAAAGAGGCACTTTTAACGTCTGTAGAGCCAGCTTATGAGGCCTTGATTAACGAGCTAACTGTTCAGCGTGAACTATCCCCAGAAGGTGATGGTGTATGGCGATTACCGGATGGTGATAAGTGGTATGCAAACCGCTTAGCATGGTTTACCACCACTGATTTGACAGCGGATGATGTACACAAAATCGGCTTAGAGAATGTTGAGCGTATCCATCAAGCCATGCGTAGTATCATGAAAAAGGTTAAATTTGATGGCAACTTGAACGAATTCTTCGAGTTTATGCGCACCGACAAACAATTCTATTACCCGAATAACGATGTAGGACGCGAAGCATACTTAGTTGAAGCCAAGGCTCTCATTGATACCATGCGTGACAAATTACCTGAGTATTTCAGCTTAATACCTGAGGCTGACATGATTGTTAAGCGGGTAGAGCCATTTCGCGAAAAATCAGCAGGCAAAGCATTTTATCAAAGTCCAGCGAAAGACGGCTCGCGCCCCGGAATTTACTACGCAAACCTGTATGACATGAATGATATGCCTACTTATCAAATGGAAGCCTTAGCGTATCATGAGGGGATACCTGGCCATCATATGCAGCGCGCGATAGCGCAAGAACTTGACGGCATCCCAGAGTTTCAAAAATACAGTTCCTTTACCGCTTACACAGAAGGGTGGGGGCTGTATACAGAAGAGCTAGCTAAGGACATGGGCTTCTATCAAGACCCATATTCTGATTTTGGGCGTCTAGCAATGGAATTATGGCGCGCCTGCCGCTTAGTGGTTGACACAGGTATTCATAGTAAAAAGTGGAGCCGCGAGCGAGCGATTAACTATTTAATTGAGAACACGCCGAACCCGAAAAATGACTCTGTTAAAGCCATTGAGCGTTACATTGCCATGCCAGGTCAAGCAACAGCTTATATGATAGGCAAATTAAAAATCATGGAATTACGCGAGTGGGCGAACAAAGAATTGGGCGATCAGTTTGATATCCGCGCTTTTCATACTGTTGTGCTAAAAGACGGACCAGTACCACTGAATATTCTTGAGCAGAAAGTAAAAGACTGGGTCGCGAACGTGGAATAGGCTAACTGAGTAAAAACAAAAAGCCTGTTTAGCTGATACTAAACAGGCTTTTTAATGTTTGACGATGAGAAACTAGTTCAAAAAGAACTGGGCACTGATTAATTGCCATTGATCGTTGAAGCCCTCAGTAGGGCGACGGGTAAACTTGCTGCGAATAAACTGATTGATTCGCCCGTCTACATAACAAATTAAGAAATTCGCAATGATCGCTTCTTCTGCCGGTAGTGATTTTCCTTCCCGCAACTTTCTTTCTCTAAGCACCTGTTTTAATTGAGTCTCTAAACGTTCAAATAATTGTGCGATACGATCTCTTAACCTGTCTTGTTCACCCATTAAGGCATCACCATTTAAAATACGAGTGATCCCTGGGTTTTTCTCTGCAAAACCTAAAATCAAGCGAAGAATAAGCTGACACCGAGTTGTAGAGTCTTTCTCTTCGTTGATAATTTTATTTATTCGCGAAAAAAGCGTTTCTTCAATGAACTCGATTAAGCCTTCAAACATGCGTGCTTTACTGGGAAAGTGGCGGTACAGTGCGGCTTCTGAAACGCCTACATGGGCTGCTAATTTTGCGGTGGTAATGCGTTGCCCCGGGTTGGTTTGCAGCATGCTGGCAAGTGCTTGTAATATTTGTGCACGGCGGTTTATCTTTTTTGCTATAGCCATTTTCTATCCTAACGAGACCTCTATGTGCGTTATTACCTAACGAGCTAATCCTTGGTGTGTTTTATATTATTTTACTGCGTGGCGCTGTGCGACCAATGTCATTAACGAAATCGCCAACTGACTCTTATCGGCAACGCCAAGGTTTTTTCCACCATTATTCCAATAAACATTGAGTGCATTTCGTTCACTGTTGAAGCCTAAACCAGCTTGCGATACATCGTTTGCGGCGATCATATCGAGCTTTTTGCGTTTCAGCTTATCTTGGGCGTAATGGGCCACATCTTGTGTTTCTGCGGCGAAGCCAACCGTGAAAGGTGGTTGAGCTAAATGGGCAACGTCGCTAAGGATATCAGGGTTTCTAGTAAAAGTAAGTGTTAACTCAGTATCGGACTTCTTAATTTTCTGCTCAGTTTTTTGCTGTGGTTTGTAATCTGCTACGGCGGCGCAGCCAATGAATATGTCGCAATTTGGCTGCATGTTATTGCTAGCTGTATCGGACTGAGTCGCGCCCACCGCTTTCATCACTGCACTATGCATTTGCTCAGCACTGACTACGTTGACCAAATCTACACCCGCTGGGCAAGGCAAGTTAACCGGTCCTGATACTAGAGTGACCTTTGCTCCTAAGGCTACAGCAGCGCTTGCCAGTGCGTAACCCATTTTCCCTGAACTGTGGTTACTGATAAAACGCACAGGATCGATTTCTTCCCGCGTTGGCCCTGCTGTAATAACAATATGCCTGTTGGCAAGTAAAGGCTCCATTGAACTTTGGGCTAACATGTTGGCTATATCGACCGGCTCTAACATTCGGCCTAAGCCAACATCGCCGCAAGCTTGCTCACCTGGAGCAGGGCCTAGAATCGTGACGCCTCTTTGTTGTAATACGCCTAGGTTTGCCTGTGTCGCTTTGGCATGCCACATCTGCTGATTCATTGCAGGCGCGATGTAAATGGGCGCGCTGGTGGCCAAGCACAAAGTCGATAATAAATCATCCGCCAAACCGTGAGCTAATTTGGCCATAAAGTTTGCTGTGGTTGGCGCAATGAGCACTTTGTCGGCCCATTTGGCTAATTCTATATGTCCCATTGCGGCTTCTGCATTACGGTCTAATAAATCGTCACCTACAGGGTGGCCTGAGACAGCCTGTAAGGCTAGCGGGCTAACAAACTCAGCAGCAGATGCAGTCATCACGCAGCGCACCTGTGCACCAAGCGCAGTAAGTTTTCTGACTAAATCTGGGGTTTTATAGGCTGCTATACCACCTGTAATGCCAAGCAGTATCTTTTTTTGGGCTAATTGCATAGGGATCATTTTACTATATTACTCACTTTATGGGGCCATTATTGGCTGGAATAGACCGCTTTTGCTAGGCTTAATTTTCACTTATTTCGCATTTTGTGCGTGTGGTTGGCGCAAAATAGAAACGTTTAACAAGACAGGGACGTATGAAAATAACCCAATGGCCAGCCCACGAAAGACCAAGAGAAAAGTTACTCACCCAGGGGCCGAGTGCGTTGTCTGACGCTGAGCTGCTGGCAATATTTTTGCGTACTGGCATTAAAGGCCTCAGTGCCGTTGATTTGGCGCGCAATCTGTTAAATACCTTCGGTTCATTGCGTGGCTTGATAAGCGCAAGTCAGCAAGATTTCTGTTTAGCCAAGGGGTTAGGTGAAGCGAAATTTGTTCAGTTGCAAGCATCGATTGAGTTAAGCCAACGTTTTTTCGCCGAACAACTCCAACGTGAAACGGTATTCAACAGCGCCCAACAAACCAAACATTTTTTGATATCTCAATTACGCGACGAACCCAATGAAGTCTTTGGGATGCTATTACTCGATAGTCAGCACCAGCTGATCAAATTCAGAAAAATGTTCTTTGGCACCATAGACAGTGCGTCGGTTTACCCACGTGTGTTAGTGAAACAAGCATTAGAAGATAACGCAGCTGCAGTGATTTTGACTCACAACCATCCATCAGGCGTGGCCGAGCCAAGCCAAGCGGATGAGCACATTACAGCACGTATTATAAGCGCCATGGGCCTACTAGACATCAAAGTGCTTGACCATCTGGTGGTGGGTGACGGCGTTGCCGTTTCGTTCGCTGAGCGGGGCTTAATTTAGCTTTGGTCTAAGGAGACGCAATTACCACAAAAGTGTCATGTGGCGGTCATAAGGTTGTCAAAAAAACAAGCTTAGATGTCAGGAGCAATCTTATCATTTAAAGCGGTTTTACCATGAAAATATCTGTCATTTTTACCACCTACAATTCACCTGTTTGGCTCGAAAAAGTGCTGTGGGGATTTCATTATCAAACAGATAAAAATTTTGAGTTAATTATTGCAGATGATGGTTCAACTACTGATACAAAAGCCTGTATTGACCGTTTCTCTCAAAGCTCAGATTTAGATATCAAACACGTATGGCAAGAGGACGAAGGCTTTCAAAAGTCGCGCATTATGAATAAAGCATTGCTCGTCAGTACCTGTGATTATGTGCTGTTTACCGATGGAGATTGTATTCCTCGTCGAGACTTTGTTGCTGTGCATAAAGCGCACGCCCGCCCGGGCAAATTTTTGTCGGGTGGTTATTTTAAACTCCCGATGCCTACCAGTGATCTAATCAGTCAGCAACATATTGCATCGGGCCAAGCGTTTGAGCGAGATTGGTTAGTGAAAAATGGCGTCAAACGTAATCGAAAACTCGGAAAATTGACCACCTTGCAATGGAAGCGCGTCATATTAAATTCAGTCACGCCTGCTAAACCTACCTGGAACGGGCATAATGCATCGGGCTGGCGCGAAGATATTTTTGCTGTAAATGGTTTTGATGAGCGAATGCAGTATGGTGGCCAAGATAGGGAGCTTGGTGAGCGTCTAATGAATCGAGGTGTACGTGGTATTCAAATTCGCTATTCCGCGGCTTGTCTGCACCTAGAGCATGATCACAGTTATGTTAAACCAGAAATGATCGCTAAAAATAAAGCAATTCGCGCGACCACGAAATCCAATAAATTAACCCGTACTGCTTATGGCATAATAAAAGACTAGGGTTTTTCTCAGTTAATCGTTGAATTAATTCGCAGTTTGCTGTATAAAATGCGCCCTCTTGTTGATAGCTAAAGCTGGCACGCGTATTTGCATGCTTGTCGGAGCTAAGTATTTTTAGAATTGTTTGGAGACAAATACGATGTCCAAAGTATGTATAGTGACAGGCAAGCGTCCAGCGGTAGGTAACAACCGTTCACACGCTAAAAACTCGACTCGTCGTCGTTTTTTGCCAAATCTACAAACCCACCGTTTTTGGGTTGAAAGCGAAAACCGTTTCGTTAAATTGCGTTTATCTGCTAAAGGTATGCGTATTATTGATAAAAAAGGTATTGATTCAGTATTGACTGATATCCGTGCCAATGGCGTAAAAATTTAAGGAACACAGATTATGCGTGATAAAATCAAGTTAGTGTCTTCTGCTGGTACCGGTTTTTACTACACCACAGATAAAAACAAACGTAACATGCCTGGCAAAATGGAGATCAAAAAGTTTGATCCTAAAGTACGTCAGCACGTTTTGTTTAAAGAAGCCAAAATTAAGTAATTAATACTTGTTTTGTCTCCCGAAAGACCCGGCTTATGTCGGGTTTTTTGCGTTATATTTCTCCATGTAAAGCGATCAAATAGACTGTTTTGTGTTGTGCATTACATGACATAATCAGTAGATGACACTGCCACTTTACTTTATTTCATCATGATCCGACTCACCTCTCGCGCTTGGAATAACGTCCTGATTATTTCCATGCTGTTGCTTATCTTAATGTTTAATCTAAGCGGAAACCTCTTTTCAAATGAGGGCGCTACAGATGAAGCTATCGATGTACTTATTCCCCATGATGCCATGCTCACTAGCATTGTGACCCACGCTTATACTATTGAGCGAGTAGGCAGGGGGTGGCGCTTTGTACCGCCATCAAACGACTTAGTTAGCGAAGAAAACCAGGTAACGCGTGAGAATCAAACCGTTATTGACAATCAGACCCTTACAGACCTTGTTATAGCGTGGCAAAACGCTGAACTTGCCCCCATTGGTAATGCAACGCTGACGGGAGCTACACAGGTTAATCTATGGCTAGCGGGAGAAAGTGCGCCTAGGCACTACCTGTTTTTTCAGGTAGGGGAAGATATGCTTGTACAATACCCAACCCAAGGCGCTCAGTTATATAAAATTACCAATATGACCTGGTCACAGCTCTTTTTAACGGATACCCCAAATGCCTGAATTACCCGAAGTTGAAGTCAGCCGCTTAGGCATTAGCCCTCACTTAATTGGCCAGCAAATTAAGCAGGTCGTTGTGCGTCACAAGCAATTACGCTGGTTGGTACCTGATGAAGTACATCTAGCCGAAGGGCTGCGGGTCAATGATGTGCGACGCCGCGCTAAGTACTTATTTATTGATACGGATGCAGGCAGCATTATTTTGCACTTAGGCATGTCGGGTAAGTTGCGGATTGTGAACAGTGATACCCCCGTTATCAAACATGATCATCTTGATGTCGTATTAACCAACGGTGTGTGCCTGCGTTTTAACGACGCGCGGCGCTTTGGTGCTTGCTTGTGGCAAGATGTCAGTGAACCAGAGATAGGCATGATTGCGGCCCTCGGCCCTGAGCCACTAACAGCGGACTTTGATGGGCAGCGTTTATATGATCTTTCCCGCACCAAGAGTGTGGCCGTAAAGAACTTTATTATGGATAATAAAGTGGTCGTTGGGGTTGGGAATATATACGCGAATGAAGCCTTGTTTATAGCCGGCATTGATCCCAGAAAAGCGGCTAAAAAAGTCAGCAAAAAAACGTACCTCGCGCTCGGTGACATTATTAAAGACGTCTTGGCGAAAGCCATAGAGCAGGGCGGTACGACCTTAAAAGACTTTACGCAAGCCGATGGCAACCCTGGATACTTTGCACAGCACCTGCGCGTGTATGGGCGCAAAGGTAAAGCATGTGAAGTCTGCGCGAGTGAAATACAGTCAGTTACCCTAGGGCAGCGTAATACTTTCTTTTGTGAGCAGTGCCAAACCTAATAGCCTTAAGCTTGGCGTCTGAGCTCTTATCTGCCCCAATACCCGAGTTTTTTACGCATTTTAATACTGCGAATTAAGTTAAATGGCTTTCTCTTTAGCTTAGGGGGGTTACAGAGCATGTTTTGAGTGGCATCTACTATGCGTGCGCTTGATTGCCCATCTGTATAAGGATGAGTTTGCGCTGCGTAGTCGCCCAATTTCTCCATCAATTCTGCAGGTCTTGTTAATGCGTATTCAATGCTTTTCTCAAGATCGGCTGGGTCGGTCACATTAATAAAATGCGGCTTGGGGTATTGGTTTTTCATCGTTACTACTGGCTTATTCAGCATCAAGAACTCAACCAGCATGGATGAGTTATCTCCCAGCATTAAATCGGCCTCTAACATCAATGGCATCGCATTGTCAGTTTCAACAAAGGTCAAATTATCATGCTGAGCCGCTTTGTAGGCATCTACGGTACTTTGCGCCATTTTAGGGTGGAAGGTTACTAACCAGCGCCACTTCGTATCTTGAGATAAACGTTTTATGGTTGGCAACAGTGCTTCTGCTTGGGACATTCTAGGTGAGAAAGTCGATGAAAATAACACAACAGGGCGCGGGTCTGTTTTGTCGATCTTAGGAGGGTTATTGAAGAACGGATCCATTTTACAAAAACCGGTTTCGACGACTTTGAAAAACTGATGTTTTTTCTCAAGTAGTTTAAACGTATCGGTCATTGACGGACCATGAGTACAATACAAATCAAAGCAATCACGAATGATAAATGAATAATTTAAACCATCTTTTTTACGCGTTTTAAAACCGATAAAACCGTGACGTACGCACACCTTTAAACCGGGAATAAATGAAGGCACCATGTTGCCAGGAACAAATACGGCAACAGGTTGATAATCGATGACAGCCTGCACATTGGGTAATTGTGTTTCTTGTGGTTGGAAATAAGCTTTATTAACGTTGTTACCTTCTACAAACCAAGCGACGGTGTCGCCTCTTCGGTGTATCTCATCTTGCAACGGGCGCAGTATTTGAAATGAGTAATTTTCAGATATGTAAAAAAGGTAATGTTTTGCCATGTTTTCTCAATTGGATCCTTGGTCACGCGCTTAACAAGGTAAGCGCGAAGTCGTGTAGAAATATAGTGTGCTAAGTTATTGCTGTAGCTTCTCTTTCAGCGCAGCTTGTACCGCAGGGTGACAAAACTGGTCTACTTTCCCTCGGTGCAGCGCCACTTCTTTAACCAGTGTTGATGAAATAAAAGAGTTTTCTTCTGCTGGCGTTAAGAAAATACTTTCTAAATTAGGGTTTAAACGACGGTTCATGTTGGCCAGCTGAAATTCATATTCAAAATCAGATACTGCGCGAAGGCCGCGGATGAGCACTGTGGCACCTTGGCTATCCGCAAAGTCAGCAAGCAAACCTTCGAAGCCGATCACTTCAACGTTAGGTAGATGTGCTGTCACTTTTTTTATCAATTCAACCCGTTCTTGCAAGCTAAACAAAGGTTTTTTGCTTGGGTTTGCTGCTATACCAACAATGACGTGGGCAAACATATTAGCAGCGCGCTCAATTAAATCCGCATGACCATTAGTAATCGGATCAAATGTGCCCGGGTAGACAGCTTTTGTGTGCATAATTTTATACCTTATCAATATGGCCGCTTTTGCCGCCTCGTTAAATGCTTACCAGCGGTAAAATGCACTTACTCGTTTAAATTGTTCGCCAAAACGGTCTTCGCCTACATCAAGATCAAGGCCCCAGAAACCGTATTGCGTTGCGTAGCTGTATCGAACTGTTAGCTCTTTAAATGCTTGTTGCGCGTTGGAATTAGAATCGCCGTCTGCAGTTCTTAGTGTCACATCGATAACCTGATCAGATGCGAATCTCCAATTCATATTCAACGAATGTGTGGTTTTTTGTACTTGTTCTTGCAAGGGAAAAAGATCTCCCGCCCAGTGACCAAGCGCTTGCCCTTCATTGGTGTAACCCGCGGTATAAAAACCGGACTGGTAGAAAAGCTCGTCTAAACGGGTAAACTCATAACGTAATGATATGTCGTTGGTTACCATAGGGAAATAGACTCCAAACGCAAGTGCTTTGTCATCAGTTTCTTGTTCGTTAACCTCTGGAGCATGGTCAAAAGCGAGTTCACCGTATACAGATACAGGAAACGCAAAAGGCAGGTTTATCTTGCTAGAGATAGCCGTTTTTTGGTCACTTGCAAGCGCTTGTGGGTTAAGGCTGGGGGTGTTGTCTTCACCGGAGGGGCTAAACAGATCCTGAAATGCATCGCCGATACTTAAATTGTTATTAGCCCCAGCATATTTTAATGTGCGGCTGTAGCCTATTGTCCAAGCTTCAACAGGGGATATGCTGAGGTGTAGCCCCAACAAGTTGGGTTCACCATTAAAAAGCTCACCTTGTTGGCTAATGCCTATGGTGTCATCAAGTTTCGCGTAAAAGACTTCATAGCGAATATCCCAGTCAGTAATAGGAGTCGCATTGCTAAGCGTGACGGACACGCTAGGTTTGGCATTGGTGCTGCTAAGCAGTGCTGAATCCTGCATAGGCGAGAACCAATGCTCTCGGTAGCCAGCTTCAATTTGCGCATATTCATAACCGAAGGCAACATGGGTGTTATATAACACGGCATCTTCGCCATCGGCATATACGGCACCACCAGCCACGTAGGCATAGGGCGAGATAAACGCTACCCCAGAAGCTGAAACTTGATAGCTCGAGTTGCGCTTGATGCCTCTTTGATTCGGTATTGGGCTACTTTCGTCCTCACCTGCAGAAACTGAAGCACTGACATGAGTTAAGGCTAATGTGTCTTTAAACCGCGCTAAGTATGCGTCTACAGAGCGATGAAGCTCAGGAAAACGCGACGCAATCAGTTTGTTGCGGCGCATAACATCAGCTGCTTTATAAGGCTTGGTAAGCGGGGCGCCAGGTGTGAGTGCCATCACTTTCTCTATTTGAGATTCAATTTCGGGTGAAATTTGCAGAGGAAGATAGGGAGATAGACCCTTTGCCCATCCTTGTGACGCGATCAGCAAACAGCCGAGTATCCAATAACGTGACATCTATTTATTCAATCCTAAACGGCAGGTGACAAAAAATCGAGTGTAACAATTCAACGTTAGATTGTAATCTGCTTTGTAATGACTATTCATCATATCAATCCCCAGCACGGCTGTAGGTTAACTTTATTACGCTGGCTCGCCGTATGCAGTTAATAACGTCTGCCAATTTTGCTCATTGAAATAAAAGGTTTGTTGTTTGTTTTGCTCTTTGTGCAATGAGCGCAGAAGGCGATCTAAATTTGCCTTCTTCCAATTATTGCTGGCGTGAATGGCACATTTATCGAAATCGATAAGCCAAATTTTCCCATTGTCGTCGAGCATGACATTGTGAATATTTAAGTCATGGTGGTAAACATTGTGGTCGTGGAATTGTCGAATACAGGCGCCTATGGCCTGCCAAGTGGTATCCGGTTGTGGGGCATCACACAAAAAACTGAACATGTCTCGACTGTTAGGAATGCGCTTGATGATGATATCCCCTTTGTACATCACGTTTTGCCGTGTGACTTGTGCGGCAACGGGTTCAGGTACCGGTAACCCAAGTCGATGCATTTGTTCAAGCAGGGTAAACTCCCGCCACGCCCTAGTACGTGACAGCCCTGTGAACAAATAACTGTCTTTGATTAGTTTGCCGATTAAGCCACCGCGGCGATAATGACGCAATACGTATTCATGGTTGTCATGCTTAAAAAAATACGTAGTACCACGGCCGGTGGCGCTGCCAGTGAGTTGTTGTTTTGCCTGCCAATATTGGCCATCAAAAATATTTAAATCAGGGGCTGCGAATATTTCAGCATCAAATATAATGGTGCTGCGATTTGTCGATGTTTGCTGAATGTTTGGCATTTAACACAAAGTGCGTTGCAAAATTTGGCATAGTGTATACCTGTATCCCCCTTGAATGCGAGCTTATGCACTAAGTGGCAGCACAACCCGTGTAACGAATAATATTAATCAAGTGAGTAAGCATTAACTATGGAGCATGATGTGACGAAAATTAGTAAGCAAGATGAAGTTGAGTTGATTCTGGGAAATTCGAATTCAAATTTTTCGGGCGTAACCTCAACCATGTTGCAGGTCATGTCTTATCAACAAAAGTTGATTAATTTGCGTGTTATGGGAAAGCATTATTTACCTGACGCAAGCCAAGCGATGACGTTTTGGCAGGTAGTCAAAATGTGCCGCAAGCCATTAAGCAACGGCAAGTATCGTGTTTTTCACGCTCGCCGAGTGGATGAAATGATCCAAGCGGTGCTGCTGAAATATGTATTTGGTGCCAAGATTAAAATGGTGTTTAGTTCTGCAGCCCAGCGTTATCGCTCTGGCTCAACCTTATGGCTAACGCGCCAGATGGATGCTGTTGTCGCTATCAGTAAGTCATCGGCTAAATACTTGGCTGATCCGCCAGACGCCATTATTCCCCACGGTATTCAAATTGAAAACTTCGCCCCTGCGGCCAATAAAGAGCAAGCATGGCAAGATCTGGGGTACGGTGGTAAGTACGGTATTGGTATTTTAGGTCGTGTACGCAAACAAAAAGGGGTTCATCTATTTGTAAATGCGTGTATTGAAGTATTGCCTAAGTATCCTGAGTACAACGCTGTTGTGGTGGGCGCTATTTCTTCTAGTCATCAAGAGTTTGTGGACGAACTAAAAGCAAAAATTGATAAAGCGGGATTGAGCGAGCGGATTATTTTCACCGGTGAATTACCATTCGAGCGTATACCGCCGATTTTTAGTGCGCTGTCTATGGTGTCTGCCTTGAGTGATAACGAGGGGTTCGGTTTAACTGTGCTTGAAGCCATGAGCTGCAGCGCCGCTGTATTAGCAACCCAAGCTGGCGCATGGGAGGAAATTATCCGTGAAGACGTTGACGGCCATGTCGTGCCTGTTAATGACCAGCCAGCAGTAACGGCTAAAATGGACTCGCTATTATCCGACCCTGAAGTGTTAAAGCAAAAAGGCTTGGCGGGGCGCGAACGGGTGTTAGCGCATTACACGGTGGAACGTGAAGCGAAAGCCTTAGTCGATTTGTTTAGAGGTTTGCAGTAAACCTTGTTTTGCGGTTTTAGCTAAAACCCAATGCCTCTAATGTGGCGCTCAGCGCGCCACTGTTTTCTTGTAAAACCTGTTTTCCGGCTTGCCCAGCGCGAGTTCGAGATGCGTCATCATCTAACCATTGCAAAACATTGTGACTGACTTGCTGGGGATTATTCACTTCAAATAATGCACCGCCATCACTGAGTACTTGGCATATAGCTGGATTGTTATAGCGGTGGGGGCCCATTAAAATTGGCACTTCAAATGCGGCGGGTTCAAGCGCATTGTGCCCCCCTCTATCAGCAATGCTGCCCCCGACAAACGCGATTGTTGCCAATGCGTACAAGGCTTGTAGTTTACCCATTTCATCGACTAACAAAACTTGTGTGTCTTCATCACATGGGTTTTGGTCAGAGCTGCGCATGCAGCGTAAACCACTTGATTGGCAAATTTGATATACCTCATCAAAGCGCTGAGGATGACGAGGCACAATAATAAGGAGCGTTTTAGGATATTGTTGAAGCACGGTTTTATGAGCTTCTAGCAAGACCGCCTCCTCTGGCGCATGAGAACTACCGGCAACCACAATGGCTCGGTCAACAAGATTAAACATCTGGGCAAATTCACTGGCTAGTTGGTGGGCTTCTGGGTGCACCGTTTGCTCAAATTTAATGTTATTGGTCAGCAGCAACGTTTGCTCTGGAGTGCGAAGTTGCTGATAGTTTTTGAAATCGCGATCACCTTGCGCACATATTTTATATAGTTTGTGCAGCATAGGGCTAAAAAGTGCCGAAATTTTTTCGTAACTACGCATAGAATTACTGGTCATACGCGCATTAATTACCGATACAGGGATCCCATTGCGCCAACATTGGTCAATCATATTCGGCCAAAGCTCCACTTCAGTAATGATAACGTGGGCAGGCGCAGCTTGTTTTAGTAAATGGCTCATCATCCAAGGCAAATCTAACGGTAAATAGCAGTGGGTTACTGTGTCTTTAAACAAACTGGTCACTTGTTTAGCCCCTGTAGCCGTGGTGGTCGTAATGGTCACGGGGATAGACGGTTGATGTCTGCGAATAGCATTTATGACGTTCGCTGCCGCAACAACTTCACCTACAGATACACAGTGAAATAATAGCCCCCCCGTTTCTGCCGTACGCAATTTTACGCCGAATCGCTGAATTCGAGCCCCTGGAGAGGTGGGTTTTTTAGTGACGTATTGAAAACAAAAATGTAAAAATACAAAGGGTAACAAAATACTCAGTAGCAAGGTGTAGCCCCATAGGCTTAATATTTCTTTTGTATTGGGAGTGAAACTGGACTTCATCTTATTACCATCAAATAGGTTCAGTTGGCATTTTAACAGTATTTCGTTGATTTTCGACTAAGCTTGAGAGCATTGAAGTACGTGCAATACCTTGAATAGGATAAAAAATTTCCTGTAATAAAAGACAATAACAAGTAATACTTACTCTGTAACTTATTCAAATTACAAGGAGTTGTGCTTTCAGTTGTTTTTGACTCTCAGAAAATGGTATTTAATTAGGAGTATTTTTTGCTGAATATTCGCCGCATCGGCTTTCGCCTGTTGCTCGCTCTAGTGATGCTATTTGGGGTACACCATACTTACGCTGACCAAGCCAAAGTACGCGTGATTGTGAACGATAACGTCAATATTAACGCTTTAAGTGAGAGCCGCGTGCGCTGGATCTTTTCAATGCGCCAAACCACCTGGGAAGACGGTTCAGCAATTAAAGTATATGTATTGCACGAGCAAGACCCTATTCATCAGCACTTTTGCAAGAATGTGCTCGGCATGTTTCCTTATCAACTTGAAAGAATGTGGAATAAATTGGCTTATTCGGGGTTAGGAGAGAAGCCGATTTTGGTGGACGATAGCCAAGATATGATTGATATGGTGAGTCAAGAGCCTGGAGCCATTGGTTATGTCATTTCTGGTTCGCTACCGCCAGGTATGCGCGAATTAAAAATCAGTAAAGAGGGATAAGATGATGCAAAAAAACGTGTTTCTTCTCTTATTCCTATCCAGTTTAACATTTTCAGGATTAACCCTTGCTGGCGACCTTGTGTGGCACGGGTTTGGTGCCCAGGGTGTTATTCAGGCTAACGACAGTAATTATATAAATGATGACGGTGATGTGTCATATCGATTAACAGAAGTAGGCCTGAACACCTCCTATCGTATCAATCAAAAACTTCGGGTGTCAGCACAAGGGATATACATCAATGGCGGCAATCGATTTGATGAGGGGGTGCGTATCGATTATCTGTTTTTGGATTACCAAGTGCTTAACTCCCCGCGCTGGAACATCAACGCTCACTTTGGCCGTTATAAAAATTATCATTGGTTATACTCCGCCACTCGAGACGTGCCGCATACGATGCCCTCGATTGTGCTACCCCAATCGTCCTACTTTGATGCATTTCGCAATGCGTCGTTGGGAAGCGATGGTATTTCTCTGACCGCTCAGCATCTTAATTCCCTAGGCGAGTGGGATATTCGTTGGAGCTATGGCAATACCCAAATCAAACAAGAACAAACAGAAAACTTAATGTCTACCTTGGCCACTGGTGAACTTAATCATGATTTTGATACGCAGTTTAGCGTTTCATTTAGCCCGCTAGGCACTGGATTGTCATTAGGTGGAAGTTTGCTAAAAACAGATTTTAGCTACGACGCTGGTGATAACGATATCTTTACCGATGGAAAAGTAGCTTTAGAGCGCTTTATGCTTAGTCTGTCTTACAGCGCCGAATATTGGGATATTAACGCTGAAGCCATGCGTGAAAAAACTGATTTTCAGGGCTTTTTCTTTGATCAGCGTGACGCAGATGCCATTGCTGAAGGCTTGTATGTGCAAGGGCGACTATTTGTCAGCCCAGATGTGACGTTACTAGCCACAATAGATACTTTCGATGCGAATAACCGCGATCGTAATGGCAGTGCATACCAGCAAGCAAGTGGCGGGGCTGTACCAGCTTATTTTGCCTTTCGCGATCAGCTCACATTAGGTGCGTCTTGGGATTTCGCCAACAATTGGCGAATTCGAGGTGAGTTTCATAAAGTGAAAGGGCGTGCGCGTTTAGCACCTGTTTTTATTCCTGATACTGTGGCCAATGATTCCAAGTATTGGGATATTTGGGCGCTGCAAATTATTTATTGGTTTTAACGATGCGTATATTTGTTAGCTTGCCATGGAAGATCATGGGCCTGCTGATCGGTTTTTTACTGATTGCCAGTGTCCTTTTGACATTCATCTGGATTGACAAAAATGACCAAGATTATTTAAGTCAGCAACAAGCGCTACACGATAAAGATTTAAGTCAAATGCATCTTATTCGAGAGATGCTAAGCAATCGAATTGAGTTGTGGTTTGAATCGTTTATTCATCTGCATGAAGATATCACTGATAACCCTCAGGCTACCGCTGAGTTTATTCGAGAAGAATTTGACTATTTGCAGTTAAATTGGCAAGTGAACAGTCTTTGGTTATTTGATCATCAGCAAGGCGTTATATTTGCCAACCATGAGCATGTGCCAGATTATGTGAGAACCAGTGTTCAGCAAACGCTAGTTAATCAATCCTCCATTACTAATATTTTGTGTAAACAATCATGCTTTCATTTAATTAGCATGCCTATTTTATCCGCCAGTGGCGAGTTGCTGGTGTTAACCGCCAGTACATCTTTACTGGAAATGATGGCTGCTCTGAATCGCTCTACATTGGCAGAGTTAGCCCTAGTGGCGAGAGATAAGTCGTCCGAGGCGCCCGCGCTTCGCGACGCGCAAATACAGTCGCCGATTTCCTATATTAAGCGACAAGAAATTAGTGCGTTACTCAAGTTAATCCCTGAAACAGTCTCATTTGATATGGTGCTAGACAAAGGGTATCGCTTAGTCATGGGCCAACAAGCATTCCTGTTGAATTTACTGCCTGTTGATGACACTCAAGCGGACAGTGCCTACCTATTGGCTGTGCACGATATCAGCGATGAGTGGGCCAGACACGAAAGTTATCAAAAGGGAGTGATTATTATCTCTGCCATCACAGTTTTATTGTGCATTTTAGCCTTTTTTGTGATGGCGGAGCGTTTACGTAGGCGCTTGCTCATTGTCGCGAAACGCTTACCGTTATTAGCGCAAAAAAAATACGATGAGTTTAATACCTTGCAGTTTACCCGTAGTCGTATGTTTTTAGATGAGATAGATGACGTGCAACATTCGACAAATTTGTTGGGTGAACAGTTAGAGTCCATGGATGGAAAAATAGAACAGAACACCCGTGAACTGGAAAATATCGCAATGTACGACCGACTCACGGGCCTGCCAAATCGCAATATGCTTAACTTTGTGTTGCGTAAAAAAATTGCAGCTTTATCGCGCGCTCCCGGGTCGCTCGTGGTCATTTTATTGGACTTTGATAACTTTCGTAAAATCAATGACAGTTACGGCCATGGTATCGGAGACGAATTTTTAATGGCAGCTGCCCAGCGATTGCGTAGTAATTTGCGAGAGTCAGATGTGATTAGTCGTTTTGGTGGAGACGAGTTTGTCATCGTGTTACAGGAAATTGATGAGGTCAGTAACGGCATCACCCTCGCTGAAAAGTTAGTTGCTAAGTTTCGCGAGTCAGTGGAGATAGGTGCTCAGCGCTTTTACACCTCAGTAAGTCTTGGGATTACTTCGTGCGATGGGCAAAATGTCACGGTAGATGATTTAGTGCGTCAAGCTGATATCGCGATGTACGCGTCAAAGGATGCAGGCGGTGATCGTTACACCTTGTTCAATGAGGGGATGAGCACCCAAGTAATGAGGCATATTGAGATCGAGCATGATGTCAGAGATGCCCTATTGCAAGAGCAGTTTAAATTCGCATTACAAGCACAAATCGATATTACCACAGGTAAGCTCGTTGGGTTTGAGGCACTAATTCGCTGGCTTCACCCGAAAAGTGGCTACATTATGCCTGATGAGTTTATTCCTATTATGGAAAATTCAGAGAGCATGATTACCCTAGGCTATTGGGGGATCAAGCGAGCTTTTAGCATTTTGGCTCATCTAGAAAGCCTGGGTATGAGCGGCTATCGCATCGCTGTAAATTTGTCTGCTAGTCAGTTTTTAGATCCTAATCTCATCAATTTTATGCGAGAGCAATTAGCGCAAAGTGATCAGGGAGCTGATCAAATCGAGTTAGAGTTGACCGAACGTACCGTTGTTGCTGACATCGAACAAACCAAAGGCATAATGCATCAACTAAAAGCGCTTGGTTTTAGCTTTTCCATAGATGATTTTGGCACCGGTTATTCTTCTCTGGCCTATTTATCCCAGTTGCCCGTGGATATTATTAAAATCGATCGAAGCTTCATTGCAGGTATGGAAAACAGTAGTGCAGACAAGCAAATTGTAAAATCCACTGTTGCTATGGTTCGAAAACTAGGAATGAAAGTTGTTGCGGAAGGTGTTGAAACCGAAACGCAGCTCAGTACCTTAAGCACCATGCGTTGCGACATAGCCCAAGGCTACTATATTTCCAAGCCCGTATTGGAAGAAGAACTTTATCCAGCATTGCCTAGCAAACTTAATGACGGAGTGTGGAAGCGTTTCGATTTGTCATTTTAACCACGAAGTAATGTAAAACAACGATGACGTTCTCTGCGATCCTTTACGGCGATAATTGAATTGATTATTCGCGTCGGGCCCTCATTATGCTTTAATATTCGCGCATCTTACTATTTTTCGAGGACAGTTCATGAAACAAGCCTTCTACGATCGCTTAGCGCAGCAGCTTAGCGATACTAAAGCGCAAGGTCTTTACAAAACTGAGCGGGTTATCCAGTCGCAACAAAGTGCTGATATTCAAGTGAGTGATAACCAGCAAGTACTGAATTTTTGCGCCAATAACTACCTTGGTTTGGCTAATAACCAAGAGCTAATCAACGCTGCAAAAGAAGGTTTGGACAGCCATGGATTCGGTATGGCCTCGGTACGTTTTATTTGCG
Source organism: Paraglaciecola chathamensis S18K6 (assembly GCA_000314955.1). GTDB lineage: Bacteria > Pseudomonadota > Gammaproteobacteria > Enterobacterales > Alteromonadaceae > Paraglaciecola > Paraglaciecola chathamensis. Next base: position 13,480 of record BAEM01000062.1, on the reverse strand, counting down.
GTACTCAAGACATACACAAAGCGCTGGAAGATAAAATTAGCGCCTTTTTAGGTATGCAAGATACTATTTTGTATCCCTCGTGTTTCGATGCAAATGGAGGGTTATTTGAAACCATCTTAGGCCCAGACGATGCGATCATTTCCGATGCTCTTAATCATGCCAGTATCATTGATGGTGTGCGATTGTGTAAGGCAAAGCGCTACCGTTATGCCAATAACGATATGCAAGCCTTGGCGGTCCAATTAGAAAAAGCCAAGAGTGAAGGTGCGCAAACGATAGTGATTGCAACCGACGGGGTGTTTTCCATGGATGGTGTTATTGCTGATCTAGCTGGTATTTGTGACCTAGCCGATCAATACGGTGCTTTAGTGATGGTCGACGACTGTCATGCCACAGGCTTTGTGGGTGAGCAAGGACGAGGTAGCCACGAGTACTGTGACGTGATGGGCCGTGTAGACATTATTACTGGTACTTTAGGTAAAGCGCTAGGCGGTGCTTCGGGCGGGTACACGTCGGGTAAAAAAGAGGTGGTTGATTGGCTGCGTCAACGCTCTCGTCCTTATTTGTTTTCTAACTCTGTTGCGCCGCCTATAGTTTCAGCATCGCTTAAAGTGTTTGATATGTTAGCTGAGGGGCACGAGTTACGAGCTCAGTTAAAACGTAATAGCACTCATTTCCGCACCCGCATGGAGCAAGCAGGTTTTACGCTATCAGGTAAAGACCACGCTATTATTCCGGTGATGTTAGGGGATGCAAAATTAGCCAGTGATATGGCTGACAAAATGCTCGAACGCGGCATCTATGTTGTCGGTTTTTCTTTCCCAGTGGTACCAAAGGATCAAGCGCGTATTCGTACGCAAATGTCGGCTGCTCATAGTATCGAACAGATTGACCGCGCGGTTGATGCTTTTATCGAAGTAGGAAAAGAGTTAGGAGTGATTAAATGAAATCCCTCGCCAAGCTCAAATCGGAAAAAGGCATCTGGCTTCACGACAGTGAATTGCCGGTTGTAGGCCACAATGACTTATTGATTAAAATTCGTAAAACCGCTATCTGTGGCACTGATATGCACATCTATAACTGGGACGAGTGGTCGCAAAAAACGATCCCTGTTCCCATGGTGGTGGGGCATGAATATGTGGGAGAAGTGGTTGAAATCGGTGAAGAAGTCCGAGGTTTTTCAATCGGTGATCGTGTTTCAGGTGAAGGACACATAACCTGTGGTCATTGCCGAAATTGCCGCGCAGGTCGCCGTCACTTATGCCGCAATACATCAGGCGTCGGGGTTGATCGTCCGGGCGCATTCGCTGAATATTTGTCTATTCCAGCGTTTAATGCGTTTAAAATTCCAGACAATATTTCAGATGATTTAGCTGCGATTTTTGACCCATTTGGTAATGCGGTACACACCGCACTGTCATTTGATTTAGTCGGGGAAGATGTATTGATTACAGGCGCCGGTCCCATAGGCGTTATGGCCGCTGCGGTGGCTCAGCATGTTGGAGCCCGCCACGTCGTCATTACCGACATCAATGAATATCGCTTAGATTTGGCGCGTAAGATGGGTGCTACCCGTGCGGTGAATGTTGCCAAGGAAAACCTAAAAGACGTCATGAATGACCTTGGCATGAGCGAAGGGTTTGATGTCGGACTTGAGATGTCAGGTGTGCCAGCAGCATTTCGCGATATGTTAGACAAGATGAACCATGGCGGTAAAGTGGCCATGCTTGGTATTCCCCCCGGAGATGTTGCCGTTGATTGGAATAAGGTGATTTTCAAGGGGCTGGTGATTAAAGGGATTTATGGCCGAGAAATGTTTGAGACTTGGTACAAAATGGCAAGTCTTATTCAAGGCGGGTTAGATTTAGCACCGATTATTACTCATCAATTTAATATCGATGAGTTTCAGCAAGGATTTGATACCATGGGCTCAGGCCATTCAGGCAAAGTCATATTAAACTGGTAATCAAAAGGTAGAACAATGGAGCAATTCGCACACATTTCAGTGCAGGACACACAGCAAAAACTGGCAGCGAAACAAGCTCGGTTGGTGGATATTCGTGACGAACAATCGTTTGTAGCAGGACATATTGAAGGCGCAGTGCATTTAACCAATGGAACGTTAGTAAACTTCACCCAGAAAACGGATTTTGATACGCCGGTTATCGTTTGCTGTTATCACGGTGTCAGTAGTCAACAAGCTGCTCAGTTCTTGATTCATCAAGGGTTTGAAGAAGTGTATAGCATGGACGGAGGCTTTGAAGCCTGGCGTCAAAGCTTGCCTTTCGTTAGTGGTGAATAGCGCATGTCCATGCCTTTCCTGCTGGTTAGTTTTAATCAAGAACGCGCTGCTCGATTACTAACTAACTATTTGAATAGTCAGGGTATTGTGGCGCAATACTCTTTTCAAAGTGGCGAGCACGCTGTGCAACTTCTCAATGAGTCAGACAAGGATGTTGCCAGCGATATCGCCAGTGAATTTATTCAATTCCCTCAGGACAAAAAATATCAGCAAGCGGCGTGGGATAGCGGCCAAACGGTGACGTTAAGCGACAGAAACTCGGGTGTTTCTTTAAACGGTATGTGGCAGCAGCTGCGCGATATACCCGTCACCACGAGTATTTTGCTCACGTGTTTGCTGGTGTATTTGTTGGCTATGGTCGGCTTTTTTTGGCCATACAAGGTGCTGGCAATAGAGCCTCTGCCACAGCTGTTGGAAAATCACCAATGGTGGCGTTTAATCGGCCCAGCGCTTATTCATTTTTCGGTACTACACATCGTATTTAATTTACTCTGGTGGTGGACTCTCGGCGGTCAAATAGAGCGCCTGCTAGGTCGTGCGACACTGGTCATGCTGTTTCTGTTTTCAGCTTTATTATCAAACATTGGCCAATTGTTAGTCAGCGGTGAAAATTTCGGTGGTTTATCAGGTGTGGTTTATGCATTGGTTGGCTGCGTGTGGTGGTTAGGGTGGTTGCGGCCGTCTTGGGGCCTCATGATGCCTAAACCGTTAATTGGCTTTTTATTGGTATGGTTGGTAGTGGGCTATGCCGATATTCTTTGGGTCAGTATGGCCAATACTGCTCACACAGTTGGCTTGATAAGTGGTTGTTTTTTTGCATTTATATTAAGCCGTTTTACGAGCAAAAAAGGGTAGGGCTAAAACCTATCTCTGTTTTGCTACTGAGGTAGGTTGGGTGCAGGTAAGCAACGAGCGATTTTTGAAGCGCCCTTAAATGATTTTAACCGTAATAGATGTATTTGGTGAAGATAACGTCTTTAATCATATTCGAGCCCGTTTCTTCCTTCATCAATTTACGCATGGTATCTAAAAAAGTGCGTCGAATATCTTCACGACCAGTAAGAGATTTGACTCGCTCTTCCGGTTGACGGCCAAGGATTTCAATGGCGGTGGCGCGTAGCAAGGGAGAGTGATGATCTGCTTTTTCTAAATCGTTCACATCTTCAAGCATCAATTCGATGGTAATGCGCACGTAGCCTAACTTACGATTACTGTTGCCTAAATAATTCGTCACGATATCAGGCTCTAGGCCAAAATAGGCAAATTGCTTGCTTGGCGCTTCTTGCGCAAAAGAAGGCGATAGCAGTGTACTAAGTAGCACTAGGCAAGTAGCAAATAATCTGACAATGCGCATTTCTACCTCTTCAACTGGCCGGTATATTAATTTCCTTAGTGTCAATAGCTTACCAAGAATTCACGGAATCGCTAAAACTATTTATTCACTCTTTAGTCTAGCTTCGTCAATTGATATTATGTGGGGCTATGCTAAATACTCTTTCTCACTCATACGGTTTGTCACTAGATGGCGTTTCTTGGTTTAATCAAGAACAGGCGCTTATCCCTAATCTGGAACTTGAAAGTTGGTTACTTAATACAGGCTCGCTAACACAAAGGTTACAAGGCCATTGCCAAGACTTCAAAGTACAGGTGGTCAGTCAAAAACAAGGTGTCGCTAATGCAGATGAATATAAGCAGTTAGCAACGCCTTTTGCATCCCAATGTGCACAGCAATGGCAAATCCGTGAGGTGATTCTACATGGTGATAACCAGCCTTGGGTGTTTGCCCGCTCGATTATTCCCCAAGCATTATGTGAAGCGGATTTCTTAAACTTAGGTGACAAACCTTTAGGCCATCTGATTTTTAACGATGACCGATTCAAGCGCCAGCCCTTTCAACTAACGTGCATTCAACCTAATGACACCTTTATCGCCGAATATGGGGACGCGCCACTCGCGAACATTTGGGGCCGTCGCTCCGTATTTCGCTTTCAGCAACATGCCATGATGGTCGCCGAAGTGTTTTTACCTCAGGCTCCCGCATACAGAGATTTGAATCTTGACCAATAAATTATTAACTCGCCCAGTCATGCGCGGTTTTTGGCTATTAATGCGGGCAGACAAACCCGTTGGCAGTTACTTGTTGTTATGGCCGACGTTATGGGCTTTGATGATTGCAGCACAAGGGTTACCACCTTGGTGGATTACGGCTATTTTTGTCGCGGGTGTTTTTGTTATGCGCTCAGCAGGCTGCGTGATCAACGACTACGCAGATCGCAAAGTCGATGGCAAAGTGGCAAGAACAAATGCCAGGCCTTTGGTCAGCGGCGTGGTAAGCGAGAAGCAGGCGTTAGGATTATTTGCAACCCTAGTAGGGGTGGCATTCTTGCTCGTACTGGCCTTAAATTGGCAAACCATTGTTCTATCGATAGGGGCTCTCGGGTTAGCTGCCGTTTACCCCTTTATGAAACGCTATACCCATTTACCACAAGTGGTGCTTGGTGCCGCATTTGCTTGGGCGATCCCAATGGCATTTATGGCGGTTAATGAAGCCGTACCTGGCATAGCCTGGTGGCTGTTTAGTATCAACGTTTTATGGACAGTGGCTTACGATACCGAGTATGCCATGGTTGATAGAAATGACGATTTGCAAATTGGGGTGAAATCAACTGCGATATTGTTCGGACAATACGATAGGTTGATTGTTGGCTTGCTACAACTAAGCGTTGTTCTGATGTTACTCGCGCTGGGACAATATCTGCATTTTACGTTGCCATTTTACTTAGGCGTGTTGGTCGCTGTTGCGCTGTTTGTTTATCAACAACGTTTGATCTATGAACGAGACAGACAAGCCTGCTTTACCGCGTTTTTAAACAATAATTACGTGGGCATGGCTATCGCCATTGGCATAGCTGGACACTATTTTATCTAATACCTTAATTTGGCATCCGGGGCACTGGAGAGAGTGATATGAGTGGCGAAATTTCATAATAGCCACTGAGCAATCAACGAAAACGCGTTCAGTGGCATCACAAGTCACTAAAATAACATCAATTTCTGAGTCCACTATGAGTGGAGCTCAGGAAACTGAAAATTCAGCTGAAGACTTACTCGTTGTCGTAAACACCCTTAAAAACGAGCTCGCTCAACTGCAAAAAGGTCGCTAGTCGGTCTTGTTGTCTTGCAAGCCCTTTTCTAAGGCCTCGAGTTTAGCTTCTAGTACAGCGAGCTTTTCTCTGGTGCGAATAAGCACATTACTTTGAATTTCAAACTCTTCACGGCTAACAAAATCTAACTTGTTCAGTTGGCTTTGTAGCACTTGCTTTACCTTCGACTCAGCGCCTTCAGCCATGGTTTTTACACCAGGAGGAATCGCTTCGGTAATTTGTTTGGCAATATCCTCTAATTTTTTTGGATCAAGCATCAATGGCTCCATGATAGTGGTGATGGTTTATTGTAGCGAATACCTAAACGCTTAGCAGTATAAAAACGCTCATCTTAGTGAATCAATCAACCTTCTTTAACGGATGATATTTTCCCGCGGATCATTCGCCTTTGCATGGGGTTTGATATTACAATTCCCTGCCCAAAACAAAAGTGAATTGCATGAAACTAAATCCCGGCCAAAATGACGCTGTAAATTATATCTCTGGCCCTTGCTTAGTGTTAGCGGGTGCTGGCAGTGGTAAAACTCGCGTTATCACCAATAAAATTGCTTATCTTGTACGCGAATGTGACATCCCTGCACGTTATATTGCGGCGGTAACGTTTACCAATAAAGCTTCTCGCGAAATGAAAGAGCGAGTGGCGCAAACCTTAGGGCGAAAAGAGGCCCGGGGCTTAAAGGTGTCAACCTTTCATACATTAGGTTTGCGGATCATAAAAGCGGAAGTCAAAACTCTAGGCCTAAAAGCAGGTTTTTCACTGTTTGATGACAAAGACAGCATGGCATTGCTGAAAGATTTAACCGATGTAGAGCTTGGCGGCGACAAGGACCAACTGCAATTACTGCAAAGCTGCATTTCGAATTGGAAGAACGATCTGCTGTTGCCAGAGCAATTACTTAAGCGTACATCTTCTGCTGGAGACGCAGAATTTGCTGAATTTTATCAGCGCTATCAAAACCATTTACGCGCCTACAACGCATTAGATTTTGATGATTTGATCTTGTTGCCCACTTTGCTGCTCAAGCACAATGAAACGGTACGTCAAAAGTGGCAAAGCCGGATCCGCTACTTGCTGGTGGATGAGTATCAAGATACCAATACTAGCCAATACGAATTAGTACGCTTATTGGTGGGTCAGCGCGCTCGTTTTACCGTGGTTGGGGATGATGACCAATCGATCTATTCTTGGCGGGGAGCTAGGCCGCAAAATCTAGTGTTGTTGAGCAAAGATTTCCCAGATTTGCGAGTTATAAAGCTAGAGCAAAACTATCGTTCCTCTGGGCGTATTTTGCATTGTGCCAATATCTTGATCCAAAATAACCCGCATGTGTTTGAAAAGAAGCTTTTCTCTGAACTGGGCTATGGAAGCGAGCTGCGCATCATCACAGCGAAAAATGAAGAACATGAAGCTGAGCGGGTTGTGGCTGAGCTTATTGCACATAAGTTTATGCAGGGCACCAGTTTTAAAGATTACGCCATATTGTATCGCGGCAACTTTCAATCTCGACTGTTTGAAAAAGTGCTTATGGCCAACCGTATCCCTTACAAAATAAATGGCGGAACATCGTTTTTTGGGCGCACTGAGGTCAAAGATATTATGGCCTATTTGCGCTTGTTGGTGAACCAAGATGATGACAACGCGCTGCTGCGAGTGATCAATACTCCAACACGGGGTATAGGTCGAGTGACGTTAGAAAAGCTAGGTAATTTTGCCAACCAAAACCGTACCAGCATGTTTGAAGCAGCCTGTTCACCTATGCTCAGCACAGTTATATCAGGAAAGTCTCTTGAGTCAGTAGAGGGTTTCGCGCGCTGGATTGTAGAACTCTCAGATGAAGTAAAGCGCAGTGACAGCATTGCTGCTATTCGTCAGATGATTAAAGACATGGGCTATGAAGAATGGCTTTACGAGACCAGCACGAGCCCTAAAGCTGCTGAGATGGGTATGGGTAACATCAGTACTTTATTTGGTTGGGTCAGCGATATGCTTGAAGGCGGCGAGCTTGATGCGCCTATGAGCCTGCAAGAAGTGGTTAATCGACTAATACTGCGTGACATGATGGAGCGTGGAGAAGACACTGAAGAAACCGACCAGGTACAGCTGATGACATTACATTCGTCCAAAGGTTTGGAGTTTCCATATGTATTTATGGTGGGTATGGAAGAAGGCCTTTTGCCCCATCAAAGCAGTATCGATGAAGACAACATTGAAGAAGAGCGTCGCTTAGCGTACGTGGGGATAACTCGAGCTCAGAAAGAGCTATTTTTCACCTTAGCGAAAGAGCGTCGTCAATTCGGTGAAGTGATTCAACCAGAGCCCAGCCGCTTTTTACACGAACTGCCCGCTGATGACGTGCACTGGGAATTGAAAAAACCAAAAGTCAGCGCACAGGCCCGTCAGCAAAAAGGGCAAACAGGTATTGCTAATTTGCGGGATATGATGAATAAAAAGTAGTGCTAATCAGGCAGTATTACTTGAGACGGGGGCTCTAAATAAGGCCCTTGTCCCAACTGGCAGCCCACCGAGTTGAGTAAATCTGCTTGCTCTTTATCTGTTATTCCCGACACAATAAGTTTGAATTTTAACTGCTCAGACATAGCCAACACAGACTGGATTAATTTGAGGTTGCGTTCTGAACGAGGAACGGTTTTCACAAAGCGGTGATCTACTTTGACAAAGTCAAAGGGGTAAGAATACAAATAGCTTAACGATGCTAAGCCACTGCCAAAGTTATCTAGCACTATCTTAATGCCAGAGCGTTTTAAATGTTTAATGGCGGGCAAGCTAAACTGTGCTCGACGATTTAAATCATTCTCATCAAATTCAAAAATGAGTCTTTTCGGATCAATCTGCTTTTCTCTAATATCTTGAATTAACTGAACAGCTGCTTCGGTGTGTGTCAGGTAATGAATGGAGAGATTGACAGCTACTTTGTAGTGCGATTTTCCGGCATAAGAGGTAAGCGTTTGACTCAACATGGCAAATGCAGCTTTGAGCATGAAGTTATCCATTTCAACCACTAAGCCACTGTGTTCAGCAATTTGCCAAAAGCTGTCGCGATCCATCACTCCCAACTTGGGGTTGACCCAACGCACTCTGCATTCGTCATAAATATGATTGTCACTGCTCATGTCAAACACGGGATGCGAGTACACGTCGAAGGCTTCGTTTTTAAGGGCTTTTCGAAATTCAGTTTCTATTTCAAGCTCTTCAAGTAACTTTTTACGCATGGTTAAATCGAATACCACGTATTGGCCGCGGCCTTGCGATTTGGCTTGATACATGGCTGCATCTGCATCACGCACGATTTCACTGGCAGTTTGATAACCACTTTCAAGATAAGCAATGCCGATGCTGGCACCCGAGAATATTTCTCGGCCGTCTAAAACAAACGGGGCTGCTATAGAGTTAATAATCCGATTCGAGATGATCTCAACATCATCTGGCGATTCGAAATTATCCAGCAAGATGACAAATTCATCCCCACCCAAACGAGCCAGTAGATCGTGGCCACGAATACAGTGATTGATGCGACTAGCGACTTCAATTAAAAATGAATCCCCCGCATGATGGCCTATGGTGTCGTTGATTTGTTTAAAACGATCTAAATCGATGAATACGACAGCAAAATTATTCTGCGGATAACGCTTTTTATTCGCTAAAGCCTGACTCAGTCGCGCGTTAAACATTGTCCGGTTTGGTAAATCGGTTAACGCGTCATGATGAGCGTCATGCACCAGCTTCTGTTGAATTGCTTTACGCTCTTCAATTTGCTTTTGCAGATACTGATTTGTTTTATTCAGCTCTTCGGTACGCTCTTTAACCATTTCGGTAAGTTGCTGGTTATACCTCTGAATGGCATCAGAAGAGCGCTTTCGCTCTAACGCTACGGCAATATGATGGGAAACAAAACGTAATAATTCCAAATCACGCAATGAGTAGTGTTCATCTTGGCTGTAACTTTGAATGGCAATCACACCTGATATTTCACCGTCGACGACCAAGGGGGAGCCCAGCCAAGAATTGTTTTGTTCAAGCATGTTTTGAGCAGTAACAGCGTCAATCTCGTTCTTTGCTGTTAGCTCCTTGACCCTAGAGGGGTTAATCAATTCTGCACTACCAGTACGTAATACAAATTCAGTTAAACCTAAACCGATTTCTCGTGATGCAATAAGCGTATTGACTTCATCTGAGTAGTAAGGGAATTCGAGACGCTTTTTGTCTGAACTAATTGTTGCTATGTAACAGTTCGGTGCACTAATAAGTCGAGCGATAACTTCGTGTAGTGAAGCGTAAAAATCAGCCATATTGCCATCTACGGAAGCGGATAGCTCAGAGATTTCAAACAGGGCGTTTTGCAGCGTTTCTACTTTTTGTCGTTCGTTGATTTCTTCTTGTAGTTCTTCGTTGATGCTTTGCAGTTGTTTTGTGCGTTCGCGGATCGTTTGTTCATTCATTTCACGGCTTTTCACTCGATCTACCGTGTTGACTATATGCTGCGAAACGAACAATAGTATGTCTAAATCTTCTTGGTTGTAGCGAATAGATTTGTCGTAACTTTGCACTACCATAGCGCCAATAACTTGGTTACCGCGTTTTAACGGAACACCGATCCAGTCTACTGGCCCAGAACCAATTTGTTTTACGTTGATTTGTTTAAGTTGGGCTTCGCGCGTTTCTTCGGTTAAAAAAAGATGATTACCAGTGCGTAATATATAGCCAGTAAAACCTTCCATTAATTCAGAGGCGGGGATTTGGCGCAGCGTGACTTCATCAAACTGATCAACAAAATAAACAAAATCAATGAGTTCATCTATTTGATCATAAAATGCTACATAGAAATTCTGCGCATTCATGAAACGGCCAATAATTTCATGGATAGCGGGGTACAGACGTGACAATTCACCCACTGAACTGGCTAGTTCAGAAATATCAAATAGCGATTTCTGTATCGCTTCCGAGTGCTTATATTTCTCAGTGAGTTGTTGTAACTGAGGTATCAGTTCACGTAACTCATCTATGGATAAGTTATCGGAAATATTATTAATTGAGGTATGGTTAGAGAACGCGTGCACAAACAGTCTATTTTTAGTTATTTTTATAGCGCCAAAATAAACCATTCGTTACAAAAAGGCCACCCTAAGGTGGCCTTTTTATGAACAATTTTTAGTAAAAAGAGCCTTACAAACCTTCGGTCATGTGCTCAATAGCAGCTTTTATCTCATCATCAGAACAATCTGCACATGTTCCGCGAGGAGGCATGGCATTGATGCCGTTAATGGCATTTTGCCACACGGTATCAAAACCTTTTTCTAAGCGAGGTGCCCAGTCAGCAGCATCTTGGAATTTAGGAGCTCCTAAAACGCCAGAGCTGTGACATGCCACGCAAGCTGTACCGTATATGTCCGCGCCTGAACGTGGTCCACCCGCTGAAGCAGTTTCTGCTTTAGCACCGGCAACATGTACTTTGCCTATTGGGGCAATGCGTGATTTTATTTCGTCATCACTGTTAACTGCTGCATTAGCCGTGAAAACTGATGCTAAGCCTAAAAACATGCACAATAAAAATTTACGTTTCACTATTTTCTCCACGTCAGGGGGTCACCCTGCTTATCGTTGCTGATAAATAATCTGCTGAGATTATAACGACTAATTAAGTGTGAACAACCATTTATGTAACATGCTAGGTGTTATTGCCTTGGTTTTCGCCGAATATAACTGGCAAATTTAGGGATCCCGTTAACGGTTAGGTCATAATACTTAAAGGTCACTACTGAGCCGACAGGGGGAGGGGAACGACGCTCTTGGTCGGAAAACCCGCTGCCGATTTTAAACACTTTGCCATTACTCATTTGCACGCGAATAGCGCCCATCATACCTTGGTATTTACCGTTTCCAGGTAAGTGCGCTAATACAATAGCTTCAGCATCGCGATGCTTTTTAAGCTTTAACACATTGTTGCTGCGCAAAGGAGTATATAGCGCATCTTGATGATGTAACATCAAGCCTTCACCGCCACCAAGAGAAACTTCATCTAGCGCCGCCATTAGCGCTGAATGACTGGAATACTTACGCTGGGGGATCACCTGCATATGACCCAAGTTTGCCTGTATTGCTAACACCTCGAGCATTCGCAAGCGTTCACTGAACGGACCTGTGTAGCCGGGCAAATCAAACAGCATAAATTTTATTTCCCGCCAGCCGTCGCTTGGCTCGTGACTGAGTACGACAGAAGCGGTTCTCTCAAAACGCTGACGGCCTATCCACAGCTCACCGTCGAGAACATGTTTAGGTAATCTCTCAACAAACCATAGCGGTGCGGATATAGGGTTACCTGAGCGGGTGAGCAACTGGGTGCCATCCCAGCGAGCTCGAATGCCATCTAATTTCTCGCTTACTAAATATTCAGCTACGTTAACAGAGTCATTAAAGCGATTAGCGAGCTCGATTTCAGGTTTATGTTGCGCAAACGCATAGGAGAGCGGAATACATATTAAATAAATCAAAACTAAGCGGGTATAAATTGACATAGCTAAACCGTCCTTGGATAGAAACGAATTTACAGCTTAGTTCAAAAGCATTAGCCTGAGAGATTTATTATGTATGAGAGCCGGATAAGTGTTAATCGCTTGCGCTGCGCAGCCAGTTCGCTGAAGCATGCTGTGGCTAAATGTGTCGACACCAAATGTATCGATAGCCAAATGCAACAGTGAACCTAGGCTCTGAGTCCTATACTAAGAGCAGCTTTCCCTAATTTGCAGCAATGAACGGTTATTTATCGTTACTTTGCAAAAAATCGCTAATCAACTTCGTTACCTTTTCAGGCTGCTCGTCAATTGACCAGTGTCCAGCGTTTACCAGCCATACTAGCGATGCATTTGGAATAGTTTCTGCTAACTGTGGTGCGTATTGGGGTTTTTGAAAATTATCTTTGTCGCCCCACAATATTAATGTTTGGTGAGGTAAGCGCTTTAACTCGCCAGCGATGGCTTGGGTGTATTCCTTGTTGAGCCTGCGCATATTGTTGAACATCGCTGCTTTTCCCTGTTCGCTGCTCCATTGTCCTACATACATTCGTACTAATTCATCTGTCATGACACTTTGGTCGTGCACGCCTTTAGGCATGAAATCATTTAATATATCGATCAGCTCATCGGGGCTGGTTTTTTCTTCAACACCAGGCTCCAGCAAGGGAGCAAATTCAGGTATTGGCCAAGAATCGAAGCACACGCTGTCTATAAGCACGATTGAGTTTACTTTCGCAGGGTGTTTTACGGCCATTAGTTGAGCCACGCCCCCACCAATATCATGTCCTACAATGTCGGCTCTGGAGATCCCAAGCGCACCCATAAACTTGCTCATGATCCGGCTCTGGGCATTAATAGAGACATCAGTATCTTGTGGCATGTCAGACTCACCATAGTTGAGTAAATCTGGAGTGATAACACGATATTGAGAAGAGAGTTCTAGCATGACGTTTCGCCACAATGACCTATTGGTAGGGATACCGTGTATCAGTAACAGAGGTGTGCCTTCCCCCATTTCTTCATATGCTATTTGATGCCCTTCAACGGTAACGTATTTTGTCGCGCTCATATTCACTTCTCCTTTTCAATTTGATACGAGACGAGAGTCTCATCTGTACGAACCTTCATTCTCACCCTATTAAGATGACGTTATATCCTGTGAAGCCTACATAGGACGAAGAGCTCGAAACCTATAAGAGCTAAAAGCAATTATCGTCCCAACTGTTTTTAATTAAATTTTTGCTTAAGCTTGTGACGGTTTTTGTGCCAAGCGAGCCGAGGAAGGTCATGGCCTAGAAAGGCGGTAGGGCGTTTAGAGAGTAATCAATGAGATTTTTTAATTCAGCAGGTAGCGAAAGCATAAAGCGCTGCAGTGCAACGTTTTACAAAACAGGTGAGAAATAAACTCACGTTTAAAGAAAGAATTACAGGTAGCGATTATATTTTTTGAAAGTTAATACCAATCCGCATTAATAAGTGACCGTCT
>BAEM01000063.1 GCA_000314955.1 Paraglaciecola chathamensis S18K6 | reverse complement strand
TTGTAAATTACAACTGAACACCGAAAACCGCCCTCTCGCTACCAATCTAAAATATCTAGGTTTGGTAGCTCACCAAGCAGAGTGTTGTAAATTACAACCGAACAACTGAAACGAACCCCTCGCTACCAATCTAAAGTGTCTACGTTAGTAGCTCACCAAGCAAAGTGTTGTAAATTACAACTGAACACCGAAAACCACCATCTCGCTACCAATCTAAAATATCTAGGTTTAGTAGCTCACCAAGCAGAGTGTTGTAAATTACAACTAAACGTCTGAAGCCGCCCCCGACTGCCAATGTAAAAAACCTAGGTTTCGCAACCAACCAAACGATGTGTTGTAAATTACAACTGAATACCGGAAACGAACCCCTCGCTACCAATCAAAAATATCTAGGTTTGGTAGCTCACCAAGCAGAGTGTTGTAAATTACAACCGAACGTCTGAAGCCGCCCCAGACTGCCAATGTAAAAAACCTAGGTTTCGCAACCAACCAAACGATGTGTTGTAAATTACAACTGAATACCTGAAACGAACCCATCGCTGCCGATCTAAAGTATCTAGGTTTAGTAACACACCAAACGGCCTGTTGTAATTACAACTCTGGGAAAATGAAACTAGTGATCGGATTGCTGAGAAAATCCGAAACAGAAATAAATGGATATTAGGGCAAGTTAGCCAGTTGTAATTTACAACTGGCAGCTAATGGAAGTATTAAATAAGAATTGAAATAAAAATTAGCAAGAAAAAGGTAAAGAACTACTTAAATGCGCCAATTTGTTCCAGTGCATTGATAATCTCGTCTACATTACTACGATCAGGTAACCCAGCAAAATTGAGGCTAATACGGTCCCCTACCCTCTTTGCTGTCATCTTTGAACCGTCTAAATATAACGTTTTAGCTATTGGATTTAACACATCAGAAACGTGTTTGATAACCGCTTTAAGGAACAGATTATCTTTCCTAGTTGGGTAATTCTCTTTAATAAAAGCAATTGCTTCTCGGACACCGGATTTATCTTTTTCATAAAGAGCTGCCACTTCAATCAATTGATTTAGCTTTACCTTGGTTACGTCTAATAGGACATCCTGCATGTTCTCTTCTTCGTAAAAAACACGCGCTTTTAAACTACGAGATAGATTTCCTTTATCCCAACCAATCAATTCGGCTATTTCATTATTAGACAAAATACCATCTTTAACCAAAGGCAGAATGGAAAGCCAACGCTCATAAGGGGTAATATCTTGACGGTCTTCATTTTCTGACAACATAACTTTCGTGGCATCAGCGTCATTCAAATCACGCAAAAACGCCTTGAAAACGCCTACAGAACGACTGGCTTCAAACCGAACACGACCAACTATTAGTTCATAAATAATGCGACCATCCGCTGTAACTTTGTTCGTTTTTCTGACGATACCGGGAAAGTGTTGCCCTTCTTTAGTAATGGATCTTTTTATTTGCTGAACTTTTACTGTATCTAACGAACTAGTATGTCTATCGTGGTACTTGAACATGATGACTTGGTCATGCTCCAAATAAAGAATCGGCTCTTTTACGGACTTGGCCCGTTTTTCGGAGGTTCCCATTGCCAACTTTATCGCAGGGTTTCGTGTCTGTATTGCATTACCAGTTTCTGGATTAACAACCTCAACATGTTCGCTATCGGTTTTTTTATCATTGAGCTTATCTAACAAACCACCAATGTTATTTCTACGCTTAACCATCGTATCCACTCCTTCTGGTTAGATCTTTGATAATTTCATTAAAGAGGCCACGCATATTTTCAGTGATTCGCTTATCAGGTTTCTCAGACTCCCAAGGAGTTTGAAAAACAGCAGAAGAGTTATCAATCGATTCAGAATGTAACATTTGATTAGAGTACATATGAGAATCCAGCACAGCTTCCATTACTTCCATAAACTCTCTGGCCATGGAATTACGACGGTCATACATAGAGACCATGACTTTAATACTATTAAACGTTTTACCTTGCGCTACTCGTCCAACATATTCGGTAGCCGTTTCAAGGAACTGACGAGTACTAACGAAATCAAGCATTCTAGGAGGGCAGGGGATAATGATGTTATCCACTGAAAGCAAGGTCTGAATACCAATAATTCCTAGACTTGGTGGAGCATCAACAAAGATAAAATCAAATTGGTCTTTAATCGTGTCCACACCGTCCCTTAAGCGCTGGAAATATTCGAGCGCTTCATCTGCCGATCCGCCACTAATCTGTGAAGCAGCTTCAAACTCTGAACTACTCAAATGTTGATTAGCAGGGATAATATATAAATCGTCAAAATGAGTAGGCTTTATAGCGTATTCGAGGGAGTTCTGTTCTCCGTAGAGCGTGTAGGGCAGAACAGTTTCATCTTCAGAAATCTCTTCATCAGCAATTATACCGAATAACGCAGTAGAGCTTGCTTGTGAATCCATATCTATTAAAAGCGTTTTAAAACCCTGTAAAGCGGTATACTGAGCAATATTAACAGCTGTCGTAGTCTTACCAACCCCTCCCTTAAAGTTATAAAGAGCAGTGGTGATGCCAAGGAAACTTTCAGGCGATTTGCGCTTAGCTTTAGGAACGATCCCAAAATGGTTGCGAAGAGCGTTCACTTGCTCCAAAGTATACCCAAGACGTCTACCAGTATCTGGGTTAAGATCAGGCTTGCTGATAATTCCCTGTTCTTCAGCCTTGTATAAAGTCGTAGTACTCTTTCCAATTAAGTTACAGACCTCTTTAGTCGAAAAAAGCCTCATTTTTCTTCTAGAGTGCGGAGCAATACCTTGGTTGCGAGCATGTTGGATAAGCGTATCCATAGCTTCTGTAACTTCTTTAAGTGATGATTCAGCCACTTGATCTGCTTCCTTCTTTCGTGTAAAAATCGCGTTGGTTCTTATTACTTATACTAATATAAGAAAATATAAAAAAAATAAAACTTAACGTTTATTTCAATATATATAAAACTAAGAAGATTTCTAATGGAAAACGAAACCTCAGACATAAAAAGAGGAATGTTAGCAGCCAAAGAAGACTATCTTTTCTACTTAAAAAGTTTATTTGAGGGTCAAGATATCCATATTGGAGCTCTGCACTCTGCAGCCCTTAACCTTCATAATATTAGGGACTGTCACTATGATCCAAAAACAGTCAAAAGTGCATTAGATGAGGCAATAGAAACAGCTGACGAATTTACGCCGCGTGCGGTAACGGACGCTTTCGTTAAAATTTATCCTACGATAACAGACCAAACGAGTATCTCTGAACAAGTAGAGGACGCGCTTAAAGAACTAGAGCAGCAAAGTGATCAAGATATTTGCTATCAATATTCCACCTTTTGCTCCCACACATTACCTACATCTAAAACGAATAAACAAGTTCTAGTAACCGAATACCCGAACAATAAATTAACTATTAGTTCCATCGGCGAAGAAACCTTACCTTGGGGTGGCATTCCGCGCCTTATTATTCTTTATTTGAACACAATGGCGGTTAAGTACAGTTCTAACACTATTAGTTTAGGCCAGAACATTAAAGAATTTGTTGAGTCACTTGGTTACGCCGCATCATACGTGGAGGGTGGAACAAATGACCAAGTTATGGCGCAACTAGAAAAACTGTATAAAACTGAATTCGGCCACGAACAGCAAGAAAAAATACTGTTGGATAACGGAACAATAGAAATTAGAACGAGCAAGAAAAGTTTCAAGCTATTCGATGAGAAACACACTTTTGAGATAGTAAGAGGAAATTTGACAGAACGAGCCGAAGCAACAGTGAGGCTATCAGATACTTACTACAAGGAAATTAAATCGCATCCAGTGCCACTTAGCCTAGAAACGATCAAAAGCTTAAAGAAAAGTCCGTTGGCTTTGGACTTATATGCGTTCATCTCGTATCGTACGAATACCAAACGGTTAATCGCCATCAAACTGAAAGATCTAATGAAGCAATTTGGCATAGAGGGTGAGGCATGGAGGTTCAAAGACAAAGCAGAAAAAGCACTGATACTGGTAAAGAAATACTGGCCAGAGTGTAATGTACTTATCAAGAATAACGCGATGGTAATCATTCCGAGTAAAACTCAAGTAACAGCCCGATAAACCAAAATTCCTAAAATATTTAGAACCAGCTTTAAGCTGGTTTTTTTATATTTATTAAAAACCTCTTACTTCATACTATTCACAAATATAAATAATTACCGATCTAATAAAAAAATTTACTTATTTGGCTAATTTTTATTGAATTTATATTTCTATTTTTTTTTATATTTTTATGAATCTTTCTAGTATTATAGGGACTTACAGAGGACTCAGCGGGACAAAAGGCAGGGAATGGTAAAATTTAAATAGCATGATCTAAGAGGGTTTATAGTATGAAGTCGGAGGTTTTATAACATCAACTGAGAGAATGCGGCGATCAAATAGGAGAACTTAGCGATCATGTCGGAGTAGCATCGATCAACTCAGAGGGCACATCCATGTGTCCCTTTAAAAACCTAGCTTGTAGAAGACTACAAGTAGATCTTTCAAGTAGATCTTAAGTAAATAAATATAAATAAAAAAACCAGCTAAGCTTAAAAACCAATTCTTATAAAGCGCCCTCTGTAACTCACCTACTTATATCAAGCATTTCAAAAACCATAATATGGAAGAATTAGCCACAAAACTTCAAATGATTGTAAATGAAAGAATCTGATTGTATATTGAATGTTACGTACATAAAGCAATTTATTTACAATATTATGACAAGGATATGTGATGAAGATACCAAAGTTGGTTCCCCTCGCTGATTTAATACATCACCACGCATTAATTTCTATACTAATAATTTTCCCTAATATCACCCTAGCTGACACAACCCCCGAAATATCAAAAGATGGTAGCAATGTGTATATGCCTGATTTTTCATATGCGGGATACCACTTTGGTGAAAAGGAAATTGTTACCGAAGCTGACACCACATATATAAATATAACGGATTTTGACGCATTCCCTAATGACAATAAAGATGATACAAAGGCGATCCTAAGTGCCTTAAACTTTGCACACTCAGTAAAAGGACATGTGACAGTGTCTTTTCCGAAAGGGCGTTTTATTATTAAAGACATTCTTAGAATTAGTCGCAGTAATATAACGATTAGTGGAAAGGGAATGGGTACGCAAGGCACTCAGCTTTACTTTCCAATGCCTCTTTCAATTATTGATAAAACACCTCTTTTAGATGAATTGAGAAACTATCTGAGGCTACATAACAAAAAACAACATGATGCTGAGATTTATATAGATGATTATTTCTCAGAGTACTCTTGGTCTGGAGGGGTGATATGGATTCAAAAAGAAGGTACTCGGCCAGTACCTTACTTAGAGGAATTGGATGAGCAACTTCCAAAGTTAGCGACGATCACAGAAGGTAAAAGAGGTACGAAAGCTTTAAAAGTTAGCGACGCATCAAAAATTTCGGTTGGCGACGTACTGAGAATAGATTGGCACAACAAAAACGGTAAACAAGCCGGCATTATAAAGTCAATTTATGGAGACACCGACCTAATGATCGGTTCGCATCATTTTGATTTTCCAAATCGTCCACTAGTAATGCAACCCACTCAAGTAAAATCAGTGAGCGGGAATATGATTGAGATAGCCGATCCTCTTTTACATGACATCAACAAAGATATACCTGCCCACTTATCATCATGGGAGCACTTAGAAGAAGTTGGTATTGAGGGGATCTCAATTCAATTCCCAACGGGAGATACCTATGGACATCACGTTGAACAGGGTTTCAACGGTATTTATTTAACCAGTGTTTTCAACGGTTGGATCAGGAACGTAAGCTTTAGCAATGCAGACAGCGCTCTATTAACCGAGAATAGTGGCAATGTTACTATCTCAAATATACGCAGCGATGGAACACGTTTTGGCCATTATGGTATTCACCTTGGCAGCGTACATAATTTTTTAGTTGAGGATGTTAAAATATCAAACCCGACCGTGCATACTTTTAGCATGAACACCAAATCGACTAAAAGTGTGTTTTTGCGAGGAGAAGCTTTCACTCAACCTTCGTTAGATCAGCACGCAGGGGCTAACCATCAAAACCTTTATGACAACATGATTTTTCATGTAGAGGCAGTGCGTGATGAAGAAGGCCCTTACTACGATTTGTGGTTTGGCGGTGGGGCAGGGTACTGGCAACCTGGTCATGGGCGTTATAACACGACGTGGAACGCAAAAATATTTGTTGAAAGTGGTGCTAATAGCAATGAAACCGTGAGAATTTTAGGGAAAACAGAAGGGCCCGATGCGAGAGTGATTGGTATGTATGGAAATAGAAAGCTTGCTGTAGAACATTACCCTTCACCGCATATTGCCGACATCAATTCAAAAGTAGCTATACCTTCTCTTTACGAATATCAGAAACAAAAAAGACTAGAAAAGTAAGGGGAATGCGGCCCAAGGCTTCAGTCCTTGGACCGTTTAATTTAAATCATTCGTGTTCTGACAAGTACAATTCCTGCAATACAAAATATTGCCAAGCTTGATGGTGCAGGCACCGCTTTTGCATTTATCTCCTCAAAGTCAATGTTTTGTGCAAGTACTTCTGTTAATAATAATTCTGGTGAGGACACACCGTCTTCTAAAGCAATAAAGCTGAATGTTCCTAATGTAAACGATGTACCTAGGAAGCTATCCCAATCAGCAAAAAGTCCTAACTGAAGTAACAATTCATCCCCTGAGGCAAAAGCGTCGTCAAAATATGAGTTATCAAAAACACTATCAGTAATAGTAAGCATTTCAAACTCAAATAGACTGGAGTCAAACTCCCATACAATCTCAAGAAAATCTATTGCTGGATTAGCTTTATTAATAAACACCTCTAGCTCTATTAAATCGCCAGTTGAGTATGACGATGAATCACTTGAAAAGGTAATGAGCGATGCCTTTGATGAAAAGGACATCATTAAACCAAGAATAAGTATTAAGTTCGCAATCTTCATTTTCGTTATTCCTTTTAATTAGAACTACAGCGTGAATAAGTACAGCGTCGAACAAGACCTCTTGTGTCTCTGTTATTTACAACGCCATCACCATTAAAGTCATAGCGGATATCTATAATTTCACCCGCCCTTAATTTTGAGGTAAAAAGCTGCGTATCAGCTTTGTCTATTACCGAGTCCTTGTTTAGATCGCCCAGTAAATCAATGTTGATAAAAATGCTTGATTCAGACTGCTTGTTGTTGGAGTCAGTGGCGACTACGCGTACTAAGTGCGTACCTTCCGACAACGATAGTAATTCAGTCGAATAAGCATCAGCTCCCCATATAAACGGAGGTTCATAAATTTCTCTTATTAATTGATCATCAATGTAAAGGGCTAGGCTGACCAGAGAAATATCGTCATCCGCTGCAGAGGCCTCTGCCGTGATAGCAAGGTTTTGATATTCAGTCAGTAGTGAGATATCACCCTCATTTATCATGACTGATGGCCCAGGTAAGCTCAGGACAATAAGTGTCATATCAGTTTCACTCTCAAGTCCTGCGCTGTCTCGTGCTACGGCGGTAAAGGTATGTGTGCCAACGCCTAAAGGTGAAGGGTTCGGCTCATGACGGTCTAGCCAACCCATAGCACCAAATTCATAGGGTGCAAAAGAATGTCCGAAGTTCCACACTGGGCGCGTGTCCACCCTTACTAGCTCACCGTTTCTAAAAAGGGTGACAGACTGAATATCTCGCCCCTCCACCGGTGTTTCTGCATCGATAGTGATTGCTAATTTCTCATAGCCTTCATAAACAGTCACAGTTGAGTTTGGCCAAGTAACGATTGGCGGCTCTGGCTCTCCTTTAACGACAAGCAGCATAGAGGCTGTTGTTTCTTCACCTTCATTATCTGTCGCAACCGCTGTAAATTCGTAACTGCCCGCAGCCAACGGAGACGGATTAGGTGAGTGAGTATCAAGCCAGCCCATCGCGCCTGTTTCATGAGGTTTTGAAGCATGACCAAACAGGTAGGGAAGGGAGGTATCTTTCCTCACCAGCTCGCCATCAATATAAAGAGAAACCGACTCAATAGTGCGTCCTTCAACAGCACTTTCTGCGCTAATGTTGAGACTCAGCTTTTCAAATCCTTGATCTACTTCCAAGCTCTCTTGAGGAAATGAAACGATTGGAGCATTTGAGTTAACATTGAGTATCATTGTTGCAGTAGAGCTGTCGCCCTCGCTATCTATAGCTACCGCTTTAAAAACGTGGCGTCCTGCTGAAAGAGGGGAGGGGTTTGGCTCGTGCCTATCAAGCCAGCCCATTGCGCCAGTCTCATGAGGCTTAGAGCCATGGCCGAATAAATAGGGCAAGGATGTGTCTGTTCGGACTAGCTCATCGTTTAGATAAAGCGTAACGGATTGGATAGCTCTTACTTCAACTGGACTTTCAGCAGAAATGTTAAGGCTTAATTTCTCAAAGCCTTCTTCTATAGTCAAAGAAGGAGAAGGAAAAGATACGATAGGAGCATCAGCGTCGCTTTCTAAATCCAAATCGATAATTTGAAGGTAAAGCGGCATTGCGTTACCTGATGTACGCTCCATGAGGTAATAGTAAACTTTACCGTCTTTTATATAGAGTGTGCCATGATCGAATACTGGCCCATCGCTCGCTTCATACACTCTAACAAAATTGTTGGTGCCACCTTGGGCTTTCTCAACATAGGGGCGGCCGCCCCCTAAACCTACAATATAAACATTGTCACCTGATGTATAAATCTCACTTGCACCCGGGAAATCAGTACTAATTATGAATTCTTCAGCGCCGGCTGGTTTATATGAATGAATATAAACTTCTTCGTAGTCTGCTCTGCCGCGGTCGGTTGAACGAACTTTGCTGATAATATGGATGTCACCTTTTTCAGTAACAGTCCAGTCGAAGCTTCCCACAATGTAAACTGAGTTGGCTTCGGTATGGCTAATATAGTCACCTGGCTCAAATACTTTTATCTCATCGGAATTAATGAGCGGCCATGTCATTGGTTCGCCTTTGTGATTCTTCCAATCACCGAAACCATCTGGATGGTCTGAATACGCGTAATAGACGCCGTTCTGGTATTTATACTTGTCTGAATTATCGTTGCTTCGCTGTTGAAAGCCAACACGAAGCTTGCCATTGACGTATTTCATGTTTCCGTAAAGGCCCCAGTTGTATGAGTTTCCTTTGAGTTTTTGGTTGTTTTCATTGAATTTGGTGAACGTTGACCATGTTTCAGTCTCTGCATCATAGCGATTGAAAACATAAGCGCCGTTGTTATTGCCGCCCAAGCGCATGTAAAGAAGTAGTGTACCGTCTACCGTAGTAAAAAATTTAGGGTAGGTAAGGCGAGCAAAATTCTCTTTATCGCTGAGGTCCCCTGTCATGGTGAGGTGCTTATAGTCATTGTCTCCCTGACTAACCTCACTAGTATCCTTTACAAATTTATCTAAGGTAAAGTCTGAATGTGGCAGTTCGGCAGCCCCTGGAATACTGTAGGAATACCTAAAGAAATCATCTTTGAACTTACCGCCGTGATTATTGTTATCGTAAGCGTGCATATCGAACACCATATGGATGGTGCCATTAATCGGACTTACTGATAATCCGATAGTATTATGAGACTCACCAACCAGAGGGTCGCCCCTGAACCCTGTGTGTCTGTGGGGAAATTCTATTGTAGATAGCTCACCGCTGAGAGTGTTGTAACGAGAGAGCATTACATTTCGCTCAGACTTTCCTCCTTTATACCAAGTCATAAAAACAAAATGCTTGTACGTTTTAACCGCGTCTCCGTGAGCTGAAATATTCGGGCCAAAAAAATAGTCGTACTTCTCGCCAGTGTCAGGCGTAGTTACGTTACTAAAATCTAGATTTTCACCATCAAAGTGGAGACCCTCTTCGGATATCTTTACTTGTTGCTTCAATGTCACTTGCGCATGGAGCGTGAATGCGGTGAGTAGCGTTGTAGAAAACAACAACATTTTTAAACCGTTCATAAGTGTGTACTCAATGTTATAGGGTTAATTATTTGAATAATTTAAGAAGCTGCATTGAAAATTAAATTCATACATCAACAGCGGCATTAACCATGTTATTACACATTATTTACAAATTCACTTATTAATGGTCAAATATGGTCATATGTTGTCATATTCTTTCTTGTTGGAATATTTCTCTTTTATTTATTGTGTAGGTAGTTGTTTATCGAGGTAGACCGTTACGTAAAGGACTTTAGATTTGGGTCTATATTGTTTTTCATTTGAAATAATCATGAAATACGTAAAGCGTTAATACCTTAGATAAGCATTAAAATTAACTGGTGTGTGGAGTAAAGTTATGTTCGATAGAAGGATGTTTTTATTGGGAGGGGCATGTGCGCTCACTGCTAGTTGCACCTTTGATACGGGAGGAGTAGTAAGAAGATTAAAAAAAAGACCGAATGTTCTGATGCTTGCTATTGATGACTTAAACAGTTGGCCTGGGGCCATAAATGGTCAACCTACCACTAGAACGCCAAATATAGATCGTCTAGCACAACGAGCAACTACATTTACCAACGCCCATGCGTCTGCACCTCTTTGTGGCCCTTCCAGAGCAAGTATAATGACGGGGTTACTACCATCTACAACAGGTATTTACGGGCATGTGAAAGATGACGATATTAAATCTGCTAATGTTAAAGCGGCACAATCGATATTTCTAAGTGAGTACTTTAAACAACACGGTTACTACACAGCTGCAGTTGGGAAAATATTCCATTACAACGTACCTAAAGGGAGTTTCGATGTGTACGGTGGGCGTAAAAAAGGCTTCGGTCCCTATGCGCCAACGCGTTTTAAGTGGAAAAATAAAGGAACGAACACTGACTGGGGCGCGTATCCAGAAAGAGATGAACAAATGCCTGATTACGACTCTGCGAATTGGTTAATAAATCAGTTGCAGCTGGAACACGATAAACCATTTTTTATTGCTGGCGGTTTTTTACGGCCACACGTTCCGTGGACAGTTCCACAAAAATGGTTTGACATGAATCCCATCGACGAAATCGACTTGCCTCCCTATCTCAAAGAGGATTTAAACGATGTTCCAGAAATAGCCAAAAAGATCACTGAATTTAAAATGATGCCGACGACAGATTGGGCGATAAAAAACGGTGAATGGAAGAATATGGTGCAGGCTTATTTAGCCAGCATTTCTTTCGTAGATCACTACGTCGGTGAAGTACTAGATGCCTTGGAAAAGAGTCAATATGCCGACAATACAATCGTAGTACTGTGGGGAGACCATGGTTACGATGTCGGTGAAAAAAACCGCTTTGCAAAAATGTCGTTATGGGAAACCGCCACAAAAACAACGTTAATCATTAAACCTGCGAAAAATTCAGTTAAAAGTGTCAGTAATCGTCCTGTTAGCTTACTAGACTTGTATCCAACGTTAGTTAAAATGTGCGGGCTTCCAGCGAATTCTGCGAATCAAGGACATGATATAACGCCTTTGTTGCACAACCCCCAAGAAAAGTGGGACAAAGTTGCCATCACCACGTTTGGACCAAACAATCATGCAATAAGAACAGACCGCTACCGGTATATTCATTACGAGGATGGTTCAGAAGAGCTGTATGATCATTCAAGCGATCCAAATGAATGGTATAACCTAGCTGGTAACCCGAGCTATCGTGCAGTTAAAAATGAACTAAAAAAGCGCTTACCTGATGTAAATGCGCCTTGGTCACCTGTTTCTCAATATACCAGTAATGACTATTTCAAAAAGTTGACTGAAAACGCAAATGCCAATTAAGCACTTGCGCTTCAATTGATCAAAGAACAGGCTTTTAGTGTTTTTGCAGTAACAAGGGTTTCAATTCATTTGGCGTGGCTGTTTTAACACCACCTTGGCCCGCTCCAGTTAACCACCAATAGACCATGCCTGCGTCTGAGCAATCGAATTTACCTGCCTGAAATGGCACTATGCCATCTTTTTCGGCGTAGGATAGCATGTCCCATATAAACGATAGTCCTGCTTGCTCGCTATTCTTTGCCCAATCCCACGCTTCAATAGGGGTCTGTAGGCCAACATTTTGGTCGCCTATTTGGTATTCCTCAACCCCAAAATCTAATATTTGCTGCCACGTAAAATAGTCCCCACTATTATCGTTAGCTGGGTGATGAGAAACAACCTTTACATATTTACGCTGTTCACTATCGGCTTTATCCAAGGCATAACCGATTAAATCAGGCTCACCAGCTTCTATTATCCAAAGAGGGGCATCTTTGGATGCCTTGTTAATCGCGTTTACTAGGTCTTGGGTTGCGGCGCCTTGTTGAGTTCTGCAATTATACAGTTGTGTAACGCTATTAAAGGGACCAAAAAGGTCAAGCCCTTTGTTTATCGAACTTTGCAAAATTTGTTGACGACGGCTTTCATTTTCAGCGTCAATTTGATATTTCGCCTTGTTCCGAAAAGGATCGAGATCGCAAGAGTGTGAGATGTGAACTAAGCGGTCAGCAGCATCTGCACTTTGCAGCAATTTAAGCATCACAGGTGTTGCACCAATATCGTCGGGGTCAGGGGAGTTACCATCAATTACTATTGCCAGATGTCCCTTTGGTAATTTAATCGCAATTGAATCAGCGTCGGTCTTATACTGCTTGGTTAACTGTTTCTTATGAAATGAATTACAAGCTGTAATAGATAATGTAAAGACCAAGACTAAAATTAGCGCTTTCATGTTTATTTCTTCCCAAGTTATGAAGCCTTACCACATTGATAATTGCGGGTGTCCGTAGAACGCAAGCAAAGCTAATTATGCATACATTTGACTGAATGTGATTGATGTATTGTCAATAGTAGTCATAATGTGTCATTATGTAAATATTGTTAATTACTTATTTGACCACTTATTTCGGGCACGACTCATAATATGAATAAATTTAGAGAGATGAAATATAAGGCTATTGGTTGTTCTACTGCATTTCTAGCTACTTTAGCTGGGTGTCAGACTGATACGCGTAACCATGCAGCAGAGGACAAAACCGATGAGATAATAGTGTCTCAAACAGGCAGTTTTGGAGACCAAGGTGACGGTACTTACATAAACCCAATTTTGAATGCAGATTACCCCGATTCAGACATTGAGCAAGTAGGAGACACCTACTATATGATAAGTTCCAAGCAACATATGTCGCCTGGTATGCCCATTTTGAAATCGAAGGATATGGTTAATTGGGAAAATGTAGGGCATGCGTTTGCGGATTTATCTTGGGCGCCAGAATATAACTGGGATCGAATGAATGGTTACTCATTTGGTGTGTGGGCGGGGGATATCGCTTATCACGAAGGTAAGTGGTTCGTGTATCAGATCGATTACCAACACGGTTTAATGGTAACTACTGCAGATAACATCGAAGGGCCCTGGAGCGAGCCTATCATGATGCTCCCTAAAGCAGACGTTCTAGATGACCCCGCAGTATATTGGGATGAAGATACTAAAGAAGCATATGTGATTATTAATACTGGCGCTAAACAAAAAAGCGACAGTAATAAAGTAGAAGGGAATGAAAATCGTATCTACAGAATGAGCTGGGACGGAACCAAAATTCTAGATGAAGGCAAACTGGTGTATACCGGGTTAGGCGCTGAAGCTGCAAAAATTTATAAGAAGGACGGTTATTGGTACATCTTTTTAGCACAATGGACAATGGGAGACCCATCCACCAAACCCGGCGTGAAGAACCCAAAAAACGACAGAAAGCAAATAGTACTTCGCTCTAAAGAGAGTATATATGGACCTTATGAAGTTCGTACCGTCCTAGAAAAAGGCACTGCATTTGGTGATCGCAGCGCAAGTCAAGGAGCTTTGATGCAGGCACCTGACGGTAGTTGGTGGTATATGCATCAGTTAATTCAAAATGATGATATCCCGTTTCAAGGCCGGCCTCAGAACTTAGAGCCAGTCACTTGGATAGATGATTGGCCTTTGATTGGCATCGATGAAGATAACGATGGGATAGGAGAGCCAGTGAAACGTTTTGAAAAACCGATCAAAGGTTATCCAATTACAGCGCCGAAATCTGATGATACCTTCTCAAGTGCTAAGCTTGGTCCACAGTGGGAATGGAATCATAATCCACGTAATTCGCATTGGTCGCTGACAGAACGCCCAGGTTGGTTGCGACTCAAGGCCAGTAAAATACTACCGCAAGGAGATAAATACGGCCCTAAGATAAACGAATGGACCAACAATGATGGGTCTGATAGTGATTTTTGGCGGGCCAGCAACACCTTGAGCCAACGTATTATGGGGATCACTACCGGAACAGCTATAGCAAAGTTTGACATCTCAGGTATAAAATCTGGGCAACTTGCAGGTTTTGTGCGATATGGTGGTACTTTTAATTTACTTGGTGTAGAAGGCTTAGAAAACGGGAAAACGCGTCTCTTTTACATGGATGGAATGAGTAAAAAAACTCAAGGCCCTGAAATAACAAGTGACACACTATATGTTCGCACTTCCAATGTGAGAAATCAGGCAACGTATGAATACAGTACCGACGGGAAAATATTCAATCCCTTTGGGCCCACTTTTACTATCAGTTTTGGTAAATGGACAGGTGACAGATTAGGTTTCTTTTCATGGAATGAAAAAGAAGATGCGGGGTATATAGACGTAGATTGGTTCAAATACGATTACGATGGTCCGAAAACCAAGCGGAAATGAAGTTCTAATCAAACTAATATTTGAATAATCACTTTAATTTGAAATCTATTTACGTTGAAGGAGTTAACTATGCTGGGACTCAAGGGATATATACTTAGTGTAGTACTTGTTTGCTTGGGTTTTGCTTGCAAGGCGTCAAATGAAACTAGTGAGTCACGCGCTACAAAGAGCGACTCGTCCGTGGCTAATCAGCAAAATATTGTAATGATTATTGTCGATGATTTAAGACCAGCGTTAGGGGTATATGGTGATGATAAGGCGCACACACCCAATATCGACTCATTGGCATTTCAAGGTGTTAGTTTTAATCAAGCGTACGCAAATGTGCCAGTATGTGGAGCCTCTCGAGCCAGCTTCCTTACAGGGCTTAGACCCCAAAAAAATAGATTTATTGATTACAAAGCATTAGCCGAAAAAGATGCGCCAGGTGCTAAATCATTACCACAAATATTCCGGGAAAACGGATATCAAACGATGGCCGTTGGTAAAATATTTCATCATGCACGAGACCTTGCAGATGAAAGTTGGAGTGAAGGAGTTCACACATCGGGAATACCTCATACCACTTCCTTAGCAGCAAACGCGGCGAAACTAAAAAATGATGTCCCAAGCGAATCAGAGCAACTTGACATGTTATGGTTCGAAAGTGCAGATGTCGAAGACGAAGACTATCCTGATGGAAAAGTAAAAGATAAGGCGCTTGATGCTATATCCCTTCTAGCTGCCAAAAAAGAGCCTTTCTTTTTAAGTGTCGGTTTTATCCGCCCGCACTTACCGTTTTATGCGCCAACGAAATATTACGATCTTCATCCGTTAGAAAAATTTTCACCGTTTTCGCACAGGACTACCCCTGATGATGCACCTTCTTCGTTGCGGGGATCTGGAGAAATTAAGACGTACAGCTTTAGTGACTATGTTTACAATAGTGATGTGTTCCATACTTCTTCCCTGCGTGGTTATTATGCTTCAATCAGTTATGTGGATGCCCTAGTTGGGGACGTAGTTGAACAATTAACGTCATTAAATTTACGCGAAAGTACAACGATAATTTTACTAA
The DNA here is from genome assembly GCA_000314955.1 of Paraglaciecola chathamensis S18K6. GTDB lineage: Bacteria > Pseudomonadota > Gammaproteobacteria > Enterobacterales > Alteromonadaceae > Paraglaciecola > Paraglaciecola chathamensis. The sequence goes on along the minus strand of BAEM01000063.1, from coordinate 160,754 downwards.
GTGATCATGGTTTCCATTTAGGCGAACACAACTTTTGGACTAAACACACTCTATTAAAAACTGCCTTGAGAGTACCTCTCATTATTTCAGGACCAAATACCGCAACTAATGTACAGTCAAATGCCCTTTTAGAGTTGATAGATATTTTTCCAACGGTTTTAGATTTAGCTAAAATTCCTAAGCCAGAGGGTATCGATGGTGAGAGTTTCGAAAGTATAACCAACAACCCTTTACTGGAACATAAGAAACAAATCTATAGCCGCTTCAAAAAAGGCGATTCAATCATTACTAGTGACTCAATTTTTACGTTGTATGACCTAGGAACCTCAAAAGAAGAAATGCTTTTTGACTTAATTGCCGACCCACACGAAACCCAGAATTTAGCGAGTGAATCAGAGTACCAAAATCGAAAAACAAAGTTAAAAACAATGCTTCTAGATTGCAAAAATAACAGCAAGTGCGTTACACATTGACGGCTAGTTGCGACATTTATTTAGAGTAAACTCATGGGGCTTTTTATAAACAACAGATTGATTTATTTAGTCATTAGCATGGTTCCGGCCATTTTTATAATAGGTTGCATGGACCAATATTTGTCTGCTTCGGTTACTGATGATGAGCGCAATATTGACATACGGCCGAATATAATTTTTTACTTAGCTGATGATCAAGATTATACGGATTATGGGTTTTCCGGTAACGAAAAAGTTAATACGTCAGCAATTGATAGGCTAGCAAAAGAAGGTATGGTCTTTAGTAATACATTTACAGGCCAAGCGATTTGTGCACCCAGTCGCTCTCAACTCTTTACGGGGAAGTACCCCATAAGAAACGGGACTTTTGCAAACCATACTCCAACGAAACCAGAGATAATATCCGTTACAAAGAAAATGCGACAGCTGGGATACGAAGTGGTACTGGCAGGAAAAAGTCATGTGAAACCTGCCAATGTATATGATTGGGACCAAGAATGGACGTCGATACCTAAGGCTGGTGTGCCACGAGATTACATACCATTAGAGGAAATAGAGGAGTACTTTTTAACCGCAGAAAAACCGTTTGTGATGTTTATTGCTTCAAAATATCCCCATGGTAAATATTTCACTGTTGAAAACCCTAAATCTGAAAACTTAGAATTTTATCCCCATGACGAGCATTTGAAAAATAATCCCGACTATATATCCAAGAGGGCGGGCTACTATAGGAGTATTCAAGAGGACAATACTCAGCTTGAATCGGTCTTGAATATGGTAGATCGCAACCTCGGAGACAATACATTATTTATATACAGTTCTGATCATGGAGTTTCTGGTAAATTTACCGTGAAAGATATTGGATTAAAAGTGCCATTGGTTGCTCGCTGGCCAGGTTTGATTCGGGCAAATTCTCATTCAGAGCAGTTAATTCACTTTACAGATGTATTACCTACTTTTATTGAAATTGCGGGTGGTAAGCCGGATAAGAACTTAGATGGTGAAAGTTTTTTACCTTTATTGAAAGGTGTGAATAAGCCAATCCATCAGTATGTTTACGGGGTAAGTACAAATCAAAATATCATCAATACTCATGTTTTTCCTTCGCGCATGATTCGTGACAACCGCTATAAATACATACGAAACTTCAATGCACTGGATGTATTAAGTGAAAATCTCACAAACAGAAAAAGTGTAAACATATTTTTGCGTTTAGGTGCAGAGAAACATCCTGATACTGCGTTTGAAGAGTTATATGATCTTAAATCGGATCCATTTGAAAAAATAAATCTTATCGATGCACCACATCTGCAAGAAACAGTACAACGCCTAAAAGGAGAGTTGTTTTCATGGATGACCAAACAAGGTGATTTTCTCGATGAACGTATGGGTAACGTTCCTTTGCTTTTATCCCCAACGTTCAAACTCGATCAAAACAATCCGTTAAGAAAAAATAAATTAAAGCCTGAGAATTTAAATATTTTGAAGGAAGAAGACTACCTGAAAATAGAACATTGGTTACAAAAAGATTAATAAGGATAACAAATGAAGTTACTTATAGCCTTAACAATGCTCTGCTACTTGCTTACATCTTGTAGCAATGAACCGATACTTCAGAAATCCATAATACAAAAAAAACCTATGGATATAGGTTCTTCTAAACCAAATATTGTAATGATAGTAGTTGATGATTTGGGTTGGTCTGACGTTGCTTACAATCAAACAACCGATTTATTTGAAACACCTAATATAAATGGTCTCGCTAAGCAAAGTTTAAGTTTTGATAATGCGTATGCTGGAGCAGCAAATTGCGCACCTAGTAGAGCTGTTTTAATGTCTGGGCAATATGGTCCTCGACATGGCGTATATACAGTATCACCTTCAGAGAGAGGGGATATCAAAACACGGAAATTAGTTCCAATTAAGAATACAAGAGGCTTATCCACAGAGAATGTAACACTTGGAGAAACGTTAAAAACAGCGGACTACACTACAGGCAGTTTTGGGAAGTGGCATTTGGGAGCTGATCCTGACAAACAAGGTTTTGACGTAAATATAGCAGGCAGTCATCAGGGTATGACTTTTCATTATTTCAGTCCTTATAACTTGCCTAATATCGAGGATGGTCCTGAAGGAGAGTATTTAACAGAACGCTTAACATCAGAGGCGATTCGCTGGATGAAAGCGCAAGAGGATCAGCCGTTTTTTGCTTATATACCCTACTATACTGTCCATACGCCATATCAAGCTGTACTAGACAAGATTGAAAAGTATCGGAAAAAAAGTATTACAAATGATAAGGAAGCGACTTATGCCGCTATGGTTGAGCACATGGATATCAATGTCGGTCGTATATTGGATATGTTGAAAGCTGAAAATTTAGAAGAAGACACTCTAGTCATTTTTACGTCTGACAATGGCGGTTATCGCATGTCATCATTCCCCTCCCTATTGAGAGCCGGAAAAGGTTCGTATTATGAAGGTGGATTACGAGTACCTTTGTTATTTCGCTGGAAAGGTAAGATAAATCCAGGCTTAAATCACAATCCAGTTATTAACGCTGATTTTTACCCTACTCTGCAGGCCATTACTAAAGCTCGGCCTCCTGAACAACAATTAGATGGAATTGACTTGACCCCTGTATTACTAGGAAAGCAAAAGGACATCAAAAGAGATTTGTTTTGGCATTTCCCGGTTTACCTTGAAGCGCACCATGCACCTTCAGATCAATCGCAAGATGCACTTTTCCGCACACGCCCGGGTAGCGCAATTCGCAGTGGTGACTGGAAACTTATTCAGTATTTCGAAAACGACGATTTTGAATTATATGATTTAAGCAATGACATTGGGGAAACTAATAATGTAAGTGAAATTTATAAAGAGAAATTCAACGAGTTAAAAGCCAAACTGTCGATCTGGCAACAAAATGTTGGAGCCGATATCCCCACCAAACTTAACCCAATGTATGATGAGACTTATAGTCGTCAAAAAGCCTCTGAGGTTTTAACCGGGAAGACTAGGTGGTCTAAGAGTAACGAACAGATTCACAATTGAGTGCTCCATTATTTCAGCCAATAATTTTTTGCCTGTTAATTAGGCGTTAATTTCTGCTTTAGGGTGATAGTCGAATTAAAATCTGAATGTCCCCAACGACTGCTTCTGGCACATAGCAGTATCTGTTTTAAACCGACACGAACGACCGCACCTTGTCTTCAGCGGACTACTAACGCAGTTTCGCCAATGACCGCTTTTCGCTCAAAGCTGCCAGTCAGAGAACTACCTCACAACGACTGCAATTGGCACATTGCCGTCGTTGTGAGGTAGTTAAAATCAACATTTCGAAAATGTAAAATCTACGCGGAACTTCAACCTAAAAACAATGGCCAGTTTACGCTGCTGACAAAACATGCCGTTCTCAAAAGGTGCTTGTGAGCATGACTGAATCAATAGCTTGATAATCGTCATGTTAGCTTTCATTCGATTTAATTAAATCAACATTAGCTAGCAGGGTAAAATTGAGTTGTTTTATTTTCTTTCCTTTCCAACAGCTCACCGACTTCACATTCAAATAATTCACATAGTTTATCGATTGCATCTAGATCAATACGCTGCGCTGTTTCTTTGTAGAGGAGTGTCACTGTATTTCTGTGCAAACCAGTTTCTCGGGCTACGTCCATCACCTTCATTTTTTTCTCGCCCATTAGGCGAGCCAAATGACATTTAATCATTCTTTTTGATACCTAGAGTTGTTATTTGTCTTTTTACATGACATTTTTAGATTGACTTGAGACGCTTATAATTACACAATGTCATTCAGGGTGGCAAAACGTTCTTATAAGACGTTAATTGCTGTGTAACTTAACATATTTAGGAGTGTCGAAATGAGTTTTTTAGTGATAACACGTAAATCTGGCGAATCTCTGGTACTGAGAGCAGGTAACCAAACTGTTCAACTTGTGGTTAGAAAAGTAACAAATGATGGGGTTAAAATCTGCTACAACACTTCATGTGCAGTAAATATAGACACTGGATTCAGCATGTTAAGCGTTAGCAGTATAGAGCCGGTTATTATCAATCATTCTAGCAACGATTTTGAAATTTCGGGCCTGAAAAATGAATTAGGTAACCCAGTTTATGTAGGCTGTTCTTTTTTAGATGTTAAACGAGGACACATAAAGCTGGGGGTGCAAGCTGATAGTTGCGTTGAAATCATGCGTGATGAACTTCTTTCAACTGAGGTGCTAGCATAATGTTTCGTTTAGGATTTGAAGGGAAAGGTAAGTTTGGATTAAATTATGATTATTACTGGGACTTGCAAAACTATCGTAATAGTCATGAGCACGAATCCGCTCCACTGTTTAATGATTGGCAGATGCAAACCCCGTTTGCGCGATATCTGTCTGAAGAAAAACGTGTTCTATGTTTTGCTTCTGCAAAAAGTAAGTGCGTTGTCACAATCGATAACTGTATTTTTCACCTTAGGCAGCATTATGCGTTGAATGAAGGTGACCACACATTAAAATTACATGTCATTAGCTATCATGGTCATGATGATGTAATCGTGTGGGACGTCATGAAACATTTGCCGGCCAATTTAAATAAGGGAGGGGCTCACACAGAGCATAAGGTGAAAATTGCGCGCCCTCTCAAAATAACGATGCTGCAGGATGATGAGCTCATCTTGACACATAGCATGAATATTCAATTGTTGGACTCTACGTGGATCGATATAAGGCAAGATGAGCATTGCTTAGAGCAATAGGCTGATATTTGTCTATTGCTTTGATTACTGACAGGTTCACGAATGAAAAATGAAACTCGCAGTGTGATATGAAAAGTTAAACTTGAAATGAGTACTAAAATGGATGTCGACGTCGTAAAAAAAATACCAGTGGAATACTCAAAATCTGACAAATTGATAGTCGCGCTAGATCAGCACGATAATCTGCATATCGCTATGTATATTGGACAAGGCGCATATGACTCAAGGCCTGTTGAGCGTTTTGTAGATGAAATCAAAGAGACCGTTATTGAACCGTATCAAAGTGAGCAGTTTATACTTGACGGGACGATAATCTCATACCCAGGATGTCCAGTGCTCAGGCGTTTAAAAGTTAAAGATACGATGCAGCAGGAGTTCATTTTGAATCGCGTTAAAATGTGGACAGGGAGTGATGAAGCGGCACTAAATTGGTATGAAACTGAAACGATTGCTGCATTTGGTATGACAGCGAAATCAGCTGTGGGATCTGGTTTCTTCAATGAACTTATCGATTACATTGAGAGCATAAGTCAGGGAGGTTACGCTTGATGCTCTACTTGTTGAACGTTTCTGTCTTCACAGAAGGCTATATTGGTAGACGAAAGTAAATCTTTCACATCAAGAGGTGATTTGATTAGTGTGTGTAATCTCATCATTGTCTGCTTGAAATAATCTAGAAAGCTATGTAGCAATCTGTTTACCCATGCTCTCATAAAATTTCGGATTTTTAGGGCTCAGAAAGCAAAAAGTGATTTATGGATTTGCAACGCATTGAAGGGTTATGGAAAGTTTCCATCGACACGAGTTGCCGATTGATGTGCTAATTAACAGAATCGAAAAATTACGAAAACATCGCTGAAGTGATCAGTGATTTTAAGGATAATTTAAAACAGCTAAGTCAGTGCGCTGTGAAGTGGTAGCGGTTTTCAAATAAAGGGTAAATAGTGAGGTATGAATCAACTATATTTGCGAAGGTTCATTTTGGTATTATTTAGAGTACATAATAATACATATTGCAAATAAGATTTATCAGTTAATAGTCTCCATTAACGAATAATACTTGGTTCGTAAACGCCTGCAAAAATGCGACGAGAGGACGCAGTTCTGCATTTCGTTTCGTAGATTAATCATTCAAAAAAGACGTGACTTGATCATTTTATTGGCAATTTAAAATACTTTTGTGCGCTTAGTGTCACTGGACCTAATAATCCAGAATCAATCAGCGGGTCACCAGCTTTCACAAACTTATAAGTGGTAAAAGTACGACGATGCCCTTTTTTCCCGTAATTGGGAAGCGGCTCATTGTTTGTATACCAACTTGGCATTACAGGCACATGGCTGCCATCTTGTTGCCAATATCCCGAGCTATCAATAAGTTCTTCGTCAGTGATTAAACGGTTGTTCCATGAGTTCGCTACCTTCACGGTGATATGATTGTCGCCGCTTTGTAGGTAATCACTGACATCTAGAGTAAAGGGAGATAACCAAACCGTACCTGCCTTGCTCCCGTTAATAAAAACTTCTGCTGTATCATGTACTTTACCAAGATCTAAAATAACCATTTGATCTTCAGCGAGTAAATCTTCGTTGACAATAAACGACTTTCTATAAGTGGCGATACCAGAGTAAGCGCGAATTTCGGGGTTATTAGAGTCTTTCCAATTGTTTAATTGTTCAAAGGTAACGTTTTGGCCGAAACCGTAATCTTTATCAAATACCACATGCCAACTACCTGATAGGGTTTGCGAGGCAGGGATACGTTGACCGTTGAAGTCGGCTAACTGTTCTTGTTTATTTGTAACTTTAAACGAAATTTCATATTGCTCGTCATATAACACTTCAATATCGTTGTCTTTTACTAATAGTGGGCTAAGAGTAGCCTTATTTGCGATATCATCGTTGAAGACGATAAATGTTGATTCATTTGGGTCTAAGCGGAACGCTAGATTTGTAGTGCTGTTACCACTATCGAAAGCAGCTATTTTCTTTATCCTGCCAGTCTTAGCATCCCATAACTCTGGTATCTTTCCACTGACCTCAAAACTAGCGTCAAATAGTTTTCTCTTTCCGCTATCGTTGTATACAAAGTAGATATCTTGTGTATCTGTTTTTCTGTGGGTATAAAACAAATCTTTGGTATCTTTTATGCGTAAATCAAAATCAAAGCCATGTTGCTGGTAGAGTTTTTCCCACTCTGAAGCGCTATTAATGCTTAGGTGAGTGGTCGGCTGTGCCCAAATAAATTGAATCATTTTCTCAAACTGGGCTTGTTGAACAGTGGTAGTATTTCGACCCGCTAAATGTTGAATTGGAGCCCCAATAATAACGCCTCCCTGCTTGGCGAACTCGTATATTTTTTTAACCGACGACAGCGATAAAGTGTCATGGTTTTTCAGCATCAGGATCTTATATTTAAGGCCATGATCAAGCTGATAGCGACCGGTTTGGTAACGTAACTCGTTCAGTTTTTCTGTGTTTAAACAATCGTAATTCACATAGGTTGGCACGTGTTTACTTTCTCGTTGGCGTCTGTCAGGGCAACCTGTTGGTGTAGCTTCGCCTATATACCATGCAACATCAGCAACTGGATGCCCTTGACGTAAGATATATTGCCCTCTTGAAAGGTATTCAAACCAAGCTTTTCCGGCCGTTTTAAACCAAGGCTGAGTTGCATCAACATGCGCTCCCCACTTATCCATGGTCATGCCGGGCACGACATGTGTATTCGCTTGATGAACGAACCGATGGAATACAAATTCGTTTACACCCAAGGCCCATGTTTTATCACCATCGAATTTCGCATACGCTGGATTAAACTTCCAGTTATGATCTACGGTTGCAGTAAAGGCTTCGGCAGATATGACATTTCGGTTATATATGTGACCTGCGGAAATTGCTGACGCTAACATATAGATATCACGTTTTAACCAGAACTCACCCATCGGTATGTCGACTTTACTGCCAGCGTCCAACTCATTAAACGGCCCATGCCCGTATGGTTCCGTATAGGTTTTCAAACCATCTTGATGCGCTAACTCAGTAAAGTACTCGTAATAGTTTTCGGTGATTAGTTTATTGCTAAAATCGCGTATATCCCAAGTAATATCCTCTGACGTTTCAGCTGAGTCTACAAACTTACCAGCGAGCAAAGGCAAAAAAGGTATTAAGTCGTAGCCTTTATACTGTTTAAACTGTCGGGCATAGCCTTGTGTCCAGTTTTGCCCGCCCACCTCATAACTATCAATTTCTAGATACTGCATTACTCCCGGTGCCACTTCTTTTACCTTATCGATAACGTTGGTAACATAAGCGCTGTAGTGATGTTTAAATGCAGCGCGGCTGAATTTGTCCACTTCTAGACCCCGTCCTTCATCGGTAGGAGGTATATTCGTTGTTCCTTTAGCTGTAAAACCAAATCGCATTATTGTCCAGTCCCCCTCGGGCAACTCTGCTGTTAGGTGACCATCGCCTGATAGCTTGTCGGTCAGATCGACAATCGATCTTGGGTCAATAATATGCGCTTTTTTAGGGTTACCAATTGGGGGAAGGTCATGGTATTTGGTATGAGTCGCAGATGTGCGTCCTAAAAAGTTTCCTATTCTAGGTGTGGAAGCAAGACGAGCCTCAAATATGTTTAAGGTCTTATCAGCAACAATTCTAAAATATTTAGCCGTTACTCCTTCAAAAGCAGCATCAAGTGCCCACCGGACACGGCCAGGCCGATTGACCCGCATATCGGTGTGCTTTTTAAAGTTCGTCCCATCTTGCGAATACTGGAGTTCATACTTTATATGTTTCCCCCAGTTTATATCGACACTGGCAAAGCGAATGGTAACAGGCTTTTCATAACTAAACTGTAGCCACACAGGTTCCCCGTTTTTTGATTCAATGGTCGAGACATTATCAACTTCGGTATTGTTCACTACCGTGACATCAAATTCAGGATCTGACGCTGTTATGATTGGCCTAAGTTGAGAATCAATTATATCGGTAGGCAATGAGGGGTAAGCGAGTACCGCTATATCATGATAATAGTCAAGCATAGTCATAGGTTGGTCTAATCTGAGACTTATTTTCCCCTCGTTACTAGCGTCACTAGTCACGACTGATTCACCCCAAGTAACTTGCTTCATGCTATGTTCTGGTTTGTTCCAGGGCCCACCACTTGACGACCATCCGTCAGCATTGTGAATACCAAATGTCAAACCAAGGCGCTTAGCTTCAGAGGCCATATGCCCTATCAGTTCAATGTGTTTTTCCGAGTTAAAAAGTACTTTTCCTTTAGAAATATTACGGCCAAGATTGAAATACAATACGCCTCCTATGCCAGCCTCAGCTATACTTTCAAAGTCTTTGGTGATCCCTGCTGCAGACATATTGCTATTCATCACGTGATACCAAGTATAAGGTCTGCTGTCGGAAGGTGGTGACTGAAAGTTTTGCACTAAGGTTTGATACTGTGTCTTCTCTTTAGCGCGAGGGATAGCTTGACTATCGATGTTTGACTGTGTTTTTGTACTTTGTCGATTCTCGCAACCCGTTAATGTGCCAATAGTGAGAAAGGTTGCGAGCATTAGTATTTTATTATTTAACTTCATGAATACCTCATTTCGTTATTTTCTGTTTTTCTAGTGCTACATAAAACAGGGCATAATTCGCTTTGAGTTGATTTTGTCTAGGACTATGTTGTCAGTGTGCTTCTTATAAACTTTCAATCGTAATATTTCGGAAAGCGACGATATTTGTAGTGTCGCCATGGTCTTTGTAAATTTTGCTTCCATGATGTTGAAACGCAATAACCCCTTTTCTATCTTTAGAGTCTTCAACATGGGTTGTTAAGGTGCCATTGACATAAATTTTTAATTCAGAGCCAATACACACAATTTTCAAAGTGTTCCATTCTAAGTGTTTGTACGCGTCTCGTTGCTCTTTCCTCCAAGCACCTAAATGACTTCTAATGAAGTCTTCATCACGATGTGATCGAGTCGGGTGAGTGGGATATAGCCACTTTCTTCTTGATTGATCGAATAGTGCGCCTGTCCATTTTCGATCACTAGGGTCCACTTCCGCTTGATAACCAATCACTTGTTTTCCATTGTCTGTATCTACAATTTGGCCGCGAAAAATGATGCCTGAATTGCTATATTCTGAGGTATTCGGCATTTTGACTTGTGCTTGTAAAACGAAGTCAGAATATTCAGCTTTCGTTGATAGAAACCAATTTTTCTGCGAAATAAGATGTAGTTCGTTATTTACAACCTCCGCATGACCGTATGTGTAGACATTTTCAAAGTTAGAAAGCTTATCGTCTATTAAGCTCTGCTGTGCTAAAGACTGATAAGATATAGTTGCTAATAGTAAGACAATGAATAAAGTTGATATTTTCATAATTGGATGCTTCTTCTCTGAATGTTTTGACTTGGGCGTTAGTCATATAAAACAATGCCTCTCCATCTTCCTCTAGCGAAAGCTGTTCCGCCGTTTTCAGGAATTTTCCCATTTGTGACAGCTTTCGCTTCAACTCGTAGGATATCGTTGGGTTTAAGCGTCAATGATCCGAGTTGGAAATAATTCTCCTGATAGTCGATTGCCGTTTCCTTGTTAGTAACCTGTGCTATCAATTGATCATTAAGAAAGACACGATATGATGATTCCCCATCAATCTCTCCTAGTGTCACTAAGGTTGCTTGTGAAAATACGCGCTTTTCTAAGGGCTTTTTACTCCAAATATTGTCTGAAACTTTTAACTCGGCTGAGACCCAAGTATCTCTGTATGCATCTTTCCGAGCATCAATAGAAAGTGCTTCATTATTCTGGTCGTAGTAAAAAGGTATATTGCCAGCTGAACCAAATTCTTTATCCGCTTTAAGAATTAGGCTGTACTCTTTGATCTTGAGAAACTTTGTTTTTTGTTTAATTGGGTCTGGGAAATAACGAGTCTCTTTTGGCCCCTTACCCGAAGGTACATAGGAAGGATCTTGGGTAAGAATAAGTTTATCTAACTCGAAACCGTCTTCTCGCATCGAAACGGAGAGGTTATGTATCCCCTCATTTGGAACGTCAATCCAGACAGTGTTTGGTGTTCCACAATGATTTCCTTGAACCCTTTGATTAGAAGACCATCTCCAGCTGTCTTTGCCTTTACATAATTGAAGGCGCTTACCACTGGCGGGCCACTGCGCGTTCAGGCCGAAGTGTACGCCGTTATCTTCGCTGCCTGTGCTGTAAGCTCTTGCCCAAATATAGTATTTCCCTCTTTCTCGAAAATGTATTGGATATGTAATGATGGCTAGTTTACCGGGCTTTGCTGAAAAATTTTTACCTTCGATGAGCTTCTCATTATGATGAGTTCGCGTGTCAGGTAGCAGTTCAATGTAACTGTTTTGACTTGCGCCCTGAACGTGCAACGGATCATTATCAGCGAAGCCGTGTAGCACTGCGCTAGAATCATTAAATACTATCCATCTTCTGTGATCGCTATAAATCTGCGTTGTATACTGTTCCGCTTCAATAACAACTAAACCATTCTTGCTCTGAATTGGGGTATCTCTTAACGCTAAAGTAGCGTTAGCAAGCTGACTGTTCTCAAGTGCCTTAGTGCTTGACGATACTAGAAAAAAACACAGTACCGTCAAGTTCTTGCAGCTTTTGTTACGAATCAAAATGCTTACTCTGTGTCGTTGGTGATTCGGAAATCAAATTGAACTGATAAGTACCTGGTTGAAGATCGAATGAATCGCTAATAGGTTTTTCATTCAAAATTTTAGATTTATCTATCTTGTAACCTACTGGTATGACCACTCTTGCTGTCGAGTTTTGGGGTATTACTACATCTAGTGTTAGTAAGCTATTTTTCGTACTCCAAGAGACTTTTACCTCCCCTTGAGGCGTTGGATATGAACCTTCAACAAAACTAAGCTTTGCTGTAATTTGGGGAGCAATCGTGATTTCCTTAAAACCTGGTTTGGCGGGCTTAATACCCAAGATTCCTTCATAGAACCATTTTGATATTGTGCCATAAGCATAATGGTTGAGTGAATTCATACCTTGTGGATTGAATCCATCTTCAGAAGAGTACGAGTTCCAACGTTCCCATGTAGTCGTTGCACCATTATTAATTGAGTAAAACCAAGATGGGTAAGTTTCTTTAAAAATAAGCTCGTAGACTAAGTCACTTCTGCCTGCGTTTTGAAGTGTTTCCGCTAACAGGGGCGTACCCAAAAACCCGGTGCGTAAATGCATATCTGATGCTTCAAGAAGGGCAATCAGCTTTTCTTGTGCTTGGGCTCTTTCATTCTCCGGAATGAGGTTATATGCCAATGATAATAGGTATGCAGTTTGCGTTGACTTGCCTTTGGTCACATTCAAATCGGAATCAAAAAAAGTATCTCGGAATGCTTTGGTTATTTTTGCATGTAATACACTCAAAGCCTCATAGTCCTGCACTTTATTCAGTTCTTTAGCTGTCTTGGCGGTCATTTCAACTGAGCGCGCGAAAAATGCGGTTGATATAAGCGAGAAATCAGTGTCACCACGGTTTGCGCCTTTGCCTTCAGCCTCAGGGTAAGGCTGCAACCAATCCCCAAATGTTTTCATGTGAGACACGTAACCTTTAGCCTCACTCTTATGATACTCAACCCAGGCCTTCATAGACGCATAACTGTCTTCGAGTATTTTGACGTCTCCTGTCATGGTATAGAGTTCCCAGGGTAAAATTGTCGCAGCATCTCCCCAGCCAGACGATGTCCAATCTATCCATTTCACATATGGAATATAAAGCGGAACGAACCCATCTGTTGTTTGTTCTTCGCGCAGACTTTTTAGCCACGCCGACCAAAAGCCATATGAATCTGACATGTACAAAGAGGGGGTAACAAAAGCGTTTGCATCGCCTGTCCAACCGAGCCGTTCATCCCTTTGGGGACAATCCAAAGGAATATCAAAGAAATTACTTTTTAGACCCCAGTTAATATTCTCAAACAGCTTATTGAGCTTTGGATTCGAGCTGTTAAAGTTTTTGTAAAGTTCAATATCAGAATGTTGAACATTGGCAGTTATCCAATTGATATTTGGTTTTTTGGTTTCATCAAAACCAGAAACTTCAACATAACGGTAACCATGGAAGGTGAATGTCGGTTTGTAGTTTATTACTGATGTTTTTGCTGGAAGATAATAATCAGTTGAATGCGCAGAGCGATAGTTCTCAGTATAAAACGCCCCCTTATGTAACGCTTCTGCAAATCGAATTGATACTTGCTTCCCTTTTGTAACTGGTAAACTAAGTGAAGGGACACCCACCATATTTTGGCCGAAGTCAAAAATAGCAGTACCTGGTTTGGTTTGAGTAACAGAGATTGGATTAAGCGTTTCTATTTCTCTTATAGGAAGATGACGTTTTGGGCGTAAATTTACAGATTGCAAAACATCTTCTACTACTACTTTACTCCAACCAGAGTCATCAAAGGTGTGTGTTTTCCACCCCGGCATTTCATAACGTTGGTCATACCGCTCACCGTCATAATTACTAGCAAAGCGAATCGGACCATCCTGCGTGGACTTCCATGTGCTATCCGATGCTATAATCTCTTTGCTTCCATCAACGTAAGTAATTTCTAACTGAGCTAAAAAGCGAGGGCTTTGTTTGTGATCTGTGTCTAATAGATCTGCAATCCTGCCTGCATACCAGCCTCCAGCAATTGTTGAGCTGATAACATTTTCCTTCGACGTCAGTAGGGGAGTAACATCGTATGTGAGGGTCTCAATTCTTTTCTTATAAGGTGTCCAGCCGGGCGTAAGGACATCGGATTTCGCAACATCTCCACCATTGATAAATACCTTAAAAACGCCTTTCGCAGTGACATAAAGTCTGGCTTTTTGTACATCAGGGAGTACGGTAAACGGTTTTCTTAAGTATTGAGGTGTAGCTATCACTTCTTGAGGTGGGGATAAATTAGTATCTGTTGTAGCAGCACCAATCCATTTTCCTACCCAGTCATTATTCTGTAGAAGCCCCATTTCAATAGTTTGAATTGGGCTCCAGTCGGACATGCTATTTACCTGATCCCAAATTCTTACTCTCCAGAAGACCTTTTCTCGTGAATGCAATTCTTGGCCCTTATAAGAGATCCAAGATGTTGACGACGACGAGATCTTTCCACTATCCCATTTATTGGGAGCAGACTGAAGCTGCTTGATGGATGTAGCCACTTGTATTTGAAAAGCTGTCTGCTCTAGGCCGCCTGTTTGATCGGAAGGAAGCTTCCATGAAAAGCGAGGCTGTTTTTCATAGTAACCCAAAGGGTTTGCGAATCCTTCTCCCACTCTCAACTTCTCTGGAGGAGCGTTAAGTGAGCTGACCTCATTGGTTGAGCAGCCGATTATTAGTTGGCTGATTAAAAGTGAGATTGAGATAAATATGATGAATTTCACTGCGACTTACCATCCTTTTGACTAGGTTGACTGATCTGGAATACCTTGCTAATGCTTTTTTGAAAACCAATTCGATGGGCATTTGCCTCTATTTCTCCTTGGTTTAAGTGAATTGCGTGAGTGTAAGGACGCCAACCTGACATTGATCCATCTTCACTTTGGATACGATATGAAATTATTGCACCCGGGGTTTTACTAGTTATTGCAATTTTTCCATTGAGTTGTTTAAACACTGGGGCAGACGTCTTGGGCTGCACATCGCTACCATTCCATAGTTTCGTTATAAGCTCTCGCTCGCTCAAAAGAGGGTCATCATTAATTTCTTCGAGCCAGCGGTCCATTTCTTTTTCCATTTGGCTGAGCACGGGTTTGTAATTTTCGATATGTGCTAGATTAGATAGCTCATTGGGATCTCTACAAACGTCAAATAGCTCATTCGAATCTTTCTTTGGGCGAAACCACTGCGATTGGTACGGTGTCAATTTGCCTGCTTCCTCAAGTGTCAGCAGCTCTTGCATTGTTGGTATTTTTTCACGATAGGCTACAGGCAGATAATAAGGAGTATCCGGTTGATAATTTCGAATATATTTATAGCACTTACTTCTCACTGCCCTTATTCTGTCAGTAATCGCATCAAAACGATCTGCTGCAGCATATATGTATTCACGTTGTTGAGTATCTTGTGAGAGAAAACTTCTACCTTGCATATAATCTGGCTGTGAAATACCGGCCATATCAAGTGCGGTGGGGGCAAAGTCAACAAATGAGATTAACTGTTCGTCAATTGTTCCTGCTTTTTCACCGTCAGGGAAACGGATCACCATAGGAACTTTTAGACCACTATCATAGATTAAACGTTTTTGCCTTGGCAGCGGCCCCCCATGGTCTGAATAGAAAACGATAATGGTGTTGTCATACAAACCGTCTTCCTTTAATAGTTTGAGTATGGCGCCAATTTGTTTGTCTGTTTCGACGAGATTATTGTACATCTTCCAAAGGTCGTGCTGCACAACGAGCGTATCCGGCAGATACGGTGGAACAGGGAAGTGAGTATCTTTACTAATGTGTACAGGGGTGTGTCCTTTGTCGGTTTTAACGAGTGCTTCGGTGGGTAATTTGGAAATTTTTTCCGCGTTGTCAGAGTAGTAGTGTCTTTGTTCAATTTTTCGGATGCCATAGGGTTCAAACAATCCTGACTCGTGTGTAGTGGTGAAATTAAAAACAGAGAAGAAAGGCTGGTTACTGGGTCGATGACGCCAGTGTGCATATATACCATTTTCATTCCAAGCACTATCTGGCGCTGTAAATTGATAATCAGTTTTATAATTATTTGTAGTGAAGTACCCAGCTTCTCGCATTAATTGACTTAACATTTTAGCGTTAACCGGAGGGACAGCTTCATACTTTGGTAACCCAGTTTCCTGTGTATTTGAAGAGGTACGCATATTATTGGCGCCCATTGAAGTCGGATATATTCCCGTGGCTATCGCTGCTCTGCTTGGGGCGCAAACACCTGAAGTAGAGAACACATTGGTGTATACCACTCCTTCTTTAGCCAAACTATCAATATTGGGTGTCGCTACCGTATCGTCACCGTACAAGGCCAACGTAGGGCTCATATCTTCGATTACTAGCCAAATAATATTTTTAGGCTGCGATCCCACACCATCTTGTGCAAAGGATTTAGCTGGAGAGACTGACACTCCTATAAAGATAAGCATTGAGATAATTATAAATACACGATTCATGAGATGTCCTATCACTTATTAGTTCTAATTAATCAGCCATAAGCTTGTGCGGCGTAGAATTTCCACTATGTTAACACTTTTTTAATCATAGGTAATAAATAATAGTCATAATCAATCTTTGCTGTAAGTGGAATCTGGTACTTATTGCCTTCATTTTTATTTTTTTAAGATCATTTTATTCTCTTTAACTGGTAGGTTACTCTTTAATAGTGAGTGTGGTTCACATGCGGAACACAAGTATGTCAATGCTTTAAAAGAGATTATTGTTAATTCAGAGGTATTTGCATGATCTTTGGTGAACTCATCATATCTAATGAGTGAAAAAGATTGTATATGACGTTTTAATTGTTTAAAATTGTTAACGCTGTATTAACGTTTAGATCTTTGAGGAGTCTGAAATGAAATCTCTTTTCCGCTTACTGAGTACTACGTTTTTCGGAGGGATGTTGCTTGCGCCAAGCCATATTTTTGCTCAGACTTTTGATAAGAACGCTTGTTTTTCAGTAGAAGCTATCGATCGAGTTTGGTCGGGCCATCGTGTCGCTTTTGACTTTGTGACTAAAGGTGACCGACAAATTGTTGCTTATTATGATGCAAGTAGACAGATGAGTGTAGCCTACCGTGAGTCGCCAACGGGAAATTGGTTTTTTCAAAAGTTAGATAGTTACCTTGGTTGGGACAGCCATAACAGCGTTGTTATTGGATTAGATGAGAAGGGGTATATTCATATTGTCGGAAATCTTCACGTGAATCCAATTGTCTATTTTCGGAGCGAAGATCCTTACGATGTGCGAAGCCTTAAACGCGTTGAGTTTATGGCAGATAGAGCAAGTGAGAGCCGGATGACATACCCTGAGTTCTTCAACGACGCTGATGGCCGGTTGTACTTTAAGTATCGAAACGGTCGAAGCGGAAGCGGAAATGAAATATACAATGCTTTTAATGCAGGCTCAGTTAGTTGGGACCGACTTCATCAAACCCCCCTTGTTGATGGTGAAGGTGAGAGAAATGGATATTTCTGGGGTCCTGTTTTGGGACCAGATGGTTTTTTTCATCTTTCCTGGGTGTGGCGAGAAACACCCGTAGCATCTTCAAATCATGATATCTCTTATGCGAAGAGCCGTGATTTAGTCACTTGGGAGACGTCTGATGGAAAACCACTTCAACTCCCTATGACACTCAACAGTGCCCAGGTGGTTGTACCTTTGCCTCAGAAATCAGGGATATTAAATGGTCACACTCCGATAGGGTTTGATAGCGAAGGCCGTCCTATTATCTCTTATCAAGCCTATGATAAGAAAGGGCAAAGTCAGTTATTTATCGCTATCAACAAGGAAGGAGAATGGCGTCGTCATCAAGTATCTTCATGGAAGGACTCAAGACAGGATCTTGATATGACAGGAGCTTTACCGACCACATTAAGTGTTAAAAAGCCGGCTGTGTCCCTCGATAATGGTGATATTCAAGTCTATGCAACTCTTGACGGTAATCGTTTTGCTTACAACTTAGACGCCGCCTCTTTGAGGGTTAAATCGCAGAGTATTATGTCTGAAATACCCGAAGCTTTAAAACCGTTCGATAAACCAAATGATATGCCTCTTTATACAACTCCAGCTAAACGATTGGAGGAAAAAGGAGATTATTTCACCGGTGACAAAAAATTCTATTTAGCTTGGGAAACGCTGCCACCTAACAGAGACAAAGGCAGAGCGTTTATTCCAGAACCAACTACTTTGACCATGCACTGTATTGAGTAGTGCTCGATAGCAGTTTCTTACACACATTTTTCGACACTCGATACATCCATTTTATTAGGAATTACAATGAAAAAAATCAGGTTTAACCTCATAGTTTTATTTGGTGCTGTATTAACATCCTTATCCTCTAGCGTTGTTGCAGCTGACAAACCAAACATCATATTCATCTTGACAGACGATTTGGGCTTTAACCAAGTTGGCGCGTACGGTAACTCGCCTATTAAAACCCCTAATTTAGATAAACTTGCGTCGAATGGCATTCGATTTGACCAAGCTTATGCGGGAAATACTGTTTGTTCTCCTTCAAGGGTGTCCTTATTCACAGGGCGAGACGGGCGCTTAATGACAAACAATTCAAATACAGTTCAATTGACTGATTTGGACGTGACGTTGGCTCATGTGCTTAAGCATGGTGGTTACGACACGGCGCTATTTGGTAAATATTCAATAGGCTCACAAATGGGCGTAACTGATCCACTTGCTATGGGATTTGATACTTGGTTTGGCATGTATTCAATTTTAGAAGGTCACAGACAATATCCACAAATATTATGGCGCGATGGTAATAAAATTCGCATTCGCGAAAATGAAGGTGGCAAAAAAGGCGCGTACGCCCAGAAATTGTTCACGGAAGAAGCAATTAAATATATCAATAAGCCTAGAGAAAATCCTTTTTTCATTATGCTCGCGTACTCTTCACCGCATGCTGAACTTGCAGTTCCAGACAAATATAGCAGTCAATATAAGTTTGACGAAACCCGCTATTCAGGTATGGAGTCAGGTGTTCCCGCAGACAAATATGCATCTTACTATCCTGAACCGCTCGAGAAGCCTAATGCCACTTTAGCGGGTATGGTTTCGGCGCTAGATGATTATATAGGGCAAATAGTCAAAGAGCTTGAGGCGAACGGACAGCTTGATAATACACTTATCTTTTTCACATCAGATAATGGTCCACACGATGAGGGCGGAGCAGATCCTGAGTATCTAAAGGCATCAGAGCCCTATCGTGGAATGAAACGCGATTTATATGATGGTGGTATTCATGTACCCATGATCGTCCATTGGCCTAACAAGATTAAAACTGCCCGGGTTGATGAAACGCCTTGGTTGTTCGCAGATGTGATGCCTACCTTTGCCGAAGTTGCAGGGGTCAATTTGAACATGGTTCCTCGAGTCAAGACCAATGGCAAGTCAATCGTAGGGCTGCTCAAATCACAACCGAATAAAATGGATGAGCGTGTGTTGTATTGGGAGTTTTCAAAACAAGTTGGCGATCCTAACTCAGGTGTTATTGGAGACACATATCAAGCTGCGCGTAAAGGCCAATGGAAAGCAGTCAGATATGGCTATGATGCGCCATTAGAGCTTTTCAATATCGTGGCTGATCCTTCCGAATTGAAAGAAATATCTAATCAACATCCAAAAGTCGCCGCTGAATTTTTGAGCCTGTTTGAAGAAAACAAAGACTAATTATCTTTCGAGATACTTAAGAGCCAATAGTATTATGAATTTAAATAAAATATTGAGAAAGAATTCGCCCAGTGGATATAAAGCGTTACTTACGTTTTCAGTTATATCTGGCCTTCTGTTCACTGGGTGTGCACATCAAGAGTCTTTGCCGAATACAACGACAAATATTGTAGACAGGCAGGTTGGATACTTTGCAGATAATGGGGTAGGTAACCCGTTAGCAATAGTACAACACCCAGCAGGAATACATCAAAATGGTATCACTTATGTATCTTATCAGGGGCCGAAAGAAGATCCTTATATAGCGTCTTATAATCACGAAACTAGGGAATGGCTGGGGCCCTTTAGAGCAGGGATCAGTGAATTGGGTAGGCGCGATGGAGGAAAGAAATTCGATAATCATGGTAAACCAACCATGTTAATCGATGATGATGGATATATTCATATTTTTTACGGCGGACATGGCGGACAAGCATCGAATGGGAAAAACACTCTTGGTAATACGCACCATGGAGCGAATAAACACGCTATTTCAAAAAGACCCTATGATATCTCACAATGGGAAGACATAGACAATATCACTCCGTTTGGCACCTATAACCAAGCTCTTAAAATGGACAATGGTGACATTTATTTATTTTTCCGCCACGGTGCTCATCGAAGTGATTGGGTATACCAAAAGTCTGTTGATAACGGCCGAACGTTTGCCTCACCTGTCTCTTTTCTAAAACACAAACGCAGAACAGATATTGACGCGGTTGATAGCTGGTATGCATGGGCTGGCAAAGGCCAAGGAGATAATATTATTGTTTCTTACGATTATCACGTTTGCTGGGACGGAGGTGCTGGTATCAATGGGCGCGGCCACACTACTGAGCGGCACGACGTGTATTTTATGTCGTTCAACACAAAAACCGGAGAATGGAGCAATGTGGAAGGCGAAAAGCTCAAATTACCGATTACGAGAGAAGTTGCTGATGAAAAAACGTTAGCGATGAGAACCGGCGAGCTCTGGACTTTTAATGGCTCAACTCATTTGGACCAACAAGGACAGCCTCATATCGCTATTAATGCCGGTATCGACAAAGGCGCCAAAACTGGTGGGCCAAAGCAAACTAGACATATCCGTTGGAACGGAAACAAATGGGTCGGAGGAAATAAAGTTGTTTCGCAATATGAGGGCGTATCGCGAGGTGACTTTACGGTCAGAGATCCTGAAAATATTCGCTACTTAACTGCATACAATCAAGACAATGATGCTGTTTTATCGTGGCGGCAGAGTCATGACGGTGGCGAACATTTTGTAGAGGATAAAACGGTCTTAAGGAAAGCTAATGCTAGTTTTGCGATATCTGCATTTATCAAAGACGCTATCCCTGATGCACAAATGTTAGTTGCTGAAAAAGTCAGTGACGAAGGGATAAAAATGTACTTAGTGGGCGAGGGAGGTGCAGTTACTCGCTCTCTTGTTGACCTTAAAACAGCTATACCAACTTCAAATTAAAATTTAATAAATGTCTTTT
The DNA here is from genome assembly GCA_000314955.1 of Paraglaciecola chathamensis S18K6. GTDB lineage: Bacteria > Pseudomonadota > Gammaproteobacteria > Enterobacterales > Alteromonadaceae > Paraglaciecola > Paraglaciecola chathamensis. The sequence goes on along the minus strand of BAEM01000063.1, from coordinate 139,589 downwards.
GGGCGAAGGGGTTTTTATAAAAACGCGCCGCGAGCCAACAGTGGGAAACGATGATGAAAAAAATGACAATGAAATTATCTGCTATAGCGCTTAGCTTAACGATGGGCTTAGTTGCTTGTTCTGAGCAGACAGACACGGTGCAATCTAGTTCGAAAAAACCAGTTGTAGATATACAGGCTCAACAAATGAGCGAAGCTGTTGATCGTGATATTCAAAACACTGCAAAAAATGTAGGAACTAAGGTTGCGAAATGGCAAATAGCCCAGTTTGGAAACCTGAACTACATACCTGAATCTCATCGTGAAAAATCAGAAAATGCGAAGTTTTGGATCCAGGCATCATTTTACATTGGCTTAACTCGGTGGATAGACGAAACAAATGATAAGTCACTGACTGACTACGTTAGTGATGTAGCGAAGAAAGAGAATTATGAACTCATACTTGAAAGACCCTACCATGCTGATGACCACGCGATAGCACAAACTTATCTGTGGCTGGCTGAGCGTACAGGTATAGAAGATGCTTATCTTCCTACCAAAGAAGTTTTCGATATGATTTTAGAAAAGCCACCAACAGTTGGTTTGTCTATGGCAGATACAGAAACCAGTACGGGCAAATACCACCTTGAGGGAAATTGCCAACTGCGTTGGTGTTGGGCTGATGCATTATTTATGGCACCTCGGGCTTGGGCACAAATGAGTAAAGTCACGGGCGACCCAAAATATCTAGAATACGGCGATAAAGAGTTTTGGGCTAGTGCAGACTACCTTTTCTCAGATGAATATGGACTGTTTTACCGAGATAGCCGTTACTTTGATACAAAAAGCGATAACGGTAAGCCTGTCTTTTGGGGACGAGGAAATGGATGGGTTTTCGCTGCAATTCCATTGATTATCGAAGAACTACCAAAAGATCACCCTTCTCGGGACAAGTATATAGAGCTTTATAAAAAGCATGCTGAAGGGCTAATGGTACTGCAAAAAGATGATGGCTATTGGCCAGCTTCGCTAATGGATGCCGACAAGGTTAAAACGCCTGAAGTAAGTGGTACGGGTTTCATTACGTTTGGCCTCGCTTGGGGAGTGAATAATGGTATTTTGACCGACGCACGTTCGAAGGAGGTTGTCGAAAAAGGTTGGGATGCTATTACTAAAGCTGTCACTGACGATGGACGCGTACATTGGGTACAGCATGTGGGCAAAAGCCCAGACCCAGTTAAAGAATCAGATTCTCAGCTTTATGGCTCAGGAGCTGTATTGCTTGCAGCATCTGAAATGTTGAATTGGCAACAGTAACTAATGTGTTTCACAGAACCTTAATCATTTAGCGATGATTAAGGTTTTTTTATCTGATTATAAATTAAAGCCACGCACGTCCTCGCCGGAGAAACGCTTCATGCAACTCGCTAAAATTGTAATTTTATCTATCACCTTACTGATTATGAGCTGCAGTTCTAAAGATCAGACAGTGGCCAATACGCATCCCGATAATTTAGCCGTGGAAGGTATTAGCGTACCGCTTAATGTACATAGCCGCGCGCCGACTCTGTCTTGGCATGCCAATGTAGATGAACAGACGCATTATCAAATTCAAGTAGCCACGAGTGTGACAGCGCTTATTGAAGGTCAACCGGATTTGTGGGATTCCGGTAAAACAGAATCTAGCCGGTCGATCAATATTGGCTATAAAGGAAAGGCTTTAGCAAGCAGGCAAAAAGCGCATTGGCGAGTTCGGGTTTGGTCTAGAGCTAATTCGTTAGAATCAGATTGGAGTGAAATAAGTCATTGGGAAATGGGCTTAACCACTAACGCAGGTTGGTCTGCGAAATGGATCATGGCAAATAGACCTGAGGCATCTGCGCTTTCTCCTCAAGTATCCCAGTGGATTTGGAATGCAGCTAGCGACCAAAACCCGCAGAAGACGCGACCTGAATATATTGTAAAGAAGCTACAGGAACAGCCTACGGCCTCCTTATTAAGGCGACAATTCAGTATTGATAAGAAAGTGGTAGGCGCGAGGTTACATAGCACCGCTGCTGGCTATTACGAAGTATTTATAAACGGCAAAAAGGTAGATTCGCGGATTATGGATCCCGGACAAACCGATTACGAAGAACGGATTCTATATAACACTGACGCCGTTGAGAGCTTAATAACATCGGGTGACAATGTTATTGCCGCACATTTAGGTAGTGGTTGGTACAACGAAGAAATCGCTTTTTCTAAGCCAGATAAAAACTTGTCGTACGGTCAACCTAAGCTTATCGCTCAGTTAGAGATCGTCTTTGACGACGGTAGCTCAAAAACGGTTAGTACGGACAACTCATGGTATTGGCATACTTCACCAATATTAAAAGAGGGGTTGTTTTCAGGTGAGTTATTTGACCAACGCTACGCATTAGATAACTGGATGACGAAAACGGATACAGAGCTATCCGATGCTTGGCAAAATGTAAAATCGCTGCAAAGTTGGCCAACAAAATCTTTAGAACCTCAATTACTACAGCCAGTGCGCATCGCTGATAAGCTGGTGGCTGAGCGTATCCTTTCACCAAGAAAAGATGTATGGGTATTCGATTTCGGCCAGAATTTTACAGGGATCCCTGAGCTGAACTTAGCATTGTTGGACTTAGAAGAAGGCCAAGCTGTTTATCTAAAGTATGCTGAGTGGATTGATGATGATGGCAACATCAGTCAGAAAAGTGGTGGTGCTGCCCCGAAACTTAAGCAAACCGATGCATATATTGCTGGCAAAACTAACCCCAAAAAGTGGCGACCAACGTTTACTTGGCACGGTTTTCGTTATGTTGAAGTGGTTGGTTTAAAGTCGAAGCCTGAGCTCGACGCGTTAAACGCATATCTGGTCAGAAGCGATGTGCCTGTAAGTGGTCATTTCTCAAGCTCGGATGACATGATTAATAAAGTCCATGACATGGCGTTATGGGGTTATCAAAGCAACTTAATAAGTGTTCCTTTTGATTGCCCGATTCGAGAACGGGCAGGGTGGACTGGAGACGCGCATGCCGCTTTGGTTACCGGAAACTATAACTTTAATTTAGAGAATTTTTGGTCCAAGTACTTAGGTGATTTTCGCACGTCGACTTATGTGGCTCCAACTGTTGTACCTGGCAGGAGGTCACAAGGTGGAAAGTTTGATTGGGCCGTAGCAGAAATTATCATCGCGTGGGAACACTATCGTCATCATGGTGATATTACTGTGCTTGCCGACCAATATGATAGCTTGCAGGAGTACATGAATGCGGGGCAGGTGGAATTAAACAATAACATGATAAGAACTGGATACGGCGATTGGTGTGATCCAGTTAGAGAGCCTGGTATGGCAAGAGTTGGGGGAAGATGCACGCCGCAGCATACTAGCCATGTTGTCACCAGTTCTGCTCTGTTTGCGCATGGTGCTGACCTCATGGCAAAGATATCGCAAGCGCTAGGTAAAAACACTCAGCAGGTTTTTTACAAACAACTTTTCGAGTCGGTGAAGAACCAGTTTAACGAAGAAGTATTCGATCACAATACAGGACATTATGGTAGTCAAACTGCTGATGCAATGGCGTTAGCGTTTGGCTTTGTCCCTAAAGACATGCAGCAGCAGGTTGCTGATAAACTGAATGAAGACGTTGTGGTTAATTGGGGCGGGCATGCATCGGTTGGTGCCCTAGGGCAAACTTATCTTTACCGAGCACTGAGCGATTACGGGTATGTAGACACCGCTTTTAATATTTTCAAAGCCGAAGGATACCCTGGCTACCCTTATCTCATTAATGAGCTAAACGCTACCACACTGTGGGAGCGAAAAGGTGGGTTTAAGCCTAAGGATAAACTTACTTTAGAAGATGCTCCGGGCCGATCGCTAAACCACCCATTTCACTCAGGATATGATGGGTGGTTCTATGAAGGCTTAGGCGGGATTAGACCTTTCAAGGACACAGTAGGGTTTCAAACTTTTCAGCTTAAACCTGTATTTCCATCATCTTTGAACGCCGTAGATGTTAGTTACAACACGGGTTACGGGAAAATTGAAAGCCGATGGCGCAGAGCGAATAATCAAATAATTTGGGATTTTGTGATACCTCAAAATACCAAATCGACAGTGTTCCTACCGAATTTAGAGCCGCGTATGTATAAACCAGGTAAGCATACAGTTGTGCTTGAAAATTAAATGGTGAACAACAGTACATAGAAAGTATAGGGAACTGTTATGAAAATTAGTAAAGTATCGCTACCCGGTAAACTACTGACTGTAGGCGTCTGTGCAATGATCTGTATTAGTTTGCAAGGTTGTGCAAGCAAGCCTACTGCCGAATCTGAAGAGGTGAGCATTCAAGATGAAAAACTCCCTAACATCGTACTGATACTGTCTGATGATCATGCTTGGAATGATTACAGTTTCATGGGCCACGATATTGTACAAACTCCGAACCTAGATAAACTAGCATCTGATGGCATAACGTTCAGGCATGCGTACGTGCCCACTTCTTTGTGTAGGCCCTCACTTGCCACTATTGCTACAGGATTGTATGCGTATCAACACGGCATCACGGGGAATAATCCATCTAAAATGGTGCCAGGCGGTAAAGAGGGACAAGAATATCATCGCTTAAGAGAACGAATAATTGCGAAGATTGACAAGGTCAAAACACTTCCGCAACTGCTTAAAGACAAAGGGTATGTTTCCCTTCAAACTGGGAAGTGGTGGGAAGGGAGTTATTCTAGAGCTGGCTTCGATGAAGGAATGACCCGTGGGTTCCCTCAACTTGGAGGAAGACACGGCGACGATGGCTTAAAAATAGGCAGACAAGGAATTGCGCCTATTACAGATTTCATTGACCGAATGGATGAACAAAACAATCCATTTTTTGTCTGGTATGCGCCTTTCATGCCTCATGCGCCCCACACACCGCCCACACGTATTTTAGAGAAATACGCTAGCTTAGATTTACCTGAATCCATTGCAAAATACTACGCAATGATAGAATGGTTTGATGAAACAACTGGCCAATTATTTGAACATATAGAAGGGCGCGGCCTGTCTGACAATACTCTGGTTGTTTATGTTTCGGATAATGGTTGGATTACAAACCCTACTCAAGAGGGACGATTTTTACCAAAATCGAAACAGAGTCCCAACGAAAGTGGTGTACGTACTCCCATAATCTATTCTTTGCCGTCCAAGTTTAAATCTGGATTTCGAGAAGACTTAGTGAGTAGTATCGATATTGTCCCGACTATATTAGGTGCGACGGGTATAGAGGTACCGCCAGAGTTACCAGGTATAAATCTGTATGACAACTTGGTTAATGGTGAGCCTCTAAACAGAGACACTGTTTTTGGAGAAGGGTATGCCCATGATATGGACATAATAGACGACCCAGAATCGACACTTTTGTATCGATGGGTAATCAAGGGAGATTGGAAGCTAATCGTGAGTTATGACGGGAAAAATGCTAGTTATCAAAAGTATCATGATCAATTTCTAGTTGGCCCTCGTCTTTACAATTTGGCAGAGGATGAACACGAAAAGATTAACTTGGCTGCTAAGTATCCTCAAAAAGTAAACCTGCTAAAAGACCAATTAGAGCAGTGGTATAAACTCGAAGAAAGAAAAATGATCAAATAAAGGACGGAATAACGAGCAGGCATTTTTCAATTTGTTTGCTCGTTATGTTTGCAATGACTAGGACCAATGTCTTTTTTCAATCTGTATATCGTAAAGCTGTTAACCACGATAACGCTCAACTCAAGCAATACTCCACCTATTGAGCCAATGTAAATATTATTCGTTAACCAAAACATTGCTCCACATATAAATAATCGGCGCATGGTAATCCCTGACGCATAAAAAATTGCATAAGTTCCGACGCAAGCCCCAAAAATGGGGAAAATATCAATCCAACGCTCAACGTTAGATGCACCCCAGATGATATTTAACAGAATAAAGACAATCCCAAAGCTTTTGTGATTGGATTTAATGGAAACGATTGTTCTTAAAAAATTAAGGCCGTTAGCTATCATTCCGGTTGTAGAACCTAACAGCATGAAATGAATCGTTTGCAAGGCAAACATGGCGATGAGGCTAAGTTTCAATTTAATGTCGTTTTTCTGGGTAAAAGTGAATATTGCTACTAGAAAGCCTAAAACCCCAAATATCTGGCCCAAAATCTCCAACGTCATAATAGATTTTCGCTTTATAAGTTGAGTAAAATTTACGTGGCATAGTACAAAGTTATGCACACAAACTGGTTTGCTTGCGGTGGTGCTAAGTGTTTAGTTAATATCTAAATCTCAGGTTTCTGTATTAAGTATTTGCCCTAAAGAGGCTAAGCGATGAGCCTCTTTAGGAGCAGGCTCATCAGTATTCCTAGTCGCTGAATTCTTTTATTAAACTGTTAATGGTCTCTTTTGCATCTCCTAACACCATTCTTGTATTGTCTTTAAAAAATAGTGGGTTATCGACACCGGCAAAACCTGCGTTAATGGAGCGTTTGAGTACGAAGACCGATTTCGCTCTATACGCTTCAATGACTGGCATACCGTAGATGGGGCTGCCTTTCATTTCCTTCGCTGCAGGGTTAACTACATCATTAGCTCCAATAACAATCACGACGTCGTAGTTTTCCATCCTAGGGTTTACATCATCCATTTCATACAGTTGATCATATGGTACGTCAGCTTCTGCAAGAAGCACATTCATGTGCCCTGGCATTCGCCCCGCAACAGCGTGAATAGCGTAATCAACACTGCATCCGTTATCTTCCAACAATGTTTGCAATTCTCTGACGGCATGCTGCGCTTGTGCAACAGCCATACCGTACCCAGGGATGACAAGCACAGCTTGTGCCGCTTCTAGCACGTAAAAAGCATCTTGTGGTGAAAGGATTTTCACCTCGCCCTTGATCACTTCCCCTTGCTCAATAGGCTTAGAGAAACCTGAAAGTAAGACATTCATGAGGGACCGATTCATTGCTTTACACATTATATTGGTGAGAATAAGACCCGAGGCGCCTACTAAAAGCCCTGTTACAATTAGAATGGTATTTCCGATAGCCAAGCCCGCAGCAGTTGCTGCAATCCCTGAGTAACTATTCAACAGTGCAATCACAACAGGCATGTCCGCTCCGCCAATTGAGATCGTAGCCCAAAGACCAAAACTTAATCCCAGTATAATAATTACATATAGCCACAGCCCATTGAGAGGTTCTGATATAAAGAAAATCCCCGCTATTACCATACCCACTAAATGCAATATGCTTAATTCTCTTAGGCCTTTGAATATAAAGGCTTTGGAGGACAGTTTGCCAGATAGTTTTCCCCATGCGACTACAGAGCCTGAGAATGTTATTCCACCTATTAATAGCGTTATAAGCAGCGTTACCAATAATGTATGATGACTGGATCCTGGGGGTTCTACTCCAATACTCAGAACTGTAGACCAAGCTAATAGCAAAGAAGCTGCTCCTCCGAAGCCGTTGAATAATGAGACCATTTCAGGCATTTGCGTCATTTGTACTGATCGTGCTTTCCAACCGCCATAGCATGCGCCAATAAGCATACCTGCAAAAATATATTGGTAAGTGATGATCTGATGGTCTAGCAACGTGGCGACGACTGCTATTAGCATCCCTATAGCTGAGATAAAGTTTCCTTTTCGTGCACTTGCTGGATGACTGAGCAGCTTCAAGCCAAAAATAAACAGCCCAGCGGCCACAACATAAGTAAGATTTATGATAATTTCTATAGTCATTTGGAGCGGCCTTTAATTAGAATTTTTCTTTTTGAACATGCCAAGCATTCGATCAGTCACTAAATAGCCACCCACCACGTTAATGCTCGCTAAGGTAACTGCGGCGGTGCCCAGTATGGTTGTTAGAAGGTCATGATCTGCCCCAGAGGCCACAAGAGCGCCAACTAACGTGATACCCGATATAGCGTTTGAACCAGACATTAACGGTGTGTGAAGGGTGGCAGGAACTTTTCGGATTAATTCGAAACCAAGAAATGCTGCGAGCAGCACGATGAAAAGTAGATAGATAGTTGCCACGTTAAGCTCCTTTATATGCTTCTGTTAGCATGTCGTTTGTAATAGCTCCGTTATGGGTAATAACGCAGTTTGCAAGAATGTCGTCTTCTAGATCGAGCAAGAAATTTCCGGTATCTGCATCTATAAACTCATCAAGTAGATTGAAGATATTATTGGCATACATATCAGTTGCATCGCGGGCCACGTCTTGGCTCCAGTTGCCGTTACCTACTAAAGTGATGCCATTGATTTTGATAGTTTCACCAGCCTTAGAGCCTTCTACATTGCCTCCAGATTGAGCAGCCATATCGACTACCACGCTGCCTAACCTCATCTTTTCAAGAGTGCTGCTCTTTATCAGTAAAGGGGGCTTTCGACCGAAAAGTTGAGCCGTTGTAATAACGATGTCTGAATCAGCGATTGCTTTTTGCTGTGCGGCTTCTAACTTATTTTTTTGCTGTTCTGTTAGCTCTTTCGCATAACCATCTTTTGTTTCGCCGGTATCTCCGATATCAATTTTTAAAAATTTGGCTCCCAATGACTCAACTTGTTCAGCAACAACCGGTCTGGTGTCGTAAGCTAACACACTTGCACCTAACCGCTTTGCAGTGGCAATAGCTTGTAGCCCTGCCACCCCAGCCCCAATAATAAATATCTTCGCGGGTTTGATTGTTCCCGAAGGAGTCATCATCATAGGTAAAATAGAGGGTAAGTTAGCCACGGCCTTCATTACCATGACATACCCAGCCAAACTGGCTTGGGAACTAAGTGCATCCATTTTCTGAGCTCTTGACGTCCTAGGGACCATCTCAACAGATACAGTAGTAATGCCGGTCTGGCATAGTTTGGTGACCAATGATTTTTGGAAGAAGGGGTCAATATGGCCAATCACAATTGCATTATTCGCCAGTCGAAGGATGAGCTCCTCATGAGGGCTGTTAACACATAATAGGATATTAATTTGCGAGATAATGGGTTCAATTGTATCGACAACGTGAGCGCCAGCTGCTTCAAATTCTTTATCTTCGTACAGGGATAGGGCGCCCGCATCTTGCTCGATAAATACATCAATACCCTTACGGGTTAGTTTTGCTACGGTATTCGGTGACGCCGCACATCGCTTTTCTGTGTGCGAGGTTAAAAGCGCACGCTTTGCTTCATTTAAGATTAGGATTTTCAATTATCTCTCCTTTTTTGCTAACAGGAGAATGAGTAAACGACTCATTCAGTATACGTTTTCTGTCGTTTACTGATGTAGGGGTGCCGAGTAAAAGCTAGTGAAATGAGCTCGCGATTTCGATTGTTTATATTATTGTGTTGAGATCGCGCGCCTGAATATTAAGGTGAGTGGTTAAAATTACTCAAGATGAAAGACCTGCGACAACTCAGTCGTAACCGGTTCGTTATCTTCAAAGGTTTCCATAATGTCTGCCATGTACGCCCACCATTTTTTTACTATGGGGTTTAGAGGGAGTGACTCCATGGTGTGGGTATCCTCGCGTTTCAATACTGCAAACAGTTTGTTAGACCTTGCTTCATAAAAAATACTGTAGTCTGAGACGCCAGAGCTCTTAAGTTCATGCACTAACTCAGGCCAAATCTCATCATGTCGTTTTTTATACTCGACTTCAAAGCCTGGCTTGAGCGTCATTACAAATGCTATTTTTTCCATTTTTACTGCTCGAAGTTATTAAGATAATTAGTCCACTGATCTATTGAGGTAATTTCACCAGCCCCTTCCCAGCCGAAACCTGAATAATATGTTAATTCGCCAACTTGAGAGGATTGCGTTACCAACCATATATGGCTCGTATCTTTGGTCTTTGACGGAGTGTGAATTATCTTTTTGACCTGACTTGGTTCAATTAAAGCGCCGGTTCCAAGTCCTTGTTGGTCTATTTCCTCCCATGCGGCGATCCAGCCTTGTTGCTTGTTCTGATATACGCTGGCTTTCTCATCGTGAGTGGCAACGCCTATAGCAATAGGGAGCGAGGCAGGAGCTCCATTTAAGTAAAAAATAGAGTCGACTTTGTACAACTGAGAGCCGAGAGGTAGCGAAACTGTTTTCTCTTCTTTAACTTTACCTAATGGCGTTTCAAAGTCGTAATAGAGCGTAAATTTAACTTCGCCACCATTATTTTGATGTATTTTATACGTCGTAAAGTTATGTGCGTAATAGGGGGTGTCATCTACCCAAACTGCGCTTCCACCAACACCGCGACTGATACCAGTGTGGTATGGGTCATAACCTTCTCCCCTGTCTTCGTGGTATGTCTGTCCTGCGAAGTGCATTTCGTACCACTTATCAATAATTGAGTAATCTACTTTCTTCAGCCAAGCGTCAACACCGCTTGCATGCCCGGCTAATGGTGCTGCAGGTCCATATACTCTAAATGCTACTTTGTCGTTTTCCCAAGCAAAGTCGTCACGTCTCTCTGGTACAAATGAAGCGTATGATTTTACTTTATTCGTGTTTTCATTTTGATGCGCTTGTTCATTAGATTGAATTCCTGATGAACAACCAACAAAGAACGAGGCTGCAAGTATTGTTGTAACTGGGACAAACGCCCACTTAGGTATATACATCTTAAAACTCCTACGACTATTCGAAACTAAGGAAAACACATTACTGTCAATGGGCATTTCCTATGAAGCCTGAAGCTGAGGTTCTGAGAAAGCATAGATTGACGTAACAGGTTAATTTTCGCAGTGTGACCGATAATGATTGATATTGCATTATTATGAGCCTGATTGCAATGACATATTATACGAGAATGTCTAATGACATTGCTCCTTCTACAGTCCCTTGCTTGTCAGGGGGGTATGAGGGTAGGTTTGCTCTATTTTATTCTGTTAATTTTTAATTCACTTAATCGCAACAAATTGATTGAGTATGATTAACAAGTGATTTATATTTCCCGAAAATGATCGTTTATGATTTTTTAAGGAGAGGGAAATGCTAAAAGTAAACACAAGAAAACTATATTTGGCTGCAGCAATATCTTCAGCTTTTGCTTGCGTGACAATGAGTTCTCAGGCGCAGGTTTCTCAAGACGAGAGTGAAGGAAACCCAGAAACAGAAGTGATTGAAGTTCGAGGAATTAGAAGTGCATTGGCGAGTGCGTTAGCAGAAAAACGTTCTGCCGATAGTATTAAAGAAGTTATTCAGGCTGAAGATATCGGCAAGCTACCAGATCAAAACCTTGCTGAGGTACTTGAAAATGTAACTGGTGTGCAAATCGACCGCACCGCAGGTGTTGGTACTGGTGTCCAGATTCGAGGAACCAGCGCCAATAGAGTTGAAATAAACGGGGTTTCTACTGTCGGTAGTGGTAGTGGGCGCTCTGGTATCAGTTTTGATGACCTGCCTGCGGCGCTAATATCCTCATTAGAAGTGATTAAGGTACCAACAGCTAAAACGATTGAAGGATCTGTCGGCGGTACGATAAACCTCAGAACGCTTAGAGCTCTAAGCTTAAACGAACAGCTGCTTTCATTTCGAGCCCAAGCTGAAAATAGTGATTTGGCAGATGCTACTTCGCCGAGAGTTTCCGGAACGTTTGGAGACAATTGGGATACAGACTTTGGACGAATTGGGATTGTGCTGACAGGAAGTTATGCCGAACAGCAGGTAGCATCGTTCGATCCACGGCTCGATCGGGATAGAGAAGTGTTACCGGGTTCTGGAAGTGGAAGTGCAGAGTCTTTTCCATTTCTAAGAACGCAGTTTCTGGAGCAAATGACAACGCGATACGAATACGAGACCAATAACTTTACTGCCTCCGTAGAATTCGAGCCTATGGATAACCTAAAGTTATACTTTGATGCGACGGTCAACAAACAAGAGCGAGCGCAGAAGACGTCTAGAGCCTACATATCGGGTACTGGAGGCGCTGCAGTGGTCGATAATACGGTAAACAATGAATTTGAAACGATTAATTTAGGGACAATAGATGGCCCTAACGGTCCTCTTGAATTGGGAGAAGTTCAAGCGGTGCTAAGTGGGACATTAGGTGTTGGCGTTGATAGTAACAATAATAATATTGATCCCAATCTACGTGTTGGCACTATTACCGGCTCGCGTATTACAGATAGTGATGTTTTCGCAACCGGATTTGAGTGGGAATCAGATCGACTTAAATTGAATTCTGAAATATCTTATTCTAGCTCAGATTCAACGTTCCCTAGATTGAATACCGATCTTGATTTTATTAATCCTTATGGGCCACAACCTTCTGCTGGGCTCAGCATTGATAATGGCGTGCCGATTGAATTCGATGCATCTGGCGGAGTGCTTCAATTTGGTATAGCGCAAGGGATGGACTCCTCACCACTTAGCGAAGATCTGCTTAATCCAGCAAATTATGCTCTACGTAGTGTAGGAGTCGGGCGAAACTCTCAGGAGAATGCCGAGACTGCTTTTAGAGTTGACGGTACATATGACATATCAGATTTAAACCCCTATTTTTCAGATATCAAAGCAGGGGTACGCTGGAACAAGAATGAAGCGCTGAGTAATAACGTAAATTCGTCATCTAATTTTTCAAACCCTAATACAACGTTTTATCGACCTACCGCGGATCTCTTCGCGGATGTAGTCGCGCCAGGTCCGAGTAATTTTAATGAAGCTGATAGTAGGCGTTTATATATTGCTGATTATCTTGGAATCGATGCAGACGTCGCATTCTCGAACCCTGAAATGGTTCTTAACGCTTTAAACGATGCGATAATAGCTAATAACGCCACACAGATTGCCAACTGTAATATTACTGAAGGTTATGCAACTCTTTCTGAGCCTTCATTACAACTCGACTCTTTTTTTGATATAGAAGAGGAAACTACTGCACTTTATGTTCAAGGCGATTTCCATTTTTACGTAAATGATATCCCTATTCGTGGCAATTTAGGCCTTCGTTACATTGACACAGAAGTAACATCAGTTGGTAATAATATTGAAAATGGACAGGCAACTGGACTCCGAGAAGAGACATCATCATATGACTATTTTTTGCCACGTTTTAGCCTAGCGGCAGAAGTTATCGATGACCTGGTTTTACGAGGTGGGATAGCAAAAGATATACGTAGACCCGATTTTGATAACTTGTCTACGTCGATAAACTTCCCAGGAGGAGCTGGTTCAGCTGTTCAAGTGGGTAATCCTGGGTTAACACCTGAAGAAGTTATTTCTTATGATATTTCTGCCGAATATTACTTTTCAAACTCTAGTTTTGTCAGTGTTGGGTTTTTCCATAAGAAACGCACTGATATTTTTGCCGCTGTGAGAGATAACCCAGAAGAGCCTATTGGTGAAAATGGTCAAATAGAACGTGATATTACCGACCCATGTGAAGGGGGCGGTATATGGAATCCAACGGTGACAGATCGCAATGTTTGGTCATCAGTACCCGGAACTGGAATTTGTGTACCATTGCAAACTACGATTAATTTGCCAAATGAGGAAACACAAACGGGTGTTGAGATAGCGTTTCAACATGATTTATCAGCATACGAAGATACACTTGGTTGGGCTTCAGGGTTTGGTCTTATTGCTAATTATACTTATCAAGAATCAGGGTCTAATATCGACACCTTTAGACCTGCTACCGGCGATGGGAATGCTCTGAATAACCTTTTAGGACGAACAGATACCGATCAATCGACCTCGACACTCAGCGATGACATCGTAGAAGAGCGAATCGAACTAGAAGATTTATCCAAAAATGCATACAACATCACTCTGTTTTATGACAAATACGATCTTAGTATCAGAGCTCGTTACACGTGGAGATCGTCGTTCAAAACGGGCAATTTGATTAGTTTCGATATGCCAAGAATTGTTGATGATAGAGCGCAACTGAATATGAGCGTTAGCTATGATATTAACGATTCTATGAGTGTAGGTTTAGAAGGAATAAACCTTCTCAGGGAAGATCGAACACAATGGTGTGTCAATGAAGGGGCCTTGTTGTGTGAGCAGGGGTTAACAGATCGTCGAATTATTCTTGGTGTGACGGCGAATTTTTAGCTATTTTAATTTAGCGTAACAGTAAATTTTTTAACGGTGCCCCCAATAGTCGTTGTCGACGAGTATTGGGGGCGTAATACTCTCAGCTAACTTCAGTCTTCTAAACTCATTGTATATTTCTTGAGGATTGACCAATATAGTCAAATAAAAGACATATTTTTCTCTGCCTTCATCTATCAGGAGCATCAAATGTACGAAGACCTTATTTTGCTAATCCCACTGGCACTGTTAGTTATCGGTACGATGCTGGTAATTCGCTATCCGAAAAAAACAACCACTGGCGATGACCATAGAGATTAAGCCTTTATCTCTAATGGTTTGAGGCTCGCACCTAGCAGAGAATTTTGGGGATATCACTCCATTTTGTCGTGTATTGAGGGGACAGGAACTCTCGTCGCATAGCAAACTTTTGCTCGAAGCCTTTGGCGGCCATTTGAACTGTGGAACGTCCGTATTTAGCGTTAATATTATCCATACAAGACATGAGCTTAGCGTTGTCATTTGATGGGCTGAATAAGTCGTATTGAAACAGCCCCTCATCGTGCAAGTCCAATAGCCCCACACCGCATTTGTAATAACGAACACCTGATTGATAAAGCTGCACCATAGCGCTTTCAATCACGCTTACGATGTTGCGGGTGTCATTAGTCGGCACAGTAAAGTGATGAAAGTGTGAGCGGCGAAAATACCCTTCTGCATCATGAGGAGAACTCGTCGCAAATAGCGTCATGCTTGCGGTCAGACTCTTTTGCTTGCGCAGCTTTATCGCGACCGTCTCAGCATGGCTAGCTAACGCACTGCGTAGCTCGTTGAATTCTGTAATCCGATTACCAAAGCTTCTCGTGCTGTATATCTCTTTTTTAGCAGCACGCACACTATCCCAAGTATGGCGTACCTCACCATTTAACTCTCGCACCGTATTTTCGACAATTATTGAAAACTCCTTGCGAATTTGCGACGGGTCTCGATTAGCTAGCTGCCATGCGGTATTAATTCCTAATGCGTTTAGTCGCAAACCTAATCGTTTACCAATACCCCACACTTCCGTCACATCCATTTGTGATAGCACATCTTTGCGCACTGCCAGAGTATCTAATACTGCAACGCCTTTGAATCCTTCTACTTTTTTAGCTGCATGGTTCGCCACCTTGGCTAATGTGGGCGTTGGGCCGATACCCACGCAAATAGGCAGTCTAACCTCGCGCCAAACGGTTTTTCGAATCTGAGTCGCTAGGGCTGTCCAGCCTTCTTGGGGCGGCGTAGCCTCGTTACCGTAATATAAAAAACACTCATCAATGGAATATACGTTAATGTCAGGGGCGAAACGTGCGCAGGTATCCATCATGCGCTGACTTAAATCTGCGTAGAGTTCGTAGTTGCTAGAGCGAATAACGACTCCGGCTGCCTCAAGCTCCTTTTTCACCTGAAAGTACGGCACGAACTTCTTACCCACACCTAAGCGCTTAGCAATGCCACAAGCCGCACAGATACAGCCGTCGTTGTTTGTCAGTACTACCACTGGCTTATTGCGAATTCTGGGGTCAAAGACCTTCTCGCAACTGGCATACATGCTGTTGGCATCACACAAGGCGAACATCAGAGTTGCTTCTTAAAGGGTCGATGTAAGCGAATAGAGCGCGTCACCACCCCCTCTATCTGAAAGTCGTCACCTTCTTGCAAAAAATATGGCGGAAATCGCTTACTGGAAGACAGTAAACAGCGCTGCACTTTATCGATTTTCTTGCACACGAATACACCGTTGAGGTTAGCCACCACCACGTCTTGGTCTTTAATTTCTTGAGCGCGGTCTACAATCAACAAGTCACCTGAGAAAATACCATCACCTTTCATCGACTCGCCCTGGGCAACACCAATGTAGGTTGCTGAGGGGTGGTCAATCAGTAGCTGGTCTAAATCTAAGTTAAGCTGTGTGTATTCTGCCGCAGGTGACTCGAAACCAACGATACCCGCAGACGCTTTTATGGGGATAAACTTCAACATATACTGTAATTATATACAGTATTATTTTATTTGAAATACACTTCGTAATAACTTTTTATGTGAAAAGTAAGGTATCTATAACGTAAGGGAAGATCAGTATATTGCTATTTGAAACGCACGCCCAAAGCTTTTACGGGTAAACTAATCAACCTAAATGAAAGTTCTCATAACGCTAGGATACTGACAAAGTCGGTTTTGAAATGCGTGGCCAAAAACACAATGGCGTTATGATAGTGATCTGGTGGAAAAAGTGCCGTAAAAGAGTGATACGAAACACAATATAATTCTGCTATTGATAGTACCGCTCAATTACTTGTCGATAATGGTCATCAGCAAGCAGTTATTGACTACTTAGATGGCATCACTACTCAGTGGTTATGGGTGATGGAATACAGAATTACACGAGGCCGTGATTTGGACTCAACAATTCAATTGAGTCAGTACGCGCAGGAAACGTTTTGACAATAGTACTGAATAATGAGGAAAAAATTACACTATTTTGCCTACGGATTACGTCTAACACGTAGTTTTACTTTGCCGCTTGCGGTATGAACTAGATAAGATGAGTGATGCGATATTGACGGCATTGCGAGAGCGCAGCGATACAGACCATAAGTGCCATAGGAGCACCGCTGCACTATTTGTAATACAACTATCTGCGTTAGTATTAGTGTTGTGACTTACTTCTTAAAATGGAGGTAATTAATACCCCACCTAAGACGGCCAGCCCAGTGGATTTGATAGGATTGGCTTTAACATAGCTATACGCCCCAGTTATCGTACTGATAGCTTTCTGCCGCTGACTGGATACTGCTTTGTATAACTTGCGTTTTTCCGTTTCACTAATCGTGTCCGCAATTGTTTCTGAAATGCTATTTTTATCCAACTGATTGCTCATAGAGTCCTCCGAGATATTATTGATTTCGTCGTGTTAACAGCAGCAATCTGCATGCCACTTGGACTTAACGAGCAGTTATGTAACTTAAACTAATGCTCTCTATGGCGTTCAAAACCGTGAAGCGATGGAACATGCGTTTTTAGCGGTATGCTGTTACTTAAGACGTTTGGTGACATTCATGAGATAAAACGTCACTTTATGCGGGGGCAAAAGTGTATCGCTGGTAAGGAGAGTCCTATCTAGAATTGTGAACACCATGCGCGTTATTGCGAGGTGAGTGAGTCATTAGATGTCGCCGCGGATTGGGTCGCGATAGCAATAGTCGATAGTGAATTCGCTAAATCGATAGTGGATTACTCAGAAACGGGTAATTACAGAATCAAGCGCAGAGCCAAAATAAGACTAATCAAGGCACTATTAAGCAGTCTTTTGCAAAGCCAGGAACCCTTCTCATATAGCCAACACTCTTTAACCTTCTAAACTCAGCAGACTCGTTTTTACACAAATTTTACGCGTTTTATTTGCAATTGATTGTTACATTAATTAAACCCTAAAGATTCGAGTAAATATAACGCCGTCATGCACCCTACCGCGCTTACTATTTTAATTATGCTGTTAGCAATACTCATCTGCTTTACGATGAGCAGCTGGTTTATGCCCATTGGTGGAATATTACTTATCTTACAATTTGGAGCGGCTAGCTGCGCAATATTATATTCACGCTCAAACGGATTACTCGCAGCTTTAATTGGCGCTGTCAGCTTTAATTTTTTGTTTACCCAGCCTCAATTCTCTATTCGCATGGAAAACATAGAAGATATTATCAATATGGCGACATTTGTCGTTGTGGCATTTGTGACAAGTGAATTCACTACGTTTTATCAAAAGCAACAAAAGGCGCTGCGAGTTGCTCAGATGCAAGCAGATATATTGCGCTCCGTATCACACGACCTTAGAACACCGCTCGCCTCTATTATTGGTTCGATGGAAACGCTACATGAATATTCTACAAATCTTGAGGAGAGCGAAAAAACGGGACTTATTAGTGGCGCGCTTCAAGAGAGCAAGCGCCTGCATGCATATATTGAAAACATTTTGCACGCAACTAAGATACAAAACGATCTACTTATTGCAGCACGAACTCCCACGGATATTGAGCGGATTTTTAGCGATTTAGAAAGCCGCTTTAACACATCTCGGCTTGAGATTTTTGTCCTTGTGAGCTCCCCAACTATTATTGCTAGCGAACCTCTGTTGCAACAAGCAATCTATAACGTCGTTGATAATGCGTTGAAATTTAGCCAAGACAAAGTACTTATTCATGTGTCCGATACAGAGGAAAATCTTAAGATTACTGTCAAAGATAATGGCTGCGGATTACCAAATAACGATACCGAAGCACCGTTTCAACTTTTTTCTTCTTCAAGAAAGGGCGATATAGGCAAGGGCGGGATAGGCCTAGGATTAAACGTGGCACGCGGCATAATTTCTGCGCACAAGGGTACCATTCAACTTAGAAATACAAACCCCGGTTGTAAGGTCATTATTATGCTTCCCACCATCAATGAGCCAGCGTCATGAGCACAGTATTAATTATTGAAGACGAAATCAATATTCGAACAATGATTAAAATTGCTCTTTCAGTCGAAGGTTATACCTGTCTAGAAGCTTCAACGGTGCGCGACGGAATCCATATCGCAATATCTTCATTGCCAGACTTAATAGTTCTTGATCTCGGTCTACCCGATGGCGACGGTCAAAGGATATTGAAAAGGGTAAGAGAAACTAGCAAAGTTCCCATACTAGTATTATCCGCCAGACATTCAGAAACGGTTAAAGTGCAACTACTTATGGCAGGGGCAAACGATTATGTGCATAAGCCATTTAGTGTTAAAGAGCTCATCGCTCGAATAAGCGTTTTGTTAAGAGATTTAACCCCCATTATTTCCGAAGCAAAGCCCCTGAGGCAAGTCGCTGGGCTGAGTATCGATATTAACTCAAATACAGTGCAGGCCTATGGCAAAAAGGTATTACTCACACCCAAAGAGTTTCAACTATTAGATATATTAACCAGAGAGCCTGGGGTATTTGTCAGCCAGCAGCGCATACTTCGTTCGATATGGGGTGTACATCGAAGTGAAGATTCCCATTACGTGCGTATCTTAATCAGCCATCTTCGCAAAAAGATCCAAGTAGCAACCAAGCCATCTTTCATAATAGAGACAGCAGCAGGACAAGGTTACCGCATTAATTGTCATCCTTCGGAGTAGCGTTATGGCACATTTTACCGTTATTGGCTTAGGTCGGTTTGGTTTGACCGCCAGTCTTGAATTAATTCATATGGGACATACCGTTACCGGAATAGATAAAGACGAAAAACTAGCAGAGCAACATGCTGGTGAATTAACTCAGACGTTGATTTGTGATGCGACTGACGAGAAAGTGCTTAAAGACCTTAATTTATCGCAAAGCGAATCGGTATTGGTCGCCATAGGTGAAGACATGCAATCCAGTCTGCTTTGCACCCTAAACCTAAAAGCACTAAATGTTAAAGATATATGGGTTAAAGCAAATACCTCCGCACATCACACTATACTTTCCAAGTTGGGTGTATCGCGGATAATTCATCCAGAAGAAGAGATGGGAGCCCGTGTAGCTCAGGCGTTGAATTATCCTATGGTGAATGATTATTTAAGCCTAGGCCATGGTCAATACATCGTTGACATAAATTTGCCTAGCTCCTTTTCAGGTCGCCCTATTCAAACTCTGCTAAAAGGTTATGTGAATACAGTGTCTTGCCTTGTGTTAAAGCGAGGACAACATATCGAGCAGTCCCCCAGTTTAGAATTTGACTTGATAGCAGGTGACACCGTTATTTTGTGTGGACCACGTGAGTCTCTTATTAAAATCGCCCCAAGGCTCGAGCGATGACTAAATGGAGTTTACAGAAACGACCATCTCACAAAAAAACCAAAAATGCCTCTAAAGTTCAAGCCGCTCCACCGCTTATTCTTTCTTTGAGTTTTTTGGGAGTGATATTCATAGGCACCTTACTCCTTATGCTCCCTGGCATGACCACACAGCCAATTTCATGGATACAAAGCCTATTTACCGCAACTTCGGCAGTGACGGTTACCGGCTTGGTAGTAGTCGACACAGGCACGGTTTTTACAACATTAGGACTAACAGTAATCGCATTACTCATTCAAATAGGTGGGTTAGGATTAATGACATTCGCTGTTGTTACTCTTATTGCTTTGGGCGGAAAAATCAGTTTTATCCAACAATCTGCAATCAAGGAAGCGTTTAATCAGACCGACCTATCAACCTTAGTGTCAACTGCAAAGTCAGTACTAATATTCGCCTTTGTCATAGAATTGGTCGGTTTCATAATATTATCCATGTTTTGGTTACAAACAAAAACATGGAGCGAAGCACTTTTCCACGCTTTCTTTTATACCATTTCAGCTTTCAACAATGCCGGCTTTGCCTTAAATGAAGACAGCCTATCTTCATATGTTGGTAGCCCCACTATCAACCTAACCATTACAGGGCTTTTTATTATTGGCGGGCTCGGGTTCTCTGTTTGGATCGAATTACTTAAAAAACGTAAATGGCAAGGTCTATCGGTCTATAGCAAAGTAATGATTCTTGGAACAGTGCTAGTCAATATAATAGCGGTCGTACTTTTCTATATCATAGAAGAAGACAACCCAAATACCTTAGGTTCCCTTGATGGTGTATCTGCATTTTGGGCGACTTGGTTTCAAGCCGTAACACCAAGAACGGCCGGGTTTAACACATTAGCTATCTCAGAACTTGAAAATGCCTCTACCTTTCTCATGCTCCTGCTAATGTTTGTTGGAGGCGGGTCCATGAGCACAGCAAGTGGTATAAAACTGGTCACTTTTATCGTGCTAATTTTATCCGCTTACAGCTATCTTAAACGAGATCCTTCTCCAACTTTGTGCGGTAGAGCAATCAGTTCTGAAACCAGAAACAAAGCGCTCGCACTGACACTTATTTCCACTGGTGTATCCTGGGTGGCAATTTTTCTATTATTGATAACCGAAGACGCACCGTTCCTTGACGTAGCATTTGAAGCTATTTCAGCCCTCGGCACTGTAGGGTTATCGAGAGGATTGACAGGAGATCTATCAAATATTGGTGAGCTGATTATTATAATACTCATGTACATGGGACGTTTAGGCCCACTCACACTTGCATATTTCTTGGCCAGCCCACGTAACGTAAGAGTCTTGTATCCTAATGGAACATTAACCATCGGGTAAAACAGTAAAAAGCAGGCTCATTTAGAGCCCACTTTCTTCTTTCGTTATTTATCTATGATAGTAAGGATCTTACGTAGGCCTTCACTGATTCATCTTGACCATTCTCAAATAAGCATTGCTGGAAGCGTTCTCCAGAGACGGCGACTTTCACAAGGTTTTGATCAATCTTTTTCAAAGTATCCACATAGCTTTCGGCGGCGAGTCCTGCTTTTAGTTCGGCTAAAATGGCAGCATTTTTGACTTGAGGCTCTTTTCTTTCTACTGGATACCCATTCCCTCTCTCGCCTGTAAGAGCTTTTTCAAATATGTATCGAGCATTAAGTTCTGCACCCCATCCAAAGCCTTTTGCAAAAGGTAGGGCTAGTGCATTGCCGTTATTAACTTGATTAAATAAAAATGCATCGGACGGGTCGATACAATATCCGCAAAATACACCTGGCTGAGCATTCAGTGACATAAGAGCGCCTTGCCCTGTGCCACAACCAGCAATAACAAAATCTACTGCTTTCGAGTTTAATAAAATTCCAGCCATTATGCCTAGATGAACATATGTAAGGTGATGATCACCCTCACTGCTCATGCCAACGTTATAGACATCATGTCCCAAGGAACTTGATACAGCCTGCAATTCCCCAAGAATTATCGGATTTTTTGCTGCTTGACTATTTTCCATCATTAAAGCTATTTTCATGACTACACCTGATTGAATGTGATTAATAATGGCTATATTAACATCTTTATTAACGAGAATTAAGTACCAACGCGGTAAAATAAACCTTCTAGATGAAACGAGAAAAATCCTCTGGATTTAGTAAAAAAGCGTGTTTTTCCTCATGTTCAAAATCGATAACGTTATAGAGCTCACCTATTAAATAGTTTTTTGCGCTCGTTTATTCAAGGACGAGTAAGAGCAAACAATGTATAACACTAAAAAATTCTGCTTTTCTATCCTCCATATTTGACGGATAATGATTGATTATGAGGTTGCAGCGCGAAACTGACTCTTTTGCCCACGCGTGACATTGTTACGAGTAATGTTTTGACTTTTTTAACATCTATAGACAAGGGAGCTATATGAACACGCAAGTGAGAGAAATTGAAGATCTAGGAGAAGGCATTAAGCGACAAATACTTGCTTACAACAAAGATATTATGGCGGTTAAGGTATGGTTTGATAAAGGCGCTATCGGCTACGCGCACAAACATCATCATACACAAATCACTTATGTTGAAGAAGGCGAGTTCATTTTCACTATCGCCGGTAAAGAGCGCATATTAAAAAGTGGGGACTCTTGTATTATCCCTCCTAACGTTGAACATGGAACGACGACAACTACTGGTGGATTATTAATCGATACATTTAGCCCTATGCGTGAAGATTTTTTATAGAACAAAACTTTTATCAATGTGAATCAGCTAAATAACGAGGAGTGAGTGATTCATCTTGGTCATTCTTTGGGTGGGAAAAATCGTTGGTGTTTCGCCCTTTACGCTAGTATTTCTGACTCTAAATCGGCAGCCGTTAAACCCGCAATATTAACACAATCAAGATCGTCTCAACTGGCCATTATGTGAATGGAAACGAAATTTTTATAATCATTAGCGCTTTCAGTTACAGGAATAATTTACCTTCCCCTTAAGCAAAATCGTGTAAAAAAGTATTCCTGATCAAGCTTTCATGCTCATACATTTTTAACTACTAAGAGCTAATAGTAATTGACGATATTGAGAATTATCTCTGAGCCAGAGTGGGCGCGGCAGTTAAGCTACTTTAGCCAATTTCATTTCAAATTGGCTTGGTCTTTGCTGAATAGGCTTGATATTAGCAACACTAATTTGCTAATGAAAAACGTCTAGGCCGCACCTACCATCTTTTGTAACGCTACAGAAAACGCATTAGGGGGAATACAATCCAAGGTAACCACTAGTATTTTACAGCTAGTTTTTAAAATACTAAATTTGCACGAAATTAAGGAGGTAGTCATGTTTGTTAACGATCCATTAGTGGACCTTTTTTTACGAGCTATTTTGTTAACCGGAATTGCAATGTTCTGGGTTGTATTGCTTGTACGCGTAAATGGTCTGAGATCGTTCTCTAAGATGACCAACTTTGATTTTGTTATGACGGTTGCCATTGGTTCTTTACTCGCAGGAGCAAGCCAATCAACCGAGTGGACTAGTTTTATACAGACAATGCTATCTATGGCGATGCTCTTCATCGTCCAATATTCCACCGCCACTCTTCGTAAAAAATCAACAACGTTCGAGTCTATAATGCAAAATAAACCTGCTTTACTGATGCAGAATGGGGTGATCTTACATGATGCCTTAAAAGCTACTCGTGTGGCTGAAAGTGACCTCATTGCGAAGCTTCGAGAAGCAAATGTTTTAGACCTCGCACAGGTTCGTGCTGTCGTACTTGAAACCACTGGCGACATTTCTGTCATTCATGGTAGCAGTTGTTCTGATAAATTATTGCAAGGTGTTAGAACGGTTAAATAAATGGGGACAATCAGCAAACGATTTGTTTATGGACGTAGAAAGCTTTTTAACCCAATACTCTTCAATGGCTTTTCGACTTCGCTGAAGATGGCAAGTTAGGTTTTTTAAGTATTTAATTGCCATATTTTTGATCAACTTCTAGGCTCGAAAACTACATTTTTTTTTACTATTTCGGCTTAGCTATGCACGTGAAGTGGCCAACTCAGTGAATTGAAAATTAGACGAATTGACTGCTTTATTGATGAAGAAATGTAATACCCCCATAAAGTCGGAGCAGTCTTAAGTTCGCCCAAAGGGAATTCCCCTACGGGTTTTGCACTGCGTTCTTGGTACTTGAAAGGGAACAACCAGTACTGCACACCGACGCGTTGTTAAAACTCGCTGAATGAATTCTCAGAGGGTAATTATTTAATGGAATTGTTATCACAATGGTTGAGGCTATGGTTTCACGTTTGAATTCAACAATATGTTTTATAAGTCCGCTTCCTCAGTAAAATTGATCGACATCATCAATTAATAGTGTAGCTACTAAACGCTCAAATTTGCCGAGCCATACCCTTGTGCTGCAAGCCAGATAGCCCTGTAAGTTGAGTATTTGTATCAGTCGGCGAGATTAACGTGCTGAGGAAGCCGGTCAACTCGATAGCGTTCCAACATTATATTCAGGACAATAAAACATGCAGCTAGTTAATCGCTTTAGACACCCATTTTAGATGTATTTCTGCTTTAAACCTCGGCCGGTACCGTGTTGCCTTAAAGATTGTTCCAAAACAATAGTGGCAGTTGTAGTGGTTTTTTAAGCACTCTAAATGTAAGCGTTTTTGGTATTATGCAAGGTATTAAAAAATTCATATTGAAATCAAATTAAACTGCTTTAAGTACGATGAGAAGTGTTAAATTTATTGCTTGAAAGACGCTCTAATTTAGAAACTAGTGCCAGTGAATTTAAGAATTTTGCTAACGCAGCAAACAAACTACTTCACGCTATATCGCTGGGCTTGGATACGTAATTAGACGCAGTCCCACTGCCTCAACACTCGATATATTCTGACGATTACTTCGTTGAAGATGCTAAGTTTAAGTATTTAGTTGCGTGATATACTCTGAAAAAAGAGTGCGCGACTGAAGCATTTACCATGATGTAAACTACTGAATCATCGTTTTTTTGGGCAAATTTTACGTGCGCAAGGTCCCGTGTGTTCGCTTTTTTTTTGCTATTTCGGCTTAGCTATGCACGTGAAGTGGCCAACTCAGTGAATTGAAAATTAGACGAATTGACTGCTTTATTGATGAAAAAAGTCGATTGAAATGCATTCTCTTAAAGCAAGTTAATAACGAAAAAGTGTTTTAAATTGACGGCCAAAAGATACTATTTAGTAGATCTTTTTTGAATCATTTCGAGCAACTTTTTTGTGATTAAATGTCGAAATTTATCTCGCTTTTTTACCTGTTTCTTTCTGCTGTTTTGTAAATTTTCGGGAAGGAAATTTGACATTTTTTATTGATTAAGTCGTAATATTTTTTGACTGAATAACATACCTTTCAACGCCGTTTAGTCTCATCTCATCTGCTCAAAATGACGATTTTGGGTCAATTTCAAAAATCGTGATTCGCAGTTTATTTTGACACTCAAAAAGCTAAAAACATTGATTTTTGTCAGTTCTGAATTGCAGAGTTTGTGTAAGACGAAAAACGGTCTTGGAGCGCAGTGAAAAAGCGTTACCCCTGAAACCGAATAATTCAATTCTGGATCCTATCCCCCCCGTTACTCCTGAAATTTTATTTCAGGGGTAACACTTTTTCCGTTTCAGGGGTAACACCTGATATTTCAACCAAATCATCCTTTTTTAGGGTAATATATTTGACCATTGATTAACTGTCGTATTTGCGATTTGATTTTTACTTTAAAAACAAAATGAGCGACGAATTTTCGCTTTATCGTCAGACTTAGACATCTGCGATGTTGATGATTTTTTATCGAGCTCTTTTATTACATTATGAAGTCTCTCGTGTTAATAATTTCATAGCGCAAAGTAAGATCAGAATGATGTCAGTTAAAGTAAAAATAATTCATGATCTTTTCACTTGGCAGAGACGCATAAATATGTGTGGATTGGAAACAATCTAAAACGATTAGGTTGAGTGGTTCTACTTATTAATTCTTAGAGGGTGAACAGACAAGTTAAGTGTCTACGAAACGGGGTGAAGATCAAAGGTCTTTTCTCAGTGTGGCATTAATGCCTTTTAAATTGGTATTGCCATCACTTGCTTCTTTGGTGGTGCTTATGTAGTAGGTGCCTGACAATCGCAACGTTAACCTGTGTTGGTACCTTGCTACCAAGCGTTTTTAAGGCAGATGCATTTCCTCTTGGATCGGTAGGATTATTAGTACAGTGCGCCGCCAACACATGCCCAGTAAACGACGCTATACCAATGACACAAACTGTTTTAATTTTTATATAATATTTATGATCACGTTTTTACACTAGCAAGGCAGTGTCCGTGATGGTTGAGAAAGAAAGCTCATTTTTGCCCTAAAAAGTCATATAGTGCGCTGCCAGCAAGTAAAAAAGCGCCAACTCCGAAAAGCTGAGAATCGTCTTTTGTCACCACGTCGGGCTTTTCATTGACGCCTTGTACCCAGCCGAATTTACCGTCGGGGTGCACGGCTGACGACAGTACTTTCCAGCCCTTCATTGCGGCAGGTAAGTAAGCTTCGCTTTCTAGTAATCCGTTGTTCATTCCCCAAATTATCCCGTAAGTGAAAAATGCGGTTCCGCTTGTTTCGGGTTCTTTATAGTTTTCCCCTGCAAGTAATGACATAGGCCAGGCACCGTCGGCTTTTTGCAGCGCTACTATGGTTTTTGATAATTGAAGATACAGTGCTTCATAATAAGAACGATATTTGTGGCCAACAGGAAGACTTTCTAGCGAGTGAACGACGCCAGCGTAGACCCAGCCCATACCCCGTGACCAAAACACCTGTTCTTCGAATTTTCCCTTTTTATTGAAAAAGCGAGAATCTCTGAAGACAAGTTTGGTTTTCGGGTCTTGTAAGTAATCGATAGTGGCTTTAAATTCTTTGTGGGCATAGTTCGCGTATTTCGGGTCGCCGGTAATAGAAGACAACTCGAAGAGCGCAGGAGGAGCCATGAACAGCGCATCAGCCCAGCACCAACGCCACTGACAGTTGTGTACCTTGTCTTTATTTCTGTCCGCCACAAATTCGAGGCTATTGTCGGGGGCTTGCTCAATGAGCCAGTCAAACGTTTCTTTTACTGGCGCAAGCGCTTCTTCGTTTTTGTGCCTGCGGTAGTACCAAAGGTTAGTTTGGGCGATAACATGGTCATCAGCGAAGTATTTTACTTTCCCTAGCTTCCAATTGTGATCTTTACCAACATAACCAATCCATGTTTCATAAAAAGGATTTTCAGAGCGCTCAGCTAGCTTTGTCAAACCTTTGTAAAAGGCGCCTTGAATCCACCTTCCGTAAGCTTCAGACCCCGCTCTCGCTCGGCCAACATGCGTCATATGCTGGGTACGGGCTATTTGCCAATTCGCTACCTTTTCCATTTGGGCCATAACGCCTTCTTTGAGAGGAAGTGCCTCTTGCTGATCACCGTTTGCCAGCGATACAAACGGAAAGCATGCGAGTATGAAAGTCGTTAATAGTGGTCTAAATACTTGAGTTAAGATTTTGATTATTCTGTTTGGCATATTCACACCTTAGATGATGTTTCTTTGAAGTAATTTTGACGCGTAGTCTGCTGCGCGAGCGGTAATAGCCATGTATGTTAAGGACGGGTTCTGTGTTGCACACGAAGCCATACAAGCGCCGTCGGTTACAAACAAGTTGGGTACATCGTGTGCTTGCCCCCAGCCATTTAGTACCGATGTGTTCGGATCGCTTCCCATACATGCGCCGCCCATTTCATGTACTTGTTTGCCCATGGGAATGTGCTTGCTTTGTGGTGTGGCAGCAACTTCAATATTTGTACAACCGCCTGCTTCAAGCATTTCTTCAATGTCTTTAGCCGCCTGCTTAATCATCTTCCGTTCGTTTTCTTTTATTTCGGCATCGATATGAAGTAGGGGCATGCCCCATTCGTCTTTTTTGCTAGGATGCAGGGTGGCGACATTGTCATAATAGGGCAGTACTTCTCCGTACATAAAAGCTCTGAAGCGCCACGGACCCGGCTGCCCAACGTTTTGTTTGGCAATAATTCCGATACCTTTTTCTTTGGCCGTGGGCCGGGTAGAGGAGCGGTGTTGTGCGGTGGTTTGAAAGCCAAAACCTCTTACAAAATCAGCATCAGCGCGCTTTTCATGCCGATAATTTGGGATATAAGTAGCAATAGGGCGTCGTCCAAATGCAAATTTATCTTCACCACCCGGTACATCTGCACTCGCCACTACACCGGTGACATGTCCCAGTATGTAACGTCCCAGCATGCCGCTGGCATTTGCGATACCGGTTGGAAACGTTTCCGATTTAGAATTTAGCAGTACTTGCACGGTACCAAGAGATGATGCGCACATAAAAACAACACGGCTTTTGTATTGCCTTCTTTCTTTCGTATTTGTATCGATGACGGTAACACCCAAGGCCTTTTTACTGCTCTCATCGTAATCAACTCGTTCCACAATCGCATCGGTGACTACCGTCAAATTACCGGTTTTCTGCGCAGCAGGAAGAGTGGCTGACTGAGAACTAAAATAAGCGCCAAATGTGCACCCGCGGCGACAGTATGAACGAGCCTGGCATTTGCTTCGACCCAAAGCGGTTTGTTCCTGACTTGGTGATGTGAGGTTTGCCGCTCTGCCAATGATGAGGTGCCTATCGGTGTAGCGTTTCGCAATATTGTTGGAAATATATTGCTCGGCATAGCTCATTTCCCATGGCGTTTGAAATTCCCCATCAGGTAATGTCTCTAAGCCATCTTTATTGGCAGAAACGCCGATAAACTTTTCGACATAACTATACCAAGGTGCCAAGTCGTCGTAGCTAATAGGCCAAGGGATACCATGCCCGTCCTTCGCGTTTGCCTGAAAATCCATAGGGCTCCATCGCAAAGCTTGACGCCCCCATGTTAAAGATCGTCCGCCCAGTTGGTATCCGCGAGTCCACATAAAGGGTTTATCTTTAGGAAAGCTGTAGGGGTGTTTCTTATCGTCCACAAAAAAATGCAGTGCATCTGTTTTGTATAAATGACCTTTTTTTCTTAGAGTAGCGTAGTGACCATTATCGGCGAGTTCTTCATCAGGCATTCCACGGTTTTGTAGTTCCCATGGCGCTTGAAAATCCTTGTACTCAGGCCCTCTGTGTTCTACGTTTCTGCCTCGCTCCAAAACTAGGGTATTGAAGCCTCTTTCGCAAAACTCCTTCGCTGCCCAGCCACCGGTGATCCCTGAACCAACAATAATGACATCATATTCTTTGTTCATAAGTATTTTCTCTTGTGGATTGCACTCAGCTCAGACTCTGTAAGGTTTCCCTTGTATCCGCCAGGGACTAAGAAGAAGTTGGGATTAGCTTCTTCAGAAGAGTAGTGAATATGGAAAATCAGCGCTTTTATTCGCTTATATGCCGTTGAAAATTCGTTTCTGTCTTTTTCGAAAGCGTTTCCATCGACATATTCTACGAAGGCTTCACGCTCTTTTTTTGTGAGTGAAAAGTAGTTTGAGTTGTTAGCACCTTTCGCTTTTGATTGAAATTGAGCTAAGAAGTTGGTGAATTGTCGCTGAGTGGATGACGATGCCCAAGAGACCATTAACTCATCTAACACTTGCGCAGTGTGAGAATCTGAAGCTCCAGGGGTGTTTGTAGTAGGTATCATTATATTCGCAAGATCATAAACCAGCGTCATTTGATCAGCGTTAAAGAAAGCCGCATCTGACTTAAAGACGTTGAGTTTAAGCACCTTTTTTAGCTCTGATGGTAAAACAGAAGCTGAAACCACATACAGCATAGCGCCTAAGAATATCCGTCTGTTTATTTCCACATTACCCTCTTCTTCTTTTGACTCGGGAAATTTGATGACGTTGATACTACCTATAAAAACAAGCCAAAAGCAATCATTATCAATCAAAATAATTTACATTATTTTGACATTAATGTATTAGGTAGCAGGATATTAGTTGTAGGTGGGTTAATAGTTTCTGTTTAAAAATTGTCTTTGGGTAAGCCGGTGATGTTATCTAGTAGTAGCGTCTTATTAGGAGTAAGTTCTATATGGCTTTTGTACGGTAACGCTTTTGCAGATGGCTGGCTGCCGTAGTAATTCAGGCCCATCAAAACATTGTTATAGTGAAGCGCTACCATAAAAGGTGTTAGCGCAAAATCATAAAATGCCACTTCATCTATAGTCCCCGCATAGGCCTCTGCGGCGTGCCCTTGAGCGTTAGGAGAATTGCCAATATTGGCTAACCCCGCTCCACCGCTCAATACTTTTGAGCCGGGTGGGTATCGGTAAAGTGCGCCTACTTTTCCGTCGATATAAATTGCTTTTATCCCACTTTCAACGTCATAAGTTGCCGCCACATGGTGAAAGTTTCCATCTTTTAACTGCTGAAGCGTTGGACGTCCGTCTCTGCCGTCTAATGGTAGTTTGAGCTCATGGTACCCTTGACCTAAAATGTACAACCCGAAGCTTAGAGACTCTGGATAGTCTCCAGCTGGCACTACTATTGATTTGTTGCGGTCATTTTGAAAGCTAAGCAGTATTCTATGATCTTTATCACTTTGATCTTTCCTGAAAATCTCATCAATTTCACCGTATCGTGTCGTAGTTGGGCCTTCTCCACTATATAAAGGCTTAATCAATGCTTCTATAGTGACACCATCAATAACGGAGAACGAACCTGTTGCGGGCGCACTTCCACCTCCGCTACCCACGTTAATTCTTGCATGCTTTCCATTATCAAAATAGAAAGCGCCTTTTCCGACGAGTCCATCGATGCGTTGAGCTCCACTACTTGGAACACCGACTGCGCGACCTGCAAAGTCCATCACTCTGTCGCCAACATCATCGAGGTTCCAAAAGTGTTTAGGTCGCCATGTTTTAGGAAAGATTTTTGCTTTGGTGTTACCAGAGACCGAGGTTGCATCACTGTCAATGTTTACGGTTAACTTGCCCGAATGCATCTGAATATCAGAGGCGTTGGCAGAAATAGCAATAGTCTTATTTGAATGAGAGATAACGTTAACCTCACCGCTTTTTAACTCAATTTCGGTAGAGTTAAATAATTTAAAGTGCGAATGAGCAGAGAGTATTAAGCTATCACCAGAGCGTAATTCAAGCTCGACCGGTCGTTCGGTTTTGTACATACCAGGATAAACGAGAGTGTTTTGTACGTTACCATTTTCGTCAATTAACAGCTCCCCACTAACTATTTTTCCTATAAAGGGTTCGTCGGGAAGTGGTTTGAATTGAATAATTAGGTATACCACCAGCATGCACAGCACTGTGAGTCCCCCCGCTAAATAGAACTTACGTTTTGTGCTCGCGGCTCTCTTTTCAGAGGAGGCTTCATAAGGTTGGTTTTGATGAGGTAAATTTGAAGCGTGCGTGGGCCGCATAATAAGTTCGTCGACGAAGGTTTTTCGCCTGACTATTTCAAGTTTTGGAAGAGCATTCGATTTAAGATGAAAGTGAAATTCGATGTAATCAAGGTAAAACCGTTGAGCCTGCTCATCGTTACTCAACAGTGATTCAAGTTTTTGAAGCTGCATCTGTGTAACGGTACCTGCGCAAATATCATCTGCTATGGCCCGAACTTCCTCAAACCTTTCTGAGCGATTCAAGTGTCGTGCTCCACTTTTTGTTTATCAACGCAGTCGAAGAGCTTACGGCGAAGCAAGTGGATAGATTTACGAATACCAAAAATCGAGCGCCCAGTTTTGTCTGCAAGTGCCTGTGCGCTTAAATTTTCTATGAAAAAACCATAATATAATTGGTGTGCGGAAGCAGAGAGGTGAGAAACGCAATGCTGCAGCATGCCCCATTTTTGGTCTGTATTATCTTGATGGGAAGCTACTGCTGATAGCTGCTCTAGCAACTCATCACTCAAACCTGAGACGAGTTTTGTTTGTTGTCTTCGGTACGTTCTGACACAGTTAAACACAATCGTATTTGACCATTTTCTAAAACTCGTTCCTTGCTCAAAAGTCTCGAATTCTTTCCAAAGAATAACGCTTGTCTCCTGAAAAATATCATCCGCGGCCGCTTTGTCTAAAACAAAGGCATAGATGTATGCATACAAACGTTGCTTTTCTGATTCAAACATTGCCGAAAACATGTCTGAGGTTGTATCCAAAGAACCTCGATTACCCTGTGGTGATGGCACGTTTTGATACACCTTAACCTCTCTATTACGATGTGATCATCAAATTCATCGCGACAGTTCACTACTCATGTCAGCAGCGTTAGCGTCACACAATTAGTGTATGCGCAACACTGTAATAATTTACGCAAATTTAACATTTAAGACATTGTTTGACTATATTTGATTGAATTTAAATTTTAAGGGTATCAATCTCACAATTCGGTGCCTTTTCTAATTATATAAAGTCTGATTTGAGCCAAACAATGTCATATTATCGTTACTCACTATTATGTTTATTCGCTATTTTTGTTGTTGCCTGCGAGCACGTAGGGCCTGACTCCATCAATGACAATGAGTCATCATTAATAGCTCCTCCCATTGGACTTACGGTGGGAGAAGGGATGGTAAATCCCATCGGCCACTATGAGAGCGTGCCACGTTTTAGTTGGCAGCTTGACACCGAGTCTTCTCAGCTAGCTCAGCAAAACTACCAACTTCAAGTTGCAAGCGACGATGCATTCAAGCCCGAACAAATCATTTGGGATAGCGGAAGAGTAACCTCCTCTAAAAACGCTTGGATAAGACCTGAAGGCCTCACTTTGGAATCAAGGCAACGCGTGTTTTGGCGAGTTAAAACATGGGATGTACAAAGCAATAGTTCACAATGGAGTGAAATACAGACGCTAGAAACTGGCTTATTGAGAAACAGTGATTGGCACGCTCAATGGATAGGGCATCCAGACACTAATGAGCGTACAGAAGTGCTTAGTCCTAACGCTATTGAGCAATCAGATAACCAATACTACCCGCCACAGTATTTACGCAAAAAATTTGAGCTTAATAAGCCGATTGAGCGGGCTCGTCTTTATATCACTGCAAAGGGCGTTTTTAAGCCATTCATCAATGGTCAGGCTGTCAGTGAAGATGTCATGACTCCGGGATGGACGCCATATCATAAACGTATTGAGACGCTGACTTACGATGTTACTAACCTACTACAGCTAGGCGCTAATGCCATTGGTGCTACATTGGCAGAAGGGTGGCAAGGTCGTATCTTCCATCCTACAAAGCAGGATTACGTAACACCACTGCGTCTTATCGCGCAGCTTGAGGTCACCTTTGAAGACGGCACTAGCTCGCTAATTGTAACGGATGATAGCTGGCTATCAACGGACCAAGGCCCCATTCGCACTGCGGGTAATTACGATGGTGAGCGCTATGATGCGAATTATGAGATGCCTGGTTGGAATACTCCAGAGTTTGATAGTGAGGGCTGGAAACGTGTTTACTCTGAGCCACGTGTACCTGTGGTTAAGCTGCGGCCGAAACGTCATGCGCCAGTAAGAGTAACAAAAACAATTCCTGCTATCACACTTCTGAGCGTGAAAGATGGTGTAGCCATTTTCGACATGGGTCAAAACATGGTAGGCGTGCCCGAAGTATCGCTACCGGTGAAAAAGGACCAAACCGTAAAAATTCGTTTTTCTGAAGCACTGCAAGGAGAGGAATTCTATGTTAAAAATCTACGCTCGGCCAAAAGTACCGATTGGTATATTCCTAACTCTGATGGCCTAATTTCCTATCAACCAACATTTACGTTTCATGGCTACCGTTACGTAGAAGTGTCGGGTTATGACAAAACAGCAACGCCAGCGCTGGATTGGGTTACAGGGAAGGTGCTTCATTCTGATTTCGATGTATATGACAATTTTTCCAGCAACCATAGCAAACTTAATCAGTTATCAAGCAACGTGTTGTGGGGGCTAAGGGGTAACTTTCTTGATATTCCAACCGACTGTCCGCAGCGCGATGAGCGGTTAGGCTGGACGGGTGACGCTCAAGTTTTTGTACGCACATCCTTATACAAAGCAGACGTTTACGCATTCTGGGCATCATGGCTAGAGAGCATGCGAGAAGAGCAGGGCATTGACGGAATGATCCCCAAATTTGTGCCGTTTCGCCCGTTTCTTACTGAGGGAACCGCCGCTGCCTGGGGTGATGCGGCAACCATAGTTCCATGGGAGTTATATCAGCATACAGGTGATTTAACGATCCTTTCGGAAAATTACTCAATGATGAAGCGGTGGGTAAAATTCACCGAGTTTAATAGCTTTGATTATATTTCAAATATCGGCACGTACGGTGACTGGCTACAGCCTTTTACAGAAAACGGGCGTGCATCAGGCGACACGCACCCAGATTTGATAGCTACAGCCTATTACGCGCGCTCGGTCGACATTTTGGCCAAAACTGCACAGGCGCTAGGCTATGAATCTGATGCTCATCAATATCGACGATTATTTAATAACATTAAGCAAAAATTCAGAACGTTCTTTTTTGATGATGCCCTTAACGTTGTAAGCACAACGACTAAGCAAATTAAGAGAGAAAAAGGGAAACGGCTTAAATCACCAAAAACTGTTGAACTTAACCTCAAAACTACTCAAACAAGTTATTTACTGCCGCTAGCGTTTGGTTTGTTTTCTGAGGACCAACAAGCCACTGCGGTTGATAAGTTATTAGACTTGCTAGAGAAAAGTGATCGGCATTTACGTACCGGTTTTCTCGGTACGCCTATGTTTCATCAAGTGCTTCAGCAATATGGCCATAGCGAACTGATGTACGATATTTTGCTGAAGGAAACCTATCCGTCGTGGTTCTACTCAATCAACAATGGCGCAACGACCACTTGGGAGCGATGGAATTCGTATTCCATTAAGGACGGTTTTAACAAAGCAAATATGAATTCACTAAACCACTATGCTTACGGTGCCGTGGCTGAGTGGTTTTATACAGGGATGCTTGGAATTCGAACACTAGAGCCAGGATTCAAAACCTTTCAAATCAATCCGCAGTTCACGAGCAAGCTGAACAACTTACAGGGCACTGTGCCAACCATAAACGGTGATATTAGCGTGGCTTGGTCTATTGCCGCCAATCAATTGTCAATGAGTATCACTGTACCCAAAAACACCCGAGCTGAATTGAAACTTCCGTCTATTCAAGATTTAACACTGACCCGAGATGGTAAGGCGTTGGCAGATACGGATTTATGGCTTGAGCCAGGTTCTTATCTTGTTTCGGGCGAAATTACGATATCAAAGTAACGTGCTTATGTTTGGTCAATCAGGCCTTTGTAAAAGCTTTAATGGATACAATTTATGCGTACAAAAGAAATAATAATTGCTAGCATCATGCTACTCGGTTCGGTTTTACCTCATTCTGCGCTTGCCGTTGAGTGGACAGCAGAGTGGATTTGGGCAAAAGAACGTTTTACCGATCCAAATACTTGGATGGCATTTCGTAAAGAAATTAGCCTAGATGAAATGCCTCAAGAAAGCCTTGCTTATATCAGCGCAGATACCAAATATTGGTTGTGGATTAATGGTGAACTTGTGGTCTTCGAGGGAAGTTATACCGGGGGGCCGTCCCCGGTAACACCTGCGCCACGTACTGATTTCTTTCCTATTGCATCTAACAAATACTATGACCAAGTTGATATCAGCCAATACCTCACTGAAGGCACCAATACTATTGCGGCATTGGTATGGTATTACGGTGACAACGGGCAAAAGGGCACCCATATCTCGTCTAACAAAGGGGGCTTTGTCTTTCAGGCTAACGTGGGCGATACCCAGGTTATTTCCGATGACTCATGGAAAGTAAGCTCACACCCAGCTTACGCCACGAGAGTGACAAAGCAATCTCCGTATCGCGTGGCTGCATGGAACATTAACTATGATGCCAGAAATAGCATGGGAGATTGGACGGATAATGCTTGGTATATGCCCGGCTATAACGATACGTCATGGCAACAAGCAAAAAGCCTGCACCGCCCACCGCGCGCGCCTTTTAATGCGCTTTTTCCAAGTGAAATCCCAATTCTTAACAACTATGGATTAGCTTACTGCGAGAATTATCCCGCCAGCAAGTTTCCTTTTGTGAGTAACGGCGAAACCATTAAATGTGTGCTTGATTTTAATAAAAACGTGACGGCCTATTTTGATATAGAGACTGAGCAAGGCCAAACCGTACATATCGATTCGAATATGCGACTTAACACCATTGAGACTGAGTACACGACAAAAGAGGGTCGGCAGCAGTTTGAGTCGTATTCATGGTTTAACGCCCGCACCATAGAATACACCTTTCCAAAAGGTGTGACAGTGCATGGCTTAAAATATCGCTGGACTGGGGTTGGCTCAACGCCTGGCCATTTTGAAGCAGACGATACTTGGTTTACGCGCATTTGGCAGATGGCTGAAAATACCTTGTACATTTGTGCCCGCGATAACTTTATGGATACCCCTGACAGAGAGCGTGGTTTATGGATTGGCGATGTAGCCGACCAGGCAAGCTATCTGTTTTACTCAATGGATAAGCCTGGCCGAGACTTACTTAAAAAGGCGATTAAAGTAACACTTGCCTTCAGCGATAGTGAAACCGGTATTTTCGCAGGTTTAGGGCCTGGTCGATTTAGAGAATTGCCCGCACAGAGTTTACAGTTTATTGAGCAAGGAATTTGGCACTACTACTATAATACCGGCGATCGTGAGACGCTTGAGTTTGCCTATCCGTATGTACATAAGTACCTCACTTTATGGGGAACCCGTGAAAACGGCCTCGCCACATTCAGAAGTGGCGCCTGGAAATGGACAGACTGGGGACCGCAGGACACCATAGATTATGACGTTATTCAAAATGCACTGTATTACAGTGCGCTGGTATCTGCACGCAAGATGGCCAGGGTGCTAGGTGACGATACTCACCTCAGTTTCTATGATAGCCGCATTGCCACGCTAAAAAACGCGTTTAGAGCTACGTTCTGGCAAAACGGCTTTTACAGCAGTAACCCCCAACAGTTTAAAGATGACCGAGCTAATGCGGTTGCAATCTTGTTCGGTTTAGCTGACGAGTCACAATATGGCCGAATAGTCGACACCGTATTAGTACCCAACCACTTTGCCAGCCCGCATTTTGAATGGATGGTTTATAACGCCATGGCAAAGGCCGGACGTTACGATGAAGCACTGTCTAGAATGAAAGAACGCTATGGCACACAGGTAGCTAACCCGGTTCGGTCTACGTTAACCGAATACATGAACGGCGGGGGAACTGAAAATCATGCATGGAACGCACCTAGCACGGTACTGAGCAAATATATTGCCGGCATAGCGCCAACTTCTGTGGCCTGGAAGACATATCAGATTATGCCTAACATGGCGCACATGAAACGCATTGAACAACGCGTGCCTAGTGTGCAAGACGATATTGATTTTGTAATCAGCCGCACCTCAGAAAACCTTACGCTTGAACTCACCTCCCCAGTTAATACAGTGGCTATGGTCGGAGTGCCCAAAGAGTATTTTGATATCAGTAAAATATCCGTTAATGGCAAAGTAGTGTGGCAAAACGGGCAAGCTAGAAACAATGTGAGCGGTGTGAAGTTTGTGTCAGAGACTTCAAAATACATCAATTTTGAAGTTGACCCAGGCACCTGGAAAATAAACGCAACTTAAGTTTTAGAGGTAGAAATGAGATTAGTATTTAAAAACTTAGCTGCGCTTATGCTTGTGTTTTCAGGTGTATTATTCAGCGTAATGACTTATGCAAGTCAATCTGATAAATCTCCTAACATCGTCGTGTTCTTGATTGATGATCTTCGACCTGACTTGGGCGTTTATGGTCACAGTCAGGTGCATAGCCCAAATATTGATAAGTTGGCTAAAGAAGGAGTCAAGTTTACCCGAGCCTACGCACAACAAGCTATTTGCGGCCCTTCTCGGGTCAGCATTATGACAGGCTTACGACCTGAAACGACCGGATTGTATACCATTAGAAAAGACGGTCGACTTAGACCTAATCAGCCAAATGTGGTGTCGATGCCCCAATTGTTTAAAGCCAATGGCTACAAAACCATTAGTATTGGTAAGGTTTACCACAGTACAGTCGACGATGCAGAAAACTGGTCTACTCATATTAAAAAGCTCGATAATTTTTACGCCATTGACGGTAATAAAGAGAAACGGTTTGCTTATGAGGCTGGCGAGGTAGAAGACGACTTTTATAAAGACGGAAAAGTAGCCAGTGATGCCATACGCGCATTAAAAGAGCTGAAAGACGACAAGTTTTTGATGTTCGTTGGCCTCAGTAAGCCGCACTTGCCTTTTAACGCCCCCAAACGTTATTGGGACCTCTATGACAGCGACGAGTTTGCAGTGCCAAGTCGAAATAAGCCAAAGGACATGTATCGCCTTGCGCTCACAAACTGGGGCGAGCTTCGAATGTATGGCGGTATTCCTAAAGAAGGCGACGTTGATGATGAACTTACCAAAAAGCTCAGGCATGGATATTACGCATCGGTAAGCTACATGGACGCGCAAGTTGGTAGAGTAATGCAGGCACTTAAAGAAATGGACCTGCGAGAAAATACCATGGTTGTGTTGATGAGCGATCATGGTTACAAGCTTGGTGAGTACGGCGCGTGGAACAAGCATACTAATATGGAGCTAGACACCAAAGTACCGCTGATTATTAGCAGAGAAAGCTCTTATGCGAAGCGTGTTAGTGGTGAAGCTTCACATGCGCTCGTGGAGAATGTTGATATATTCCCAACGTTAGCGGAAGCAGCAGGCATAAATCCTCCCAAAGTGGATGGGAAAAGCTTACTTGGGGTACTGGATAAGCCTAAAAGTCAACACAAGTCAGCGGCTTATAGCTTATTTAACCGTGGAAAAATAATGGGTGTGTCGGTTACAAACGGTGATTGGCGTTATACCGAATGGAGAAATGCAAAAACTCAAGCAGTTCAATATACCGAATTATACGACCATCGGCACAGTGACATCGCCTCGGCTAATGTGTCTGGCAAGCAAGAGTTTGAGGAAATAGAAGCAGGGTTGGCGGTATTGCTGCGTAAGCAATTCCCCTTAGACGCGCCGAGCTTTTATGAAAAGCGCCACATAAACAATACTGCTTCTACAGAGATGGTGCTATCCACAGACTTTACCAAAGATGATACTAAAATAGGCCCGCTATACGACTTTTTTGATGTAGCCGTGAGAACAGAGCGTGGTAACCCGAAATCGAAACCTGCTACGTTTGGTAGGCCCCCTAAAGTGAATACGGTAAGAATGTTAGGAGGTTGGTACAACCAAGATTTGACGGGTGATACTTACCAGTGGGACGGCGAAAAGTACGTTTATAATTTCGCAGCAGCTACCCAGCGTATCGATAGCTGGATAGATAATGATTGGGACATATTTCAAATTGTTTTAGATAACCCACCTTGGGCTTTTCAAAGAGGGCATACCTTCGTAGAGGAACCTGACGGTGCTCATTATTTAAAGAAAGATAAAGTGGGCGTTTATGGAAACGGGCTACCGCCCAACGATGCCAAAGCATGGAATAAGTATATTCAGGACTTCATTACCCATTTGATTGAACGTTACGGTAAGGAAAGGGTGGCTTCCTGGCGATTTAGAGTGGGATCTGAAATAGATACTCGGCCCCAGCATTGGTCGGCCAGCAGAGAGGAATTTTTTGATCACTATCGCAATACAGTAGCAGCAATTAAGACTGTGCTGCCCAGTGCGAAAGTAGGGGCTCACTTCAGAGAAGCCTCTCATAAAAGTAAATATGTAGATTACAAGGGCAACAAAGAAAACGCCTACGCCACTTACTTTATAACTTGGGCAAAGCAAAACAAAGTGCCTTACGACTTTCTGGCGATTTCTTATTACCCCCACATAACCCACCCTCACGAAATGGATATGGATAAGGTTTATGCTAATCAGATAGCCCCTATTTTGGAGCATGCAGATTATAACCCTGAAGCTAGCTTTGAAATTCATGAGTATAAATTCATTGTGAAAATGAAGCGGGCGGGATTTGTAAGTGTGGCTACCTCTCACAACTCTGCATTTTTTGCCATGTTGAGTAAGATGATGTTAAAGCAAAATATTAAAGAGGTGTTTCAGTGGGGGAACATGCGTGATGGCTCATACAGCCCCGAAGCGATGACGCAACTAGCGCTACACTCTATGCTGGGTAACACAGTATTTGAAAACGCTACAACGAGTGACCGGACAGTACAGGGAAATCGCATTGACGGAATCTTCTCAGTTCGCAAGGAAGGAGAGGGGATGGACGTACTAACGTTTAATTTCAACAACAAAAACGTAAGCTATTTAAAGCCTGAGCCACTTACACTAGCAATGAAAGTCGACAAGCCAGCTGGTACAAGGTTTCAGTATCGTGTTGCGCAGATTGATCGATATACGAATATTGAGCAACAGTTCTTCAACGATTTTCCCAAAGCTATGATAGTTGAAAGCCAGGGTGGCTGGCGCAAGGCCGACGCACACCCAACCGCTTCAGTTCACAACGCTCTAAACGAAGAAGGGCAATCAGTATTTCATAAGAATAGAGACAAATACGGGAAAATGGATTCTCTTAATTGGAGTGAGTGGCAAGAGGGGAAAACCGAGGGCACTTCCCAGCATTCAGATGTAATAATACAAAGCTTAATCCCTTCTTTTACGGTGCAAAAGTATGAAGTGCGATGGTGATACGAAACAATGAATTAGCTGCTGTAGTGTACGGATAAGGAATTTCTAACGTCTGCTTAGAGCGCAGGCTGTGTGAAAACTATTGATCACCTTTTGGTCTAAGCCTGTCATTCTCATGATCAATCAGTCTTAGCAAGTGATCCAACTCAAAGTGCAGGTTTAGTATAATAAAGTGGTAAGCCAAACCAGAGGAAATCTGAGATGTCTCACCATATTAAAGGCCATTCAAGACAGCAATCAACTTTGTTTCCTGAAGCCTTGGATGATTTTGTTACAACTGAAAATCCCGTCCGCGTTATCGATACTTTTGTGGACAGTTTAGAGCTCCAAGTGCTCGGTTTCGAAAGGGTTCAAGCCAAAGCAACTGGCCGTCCATGTTATCATCCCGCCACTATGCTGAAGCTTTACATTTATGGTTATCTAAACCGTATTCAGTCTTCACGTCGATTGGAAAAAGAAACACATAGAAATGTTGAATTGATGTGGTTATTAGAGCGACTACAACCTGACTTCAAAACGATAGCTGATTTTAGAAAGGACAACGGACAAGGAATTAAAAATGCTTGCCGCACGTTTATCGAGCTATGCCGTGAGATGAATATGTTCTCTGATGTGATGGTGGCAATTGATGGCAGTAAATTCAAAGCCGTTAACAGTAAACCCAATAATTACACGCCTAAGAAAGTGCGAGACCACATAGCCAGAATCGAAAATAGCATTGCGCATTACTTGTCTTTGCTGGCTGAAAAAGACAAGAAAGAAACATCAGATGACGATATAACATTAATGCACGGCAAGCTCGCCTGGATGAAAAATAGACTCGCTGAGTTGAAAGAAATTCAAGTGGCTGTTAACGAGCATCCTGATAAACAAATATCCTTAACCGATCCTGATTCACGGTTAATGAAAACGAGCAATATGACTCGCCAAGTCTGTTACAACGTGCAGTCAGCAGTGGATACTAAACATCACTTAATCGTGAGTCACGAAGTGACACAAACCACTGATCGAGGAAAGTTGCACCAAGTAGCTAGGCAAGTTCAAGAAGTGCTCCAGACCAAGGATATAACCTTTATTGCTGATAAGGGATATTACAGTAGAGAAGATATCAAGGCCGTGCTTGATACTGGCTCTGATGTACTAGTACCGAAAGGTGATACATCGGGTGCAGCTAAAGCGGGGATATTCAATCGAACAGAATTCAAATATAACCTCGATAAGGATGAGTATACTTGCCCTGTAGGCAATACCCTTCCTCACCAACGAAATTCTGTTGAGCATGGGATGCACCTCAAAGTCTACGTCAACCACATCGCTTGTCGCGACTGCAACATACGAAGCCAGTGCACACGCTCTAAGAAAGAGCCAAGAAAAATGAAGCGTTGGGTTCACGAAAATGTGATCGATAGCATGCATGAGCGACTGAAAAAGGCATCACACATTACCGTGACCCGAAAGCAAACGGTGGAGCACCCATTTGGCACGATTAAAATGTGGATGGGAGCGACTCACTATCTGACGAGACGCATTAAAAATGTCAGCACAGAAACGAGCCTTCATGTGTTGGCATATAACTTAAAAAGAATGATGAGGATAATGGGAACAACTGGATTGATGGAAGCCATCAGAAAATAAAGGCAAATTTAGCCTAAATTCGCGCTAAAAAACCGCGTTACAACGTCATACTTACCATAATAGACTCCCCTTCATACTACAAAACTAGAATTCAGTTCTAAAGCTACTAATCGATGATTTACTCATTCATTCGGTTGAGTATCGTCCAAATCAGGGTTAGCAATCATATCACGAGTTTTTACACAGCCTGAGCGATTAACGGTCAGTGACACCCAATTCTACAAAGTAGTTAAGCAAGTCATTTAACGATATATCCTCTTCAATGGGTTCCGTCTGAATACCTAGCAATTTCTGAAAAGAGTGTTAATATATACAGCATATTTATCGAAACAATGAGGAGACCTTCTATGGAAGCAATCATCAATTGGATTGTAGGTTTCGATGCTGACAATGATGTCGTCAAGAGCCTAAAATCCTCAGCTAACAAGTCTCGCAAGGTTGTGGGACGCGGAACGTTAGTGGTCGATACCGATGAAGTTCGACGCTCAATTAAATTTAAGAATGATGCAAGGAAGGCAGCCGATATTGTAAGGTTGAGCAAATCCAAAGGATAATAAATGCTCGCATTTTTGTTACTACCCGTACTTACGTGCGGGTTTTTTATTTGTTACTACAGTCTTCCCCATTTTTATAAACTTCACCGCTATGAAGGTCAGCAACTCTATCTGAAAAGTGCTTGGCTCGGTGTTCAATGTCTTTTTTACGCACTTTTAATCGTAGCAATACTAAATGCTTTCGTTCCTCCAACGATGTTCTGTGTTCCGACTGACTTATACTTCTTCGTACTAACCCTTGTTAAAGGAATCGTTCCCAAACACTCGAATGCCAGCGAATTGACCTGGTTATTTTTGATAGCAGTTACAATGCACGGCGTCGCATTTATTCGCGTTTGGATTACAAATTGGGCTATGAATCAATTTCAGCAAAAAGAGGGCGTCGATCCAAAGATAAAGCTAATGTCAGACGTACTCTCTGATAGTCCATTAGATAGCGAACTTTTGTATTCGTACATCCACGACCAGTCGGTCCTCATCTCATTATCAAATCGCAAAGTGTATGTCGGGCAGGTCGTTTCGTTGGGGGAGCCAAATGAATCAGAAGGAATGGATCAAGAAATATCAATACTCCCCCACATATCAGGTTATAGGGATAAAGATAACCTCACAGTAAATTTCACAACACAATATGAAAGCATCGATACGAAAGTTGAGATAAAAGTCACTCTACGGCAAGAGCTTATTGAGTCAGTGGCGCGCTTTGACTTTGACGTGTATCAGCAGTTTTTAGAACGGAAAAAGGAATTCATCGAAAAACCGAAGCAAGTTCCTTTTTCGAAAAGATAGTTGATTTAAGCATTTCCGAAATTACATAGTCCCAACTCAAAGCCAAGTGTAATGGCGTTTTAACAATCCGCTATTGACCAAGACCAGAGATAAGAAATCTCCCCTTTTAACGTCCGCTCATTGTCTGAGGAAGACCACCACCATCGCGGTGGTGACGGTCCTGTATATCGCTCATTCCTGCCATTGGCTATCGATATACCTGAGGGGCCGCTTTACGTTCACAGCAGTCGTTGAAATTTTTAAAACTCAACGACCGCTATGGCACTTAGGTGACATTAAAATTAGTCGCTTGGTGTTAACAAGGTCGGGC
This sequence comes from Paraglaciecola chathamensis S18K6, assembly GCA_000314955.1. Lineage (GTDB taxonomy): Bacteria > Pseudomonadota > Gammaproteobacteria > Enterobacterales > Alteromonadaceae > Paraglaciecola > Paraglaciecola chathamensis. Next base: position 95,654 of record BAEM01000063.1, on the reverse strand, counting down.
GCGCGATCTAATTGTTTGGAATAGTGAGACCAGGTAGATAGCGTCATACTCATTTCTATCTTTAATAACTTAATCTACCCAGTATTTCGCGAATAAAAACAGGTACAATTTGTGAGCTCGGTATATTCGGTAGTGCGAGGCAGAGTGGGTACTATAGCTATATTACAAACCTTGTTTGCGGATAACTAAGCCGTTAAATTGCTGCAGTACCTTAGCGCTATTGATTACTGCCCAGGTGCCACATCTTCGTAAGTTGCATTAGGGTCATCTGTCATACGTATTTCATCAAGATACAGATAGTGATCATTCTGCATACCGCTTAAATCACCATTGAAGTACATTCCCCAAGAGGGATAAATTCCTTTATCGTCGTTATAGCCAAACTGAATACCTTGCTCATTAAGGACTTTTTTTCCGTCTACCCAAAGCTCTAAAAAACCAGTTTTTTCATCCGAGTAATCCACTTTTACATGCAGAACAAAGTCTACCCATCTATCGAGGTAGTCAGCTTTGCTGCCGGGTATTTTAAAAGCTGAGGTACCGTCGCCGTGGCGTGTGGGGCTAAGCTCATACGGGTCCCATTTCCAATTCCCTTTCATGCCGTTTTCAGTAAGGGTTAAGCTAAATGGAGGGTTTCTTGAGTGTTCTTTTAACCGCTTGTCAGCGCTGCCGTGTATTTGAAAGAATAGCCATTCATTGGGTTCGTTTTGTGTTCCTTCGTGTGGAAAGAAAAAGCTAAACCCAAACCAAGCTTCTGCGTCTTGAACTTTTCGTGTTTTGAATCCGTGGAACATGGCTTTTCTATCGACGTTATCCATTTTCTTAGGGTTGCCATTGTAAGCGGCTGGATTTTCATGATGCCATGCTAGTTTTGCGGCGTACTGACCACTGCGAACAACCTCTGTTTCCAAATCAAAAGCGTTTTCGCTTTGGAGTTGGTTGAACATAAGGTTCTTGGGAAGCGCAGTATTTAACCCCGGCGTGAACCCTCTGGGTGATGCGGCATTCCAACCTCCATCTTCAAACGATTCATATATGCCTACCGTATTGTTGGAAAGGGTAACAAGGTTTGATTCGTCTTTCTGGGGGGCTCTAAAGGTGCCGTCTTGCCATAAATATAAGCGTTGGGATGCGCCTTTTTTAACATTTAATATAACGGCTACACTGTCATCTGAATCATCATGAATGGCATCCATTTGAATGCGGGTGTTTTTAAGCGAAAGGTAGATATCTGACACGCGCCAGTTCACACCATTTTGACTCGTTACTTTTGCGAATGCTGTGTGTTTATTTTGATCACGGTAGATCACCACAGCCTCGTGATTGCTGTGCTCACTTTGAAGCGGCTCTAAACTTAAAATTTTATATAGTTCTTCGTTACTCTTACCGCGAAGCGTGCGACTTACGGTGTTGGGCATAGGTAGACTATGCTCCCACTGCTCATCTTTAAATGCAGCCAAGCGCCATTCGCGAATATCTTTTGTACGAGCCTCGTATGCTACAGCCGGCGTACCACTTTCTAATACCACAGGCGAGGTACCAAAAGGCGTTTCTTCCTTATCAGTGGAATCGAAAGCGAGCATTTTTTTGTTAGCTACATCAAGTGTTACCGGGAGTTGTATTTGCTCACCTTGGGCGTTGTAGAACGTGTCAGTTGTTGTATCTAAACGCATGTAATATGCATTAATACGGGCGTAGGTCGTTTTGTCGTGTACTTCAAGAAAATTACATTCATGCCATAAGTAGCTGATCGCGATTTCTGAATCAGATATTTTCAATGGATTGATATAAAACGTATCCACATTGATTGGGTTATCTTGCTGTGGCGTTGGTACTGTAATTATTACTGGTTTCTCAAACCTATGGGTTCCCGCTTTCATTTTGTAGTACACCCAAGGGGATTTGTGCGTACCTGCCCGTGTAAACAAGTAGATATCGCCATTACCCATTTTGTAGCTTTTGGTATATGAGGCAAAGGGCGATATGTCATCTATGTACTTAAACTCGCTAATATCATAGGGCTTCTTTGACATGACATGCAGCATTCGCCCGCCAGCGTGAGGTGTATCAATAGACATTGGGTTTAACCCGTCTTCACGCTCTCCACCGTGGCCGCCGTATACAATGTGTAAATACCCGTCACGGTCCATTTCTATGATTGGCCTTCCATGACTATCTATTTTTCGTTCACCCTTTGACAGAGTGCTCTCTGCTGCTTTGTAAGGCCCCTGCCATTGGTGAGTAACAAGATTGTATTTAGCGATGTAAGGGTCTGTTAACTGGCCTTGATAGGTGATGTATACCGTATCGCCGTCTACATAATGCCAGCCTCTATGGGGGTTACCACGTAGGTTTTCTGTGAAATAGCCTAGCGGTAATTCCGGGAGTGATTCAGGTAACGGTTTTTTAGGGCCTAAATCTTCTTCTGACAGCCCGTAGATATCGTGAAAACTTTTATCGCTTTTGAAAGCATTGTAAACAGGTTGGTATTCTGGATATTGACCGTACATGTACTGGTCTATTCGCCACTGCCAATAACTTTCACTTTCAGGATCTGTAGTGTCTATTTGTGCTTTTAGCGTAGCGAAAACGTTATCCTTTATGGAAAACTCATCGATCAAAGTTTGGCGCTGAGAATGAAAGCTGCCTTTCTCTGTCGGTTCCACTGGGCTATGCGTTGGGCTGCAACCGGCGGTAATAGAAATAGCAGAAAACAATAAGGCCGTCAGCCAAGAAGATTTGGCGTTCGAAGCACCTGTTGTTAACGCTTTGCGATCGAGTTTCATTATTAGTTTTCTCTCAGTTGGTTTCACATTGCTGTTTGTTTTAAGTCACCTTCACTTTAAAAACAAAAGGTGGTGATATATATTCGCTCACATGTAATCACTATGTTACAAAAGTAATCAATATGAATCAAAGTCAATTTGCTGAAACGCTAAATCGTATCATCAGCGTCGCTTGTAAAATGTCATTAGTCATCCTTCTATTCGGACGCTTAGCTACCGCAGACTCCCTGTCTGAACAAGCATTTAAAGAGCCTGAAAAGGGCTTTCTACCTAAAACTTGGATGCACGCAATGAATGGTAATCTCAGTAAAGATGGCTTTACCGAGGATTTCACGGCACTGGGTGATGCAGGGATAGGGGGCGCCATATTTTTCCATGTTCATCGACGAAACGTACCTTACTCTTCAAAGGGGCCAGTCAGGTTTGGTACAGAAGAATTCTACGAGCATCTTGTGCATGCTGCTGCGCAAGCTGTCAAAAACAGCGTGGAGTTTGGTATTCATAATTCAGATGGCTGGACATCGAGTGGCGGGCCTTGGATAACGCCTGAATTGTCCATGAAGCGAATAACCTGGTCTGAAATTGCTGTAAGTGGTGGTAAAAGTTTAACGCCACCTCAGCCGGGTTACGCTGAGGGCTTTTATGAGGATGTTGCTGTAATCGCCTTACCTCAGAATAGGTTCAATGCAAACAACGCCTTTGCCAATGCGAAGCTAAGTGCATCTGATTCTACGCTGGCGGTGGCAGCATTGAAGGATAAGGATTGGGATACGGAGCTCGAATTTGTTAAAAATGACCACGACGAATATTGGATCCAAATCGAGCTTGAAACCGCTGCGTCGCTACGTAGCTTACAGATAGAAACGCCCAACCGGCATGGGGATGCTTCGCTACAGGTATCTGATGATGGTATCAACTTTACCACCGTAGTTGAAAAACTTCGCAGGCCAAGAACGGGCGCTAGAATGTGGACGTTCAGTCCTCAGCTCATCAGTAAGGAGCAGGATGGATTTAGGGCAAAGTACTTTCGAATTGTATTTACTCAACCTATTGCACTTAAACGCTTCGACTTGTGGTCGATACCTCGAATTGATAATTGGCTTTCAATGAATGCAATGGAGCGCGGCAGGCTTAGCATGGCACCTTCAATATCGCAGGATGCGATTATTAGCGCCGATGATGTCATGGTGCTAAATAAAGGTGAGTTACCCGTAGAAGGTATACAAGTGCCAAGTGGAAACTGGCGTATTCTGCGATTTGGCTATACCAGTACTGGGGCTTTTAATGTGCCCGCTACAGTAGAAGGAGAAGGTTTAGAGGTAGATAAGTTTGACCCTGATGCTTTGCGGTATCACTTTGAACAGTACGTAGGGAAACTGGTTAAGAAAGTACAGGCCCAAGGCATACAATCACTAAAAACAACTGAGATTGATAGCTATGAAGTAGGAGGCCAAAACTGGACACAGAATATTGATAAGTCGTTTAAAGCGAAGTTTGGTTACGATCTTATTCCATGGTTACCCTTATTGACAGGCCGCGTTATCGAATCCGCTGAACATACAGGCGCTATTTTACAAGAATTTCGCCAACACCTTTCTGATCTTATGGTTCAGAATTATTTTGGTGAGTTTACTCGGATATCAAATGAATATGGGCTGGAGTCGTACATTGAACCCTATGGTTGGGGGCCTTTTGATGAATTAGCCGCTGGTGGCCAAGCTGACCGCCTTATGGGGGAATTCTGGGTACGTGAGCAAGAATACAATGGGCGTATTATGGCGGCTATCTCATCGGCCCACATATACGGAAAGAAAGTGGTATCTGCTGAGTCATTTACGTCTATTAATACTGTAAATTGGTATGGCCACCCATATTTCTATAAGCATTATGGCGACGAAATGTGGGCAAGAGGCATAAATGAAACCATGTTCCACCGCTTTGCGCATCAACCCAACAACTTTGTAAAGCCGGGCATGACAATGGACTCGATTGGGTCGCATATTGATAGAACCCAAACATGGTGGGGTAATGGCGGAAAAGCATGGTTTAAGTATTTGGCACGAGGCTCATATTTGCTCCAGCAAGGCGTTCCTGATGCCGATTTTCTCGTTCACCTTGGGGATATGGCCCCGCTGCGTGTAGGTAATGCGAACAATACGTCTGTGCCGGATGGGTTTGGCTATGATTACACCAATACCGATGTGCTTATTAACCGTGTAAAAGTGGAAGACGGATACCTTGTGTTACCAGAAGGTACGCGTTATCGCGCATTGCATTTGTATAAAACCAAATATATGCACCTCAAAACGTTGAAGCGAATTAAAGAGCTGGTGGCCGAGGGGGCTACCGTAATAGGAGATAGACCACAGAAAGTTATTGGGTATAGTGAATGGGCTGAACAAAAAGACTTTGATCTCATCGTAAACGAACTGTGGGGGGAAGAGGCGCATAACGCTCCCCAAGTGCGACGTTATAAGAACGGATTAGTTAGTAGTTTTACACTTCAGAAAACCATAGCCCAATTAAACTATGAACCCGATTTAGTGATAGATGGAAAACCAGCCCAGTTCTTCGCGCACCGGCGCATAGGTGAAAATGACCTGTATTATTTTTATAACGATGACCCTGCCTTTAAGCAAGTTGAAGTGAGTTTACGAAGCGGCAGTGGTAAGCCAGAAATATGGAATGTAGATGATGGAAGCGTTGAAAAAATCACTCACTATACAAGAACGAATAAGCGCCTTAAAACCACCTTGCCTTTAGAGCCATTCGCGTCAAGGTTTATTGTAATACGCCGTGAAGGTCAAGCACCTGACTATGTGAATAAGCAGAGCACATTATTGCATGATTACTACGTTAACCAACATGACGTATCACTTGATTTAGACCAACCATGGGAAGTGGAGTTTAGCGAAGCACTGGCTGGGCCAGGCACGGTAACTTTTGATACACTGATAGATTGGAAAAATAGCCCGTTGTCGAGCGTTAAACACTATTCCGGTACAGCGAAATATACCAATCACTTTTTTATAGCGCCATCGAAAAGGACGAGTGACCAACCGCTTTATCTTGATTTAGGCGACGTTCAACAAATAGCTGAAGTGAGCGTTAACGGAGAGCATATTGCAACGCTTTGGAAGCCACCATTTGTGGTGGATATTAGCGAGGTTACTGAATCGGGAGAAAATACCCTTGAGATTGACGTGACTAATACCTGGGTGAACCGACTTATTGGTGATGAAGCCTTACCTGATACAAGTGGCTACTCAATGACGGGCGATACCGTGCCGTGGATTGTCGAGAATAGTCCCCCGCCCAAAAGCGAAAGAGTGACGTTTACCGGTTTTAATTTTTTTGAAAAACACCCCAAAGAGCTGCAGTCATCGGGGCTACTCGGGCCGGTTAAGATAATCAAAGCGAAGAAAAACTAGCAATTTGGGGTTAAAAATCTCAGTTATTAGTTGTATTCGTTATCTTTAGCAGCAGTAACACTACAAGTTTCAGTTTTGAATAGAATTGATGAAAACTGTTGTGATAACAACGCGCCTGTTGCTAACAGATAATCGCTTTCTCAGAATTAAGCCACGTATCTATTGATATCATACGTGGTGCACCTTAATTATTCGTTAACTGAGATAGCCTTTATTTTGAGGCTTCAATTTTGAAATCTTCCTGAAGCTTGCTCCAATGTGCTCTAAGTCCTTCTTTATGTATTTCGTCCATAGGTAGCGTTTTCAGTGCTTCAGGCCACAGCTCTCTTGCCTTGCTCATTGTGTCATCTAAGTGGGGCTTTATTGCTCTCCATGGGATACCTGATTTATCTGCCCACGTTCGAAAGTGTGCCATGGTGACGGTAAACCACTCTTTTGTCTTACTCAGATTGAGCGCGAATTGGGTTTCATTCTCGATATAGACACTGGTGGTTACGATATCGTATGCAGGAGAAAGTCGCGGCGTGACTTTGTCAGGATATAGGAAGCTCCAGTTTTTCAAATGCGCATCGCCATTGGCTAAGAGAATATTCACCAGTAAACGCCTTGCGAACTGTTGAGCGTCGGCCAGAGAATCTCCAGAAAAGTCATAAATGACTTTGCCAAGATTTTCATAATTTGCTGAGGTATATTTGTCGCGAGGATATTTCACCAGAATTTGCGCGAAGTCTTCCATATGGATGCGTTTATCATCAGCTCGGTCAAATCGCTTAATGGCAAAAGCTAGTTTCTCGTCAGGTAGGTTGATTTGTGGGAGGTTATCAAGCTTATTGAGTTCAACGAGTTTGATCTGCGGAATGTCTACGCCAACGAGTTCCGCTAATGACATGGCAGTGTATTCATTCAGTGGCACAAATTTGTGTTTAGTCGATGGTGTTTTGATAATCCAGTCGCCTAGTACATCACCCTTGGATAAGTTATAGCGTCCTTCCTTCTCCTTCATGGAAAACTTCATTTGCACGCCCGCCAAGGAAAACTTGTTTTCGTGAGTGACTTTATCAAATTTTACAGCTTTAGCTTTTCCGTGTGTGTTGAGCACATGATCGGGGACGTCTTCAGGTTCCATCGGTATGGCTTCGATAGCACCCGGTAAATCTGCACCTAGATATGAAAGTATGTGAAATTCATTATCGACATGTACCTTCAGGGATTGTGCAATCAGTTCACGCAATGAACCTTCTGGTAGCAAGTTTGACAGTACAGGATGCAAACGTTGATTTCTTGCCCATGGCTCGGCCATCAGCTTATTTGATAGTGGGAACTTAGGGTGAGTAATGAGGCTGAATGTTGGGCGCTCTGGATTGTTCTTAAAAGTATCGGCAATGCTCAATACATTGCGTCCATTCTTAAATCCTGCAAGATAGCCGATCAGTACGTCATGAATTGAGATCTGTAATACATTCACTTCATTATTTGCATCTGCGCTCATTCATTTTCTCCTAACATCCCTTGCCATGGATCATCAGTTAATGACTTGTTCTTTTCTTTAGCCGATTGGCTTGGTGTATTAGAGGCTTTTGATTCTTCGGCCAATACATTCAGCACTGCGTTTAACTTTTCTTGCGGTATGAGTAGCAATTCACTTTTAAGACCCTTAGCAATTAACTCGAGCGTATCCAGCCGAGGATTACCTTTTGATTCTAATCGTTGATATTGCTGGCGCGATATACCAATGCGCAGCATCATATCGTGCTGCTTGAGTTCCAGTGCGATACGGCGTTTTTTGATCTGTTCGAGTAATGAATTCATGATGAAACTCATATGTTGCTATTTACCAAAAAGAAATACCTTAGTTTCTTTATTTGATATTAGCAACATATAAATTGCCTTTTGACTGTATAGAGCTTTTGAATTGCATAAAGAAGTATATATGTTGCTTTTTAAGCGGCCTCTATTTACTTATATTAGGGTGAGTTAAATAGCAAAGGCCTTTAAACCCCTGGTAGGTTTCCCAATTTGCCACCAAAGATCTATAGATGACCAAAGCGCATTACTTAGCGCAAGGTGTACTACTCAACTGTGAATAATAGAGCTCACCTTTTACCTTGGTTTCTAAGTAAAAAGTGTCTAAAGAGTTAGAGGTAAACAAGTTTAAATAATAAATGTCGCGGCTAAGTTCTCAGTCACTAGGATTATAAAAGTAGTGGATACGGCACCATACCAGTTACGTTATAGCAAAAGCTCTTCCGCCGCACGCGGCGGGCCCGCGCGCTTCGCGCATGTTTAATAAAACGAGAGCGCTCCCAGTGAGAAGAGCACGTATTGCCCCACGGGTGTGTCAGCATTGTTGGGAGTGGTGTAAATGTGGTTGGGTAGGGAAATATTATTCACTTTTTATGTCACAATACATTTTGCAGTAGCTCAAGTGTTACAAACGTCTGGCTATTCTGGTTTGCAACTTGGTATGGTGCCGTATTCTAATTGCCTTAAGAAACCTTAGATTGTTTACTCATCAACCAACATTAACAACTCGCTAAAACGGAAAATCGAGTTTTGATAACCTTTCAATCCCAGTTATCATGCGTTACCAGATGCTATGTAAAATTAGATTGTTTTTATGGGGAGTCACTGTGCCACACCCAGGCCGTCAAAAAGATAAAACTGAAATTTATGCCTTTTGGAAGCAGTACGTTGAACACTATGATGTGATAAACAAGATTGCTGCCGTAGATGTAGTTGAAGGAGCAAATCTAAGCGCATTAGTTCTTTCTGGAGATTATGAAAAAGATGTAGTGGCATTAAGAGATGCACTTACTAAAGACGGGGCTCGCAGGGCTTTGTCACGCTTCAGTAAATGGGTTAGTCGTAAACGTTCTAAGTCAACGACCATAGTCCTCAAAGAAGAAACACTTGCTAGGCTCAGACAAGTCGCAATGCATACAGATTTCGATAAAGACGGCTACGATCTCATGTTCGAGTACATATTAGAGTCGCCTGAAGAATTTGAAGAAGCAAAAAAAGAAATTCGGAATATGCCTCTTGGCCTTGACGCTGACCAGAAGAATAAACTTTTCTTAAAATATCTCACCAAAGAGCATTACAATCTATACCGACAAGTTAAAACGCTGGTTGATCATGCTTACTTCTCAGGATGGCACGATAGCCGTAGGCGCCGAGGCAAACGCACGTATGAGCACTATGAGTCTGATTTGGCCGACTTTTGGAGCAGAACAGCCAGTAATGATTAGATCACTGGTCGGGCGATGTATAAAAAACAATATGCTCGGTTGTACAACACTAAAGCTAATTCAAATATCTATAATTGAGCTCCCCATTGGAGATTAGCTAATACGTTTTAAAGGTTTACCGAACCTTCGCCATCCCCGTTTTACTCGCCTGGTATTGCTGGCCGTAACGGATGGGCATGGCTTCTGACTTCCAGTGACCTGAGAGCACAATATCAGCCATTGGTACGCCAGCTTCCATCATAGTAAGCACGCCACCAGTTCGTGTACTGTGACACGTAAATGCCCCTTTGTTATCCAAAGCCATACCAACTGCATCGTATCGTTTTAGTAAAGCCTGGTATTGCATCGGCTCAGCTTGCACTGTTTGTTTTGGCGATAATTTTCTGAATAAAAACCCGTCGAATAAGTTAGCTTGTTCTATCCAACGCTTTAGTAAACCAGCTGTCTCATCCGAGATGTAGCCGTAGAATCCTTCACCCGATTGGTCAGTTTTTGATTTTGGTGTAAAAATGGTTTTAGCATCCCAATCGATGTGTTTTAACTCTATATCGACGATGTTAGACGCACGAAACAATGTGTCGAGAGCTACATTAATAAGAGCAGCGTCACGTAAACCCAATAATGTGGTTAGCTCTAAAGTACGATTAAGCTTTTGCACATCACCTAATTTAAGTGGCTTGGCTTGCTTCTGTGCAGCGGGTTTTTGCTTGAGTTGCCCAGACACAAATTTGGTAAAAAGCTTAGAATGCTTCCACGGATCAGGGAGCTCAGAAATACCTATGAAAAATCTGATCGAGGCTAATTTCCGCTTAATACTATGATGACCAAGTGGGCCTGAGATCATAAATTTGAGATACGCTTTGCAGCTTTCTTTAGTAACACGCCAATCACTTGCCATCGCCGGCATTCCATTTTCTCTGCAGAACGTGAGATATTGATCAAAATCTTGCTGATACGCTTTGCGTGTGTTTTTTGACATGGTTTGCCAAACATCATCACGCAGTTCAAGCAAATTGCTAATAACAGTTTGCTTATCGGCATCGTCGATCGCAAAGTCGTGTTTTGAAATAGTGATATTGGCGTTCATAACTTCATTATTACAGATAAGTGTAATTATCTATAATAATAGCTTTTCCAAATATTACAAGCTGGCCAGGCATATTTATGACTTGTCATAAAAATACATCTGAAATAAATACAAGCAAACCCAATCGAAAACTCAATAGATATTTAATATGACAGGTCATATAAAAAGACGTATTTGTATGTTGATTTTATGATGGTCTTAAAAAATATCACTGGGAGACAAAATCAGCCACTTAGTCAACACTGGTCATTTTCAATCGCATATTATTAAACCATTATCTTAATTAACTAAATGCATGTAGTTATCTGCGTGCGGTTATGGAAGCTGGTTCCACAATCGCTTCTTGATTGCAGTCGATTATGGATGTGTATTCGAATATCAAAGGTGGCAAAGGTATGTAGTTGATATTTACTAGCTGAAGGTTGCTGCAGATAGAGCGAACTCGCGCATATCATTGAAATAAAGCACGAAGTGAGCAACGTCTTGATTCTATTACAAAAGCGACCTTCTATGTGTGACGAGATAGCGTTAAGCCTATCTTAAACTTACGTTTTCTCTATTAATCACCACGTTTTTGCAAAGTATATAATAGGCACATCAACCAGCTATTTATTAAATTCCAGAATAATATGCAGAAAAGTAAGCTTTTCGCCTCTCATTTCTTCTTTAAAATCAATTTCAGCAATCAAAAGCAATCACGTGTAGACCTAGCAGAATGGATAAACTCATTATAAGTGATGACAAATGACTTGTTTTGATTGGATATTGAGGTTAACATAACTTTACAAATCGTTAACAACGATTCCTTAAGAACTGGCAAATTTGGAACACATAACAAAGAGACTGGGTCGATGAAAAATAGAAAATCAAATTTAAATCGGAAACTAATCGGTAATACAGCCGCATTATTGCTAACCGTAAGTTCCCCCTCATTACTGGCGCAGGAAGTTAATTCTGCTATCAATAATGCTCAGCAGAGCACTGAAAATAATGAACAACTCCAAGATGATGTAGAGGTTATTGAAGTTTCCGGAGTTAGAAGCTCTCTTGAAAACGCACTAAATGTTAAACGCCAAGCGCCTTCAATTGTAGATGCAATTTCTGCTACAGATATTGACGCCTTACCCGCACTGGACTTTGGTGAGGCATTACAAGCTTTACCTGGTGTGCAATTAGACCGTTCAAATGAGGGGCGTACTTCTGAAATTAGTTTGCGAGGCTTATCTGGTGGTTTCGTGAAAACAACTGCTTTTGGACAAAGCTTCGCAACGCCAAGTAGAAGTTCAGGCCCAACAGGCGGTACCAACCCATTCGCAGCGTTTGAAGCTGGTGTATTTGACGGAGTAACTCTTGTTAAATCTCCCACGGCGGATATGCAGGCCGGTGGTATGGCAGGTATTGTTGATAAACAATTACAACAAGCACTATCGAAAAAAGATGGAAAGTATAGCGTCAGTTTAGGTGGTCGTTATGAAGAACTTACAAGTAATTGGGATAAATCAGTCAAGATTTCAGCGTCTAAGCACTTAATCGAGGACGAGTTAGCCGTAGCATTTAAGTTTGCAGGTTCAGATCAAACTTTTCGTCGTGATTTAATCCAATTCAGTCAATATTCTTCGTTTGAAGAAACCACAAACGACGGACGTGTTGTTTCTGAAAGCATCGCTGCATATAAAGAGAAATATGGTTTAGCGCCCGACGCAAACGTACTAGGTGTTGCCAGCGGCCGTAATGTAAGTGAATACAGTGAAGGTGATCGTCACTCATTTACTGGTAACATTGAGTGGAAAGCGACTGACGATTTAAAATTGGGTGCTCATGTTTTATATACAAAACGTGATTTAGGCGAAGGCACCAAAGAAGATACCGCGTTTACGGCTGGGTTAAACCCAACCAGAAGTGACAGACATCATCGCCATGCGGGTTTTGAGCCCGACATGGAAACCGCCCCTTTCATTTACAAGCATGACGAAGATGGCAATCCTATTTATGCTGTTAGTCAAGCCAGTTTTACTGATGGTGCTTGGCTAGTTACTAACCGCAAAACAACTTTTTTAGAAACCTCTAAGGGCTTATTGTTGTATGGCGATTATGCAACCGATGATTGGGTTTTCGATAGTGTTGTTAGTTATTCTAAAGCTGAAAACGAGTTTCTAAACGTCGGCTTAGATTTTCGTCATATGGAACATCACAATGCTTCGGTTAACCATTTAGCCGCAGGAGCTGATTCTAGAGTAACCATTGATTCTGTTGGAACTGGCATTGACGGCACCTTAAATACTGGACAAGGCGCAATGGGCCAAATGGCAGTGTCGGCAACGGGTTGGGAAAACTTTAATTATGATAATTTAAATTGGTCAGCACCTTCAGTTGCCGGAGCAAGTGTCACTTCTATGGATCCCTCCAATGGTGGCGTTCGTATCGGTCATTACGTTGATGGCCGTGTTGATAACCCAACCCGTACCATGAAAGCCGCTGAATTTAATGCACAGCGGTATACCGAGTTTGCTTTGGGTGATGTGCTAACTATTGGCTCAATTAAATTCGGCGTACGCCATAGCATTGAAGATTTGCAAAATCGTGATCAAAAAATTGGTGTACCTGGTATAAATGTGGCGAACATCAATTCAATGTTCCTTAGTGACGACATTTTAACAGAGCAACAAACCGCATTTTTTGATGGCAAATTGCCCGGAACTTTTGATGTATCTAATGGTTGGTTAACATTAGATACACCTTATGTGACCAGTCAATTACAAGACGGAATGGCTGATTTAACTCAGGTAACAGAGGATAATCCAGTAGCTCTAACGTTTGCAGACCCTAGCGGCTTCTATGATCGATTAAATAATGGAACTCGATTACCACAATTTTATACAAATAATTTTGCCACTGAGCAAGCAATTACAGCTGCGTATATTATGGCAAGCTTCGAAGGTGAAATTGGCGACATAAGTTATCGTGGTAATGCAGGTGTTCGCCATGAGAAAACAACCAATGATTTTGACGGACGCTCTATTACGCAAGTAAATGGTGTGAGTATGCCTAGCGAATTCACCTATAGTAGTGATTACAGTAATACGTTGCCTTCAGTAAACTTGACTGTTGATCTCCATGAAGATTTTGTTGTACGAGCGTCATACTATCAATCGTTAGTCAGACCAAACTTAAGAAGCCAAAACCCTGCACTTAATGTTAATGAAGGAAATTCTTCTATTAACATTACATTACCTAAAGCGGACGTCAGCCCCTATACGGCTGATAACTATGATTTATCCTTTGAATGGTATAACCGTGAAGGTAGCGCTATTTCATTAGGTTTATTTAGGAAAAACATTACTGGATTGTTTGACATCTCTAGGGATTGCCCTGGCTTAGGTGAATATCCCTTCCTAGATGACCTGTATGGAGAATTTATTGGTGAAGATTCAGAGTTACCTGGAAACTGCCTCCAATCTACTGTGTTTATTAATCCCGATACAGGTGATGAGATAAATCGAACAGTGACAGTAAACCGTACTTTCAATGCAGATAACGAAATAAAGTTAACCGGTGCTGAATTTGCAGTGCAGCAAAAACTTGATTTCCTCCCCTATCCTTGGAATGGCTTAGGAGGAGTATTCAACTACACATATATTGACCAAGACGCGACTTTAGAAGGGGATAGTAAACTTTATAAAGTATCACCTAGTTCGTATAACCTAATTGGATATTGGGAAAATGACGGCATTAGCATTCGTCTAGCATACAACTGGCGTGACAAATTCGATGTTCAATATCCTGGCGGCTCCTATTACGGCACCGAAGATCGTACTGTTAAAGCAAGCGGTCGTTTAGATTTAGCATCAAGCTATAAAGTCAATAAAGACTTAAGACTTCACTTTAAAGCCTATAACTTAACGAATGAGCAAACCTACGAGTACTTTGGTGATGATGAAAGAGCAATAGCTCGTTTAGATTACACTGGTCGTATATACGAAGTAAGCTTAAATTATTCATTTTAATTGTGAAGCTTAGAACCTAGCGTCTGCTGTAAAAGCTACTCAGTTAAAGCTGAAGTAGTGGCGATATAAAGCTTAATCATGATCTTTGTTATGATTAAGCTTTTTCGTTTGTAATCTTGCCGAGTATCTCCCGTGACCTGAGCAAAGCTACATCCCTAGATAGTTTGCTACGCGTTAACGGCAGAATGGCAATAATGATTGCTCCTGTTACTTATGCAAAGCTCGGAGAATTAGAACAAAAACCTGTGTCACCTTCCCACAGTAACGTAGACACTTAACATACGTGTAAATATGTATTTTCATCTGGGGCACATATCCAAGGTGGCTGTCCAGTCGTGTTCGATTGTAAAACACTTCAATGTAATCAAACAAAACCGCTCTAACTTCACTTCGATTCACGTACTCTTTTCGTTTAATTCACTCAGTTTTAAAAGAATGAAAAAAACTTTCTGCAACAGCATTATCCAGACAATGACCTCTGCGACTCACGCTGGGTATCAGGTTATGTGTATTTAAAAAGTCTAAATAGTCGCCGCTGGCATGTTGACTGCTCTGATCACGATGTACAGTACCCCTGATACCACAGGTCGTCTCAATATCGCCATCAATCACGCTTTAATTACGATACCTGATTGTTGTCATGCTAGCTTATTTTAAGAAGACTATGATGTGATTACGCCCCCTAATCAAATCACCTTTTGATGTGAAAAACTAACTTTTATCTACCATTTTAGCCTTTGTGTAGACCGAAAAATCCAAAAAATCAGATAGAGTATCAAGCGTAACTGTGCAAGCTAATTAAAGTTTGAAACTATCGAAACCTGCACTTCAATCCGCACTAAAATGTGTGGTATTAATGTTTGAAACTGATTGGCATTAAACAGTGACAACTCATCAATCTAAATATGCGGTGTCTAGAGAGTCGGGGAGGATCAACCGTCTGCTTTTAGGTGTATTAGTGTGATTACCAAGGGATTGTGTCAGTCTAATTACCGAGCGGCTTTGTCGTTATGAGGATATCAGATAGGTGTTAAACTTGATATGGTTTATGCAAAACCGTTTAACTCCAAGTGAGCTGTATCCATTGCATTTCTTAGCTACATACGTCTCAAAAATGCAGACTATACTCATGGCTGAAAGTTAAAGTGGGGAGAAATTAAACCAATTCCATTAATTAAATGACCATATTGATCCAGCTTCGAGCACACAGTGTTTTTACGCGTTTGATATCAGCCACAAAGTCGTTCCATGCATCAACAATGTCACTGTATCCACTAAAACAGCGGTTGGATAAGTTATGTTGTCGAAGCCAACACCATACTTGTTCTATTGGACTTAACTTGGGCGAATATGGTGAGAGTTTTATAATACTCAGGTTGGCAATATCATCGGTATGTCAACCTAAACCATCCATTATCACCACAGCATGTCTTTCGGGCTCAGTACGTTTGGATATCAAATCAAGGTGTTGTTGCATTATCTCTTTGTTAACCCAAGGCGCTATCAATGCTTCAGTTTCACCTGTTGCTGCGCATACTGCTCCAAATAAATAGGCATATTCAAACTGCTGTTGATTCACCCCTCTAGAGCGACTACCTTTGCTTGCCCATATATGCGTTGTGGTATATTGCTGGCCAAACCTAGCTTCATCCTGAAACTAAATATCTATTCGGTCCAGCGCCATATGTCCTGGGATCTTGATGATCAATTCAATTTGGAATTTTTTTAAACTCGTCTTGGGCTGATTTTGATTGCTTAGGATGTTTTGAACGACTGGTGATCCATGAAAAACCTAACTCATGCATCAAACGGTAAATATTCGATATTTGGTAAGTGACTTCAAACTTATCAGTTAAGAACTTTTGTACATGGGACGCTTGTAGGCGACCACCTGTATCTGACTGACTGAACTGTTCAATGTAAGCTGCTAACGCATTGAGTCTGTTTAGGTCGCTAACAATATGATATTAGATCACATTGTTAATGTAATTGGTATAAAAAAAGACCCACCAAATGGCGGGTCAAACATACCAGAAAACACAAATCAGGATTTAGATACACATATCATTCAAAGTGATAAGTAACGCGCACACCATAAGTGCGTGGGTCGAGGTAGGTCGGTGTGCGGTAACGCCCTACTAATGAGTTATCTACTCCTAAACCGGTAATCGACGCTTCATCGGCAGCGTTTTTAACATAAAGTTCAAACTCCCATGTTTCATCTGCTATATCACGCACTGTTACACTAAAGTCAGACTGCGACCAACTATCTTGCTTATCCGTCTTGATGTTATACAAACGGGAGTAGAAGGTATCTTGCCAGTAGGTTTGAGCGCGATAAGAAATTTCCCAGCCATCACTTAATTCATGACTATACTGGATACCAAACTGCACTGAACTTTCAGGAGAGTACTGTAAAGAGTTTCCTTTTAAGTTAACCGGGCCTGAGCCCGATGGAGATGAAATATCTGGTGAGGTTAAAAAATCCTCGATTACTTCGGAATCAAGAAATGATAGGTTCAGGTTAACACGTAAACCGTCAATAGGTGCCGCCACAAATTCAAATTCAGCACCTTTAACTTCAGCATCAACATTGGTGTTAAAAGTAGTACCGTCACCTAAAATACCGCCCACTTGCAATCCGTCATATTTGTAGAAAAAGGCCGTTATATTGGCTTGGAAAGTATGATCCGCCATTGTATTTTTAGTACCCACTTCTAATGCGTTGATATATTCAGGATCGAAGGTTGGGAATGATGATTCACTTGCTCCTGGGTTTATACCACCACCTTTATACCCACGAGACAGAGTACCGAAAAATAGGGTTTCGTCAGTCATCTCTAAATCAGGGGTATAACCAAAGCCTACTTTACCCGTGAATTCTTCCCATTCACCGTCACCGAATTTATAAGTGCTTTCCATATCAAAGTCACTGGTCAAATAGGAGCCAGGGGCAAAGGGATAAATATCCAAAGGCGAATAAGTTCTAGTTTTGGTTGACTTTTCTTCTTCAGTATAGCGAATACCAACGGTCAATGTTAAATCCTCGGTGACATCATAATAACCTTCCGTAAACACAGCCCAAGAGTCTGTAAATACCTCTGGTGTTTCAAATGTAAATGCACCGAGTTCATCAGGAATAGCTTTGAATGCTGCAACGGCTGTCACCTCTGGAATGAGGAATCTAATTAGGCTTTCACCTTCATATTTTAAATAAAAGGCCCCAGCAGTATAGTTAAAAGGCCCTTCTAAATATGATGCAACCCTAAATTCTTGGCTATATTGTTTGCTGGCACCGCTATCAGTGCGAGTTGTACTGTGACGGGTAGTAGGTTCTGAACGCCCTTCTGGTAACAATAAAGTTTGCGCCACCAACATTGCATCGGCGCCATCGCCATTATCAAAATCTCGGTGAGCCTCATTATCTCTATCATGGTAAGCCGATACTGATGTAAAAACATAGTCGCCAAAATCGTAATTGAATTCAAAGGATAAAAGCAAATCTTCAGCGTTAAATGTAGGTTGATAGTCTGTTGCTACTTTTCTTGGATCGTTTGGATACTGGCGAGGTGAGCCGTCAAGATTAGTATTATAGAAATCAGGACGTGTGGCATAGCCAAGAGATGCAAACAGCCCTGCTAGAGAACCATTTGCTAATGAGCCATCGGTGAAGCTAGTATTGGGGTACTCATAGCCTAAAGTTTCACTGTTGTCACAACCAAGAATCGGATCTGCTTTACATAAGACTCCTACACTAACACTGCGATCACTATGCTCTCTGAAGTACTGAGCAAATAAGAAGCCCTCGGCGTTATCACTGAATTCGAAGATAGTTGAACTTCTCAAAGACCATTGGTCGCGCCCGTCAAGAGTGTCAAAATCAACATCCCTGGCCACTGTTTCTGAATACCCATCTCGTTTTACTGTACTGAAAGCAAAACGTTGCAATACTGAGTCACTGATAGGGAAGTTTAAGTAACCCTTTGTTCTTAAGCCATTATAGTTAGCAATATCAGTTGTTATAGCAGCTTCGAATATATCACTTGGGCGCTTAGTAATAGTGTTAACCACACCCGCAGTGGTATTACGACCAAACAGCGTCCCTTGAGGACCACGCAGCACTTCAATTGATTGCACGTCGTAGAATTCGTTCTGTGAAGCATTAACGGATAAATAAACACCATTTATGTGTACACCCATTCCAGGATCGGCGCTAGATGAAACCGCATTATCACCTACACCACGTACACTATAATCGCCCCCAGCTGTGACCATAACGTTTGGCACTGCAAACTGCATATCGGCACTATCTTGAATGTCTTGATCTTCTAACATTGCACCGTTAAATGCACTTATTGCGATAGGTGTTTCTTGTAATGTTGTCACACGCTTTTGCGCGGTCACTTCAATAACTTCAAGTCCTGCGTTTTCTTTTTTCTTTTTCTCATCAATCGCTTGTGCTACGTCTTGGGCAAGCGTTGAAAAAGCAAAAGGCAGTAAGGCAATAATACTTAGCATGGAGTTTTTAAGGTTTATCGCTGGCATGGTGGGCATCCGGTTATAGTGTTTAGTTAGGCGTTCAGTTAGCGGCACCTTGACCACTACTGAACAACTCGTCAATAACATAAAGGTTAATGACTATTTCTACAATATTCAACCTTTTTTGTTGCTAATTTGTTAACTTTTATATTTTTAGTGGTCACTGCAAATAAAATTATAGTTAAAATACATGGGGTTAACTATGTGATGATACTGCTTGGACTTATTGACTAAAAGTTAACAGTTTTAATTGTCCCCCCGTCAACACGCAAATTTATCCCGGTAATGTTGGAAGCAACTGGACTAGCTAAGAAGGCTGTTGCGTTTGCCACTTCCTGTGCAGTGCCCAAACGATTGAACACTGACAAGGCTTGAGCCCGCTTATATAAGTCGGGCTGATGCTTTTCTACCCCTTGCCAAAAACCATTTTTATGATAAATCGGCCCAGGGGAAAGCAAATTTACACGAATGTTTTCTTTGCCTAATTTATGTGCTAATTGCGACGCGTACGAAATGAGAGCGGCCTTCATTGCCCCGTATTCAGTCTCCGTCGGCATGTTTGCGCTCATGATTGAGGCGATGGACGCGATATATACGATAGATGCATCTTTACCTTTCCTCAGGTGGGGCAACGCCATTTCGGTGGCCCTTATATGTTGCATCAAATCGGCTTCAAAAGCCTGCTCCCATCTAGCTTCCCCACTATATTCATTCTTACTAGTAACATTAGACACGAACACATCTAGGCCACCCAATTGCTCTACAGCTAACTCAAACCAACGTGCAAATGCCTGTGAGTCACTCACATCTACGCTGGCGCCGTAAGCTGTTCCACCTTGCTTCTGCCACTGTGCGAGTGCCGCTTCTAAAGCTTCCGCGCCACGAGCGCAAGTAGCAACTGCTGCACCCTCATTAATTAGTGTTTGCACAGTCGCATGACCAATACCGCGACTGCCCCCTGTGACTATTACTCGCTTATCAGCAAAACCTAAGTCCATATCAATCTCCTAATGCTTTTGTAATAAAAATGTTAGTTAAATGCTACACTCTATTGAACTAACCGTCAATAGTGTTTATATTAGTGAACATGCTTGTAACCATGAAGTCCGTTTTTTGATTTTGAGTTGAAACCCGTGGGAATAAAAATGACAAATAATCGTCGAATTTGTGTGCTTTTTGTGTGGCGTTTTATGGCTCTTGTTGGCCTATCACTTGTGAGTTTAATCAGTGTTCAGGCCGATGAATTAAATAAAGCCGAGAAAATTTTCCAAACTAATTGCGCGGCATGCCATATGGGGGGCTTACCTGAGGCTCCCAAAATTGAAGCACTTAAAATTTACCCTCCAGAAAGAATAATTAAAGCCTTAGAGTCTGGATCAATGAGTACTGCAGGCATGGCTTTATCTCGCGCTGAAAAACATGCAGTGGCTCAGTTTTTAACCGGTAAAACAGTTGAAGAATCCAACAATACGGCCACTACTTATACCTGTAAAAGTACAGGTATTAATTTGCCTAAAACGATGTCTCAGTTAGCTTGGAATGGCTGGGGAGGTAAAACCGGAAACACACGATATCAAGACAATGATTCAGGCTTAACCCCTGATAATGTGGCTGATCTAAAATTGAAGTGGGCATTTGCCTTTCCTGAGGCAACACGAGTGAGAGCACAGCCTATCATAAGCCAGGACATGGTTTATGTCGGAAGTCAGGCTGGGATAATCTATGCTCTTAATGCCGAAACAGGCTGTGTACAATGGGAATATGTGGCTGTAACTGAGGTGCGTGGCGCACTTTTTTTACAGCAGGACACCCTTTTATTTGGTGATTTAGAAGGCAACGCATATGCCTTAGATGCGCAATCAGGCGAGCTGAAGTGGCGTACCAAAGTACACCCCAATCCATTAGCGGTGATCACAGGTTCGGTGATTGCAGATGAAAAAAAGGTGTATGTACCTGTTTCTTCTCTTGAAATTATTCCTGCTGCCAGAGCGGATTATGAATGCTGTTCGTTCAGAGGAGCAGTGGTTGCGATCGATATACAGTCAGGTAAAAAAGTATGGAGTACATTTACCACTGACGTCCCTAAACCCACCTATAAAACCTCGGCTGGCACGCAGCAGCATGGTCCCTCGGGAGCCCCAGTTTGGTCTGGGCCCACCTTAGATATAAAACGTAATTTACTGTATGCCACCACTGGGCAAAACTATTCGACTCCCGCTACCGGAACAAGTGACGCTGTACTTGCCTTGAACTTAGATTCAGGTGAAATTGAGTGGATAACTCAGGTAACCAAAGGCGATGCTTGGAATGGTGCCTGTTCACGCAACACACCTAATTGTCCTAAAGAAGACGGACCCGACTATGATATTGGTGCTTCCGCAATGCTAAGCAGTCCCGTGAAAGGCAAAGAACTGCTTATCATCGGTCAAAAATCAGGCATGGTGTATGCGCTTGACCCTGACGCTAAAGGTAAAGTTGTTTGGAAACAAAGGGTTGGAAGCGGCGGAACTATGGGCGGTGTGCATTGGGGAATGAGTACCGATAACCAAAATGTTTATGTGGGGGTATCTGACTTGCCCACTAATAATCCTTACAATGTTGGAGCTCCACATCCGGGGCTGCACAGTTTAGATTTGCAGACTGGCGAATTTAGATGGCGTACGACATTGCCTAATGTTTGCCCCAAGGATATTAAATTCTTGTGTTTTCCGGGTATATCCGCTGCGGTATCAAGTTCTGCCGACCTAGTCTATGCCGGCAGCTTAGATGGCATGTTTAGAATTTTCTCCGCATCCAAAGGCGAAATTCTTTGGGAGTATGACACTAAACAAACGGTAACAACTATCAATGGTGTAAAAGGCTTTGGTGGATCTATTGAGTCAGATGGACCGGTGATTGCTAATGGTAAAATCTATCTAAGTTCCGGCTATGATAAGTGGGGTGAAATCCCTGGTAATTTGCTTATGGTGTTCTCGGTTGATGGTAAATAAGACGCAAAGAGACAATCAGTTTTAATAGAGTCGCTATGTTGTTTCAGCCTAATATCTAGTTGGTTGAAACTGAACAACAATTTAATTAGGAGATTATTATGGGTTTTGCCAAACGTTGTATGTTAATGGGTTCGGTACTGATGGCTACTTTGCCATTAGGTGCTATCGAGATAGATAAAACGGCTACAATGAAAGACACAACGACTACTATGATGGGACTGAATCACATCGGTATATCAGTGGCAAACTTAGATGAAATGTTGAAATTTTATCAAGACGCTACGGGTTTCGAAGTCATAAAGCGTGAAACAGTTAAAGGAAGTATTGCAGATAAGCTTTTTGGCCACGAGGGTATCGAATACGAAGTGGCGATTCTCAAAGCACCAAATATGTTGTTTGAACTCACTTCTTTTAAACATATGCATGATGCTGATATCACTACTATGCCCGTTATTGGACCGGGTATGACCCATACATGTTTTCAGTCACCAGAAAGTAATTCTGGTTTTGAAAAGTTTGTCCGAGCTGGGGCCAAGGTATTATCTCGCAAAAATAAACCTGTGGACCTAGGCGGGTACGGCGTGACATACGCATATGCCTATGATCCAGAGGGCAACATGATGGAAATGGAACAGTTAGATGATAAATTGTTGGCACGCTCTGGATATGACCCAGTATGGAAGACCCTAAATTACAACTTATGGATGTCTCAAGTTGCACTAGTAACACACGACATGGAAGCATTGATGAGCTATTACCAAGATGTCCTTGGCTTTAAGCCTTACCGTGTGGTTGCTTTAGAAGAAAGGCCAGCGTTAGATGATCTGATTGATATTGATAACAGTTCCGTGCTAGGCGGGTGGTTCAAAATGAATGAAAAATCTAAAGTCATGGAATTTTGGCAGTATAGAGAGCCGGTAACACCTAAAAACACAACTGTTCGTCAACCAACAGATCTTGGTTATACCTTTTCAATTGAAGTAGCGGATATTCAAAAAGAATACAAGCGCTTAAAATCCTTAGGTGTAGATTTTATTAGTGAGCCTCAATTGTTAGGTGAATTCTGGCAAGTATTTGCCAGAGACCCTGACAGTAATATCTATAGCCTCAGACAAGTGGTTAATCCCAATAGTACCTATTCAGTTAACAGTTTTGACCAAAAAAATTAGGGTCACAACTTTTTAAGGAACTGCGATGTCCAGTAAATTCAAAGTAATTTTTTCTAAGCGTTTGTTATGTGTATTAGTAACCACTTTAACGCTGTTGATTCCTGCTGCATACGCCCTAAATAAACAGGAGCATGACCAAAAGGTAGATATTAGTTCTCTTGGATATAATGACGAGTATGTCACGCTCAACGGATTGAAGTTTCATTACGTGCATAGGGGTGCGGGCGATATTATATTGTTTTTACATGGTTATCCATTTTTTGGTGCGTCCTGGGACAAACTCCTATCCCATTTTGCCAATGATTATCATGTTGTTGCTCCAGATAATCGTGGCTACAATTTATCGGCAAAACCCGAGGGCGTCGAAAACTATAAAATGGAGCTTTTAGTCGAAGATGTAAAAGCGCTTATAGAGCATCTTCCTAAAGGTAAAAAAGTCACGTTAGTCGGTCATGACTGGGGAGGCGCACTGGCATGGACAACGGCGCAAAAATATCCGCAACATATTGATAAAGTGGTAGTGATCAATGCGCCACCCTACAATGTTTTATTGCATATGCTGGTTAACGATGTAGAACAAAAAAAATCCTCTGCCTATATGGAAAAGCTAAAAAGTCCAGCTATTGAAAAAGTATTCGCCGAGCTTGGTCCAGAAATGCTATGGCGTTACGGATTCGATAAAAGTTATGCAAATGGCCACTTAGATGACAAATTTAAAAATGCATTTTTTGAAGCTTGGAGTCAGCCAGGTGCACACACGGGGGCAGTGAATTGGTATCGCGCTAATGTACCAGCATTGGCCGATATAAATGACTCATCTTATTGGCCATCGAAAATGGCCAGAGTGACAGTGCCAAGTTTATTGATATGGACAGAAAATGAACGTTCTTTTGTGCCCGCTATGTTGGATGAAATCCCCAAGTATGTAAATGATATAACGGTTACCGTTATTCCAGGATCAGGGCATAGCCCATTTTTTGATAAACCAAAAGAAGTGATAGCGGCAATGGAAAAATTCTTTGATAAATGACTTTAATTTAAGTTAAGTAAGTCTAAAAAGTGCATTTTCATATTGGCAGATAGACTATTCGAGTGTTTTGCTGGGAGTCCATTGTGGTGTTCTTTCTCGATGTCGAACTCTCAACTTAGGAGCCATAACTCAATCGAACTACCACAAAAGAAGGCTTTAGTTGCTGCTAAAGCTTGGGGCTCACTTTACCTCATCCCGATGAAAATCAGGATGATTTGCATGAGTTATTATCCATACAATCACTCAATCTTTGCCCATTGAAACCAAAAGTTACGTGGTTATTGCCAGTGGACGTGAAAATAAAGCTGATGCGCCTGAATCTTTAAGTCAGCCTGCTTAGCAATATTCAGGAAAAGATTTTCTATCCGAGCACGGGACCTGATCAGGTTGAACTTAGGTGTGATGGCGAGTTAATCGATAGGGTCGTTTATGAGCAATATTATCAATGCCCAGCAAGCAGTGCTCATTGATAACATTGACTTCGAAACTACGATGAAAATAGCTGAAGAAGAACTACGTCGCAATATCGCCACTGAAGAACTAAAGATTTGGGCCATCCGCGATCGAGTTATTTCTCCTGCGGCCGCTGCCAAGATATCCAGTTTATCTTTGGATAATATTGATGGGCTATATCATACTAAACGGTTGACATGATCGATAGTAAACACGCAGTAAGGCATTTTGCATGGGCAATCGCCAATTTGTATTGCGCCGGCAATAATGAAGTAAAAACTGACTACGTGGACGCTCTAAAAAGACCAGAGACTCTACCAAAATTTTGACTAATCACGGTTGATAATGTTCGAGAAGATCGAATATTAATCGACGATGTTCACAAATTAGTGGGTAGTTTTGTCAAAAAACGTAGTCGTTCTTGGTAATTCAGATTACTTCCAAAGCTATGAAGCGTATTTAGATAAAAGACGTAATGCCCTGCAAATTTTCTTTATTAATGTTCTTATAAGACTAAGTCATTTTTTCAGGATATTTTTTAGATATTTTGTTCTACTCTTAAAATCCAAACAGCTGTTTACTTATTGGTGAAAGAGCTGGTTTTTTAGAAATATTAAGTAGCGAAGGCCCATTTTCCGACCAAGTGACACTTCGTCGATAAGTAAGATGAAACAGGGATTAACTTTAGTGTTTACGTTATTGGATAGCCGAATTAAACTCCAGTTTTTTTAACTAGTGGTTTCAATGCAGTATCATAATTACGTTTAACTCCTTCAACGCTTCCGATGATCATTTCAACAGTGATGTCCTCAATGGTCTGTCGGCTAACATTATGTTTAATCAGATAGTGACCTGCAGCAGCTGGCATACCAAATGAAATGTCCGCTGTAGGGTAGGCGACACTCATATCAATGCCAAAATTATCCCTTATAATCGTGGCGACATAGAGTACAGCCCCTTCCCGACTATATTCGGTAGGATCGCCATGATCCTCGAGGCTGGGTTCAGCGGCCAACCTTTCCAGAATTAGACCTCGTTCCTCCATGTAGGTCAAATAGGTGGATGTAACTAATCTGACAAGTTGCTCAAAGGTCTCGGCATTTTCAGCAGCTTTGCTTTGCAGTTTTCTCAAGCGTTTATATTCACGTTTGAGTAAAGTTTGTAGCAGCTCTTTCATGCTAGGATAATAGGCATAAACTAGGGATTTACTGATTCCGGCCTCCTTCCCAAGTCTCTCCATACTTAATGCAGACACACCTTCTACTGCAACAACTTCGGCTGCATGATCAAGTATAAGGTCTTTCCTAACTTCTGGTGAAAGTCTTGTACGTGTTTTCTTTGGTTCTGCCATGATGACTGAGCTAGACAAATTGAGATAACAATGTGGTGCAATAGTATGGATGCAAAGAATAAATGCAAGTTTTGTTGCGAATAGGAGATGGAGTTAGGAAGGAACATATTAGGTTTGAAAATAATAATACTTTAACCATAGGACTTCCATGTAGGATTGAGGAAATAACTAATAGTGCATTATGTATACGCCTCAGCAATTGCCCTCTTTAAAAGCGGGTTCCAAAAAACTTATGTCAGTTTGAAACTTTAATTAGAGTGCACAGTAACCACCCAGATTAATGCCTTCAATGTAATCAACAAGTTCAATGAAAAGACCAGATTCGACAGCTGATTTCGCTGTCATCCCTAATGCAGCAATCGTTTCAGTTTCATACCAATTTAGTGCCGATTCATCACTCCCTGCCCACATTTTAACGCGACACAAAATGAACTCCTGCTTCATCGTGTCTTTAACTCTTAACCGCCTAAGAGTTGGACATCCAGGATATGAGAGTCTGGTCCCGTCAAGCATAAACTGCCCACTTTGATATAGCTCGCTAACGGTTTCTCTGATTTCATCTACAAAACGCTCAACAGGCCTTGAGTCATATGCACCTTGTCCAATATGCATAGCGATATGCAGATTATCGTGCTGATCTAGTGCGACTATCAAATTGTCGGATTTTGAGTATTCCACTTGTATTTTTTTTACGACGTCGACATCCATTTTAGTACCTATTTCAAGTTTAACTTTTCATATCACACTGCGAGTTTCATTTATCACTCGTGAACCTGTCAGTAATCAACGCTTGTTTGGCAAATATCAACCTATTAATCTAAGCAATGCTCATCTTGCCTTATATCGATCCATGTAGAGTCCAACAATTGAATATTTAAGCTATGTGTCAAGATGAGCTCATCATCCTGCTGCAGCGTTATTTTGAGCGGGCGCGCAATTTTCACCTTATGCTCAGTATGAGCCCCTCCCTGATTCAAATTCGCTGGCAGATGTTTCATGACGTCCCACACGACTACATCATCATGACCATGATAGCTAATGACATGCAATTTTAATGTATGGTCGCCTTCGTTCAGCGCATAATGTTGCCTAAGTTGAAAGATGCAGTTGTCGATTGTGACAACACACTTACTTTTTGCAGAAGCAAAACATAGAACACGTTTTTCCTCAGACAAATATCGCGCAAACGGGATTTGCATCTGCCAGTCATTAAACAGTGGAGCGGATTCATGCTCATGACTATTGCGATAGTTTTGCAAATCCCAGTAATAATCATAATTTAATCCGAACTCCCCTTTTCCCTCAAATCCTAAACGAAACATTATGCTTCCACCTCAGTTAAAAGAAGTTCATCACGCATGATTTCAACGCAACTCTCAGCCTGCACCCCCAGCTTCAAGTGCCCTCGTTTAACTTCTAAAAAAGAACAGCTGACATAAACTGGGTTACCTAATTCATTTTTCAGACCCGAAATTTCAAAATCGTTGCCAGAGTGCTTGATGATAACCGGCTCTGAGGAGCTAACGCTTACCATGGTCAATCCAGTGTCTATTTTTACTGCACATGAAGCGTTGTAGCAGATTTTGGCTTCATTACTTGTCACCTTTCTAATAACAAGCTGAACAGACTGGTTGCCTGCTCTCAATACCAGAGATTCGCCAGATTTACGTGTAATCACTAAAAAACTCATTTTGACACTCCTAAATATGTTAATTTAAGCAGCAAATAACAACTTATAAGAACGTTTTGCCACTCTGAATGACATTATGTAATTATAAGCAGCTTAGGTCAACCACAAATTGTCGCTTAAAGTGACAAATAACAATTTTAGGTATCAAAAAGAATGATTAAATGTCATTTAGCCCGCCTAATGGGCGAGAGAAAAATGAAGGTGATGGACGTCGCCCGAGAAACCGGTTTGCACAGAAATACAGTGACGCTTCTGTACAAAGAAACAGCGCAGCGTATTGATCTAGATGCGATCGACAAACTATGTGAATTGTTTAAATGTGAAGTCGGTGAGCTTTTAGAAAGAAAATAAGACGCACCAAATTTTATGGCGGCTAAGTTGTTTGAGCGCTAGAGTTGGTGGCTCCTTCAACCCATTCTGTGAGTATTTGCTCAGGTACATTTAAAAGTGCAGATTAAGGCGTTGATACAGTTGTTGTAGTGGTCCACTATAGACCGCTATAGGGTTTACACGTATATAATGGTTCTATTTAGCTCATAATAAACTAATGAATAAGACTGAAATTTTTCCTTAATTCCCAGTCCAAAAGCTCCCCAATTATAGGATCTTCAGCATGCTTTCGTGTGCCCCCTGCTCGTTGAGTTTTACTAGTTTTAATGGTTAGATTCACAAAGGACAATCGCTCACTCACGAGACGTTGTAATACTCCCATAAAGCCAGACCATTTAGCTTTCTTATGGGTTACTTCCATTCGGAACTTTCAGACCTATCGTTAATAATGCTCATCAGGTTTTTCATACTGTAATAAAATGTCGCTGCCTAGAAATTCCACTCACAAAGTAAGACAATAACCATCTATCAAGTACTCTTTGATTTGATTAATCTCGCTAATCACATCACAATCTGATGCGATTACAGTTATCCGGATAGTTATAATGTGGATTTGGCAGCGAGAGAATTGGCCTCATTTTACTTGGGACAAGAGCATCATCGAACCCTTGCTCCGGACAGCACGTCTGAACCAAGGGATATTATTAGGTAAAACGTCTCATTATCCACAGAGTGATGAGCGCATCATGCTTGATACGTTGGTGGCTAATATCATGCACTCTAGCGCGATAGAGGGTGTTAAGCTTAATGCGCATGTGATCCGTTCTTCTTTATCTAGTCAAATAGGCTTTGAACAAGAAAATGTTCAAACAACAGTGCAAGCCGATGGTTTGGCAGAAATAATGATTGATGCTGTCGTCAATTGGAATACTCCCCTTGCTTTAAATCGACTCCTTCATTGGCATAAAAGACTGATGAATATCGCTCAGCCTATAGATAAATCAATTAATCTAGGGAGGTTGAGAGGTAAAGGGATAATGCAAGTTGTGTCGAAAGCGGGTGACAAGACAATAGTTCACTTTGAAGCGCCTGATCAAAGTATAATTGACGACGAACTGACACAATTCTTAATGTGGTTTAATGACTCACGAATGGATCCAATACTAGATCCATTTTTGAGGGCAGCTATAACTCATCTCTGGTTGATCACCTTGCATCCTTTCGACGATGGGAATGGCCGAATAGCACGCTTGTTAACCGATCTAGTATTTGCTCAGGGTGAGCATTATTCAGTGCAACTATTCGCTATGCCAGTTAGCATTTTCGGGGACCGAAAAGGGTATTGCGATGCTCTGGAAAAAACGCAAAAAGGCGATACAGATATAACATCTTGGTTAATGTGGTTTATCCAAACGCTTAATTCAACTCTACTCGATGCAATGAAAGTAATAGATAAAGAGCTATTTAAAACAAAAGTATTAAATAATATTGATCAGACAAAACTATCAACCTCGCAACTCGACGTTTTGCTCTTAATGCTGGAAGGAAAGTTCAAGCATGGCATCAATACCACTCAATATCATGCTTTAACTAAAGTAAGTAAACCAACCGCCAGTCGCCATTTGGCTGGGTTAGTTAAATCGGGAGCTCTGATTAAAACAGACGCAAATGGTCGCAGTACAAAATATATGTTGCGACTATCTAAACTCGACAGTTGTAAAACTAAATTATAGCTGCTCTAAAAATCTCCTTTGAAGGAAAAACAGTCGTTTATTGAATGGACTTCAATGCTCATAGTACTAGAACTACCTAAGATTATGAGGAATGAATGCCCCCAAGTCATGTCCTACAAATCATTTATGTCAATTTCGATTTATTTTTGGTGCTCCCGCCCATAAGTTAGTTTCATTAATTCGTCGTCTTCTTCAATTGACGATTGCAAAGATGATAAATCGTCAATTTTGATAGACCTTAATATTCCCTTCGACTTGTGATTTTTACTCATAAATAACACTTAAAAAATAGAGATTATTGCAATAATACCATAAGCAGGTTTTGGCACTCAGGCGTTGGTTTCTAACGAGCTAATAGTGGGCGAAGCACAGGGTAAAAACGAAGGTATTACACACTTATTATAGTGGTCTTATAAGGACCACTATAGACATTAGGTGACTATATTGGTCCTATTTGAACCATAGTAAACTGATGAATTTAGCTAAAGTTATTTATTAATTACCAATCTAATAGCTCGCCAATTACTGGCTCTTTAGCATTTTTTCGCGTGCCTCCTGCTCGTTGTCTGACCTTCCCTTTCAGTTTTACAAGTTGTAGCGGAGAGATTTCTGGCTCATAAAGAAAAACATCTAAGTGTTCTAAAACGCCTAGTTCTTGTAAAATGGCGACGAGGTTAATTAGGCTAACCTTCCCATTTTCTGCGTTCTTCACTATGTTACGAGATGTACCTGAACGCTCGCCAAGCTCAGCTTGTGTCATATCGCGATTTAAGCGCTGTCGTTTGAGCCGTTTCCCTAAGCTCGCCGCTATAGAGTGTGGGGAGTCATAAATAGATAAACTTTTCATAATATTAAGCTTCAACCCCTAGTTATGATATAAGACCAATAATAATCTAATTTGATTATTATACTTTTAATAACAATGATGTTTTGTAGTTGAAAAATCAACGGGAAAAGCTTGGAAAATATATACTTGAGAAGGTAAAGCTAAAAACGTAGGTGATAGAGAGCCTGAAAATTGTTTCTTGAATTGCTTACGAACGTTTTGACAGCTTTAGCTGGTTTATACTTGTTATTACACGCTTTGGTTTCTATACACTAATGCCCTATATTCTGTGCATTAATTTGCTTACGCACATTTTAACATGCATAAAACCGAACTATTACTCTCATCATTGGGAGAGCTTATTAAATCAAGTAGAACGCTCACAATGGATCAAGAAGCGTTAGGGAAAAGCACAGGTATGGGTCGTAATACGATTTCTGCTATTGAAAATGGTCTAGGTGCTAACGCTAGACATCTTTTTGCCGTGATGGAACAACTGGGTTTAATCGACGACCTTCCAACATTGGTAAATGAAAAGTTATCTGCCACGAATAACTCACTCGTCCGTAAATCATGTAAAGCACCGGAGATGATTTCCCGTGAATAATAAGGCTTGCGTGTTCGTTTTGGCCGAGTGCGAAAATCGTTGTATCGTGAAAGTTATTTTGCTTGGACCCTATTTACAAGGCATGGGTGAATGATGAGTAATTTAATTGATTTAATGTCTGAGCTAGAAGCTGAAATTTTGCAGCTCAGAATGTTATTACGAGAAGTGGCTATCCCTGAGTTGTGTAGTTATTTTCACGTGCCACTGGTGACTAAAGAGGAACAGGATTCAATTATAGAGTTTGGTTATTCTAAGATCGAAGTCACAACCTTGACGGGGCATGAAGCGTTACAACGAAGCTTAGAAGCCCTCACCGATTTTTATGTTCCCGACAGCTCATTCTCAAGACGCTTTGTCACTAAGCATCCTGGACTTATTGTGGTCTCTGGCGCTAAGTTCGAGATTTCAGCACAAGTAAAACGGGTAAATTCTGCAAAATTAGCATTTAAAGCTGGAGTCCTTGCTTTAAGCGAAACTGCGTTGGAAAAGTGGAAAGAAGTTCATGACCGCTTTATGCACCTGATAACTACAACCGTGTACCGTTCCATCTACTGCTTTGATGAAAATGTTCACCGGATTAACTTCAATTGGGTTTCTCGCCCCAGAGTGAGCAACTTAACGAAGACGGAACTGTTAGAGAAGATTGAGAACGGAATATTTACTGTTCCCCCTTCTCATTCAATGGAAAGCTGGAAAGCTGTTTTAGCGGCAGATAAATCGTTAATCGAGCGGCAGACGAACGATACATTTACAATTCGTCGTAGAATCAAGTTACGGCCTGAAGCTTCCATTAGGCTAGAAGATGCGAATTCAGCGATAGGTTATAGTGCTGGCCTGCCCTACATCGTATTTAATAGGCCCGGATATTTCACTCCTCTGGAGTCATTTGATGCCAGTAAAAAGCAGAATCGAACAAGAAAGGAAGACTCGCTACAATTACTAATCAAGAGAATGAACTTGTATGCCGATAGCAATAGTTCGAAAGGAAAATCCTAACGCTCATGAAACTATCCACAGGCTTGTGGATAGTTTAAAGCATATCCCGCCGCGGTCAGAGTAAAGTACTCAACTTTTGACTGGATAACCCCCACGGGAATATCGGTGAAAAAGTTCGCAGCTATCTTAACGCAGATCGTCGCCATAACGCACTGAAACGCTTTCGTTTGCCACCTAACCTGCTTACGAGATATCTGATCATTGTGTTTACCGCTACGCGCCTGACCGAGCGTTAATTAAACTTGCTCACTAATGACAAATTCACAGGCAAGTAAAGTGTCTACGAAGCTGGGGGAAGATCAAGTGAAACTTATGCCTATGAATCACGCAGATTATTCACTTCATTACCTTTAATTTCCCGTTTGCGCCAATTTATATCGCAATTCGTTGACATCTTTCGCCGGGGAGCATCCATAAAGTCGTGCGTATTCACGACTAAACTGGGAGGGACTTTCGTAACCAACCTGAAATGCCGCAGTTGCAGCGTCGAGGTGCTCGGTTAGCATTAAACGTCTGGCTTCCTGAAGTCGAATTTGCTTTATATATTGCAGCGGACTCATCGCAGTCATATTTCGGAAATGGTGGTGAAAAGTAGATACCCCCATGTTCGCGACCCGAGCCAAATCCTCCACCCTGATATGTTCTGAAAATTGAGATTTGAGCCATGCGATTGCCTTTGCCACCTGATGCGTTTGCGTCCCCATTGCGGCGAGTTGCCTAAGCTTTTCACCCTGCTCCCCGACAAGCAAACGATAAAATATTTCTCGTCTTATCATGGGCGCGAGCATCGGAATATTTGTACTCTCATAAGCCAAATCAAGTAGTCGTTGAAACCCGCTGATTAACGCTGGTGTTAGTTTACCCGTTGCCATACCACGATCTGAACGTTGCCCCTTGGGAGGCGGTAGTTGGCTGTCCGCCATCAGTTGCGTGATTTCCTGATAGTCGAAAGTCAGTTTAAGACCAAGATAAGGATGTTCGGCACTTGCTTCCGTGACTTGAGCTACTACCGGTAAATGAACACCTGAAAACAAATAGTGCTCTGTGTCATAAAAGAAGGTTTCCTCACCTAATTGAACACGCTTTGCTCCCTGTGCAATCAGACACACACTGGGTTCATATGCGCCGGCCATCGGAATGTTCGCGTCAATTTTCTTGAATACCGTCAATCCAGGAATATCTGTCGGGCAGTAATCATCGTGTACGGTCAGCTTCGAAATGCTTGATGCTAAGTGCTTCATATTGTTTACATGGGTAGGGTCGGTTTTCATCTTTATGCCACATTACAGATGTTTCAGATACAGTCAGTATAGCCACCCTGTAGGCGCTAATACATAGATCTAATTTGTACTCAGAGAAATAGGCAATTATTGAACAGAATTTGAATACTGACTTTTTCTCGCCGTTACTATCCTTAAAAGCATGAGATTAACTCTTGGTGTGTGAGCGCTATTTGGCACCTTTTTAAGTCACGGGAAAAATATGAAATCACTGGTTAAAACGGCTGCATTCCTACTGTCGGCAAATCTATTGTCTGCTGAAGTATTGTCGGCGGACTATCGACAGAATCCATTTACGTTGACGTACGAAGGGGCCATTACGAAAAACGTTGAGGGTAAGGTCAATATTCATGCGGTGAGTTATAAATTAAATAACATCGACATCGCCGCGAATGTGTACACTCCACCTGGTTTTGATCCGTCGAAACAATATCCTGCGATTGTCATCGCTCACCCTAACGGTGGTGTGAAAGAGCAGGTTGCGGGGCTGTATGCTCAACGACTATCGGAACAAGGCTACATCACCATCACTGCTGATGCCGCTTACCAAGGTGCCAGCGGAGGTGAGCCTCGAAATATTGATAAACCGGCTAACCGTATTGAAGACATCCACGGCATGGCGGACGTCATTTCTACCTACCCAGGGGTTTCAACATCCCAGATAGGACTTCTTGGCATTTGTGGTGGCGGTGGCTACTCCCTTAAAGCAGCGCAATCCGACAAACGTTTCAAATCCATCGCGACACTTAGCATGTTTAATTCTGGACGTGTTCGCCGAAACGGTTACATGGACTCTGCGCTAGATACCATTCAGCAACGTTTAACGTCCGCTTCTGAAGCGCGAGAAATCGAAGCCAAGACGGGAGAAGTCCGTTATGTCGGTGATGCAAAGCTAACCGACGAACAAATTGCAGCCTTGCCCTTCGATCTTTACCGACAAGGATTCGAATATTATGGCAAAACCCATGCCCATCCAAATTCGACTTTTCGCTATACAGAGAGCAGTTTGTTGTCGCTGATGAATTTTGATGCAGCGACGAATATGGATCTTATTAATCAGCCCTTATTGATGATTGCCGGTAGTAAAGCGGATTCATTGTACATGACCAAAAACGCGTTTGAATTAGCGACCAAGTCTGAGGATAAGCAATTATTTCTTATCGAGGGTGCTACACACATTGAGACCTATTGGAAGCCTGAATACGTTTCACAAGCCATGACGCAACTCAGCCACTTCTTTGATGACGTATTGAAGTAAGGAGTTAATGACATGATTTCGATCATAAGAAGCTATCGTTCGTTGACTCTAATGGCGTCAACAGTTCTGGTACTGAGTGCATGTAGCACTACCTATAAGACAAATGACTCAGCATCCCCTTTAATGCTCGCAGAACAAGGTAGTTTCGCTGTGGGTGGGACTGTCATTCAAAAAGAAGGGGAATTTGATCCGATAAAATTGACGTCTGCCGGGCAAACGTTACATGGCGATCACGCTTATGTCTTTTATCAAATTCCAGTCAATGAACGAAAATACCCGTTAGTAATGTGGCATGGTTTCGGGCAGTTCTCGAAAACGTGGGAATCTACACCAGATGGCCGTGAAGGTTACCAGAATATATTCCTACGCAAAGGGTACGGCGTTTATTTGATTGACCAACCCCGGCGTGGTAACGCCGCAAAAGCCACACTCTCTGGTAGCTACGAGCCGATTCCGAATGAGCAAATGTGGTTCAATACTTTTCGCGTTGGTACATGGCCTGACTACTTCCCCAATGTGCAGTTTCCAAAAGATGAAGCGTCGTTAGAACAATATTTTCGACAAATGGTGCCTGATGTCGGCCCTATCAATATCAATGTAAATGCTGATGCGGTTGAAGCCTTATTTACCAAAATTGGCGATGGCATCCTAGTTACCCATTCACACAGCGGAGGAATGGGGTGGCAGGCAGCCATGCAGAGTCAGCACATCAAGGCCATTGTTTCTTATGAGCCCGGTAGTAATTTTGTTTTCCCTGAAGGCGAAGCGCCTGCCCAGAAGCAGAGTAGCAGTGGTCCATTAACTGCGGTAGAAGCTCCTCTGGATGATTTTAACAAGCTGACTCAGATCCCAATTGTGATTTATTACGGTGACAATATTCCAGAAAAACCCAGTCAATTGCCCGGCGAAGATGGCTGGCGAATCAGGCTTGAGATGGCTTACGAGTGGGCTGATGCCATAAACCGACATGGTGGTGATGCTACTGTTATTCACCTTCCCCAAATAGGTATTTATGGTAACACCCACTTTCCATTTTCAGACCTGAATAACTCTGAAATAGCAACGCTCATGTCTGATTGGTTGCACGAGAAAGGTTTAGATTAAACGTATATGAATCATCATTTTGCGCGAGGGAATTATTTTGAAAATCAATAAGTTTTCGTTAAAGCAGGTCATCGTAACGCCACTTCTTGGATTATGTGCGTTGTTCGTCAGCGCAGTCAATGCCACAGAAGAAAGTCAGTCTCTAGACAAACGCCAAGCCTCAATGATTCCGATTGCTGCACTCACGGCATCAGGCGATGTACAAACGCTGAATGAAGCGCTCAAGGCTGGGTTGGAAAATGGGTTAACCGTCAACGAAATTAAAGAAATTTTCATCCACTCTTATGCGTATGCAGGGTTTCCCCGTGCACTAAACGGCATTATGACTTTTATGGATGTGGCTTCAGAACGAAAAGCGCAGGGAATGACCGATGAAGTAGGCAGAGAAGCGACACCGCTTCCGGATGATTACAACGCGAATAGTTATGGTCATCAGGTTCGCAATGAACTGGTAGGGCGAGATATGTCCAATCGCACAACGGGCTACGCGGGCTTTGTACCAACTATAGAGACATTTCTCGTAGAGCATTTATTCGCAGATATATTTTATCGGGACGTACTAACCGTTAAAGACAGAGAGCTACTCACTATTAGTATGCTTTCTGCGATGCCGGGGGTTGAAGCCCAATTGATGTCGCACATGAAGTTATCACTAAGGGTCGGTTACAGCCCCGCACAGTTGCTCGAATTCACACGCATTCTAAAGGACTCCGTGAGTCAGGACAGCGCAATAAGAGCCAGTCACGTTCTTAGTAGTGTTGCGAATATCGATGTGAACAACGAAACCACCAAGCACGTCACCGTGAGCAGTGATTCAACGGTTACACAAGGCTCACCCACTAACTTTAGTGGAGTAGCGAAAGTCAGTTCTCGGTTCACGTCGCCGATAGATGGTCATTATCGCGGAGCATTGGTGGAGTTTGAAGCGGGAGCTCGTACTGCCTGGCATACCCACCCGAAAGGCCAAACACTCATCATTATCTCAGGAAAAGGACTGGTTCAGAATGAAGGTGGGAATATTCAGGAGATGTTACCGGGTAATGTTATCACTATCCCACCCAATACCCGGCATTGGCACGGTGCCGCGCCAGATTCATTCATGTCACACATCGCAATTTCAACGCCAGACAATGGCGAGACCGTAACTTGGATGGAGTTGGTCTCGCAGGAACAGTCTCATTAATAATTTTAACCTGATTTGACCGGAACAGTTTTATGCAAAACAGAAGACAATTTCTTTTATCGGGGGCGAGCCTGGCGGCTGCATCACTGCTGAGTACCAATATACAGGCGTCAACCTCTGAACAAAAGAAGCGCACAATTTCAACAAGTCCAAACACACGAAAGCTTGGCAAACTACAAGTTTCGTCTATTGGATTGGGCGTTCAGAACATGAGCCGGAAGTACGACACATCGGTTCCCAATCGACAGGAAATGCATCAAGTGATCCGAAGCGCCTACGAGGAGGGAGTCACATTTTTTGATGCGGCTGAAGCGTATGGTCCCTTCGAAGTCGAACGTATTCTTGGTGAAGGCGTTAAACCGTTTCGGGACAACATCGTCATTGCCACCAAATTTGGCTGGAATATTGACCAACAGACCGGGGCGAGATTACCGGGATTGAACAGTCGCCCTGCCCATATCAAGATGGTTGTCGAAGGCATGTTATCGAGGTTACAAACGGACCGTATTGATTTGCTTTACCAGCATAGAGTGGACCCCGATGTACCCATTGAAGATGTGGCCGGTGCAGTAGCAGATCTGATGAACGAAGGAAAAGTCCTGCACTGGGGGCTATCAGAAATGGGCATCAATACACTCAAACGCGCACATGCGACCTTACCTGTTAGTGCCGTACAAAGTGAATATTCGATGTTATGGCGCGGTCCTGAAAAATCTGTTTTGCCGTTGTGCGAGAAATTGGGCATCGGCTTTGTTCCCTGGAGTCCGCTGGGAGTACAGTTTTTAACAGGATGGATTGACGAAAATACTCGTTTTTCACAAGGCGATTTTAGAGCTACGGAGTCTCGATTTAATCCTGAAAACCTCGCTCATAATATGTCGCTGGTAAAGCTATTAATGCAATGGTCTGAACGAAAAAATGCATCACCAGCGCAAATCGCGCTTGCCTGGTTACTACATCAGAAACCCTGGATTGTACCAATACCAGGAACAACCAGTTTGGCACATATGCAGCAAAACACAGCTTCAAGAGATCTTTCTTTCTCTACGTCAGAGTTGCGAGAGCTAAACGATTCGCTGGCTTCAATCGCGATACAAGGCCAGCGATTACCAGACTTCGTTCAGGTGTTTTCTGACGTTGAAGCACCTGAAAAACTCTGATCAAACCCCATACCCCGGAGACACTATGAAATCAATAATCCCAGCACCATTTTGGCTATTGTTACTGCTATCGTTTTTTCCATTCGGCTCTGTGATGGCAGAGCAAAGCCCTTATGTGAATTTACAAGCCGAAATGCCTGCCGAAGGCGGCATGCAGAAAACAGAGGAAATACTTTCGGCCTTGTCAAAACAGAAATGGCAATGGATGGCTGACAAAAATGTCGATGCCCTGGCACCTTTGTTCCATAAAGAATCAAAATTTGTCCATATGAGCGGAGCTTGGAAAAAAGATCGTGAGTTAGAAATTATTAAGAGCGGCAGTATTTGGTACAAAAATACCGTTGTCCATGACTGTGATGTGGAAATTGTTGGTCAAACCGGTGTTGTCTGGAGCCGCATTACCCTGGATGCCCATGTGCGTGGCCAGGACGTTTCAACCGAATTTACCACCACGGAAGTCTATGTAAACACCGCCGGAAATTGGCAGTTACTTGCCCTGACTTTCAGTAGTGTGCGTAATACCCACAAAATTGAGCATTAAAGGCTGCTGGTAAAGTTGCCTGCGATACTCAATGACCAACAACGAAAATTAAGCCGTTTCAGATAAGTAGCAGCCGCTTGCTCTGATGAATGATGGGCGATGGCTGACAACCAGAGGCCTTACTGAACGAATTGATTGACATGTAATGCCCATACTCAAAGGAGTAAAGCGATGATAACTTTGTTTATAAACGGCCACGCCCGCCAGGTGAAAGCCGCGCCAGATACCCCACTGTTGTATGTTTTGCGCGGTGAACTCAATGTGATGACCCCCAAGTTTGGTTGTGGTCTGGCGCAATGTGGTGCGTGTTCAGTGTTGGTTGATGGTGAAGAGGTTCGCGCCTGCATTTATCCCATTATCGCGCTTGAAGGCAAGCAAATCACCACGGTTGACGGGTTGCCAGCACGCTGGCAACAACAACGTTCGTTGCCGAACGCCCCTGATCGTTTGCATCCGGTGCAACAGGCCTGGATTGATGAGCAGGTTCCCCAATGTGGTATTTGTCAGTACGGCATGATGATCAAAGCCACCGAATTATTAGAAAAAAATCCCAGCCCCAGTGATGAAGACATCAATCACGCGATGACTGTATCAGGCCCCTCGGCGCATTTGTGTCGCTGTGGCTCATATGCAGCCATCAAGGATGGTATTCATCGCGCAGCAGCAATTATCAAAGGCGCTGAGTTGATTACCACCAACACTGTAGAGGGCTAAGAGATGAACATTGAACAGAACGATAATGAAGAAACTCAATCAGTTGGTGAGTACTTGATTTATGGCGCGAAATTAAGTCGCCGGGCTTTCCTGGGAGGCAGTGGTGCTTTGATTGCATCCTTGGCACTGGACCCGAAACTGGCATTTGCTGCGGCTAACGGCAGTCAACCCACCTCACTGGATGCGGCCAAACCAGCCAGTTGGATTGAAATTCATGCCGATAACACAGCATTAATCCGTACCGGGAAATGTGATTTTGGTCAGAGTTCTATTTTTACCGCGTACCGACAGATCGTAGCCGAAGAACTTAGTATGCCGGTAGCAAATATTACCAATGTGGTGTGGGGTGATACGGATGTGACACCTGACGGCGGCGGTACCTTTGGTTTATTGCGTACCAACGTGCAGAATTTGCGTAAAGTGGCTGCTTATATACGCGAAGCGGTTTTAACCCTGGCAGCGGAAAAATTCGCCGTAGCCAAAGATAGCCTGAAAATAAAAGAAGGGGTTATCCAGGCTGGTAATCACACAATTAGCTATGGTGAATTACTGGCCAATCAAAATTGGTCCTTGAGTATTCCGGTCAGGGGGGAGCTAACCAGCTTTATGGGAATTGTCGTTACCGGGGAGCCACCCATGAAGCCCGTTAGCGAATACACAATCATCGGTCAGCCACTGAAAAATCCCATCGTCAGGCCCAAAGTCGCAGGCGACAATATCTGGGTGGGCGACGTGAAATTACCGGGTATGTTGCATGCACGGGTGATCCACCCCGAAACCCTCGGTTCAACCTTACTAAAAGCCGGTCCATTGGATAAAACCTTATTCGCCAACAGTCAGATTGTAACCATTAATAATCTGTTGGCGGTGGTGTCGTCTGATGAATGGGAAGCAGTGCAGGCGGCACGGTCAGTTGAAGCTAAAACTCAATGGTCTGACTGGCAGGGTATTCCCACTACTTCTACCGGATTACAACAATTCTTGCACGATAAGCCCAGTTGGGACGACGTGCCGGATATGCAAAGCCGCTCGTCCAAAGGCGATATCAGTCTGCCGGTCGCCAAGTCCCATTCCGCTGAATATTTTATGCCCTATTATAAACATGCGCCGATAGGCCCGATGGTATCGGTGGCCGAAGTCAAAGACGGCAAAGTGGTGGTGCACACACACAGTCAGAATCCGCAGTTTTTGCGCATGGCGATTGCCAAAATGCTTAAACAGCCTGAAGCCGATGTGATCATCAAAACTTATATTGGCCCCGGCCACTTTGGACGTTCAAATGGTGGCAATGCAGGTTCAGAAGATGA
Organism: Paraglaciecola chathamensis S18K6; assembly: GCA_000314955.1. Lineage (GTDB taxonomy): Bacteria > Pseudomonadota > Gammaproteobacteria > Enterobacterales > Alteromonadaceae > Paraglaciecola > Paraglaciecola chathamensis. Next base: position 54,837 of record BAEM01000063.1, on the reverse strand, counting down.
GGCTGCATTATTGGCCGTCAAACTTGGTGTACCTGTCAGGGTACAGTGGATGCGCCATGACGATATGCAGTGGTCAACCAACTCGTCGGCTATGCTGTCACAAATTAGCATTGGCTTGGATGAGCAGGGTCGCATTGCGACTTATCAAGCAGTGCACAGCGGCCCGCCGATGCAGGATGACCGTCCAATCGGTGCGATTCTGGCAGGCAAAGACACAATCTTGCCACCGACGCCCGATAACCCTTCATTTTTACATGGTCTGGGGATTTTTATCGCCGACACCTGGGTGTATGGCTCGGTAGAGAATATTGCTGAAACTGGCCGTGGTATGTATCAACTCGGCCAGCAGGAATCACCCATTAATGTGGGTATACGTGATCATTCCATGCGCACACCCATTCAGTTTCAGCAAAACTTCCCTCGCGAAACCGCCATGAGCGAAGCGGCTGCGCTGGCCGGAATGGATGCCATTGACTTTCGTCTGGCGCATATTACTGAACCACGCTTCAAAGCCATTCTTGAGCGATTGAAAATCGAAGCAGACTGGGACACTCGACCTTCCCCTTCACCGCAAGCACGTGCCAACGGCAGTGAGCCAGCACTTGGGCGCGGTGTATCGATTATGTTGCGTGACAATGGCTATTGGGCCTGTGCTGCACACATCGCGATAATACCGGATACGGGCGAAGTAAAAGTGGAGCGAATCACCTTGGTTTCAGATACCGGTATCGTAGTAAATCCGTTGCAATTAAAACGTCAGGCGGAAGCAGGCTGTATTATGGGCGTGTCTCAGGCACTGCATGAAGAAGTCAGTTTTGATAATAGCAAACTTACCTGTACCGACTGGCAGTCCTACCCAATTCTGAAAATGGCAGAAGTACCCAAGATTAAGGTAGTCATTGCGCCGGACAAAACCGCGACTATGTATGGACAAGGCTCCGAAAGTGCTAACGCCTTGGCTTCTTCGGCTATTGCCGGGGCTTTTTATGACGCTACCGGCAAAGCCATCAGACGACTTCCCTTGAAGCCTGACTACGTCAAAAAAGCGCTTTCGGCATAATTGGACAGGCCCCTGTCTTGCGATGGGGCTTTACTCATCTTCAATAGAAATCGGACTCACTAGCTGTCGGAGCAAACTGACGGCTAAGAGCTCTATTAACACAACAATAGGTAAACTGGCGATGCATAACCTGCAACTTAATCACGGCGTCCAACTGCCAATACTGGGCTACGGCGTTTTTCAGATCACTGACCCAAAAGAATGTGAACACGCGGTACTTGATGCGATTGCATCAGGTTACCGGCATATCGATACAGCCGCATCCTATGGCAATGAAACTCAAGTGGGTAATGCGCTGCGACAAAGTGGTATAGCCAGGAATGAAATGTTTGTCACCACTAAATTGTGGTTACAAGATGCCAGCTATGATGGAGCATTGGCGCAGTTTCAACGTTCATTAGATAGATTACAAACTGAGTACATTGATTTGTACCTGATACATCAGCCCTATGGTGATGTTCATGGTGCATGGCGTGCTATGGAAACACTTTTATCAGCAGGACAAGTACGAGCTATAGGAGTGAGTAATTTTACCCCAGACAGACTAGCTGACTTAATTGCATTTAACTCGGTTACACCCGCTGTGAATCAGATTGAAGTCAATCCGTTTAATCAACAACTGCATGGCGTTCCGTGGATGCAGTCCAGAGGTATCCAGATAGAAGCCTGGGCACCATTTGCGGAAGGCAGAAACAACCTGTTCACCCATCCCGTTCTGGCCGAAATTGCTAAAGCACATGGTAAAACTGTTGGGAAAGTAGTGCTTCGTTGGGTTGTGCAAAGGGGAATTGTTGCCCTTGCTAAAACGGTTACAACGTCACGTATGACTGAAAATCAGGATATCTGTGATTTCGAATTAACCACCACAGACTTGAATAAAATCACAGCGATGGATACAGCAACGAGTTCTTTTTTCTCGCACCGAGACCCTGCAATGGTCGAGTGGTTGTCTAATCGCAAGTTAGAAATTTAAGATTATTTCTGTTTCCCCAATGCCCATCGCTTTGGGTATAGGCTAGCGCTTAGCTGGCAGCCATTCTTGTCCAGCACTCTGCTATCGGCCGCTTTACGTACGGAACTGCCAAACAGCGAGCACTGGAAGTGCACCAACAGACAAAGAGCGGCCATTCTGTATACCTATCCTTCGGTGAGAACCCCTCTAGTACTAATCTCAGATAACGCGCATTGCAGATGTAACTGATAATCGTTATCATTAGCTATATTGCTAATAATTCCCCTTTCCTAAAAAAGTTTGGAGTTTCCCTGATGAATTTACGTAAAGTTGCCTTGGCTGTCGCGGCTGGACTGGTGTGTGCAAGCGTCCCTGTTTATGCGCAAACTGAACAAAAGACGGTGGATGAAACCGCTGAGGTTGAACATATTACCGTTAGTGCGTCGCAGGTAAATCTGCGTGACGGTTTTGCCGGTGGTCAGGTTTCCCGTGGTGGGCGCGCCGGTATCCTTGGCAATCTGGATATGATGGATTCACCGTTTAGCAGCACCAACTTTACCGCTGAGATTATTCGGGAGCAGCAGGCCAAGAGCGTGGCCGATGTGCTGCAAAACGACCCGGTAGTTCGCGTTGCACAAGGTTTTGGGAACTTTCAGGAACTCTACGTAATACGTGGCTTCCCTGTTTACTCGGATGACATGACCTACAATGGTTTGTATGGTATTTTGCCGCGCCAGTATGTGGCTGCTGAATTACTTGAGCGCGTTGAGGTTTTCCGGGGCGCCAGTGCATTCCTGAATGGAGCCGCACCCGGAGGCAGTGGTTTGGGCGGCTCGGTAAATATCGTTCCCAAGCGCGCTGGTGAGGAGCCTTTGAACCGCCTTACTGTTGGTTATGAATCACAGAGTCATATTTATGGTGCTGCCGATATCAGCCGTCGTTTTGGCGACGAAGAACAGAGCACTGGCGTGCGCCTGAATCTCGTTCAGCGAAGTGGCGAAACCAACATCAACAACCAAGATCGCGAACTCAGTGTTGCTTCGATTGGTCTTGATCATCAAAGCGAGAAATTCCGGGTTTCATTTGATTTAGGGTTCCAGGATCATCAGGTAGATGCCCCCCGACCAGCAGTCACGCCACTTGCCGAAATTCCTGAAGCTCCAGAGGGTGATGTAAACTTTGCTCAGGATTGGACCTATACGAATGAACGCCAATTCTTCGGCGCAGTACGTGGAGAATACGACTTTACTGATAACATCAGCGCGTGGGCGGCATACGGCTTCAGAAGTGGTGAAGAAGACAACATTTTTGCCAATCCCAGAAATGCACAGGCGAATGGCGATTTCAGTGCGTATCGTTTTGACAATGTCCGAAACGATGACGTTCAGTCCGGTGAAATTGGTGTCAACATTGAATTTACCACAGGCACTGTCGGCCACAAGGTCATTGCATCAACCTCTGTGTATTCGTCGGAGTCTGAAAACGCATACGCTTTTTCTGATTTTGCTGGATTTCCCGGAAATATCTACAACCCCGTAACTTCAGAAATTCCAGATGCAGATTTCTTTGTTGGCGGTAGTTTGGCCGATCCTTTGGTTACTGAAAAAGTCGACCTTTCAAGTATTGCCCTGGCGGACATGTTGTCGTTTTTCGATGGTAAAATTCTGGTTACCTTAGGCGGGCGTTTTCAAAACATAGAAACCAGGGCGTACAACTACAACACCGGAGTTGAATCATCGGGTTACGACGAATCGAAATTTACGCCGGTTGCGGGTGTTGTCTATAAATCGTCAGATCAACTGTCCTATTACGCCAACTACATCGAAGGCTTACTACCCGGCGAAGTGGCTCCAGCGTCGAGTGGTGGTGAAGTAATTGAAAACTCAGGAGAAATTTTTGACCCTTATCGCGCCGAACAGATTGAAGTGGGGGTGAAATACGATTCTGGTCAATACGGCGGCTCCCTCAGTGCGTTTAATACCTCCAAACAAACCGCGGTGGTTAAGAACAACGTATTTACGATTGACGGTGAGCAACAAAATCAAGGGCTTGAGCTGAGTGTTTTCGGGATGCCAACGGATAACCTTCGTATATTGGGTGGCTTCACCTGGGTGGACGCAGAAACCACAAAAACACAGGACGGTGTGCTGGATGGTAAATCCGCCGTTGGTGTGCCTGAGTTGCAGGCAAACGTAAACGTTGAATGGGACGTTACCGCAGTTCCTGGTTTAACGCTGGATGCCCGAGCTGCTTACACTTCCAGCCAGTACGCCAGTACAGATAACGCATTGGAAGTGGATGCTTCCAATCGCTTTGATCTTGGTGCTCGTTATAGCTTCCTGCTTGGCGTGACCGATGTAACAGTGCGGGCTCGTGTCGACAACGTGTTTGACAACAATTACTGGGCGTCGGTAGGAGGCTATCCGGGCTCCAACTATCTGGTGCTAAGTGAGCCGCGTACCTTTAAACTGTCAGCGTCAGTTTCTTTCTAGCGGAATCGTTATGTTGTATTCAATCGCTGCCTTTGTTGGCAGCGCACTGGCTATTGGGTTGTTTTACCGGGCATGGCAAAGCAACCAACTGGCTTTCAAGCGAGTGGCCAAGCTTGGCGCATTGGGCTTTATGCTGGTAAGCCTGAATCTCTGGGTTCATGAATATGGGCCTGAGCTTGGCGTGTGCTATGCCGTTGTCGCGTTTTCCCTGCAGGCGTGGAGTTGGATCTTTCTCGCACGCCAGCGCATCGACAAAGACATCAAACGGATTGATTTGCCCTTTGTGAAAGGCTTGGGCATGCCCGGCCGCGTCGAGAGTGTCAACGCGATCATTAAAATACTTGCCTGTGTATTTCTGAGTGCCGTATGTGCCATGCTGGTCACAGTGGTATGGACCACCGCATTGAGTATTGGCAAAGTCAATCTTATTGCGCTGGGGATCTATTCGATGCCGGTTTTGTGGGGCGCAGCCGCTTATTGGTTGTGCGCAGACAGTAAATTATGGCGACCGGTTCTGGTACTTAGCGGCTTAAGCGTGCTGAGTTATATTTCTATTTATAGTGTGTAGTATGAGATTCTCAATATCCCCCAGTGCAAATAAAAATGCGTTAAAAAGCCATGCCTGGTTAGGCTTGGCCGTTAGTGTGCTCATGTATTGGGTATGTTTGTCGGGAGCATTGTCGGTGTTCTCTCAGGAGTTGCTGCGTTGGGAACAACCACACATAGCGGATAACCTCGACTATACGCCGGCCAGTATCCAAACAGCGTACGAGCGCTTTCTGGCAATGAAGGATGGGATCACGAACGGCAACATTGTTGTCCGCCTGCCCACTCATGATATGCCACGGGCCCGTATCAGCGCTGACGGTGAGTCGTGGAATATATCTCCTTCGGGAACGCTCAGCGAACCGCTGTCAACGCCTATCACAGATCTTATCGTTGACCTTCATGTTGCACTGCATTTGCCTGAAGACATCGGGATGATGATCGTGAGTATGTTGGGTGCAATACTGGTCGCACTGATCATCTCCGGAGTTATTGGTCACCGACGTATTTTCAAGGATGCTTTTCGGCTACGTACGGGAAACAATGAACAGTTGACCCAGGGCGATTTGCATAATCGCATGAGTGTCTGGGGGCTGCCATTCCATTTGATGATTGCCATAACGGGTGTGTATTTCGGCTTAGCATCCTTTTTGACCTCCATCTATGCCGATACCCTGTACGACGGTAAAAAGATGGATTTATTTGCTGATCTTTACGGTACATCCATTCAGGTAGAGCACCAACCTAAGGTGGCTAACATTGCTCAGGCTTTGTCGGAAATCGATAGTATTGCTCCAAACACCCAGCCTGTCTTTGTCACGCTGGAGAACGCCACAAAAGACAATCAGTATATTCTGCTGGGTTCCCAGCATCTCGACAAACTGATCTATTCAGAACAATACCGGTTCGACTCCCACGGCCAATACATCGACAAAGTCGGTTACTCAGACGGTGACGCAGGGCAACAGGCATTGTTTTCAGTGTATCGAATCCATTTTGGCCATTTTGGCCCAGAAGCAATGAAAATCTTTTTTGGCTTGATGGGGTTTGCGCTGACAATTATTTCCGTCACAGGGATTAATCTGTGGCTGGCAAAGCGTCAAATGCAGGGTGCACTGAACCAACTATGGCTTGGCTTTGTGTGGGGAACACCCATCGGTTTGACTGTCGCAGCGATTTTGGAGCTTACCCTGTCGTTGCCACCCAAACCGGTTTTTTGGCTGGTGTTGGTAGCGGGGCTTATTGCCTCGTTAATGCAAAACGTGTTGGCGAAAACTCATCATCGCTTACTGAATGTGTTGGCAGTACTACTGGTGGTATTGGCAGTAACTCACTTTGTGGGGCATTACCCTGATTCATTGGTGCTGAATTCTGTGATAATCGATGCGGCGTTCATCGTGTTTGCATTATGCGTTTGGCGTTATCGCCATTCCCGAGTGCGTAAAGGCTGGAATAGCTAGTAGAATTAGGCTCAGCTGCAATTGAACTGTTATGTGCCAATGGTTTCGCGTGAATCTGATTTTTAGCTGCATTGCGTGTTGATGTTAGGTGATATAACAGAATAGTACTAGCCTAAACACTCCTCAGCTATTGAGCGCGACCTTTGAGCGCCTAACTTCAGTATTGGCTCAATTCCTGAGCTAGGTTGAAAACTTAATTTGAGAAAAGTCTAAGGTCTGCTTCACGCCCACAGCCACCGCACAAATACTAAAAAATTACATTAGCAAGTGGCATATAGAACCTATTCGACATAACACATAGAATGGAATGAGCGATAAGCTAAACTATGGTGTGTATAGTGTTTATTACTGCTTTAAGAGCGCAAAGCACGCATAGAGTACTGAAATAAGTTTTCATGAAAATAAGAGCAAGCGACACATTGTTAAAAGTTTGCTAACTTAGGGATTTTTAGGCTCATTGTGCAGCTGGTTTGACGAAATTAACGAGTCAGAATGTCTTAAGTCTCCGAAGATAACTTAGTAAATGGAAAAAAAATGTCACATGGAAAGCTTTCTAAGCGCCTTCTGTTGAGAGTCTTGTTGATAAGCGGTTCCCTTTTCTATTTAGGTTATTTGTTGGTTGTACATGCTTATCTCAAATAGCACTTTGAGATAATAAGAAGAGCGTTTACTTGCGCATATTGGGGACAATAAACAGCATGAAACTTATATGACAGAGAGTGATTTACCCCCACCCGAAATAAGAACATAAGCAAGATAAAAGGCATACCGGTATTGCCACAACGGATTCTGGTATGGCATTGCTTAAAAAACAGGTATAGTTTATTTTTTTAACGATAAAAAATGCAAGAGCCCATAAATAAATGGTGACTATTAAAGATGTAGCCGCCCATGCTGGCGTAGCGTTTAAAACGGTATCTCGCGTTGTTAATAACGATCCCACTGTAAAGCCGGCCAATCGTGACAAAGTAATAGCGTCTATTGAAGAACTAGGCTATCGCCCAAATCGTGCCGCGCAAATGACTAGGCGGAAAAAATCGGGGGTAATTGGATTTATTGCTGATGAGCTTTTGCGTGTGCCTTACACTTTCGATCTTATTCGCGGCGCACAAGATTTAGCCTGGAAGAATAATAAAGAACTCATGGTGCTTAACGTTAACGTTGATAAATACAGCGTACAGGGTGCAGTAAATCATCTGCTAGGACATAGAGTTGAAGGCATTATTTATGCGGCAATGTATCATCGGGAAGTAACACTGCCTGAAGAACTTTCCCCTGTTCCCACCGTATTAGCGAATTGTTTCGACCCCTCAGAGCGATTCGCCTCAATAGTGCCCGATGAAAAAGAAGCCGCCAGAGAAATTACTGCCAAAATGCTAAATAAAGGCTACCGTCGTATTGCCTTCTTAAACTTGAATGAAAATATTATTGCGGGGCAGCAGCGAAAAGCAGGTGCTGAACAAGCTTTTGCCGAACATAAAGGGAAAAATTGCGAACTGCATATAGAGTCTGTCATTACTGGTGATGAAGGCAATGAGCACTCAGTAACGCGCCAACGGGCAGCTGAACTTATCGAAAACTTTAAGCCCGATGCAATTCTTTGCGGACAAGATCCAATGGCAGTAGAAGTCTATTTTGTGGCACAATCTTTAGGTTTAAAAGTGGGCGAAAACATTGGTATTGGTAGCTTCGATGACTGGGATATTATCCCCACGCTATTACAACCATCACTTACCACCATGGCACTCCCTCACTACGATATGGGCCAGTGGGCCATAAATTATCTTTTAAACGAAAGAACCGATATCGTTAGTCAAACGGCAAAATTTAACTTAATTAATCGCGACTCATTTTAAGGTTTGTTTGTGGAAGTGCGGGCGCTACCTTGTTTTTATCTTCTAACACTCGCCAAGATATCGCTACGTTTAGGCTTACCACTATACCTAGTACCAAATACGCATTGGCAAAACCAAACGTATCGTACATTTCACCCACTAGCGACGACAGCGCTGTCGTTATCACCTGCGACATTACGTTAAATCCAATCAAGTAAATCGTTGCAGAGAGCCTAGCGTCGAAGTTAACCGTTATATATTTGAATATACTCACTAGCAAGAGGGGTAATTCTACAGCATGCAGAAGCTTCACCATCGATATTGAAATTGCGTCGTCAACCAAGCCTGATGCAATAATACGCAGCGCCATAATAGCGCCACTCAGTAACAAGCCATTCTTTGCACCAACTCTGTTTACCACGTATGGCGCCACAAACATCAGGCCCGCTTCCACAAACACTTGAGCCGAATTTAAGTACCCATAGAATCGGTTGCCTTCTTCTACACTGGGAAACATTGCTGCAAAATAAATAGCAAAAAACTATTTCAGGCACTTATGCGGCTCTGAGCGAAAACCAGCAATACGATTAATCAGCTCTTAAGATTATCTTTTGCAGAGAAAGTCGGCATTCGATTCTATTTTCGCTCACAAAACGAGTCATAAAATAAAGTTTAGCTCCGAACTATCACCACACACCAATGCTTGGACTATATATTTCACTAGCAATAAATAGTAGAATATCTATTTCACTAAAGGTAATGTTTTAATATTCGTTATTGCCACTAACTTAAGATAGAGGACTAGATTAATGCCACAACTGCTCTCAAAATACTCACTGCATGAGGAAACCGGAAAAACCCAATGTATTACTCCAAAGTCAGCTGGTTGGAAATATATAGGCTTCGAAGTTTTTGAATTAAAAGCAGGTGAAACGCTTTATCAAAAAACTGAAGAAAATGAAGTCTGTTTAGTCCTCATCGGAGGCAAAGCGGATGTCAAAACAGAAAGCTTATCGTTAAGTAATATTGGCGAGCGCATGGGGCCGTTTGAGCGCAAAAAGCCTTATGCCGTATATGTACCTAACGATGATTATTTCACGCTCTTGGCTAATACCGACTTAGAAGTTGCAGTATGCAAAGCACCTGGAAAAGGTGGATGTATAGCACGGTTGATTACCCCAGATGATATCCAATCAGAATCTAGAGGAAAAGGTTTTAACAAACGTTTTATACATAACATTTTACCCGAAACAGAACCCGCTGATAGCTTGTTAATTGTGGAAGTATACACTGACGAAGGTAATAGTAGTTCCTATCCATCGCACAAACATGATCAGGATAATGCCCCCCAAGAAACTTACCTAGAAGAAACGTACTATCACCGTATCGACCCGCCGCAGGGTTTTGTTTTTCAGCGTGTGTATACCGAAGATGGGGAAATAGATGAGTCAATGGCTGCTTATGATAGAGATGTAGTTCAGGTCCCCAAAGGTTATCATCCTGTTGCGACGCTAGCTGGTTACAATAGTTATTACTTAAACGTAATGGCAGGACCTGAACGTCGCTGGTGCTTCGTTTGGGAAGACGCCCATAGCTGGATAAATTCCTCTGATTATGGCGATTGACTAGATTGAGAACATTTATTGTCAGGAGGATTAAACACCTAGTGTTTAATCCTCCTGCATAGCTGGTCCTTGCATAAATACTAATTGCTTCCGTTTTCGACTTGCTCTGATACTGCCTACCGCGTTTACTACCAGCGCCAGAAATATCAATCCCATTCCTAACAGCGCGACCAAAGATAATTTTTCATTCAGCCACCAGGCACTAAGAATAGCAACCCAGACAGGTTCCAAGGTCATAACTATGGCCCCTTGTCCTTCAGGTGACATACTCTGCGCTTTAAGTAACAGAAAAAAGCGTAAACACGTCGCCAGAACAATACTTAGTGCTAGCCAATGCCATACGCCATAGACTGATTGATTGAAATCGATTTCCATCGATAAAAAAGCAATAAAACACACAGTACCAGCAGCAATCAATTGATAGCAAGTTTGGGTAATAGCCGGAATAGCATGGCACAAACGACCATTGATATTGAAGTAGAAAGCATAGAGGATAGCCGATAGCAAAAACAAGATATCTGAGTCAGCCAATGTCAAGCCATGGCGCAGAGCCAATAAAAATAATCCAGGCATAGCGATAGCGACGGCCAACCATGTGTGCCCCTGCGCACGAAACCCAAACAATAAACCAGTTATAGGAATAAGTAAAAAGCTCAGACTAATTAAGAAAGCTCCCACACCCAATCCATCGGAAATTGCTAACGCAAATCCCCACAAAGCTGTCTGAACACCTAAAACAGTGCCAGTAAGCAACGCTCGCCAACAATCAGACATTGGCGTTCTAATCACCTTTATTGGCTTCATTGCGCCAACCATCAAGCCAGATCCAATAAACCTAATTGCCAAGAAAAACATTGGACTCATCGCAATCAAAACAAATTTCGAAAAAAGCCAGCCTGAGGCTGCCAATAAGGTCACTGCAAGTAGCAGAATATTCGCGATATGAGTCTGCTGTATTTTCATATACATAGGATTTGAGCATCTCCTGAAACAAAAAACCCCGCAGCTTAGCGGGGTTATTTAAAATTAGTTAACGGTAAAATGAGGGTCTAGGCGGCATTTCAATCTTAATTATTTCACCACTCTCCTGAGATTTAACACAAGCATCACTGGCTACTGATGCTGCAAGCCCATCCCAAGCCGTAGGCCCAGTTAGCTCCCGAACTTTAACCCCTTCAATGAAATCCTGTAATTCCACATCATAGGCGTCAATAAAGCGCTTTTTCCAATCAGTCAGAATACCTTCAAATCGTTGAGCATTTTTACGCGTTGTAATACTCATAGGCTCAGGCAAATTAGCTACTCCTTCCTCACCAACAACAGAGCATTGAATGTCATAGCCATATTTACAGTTCACAAAGACTTCTACATCAATACGCACCCCTTTAGTGGTTTCCAACAATACTATTTGCGGGTCGGCCAGTTTTGAGTGCGTGTATTTTGTAGTACGGGGAAAAATGACTTGTGCTGAAACATAATCGTCATCCAGCAACCAGCGAAGCACATCAAGCTCATGTACTAGCGTGTCTTGGATAGCCATAGGGGTCTCATAGCTATCGGGCACTTCTGGATTGCGGTGAGCGCAATGTACCATAAGCGGCTCGCCAATTTCGTTTTCGCTAATAGCTTTTTTCAGCATACGGTAACCCGCATCGTAGGGTCGCATGAACCCAACTTGAACGAGTCGCTTACCGTGTAAAATTTCTGCATCAACTATACGACGACAACCTGCTGCAGTGGTCGCCAAAGGCTTTTCACAGAAAACATATTTGCCAGCCTCTATCGCAGCTAACACAAATTCTTCATGAGTCGGCCCCCATGACGTAACTAATACAGCATCTACATCTCCAGCAGCAATCAGTTTATGGCCATCACCATAGACTTTAGCCTGTAAATCCAGGTTGTGTACCAAACTCTCAGCGCTCTCCCGATTCACATCGGTGACGGCAACAACATCTGCACCAGTCAAAACTTTTGATATGCGGCGAGCATGATCCGCCCCAATAGCACCAGTGCCGATAACTCCAAATCTAACTTTCATTTCATTCTCCAAATACGATTAGCTATGCCAGTATTTATCCACATAGCGTTGAATCTCTTCCCGCATAAACTTAGACGATGCTTCTGCATTTTCTTCCCATGCGAATACACAACTCGATAGCACTCCGTTAAAACCTATTTCGTATAACGTTTTAAAGAAAGTATCCCAATCCAGTTCACCCTCTCCCATATTTAGGTGCTGATGAACGCGAGCATTAGAACCAGGAGGATTAACTATGTAACGCAGTTGAGATGACGCCTTATGATTAAAAGTATCAGCCACTCTTGCATGTACCAGCTCTCCCCGTGTCGCTCGGATGGAATCAGCGAGATCATCACCGTAATAAAATGAATGCGGAGCTATATACGATGCTTTTACTGCTTTCGAATCTATTGTTTTTATAATGTCGATAGCAGGCGAAATTGCTTCCACCCAATCTTCAGGGTGCGGCTCAACACTCAGGGTTAAACCTTCACGTTCCAAAATTGGTACTAATACATCCATGGCTCGCCAAAAGGCATTTTCACATGCTTCAGGTGTATGTATACCTTGTGTGCACGCCTGAGAACGCTCAGGGGAGCCACCTCTGCCAAATTCAGAAATCAACACCTTACATTCCATTTCTACAGCTATTTCGATCGTTCGCTTCCAATTTTCAATCGCATTGTCCCACTCATCTCTATATGGGCTAGACCAACGATACATTGGCTGTAGCGTTGCTAATTCCACATCAGCCTTTCTCAACGCTTTTTTAAATGTTTTCACACGAGCTGGGAAGACCCGGGGACGAGTCCACCATTGTAAAAAGTCCTCCCGAGGCGAAAGCTCAAGATAGTCATACCCCATTTCCTTAACAAAATTGGGTAGTTGATCTAGCGGAATATGTCGACTCATATACGGGTCTAGGGCAATTTTCATGTTATAAATCCTCCAGTTATTCTGAGAAGTACAGTAATATTAACCTTCTAGTGTCTTTGCCATGTATTCCATACTTTTGCGAATTTCACTTACAGGATCTTGCAGATCCCACAAACCAGCATAGAAAGGTTCAAAGGAGATGTAACCGGTGTATCCACCATCAATCAACGACTTCACCTGAGATATACTATTTAGTCGATCACCAGCCCCAACAAACTCGCGGTGTCCGTCAAGCATGTCAGCAAAAGCAATCTCTTTATCAATTACTGCTGATACATGAACTAATCCCGTCGCTTGAGGATAAATATCCGGGTCATTTGCGCCAACATGGTGGAATGTGTCGTGCACCAAACCAAATACATCATTGCCACCTACATCATTAATGGCTTCGATTGCTTCCTTTTTAAAACGTAAGGTCGAGATAGGAAAGCCAAGGGCTTCAACATAGCCGTGGAGACTATGTTTTTCTAAAATGTCCTTTAGATCTTTCAACGCAATTCGAAGATCAGTAGCTCGTTGCGCCGCAGTACGATTGTCCTCTGCGTCGACCAAAGGGCAACACACCAAGCCTCTTGCCCCAGCGGCTGCAGCGACCTCCGCCATTTCCTCAGCTTGAGAACGACGCTCTTCATTCCAAACATTAAACGGATACAAAGCATTAATACTCAATACGCTGATACCTGCATCGTCGGCAGCCACTTTCACAGCTCGGGCAGTTTCAAGTTCAATAACACTGTTTTCTTTCACATCGTTACGTAATTCTACCGCCCCCATTCCCAACTCTTTTGCCGCCCCGATGAGCTCAATAGGACTCAAGGTTGGACAAGCCATATGATTTAGTGCAAATAATATTGATGTTTCAGACATAAAATGATTCCTCATAAACCTGCCTACAGGTTATTCCATTGTTGGCATAACATATGCCGAACCGCCTTCACGGATACCAGTTGGCCAACGACTTGTGATGGTTTTCAGTTTGGTATAAAAGCGAACACCTTCCGCTCCATGCATATGGTGATCACCGAAAAGTGAAGCCTTCCAACCTCCAAAGCTGTGGAATGCCATAGGAACGGGAATAGGTACATTCACACCAACCATCCCAACTTGTATTTCATGGGTGAATGCGCGGGCGGCATCACCGTCCCGCGTGAATATTGCTGTACCGTTTCCAAATTCGTGTTCGTTAATCATATTGACAGCTTCGTCGTAAGATTTCGCACGCACCATTGAAAGCACGGGTCCAAAGATTTCTTCTTTGTAAATGGTCATATCTGTGGTTACGTTATCGAACAAAGTACCGCCAATGAAATAACCATTTTCGTAACCTTCGCGGGTCATTTTAAAATCGCGTCCATCAACCACTAACTCAGCGGATTCTTCAACACCTTTAGCGATGTAACCGGCAACTTTATCTAAATGCGCTTTGGTGACCAATGGCCCCATTTCGGCATCATTATCAGTCCCCGGAGCTACTTTCATGATTGCAAGTTCTTCAATCAATCGTGTTTTTAGTTTGTCAGCGACTTCATCACCTACCGGTACAACAACAGATATCGCCATACAACGTTCTCCAGCAGAGCCGTAGGCTGCGCCCATTAGAGCATTAACCGTCTTTTCAATATCGGCGTCAGGCATAACAACCATGTGGTTTTTAGCTCCTCCGAGAGCTTGAACTCGTTTACCAAAAGAAGCACCACGCTCATAAATGTATTTGGCAATAGGGGTAGAGCCAACAAAGCTAAGAGCTGGTATATCCTGATGTTCAATTAAGGCGTCCACCACATGTTTACCACCATGCAGAATATTGAATACACCGGGAGGAAAACCAGCTTGGGTCACAAGTTCAGCATAAAACATGGCTGCCGACGGATCTCGTTCAGAAGGCTTTAGAATAAAGGAGTTTCCACAGGCCAATGCTACGGGGAACATCCACATAGGCACCATAACTGGAAAGTTAAAGGGTGTAATACCTGCAACCACACCAAGGGGTTGGCGTAAAGCATGACTATCGATACCAGTACCAACATTTTCTGACATATCCGTTTTTAACAGATTCGGACCGCCACAGGCAAACTCAACCACTTCGAGACCTCGAATGACTTCGCCTTTAGCATCCGAATGCACTTTACCGTGTTCTCGGGAAACTATTTCAGCCAATTCGTCTAAGTTTTCTTCTAGCAAATCGCGAAATTTATTCATTATCCGCGCTCGTCTTAAAGGGGTGGTAGCTGCCCATATAGGAAAGGCAGCTTTAGCTGCTGCTACGGCAGCTTCTATATCGGTAGGTGTCGACTGTACGACTTGTGCAATCTCTTCACCTGTAGCTGGATTAAACACAGGTGAATATTCTGTGCTTGCACTATCAACGATCTGGCCGTTTATAAAGTTATGTATTTTGTTCACTTTTACTCTCCGTAATGACGGGTTATGCTGCTATAGCGATTTATAACAGGCCAGCTTTAGCGGCCATGGTCTGCAAATTTTTGTGCCCTAGCGTGGCAAATGTAAGAGGATCGGCAACTGCAGGATCCTGTTCCGCCTCAACGACTAACCAGCCTTCGTAATTATTTTTCTTGAGTTCAGCGAAAAGTGCTGGGTAATCAACACAGCCATCGCCAGGTACAGTAAAAACACCGTTTAAGACTGCATTTAAAAAACTCAAGTTGGCATTTTTTGCATCATCCATCACGTGTTTTCGAATGTCTTTGCAATGGACATGAACTATCCGATTTGCCCAGCGCTTAGCTAATACAATAGGAGCGCAACCTGAGAACAAGCAGTGCCCACTGTCAAGCAACAAGCCTAATTGGGGGCCGGTACGGCTCATCAATTCGTCCACTTCTGCTTCTGTTTGAATAACAGTTCCCATGTGATGGTGATAAGCGAGTTGAACGCCATGATTAAGCGCATGCATGGCAACCTTATCTATCTTGTCAGCAAATTCCTGCCAACGCTCGGCAGGAAATGGCTTTCGTAGGGACAGAGGTTTAGATTGATCACCATGCACGCAGTCTGTGACTTCACAGCACACCATCACTTTACATCCGGTGTCCCGAAGTAATTCAAGGTGCGGCTGCATAGCCGTAATTTCTTCCTCAGCGCTGCGCTCGAGTAATTTTAGAGAATACCAACCAGACACAGCTTTTAATTCGTGTGCAGCCAATACAGTGTTTAACTTGTCCGCTTCTCGAGGAAACTTATGGCCAAGTTCGAAACCCGCAAAACCAGCCTGTTTGCCTTCCGCAAGGCAAACCTCAAGAGGCGTGTCTCCTCCTAGAGAAGGTAAGTCATCATTTGTCCAGGTTAACGGGTTAATACCCAGTTGTACTGCCATCATCAATCTCCTCAAATAAATCAGTTACAGGTTCTTAAGTTGTTTTATTTTTTGTGCTTCGTAGAAATTTCGAGCATCCCGTACCTCTTCGCGGGGTGAGACCTCGGGAACAGCAACATCCCACCAGAATCCCCCCTCTTCACTCACTTTTAAGGGGTCGGTGTCTAGCGTAATAACATAAGAGATAGGAGATTCTTTGGCACGAGTAAGTGCAGCTTCAAGCTCATTGATACTCCGAACTTTTTCAGAATTAGCCCCTAAGGATTTCGCATGGGCAGCGAAATCCACTTTTGGTGCCCCTTCTTCCACAGTTAGGCAGTCATCCAATAAATTGTTGAAGCCAGGGCCACCACAGAACTCCTGCAATCGATGAATACAGCCGTAACCCCTGTTGTCTAAAACCACCACGACTATTTTAAAGCCAAGCATGACAGAAGTAGCTATTTCAGAGTTGAGCATCAAGTAAGAGCCATCACCCACCATTACAAAAACTTCTGAGTTAGGTTTCGCCATTTTTGCACCTAACCCTCCTGCAATTTCATATCCCATGCAAGAAAAGCCATACTCCATGTGGTAGCCACGGCTAAAGCGAGTACGCCACAACTTTTGTAACTCGCCGGGTAATCCCCCCGCAGCACATACCACAATGTCTTCTTCCCCTGCTGCTCGGTTAACTGCCCCTACCGCTTCAGGATCGGTAAGAGGCAACATATTTTTGTTAGCTGTAGCGTTATCAACGTAACTATCCCAAGCACTTTTAGCTAATTGACTCTGCTGCTGCCAATTATTGCTTGATTCCCAGTCGCTAAGACGACTTTTAAGCCAGTTTAAAGTTAACTTTGCATCTGCCACTAGGGGCTTTGCGTAATGTTTAATTGAGTCAAATGACGCAACATTTATCGATAGTAGTTTTGCTCGCGGATTGATCATGGTTCTGGAACCTGAAGTGAAATCTCCTAATCGTGTCCCAACAGCAATAATTAAATCTGCATCAGCAGCTAGTTGATTAGTAGAGGCGGCACCAGTAACCCCGATAGACCCCATATTTTGTGAATGATCCCAAGGCAAAGCGCCTTTACCTGCCTGAGTCTCTCCCACGGGTATAGAACATTGTGTCACCAGCGAATCTAGCGCGTGCAATGCGTCCGAATAATGTATTCCACCACCTGCTATCAACAATGGCTTTTTACTAGCCTTAATCAGTTCAATTGCTTCTTTCAATTCGACTTCATCGGCTAACTGGCGGCGTAGACGATGAACCTTTCCAGCGAAAAAGTGTTCAGGATAGTCATACGCCATAGTCTGAATATCTTGGGGTAATGATAATGTCACAGGACCGCACTCTACAGGATCGGTTAACACTCGCATTGCCTGAGGCAAAGATGTTAAAAGCTGCTCTGGTCGAGTAATTCGATCGAAGAAACGACTCACGGGTTTGAAACAGTCATTTGTAGTCATCGTATGATCATGATAGGTTTCTAACTGTTGTAATACCGGATCTGGCATACGCGTGGCAAAAGTATCGCCAGGCAAAAATAGTACAGGAATTCTATTCACGTGAGCTACGGCGGCTGCCGTGACCATATTCGTTGACCCCGGGCCTGCCGACGCAGTGCATGCCATCATTTGCTGCCGATTCAAGGTTTTAGCATAAGCAATCGCTGAATGTGCCATCGCCTGCTCATTGTGAGCTCTATAGGTTGAAAGCTCGTCTTTTACTTGATATAGAGCCTCCCCTAATCCAGCCACATTTCCATGTCCGAAAATAGCCCAGACACCAGCGAACATAGGCATTATCTCACCTTCAAGTTCAACCTTTTGAGCCATCATGTATTTGACCACAGCTTGGGCCATGGTTAAGCGAACAGTGTTAGACATCTCGCAATCCTCAATTTCTATGTTAGCGGGCTAAAGCGCGCGCTTGTTCCACGTATTTACAAGATGACAGTAGTTAGATTTTATTCGGGTAACCACTTCATCATCACTAATATCACCAGACAACCAAGCTTTTGAAGGCTCACTAAAGATAGAGCGTCCGACCGCGAAGCCCTTGACCATTTTGCTATTTGCAGCTTGATTAAAACCATTTTCCAATGCTTCCATCGAAGCATCTAATCCTAATATCACGATACCGTGACAGTGAGGGTCATATTCGTTGACTAGCTTTTCTATTCGCTCCCAAGATACTGCATTTAAAGGTGGTAACTTCCACCAATCTGGTTTTATGCCTAGATGATAGAAACGGGTAAGAGTACGTATGTAATGCTCGTCAGAACGAGGTTTATCAGTAGGCAAAATAACCTCTAGCAACAAATCATGCCCTGACTGACAACAGGCCTGATACACTTCACGTACTAAGTTTTCTTGTTCGAGTCGCATTTCAGCCGTATCGTCAGGATGATAGAAAACTAGGCATTTTACTATTTGCTCAATTGGCCAGCTCACCAGTTGACTACCAATATTGCCATGTTCGAGCCTCAATGGTCGTGAACCAGGAAGCTCAATAGGCCGTGCAACCCACCACCCCTGACCGCTAATTTCATTTAGCGCAGACTGGCCATAGGTTCCGTCAATAAAAACGCCTATTTTTCCCTGCAAATTCAGTTCTTCTCGGGATTCCTGAGCAGCACGTAGAATCAAGTTTTTCAAAATAGGGAGCTGCGTAAGGTCAGCGTTTGCCTCAATAGACATTTTTTCTAATTGACTGCGGTGGTCAAACGCTAATATATTCAACTCTTGCCACCCCCGATCACGAGTTGTCACCCGGTGTAAATGCTGTAATCGTTTATCCAAGTCAGGGCGAGGTACTAATTCAGTGCGTCTAAGGTAGTCGTCTAACTCTTCGGCGCTAGGCATAGCGGGTGCACATCCATGACGGGAAACCACTAAAGCTCCACAGGCATTTGCGTAACTACAAGCTTTTTGCCAACCTTCGCCATTCAAATATCCGCGAAGTAGCCCTGACATAAAAGCATCTCCAGCGCCTAGTACATTCATTACCTGGACCTGAACTCCAATGATATTAATGCCGTCATCGAGGTCGTTCGGTATGTCCCCTTCAAAAACGGCACATCCTAGGGGCCCTCGCTTGCAAACAAGAGTGGCTGCAGAATGTTCGCGCACGGCGCGTAATGCAGTGATCGTATCAGTGGATCCACCGGCGATATGAAACTCTTCTTCAGTTCCAACTATCAAGTCGAAGTGCCCAAGCACAGCTTGAAGTTTCGCGGTGACTTCGGACGAAGGAATAAAGCGAGTCTCTCCATCACCAGGGCTTGTCAGTCCCCATAGTACTGGCCGGTAATCAATATCCAAGGCACGTTTAACATCATTGCGGCGAGCATAATTTAATGCCGTGAGCACAGCTTCCCGAGTCTGGGGATTAGACAAATGTGTACCGGTTATCGCCAATGCTCGAGCAGAGGCAATATAATCTTCTTTAACATCCTCTGGCGTGATTGCCATGTCTGCACAATTATCACGGTAAAAAATCAGTGGAAAAGTGTCTTCATCCTTTAAACCAAGTATCACTAGTGCCGTCAGGCGCTCCGGATCAGTAATTAGATTACTGGTATCTACACCTACCCGAGTGAGCTCTTCACGCAGGAATCGCCCCATGTGTTCGTCACCTACGCGCGCAAGCATGGAGGAAGATAGGCCTAGACGTGCAGTCCCATAAGCAACGTTTCCTGACGATCCCCCAAGATATTTGGCAAATGTAGCTTCATCTTCTAAACGCGCACCAATCTGTTGTCCATATAGGTCGACTGCGACTCGTCCCATACAAATTAAGTCTAGTTTTTTATCTCTATTGCTCATTTTTATTTCCTCTCTAGCAACGATGTTTCACGATGCTGGCAACGTGCTTAAAAGGCAATTTCACGTTGGTTGTTAATATTTTATGATGATAATTAAATGAAATATTTATTTCAAGTTAATTTTACTGAAATTTATATTTCATTCGCATTTCGTGAATTTATGAATTTAATATTATATTAATCAACAAGTTATAGATTAGCCTGAAAGGGAATATTTATTTCAATTGTAATATATTTGTTATTCTACTAGCTCTAAAAAATCATATTTAACCTTGATCGGACGGCTGGCATGTCTACCAATCGCTGTCATGACAGCGCATAAAGTTTATACTTCAGCTAATAAATTACGTCGCTATTAACACAAATCAAAGGGTTACCCCTCACCTTTAAACGCATATTTCCATTAGATTGAAAGAAGTATATGAAAGCTTATGTCTGAGGGTTAAACGACTGCGTCCGCTTTAGCCACTTAAGCTTCATAACGTTCCCCCTGAGATAACATAGACTCACCTCCCTCTACGTATCAGTCAGAGCCGATAAGACATAAGGTGTGTTATTAATCTGAGCAAACTTGTGAACCGCCGCCCCCCCTAGAAAGGCAAAGTTTGCCTACGCGCCATAAAATTCACTTTTAATAAAAAATTGAACCTATAGGGTTAGAAAAGGTACAAACAGCGCTTATGTACCTATGTTCTTTGCAGTAGTGGCACTTTCAGACTCACTCGACATTCAATCAGCTTGCTGTTTGCCGCAACTGGAGAAACTCCCCAATATTAAATGCAGCAGTAAAAACCGAAAAATCACACCCGGTTTTCCTGCGTACCATGCTGACTGTTCTGGGCTGAAAGAGGTGTGTCGGTAAATTTCTCCGTTTCCTTTGTCTCAGCACACTCTTTTTTTGTGAACCAATATGTACCTGATACAAAATACAGTAGTGTCGGCACAACCAACAACGCCTGAAACGCTTCCAGATAATCAGGACCTTTGATATAAACCCAGATAGCCAGTGCAGCACAAACAACAAGCGAACCAATCGCGATGAAACGGGCTATTCCAATAAAACCATCGCTGTGCAAATCTTTGTTTGTCGCCTGCTCTACTACAACATCGTGAGAAAAGAATTCGCGCTCCTCAGCTAGACGCTGACGATACGCAGCTTCTTCTCTAGCAACCTGTTGCGGATAACTAACCCGTGCCCCCGCGTAAGCGGCCATGATTAAATAACCTCCGGTTGCAACAATCCAAGTGGGTAGTAGTAAAAAGAATAAATGAACATCCAGCATGGAGTTTAGTAAAAACGCTACCGCGAGTGAGATAACCCAAGCCATAAGAGCGGGACCATTGATATTTGCTCCTCTGTAAGCATTCCAATAAGGGGTCATACCCAGTTTAGATAACAACCAATGTTCAGCAACTAATATGGCACCGACGGGCGCAATGACCAGGCCCATAATTCCAAGAAAGTCGAGCATGTGTGAAAAAGCGAAGGGGAAACAGGCGATAATAGTGGTAAAGACACCTACGATAGCTGTTACCTTCACCCGACACCACTTTGGATTCAGCGATTGAAATGCCAACCCTGCACGGTAAATGGTTGGATTAGATGTAGTCCATCCTGCAATTACAACGGCTAATATTCCCACCCAACCAAGTGTTTGATAAGCGACTTCTCCAGCATCTAGTTGGTTTATCGTCGTTTTCAAAATTAAAGCCGCGGCTGCGCCCATAATTCCAGCGCATATCCAAGCCATGTAATGACCAATGAACATACCTAATGCAGAAAGATAGCCATATGAGGACTTGCGCGCATATCGTAAAATCGTCATATCTGACATAGCTCCGTGCATCGGCAAATTACATACCCAAGCAAAAGCAGCTACGTGCCAGATCCCTATCCCATTATCTACTTCTAGCCATATGAAGGAATCACCGATAATAATAAAATCTTGAATACTAGTGATCGCATCGACCGAGCTGCTGTTGGCAATCAGGATCGGCAGTGCACCAATGCCCCCAATTAAAAACATTAAGATCATCCAAGGTGCGCATACAGCAGCGAACTGAGCTACTTTTTTAAAACCTTTAATTGCGACATAGCCGATTACCGCTCCTACGACAACGGCCACAAGGACAAAAGCAAAACTGTTTGGATACCATGTGATCTGCGGAGGGATATTAAATGGAATTCTAACGGCCGAGGCAGACACTGTTATCATGGCTCCAGCAATAATAACGAACAAAATGCCGTTTATAATACTGTATATCTTGACAACACCCGGCCCTGCCACTTTTTCTAAGTACGCATATAAAGTAAGGCGAGTGCGAACAGCAATAGGGGCACAAATCCAAGCCCATGTAAGAACAGCAAGTAAGTTACCAATCAACAATCCAATAAATATGTCGTAAGTAGAAACCCCGAGAGATACAAACAGTGCGCCTATCACAAATTCAGTCCCAGCGACATGCTCCCCAGCGTAACTGGCTGCAAAATGGCGGGCCGGCTCCAATCTATTGGCAGCCACGGGGGTATTTTCAAATTCCTGTACTTCGCTCACTATAGTGATCTCCAATGTTATACCAATCGACCTACAGAATAGTTAAAACTACCTGTTAGCCGCGAAAAGTTATGCAGATGGAATATTACCGAACGATAGGTCAGTAACATCAAGCAAAACTTTTTTCTTCGATATTATTTAAAACTTAAATTACATTTTATTAACCATTAAAAAATAAACTAATTCAATAATCATTTCAAACGAAATTTATATTTCATAATAATAATATTTTCTCAGGGGAGCATAACGTCCAATAAAAACGGACATTAATCGTAAAGTCCTATTTAACTTACATTCTTGATAACCTCATTGAGCCAAAAGAAAAGATATTGTTAACCTATTGTGAAATATTTATTTCTTTTTGTTTGACTAATGAAATATATTTTTGTAAAAATAATGTAATGATGTTCACCCCTACAAACTTGCTCTACTCGAACACATAAGTAATTCATTAAAATTTACAAAAAGAGTCATTCAGGAGACACCCTATGAGATTCGGTTACAATAAAACACTATTAGCCTGCTGTATCACCGCCGCCATTAGTTCCGCCAGCACTAATGCGCAAGAAAATAAATCTGTAGAGCCCAGTGCTGCACAAGCAGAAATAATTGAAGTGAGAGGCATCCGTCGTAGCTTAAGCGAAGCCCAAGATATTAAACGCTCATCAACGGGTGTTGTTGATGCTATTTCAGCTGAAGACTTGGGCAAGTTCCCAGACATGAACATAGCCGAATCGCTTCAGCGGATCCCAGGGATTGCCATCGATAGAAATGGCGGTGAAGGACAGTTTGTAACCGTACGAGGTTTCGGTCCTAGCTTCAATACAGTCTTGGTCAATGGACGTCGTATTGTTTCCGAAACAGGAGGGCGTGAGTTTAGCTTCGACCTTTATCCAGCAGAGCTTATTTCTGGGGCTGAGATATATAAGTCTGGTGTAGCCTCACTTCAGGAGGGTGGCATCGGAGCGACCATTAATTTAAAAACCGCTCGACCATTTTCGTTGCCTGAAAGCACTATGTTATTTACAGCTAAAGCCTTATATGACGAAGCTAGTGGTGAAACCACACCACAACTATTCGGGCTGTATTCCACAAGTTTCAATGATGGACAAACAGGAATTTTAATTTCAGGCTCATATCAGAACAGAAAATCTCAAGAAGATTTTACCAATACTAACGGTTGGTTGCCTACTAGTATTGACCGCGTAAACCTTGCTGACGATGTTAACGCTAATCCAAATAGTGTAACCACTGCGTTTATCCCCCGTGAAACTCAAACCGGGCGAAGAGAGCAAGAACGAGAACGAATTAATGTACAAGGCGTTTTTCAACACTATATGACCGATGAGCTATTATTGACCGTCGACGGTTTTTATAACAAATTTGAAGTCAATTCTTCCGCAACAATGCTTGGATCTTGGTTTGGTTCACCGGATGCCACGTCAAATGTTATCTTAAACTCAAATGGCACCGTACTCGAACAAAATATTTCGTCCGAAGTGGGAATTCTAAATCGTTTAGAAGGTCGCCCAACTGAAACGAGAGCACTTGGGTTTAATCTAAAATGGATCGCAAATGATGAACTAACGAGTGTATTTGATTTTGGCTATTCAGACTCTGAAGCAACCCAAGGCAAAGGGAATGGCCAGGCTGTTATGGGTTTCACAGACGATCCTGATGATCCGTCAGATGATTTTCACTTTTTAAACACCGGATCTGAAGCTGAAGTAATCTACCCAAATTCAATTGTGGATCGTTTACGCAATAGGGACAGCTATCGCTCTCATGTTGCACAGTTCGGAGATCAAGCTGGCGATGGCACGGGCGGCAACTCTGTTGACGCAAGTTTGTATCAATTTGCTTTGGACAATGTTTACGAGCCCTATGACGGTGGTATGTTCAGTAAATTGAAGTTTGGCTTAAATTATTCTAATGAAGAAAAAACTGTAGATGTAGTCCGTCCCGGGTTTGATGTTTTCTGTCAATACTGCTTCTTCATCACTGATGTGCCTAACGACTTACTACTTGATTACGATACATCTGGACTACTGGAGGGTGTATCTCCAAATACATTCCGTGATATCTATACGTTCAATTTAAACGATTACATCGACTGGCAGTCATCAACAGAAGGTTTCAATGCGCGTGACGAATACTTTGGCTTCGAGCCAGGTACTTCGCAAGCAGCTTTTGCGGCACAAGAAGGTGGTTTTTTAGGGACGAAACAGCCAGATAGCTATAAAGTAAGCGAAACCATTTTCGCGATGTATGCCGACATGTTGTTTCAAGGAGAAATTAAAGATATGCCTTGGAAACTCAATACAGGAGCCCGATTGGTCTATACTAAGGATGAAGCGGTTGGAAGTCAGCAAAAACTGATTAGCCTTTCGCAAACTACCGGAACACAGTACAACCCAGGATTTGATACCAGTGGGACAGGTTTTCAAACCGAAACGAATGATTACCTCAAAATTCTGCCTAATTTGAGTTTCACAATCAACCCAACCGAAGATTTTGTAGTTCGTCTCGCAGTGTCTGAAACAATGACTCGCCCCGAGCTAAAAGACCTTGCTCCTCGCCTTTCCTACCTTGACCTACGTCCAGGGTCTCTAAACGCTGTTGCAGGCAATGTAGCCCTTAAACCATATACATCTATAAATTTGGACGCATCGTTCGAATACTACTGGGGAGATATTAATTACGTTAGCCTAGCAGTTTTCAATAAAGAGGTGCAAAACTTTATCGTTACTGATAACGAAGTCGTAACAATCCAAGGGGTTGATATTCAACAACCATTAATTTCGGAAGACACCGCGATAAATGCAGAAGCAGGGACCATTGACTTCAATGTACAACGCCCACTTAATAGCGAAACGGCTGACGTAAAAGGCATGGAACTCGCTGTACAATATGCACTAGATAGCGGTGTGCTTGATGGACTAGGCTTCTCAGCAAACGCGACTTTCTTAGACTCCAATGCCGAGATCGAGGCCAATTCAGATGTTAATACTCTGTTTGCAATACCGGGGCTCGGAAACTCGATGAATGCTACTTTATTTTACGAAAGAGGTCCCATTGAAGCACGCGTATCATGGAGCGAGCGTGATGAATTTCTAGAATTTCTAATCAATCCAAAAGCGGGCGTTGAACCCGTATTTACTGAAAAGTTTTCACAGGTAGACTTTCAGTTAACTTATCGCTTCAATGACGACTTCTCGGTATTTATTGAAGGTACTAATATCACTGACGAAGCTATCCGCAAACATGGTAGGTATGACGAGCAATTTATTCTATATCGGAATACCGGTCCTCGATATGGTTTGGGTTTTCGTGGTCAATTCTAATTCGATCTAACCATAATGAGTCGCTGGGCGCGCTCCGCTCTAACTATTGATAGGATGAAATATCTATTTCATCCTATCGAAATCAACCTTATAATGAGAGCCCTAAAATGAAACTATCATGTTGTACAGATGTCCTTGGGGACTTGCACTATGAAGCGATGCTGGATCATTTAAAATCCGTCGGCATTATGGCTGTTGAAATGACCACTGGTGGTTGGTCGTCAGCACCCCATGTGAACTTGGAAGAGCTGCTAGAAGACGAAAACGCTAGAATTCGTTTTCAGTCGGCTTTAAATATTCGTGGTATGGAAATCGCAGCACTGAACTGTTCAGGGAATCCGTTAGATCCGGGGGAGATGGGTTTAAACCACAAAAATGTAGCGTTTCAAACCATGGAATTAGCTGGATTATTGGGAGTTAAGAAAATTGTTATGATGAGTGGGTTACCGCCCGCTACTGCAGAAGATAAAGTACCTAACTGGATAACATATACAGTAAGTTGGCCCCCAGTACTTAAAAGTATGCTTGACTACCAATGGAATGAGGTAGCTATTCCCTTTTGGAAGGAACTTGTAGCTCACGCAAAAGAAAATGGTGTGGAGAAGATAGCATTAGAAAATTTTAGCTCACAGTTAGTTTACAATCCTGAGACTTTATTCAGACTTCGCAATGCAGTTGATCCTATGATTGGTCTTAACTTGGATCCCAGCCATCTAATCTGGATGGGTGCAGATCCAATTGCTTCGGCTAGAAATTTAGGTGATGCAATTCATCATGTACATGGTAAAGATGTTCGATTAGAACGTGGATTAGTGGAAATCAACGGTATCATGGAAACCAAAGAAATTGATGACGTAGCAAATCGGGCGTGGAACTATGTCGCTGTAGGTTGTGGTCAGGATTTGAAGTGGTGGAAAGAATTTTTTTCTGTCGTTCGTATGACTGGATATAACGACTATGTTTCATTGGAAATGGAGGATTTGACCATGTCAGTTGAGGCCGGTTTAAATACATCTATAGAAGCGCTGCAAAAGAGCATTAGCCAATAATAAGTGATGCCAAAATTAGCAAAGTGAGTTGCATGAGTAATCAAAACGAAAATTTTAGTAATACAGATAAAAGCCTAAATTGGGTAGAGCTTCAAGAGCTGATCAAGGAACGCTATCCGACAATGAGTAAACGCCTTAAACAAGTGGCTAAGTTTGTACTTGAAAATCCTAATATGGTCGCTTTTGAAACCATTGCTGTTATTTCAGAAAAACTTGATGTGCCACCGTCTACTATGATTAGGTTCGCCTCAGGGCTAGGTTTAACCGGGTTCAATGAAATAAAACAAGTTATAAAAGAAGACAAATTAGAGAATACTAGTAATTAC
Organism: Paraglaciecola chathamensis S18K6; assembly: GCA_000314955.1. GTDB lineage: Bacteria > Pseudomonadota > Gammaproteobacteria > Enterobacterales > Alteromonadaceae > Paraglaciecola > Paraglaciecola chathamensis. Next base: position 27,482 of record BAEM01000063.1, on the reverse strand, counting down.
AGCAATCGTATTCAGTTAATGCGAGGCCAACAGGACTGGAAAAGCGATGAACTACTGCCTCGTTTTGCTAAAGCAAACCGCGACGCCCTACGTCACCTTGAAGAAACAGTCTCGCGAGAAGATATTCAAAGAGCTGTGGACCTAATGAGCAAAGCGCGCCATATTTTTTTGCTCGGAAATGGCCGTGCCCATACAGTCGCAACATACCTGCATTATGCTCTAAACCATATTAATAAAAAAATATTCATGATCACTGGTACAGGTGGTATGTTCCAAGAACAAATGTCTAATGTTGAGCGTGGTGACTTACTTATCGCAATCAGCTTCAGCCCTTACTCTTCGAACACGTGTGAATTAGCAGCGCAAGCCGCCAATAGGGGAGTTGCCGTGTTATCGATTACCGATAGCCCTATTTCTCCCTTAGCAAACACGAGTCAACAATCGTTTATTGTTCAGGAAGCTAGGGTAGACGCATTCCGCTCGCTGTCAGCTTCACTTCTGTTATCTCAAGTTCTAGCAATCGGTTTAGCAGATAGCCGTACCGACGACGTGTATTAGAAAGCGCTCCTCTTAAAGTGTTGTAGATGGAATTATTTTATAAGATTATTGCTACAGCATCGCCAGATTAGTAACTTCGCTCTATTTATTGCTAACGAGTTTCAAACATTAATAATGCACACTTTTTGTTTAAGATGAAGTTCAGATTTCGGTAGCTTCAAAGTTCGATTAAATCGCATACATTGTAGAATAGCTCTTAATGAAAAAATGTTTATGAGATCCAGAAGATACTGTGGCGTACAGTCATAGCATAAAAATTTTTTGCTGAAAGCGACCGAAAGAGTCGATAGCTGAATCATACCAGGAAGTAAGTGCCCCCTGAGGTGATTCCTCTCTTATCTCGACAGCTGACAGGGTTTCAGGAGGCGCTTCTATCCCACTACTCTGAGACTTGGACTCCTCAGTTACATTTGGGGTAGTAACTTCTGAGTCACAACTGTCATTTGTACTAGATGATTTTATTACTGCGTAATGCGGTACTTCTTCTGCGATTCTATTAGAAAACTCAAGTAAGCGAGGATGTGCAGGCATTATGAGGTAGCCAGTCTCAATAGGCGAATATTGCGCCCTTAAAACACGACCTAATACTTGTCTGAAATAGAGTTCCGTCGTGACCAGAGACAGATAACAACAAACTCTTAAACGGGGTATGTTAGTTCCTTCGCTAATCATACCAATAGATATAATCCACTTTTGACTACTATGTTTGAATTGCTGTATGAGACTTTCCGGGTCACTTTCCTGATAAGTGACCACTTCGCTGGCTTCACCTAATTTATTCAACAATTGTTGAATATGTTTTGCATGGGATATCGACGCGGCGACAATAAGACCTCCCGCATCACAAGCCAGCAACCTCTCTTTGTTCAACCTGGCGATACCCCTTTTCAGTATTTGTCGAATGACTTCATCATGCCCAATTAGATCAATATATGATAAGTTACTTTTATCCAAAAACTCCGATATAGATGTAAAACTGAAACTTTCGTTATCTTCAATCACCCTAATGAGTTCATTATCGAGTGTTGTAAGGTGAGGAGATCGACAAACTCCGTCTCTTATTGCCTGATTCAAACCATATCTATAATCCACATATATTTGATTTTTTTCTCCCACATAGCTGGCAAGGGCAATTGGAATAGTATCACTTCTCCATGGAGTACCAGTAAGTGCAATAGTAAAGTAGGCCTTGCCTTGGATATTCTCCAAAATATCCGCTCCCCATGCATTAGCGTTTCCTACTTCACTGCCAGCACAATGATGTATCTCATCAAAGATCACGAGCACTCGATAGGTATCAAGTAATGTCCAGAAGGTATCGTCTAGATGTCTCATACTTTGATAAGTAAGAGAAGACCCTGTTGCGCCAAGCCCTCCGCAAAAACGCTTTTTAGTAAGGGCTTCAAGTTCAACCTTGAAATCGTTTGCAACCACTGTCGAAGGTGAAAAGCATAATACTAGATCGACTCTATCCTCTTCAATGAGGATATTTGCTAATGCGGAAGCCATTACGGTCTTACCAGCTCCGGGAGTAGCAAGACATAAAAAGTGAGAAAACTGTCTATCAAACTTTCTCAAAGCTGCTTCAATTGCTTCTTGTTGCCACCTCCTTAGTATTATCATTGGCGAGTTTCATACTCTACAAGCAAACGCTCAAACGCTTTCACTTTACCGAGCATTAATTTTGTTTGATCTCTAGTGTATTGATAATGGGACTTTACATCCTCCGCGAAGTCAGGCATTTCCTTAACCCACTCTGAGTAAGCCTCCGCTTCACCTATATTAGTGAGCATTTCTGCTTTATATCGTCGGATTTTTTCTTTTATTTTAAAAAGGATCTCTTGATTAATTTTACTAGGCCCCCGCAAAACATTTTGCGATTCTGTATCTTCATCACATTTTTTAGACCAACTAAAAACAATCGCTTTGCCGCTATCGCCGGACAAAGAGGTAATAATACCTTCGTGCTCTAAGGTTTTAAGATGACGATAAACATACTGTGCGGCGTTCTTTTTTTTATCAAACTCATTAGAGTAAGCGGCCAATAGATGTCTTGTAATAGACGTGACAGTAAAACTTTTCAATTGAAGAGAGAGTAAAAAGTTATGCATATCAATACCATACTTTTTTTTGGGCATTAGTTTTTTGCTCGGTTAAATGAGGTTGTCTCGAAATTCGCGACATTGTACTTTGTCTCTATCATCGAGACAATGAAAACTTCCGTTTACTCTACTCATTACGACAAACTCCGATTGTGGTTAAAAACCAATCGTGAGGAACAATCTCTTTCTTTGCGAGAGGTCTCGGAAAAATGGGGAAAACATCACTCAATCTTGGGAAAGATTGAGCAAGCTAGGCGAAAAATTGAACTCGTAGAGTTTATTGAGCTGTGCCAAATCCTTGAAGTTGAGCCTCATGAAGGCCTATCCCTTTTAATTTCATCAATGAATGAAGAATGGCGCGGGCACAAACGCTGAAAGCTACCTTTGAATATCTCATCAAAGTTATGATTTTCTATGAAGTTAAATATGATACTTGAAAGATAGTCCCAAATTGCACTGCCTTAGTTTGCGGTTCATGCAAATAAATAGCTTACCCTCAAGTTTCAGACCCTTCATGAAATCTCTTGAACAGTTATGATTCAACTATATATAGAAAGCCATTTTGAACACAATTTGCACCAAGTTATTCGTAGGGACGTTACGACCCGTCACCACAAATTTTAAGTAACCGTTGCAAATCACACTTATAAACCAATAGCTCAAACTGAAAATAGGCATATTCGCAATAGCGAAGAAGATGACACTTCACCTACCTTACGGCCTAAGGCTATAAGGCTATAAGGTAGGTAAATTATTTCGATGTACGTCAGCGCTGTAAACAGAAAGATTACAACGCTAGGAGTCTTTGCTTCTAGTCACTAAAAGTTTTTCTCCGTGAAATCAGCAAGTGTGCTGCGCTCTACTTCATCAAATATTAACACTGAACCTTTTTCGTAGTTGCGATATATATTGACTGCAGCGCTAGCGCCAGAGGATGCAGGTGTTACGAACTTATCGTCTATTTGAGCCAGATTACCAAGTACGATGGTGCGGCAAATTTCCACCCACGACTTAGCATTCCCTTCATTTGAGCTCGGGTCATCTTCTGCGCTTCATCAAAAATATTGTGAGTTAAGATATCTACATACATCACTCAAATGAGTCACGTTACCTTTAAGCATGTATTTTAAAGCAGATTCGTTATTAAAATGCGCATTAGGCTTTCGTGGCCATGCGTGAGCTTGGTCCTTCACCGAAAACAAAATGCCGAGAGCTTTGTAAATACGAATGATGTAGGAGATACGGTTTAAAGTATCATCTGATAAGTTAGTAACTTTGCCTGCTTTCATGTTATCAATAACCGATGTGGAATGAAGCCCTAGTAAGATGAGCTGGTCTTCAAGTTTGACATTCCACGCGTTAACGATATTGAAAAACGCTGATGTCGCCACATGTGCTTCTTTCTCGAATTGTAATGTTGGATGTTTATCTTTAGACATTATTTTATTTCCATGTTGAATTCCATAAACTTTTCTAAGGCTCAAAGGGAAGATTGCTATGTCGCACCGCAGTTAGCATGACTAAAAATCTAAACAATAATATCAATGGCTGAGGTAGGCAATAGCTGTATATTCAGGCTATAAGTTAGTATCAGCTTATCGTTAGGTTCCATTTTGATACTAATGGGTATCGCGACTTGATGAGTCTTTAATTAATTTTGTGGGTCCTGCTAGATTAGTATTAGCAGATCAGTCTTTGATTACATCCCAGACCATGAAAAAGTCTTTCTCACCATAGTTTATGACGTCTAGCTGCAAAGTGTGGTCACTCCAGGCGGCTTAATTTTCCTCATTCAAGCAGTAAATATTCACCAGTTGAGTAGTCAAGTTACTTTAAGGGTTATGACCTCAAAGTAATGAGGCAAGAACAGTTGGCTCATGCAAATTCAAAGAGCCAACATGGATAAACACCAAATCTTATTGCTTTCACACAATGACGTTTGTTCCAAGATAGAGTAATCAAATGAAGATTACTCTTTGTAAACTCGCTTTATCGGGCCGTTGTCTCCGACGAGGTACATTCTACGCCAGTTACTTCGTTCAGGTTTCTCTGCCACTATGATACGGGCATCAGGATGCGCGTTGCGAATGAATGAACTTGCTGCTGAACCAGGGCTATCTAGGTTACTTAAAGATTTAGGGCGCGGCTGCTCATGTTTATCAGGCGTACCAGTAAAATCGCCAAAACGAAGTAAATCTTCTCCTTTGCTAAAGTTCATCCCTGAATCATCGCTTTGCCACCAGCCCACGCGAGTCTTTTCCGTTATAGGGTCGATCCCGCTTATTAAAAAGCGTACATTGTTTCCATCGGTTAAGAAATCACCACGCCCAATGGGCAGCCCACTTTCCAACTGCCCTACCCACTTTTCCCCGTTCCAAGTGAAGTGGGTAGCATGTTTAGGACCACCTATTTGCCATCCGATATCTTCACCAATGTACGCAGCAATATGTGGTTTACCTTGCGCATCAACTTTTGTGGTTCCGTTGAATGTCCACAAATCTTCCGTATCGACGACCAACGCTTTTTCGTCAGCCACTTCTTTAATGAGCGGGATGGCTACACGTTCATCCTCAACGTTGCTCCATACATTTGTTTGCGTATTAAACTTGACGAAGTATAAATTTTTGCGCTCAGTTGAATGCCCTCCACGGTTGTTACGAGGCGCATCTTTATCCCAACAGTAGTGGTAGTCAAAACCGATGACTATTTCGCTATTTGAACCTTTTGCAGCATAGGCGTACCAGCTGTCTGTTCCAAAGTCGTCCGCACGACGTTTGTACTTTAAAAACGAAATAGGAGCAGAAAATGTACGACCATTATCTACCGATTTTTGATAAACCCAATCACTTCGATGTGCGCCATGGCGATAAAACAGATAAATGTCACCGTTATCCATTTTTATCGCTTGGTTATAAGTACCGAAGGGAGGGATATTATCCAAATCTTCCCAGCTCGATATATCTAAAGGTTTGCTCGATACAGCATGCTTATTTTCGCCAGAGTGAGTACCCTCGCCGAACGCGTTTTTACCATGTAGTGCTTGAACCCCACCGTGGCCGCCGTAAAAGATATGAATAAAACCTGCACCATCAATAATGAGTGTTGGTTTCCCGTGACTGTCGATTTTTTTACTCAGATCTTTACCTAAGAGACTGGTTCCAGCTTTGAATGGCCCTGTCCAAGTCTTTGTGTTGTGATCATATGCCGCGACATAGGGATCTTCCTGCGCTCCTTGATAAGCAACATAGGTAACTCCATTTAGGTGCTCACCAGAAGGATGCTGGACAACGGCTACACCTTCACCCCACCCATTTTCAGCAAAAAATTCTTTTTCAACCTTACCGTTAGCACTTTTTGCTAGACCAACATTTAGCAGCCCTAGCATGGTTATAGAAACTAAAATATGCTTGATAGCCATGTGTACCTCATCGAAATAAAGAATAGTGAAAGTGTTCGCACAGCAAAACTAAGCGCTTTTTTGCATACGCAATAAAAAAAGAACGCCTAGCAAAGCAATTATAGTGTTTCACTGATGCCACTATATTCTCGGACTCTAACCGAGGCGCTGACCACTTCAGCATTCGTGTATAACTATTGATCATCTCTTGCTTAGTTGAACCTTCATTTTTATGACCTGTCAAATTAAAATTAGAAACGCTGAAAGCTTTTACTACATCTAACGCTGCCTCTAACCAACGTTTAAAAATCTTTTGATTTTTGGAATCAGCGAAATTTGGCGCGCCAGGAGAATAACTCGTTATGAGAAGCCAAAGGCCTTTGCTGAGTTAATTCTGTCCAAAAAGATTTTTGTCTAAACCATTGCTCGATGTTGCAAGCAGCTAACCCCTATACCAACAATCCTTACTAGAGATGAATGACCGATAAACTTTCTTCTGTCTATTTTCGAATTCCTACAGAACTGAGATTCACCAAACAGCAGGGTGATTTATAGGATAGGCCTATAGCGTGAGAAAAATCAGTAACTGCATTCCCTCAAGCCATCACTAAGTAAACTGCCCATAGCTATAACAAATCGGTGTATTTTTTTACACTCTAAAAACTATAAAGCTTTGCAAAATAGATTCTTTTGCAAAGCTATTATTCAGGTTCATTGCTTACACTAAAATGTAGCTCGCACTCCTAATAATGCGCGGCGACCAGTGTATTCATTCAAAATGACCCGCTCTCGCACATCAGCATACCTGATAGTATTAGCATCCAACACATTGCTAACGTCAAACGTCAATTTAACACTTTCGCTTAATGTGTAACCAAAACCTAAATCCAGCTGGCCGTAGTCATCAAAGTGCTCAGCTATACCGGCTCCCCCTGAGCGACGCACAAGAAATTTATCTCGCCAATTCCAAGATATTCTCGCCGAAAAACTCTCGTCTTCATAGAATGCGATTAAATTGTAAGAGTGAGGTGTGAACCCTTCTAAGCCTGTTCCAGGAGTCGCCGCTAAGGGTAAAGCATTATTGCCTATTGCAGCCTCATCGTCTTGACCGGTTACAAACGTATAGTTGGCTTGAATTCCTGAATTGCTAAGAAACCCCGGCAAGAAATCTAAATATACTAGCCCAGCAAGCTCATAACCTTGAATTGAGCCTCCATCACGATTTCGTTCAGCTGTATCACGAAAGATGATTTCTCCAAAAGCAGGATGACTGAAACCAGAAGGAACAAGCTCAGTTGTTTCAGAAATGAATGTGTCTATGTCTTTATAAAATAAGGATATAGAGAACGCATTTCCATTGTCACCATAATATTCTAAGGAACCATCATATTGCCAAGCTTCGAATGGTTTAAGATCTGTATTATTCGATGAACGATTTGACAGTCCAAACAGCCCACTGAAACTTTGATTGGGTGTAATAGACCCCATGTTCGGCCGAGTAATAACCTTTGATACAGCAGCTCTAAAATCGACCTTATCACTGAGCGACAATTTGAAATTCGCACTTGGTAGTAAGTTTGAATAGGAATTATCAGCCGAAAGTTGCTGGCGTTCCGTAGTGATGTAATCTAATCCTGATGTTGCTCCATCAGCGTCAACTGGATCGATACGAATTAACTCAACCGACGGCCCTGAAGCTGTGGTTTCAGTTTCGACATACCTAAGGCCGAAATTCGCAGCCCAAGGAAATTCTTGAAATTCACCATCCAAATCCAGTCTTACATAAGCGCCATATGTAGTCTCTTGGACACGTCTAGCAAGATCTGGGCGAGCCTGTGAAGAACAAACGTCATTATTACCTGAGCCTTCTCTTATTGCCTGACAATACCCTTCCTTATCCGTTAACAGAAATGAGCGCGGGAAATCAGCACCCGAATCGCCTAATAGGTCAGGAACCGTTACCGAAGTGAAAATATCTTCAGGTAGAGAGAAGAAACGCCCCCCCATGTTTGGTCTTGGTCCATTAGGAACATTGATGGATTCCCAAGGAGCTTGAACACCGTCTGTAGGATCGAAATGCGCAACGAAGTTGTTGTCAGCGAACAAAGTTCCTGCTGATGTATAACCTGGGTCGAACGGACCGTCGGGGTTTGATGGACGATAGATCCCAGAGTTATAAGGCAACGCTGATTTTGTGCGCTCACTGTAGAACGCCCCACTCTTTAAGCCTCTCAAAGCACCGTGGTCAAGTTCATAGCTAACGTCAAAACGCCCCTCCAACACTTCATCCTCTAATTCGATTGATGGGGTTAACGCTACATGGGCTCTCGCATTTGCCGGGTCAGCTAAGTCGAGAGAAGTAGACCAAGATGGTACATCACCATTTGTCCATGTAATGATATTATTCTGAAAGTCAGGACTAGTTTGTCCAGCCAAAGGATTATCAATAGTTCCTGGCTGCAATGGATTGTTCCAAGGGTTATTATCTTTTATCGCTGGCTGCAATCGAGTCGCAGCATTAGTTGCTTCTGCGCGAGACCAAGACACATCAGCGGTAAATGACAAGCCATTATCTGAATATAGATATCCATTCCAACCGAGCGCCACAGTTTCACTATCGCCACCTCCCTCTTCAAATCGATAATCGACTGGACCAAATGTCTTAGTAAAAGAAGTTGCGGTGCCATTTTCATTCACTTCAACATCAGCGAAAAATGGGAACTGCAAGGGCGCATTAATGCCTTGGGTCGTCGTTTCTCTATTAAAATCTACATAAAGTGCATCAACCGTCATCCCCATATTTTCATTCGGCTCAAATTGATACGTGCTACTAACACTTAAACGCTTACGATCATCAATAGTAAAGCTTTGCCCCATTCCTTGTGGAAATCTAAATTCAACAGTTTCTTCGGAGTCTACAGTAGGGCCATTATAATAAGCCCATGGCCCTCCCCGCGACTCTTCTAATCGCGAACTGCGGTCTTCATATGACACAGCGAGCAGAATCCCCATCTCGTCATCTGCGAATGTATTGCTTACTATGCCTGAAAAACGTGGCCCCCATTCCTCACCCAAATCTTGATATCTGCCTTGTGCAGAGCCAGACATATGTAAACCAATATTGTCTAATGGACGAGCAGTACGCATATTGATGCTTGCGCCTAGACTGCCATCCCATAAATCTGATGTAGGTGTTTTCACTACGTCAGCGCCAGTCAGTACTTCTGCCGCTAGGGCTTGGAAGTCAAATGCACGAGACAAATTTACACTAGAAAAGAATATATCTACTGCACCGACATCAATCGTCGCAATTGTTCGATTGTTTAGGCGTACGGTGTTAAATTCGGGTCCAAATCCTCGAACAGTAATTTTTGAGCCTTCGCCTGACTGCCGGTCGATAAACACACCTGAGACGCGCTGTAACGATTCAGCTATATTTTGATCAGGAAACTTACCTAAGTCCTCAGCCGTAATCGAATCAACTACACTTGCTGCATCACGTTTTCTATCTAAGGCCCCAGAAAGAGAAGACCGAATACCAAGTACCTGAACTACTTCCACCTCAGATTCTTCCGCCAAAGGCTGGGCGTAAGCATCACCGACCGAATACAAGGCCGAGAGGCAGGCCACGTATAATAGATTATGTTTGAGTGTATATTTCATTGTCCTTCCTAGAGATACGTCGACAGCGTTAAAACTTGCCGAATTATTATTGTTAAAGGCGGTGGTCCCGCTTCTTTTATCCCATCTCTATTAGCAAATTTTCTTGTGTGAGCTCTACCGCACCTCGCCGGCCAAGGTGCAGAACAAATCACTATATAACGAACCATTCACGGCAGTTTGAATTTGAAAAACTTCACTAACAGAGCAATAACAATATATTCACAATTTATTCAAAAGTAAACCTTTCCAATCATAATTAATCATTAGCAATTTAATTAAGTCGTATGATATTCACAAGGCTTCTATTTAACCGATTAAAAATAACCATAAGTTCAGGTAATTTAAACTTGGCTAAATAATGTTGTGGGTATTTATACTCAGGTGAATCGTTGAGGAGATTGTCAAAGGATGAGCTTTAATGGGTGGCTAATAAAGAAGTACGAGAGAAGATTGGGTTGCCCTCTCATACCTTTTTAGCTCAATAGGTAAAAAGAATCGCCTTTGAACAGAATGAAAGTTAATAAATTTTCAAGACTTAAATAGAAGTCGAAGGATCGAAGCGCTTTAAGAGTCATGTCATAAAGCGCAAATAAAATTTCTACCTGAAGCGAATGTGGTCTCGGTTGAGATCACTAATTTTTGAGCAGCCCATAAGTCGCATGTCCCGCTCGATTTCAGCTACCAACAGTTTCATCGCCCGCTCAACACCAGGTTGACCTGCAGCAGCTAGTGCGAATAGATAGTAACGGCCTAGCCCTACTGCTTTAGCACCCAATGCCAGCGCCTTGAGTACATGGGTGCCCCGCTGAATACCACTATCAAAAATGACATCTATTTTGTCGCCCACCACGTCTACTATTTCAGCCAATTGGTCGAAAGAGCTACGAGAGCCGTCAAGTTGACGCCCACCATGATTGGAAATGACAATACCTGTGCAGCCAATATCCACGGCGCGCTTGGCATCGTCAGCACTCATGATACCCTTTAAGCAGAATTCACCATCCCAGAACTTCACCATTTCCTCTACATCTTTCCAGTTCATTGAAGGGTCGAGCATATTGGTAAAATAGTCGCCAATTGAGCTAGCACCCTTACCCATGTCGATATGAGCGTCAAGCTGAGGTAAAGAAAACTTTTCATGTGTTAAGTAGTTAATTCCCCACATGGGACGAGTCGCAAATTGCCAAAGTCCTTGCAGGTTTAACTTAAATGGAATTGAGAAGCCTGTACGTAAGTCCCGCTCTCTATTGCCGCCAGTGATTGAATCTACCGTTAGCATCATTACATTTACGTTGGACTCTTTTGCTCGCTGCATCATGGCGTTGTTAAGACCACGGTCTTTGTGAAAATAAAACTGATAAACTTGAGGCGTATCATATTGGCGAGCGATTTCTTCCATACTCACAGTACCGAGAGACGACACTCCGAACATAGTGCCATATTTTTGGGCAGCACCCGCAGTGGCCCGCTCCCCCCGGTGATGAAACAGACGCTGTAACGCTGTGGGTGACAAATAGACAGGTAAATCTAGTTTTTGCCCCATGACCTCAACGCTAAGATCGACATCTTTAACACCGGTTAATACCTGCGGAATAAGATCGCAGCCCTGAAAGGCTTCAGAGTTGCGACGCATAGTAACTTCATCGTCTGCTCCACCATCTATATAGTTAAATATCGGTCCAGGCAGCCTGCCTTTAGCTAGCTTTCTGAAATCATGGTAGTTAAAACAGTCGCGTAACATCATATACGTTTTTCTTATTCCGTTTGTATTTACAGCTTCTATTATTATTATTATTATCAATTCGCTTTTTGTAAGGTACAGATTTACTGGTAGAAAGCGGCTACCAATTCGTTTTAAACGATACCAGAGCCACTCGCATTCGGGTCGCGAGGACGGTCTTTGTCCATGCGTGTTCTGTAGTCAATCGAGCGATATACACCTATAGGATTTATCGCAGCCGATTGACGGTATCGAGCCATAGCTAATATGGGGGTAACGTCAACATTGAACGCCTTTTTAAGCTCCAATGAAGCCATCATCGCGTCGTTACTTTCCTGATAGCCGTAGAGCGATTCACGATCTACAAGCAATGCCTTTATATAAGAGCGCTGAACTTCGATTGCAGAGACAATGAGGCTTTCAATAGGATCCGTCACGTTATGAGATTGATCTAGCATGTATGAGGGGTCAAATTCAGCTTGCTGACGATACTCCGCATCAACCAATTCATTAAAAATCAAGAACTGCTGATATGGATGCAAAGAGCCGCTGTCCAAATCATCATCCCCATATTTACTATCGTTGAAATGAAACCCACCCAATTTTTTGAACTGAATTAAACGAGAAACAATCATTTCAATATTAGTGTTCGGGGCATGATGGCCTAAATCGACAAGTGATTTACACTTAGGCCCCAAATGCATTGCAGCCAGTATATTTGAACCCCAATCCTGGATGACTGTTGAGTAGAAAGCTGGCTCGAACATTTTATGTTCGATATGCATTTCCCAGTCATTGGGTAAACCTGCATAAACTTTTTCCATGCTCGATAAGTAACGTTCAAATGCTTTTTGAAAGTGCTGCTGTCCAGGATGGTTAGAGCCATCGCCGACCCAAACAGTCAAACTATTTGCGCCTAGTTGCTGACCATACCCTATGCAATCTAGATTATGTTGAATAGCAAGATCTCGTGACGATTGCTGCGTATTACTCATGCTACCGTATTTATATGACGTTTCTTGCCCAGGTTGATCTTGAAACGTATTTGAATTTACTGAAACCCATTTAATGCCATACTCATCAGAGGTTTGCTTTAGTTCACTAAAGTCATCTACTTTATCCCAAGGGAAGTGTGGAGAAACACTGTCAGTACAACCTGATAACTCATTGATTACCGAACAATCCTCTAATTTTTCGAAGATGTTGCGAGGCTCACCCTTTAAAGGGAAACGAGCGAAGCGCGTACCACCGGTGCCTGTCCCCCAAGAAGGGACGGCAATCTGAAACTTCTCAGCCGCTTCTGTAAACTTTTCGATATCTATACCGTCACGGCCTAACTTTTCTGTTAATGCATCATAATCAGACTTCAAATCTGTATAGAGTTCTTCGTTTTTATCTTTTATTAAAGATGATTCAATTCTTCGTAACATAATGTACTCCTAGCGTAGGAAGGCTTCGTGTAAACCACCGTCTACACTAATAATTTGGCCGGTCGTTTTGCTTAACTGACCAGATACAAGTAAATATGCAGCTTCGGCCTGATCTTCGGGCGTTATAGGCAACTTCGTCAAAGTTCGTTGGGCATAGAACTCAGCTAAACTTGTACGTAAATCTTCAGTTGTATCAGATTCGTTAAATGGAATGTTGTATTTCGATAGTGAAGAAATCACCCGGTCTCTAGGAAACATACTACTTCCCTGAACAACGGTAGCCGGAGCAAGTGCATTCACGTTAACCAGAGGCGATAAGGTGACAGCCAGTTCCCGCACTAAATGGTTTGCCGCTGACTTACTAGTGTCGTAGGCTAAAGAACCTTTCTTAGATACTGCACCATTTACGCTAGTGGTTAGTACCATCATGCCTTTGAGTTGTTGTTTTTCCCAAATCTTTTGAGCCTCTGATGCAACGACGTATCCCCCCTTCACATTTACATTGAAGCTGAGCTCGAAGATGTCATCGTTTTTAGACAAATCTTTTCCTTCAGCAAGGAATACTCCCGCAGTCACAATGACCTTGTCGATACCACCGTAGGCCAACGTAACATTGGCAAACAATTTTTCTACCGTTTCACGTTTAGTTATATCCACTTCTTGAGCGATCGCAGGGCCGCAAGATGAGATACCCGTACCGGCAACGCCAATACCTTTTCCGTATATTTCCTCTAACTCGATAGCCGTGGCTTTGGCTTGTTCAATACGCAAATCAGCACATACGACATGAGCTCCTTCACGCGCCACTCGGTGAGCTGTAGCTTTACCAATACCATCACCTGCCCCAATGACTACAACTACATCACGAGCCAACGGTGCCTCTTTTGGCATACGTTGAAGTTTGGCTTCTTCCAATAACCAGTATTCAATATCAAATGCTTCTTGTTGTGGCAGGGCAATGTACTCATCAATTGCCTCTGCCCCGCGCATAACTTCAATTGCACAGTTGTAAAACTCAGCAGTCACTCGAGATTCTGACTTATTTTTACCCCAGCCAATCATGCCTACGCCAGGAATTAAACATATTGAAGGCGAGGAAGCTCTCTGAGCTGGAGAATTGTCATGCTTACACTGCTCATAGTAAGAGCTATAATCTTCTTTGTACTTTTTCACGCCATCTTTTAATAAGCCTTTCAACTGTTCTATAGAATCAGTTTCTGGGTTCCAATCAACATATAGAGGCTTAATTTTTGTACGTAAGAAATGATCTGGGCAAGACGTTCCCAAATCTGCTAGACGAAGCGCATCGTTACTGTTCACAAAACGAAGTACATCATCATCATCTTGGACGGTACCAATAAGTTTATTTTCACCTGATACCAAGCCGCGTAAATACGGTAGAACATCAGCCAAGACGTTTTCTCTTTGCATTTGATCAAGTTTGGCATATTTCTGTCCACCGAAAGTCATCTCACCTTTGTCGTGACTTTCAATAAAACTTGCTGCTTTTTCGATAATTTCTAAGCTCAAGTCATAGCATGCTTTACTGTCATTAGCCCAGTTGATAACGCCGTGCCCCGCAAGTATTACACCCTTCGCATCTGGATAATCTCTGCAAATTTGCTGTAACTGAAGACCTAAATCAAAACCTGGTCGCTGCCACTCAGTCCAAATTAGTTCATCCCCAAATATTTCTTTAGTTAGTGTTTTACAATTTTTACTAGCAGCAACTGCAATAACCGAATTTGGGTGCATGTGATCAACATGCTTGAAAGGTATAAAGGCGTGTAGAGGAGTATCGATTGAAGTTGCCCGAGGGTTCAAATTGAACGTCGCATGACGATACATAGCAACCATGTCATCTTCAATTTGAGTTTTGACTCCGACTTCGCCTGCCGAATGGTAGATATCCTGCAGTGCATTCAATTTATCCATGTAAAGTGATGAGAAGTTCGCCACTTTTGATGTACGTAAATCTCCACCAGACCCCTTTACCCAAAGAACTTCAACTTCTTCACCTGAAAGAGGGTCTTTCTCCATAATTTTTGCTGAAGTATTACCGCCACCGGTATTGGTAATTCTTTGATCATCACCTAGCTTATTTGAGCGGTAAACGAGATTTTCTACAGGAGAAAGATTGTCAGCTTCTTCGTCTTTCCAAAGGTACTTAACATGCTTGTAATCATCAGGTTTGAAAGCCATGAATTAGTCCTATCTTGTTAAATGTTGATTGTTAATTTAGTCCATAATGCTTGGACTCTGATTTATGCAATCACAATACACGCAGATTTCAATACTTGTCAATCATTTTCAATCACAAAGAACACTAAAATGACTATTTAACAAGGCCTCGTGATTATTATTGATGCATTCGTGACTAAATATTACTTTTTCGGCTTATCGCGTTAAACCAAGCATCTACGTAAGGCTCTAGTCCGACAAAGTCCGTCGTTGACACAGGCGAGACCTCTAAGTTGCTCACGTTTCCATTTTGATAATCAATTAATGAAGCTGCACCTAACACAGTTCCTGTGGCGTCAGTGGAGGCAAATACACTTTGTCCTGCTCTTAACTGGGCGACAAGACCACACAATAAAGGATTCTTAAGAAATGCACCTTCGATATAAATGGGGCCCTGAGCTTGAAGATCATCTAGTCTTTGGCTAATCATCATCGCGCAATACAAGGTCGCGATTGCTTGAGGCGCGGGAGGGGTCTTAGGGCATAGAAGTTGAGGGGTATAATTGCCAAAAGGGCCATTACCATCACTAAAATCAGGCGTCACCATCCATAAATTATCGATCGCACGCTGAATGTCGGACTCGGTGGGATTCATTTTGATATTGCCCCCCAATGTAGTGCATATTTTTTCATACTCACGGCCACCCATAAACCTAGCACAGCATACAGGATCACCGTTTATATCTACGTTAGCCAAGGTGTCCGGTTTGCTCTGTAAATGGCTGACCTGTCCATTAGCCTGCATTAATATAGTCCACGTACCTGTAGAAATTACGGTAAATTCTTGATCGTGTTTCAAGCTTAAATTTAGGTATCTCAGATAACTAGCGTTGCTGTCGTGAATTCCGCAATAGATTTTGCACGAAGTAGGTAAAGTAGTAGCCTGCGACACTTCTGGACTTATTTCACCAATGCAGTCCCACGCAGACTTGATAGAAGGAAATAGCTTTGTCCAATCATTTGCTATGCAAATTGAAGAATATTCTCGTTTGATTGGATTCCAAAGGTCGGTATGGCAACCTAAAGAGGTAACTTCCGAGCTCACATTTGCGCCCAATCTCCAAGCCCAATACTGTGGGTAAAGCAGTATCGATGTGACTTTCGCAAATTCAGTAGGATAAGATCGTTCTAGCCAAAACAGCTGCCTACCAAGGTTAAGTCCCGCGGGTAAAGAAGGTGAGAATGTTTCTTGAAAATTAGGCCGAGCTTCTTCGTAATCAGCACTAACTTCGTCTAGGCCGTCATATTCATAATCTAAAACAGGTATTACTAATGCACTCTGTCTATTTTTCTCACGCTCGTCTATCAATGCTGCGGTAGCACCATGTGTAGTAATAACAAGCCCTTCCACTTGCTTTGAATAGGTACAAGAGTGAAGAGTTTCAATCAACCATTCCCAAATACTACTAACATCGGCTTGAGGATATTGTCCGGCAATAGGAGCGTTTTTACAGCTGAAGCTAGCTACTTGTTGCTCCTCTTTCACAAACAATAATTTTATGTGTGTTTTTCCTATATCTAAAACAGCCTTCACTCTATTTCTACCCCTAAAACAAACAATTATTAAGCTCCTCTGGTTAGTGCTATGTTGGTCTTTACGTGACTTAGCATTAATCCATTGAGCATCTCATGTGTGCTACATAACTGAACGCTCATAAGAAAACGTAGCGTTAAATGAACAATGCGTAGAGTCCAGTGCATACGTTTAATTCTGTTCAAGTTGTAGAGCATTTATCTCTCGCTTAAACAGCGGTCTAACGGATTGAGCTCCAACCTCCGCAAAAGCTAAAAGAATATAAATGACAACACAGAGGGATTATATAACAGAAAATGATTGAATTTGAATATTTTTGATTGAATCTAGAGGTTTTAAAATATATCAGGTATATTTAATAAAATAGTCTTGCTATATAAATAGCGTAGCACTTTAAAAGGTTCAGGACCCCAAACATTTAAGTGGCTTCATGCTAAGAAGCCCTTTAATAAACAGGAGTCCTCCGTTCAATTAAACGGTGACAGCTTGGGCATCGACTACAATCACTTCGATGTCCCAACGGCGAAATTCTTCCAGTACTTTTTCATCGGCGCGGCTATCGGTAATGACAATATCAACGGCTTCTAAGCCGCAAAAAACTAAGTTGCTCTGTAGACCTATCTTGGTGCTATCAGCCAAAACAACTAACTTATCAGCTTGTTTACGTAACTTTTTTTCAGCGAGTATAAGTAACGGATCAGATTCCATCACGCCGTATTTACTAATACCGGGCGTGCCCATAAACATCATACTTCCGCGATAATTTTGCGTTGTATCATTTTCAAAGGAACTGAGAATTATACTTTGCTTCCTATACACTTCGCCGCCCGGCAAGGTGATTTGGTTTTGGCTGTTCTCAACCAAATCTTGAGAAAGAACAAATGAATTAGTAAGCACATTCAAGCGTTTTTCTCGAAGAAACTCTGCCATCATAAATGTAGAACTCCCCCCATTGATGATAATTGATTCACCGTCAGAGCATAGTTCGCAAGCAACTTTAGCTATTTGTCTTTTTATGTCGGCGTTTTTCTCTTTATCAATTAAAAACGCATTGCCAGATAGATAAAAGTTAGAAGTTGAGCCTGAATCAATGACTTGAGCTCCCCCTCGTATTTTTTTAATTTTCTTTTGCGCAGACAACTTATTAAGATCTCGTCGAATAGTTGCCTCCGAAGCTCCTAGTTGAGAGCATAACTCCGGCACACTCGCAAATGTGGACTCCTCCAACACTTCTAGAATCAACTGTTGTCGCTGCTTTTCAAGCATTTTCACTTATCCTTTTGGCATTATTTGTTTCAATATAATCACCAAACCAGCCAAAATCAATCAAAAAAATCAATTCATGATTGATTTTGATAGGCGTTTTGTAACATTTTATTGTTTTAAGCTAACTTAACGCAGATATTTCAATATGATCCATATCATCAAACTCTTGATTTTCACCGCCCATAGCCCAGATAAAACTATAGTTGGTCGTTCCTACGCCGCTATGAATCGACCAACTTGGAGAAGCAATAGCAACTTCAGGTGCCAATGGTAAGGTTTTGACCTCTTTGGGCTCACCCAGCATATGGAAAACGCGTTCGCTTTGCTCAAGCTCAAAATACATATAAATTTCAGTGCGCCTAAAATGAGTATGGGGAGGTTTGGTATTCCAGACACTACCCGATTTTAGCTCCGTAATTCCCATGACTAATTGACAACTATCAACGATCCCTGGGCGAATAGACTGAAAGATAGTTCTTTCATTAGACGTTTCCTGAGAACCAAGCTCAATTTTTTTCGCGTCTGACTTAGGAACATATACAGTCTTGGTAATTCGGTGAGCGGGATAAGAGATCATGTAAAATTTTGCTGGGCTATTCGCATCTACAGAAGACAAAACAACGTTTTTACTCCCGCGTGAAACATAGAGGCTATCTTTCATTGCCATGTCATAGGTTTCACCATCTACCTCAACAGCACCTTTTCCACCAATGTTAATAATCCCTAATTCACGACGTTCACAGAAGTAATCAGCCGCCAACTCTTTGTGAGTTGGAATTTGAATGCTTTCCGATAAAGGCATTGCTCCACCAATAACCGCACGATCAACATCAGTATAAGTTAACGAAAGCGCGCCTGGAGTAAACAGAGGCTCAGTTAAGAACGCCTCTCTCAACTCTTTATTTGTCATACTGGGATAGCTTCGTTTGTTTGTTGAAAATAAAAAATTCATAAGACCACCTTATAGTCGTTGAAAATAAAGAATATGGACGCTGAGTTAACGAGCCATCCAACCGCCATCGACGAGCAGAACATGACCGTTCACATAAGAGGATGCTTCAGACGACAAGAATACTGCTGCTCCAGCTAAGTCATCTGGGGTGCCCCATTTGTCAGCTGGTATTCGACTGCTAATGCTTGCATAACGATCTTTATCTTGTCGGATGTTGAAGGTATTGTCCGTTTCAAAATAACCTGGTGCGATGGCATTTACTTGAATGTTGCTGTTCGCCCATTCATTTGCCAGTGCTTTTGTTAGCTGTGCCACACCACCTTTACTCGCAGCGTACGCTGGAACGGTGATCCCACCGGAAAAACTAAGCAGAGAGGCGATATTAATTATTTTGCCACTGCCTTGCTCGAGCATTTTCTTGCCCACTTCACGGCAAAATGTGAAGACGCCGTTTAAATTTACATTGATGACTTCGCTCCAGTCTGCGTCCGAGAATTCGTGAGCAGGAGAGCGCTTAATAGTACCGGCGTTATTCACCAGCACATCAATGCGGCCATGGGTATCAAGGATTTTACCTACAGTATCGATTATTTCTTTAGTGCTAGATTGATCACAACCGTATCCAGCACATTCGATACCTTTTTCTTTTAATTGACTCAATGTAGCCTCAACACTTTTTGATGAAGATCCGATGGCTACTACTGTCGCCCCTGCCTCACCAAGCGCCATCGCTATCCCCTGCCCTAGCCCGCGGCTAGCGCCAGTAACAACCGCCACTTTGCCTTGTAAGCCGAATTTTTTAATTAAATAGTCTGACACGTCATGCTCCTAGTAATTTTTTAATGGGTAGGTCAAATTAGCCCTAACAGTTTCGGAAGAAATTCGCTGATTTGCGGGAATGCAATCGTCAATGCCAATGCAATTAACATTGCTGCGTAAAGAGGAAGTATTGGTCTCATTATGCTGCTGATTGAAACCCGCCCAACGCTACAACCCACGAACAGAACACTACCAACCGGAGGAGTGCACAAGCCAATCGATAGGTTTAAAATCATCATGATCCCAAAATGCAAAGGTGAAATACCTAGCATTTCAGCAATGGGAAGAAATATTGGAGTGAAAATAAGCACTGCTGGCGTAACGTCCATAAAGGTACCTACTGCCAACAAGAGCAAATTCATGATTAATAGAATAATAAGCGCATTTTCCGACAGCGATAAAAGTGAGTTGCTGATGGTTTGAGGGATCTGTTCATACGACATCAGCCAAGACATTGCAGCAGAAGCGCCAATCAAAAACATGACAATAGCGGTGGTGTTTATTGTTTTTAAAAAGATTGGATATAAATCTTTAACGCGCAGTTCTTTGTACAATCCAAGAGATAAAACCAAAGAGTATATTACGGCAATAGCCCCTGCTTCTGTGGGTGTGAAAAAGCCACCGATAATCCCGCCTATTATCAGAACGATCAGAAATAAACAGGGAATAGCACCAATTAAGCTTGGCCAGAACTTTCCTATGCTTATTGTTTTGTCGGTTGTTATACCGTGGCGCTTAATATAAAAACTTGCGCCCAACATCAGTAGCACGGTCACTAGTAAACCAGGCAAATAGCCGGCGATAAATAATGCAGCAATAGACACACCGCCACTGGCTAGTGAGTAAATGATTAATATATTGCTTGGCGGTATTAACATACCCGTTGTAGCAGCTGTGACCGTAACGGCGGTGCTGAAAGGTTTGTCATACCCCTCTTTTTCCATCGCAGGGATCATAAACCCACCAACAGCTGATGTTGCAGCCACCGCAGAACCCGAAATAGAACCAAACAATGCACAAGATATAATATTTACGAAAGCGAGCCCTCCGGGCAGCCTACCGACAAGCACTTTAGCAAACTCTATAAGTCGTACTGCGATGCCTCCCTGCCCCATCAAATATCCTGATAAAACAAAAAACGGAATCGCTAACAAAGCAAAGCTATCAACCCCCACCGATAAGCGTTGTGCTAAAGTCGTTAACGCGGGTAAAGTGTCAATAGTTAAAAGCATGGTAGCAAGGGTGGCTACGATAATACTTACTGCGATTGGAATATTTAGAACGAGTAAGATGACAAATAGGCCGAACAAAATTAACGATGTCATAACGCGAGCTCCCTCAGCTTATTGGAATCTTTCAGTTCAAGAAGACCCAATATGCTATACACGATAAATAAAAGGCCGCTAACAGGTGTAACTGCATACACCGCCCCCATGGGAAGCCCTAACACTGCTGAACGTTGTTCCAGTAATAAGGTGATATATGCCAGGTTCAAGCCGCCTACAACTAGTACGCTAATCGCAAATAGAATCACCAAGACATAGCCCATTTTTGCTACGAGCATTGATGTAGAACGAGACATCTTATTGACTAGATAATCAAATCCCAGATGGCTGTGTGTGTGAAACGCGTAAGCGCTACCGAGTAAGCTAATCCAGATTAGTAAAAAACGTGCAAGCTCCTCTGTAAAGGAGCTCGGATGAGGTAAAATAAACCGAGTAATTACTTGCCACGTTACATTAATGACTAGCAGCGCCATCATTGACGCTAATAGAACTCGTAATACACGGTTTAAATTCACGATGAAACTTTTGAAAGTATTCACCTATCACCTCCTATGTCCCGAATTTTAGAAACCAACGCTTCCAATTCCGAGCCTTTTAAAGACCGATATATTGGCTGTACGCTTTCTTCAAATAGTGTTTTGTCAGCTTTAATTACTTGTACGCCAGCTTCGGTTACGATCTTCAAGGAATCCGCTGTTGATTTTTCCCATAATTCCCTTTGATACTCAGTAGCAGACTGCATCGCAGCTTCTAACCAACCTTTTTGTTCAGTGGAAAGCTTATCCCACAGATGTGTTCCGACAACGATCACATCAGGAATCGATGTGTGTTCATCTAAAATTAGGTACTTACTGACTTCGTAGTGTTTGGAATAAAAGAAACTAGGTAGATTATTTTCCGCACCATCGACAACCCCCTGTTGCAAAGAAGTGTATAACTCACCCCAACTCACGGGCGTTGCTGCCCCCCCCATCGTGTTGACCATGGCTACAGCCGTTTGGCTATTCATTACCCTAACCTTTAAGCCGGTTAGATCTTCTGGTGAAGTAACTTTCTTTTTTGTGGTGTAAAAACTTCGACTGCCAGCGTCAAAGTAACCGAGTCCTTTGAAACGAAATGGCTCAGCAGCATCAAGAAGCGCCTTGCCTACTTCCCCATTTAACGTTTGCCAATAATGGGTTTTATCGCGGAAAAGATAAGGAAGGCTGAAGATTTTCATTTCAGGGACAAATGTCTCAAGTGCGCTGGCAGAAACTTTTGTCATTCCCATGCTGCCAATTTGTATTAGCTCAAGTACTTCGCGTTCATCACCAACTTGCGATGATGGATATATCACTATGGTCATTTCTCCACCCGAAAGGCGCTCTAGCTCATCCTTCAGATAAACGAGTCCTTCGTGCACAGGGTGGTTAATATCAAGCTGATGCCCTAAACGAATCGCAACTTTGTCATTGTCCAATACTTCTTCACAACCAGATAATAGGATTACAGAAGTTAGAATCAGTAAAGAAATGAATCTATTGAGTTTCATAACTCCCCCTCAACCAAAGGGATATCTTTATTCACTATAGCGCCGATGTGCATAATGACTTGCGCCGCACAAAACTGCCCAGCGCGAATGCTACGTTCTAGCGAATAGCCCTTTGCCCTAGCCGCTAAAAACGCGCCATTAAACGAATCACCGGCTGCGGTCGTATCAACTGGACTCACTACATTGGGAACATCAAAAAATACGGTATTGGTTAAGTCTGCTAAATGAATACCTTCAGCGCCGTTTTTGACGATGACTTCGATTGCGCCTTTCTCTAACCAGCGTGCAGTGCAAGATGTTATAGAGTGCGGCCCATATAGCGCTATCTCGTCCTCCATGCTTAACAATGCAATATCAGTAACACCCATTATTTCGTCAAAGGTTTCAACCGCTTCCGAAATGGAGCTCCAGTTTTTTGCTCGGTAATTATTGTCGAATACAACTTGACCACCTGACGCTCGAAAGTGACGTAGATATTCAAACAAGCGGCGTCTTGCTGGCGCTGAATAAAGTGACAGCGTAATACCGCTTAGGAAAATGGCGTCATACTTATCTAACTCGCTTAGTATTTCCGGAAACTCATCTAATAGAGCCCGTGCAGGCGAATTGGCTCGCCAATAATGAAAGTGACGTTCTCCTTGGTCGTCATTTTCAATCAAATATAGTCCGGGTACGGTGTTGGGAATTATCTTTACATGCTCTATTCCTACTCCTTCGGTACGCCAAGATTCAAGCATTTTAGAGCTAAAAATATCATCACTTAGGGCCGTGATATACTCGACCTCGCCATCACACCTAGCGAAATAAACTGCGGTGTTTAATGTATCTCCGCCATAACCAAGCAAGTAAGCACTACTCTCGCAGTTAGATAATTCAACCATGCATTCGCCAATTACCGCTAACCTCACATTCGTACCTATATCTACCCTATGAGCTTCATTTGGCGATTGTGACAACGCCTAATGTGCTCAAAAAAATCATTAAATAAATGTAAAATGATTGTATATGAATAAATTGCAGTCAGCAATAATCATTATCAATCATTCAAGTTTCTTTATTACGATTGCTGTAGGCGCACATTTGATAGGAAAAGGATGGTATGTAATACCGGGGTTGATTAGCAGAGCGCATGCTAAAGTTAATAACTAGACGTTCACAAACGCTCTACCCAGGTGATACGCTAAAACGCTTAAAAACTGTTTAAAAAATGTTCTCTAGCCTTAACCTCAGGCGTTCTGGCATCTTCATAGTTTTTCACGTATTGAAGCGCTCGCTTATTCAGCGCTTCTGTCAGGTATTTGTACTTTGGGTTGTACGCTAAATTATTTCGCTCAAACGGATCTTCTCTTAAGTCATATAGCTGTAGAAAATCATTCTTATAAAAGTTTACCAGTTTCCAATGCTCTGTTCTCACCCCGAACATCGGCGGTATTGACGCACGCTTTGGTTGATACATATGCTCAAAGAAAAACTCTGAGCGCCAGTTATCGTCAAAGTTTGTGCCAACAAGAGGAAGTAGACTTCGCCCTTGATAACTTGAAGGTATGGATATTCCTGCCAGATCTAATATTGTTGGTGCAATATCAATATTAAGTGCCATTCCACTTATTTTCTGGTGCGCCTTCTGTCTTGGATCCTTGATAATCAAAGGCACTCTTAAGTCCTCTTCCCAACCGAACCATTTCCCAGCTAACTGACGTTCGTTTAACGAGTAACCATTGTCCCCTGTGTAAATAATGATCGTATTATCATCTACACCTAGCTTTTTAAGTTGGGCAGAAATTGCCCCTACGGCTTTATCTACACTACTAATAGCTCTGTAATGTCTTTTAATAATTCGTTGATACATTTTAGGGTTGGCGAATCTATATTCCCATCGCACTCTAGCCATAGAATCCTTTAGAAACTTTGGCAATTCTTCAAAATCATGTTTTGTAGAGTTGTTCGCGTCTGGAACTGTGACATCTTGATAATATTCCTCAAACTCAGGTGGATAGTGAAATTGATCGACTTTATCTGTGTCATGGGCATGAGGGTTCCAAAAATTTACCGCCAGTACCCAAGGCTTGTCTTTACTGCTGGCGTCTTGGATAAACTCTTTAGCTAGATTTTGTATATAGTAGGTCTGGGGTATGTCCTTATCATTCCAGCGATTAGTTTTTGATTGAAGTAAGGGTTTAAAATAGTCAAATCTGTCTTGATCAGCTCCGGACATTTTGATTTCGTACTTTCCTACAAAGCCGGTGGTGTAACCAGCTTGCTTCAGCAAGGCCGGATACATGTTGGCTGATTCGACCTCTCCGGTAGGTGGCCTGCTAAAAGTGTAGTCATGGGTCCGCTCCGTTAATCCAGTCAGAATACTTATTCTGCTTGACGCACAAATCGGCGTGGTAACGAAAGCGTTTTCAAATACTATCCCCTCCTCCGCGATAGCATCTAGGTTTGGCGTTTGTATTAGGCTGTTTTTACTACCTAACAAATCCCAACGATGATCATCAGCTAAAATGAAAACAATGTTGGGGGGTTTATTAGTATCCTGAGTGTTTGCCTGTGCAGTCACTTTCAGACTCACAAACATCAATAACAAAAAACAGGATAAGTTTAGAAAAAATGAATACTTCATATTCAATTTACCTCAGAAAATGGAGAGGTCCCATTAGCTCAGTACCATTGGGACGAACCTAAAAGAAAGGCGTTACTGCCTCGCTGTATTCACATTACTTGCATCATTCACTGCTACATCTACAGGTTTAGATCTTGCGATATATGCATATGTCGCACAGACGAAGTAGAGCATTGTTACAGCAAATAACGCATTATGTAGTGCTGGTGAGCTACCTTCTGCGTATGCATACACACCAATTGCTAAACAAGAACACAGTGAGATAATGGCAACTATTGAAGCAATTTTAACGGCTAAGGCGCTTTTCACTTTTTCTTCGAAAGCCCTTTTGCTTTGAATTTCTTGAAGATATGTTTTCTCAAGTGTTTTCCGCTTTAGTTCGTTTTGCTCTTCTATTTCAGCTTCAGAATATTTTCGCTTTGCTCCCAGTAATGCCGCGAGCACGCAGTAAATGACAGTAGAGTATATCCAGATAGGTATCAGTAAGAAAAACAGATGCAATGAACCTGTACTTTCTAAGATATAACTTAGTAACAAGGCTGATATCCACGTTATCACCGCAGCATAATTGGTAGTATTACCTTTATATTTAGACCAATATCTTGTTAAACCTATTTTGTCGAAAAGCCAGTGTTCCGCGACGATAACTGCGCCAATCGGCGCCATCATTAAGCCCATAATACCCACAAAACCCAAAAGTTGTGAAAATACAAAAGGGAAACATGCAATGATTGTTGTAACTATGCCTACAACGACTGTGGATTTCTCTCTACTCCACTTAGGGTTCAGCGAGCTAAATGCTAAACCTGCACGATAAATCGTAGGATTTGACGTAGTCCAACCTGCAATAATAACCGCGATGATTCCGCATGTGCCTAAAGCTTGGTAAGCTACAGCCCCTGGATCAAGATTAGTAATAGAAGTATGTATGATAATGGCAGCACCCGCCCCCATAATCCCAGCACAAATCCACGCGAGGTAATGACCGATAAACATACCTAATGCGGAAAAGAATCCGTATTTTGGATAACGAGCAAAACGCAGCAGTGTCATATCTCCCATACCGCCATGCATTGCTAAATTCGCTACCCAAGCGAAAGCAGCTACGTGCCATAGCCCTACTTCATTGCTCGTTTTCACCCAAATTGATTCATTTGCCATAATAAAGAAATCTGAGAATGAGGAAATATTCGAGATACTAGGCGTCGAGGCGATCAAAGCCGGCAGCATGAATAATGCCCCTACGATAAACATCAGGATCATCCAAGGAGCACATACCTCAGCAAACGCTGCTAGTTTTTCAAAACCCTTTACCGCCATGAAAACGACAACAGCACCGACAAAAAGCGCGACTAAGACAAACCTAAAGTCAGAGGGAAACCATTCTACTTGCGGTGGAATGTCTAGCAGTATCCGTACTGCGGAGGCTGATACAGTTATCATAGCTCCTGCCAATACACTAAATAATATCCCGTTAACCACACTGTAGATTTTAATCGTTCCCTTTCCTGCAATCTTCTCTAGATAAGCATAAAGCGTTAAGCGTGTATCAGTGGCGATCGGAGCAGTTAAGAGCCCCCATGTAAGCACGGCCAGAAGGTTACCAAGAAGAAGGCCAATTAAAATATCACCAGCCCCCACTCCCCAAGATACAAATAGGGCCCCGATTACAAACTCAGTTCCAGCGACATGCTCCCCAGCATAGCTTCCTGCGAACGCGCGAGCTGGCTGAAGTTTACCTGGGCTGATTGGTTTCGTTTCAAACTCATCTGAAGTAGACACATTTTCTCCATTATTTTTCTTTTAAGGCGCCTTTGAGTCACTTGAACGTAGGGAGCCACTTTTTACACGGAAGTAAAAATGATTGATTTTGAGCGATTATGACTTAAATGTTACATCCAATCAATAGAGTTGTTAGCGCAATGTTGTTATTAATGAGTTTCATACGAGAAAATATAATATTTACAATATTAAACGTTAATTAAGATTAAAAAATTAATGCTTCGCACACTATCAATATTGATAAAAATCCTTTTTAAAACAATTATATTCGTTTATTCAAAGCTAAATTTATCATTTATATTGTTGAAGGTTACGGCCATATAACATTAGGAAGTTACGATCGTTTTCTAGTGAATGGAGTCTTTTTACTAACACGCAGTATCTATTGGTAGAAACGGCCTAAGCTAAGTGTTGTAAATTACAACCAAACAACTAAAACCGCCCTCCCACTACCAATCTAAAAAACTAGGTTTCGTTACTGACCAAACGACCCGTTGTAAATTACAACCTAATGTATGAAACCAACCTCTCGATACCAATGTAAAAGATCTAGGTTTCGTCACTGACCAAACGATGTG